>CAVWDE010000001.1:0-143939 GCA_963753685.1 uncultured Alphaproteobacteria bacterium
GCGTCCTCGTGAGCGAGGGGGCCAACTTGGTGGTCTGACCGAATCTCGAGCCAGGCGCGGGCTGCGGCCTCGAGCGTGCGCGGAGTTCAGGGTGCTCAGAGCGAAGAAGACCGAGATCGTCGACGGCTTGCGCGGCGTCTTCAACGAGGCTGGCGTGATCGTCGTCACCCACTACCAGGGTTTGAGCGTGGCCGAGGTGACCGACCTCCGGCGCGGCATGCACGCGGCCGGCGCGCGGTTCCGGGTGACCAAGAACCGGCTGGCCAAGATCGCGCTTGCCGACACGCCCTATTCATCGCTCGCCGACCTGTTCACCGGGCCGACCGCGATCGCCTTCTCGCGCGATCCGATCGCGGCGCCCAAGGCTGCGGTCAGCTACGCCAAGCGCAACGAGAAGCTCGCGATCATCGGCGGTGCGCTCGGCTCCAATCTCTTGAGCGCGGAACAGGTCCGCGCGCTCGCCGATCTGCCCTCGATCGACGAGCTGCGCGCCAAGCTGGTCGGCTTGCTGGTCAGCCCGGCCGCACGCCTGCTGAGCCTGCTGCAGGCGCCCGGGGCGCAGTTGGCCCGGGTGCTGGCGGCGCACGCGGACCAGTCCTGATCGAGCGATCGCTGCAGGGGGCTCGGGCGCGAGCTGCCGCAACCGGGAGTCAAGGAGAAACGCACCATGGCGAATCTACAACAGATCGTCGAGGACCTTTCGGCGCTGACCGTCCTCGAGGCGTCGGAACTGTCCAAGATGCTCGAGCAGCGCTGGGGCGTCTCGGCTGCGGCGCCGGTCGCGATGGCGGCCGCCGCGGGCGCCGCCGCGCCGGTCGAAGAGGTCGAGGAGCAGACCGAGTTCGACGTCATCCTGGCCGCGTTCGGCGACAAGAAGATCAACGTGATCAAGGAGGTGCGCGCGATCACCGGGCTCGGCCTCAAGGAGGCCAAGGATCTGGTGGAGGGCGCTCCCAAGGCGGTCAAGGAAGGCGTCGGCAAGGACGAGGCCGCCAAGCTCAAGGCTCAGCTCGAGGGAGCCGGCGCCACCGTGGAGGTCAAGTAACGCTGATCCGGACCGCCTGGCTCCCGTCCGCACCAGCGCGCGCGCACCGGCGCGCCGGCGGACGAGGGACCGACCGCGAGCACTGTTCGAGCCCCCGGCCGGACGCGGGATCGATTCCCGCGGCGAGCCGGGATCGATTCCTGGCGGAATGAACCCATTGGCCCAGGCGCCCGCCGTTGGCCGCACGCGACCCCGCGTCGCAGCGGCCACCGCCGTGGCCGCCATCGCGTCGGACGACGACCAGCCATGACACATTCGTTCACGGGCCGCAAGCGCATCCGCAAGAGCTTCGGGCATATCCCCGAGGTCACCATGATGCCGAACCTGATCGAGGTTCAGCGCACGTCCTACGAGAACTTCCTGCAGATGAACCTGCGCCCGGCGCAGCGCGACCTGGTCGGGCTCCAGGAGGTCTTCAAGTCGGTGTTCCCGATCCGGGACTTCGCCGAGCGGGCGGCGCTCGACTTCGTCCAGTATGAGCTCGAGGAGCCAAAGTACGACGTCGAGGAGTGCCATCAGCGCGGCATGACCTTCGCCGCCCCGCTCCGGGTCACCTTGCGCTTGATCGTCTGGGACGTCGACGACGACACCGGCTCGCGCAGCGTCCGCGACATCAAGGAGCAGGACGTCTACATGGGCGACCTGCCGCTGATGACCGACAACGGCACCTTCGTGATCAACGGCACCGAGCGGGTGATCGTCTCGCAGATGCACCGCTCGCCGGGCGTGTTCTACGACCACGACAAGGGCAAGACCCACAGCTCGGGCAAGTTCCTGTTCTCGGCGCGGATCATCCCCTATCGCGGCTCGTGGCTGGACTTCGAGTTCGACGCCAAGGACCTGATCCACGTGCGGATCGACCGGCGCCGAAAGCTGCCGGCGACCACGCTCTTGCTGGCGCTCGGGCTGAGCCAGGAGGAGATCCTCGGCTACTTCTACCATGCCCTGCTGTTCACGCGCTGCGGCCAGGGCTGGCAGCAGCCGTTCCGCCCCGAGCGCCTGCGCGGCCAGAAGCTGACCGCCGACCTGATCAACGCCGAGACCGGCGACGTGCTGGCGGAGGCCGGCACCAAGCTGACGCCGCGACTGATCAAGCGGCTGGGCGAGCAGGGGCTGGCGCAGCTCTACGTCTCGGCGGAGGAGCTGGTCGGGCGCTACGTCGCGGAGGACCTGATCGACGAGCAGACCGGCCTGGTCTACGCCGAGGCCGGCGCCGAGCTGACGCCCGAGCTGTTGGCCAGGCTGATCGAGGCCAAGGTCCAGGATCTGCCGGTGCTCGACATCGACCACGTCACCATCGGCCCGTACATGCGCAACACGCTCGCGGCCGAGCGCTGCCACAACCGCGAGGACGCGCTGCTCGACATCTACCGCGTCCTGCGCCCGGGCGAGCCGCCCAACCTCGATACCGCCGAGAACCTGTTCCACGGCCTGTTCTTCGACTCCGAGCGCTACGACCTGTCGCCGGTCGGCCGGGTCAAGATGAACGCGCGCCTGGAGCTCGACACCGACGACACGGTCCGGGTGCTGCGCAGCGAGGACATCCTCGCGGTGATCAAGCATCTGATCGAGATCAAGGACGGACGCGGCGAGATCGACGACATCGACCACCTCGGCAATCGCCGGGTGCGCTCGGTCGGCGAGCTGATGGAGAACCAGTTCCGGGTCGGCCTCTTGCGCATGGAGCGGGCGGTGCGCGAGCGCATGAGCTCGGTCGAGATCGACGCCGCCATGCCGCACGATCTGATCAACGCCAAGCCGGTGGCGGCGGCGGTGCGCGAGTTCTTCGGCTCCTCGCAGCTCTCGCAGTTCATGGATCAGACCAATCCGCTCTCGGAGATCACCCACAAGCGGCGCCTCTCGGCGCTGGGGCCGGGCGGCCTCACCCGCGAGCGGGCGGGCTTCGAGGTGCGCGACGTGCACCCGACCCACTACGGCCGGATCTGCCCGATCGAGACCCCCGAAGGGCCGAACATCGGCCTGATCAACAGCCTTGCGACCTACGCCCGGATCAACAAATACGGCTTCATCGAGAGCCCGTACCGGCGGATCGTCGACGGCCAGGTCAGCGACGAGGTGGTCTACCTCTCGGCAATGGAGGAGGGCCGCTACACGATCGCCCAGGCCAACGCCGAGCTGTCGGAGGACCGGCGCTTCGTTCTGGATCTGGTCAGCTGCCGCCAGAACGGCGACTTCGTGCTGGCGCGCCCGGAGACGATCGAGTTCATCGACGTCTCGCCCAAGCAGCTGGTCTCGGTCGCGGCCGCGTTGATCCCGTTCCTCGAGAATGACGACGCCAACCGGGCGCTGATGGGCTCCAACATGCAGCGCCAGGCGGTGCCGCTGATCCAGAGCGAGGCGCCCCTGGTCGGCACCGGCATGGAGGCGGTGGTGGCGCGCGATTCCGGCGCGGCGGTGGTGGCGCGGCGCGGCGGCGTGGTCGATCAGGTCGACGCGTCCCGGATCGTGATCCGGGTCACCGACCAGACCGAGCGCGCCGATTCGGTGGTCGACATCTATAACCTGCGCAAGTTCCAGCGCTCCAACCAGAACACCTGCATCAACCAGCGGCCGGTGGTGAAGGTCGGCGACCGGGTGGTCGCCGGCGACATCGTCGCCGACGGGCCCTCGACCAACCTCGGCGAGCTGGCGCTCGGCCGCAACGTGCTGGTCGCGTTCATGCCCTGGAACGGCTACAACTTCGAGGACTCGATCCTGATCTCGGAGCGGATCGTGCGCGACGACGTGTTCACCTCGATCCACATCGAGGAGTTCGAGGTCATGGCGCGCGACACCAAGCTCGGGCCGGAATCGATCACCCGCGACATCCCGAACGTCGGCGAGGAGAGCTTGCGCAACCTCGACGAGGCCGGGATCGTCTACATCGGCGCCGAGGTCCAGGCGGGCGACATCCTGGTCGGCAAGGTCACGCCCAAGGGCGAGACCCCGATGACCCCGGAAGAGAAGCTGCTGCGCGCGATCTTCGGCGAGAAGGCGGCCGATGTCCGCGACACCTCGCTGAAAGTGCCGCCGGGCGTCACCGGCACGGTGGTCGAGGTGCGGGTGTTCTCGCGCCGCGGCATCGAGAAGGACGAGCGCGCGATGGCGATCGAGCGCGCCGAGATCGAGCGCCTGGCGAAGGACCGGGACGACGAGCGCGCGATCCTCGAGCGCAACGTCTACGGCCGCCTGCGCGAGCTGCTGGAGGGCCAGCAGGCGACCAGCGGGCCGAAGACGCTCGCCCGCGAGCAGCCGCTGACCGCAGCTGCGCTCGGCGAGATCGCGCGGCGCCAGTGGTGGGAGATCGGGGTCGACGACGCCCAGCGCATGGGCGAGATCGAGCAGCTCAAGCGCCAGCTCGAGGACGGCCTGAAGCGCCTGCAGGAGCGCTTCGACAACAAGGTCGAGAAGCTCCAGCGGGGGGACGAGTTGCCGCCCGGCGTGCTCAAGATGGTCAAGGTGTTCGTCGCGGTGAAGCGCAAGCTGCAGCCGGGCGACAAGATGGCCGGCCGGCACGGCAACAAGGGCGTGATCTCCAAGATCGCGCCGATCGAGGACATGCCGCATCTGGAGGACGGGACCCAGGTCGACGTCGTGCTCAATCCCCTGGGCGTGCCCTCGCGCATGAACGTCGGCCAGATCCTCGAGACCCACCTCGGCTGGGCCTGCAGCAACCTCGGGCGCGAGATCGGGCAGCTGGTCGACCGGCTGGGCAAGAACGGCGATCCCGAGGGGCTGCGCACGCGGCTCAGCGACCTCTATGGCGAGGACGGCGGGCTGGAGGAGTTCAACCGCGATCAGCTGCTGGAGCTGGCCGAGAACCTGCGGCCCGGCATTCCGGTCGCGACGCCGGTGTTCGATGGCGCCCACGAGGGCGACATCGTGCGCCTGCTCGACGAGGCCGGGTGCGATGTCTCCGGGCAGGTGACCCTGGTCGACGGCCGCACCGGCGACACCTTCGATCGCAAGGTGACGGTCGGCTACATCTACATGCTCAAGCTCGGCCACCTGGTCGACGACAAGATCCATGCCCGCTCGGTCGGCCCCTACAGCCTGGTCACCCAGCAGCCGCTGGGCGGCAAGGCGCAGTTCGGCGGCCAGCGGTTCGGCGAGATGGAGTGCTGGGCGCTGCAGGCCTATGGCGCCGCCTACACGCTCCAGGAGATGCTGACCGTGAAGTCGGACGACGTCTCCGGGCGCACCAAGATCTACGAGGCGATCGTGCGCGGCGAGGATACCTTCGAGGCCGGTATCCCCGAGTCCTTCAACGTTCTGGTCAAGGAGCTGCAGGCGCTCGGCCTGAACGTCGAGCTGCAGCAGGAAGCAGCGGCCGACGACTGACCGATCGATGGGCCCGGCCCCATGGCCGGGGAACCCTTCGGTCGGTCGAGAGGAGCGAGATATGAACGAGCTGATGTACTTCTTCGGGCAGCCGAGCGGCACGCTCAAGTTCGACCAGATCCAGATCTCGATCGCCAGCCCGGAGCAGATCCGCGCCTGGTCCTACGGCGAGGTCAAGAAGCCCGAGACGATCAACTACCGGACGTTCAAGCCGGAGCGGGACGGTCTGTTCTGCGCGCGGATCTTCGGGCCGATCAAGGACTACGAGTGCCTGTGCGGCAAGTACAAGCGGATGAAGTACCGCGGCATCGTCTGCGAGAAGTGCGGCGTCGAGGTCATCCAGAGCAAGGTCCGCCGCGAGCGCATCGGCCACATCGATCTGGCGGCGCCGGTCGCGCACATCTGGTTCCTGAAGTCGGTGCCGAGCCGGATCGGCATCATCCTGGACATGACGCTGCGCGACCTCGAGCGCATCCTCTACTTCGAGAACTTCGTGGTGGTCGAGCCCGGGCTGACCCCGCTCAAGCGCCATGAGCTGCTGACCGACGAGCAGGTGCAGCGCTACCGCGAGGAGTATGGCGAGGACAGCTTCACGGTCGGCATCGGCGCCGAGGCGGTGCGCGAGATGCTGGCGGCGCTCGAACTCGCGGAGGAGCGCGACACGCTGCGCGTGGAGCTGGTGGAGACCAACTCCGAGGCCAAGCGCAAGAAGATCGTCAAGCGCCTGAAGCTGATCGAGACCTTCATCGAGTCCAGCAACCGGCCCGAGTGGATGATCATGACGATCATCCCGGTGATCCCGCCCGAGCTGCGGCCGCTGGTGCCGCTCGACGGCGGCCGGTTCGCGACCTCGGACCTCAACGATCTCTACCGGCGGGTGATCAACCGCAACAACCGGCTCAAGCGTCTGATCGAGCTGCGCGCGCCCGACATCATCGTGCGCAACGAGAAGCGCATGCTCCAGGAGTCGGTCGACGCCCTGTTCGACAACGGCCGCCGCGGCCGGGTGATCACCGGCGCCAACAAGCGGCCGCTGAAGTCGCTGTCCGACATGCTCAAGGGCAAGCAGGGCCGGTTCCGCCAGAACCTGCTCGGCAAGCGGGTCGACTACTCGGGCCGCTCGGTGATCGTGGTCGGCCCCGAGCTCAAGCTGCACCAGTGCGGCCTGCCCAAGAAGATGGCGCTCGAGCTGTTCAAGCCGTTCGTCTACTCCAAGCTCGAGCTGTACGGCATGGCGCAGACCATCAAGGCCGCCAAGCGCATGGTCGAGAAGGAGCGGCCCGAGGTCTGGGACATCCTCGAGCAGGTGATCCGCGAGCACCCGGTCCTGCTCAACCGGGCGCCGACCCTGCACCGGCTCGGCATCCAGGCGTTCGAGCCGATCCTGATCGAGGGCAAGGCGATCCAGCTGCACCCCTGGTGTGCACGGCGTTCAACGCCGACTTCGACGGCGACCAGATGGCGGTGCACGTGCCGCTGTCGCTCGAGGCCCAGCTCGAGGCCCGGGTGCTGATGATGTCGACCAACAACATCCTGAGCCCGGCCAACGGCAAGCCGATCATCGTGCCGACCCAGGACATCGTGCTCGGCCTCTACTACCTGTCGCTGCAGCTCGACGGCGAGCCCGGCGAGGGCATGGTGTTCGCCGACCTCGACGAGGTCCAGCAGGCGTTCGAGGCGGGCGTCGTGTCCCTGCACAGCAAGATCTGGTGCCGCCTGCCGGGCGGCGTCGACGGCGACGGCGCGCTGGCCGCCAACGGCGCGCAGGGCCGGGTCGAGACCACGCCCGGGCGGATGCTGCTGTACGAAATCCTGCCCAGGAACCCGGCGATCAGCTTCGATCGCCTGCTCAACCAGCTGCTGACCAAGCGCGAGATCACCCAGGTGGTCGACGAGGTCTACCGGCACTGCGGCCAGAAGGAGACCGTGGTGTTCGCCGACCGCCTGATGAACCTCGGCTTCTCCTACGCCGCCCGCGCCGGCATCTCGTTCGGCAAGGACGACATGGTGGTGCCGGCGACCAAGGCGAAGTTCGTCGGCGAGACCCGCGAGCTGGTCAAGCAGTACGAGCAGCAGTACTCCGACGGCCTGATCACCAAGGGCGAGAAGTACAACAAGGTGGTCGACGCCTGGGCGCAGTGCACCGACCGGGTGGCCGACGAGATGATGAGCCGAGATCCGGGCCACCGCCCGCGTCCGCAATCCCGAGACCGGCCGGTTCAACCAGCCGAACTCGATCTTCATGATGGCGGATTCCGGCGCCCGCGGCTCGGCCGCCCAGATCAAGCAGCTGGCCGGCATGCGCGGCCTGATGGCCAAGCCCTCGGGCGAGATCATCGAGACCCCGATCATCTCCAACTTCAAGGAGGGGCTCTCGGTGCTCGAGTACTTCAACTCGACCCACGGCGCCCGCAAGGGCCTCGCCGACACGGCGCTCAAGACCGCCAACTCCGGCTATCTGACCCGCCGGCTGGTCGACGTCGCCCAGGACTGCATCATCGTCGAGGACGACTGCGGCACGGTCAACTCGATCACGCTGGCCCCGGTCATCCAGGGCGGTGAGGTGATCGAGGAGCTGGCCGAGCGCATCCTCGGCCGGACCGTCGCCGAGGACATCAAGCATCCGCTGACCGGCGAGGTCCTGGCCGAGCGCAACGAGCTGCTCGACGAGGAGAAGGTGCGGATCCTCGACGAGGCCGTGGTCGAGAGCGTCCAGGTGCGCTCGGTCCTGACCTGCGAGAGCCTGGGCGGGGTCTGCAGCCTCTGCTACGGCCGCGATCTCGCGCGCGGCACGCCGGTCAACTCCGGCGAGGCGGTCGGCGTGATCGCCGCCCAGAGCATCGGCGAGCCCGGGACCCAGCTGACCATGCGCACCTTCCATATCGGCGGCGCGGCGCAGTCCCAGGCCGAGCGCTCGAGCATCGAGGCGACGGTCAGCGGCACCATGCAGCTGATCAACACCAACCTGGTGGTCGACAGCAAGCGGCGCCCGGTGGTCCTGGGCCGGACCACGGAGCTCGTGCTGCACGACGAGACCGGGCGCGAGAAGGCGCGCCATCGGCTGCCCTACGGCGCCCGCCTGCTGGTCGCGCCCGAAGGCCGGATCGAGAAGGGCCAGCGGCTGGTCGAATGGGACCCGCACACGCTGCCGATCATCACCGAGGCGTCCGGTCGGGCGGTGTTCATGGACATGGTCGAGGGCGTGACCTTCCGCGAGGTGGTCGACGAGGCGACCGGCCGGGCGTCCAAGGAGCTGATCGACTGGCGCCAGCAGACCCGGGGCACGAGCCTGCGGCCGTCGGTCCTGATCCAGGACGGCGAGGCGCAGCCGGTCAAGCTGCCGAGCGGCGCCGAGGCCCGCTACTACCTGCCGGTCAGCGCGATCCTCAACATCGAGAGCGGGGTCGAGGTCCACGGCGGCGACGTGATCGCGCGCCTGCCCAAGGAGGCGAGCAAGACCCGCGACATCACCGGCGGTCTGCCGCGGGTCGCCGAGCTGTTCGAGGCCAGGCGGCCCAAGGATCCGGCGATCATCGCCGAATGCGCCGGCCGGGTCGAATACGGCAAGGACTACAAGACCAAGCGCCGGCTGCGGATCGTGCCGCTCGAGGACAACGGCGAGCCGATCGAGTATCTGATCCCCAAGGGCCGCCACGTGGTCGTCCAGGAGGGCGACATGGTGCGCGAAGGCGATCTTCTGGTCGACGGCAACCCGGTGCCGCACGACATCCTGAGGGTCAAGGGCGTCGAGGCGCTGGCCAGCTTCCTGGTCAACGAGATCCAGGAGGTCTACCGCCTGCAGGGCGTCAAGATCAACGACAAGCACGTCGAGGTGATCGTGCGCCAGATGCTGCAGAAGGTCGAGATCGCCGAAGCCGGCGAGACCACGTTCCTGGCCGGCGAGCAGGTCGACCGGCTCGAGTTCGATGCCGCCAACCAGCGCGCGCTCGAGGACAATCGCAGACCGGCGAGTGCGATCGCGGTGCTGCAGGGGATCACCAAGGCGTCGCTGCAGACCCAGTCGTTCATCTCGGCGGCCTCGTTCCAGGAGACCACCCGGGTGCTGACCGACGCCGCCTTCGCCGGCAAGGTCGACCACCTCGCCGGGCTCAAGGAGAACGTGATCGTCGGCCGCCTGATCCCGGCCGGCAGCGGCGGCGTGATGAACCGGCTGAAGCGCCTCGCGGTCAGCAGCGACCGGTTCGCGCCGCCCGAGGAGCTGCCGCCCGAGGAGACGGTGATGACCCTGCCGGAGATGAGCGAGCTGCCGCCGGCCGAGTAGGTCCGCCGCGGGGCTCCCGCCGGTCCGGCGGGAGCCCCGCGGGCCTCGACCCGAGGCGCCCGAGCGCTCCGGATTCGGGGCTTGACGCTCGCCGGGCGGGTCTCTACAAGCAGCGGCACTGTTCAGCTGGGTTGCTGGTGGTGAACCGACCGTTCAGACGCAGCATCCACGTTTAAGTCGACAACCAGCGCGACCCCACCTGCAGGCCCTCCGGTACCGGCGATCCGGGACGGTGGGTCGCGTGACGTTGTCGTGGTGACAGTGGAGCACGGAGCCTTGCCGACCATCAATCAGCTCGTCCGCAAGCCGCGGCAGGCGGAGCCGGCCCGCAACAAGGTGCCGGCCCTCGAAGCCTGTCCGCAGCGGCGCGGCGTCTGCACCCGGGTCTACACGACCACGCCGAAGAAACCCAACTCGGCGTTGCGCAAGGTCGCGCGTGTGCGCTTGACCAACGGCTTCGAAGTCACCAGCTACATCCCCGGCGAAGGCCACAACCTGCA
Source organism: uncultured Alphaproteobacteria bacterium (assembly GCA_963753685.1). Lineage (GTDB taxonomy): Bacteria > Pseudomonadota > Alphaproteobacteria > Geminicoccales > Geminicoccaceae > DATAOG01. The sequence goes on from CAVWDE010000001.1 coordinate 10,169, forward strand.
GGAGCACTCGGTGGTCCTGATCCGCGGCGGGCGGGTCAAGGACCTGCCCGGCGTCCGCTATCACATCATCCGGGGCACGCTCGACACCCAGGGCGTGTCCGGTCGCCGTCAGCGCCGCTCGAAATACGGCGCCAAGCGGCCGAAGTAGGACAGATCGCCATGGCTCGTCGACGCGCCGCCGACAAACGGGACGTGCTGCCGGATCCCAAATACGGCGATCCGGTGCTGTCCAAGTTCATGAACGCGATCATGCTCGCCGGCAAGAAGTCGGTCGCCGAGCGGATCATGTACGGCGCCATGGACAAGATGCAGAGCCGGGGCGGGCGCGATCCCGCTGGAGACGTTCCACAACGCGCTCGAGAACGTCAAGCCGACCCTCGAGGTGCGCTCGCGCCGGGTCGGCGGCGCCACCTATCAGGTGCCGGTCGAGGTCCGGCCGTCGCGCCGCCAGGCGCTGGCGATCCGCTGGATCATCGACATCGCGCGCAAGCGCTCGGAAAAGACCATGGTCGACCGGCTGGCGAACGAGCTCCTGGACGCCGCCAACAGCCGCGGGGCCGCCTTCAAGAAGCGCGAGGACACGCTGCGCATGGCCGAGGCCAACCGCGCCTTCTCGCACTATCGCTGGTGAGCGACCGGGACCCGGCCATGACCCGCACGACACCCCTGGAGCGCTACCGCAACATCGGCATCATGGCGCACATCGATGCCGGTAAGACCACGACGACGGAGCGCGTGCTCTACTACACAGGGAAGTCGTACAAGATCGGCGAGGTGCACGAAGGCACCGCCACCATGGACTGGATGGAGCAGGAGCAGGAGCGCGGCATCACGATCACCTCGGCCGCCACCACCTGCGCCTGGAACGACCACCGGATCAACATCATCGACACGCCGGGCCACGTCGATTTCACGATCGAGGTCGAGCGCTCGCTGCGGGTGCTGGACGGCGCGGTCGCGGTGTTCGATTCGGTCGCCGGCGTCGAGCCCCAGTCGGAGACCGTCTGGCGCCAGGCGGACAAGTACCGGGTGCCGCGGATCTGCTTCATCAACAAGATGGACCGGATCGGGGCCGACTTCTTCCGCTGCATCGACATGATCCGCAGCCGGCTGGGCGCCGTGCCCGTGGTCCTGACTCTGCCGGTCGGGGTCGAGTCCGACTACATCGGCAACGTCGATCTGATCCGCCAGCAGGCGGTGATCTGGAAGGACGACACGCTCGGCGCCGAGTTCGAATACGTGCCGATCCCCGCGGCGCTCGAGGCGTTGGCGGCCAAATACCGCCATGCCCTGATCGAGACTGCGGTCGAGCTCGACGACGAGGCGCTCGAGCGCTACCTCGGCGGCGAAGAGCCGGATGCGGCGACGCTCCGGCGCTGCATCCGCAAGGGCGCGCTCGCCCACAAGCTGGTGCCGGTGCTGTGCGGCTCGGCGTTCAAGAACAAGGGCGTGCAGTCGCTGCTCGATGCGGTCGTCGACTATCTGCCCTCGCCGCTCGACGTGCCGCCGATCCAGGGGATCAAGCCCGGCTCCGACCAGGTCGTGGATCGCCGGTCCGCCGACGACGAGCCGTTCGCGGCGCTCGCCTTCAAGATCATGTCCGACCCGTTCGTCGGCACGCTGACGTTCATCCGGGTGTACTCGGGCGTGGTCGAGAGCGGCTCCTACATGATGAACACCGTCAAGGACCAGCGCGAGCGCATCGGCCGCATCCTGCAGATGCACGCCAACACCCGCGAGGAGGTCAAGGACGCGCGCGCCGGCGACATCGTGGCGCTGGTCGGGCTCAAGAACACGACGACCGGCGATACCCTCTCGGACATCAATCGCCAGGTGATCCTCGAGCGGATGGAGTTTCCCGAGCCGGTGATCGAGGTCGCGGTCGAGCCGAGGACCAAGGCCGATCAGGAGAAGTTGTCCTCCGCGCTGGCCAAGCTCGCGGCCGAGGACCCGTCGTTCCGGGTCGGGGTCGACGCCGAGTCGGCGCAGACCGTGATCAAGGGCATGGGCGAACTCCATCTCGAGATCATCGTCGACCGGCTGAAGCGCGAGTTCAAGGTCGACGCCAACGTCGGCGCGCCTCAGGTCGCCTATCGGGAGACCATCACCCGCGCGAGCGACGTCGACTATACCCATCGCAAGCAGACCGGCGGCGCCGGTCAGTTCGCCCGGATCAAGCTGCGGTTCGAGCCGGGCGAGCGCGGCTCGGGCTTCGTGTTCACCAACAAGGTGGTCGGCGGCGCGGTCCCGCGCGAGTACGTGCCGGGGGTCCAAAAGGGCCTCGCCTCGGCGATGGAGAGCGGCGTGCTGGCCGGCTTCCCGATGGTCGATCTGGCGGCCACCCTGCTCGATGGCGCCTATCACGAGGTCGACAGCTCGGTCATGGCGTTCGAGATCGCGGCCCGCGCCGCCTTTCGCGAGGGGATCGCCAAGGCCGCTCCGGTCCTGCTCGAGCCGGTCATGTCGGTCGAGGCGGTGACGCCCGAGGAGTACATGGGCGACATCATCGGCGATCTGAACAGCCGGCGCGGCCACATCACCGGCATGCAGCCGCGCGCCAATGCCCAGGTGATCACCGCCATGGTGCCGCTCGCGACCATGTTCGGCTATGTCAACACCCTGCGCTCGCTCTCCCAAGGCCGGGCGCAGTTCACCATGACGTTCGACCACTACGAGCCGGTGCCACAGGTCGTGGCCCACGAGATCCAGGCGAAATACGCCTGAGCCCGCCCGGCCGGTAGCACGAGACGGAGACCGAAGAGCGATGTCGAAGGCGAAGTTTCAGCGGACGAAGCCGCATGCGAATGTGGGCACGATCGGCCACGTGGACCACGGCAAGACGACGCTGACGGCGGCGATCACGAAGATTCTGGCGGAGACCGGAGGGGCGACCTTCACGAGCTACGACCAGATCGACAAAGCACCCGAGGAGAAGGCGCGCGGGATCACGATCAACACGGCGCACGTCGAGTATCAGACCGAGAACCGGCACTATGCCCACGTCGACTGCCCGGGGCACGCGGACTACGTCAAGAACATGATCACCGGGGCCGCCCAGATGGATGGCGCGATCTTAGTGGTGAGCGCGGCCGACGGGCCGATGCCGCAGACCCGGGAGCACATCCTGCTGGCGCGCCAGGTGGGGGTGCCGGCGATCGTGGTCTATCTGAACAAGGTCGACCAGGTGGACGACCCGGAGCTGTTGGAGCTGGTCGAGCTCGAGGTGCGGGAGCTGTTGTCGACCTACGAGTTTCCGGGCGACGACATTCCGATCGTCAAGGGCTCGGCGCTTGTATGCGCTCGAGGGCCGGGGCGATCCGGCGCTGGGCAAGGGGTCGGTTCTGGAGCTGATGAAGGCGGTCGACGGCTACATTCCGCAGCCGGTGCGGGCGATGGACCGGCCGTTTTTGATGCCGATCGAGGACGTGTTTTCGATCTCGGGGCGGGGCACGGTGGTGACCGGGCGGGTCGAGCGCGGGATCATCAACGTCGGCGAGGAGGTCGAGATCGTCGGCATCAAGGACACCCAGAAGACGGTGTGCACGGGCGTCGAGATGTTCCGCAAGCTGTTGGATCGGGGCGAGCCCGGGGACAATGTCGGGGTGCTGCTGCGGGGCGTGAAGCGGGACGATGTCGAGCGCGGGCAGGTGTTGTGCAAGCCCGGGTCGATCACGCCGCATACGCGGTTCAATGCCGAGACCTATGTTTTGACCAAGGAGGAAGGCGGGCGGCACACGCCGTTTTTCTCGAACTACCGGCCGCAGTTCTTTTTCCGGACGACGGACGTGACCGGGACGATCGAACTGCCGGACGGGACCGAGATGGTGATGCCGGGCGACAATGTGACGATGAAGGTGAAGCTGATTGCGCCGATCGCGATGGAGGAGGGCCTGCGCTTCGCGATCCGCGAAGGCGGCCGCACCGTCGGCGCCGGCGTCGTCGCCTCGATCATCGAATAGCGGCAGCCGGCAGACCGGGCAGCGGACAGAGCGAACGCCATGGACACGCAGAACATACGGATCCGCCTGAAGGCGTTCGATCACCGGGTGCTCGATCAGTCGGCGCGCGAGATCGTGAGCACGGCCAAGCGGACCGGGGCGCGGGTGCGCGGGCCGATCCCGCTTGCCGACCCGGACCGAGCGGGTGACCGTGCTGCGCTCGCCGCACGTCGACAAGAAGTCGCGCGAGCAGTTCGAGATCCGGACCCACAAGCGCCTGCTCGACATCGTCGATCCGACGCCGCAAACGGTCGATGCGCTGATGAAGCTCGATCTCGCGGCCGGCGTCGACGTCGAGATCAAGGTCTGAGCCGGGCGGGCGGGGAGCGGGGACGATGCGCACCGGCCTTTTGGCGGAAAAGCTCGGCATGACCCGGCTGTTCGGCGACGACGGCAGCCATCACCCGGTGACCGTGCTGCAGGTGCGGGAGTGCGAGGTGGTGGCGGCGCGCCGCCCGGATCGCGAGGGCTATACGGCGGTCCAGATCGGCGTCGGCAAGGCCAAGGTGAAGAACGTCACCAAGCCGATGCGCGGCCATTTCGCCAAGGCGAACGTCACGCCCAAGGCCAAGCTCGCCGAGTTCCGGGTCAGCGAGGACGCCCTGCTCGAGCCGGGCACGGCGCTCTCGGTCGAGCACTTCGTGGTCGGCCAGTTCGTCGACGTCTGCGGCATCAGCATCGGCAAGGGCTTCGCCGGCGCGATGAAGCGCTGGGGGTTCCACGGCCTGAGGGCGAGCCACGGCGTCTCGCTCTCGCATCGCTCGCACGGCTCGACCGGCCAGCGCCAGGACCCGGGCAAGGTGTTCAAGGGCAAGAAGATGGCCGGCCACATGGGCCACCGCCGGGTCACGGTGCAGAACCTCGAGGTGGTCGGCGTCGACAAGGAGCGCGGCCTGGTCCTGGTCAGGGGCGGCGTGCCCGGCGCCAGGGGCGGCTTCGTGCGGATCACCGACGCGATCAAGCGGGCCCTGCCCAAGGAAGCGCCGCACCCGGCCGGCATGCTGAAGCCGGCGGGCGCGCCCGCCGCGGCGAAGCCGGCCGAGACGGGCGGCGAGGAGTAGGTCGATGGAGGTCACGGTCACCACCCTCGACCAGACCGACGCCGGGACGATCGAGCTCAACCCGGCGGTGTTCGGCGAGGCGATGCGCAGCGATGTGCTCCATCAGGTCGTGCGCTGGCAGCTCGCCAAGCGCCGCCAGGGCACCCACAAGGCCAAGACCCGCGGCGAGGTCAACAAGACCACGCGCAAGATGTACAAGCAGAAGGGTACCGGCCGCGCCCGCCACGGCGCGGCCTCGGTGCCGCAGTTCCGGGGCGGCGGCAAGGCGTTCGGCCCGAGGCCGCGCGACCATGCGATCGACCTGCCCAAGAAGGTGCGCCGGCTCGGGCTCAAGGTCGCCCTTTCCAGCAAGCTCGCCGACGGCAAGCTCGTGGTCCTCGATCGGGCGACCCTCGCCGAGCCCAAGACCAAGCAGCTGGCGGCCCGGCTCGACAAGCTCGGCTGGTCGTCGGTGCTGCTGATCGACGGCGCCGAGTTCGATCAGAATTTTTCGCGCGCGGCGCAGAACCTGCGTAGGCCTGCAGCTGATGGCGGCGGCCGGGGCCAACGTCTACGACATCCTCCGCCGCGACCTCCTGGTCCTGACCCGGGATGCCGTGCGCCAGCTCGAGGAGCGCCTGGCATGAACCGGGAGCAGATGTACCAGCTGATCCTCGGGCCGGTGATCACCGAAAAATCGACCCGCGGCTCGGAACACAATCAGGTCACCTTCCGGGTGCGCAAGGAGGCGACCAAGCCCGACATCAAGGTCGCGGTCGAGGGTCTGTTCGGGGTCAAGGTCAAGGCGGTCAACACCCTCAACCGCAAGGGCAAGGTCAAGAAGTTCAAGGGCCGGCCGGGCAGGCGCAGCGACGTCAAGAAGGCGATCGTGACGCTCGAGGAAGGCCACAGCATCGACATCACCACGGGCATCTGAGGGCGGGAACCTCGACGATGGCACTGAAGAGCTACAAGCCGGTCACCCCCTCGCTCCGTCAGCTGGTGCTGGTCGACCGCTCGGAGCTTTGGAAGGGCAAGCCGGTCAAGGCGCTGACCGAGGGCCTCTCGAAGACCGGCGGGCGCAACAACCATGGCCGGATCACCGCCTGGCACCGCGGCGGCGGCCACAAGCGGCGCTATCGGCTGATCGACTTCAAGCGCAAGAAGTTCGGGGTCGCGGGCACGGTCGAGCGCCTGGAGTACGACCCCAACCGCTCGGCGTTCATCGCCCTGATCCGCTATGCCGACGGCGAGCTCGCCTACATCCTGGCGCCGCAGCGCCTTGGGGTCGGCGACCCGGTGATCGCCGACGAGCGGGTCGACGTCAAGGCGGGCAACGCGGCGCCGCTCAAGAACATCCCGATGGGCACGATCGTCCACAACGTCGAGCTCAAGCCGGGCCGGGGCGGCCAGCTGGCGCGCGCCGCCGGCACCTACGTGCAGCTGGTCGGGCGCGATGCCGACTACGCCCAGCTGCGCCTGTCCTCGGGCGAGATCCGCCGGGTCCGCGCCGAGTGCATGGCGTCGATCGGCGCGGTCTCCAACCCCGACCATCAGAACGTCAACTACGGCAAGGCCGGGCGCATGCGCTGGCTGAACTGGCGGCCGCATGTGCGCGGCGTGGCGATGAATCCGATCGATCATCCCCACGGCGGCGGCGAGGGCCGGACCTCGGGCGGCCGCCACCCGGTCACGCCCTGGGGCAAGCCGACCAAGGGTGCCCGCACCCGGCGCAACAAGAAGACCGGGAGCATGATCGTCCGCTCGCGCCACCTGGCCAAGAAGCGGGGAGGCTGAGCCCGATGACCCGCTCGGTATGGAAGGGCCCGTTCGTCGACGGCTATCTGCTCGCCAAGGCGGAGAAGGCGCGGGTCTCGACCCGCAACGAGATCATCAAGACCTGGTCGCGGCGCTCGACCATCGTGCCCGAGTTCGTGGGCCTGACCTTCGCGGTCTACAACGGCCACAAGTTCCTGCCGGTGTACGTCACCGAGAACATGGTCGGCCACAAGCTCGGCGAGTTCTCGCCGACCCGGACCTACCACGGCCACGGCGCCGACAAGAAGGCGCGCCGGCGGTGAGCGCGCCAGCGGGTGATCGGCAGGCGGGGAGCGAGCCATGGGCAAGCCTAAGCGCGAGCGCGCGCTGCCCGACAACCAGGCGATGGCGATGGCGCGCCTTCTGCGCTCGAGCCCGCGCAAGCTCAACCTGGTCGCGCAGCTGATCCGCGGTCTCAAGGCCGAGCAGGCGCTGCACCAGCTGACCTTCAGCCGGCGCCGGATCGCGGGCGAGGTCAAGAAGGTGCTGATGTCGGCGATCGCGAATGCCGAGAACAACCACGACCTCGACGTCGACCGCCTGGTGGTGGCCGAGGCGACGGTCGGCAAGTCGTTGGTCATGAAGCGCTTCCGCGCCCGGGCGCGCGGCCGGGTCGGCCGGATCGAGAAGCCGATCTCGCGCCTGCGCATCGTGGTCGAGGAACGCGAGGAGGCGGCCTGATGGGTCACAAGGTCAATCCGATCGGACTCCGGCTCGGCATCAATCGGACCTGGGATTCGCGCTGGTATGCGGGCCACCAGTATCGCGACCTTCTGAACGAGGATCTCGCGATCCGCGCCTATCTGCACAAGCGCCTGAAGCAGGCGGGCGTCAGCAAGATCGTGATCGAGCGGCCGGCCAAGAAGGCCAGGATCTCGATCCACACCGCGCGCCCGGGCGTGGTGATCGGCAAGAAGGGCCAGGAGATCGAGGCGCTCAGGCGCGAGCTCGCCAAGCGGACCACGGGCGACGTGCACCTCAACATCGTCGAGATCCGCAAGCCCGAGATCGACGCCCGCCTGGTCGCCGAGAACATCGCCCAGCAGCTCGAGCGGCGGGTGACCTTCCGCCGGGCCATGAAGCGGGCGGTGCAGTCGGCGATGCGGCTCGGCGCCCAGGGCATCAAGGTCGCCTGCCAGGGCCGGCTCGGCGGCGCCGAGATCGCGCGCGGCGAGTGGTATCGCGAAGGCCGCGTGCCGCTGCACACGCTGCGCGCCGACATCGACTTCGGCCGCGCGACCGCGTTCACGCCCTACGGCACCAACGGGGTCAAGGTCTGGGTGTTCAAGGGCGAGATCATGGAGCACGACCCGACCGCGCACGACCGGCGGCTCAGCGAGTCGTCCTCGGTGCGCAGCTGACGGAGCCTGCCGGCCATGATGCAGCCCAAGCGGACCAAGTACCGCAAGCGCCACAAGGAGCGCAACGACGGCCTGACCAAGGCCGGCGCCGAGCTCAACTTCGGCGCCTTCGGCATGAAGGCGACCAGCAACGCGCGCGTCACCGCCCGCCAGATCGAGGCCGCGCGCCGGGCGATCACGCGCCATCTGAAGCGCGCCGGGCGGATCTGGATCCGGATCTTCCCGGACCGGCCGGTGAGCAAGAAGCCGGCCGAGGTGCGCATGGGCAAGGGCAAGGGCTCGGTCGAGTACTGGGTGGCGCCGGTCAAGGCCGGCCGGATCATGTTCGAGATCGACGGCGTGCCCGCGGTGCTCGCCCAGGAGGCGATCCGGCGCGGCGCCGCCAAGCTGCCGCTCGGCACCCGGTTCGTGATGCGGGTCGGCGAGGAGCTGGGCGCATGAAGGCGAGCGAGGTCCGCGCCAAGGGCGGCGAGGAGCTGCAGGAGCAGCTGCTGCAGCTGAGGAAGGAGCAGTTCAACTTGCGTTTTCAGAAGGCCACCGGCCAGCTCGAGAACACCAGCCGGGTGCGCGCGGTGCGCCGCGACATCGCGCGCATCAAGACGATCCTCGCCGCGCGCGCCGCGGCCGCGCCGACCGCCTGAGGAGCGCCGCCATGCCGCGCCGGGTTCTCCAGGGCACCGTGGTCAGTGACAAGGCCGACAAGACGATCGTGGTCCGGGTCGACCGCCGCGTGATGCATCCCGTGTATAAGAAGTACATCAATCGCTCGAAGCGCTATGCCGTGCACGACGAGACCAACCGCTACAAGATCGGCGACCTGGTTCGGATCCAGGAATGCCGGCCGATCTCCAAGCGCAAGCATTTCGAGGTGGTGTGGGAACCGCCGGCCGCGCCCGGCGCGCCGGTGAGCTGAGGCCAGGACCATGATCCAGTCGGAGACCAACCTCGAGGTCGCGGACAACTCCGGCGCGCGCCGGGTGCAATGCATCCGTGTGCTCGGCGGTTCGCGGCGCAAGTTCGCGAGCATCGGCGACGTGATCGTGGTCGCGGTCAAGGAGGCGATTCCGCGCGGCAAGGTCAAGAAGGGCGACGTGCACAAGGCGGTGATCGTCCGCACCGCAAAGGAGATCCATCGCGCCGACGGCAGCGCGATCCGCTTCGACAAGAATGCCGCGGTGCTGATCACCCCGCAGGGCGAGCCGATCGGCACCCGGATCTTCGGGCCGGTGACCCGCGAGCTGCGCGCCAAGCGGTTCATGAAGATCATCTCGCTGGCGCCGGAAGTCCTCTGAGCCCCGGCGTCGTCTGAGCATGAAGATCGAGTGATGGCCAAGAAGTTCAAGATCAAGAGGGGCGACCGGGTGATCGTGGTCACCGGCCGCGACCGGGGCAAGCAGGGCGAGGTGCTGCGCGTGCTGCGCGCGGAGGATCGCCTCGTGGTCCAGGGCGTCAACATGGTCAAGCGCCACCAGCGGCCGGCCGCCGGTCACCCCGGCGGCATCATCGACAAGGAGGCCCCGATCCACATCTCGAACGTGGCCCACCTCGATCCCGCCAGCCATCAGCCGACCCGGGTCGGCTACAAGTTCCTCGAAGACGGCCGCAAGGTGCGCTTCGCCAAGCGCTCCGGCGAAGTCCTCGACCGCTAGGAGGCACCGCCATGGCCCGGTTGTATGACCACTATCGCGAGGTCATTCGCGGCGAGCTGCAGGCGCAGTTCAACTACAGAACCCGATGCAGATCCCGAGGCTCGACAAGATCGTGCTCAACATGGGGGTCGGCGAAGCGACCCAGGACCAGAAGAAGCTGCAGGCCGCGATCAACGAGATGGCGCTGATCAGCGGTCAGAAGCCGGTGATCCGGCGGGCGCGCAAGTCGGTCGCCAACTTCAAGCTGCGGGAAGGCATGGCGATCGGCTGCAAGGTCACCCTGCGCCGGCAGCGGATGTACGAGTTCATCGACCGGTTGATCAACATCGCCCTGCCGCGGGTCCGTGATTTCCGCGGCGTGTCGCCAAAAAGCTTCGACGGCAGAGGCAATTACGCGATGGGGTTGAAAGAACAGATCATCTTCCCCGAGATCAACTACGACGAGGTCGACGAGATCCGGGGCATGGACGTGGTGATCTGCACGACCGCCCCGACCGATGCGGAGGCGCGGGCGCTGCTCGAGCATTTCCGCATGCCGTTTGCGAGTTGAGGGAGCCTGCATGGCGAAGAAGAGCTCGATCGAGAAGAACCAGCGCCGGCGCCGGCTGGTCGAGCGGTTTGCCGCCAAGCGCGCCGAGCTGCGCAAGGTGACCCGCGATCGCACGCGCGAGCCCGAGGAACGCTTCGAGGCGACGCTGGCGCTGGCCGCGCTGCCGCGCAACGGCGCCAGGATCCGGCTGCGCAACCGGTGCAGCCTGACCGGGCGGCCGCGCGGCTATCATCGCAAGTTCGGTCTGTCGCGCATCGCGTTGCGCGATCTGGGCTCGGCGGGGCAGATCCCGGGTCTGGTCAAGGCGAGCTGGTAGGCGGTGCGGATGAGGGAGAGCGACGGATGGCGCTGAGTGATCCATTGGGCGATATGCTGACCCGCATCCGGAACGGTCAGGCGGCGCAACAAGGACGGCGGTCAACAGCCCGGCCTCGAGGCTGCGCATCAACGTCCTGGAGGTGCTCCAGCGCGAAGGCTACATCCGCGGCTACCGGCGCGAGGAGATCGGCCACGGCGAGCTGTCGATCGAGCTCAAGTACCACAACGGCGAGCCGGTGATCCGGGAGCTGCGCCGGGTGTCCAAGCCGGGCCGGCGGATCTATTCCGGGGTCAAGGATCTGCCGCGGGTGTACAACGGCCTCGGGATCGCCATCCTGTCGACGCCGCGCGGCGTCATCTCGGACGCCGAGGCGCGCGCGGCCCACGTCGGCGGCGAGATTTTGTGCACGGTGTTCTGAGATGTCGCGAATCGGCAAACATCCCGTCCCCATCCCGGCCGGCGTCGAGGTCACCCTCGACGGCCAGACGGTGAACGTCAGGGGCAAGCTCGGGCAGCTCAGCCGGAGCCTGCCGCCCGAGGTCGAGGTCGCCCGGGAGGACGGCAGCATCGCGGTCCGGCCGCGCGGCGAAGGCAAGCGTGCCCGCGCGATGTGGGGGCTCGCGCGCACCCTGGTCGCCAACATGGTCAACGGCGTCTCGAAGGGCTTCACGCGCAAGCTCGTGATCAGCGGCGTCGGCTACCGGGCGGCCCTTGACGGCAAGATCCTGAACCTCCAACTCGGCTACAGTCACGACATCAAATACGCGATCCCGGGCGACATCCAGGTCGCCTGCGAGACCCCGACGGCGATCGCGATCAGCGGCGCCGACCGCCAGCGGGTCGGTCAGATCGCGGCCGAGCTCAGGGCGTTCCGCAAGCCCGAGCCCTACAAGGGCAAGGGCATCCGCTACGACGACGAGGTGATCCTGCGCAAGGAAGGCAAGAAGAAGTAGGGCCATGGTCAAGCCAGTTGAGCGCTTCCTCAGGCGCCGGCGCCGCACCCGGTCGGCGTTGCGCAAGAGCAGCCACGATCGGCCGCGGCTGTCGGTGTTCCGCTCGAGCAAGCACATCTACGCCCAGGTGATCGACGACGAGGCGGGGCGGACCCTCGCGGCGGCGTCGAGCCTGGACAAGGCGTTGCGCGGCGAGCTCAAGACCGGCGCCGATCGGGGCGCTGCCGAGCAGGTCGGCCGGCTGCTGGCGCAACGCGCGAAATCGGCAGGGGTCGAGGCGGTGGTGTTCGACCGGGGCGGCTATCGCTACCATGGCCGGGTCAAGGCGCTGGCCGACGCTGCCCGCGCGGTCGGGCTGGTGTTCTAGGCCCAGGTGTCCTAGGCCGGAGAGGAAAGCAGCATGGCACGCACGGGCCACGACGAGCGCCAGGGGACGGCGGCGAGCTGATCGATCGCCTGGTCAACATCAATCGGGTCGCCAAGGTGGTCAAGGGCGGCCGGCGGTTCGGCTTTTCGGCGCTGGTGATCGTCGGCGACGGCAAGGGCCGGGTCGGCTACGGCAGCGGCAAGGCGCGCGAGGTGCCGGAGGCGGTGCGCAAGGCGACCGAGCAGGCCAAGCGCAGTCTGATCCGCGTGCCGCTGCGCCAGGGCCGCACCCTGCATCACGACATCGAGGGTCATTTCGGCGCCGGGCACGTGGTGCTGCGCGCGGCGCCTGCCGGCACCGGGATCATCGCCGGCGGGCCGATGCGGGCGGTGTTCCAGGCGCTCGGCGTCGGCGATGTGGTCGCCAAGTCGATCGGCACCTCCAACCCGCACAACATGGTCAAGGCGACCTTCGACGCGCTCGCCAAGATGGTGTCGCCGCGGGCGGTCGCCGCCAAGCGCGGCAAGAAGGTCGGCGACATCGTCGGCCGCCGCGACGGCGCCGGCGGCGAGACGCGCGCGGAGCCGGCATGATGGCCGAGATCACACCGACAGCAGATTCGCGTGACCCAGACCGCCAGCCCGATCGGCCGCCATCGGCGCCAGCGGGCCAATCTGATCGGCCTCGGGCTGAACAAGATCGGTCGTTCGCGCATCCAGCCCGATACCCCGAGCGTGCGTGGCCGGATCGCTCAGGTCCACCATCTGGTCCGGGTCGAGCCGGTGGCCGAGGCGATGGCCGCGCAGGGCAGCGCTGGCGCGGGCGATGCCGCGAGCACCGCAGCCGAGGCCCAGGGACAGTGAAGGCAGGGCGATGAAGCTCAACCAACTGGCACCGAGCCCGGGCAGCCGCAAGGCGCCCAAACGGATCGGCCGCGGCATCGGCTCCGGGACCGGCAAGACCTCCGGGCGCGGCCACAAAGGGCAGGGCGCCCGCGCCGGCTCGGCGACCCGCGCCTTCGAGGGCGGTCAGATGCCGATCTACCGGCGTCTGCCCAAGCGCGGCTTCAAGAACCTGTTTCGCAAGGTGTACGCGCCGGTCAATCTCGACCGCCTGCAGGCCGCGGTCGATGCCGGCCGGATCGATCCTGGACGACCGGTCGACCTCTTGACCCTGCGCGCCGCCGGCCTGATCTCGAGGCGCCTCGACGGCGTCCGGCTGCTCGCTCGCGGCGAGCTGACCACGGCGCTCACGATCGAGGTCGACAGCGCCTCCAAGGCGGCGGTGGCCGCGGTCGCCAAGGCCGGCGGCAAGCTGATCGTGGCGCAGGTGCCGGCGGTCCCGCCGCCGGCCGAGGCGCCGCCGGATGACGCGCCGCCAGCCGAGGCGCCGGCGAGCGAGTAAGCGGAGGCCGCCATGGCATCGATGGCCGAGCAGCTGGCCGCCAACATCAACCTTGGCGCGTTCAGCAAGGCGACCGAGCTCAAGAAGCGGCTCTGGTTCGCGCTCGGCTGCCTGATCGTCTACCGCTTCGGCACCTACATCCCGCTGCCGGGCATCGATCCGGTGGTCATGGCCCAGATCTTCGAGCAGAACTCCGGCGGCATCATGGGCATGTTCAACATGTTCGCCGGCGGTGCGCTCAAGCGCATGTCGATCTTCGCGCTCGGCATCCTGCCCTACATCTCGGCCTCGATCATCATGCAGCTGATGACCGCGGTCTCGCCGACCATCGAGCAGCTCAAGAAGGAAGGCGAGGTCGGGCGCAAGAAGATCAACCAGTACACCCGCTACCTGACCGTGGTGCTGGCGGCGTTCCAGGGCTATGGCCTGTCGGTCGGGCTCGAGGCGATGAGCGGCCCCTCGGGCAGCGCGGTGCTTCGATCCGGGCTGGTACTTCCGGATCACGGCCGTGATCACGATCGTCGGCGGCACGCTGTTCCTGATGTGGCTCGGCGAGCAGATCACCGCGCGCGGCGTCGGCAACGGCATCTCGCTGATCATCTTCACCGGCATCATCGCCCAGCTGCCGGCAGCGCTCGCCAGCACCCTCGAGCTCGGTCGCACGGGCGCGCTCTCGACCATCCTGATCATCTTCCTGCTGGTCATGGCGGTCGCGGTGGTCACCTTCATCGTGTTCATGGAGCGCGGCCAGCGCCGCATCCTGGTGCAATATCCCAAGCGCCAGCAGGGCAATCGCATGTTCGGCGGCGAGAGTTCGCATCTGCCGCTCAAGATCAACGTCTCGGGCGTGATCCCGCCGATCTTCGCGAGCTCGCTGCTTCTGATGCCGGCGACCATGGCGAGCTTTGGTGGTGCCGGCGGGCCGGAGTGGCTGGCGACCATCTCCGCCTTGCTGGGACGCGGTCAGCCGCTGCACATGCTGCTGTTCGTCGGCTTGATCGTGTTCTTCGCGTTCTTCTACACATCGATCGTGTTCAACCCCCAGGACACCGCCGAGAACCTCAGGAAGCATGGGGGCTTCATCCCGGGCATCCGGCCGGGCCAGCGGACGGCGGAGTATCTGGACTACGTCCTGACCCGGCTGACCGTGGTCGGCGCGCTCTATCTGTCCGGGGTCTGCCTGCTGCCGGAGATCCTGATCTCGCAATATGCGGTGCCGTTCTATTTCGGCGGCACCAGCCTCCTGATCGTGGTCTCGGTGACCATGGACACGACCGCGCAGATCCAATCGCATCTGATCGCCCATCAATACGAGGGGCTGATCAAGAAGGCGCGCCTGCGCGGGGCGAGGCGCTGATGAACTTCGTACTGCTCGGCCCGCCGGGCGCCGGCAAGGGAACCCAGGCCGAGCGCCTCAAAACCCGCTACCAGCTCGCCCACCTGTCGACCGGCGACATGCTGCGCGAGGCGGTTGCGGCCGGCACCGAGGTCGGCCGCCAGGCCAAGGCGATCATGGACGCCGGGCGGCTGGTCTCCGACGACGTGATCAACCGCCTGGTCGCCGAGCGCATCGAGCAACCGGACTGCGCCCAGGGCTTCATCCTGGATGGCTTCCCGCGCACGCTCGCGCAGGCCGAGGCGCTCGATCGGATGCTGGCGGAGCACGGCACGGCGCTGACCGCGGTGATCGAGCTCGAGGTCGACGACGACGCCCTGGTCGAGCGGATCTCGGGCCGCTTCGCCTGCGCCAAGTGCGGTGCCGGCTATCACGACCGCTTCAAGCCGACCACAGCGCCCGGTGTCTGCGACGTCTGCGGCAGCACCGAGTTCGTGCGCCGCAAGGACGACACGCCCGAGACCGTGCGCGCACGCCTCGCCGCCTATCACGCCCAGACCGCGCCGCTCCTGCCCTACTATCACGCCAAAGGCTTGCTGGTGACGGTGGATGGAATGGCCGAGATCGATCGGGTAACCGACGAGCTGTTCAGGAAAATCGACGGTCTGGGCCGTTGACGGGGCGCGTTGACAGCGCGAGGCCGCGACCTATAATCGCGCGACTTTCGCGCCGGGGCCTGGCTACCTATATTGGGGGTGTCGGGAAGCCGCTCGCGTCCCGATCCCGGTGCGCTTGGCCCGGACCCAAGCAGGAGGAGAGTTTCGCGTGGCGCGCATCGCCGGAGTGAACATCCCGAGCGGCAAGCCGGTCGGGATCGCGCTAACGTACATCCACGGTATCGGCCGGACCAGCGCAGAGAAGATCCTGGCGGTCGCGGACGTGCCCTTCGGTCGCCGGGTCAACGATTTGTCCGACGCCGAGGTCGGACGGTTACGTGAGACCATCGACCGCAACTACCGGGTCGAGGGCGATCTCCGGCGCGACGTCGCCATGAACATCAAGCGGCTGATGGACCTCGGTTGCTACAAGGGCCTCCGGCACCGCCGGGGGCTGCCGGTCAACGGTCAGCGGACCCACACCAACGCCCGCACCCGCAAGGGTCCGGCACGGCCGATCGCCGGCAAGAAGAAGGTGAAGAAGTAGCCCATGGCCAAGGATACCAGCCCACGCCTGCGCCGCCGGGAACGCAAGAACATCTCCTCGGGCGTTGCCCATGTGAGCGCCAGTTTCAACAACACCATGATCACCATCACCGACGCCCAGGGCAACGCGATCGCCTGGTCGTCGGCCGGCAGTCAGGGCTTCCGCGGCTCGCGCAAGTCGACCCCGTTCGCCGCCCAGGTCGCGGCCGAGCAGGCCGGCCGCAAGGCCATGGAGCACGGCATGAAGACGCTCGAGGTCGAGGTCCGCGGACCAGGCTCGGGTCGGGAATCGGCGCTGCGCGCGTTGCAGGCGGTCGGCTTCACGATCACCTCGATCCGCGACGTGACCCCGATTCCGCATAACGGTTGCCGGCCCCGCAAGCGGCGCCGGGTCTAGCGGCGCCCACCGCGCCTGCAGCTGGCCTCGCCCGGCCGACAGCCCGGCCGAGGCCGATCGAAGTTCCGCCCACGCCTGTCACATTCGAGGTAACCCCGTGATCCAGAAGAACTGGCAGGAACTGATCAAGCCGCCCAAGCTCGAGGTCCAGCCCGGGCACCGGCCCGATCGTGAAGCGACGATCGTCGCCGAGCCGCTCGAGCGCGGCTTCGGCGTCACGCTCGGCAACGCGCTGCGTCGCGTGCTCCTGTCGTCGTTGCAGGGCGCCGCGATCACCGCCGCCCAGATCGATGGCGTGCTGCACGAGTTCTCGACCATCGCCGGCGTCCGCGAGGACGTCACCGACATCGTCCTCAACCTCAAGGCGCTGGCACTCCGGCTGCACAGCGACACGCCCAAGCGCCTGTACCTCAAGGTGCGCGGGCCGGCGGTGGTGACCGCCGGGATGATCGAGGCCGGCCATGACATCGAAATCATGGACCGCGACCACATCATCTGCCACCTCGACGAGGAGGCCGAGCTCAACATCGAGATGACCGCGCGGGTCGGCCGCGGTTACGTCCCGGCGGCGCAGAACAAGTCCGAGGACGCGCCGATCGGGCTGATCGCGATTGATGCCATCTACAGCCCGGTGCGCAAGGTCGCCTACCGGGTCGACCACGCCCGCGTCGGCCAGGTCACCGACTACGACAAGCTGACCATGCAGGTCGAAACCAACGGCTCGGTAACGCCTGAGGACGCGGTGGCACTCGCCGCCCGCATCCTGCAGGACCAGCTGCAGCTGTTCATCAACTTCGAGGAGCCGCGTGCCGCGACCGGCGGCGAAAGCAAGCCCGAGCTGCCGTTCAACCCGCATCTTTTGCGCAAGGTCGACGAGCTCGAGCTGTCGGTCCGCTCGGCCAACTGCCTGAAGAACGACAACATCGTCTACATCGGCGATCTGGTTCAGAAGACCGAGGCCGAGATGCTGCGCACCCCGAATTTCGGCCGCAAGTCCCTCAACGAGATCAAGGAGGTGCTGGCGCACATGGGCCTCTCGCTCGGCATGGAGGTGGCGGGCTGGCCGCCGGACAACATCGAGGACCTGGCGCGCCGGATCGAAGAGCCGTTCTGACCCGCGCGCCGGCGGGCGGAGGTCATTGAGGGAGAGGGGCGATGCGCCATCGGATAGCCGGTCGCAAGCTGAATCGAACGTCGAGCCATCGCAAGGCGATGTTCGCCAACATGGCGGTCGCTCTGGTCAAGCATGAGCAGATCACGACCACGCTGCCCAAGGCCAAGGAGCTGCGCCAGATTGTCGAGAAGCTGGTGACGCTCGGCAAGCGCGGCGATCTGCATGCGCGCCGCCTGATCATCGCCAAGACCCGCGACCAGGTCACGGCGACCAAGCTGATCGATGTGCTCGGGCCCCGCTACGAGCAGCGGCCCGGCGGCTATCTGCGCGTCCTCAAGGCGGGCTTCCGTTACGGCGACGACGCTCCGATGGCGGTGATCGAGTTCGTTGATCGCGATGTGGCAGCCAAGGGTCAGGATTCCGGGCCGCCGCAGACCGAAGGCGAGCAGGACGCGGCCAAGGCGGCCTGAGGCCGCCGCAGCCGGGGTGGCCGGCTTCGGCACCGGCCGGTTCGCGTACGCCCGCCCCGGCCGCCGCAGGGCCATCCGGGGCCGTCGGACGAGGCCGTGGTTGGCGTTCCTGTTCGCGTCGCTGGTCTGCGCCTGCTCGCTCGGCGCCCCGCGCCCAGAGCCGGTCGTGGCGGCCGAGCGGGTGCCCGCCTCGCGCGCCGAGATCACCCTGTCCTTTGCACCGGTCGTACGCCAGGCGGCGCCCGCCGTGGTCAACATCTTTACCCGCAAGCAGGTCTCCCAGACCGCCCTCAACCCGTTCGCGGCCGATCCCTTCTTTCGCTATTTCTTTCAGCAGTTCGGCCAACAGGAGCTCCAGCGCCAGCCGGAGAACTCGCTCGGCTCGGGCGTGATCGTGCGCCCCGATGGCCTGATCGTGACCAACCATCACGTGGTCGAGGATGCCGAGGAGATCATGGTCGTCACCTCCGACCGGCGCGAGTTTCGCGCTCATGTGATCGGCGGTGACGAGGGGGCCGATCTGGCGCTCCTGCACATCGACGGTGACCATCTGCCGACCTTGCCGATGGGCGATTCCGATGCCCTCGAGGTGGGCGACCTGGTGCTCGCGATCGGCGATCCCTTCGGCATCGGCCAGACCGTCACCAGCGGCATCGTCTCCGCGCTCGCCCGGACCGCGCCCGGGAATGGTCCCGACCTGTCGTTCATCCAGACCGACGCCGCGATCAACCCCGGCAATTCCGGCGGCGCTCTGGTCGACCTGCAGGGCACGTTGGTCGGCATCAACACGTCGATCTTCACCCGCGGCGGGGGCTCGATCGGAATCGGCTTCGCGATCCCGGTCAATCTGGTCAAGGCGCTGATCCGCTCGGTCGAGGGCGGCGGCCACGGCCTCGACCGCGCCTGGCTCGGGGCCACCGCGCAGTCGGTCGATGCCGACCTTGCGACCTCCCTCGGCCTCAGCCATCCGGAGGGCGTACTGGTCAATCGGATCTATCCCGACGGGCCGGCGGCACGTGCCGGGGTCGCCAAGGGGGATGTGATCCTGGCGGTCGACGGCCGCGAGGTCGAGGACCCCAAGGCGCTCAACTTCCGGCTCGCGATCGCGGCGCTCGGGAAGGACGCCAAGCTCGACATCTGGCGCGCGGGTCGGAAGACCAGCCTCAGCCTGCCCCTCGAGACGCCGCCCTATCGACCGCAGCCCGAGGCGACCACGCTGAACGGCCGGCAGGTGCTGGCCGGCGCGACGGTCGCCAATCTGTCGCCCGGCCTGGACAAGGACCTGAACCTCGACCTGTTCAAGCGCGGCGTGGTCGTCCTCAAGGTCGAGCGTGGCAGCCCGGCGGCCGAACTGAGCCTGATGCGCGGCGATCTCGTGACATCGGTGGCCGACCAGTCGGTCGAGAGCGTCGATCAGCTGAGCAAGCTGCTCAAAATGACGCGCCCGCCCTGGCGGCTGGAGATCGAGCGGGATGGCCAGAAGCTGGCGGTGGTGATCGACGGATGAGCGATCTGTTCGACGCACCGGATCGGCCCGTGAACCCGGCGCGGGCGCGCGCCCATCAGCCGCTCGCCGACCGGCTGCGTCCCAGGACGCTGGACGAGCTGGTCGGCCAGGACCACCTGCTCGGCCCGGACACACCGCTCGGCCGGATGTTCGCACGCGGCCAGCTCGGCTCGATCATCCTCTGGGGGCCGCCGGGGACCGGCAAGACCACGCTCGCCCGGCTGCTGGCCGGCCGGCTCGGGCAGCCGCTGGTGGCCCTCTCGGCGGTCATGTCCGGGGTCGCCGACCTGCGCAAGGTGTACGAGGAGGCGAAGGTGCACCGGCGCACGGGCCAGGCGACGCTCTTGTTCATCGACGAGATCCACCGCTTCAACCGGGCGCAGCAGGACGGCCTGCTCGCGCAGGTCGAGGACGGCACGGTCACGCTGATCGGCGCGACCACCGAGAACCCCTCCTTCGCGCTCACCGGCGCGCTCCTCTCGCGCTGCCAGGTCCTGGTCCTGAACCGGCTGGACGCGACCGCCCTCGAGGCCCTGATCGCGCGCGCCGAGGCGGCGATCGGCCACGCGCTGCCGCTCGATGCCGAGGCGCGGGCACGCCTGATCGAGCTCGCCGACGGCGACGGCCGCTATCTGCTCAACATGGTCGAAAACCTCGCCGACCTGCCGACCGAGCCGCATCTCGACCCGGCGACCCTCGCGCACGTCCTGCAGCGGCGCATGCCGCTCTACGACCGCCAGCAGGAGGCGCACTACAATCTGATCAGCGCGCTGCACAAGTCGGTGCGCGGTTCCGACCCCGACGCCGCGCTCTATTGGCTGGCGCGCATGCTGCAGGGCGGCGAGGACCCGCGCTACATCGCCCGCCGGCTGGTCCGGATGGCGAGCGAGGACATCGGGCTTGCCGACCCGGGCGCATTGCCGCTGGCGCTGGCTGCGAGCCAGGCCTACGAGCAGCTGGGCAGCCCCGAGGGCGAGCTGGCGCTCGCCGAATGCACCCTGCACCTCGCCCTGGCGCCCAAGTCCAACGCGGTCTACCTGGCGTTCGGGCGCCGCCATGCGCACGGCCAAGGAGAGCGGCTCGCTGATGCCCCCGCTCCACATCCGTAACGCGCCGACGCGTCTGATGCAGCAGTTGGGCTACGGTCGGGGCTACGCTTACGACCACGACGCGCCGGATTGCTTCTCCGGCCAGAACTATTTCCCGGACGGCATGGCGCGCCCGAGCTTCTACGAGCCGACCGGGGAGGGCAAGGAGGCCGCGCTCAAGCGCAGGCTCGAGCAGTGGGCGAAGCTGCGCTGCGAGCGCGGCCCGGCCGAATGACCGGGGTCGAGACGAGGACGGTCGCTGCGGACGAGGCCGAGCTTCGCCTCGATCGCTGGTTCCGCCGCCATTTTCCGGAGCTCGCTCATGGCCGGCTGGAAAAGCTGCTGCGCACCGGCCAGGTCCGGATCGACGGCCGCCGCGCCGCGGCCAACGCGCGTCTGGTTGCTGGCCAGAGCATCCGCGTACCGCCGCTGGCACCCGGGGCGGACCGACCGGCGAGCGGACGCCCCGAGCCGGCACCGAGTGCTGCCGATGCCGAGTGGCTGCGGTCCCGCATCCTGCACGAAGACCAAGCGCTCCTGGTCCTGAACAAGCCGGCCGGGCTCGCGGTCCAGGGTGGTACCAGGACCATCCGCCATCTGGACGGCCTGCTCGCTGCCCTGGCGGTGGGCGGCGAGCGGCCGCGCCTCGTGCACCGGCTCGATCGCGACACGAGTGGGCTCCTGGTGGTCGCCAGGACGGTGGCCGCCGCGGCCAAGCTGACCGAGGCCTTTCGCCGCCATCAGATCCTGAAGCTGTATTGGGCCTTGGTGGTCGGCCGGCCGGCGAGCGCGGACGGCCAGATTGACCGGCCGCTCGCCAAGCAGGCGGGCGCCAGGCCAGCGGGAGAGCGCGGCGAGCGGGTGCAGGATGCGGCCGACGGCCAGCCGGCGCGCACCCGCTACCGGACGATCGCGCGCGCCGGCAAGATTGCGAGCTGGCTCGCCCTCCAGCCCTTGACCGGGCGCACTCATCAGCTGCGCGTGCACTGCGCCCTGCTCGGCACGCCGATCCTCGGCGATCGCAAGTACGGCGGCGCAGCGGCGTGTCCGACCGGCGCCCCCGCGGGGCTGATGCTACATGCCCGCGAGCTCAGGCTGCCGCATCCGGACGGTGGCCGCCTGGCGCTGACCGCCCCGCTCGACCCGACCGTGCGCGCCGGTTTCCAATGGCTCGGTTTCGAGCCGGACCCGGAGCTGCCGGGCGCCCGGCTGGCCGACTTCGATCCGGCGTGATGGGCGAGCATGACCCGGCTGATCGTGTTCGACTGTGACGGCACGCTGGTCGACAGCCAGCACGTGATCGTCGCGGCCGCGGAGCGGGCGTTTCGGGCGCAGGGGCTGGTGCCGCCTGCGGCCGCGGCCGTGCATGCGGTGATCGGCCTGTCGCTGGAGCTCGCGGTCGCCAGCTGGCGGCCGGAGGCGGCGCTCGCCGAGCGCACGCTGCTGGTCGACGCCTATCGGACCGCGTGGCGCGCCTTGCGTGATCAGGAGGGCGTGCGCGAGCCGCTCTATCCCGGCGCGCTCGCGACCCTGATGGAGCTCGATCGGCAGGGTCATCTGCTCGGCGTTGCGACCGGCAAATCACGCCCCGGCCTCCTGAGCGTCCTCGACCACCACGGCCTCACCTCCCTGTTCGCGAGCCTGCAGACCGCCGACCGCCATCCGAGCAAGCCGCACCCCGCCATGCTCGAGGCGGCGATGCGCGAGACCGGCAGCGTACCGGCCGAGACCCTGATGGTCGGCGACACCAGCTACGACATGGCGATGGCGCGGGCCGCCGGGGTTGGCGCGATCGGCGTCGCCTGGGGCTATCACCCTGCCGCGAGCCTGGTCGCAGCCGGGGCGACGACCATCCTCGAGCGCTTCGAGGATTTGCTCGATCTGACGCTGGGCGGGGCCTCGTGAAGCGCTTCTATCAGCGGGTCGAGGTCGCCACCGCGGGCGAGCAGCCTCGCGTGCTGCTCGACGGACGGCCGCTGCGCACCCCGGCCAAGCGGGCGCTGGCGCTGCCATCCGCTGAGCTCGCGGCCGCGATCGCCGCCGAGTGGCGGAACCAGGGTGAGACCATCCAGCCGGACGCCCTGCCGCTCACGCGCCTCGCGAGCACGGCTCTGGATCGGATGCCCGGTCTGCGCGCGGCGGCGATCCTGGAGGTCATCGGCTACGCCGCGACCGACCTTCTGTGCTACCGCGCGGCGGCACCGCTCGATCTGGTGCAGCGACAAGCGGAGGTCTGGCAGCCGTTGCTCGAGTGGGCCGCGAGCGCTTACGGCGCCAGGCTCGCGGTCACCACCTCGATCCTGCCGGCCAACCAACCCGAGGTCGCTGTAGGGCGTCTGCGGGCAGCGATCGAGAGTCTCGGCGATTGGCCGCTGGTTGGCGTGCACGCGGCGACCACCGCGCTCGGCTCGCTGGTGCTCGGCCTGGCCTTGGCGGAGCGCCGGATCGACGCGGAGCAGGCGCTCGCCGCGAGCCTGCTCGACGAGCTGTTCGAGATCGAGCGTTGGGGCCGCGATGCCGAGACCGAGCGCCGCCACCAGGCGCTGCGGCGCGACGTCGAAGCGGTCGCGGTCTTCCTTGGCGCGCTTGCGGCCAGGCCGCACTAAGACGGGCGCAGAAAGACGATCGCCTTGAAGGCCTGATCTACTCGGCGCAAGCGGCCGCCCGACCGGCATCCGCTGCTGGTCGGTCACCCGCGGGCGCTGCCGCGAGCTGATCGCGGATGCCCATGCGCTGGCCGGGCCCGAGAAGAGCCAGCGGCGGGCTGATTTTGTGCCACAGGCAAAGACCCTACTTATTCCAGGATGACAATGGTCCGGGGGGCGGTGCGGTTTACCGCATGCGGCTGTGCCAGATCGCGCCGGATCGCCTGGAGCTCGAAACCGAAAACGTGAGCGCGATCAGGCTGCTCCTGGTGCCGCTCTTCGAGCCGCGCGCGCTGCGCGCGCTCTATACCGTCGAGCGCGGCCAAGGCGGCGCCTGGACCTACTAGAGCCTGAGCGGCGTGACCGCTGGGGCGAGCATCCTCGCCCTCGGCCACGACGCTTCGTACGCCAATCGGGCGCTGGCTCTCTACGCATATTTCTGGCGGGCGTCGATGCCTGTACGCTGGCGCCCGCGCCGGAGGCTGGCGGCTAGACTAGGGCAGCGGGCGCTGAGCCGGTCGGCCATGCCGGCTGCCTGGGCGTGTAGCGAGCGGGTTGTTTTGTCCGCAATAGGTAGCGCATGAGTTGACCGCTGTTGTGGGCCCTGTGGGGTTGTGGGCAACGCGGAGCGTTGTCCAGCAAATCCACAGGGCTGGCCGCGTCGCGGTGGTCACGCAGCCAGGTCCTCGGCACGCGCCGGCGGCGCCGGCGGGAAGCTCGCCAGGCGCTTGGGCCCTTTGAAGATGGCGAGCGTGCCGTCGGGATAGTCGTGGACGCGGACCCGGGCGCGTACCAGGTGCGGGCGCAGCGGGGTCGCCGGGATCTGCAGCTGGCGGCCGCGCCAGGCGACGCAGTTGTCGTTGCCGACGACGCGCTCCTCCTGGATCGCGAGGACGTCGCGCCAGAGCACCTCGGGGACCACCACGAACGCCGCCGCCGGCTCCTCGGCGGGCTCTGCAAAACGGCCGTTGTGTTCGGCCAGGTGGACCTCGCGCAGGAACCGGTTGGCGGCCTCGACGGTGGTGATCCCGGCCAGCGCCAGCTCCTTGGGCAAGCGGTCCTGGAGGGTTCGGAAGGCGCGCTCGCAGCGGCCTCTGGCCTCCGGCGAGTAGGCCGGGATGTGGCCGATGCCGAGCTGCTTGAGCGCCCGGCCGACCTGCGTCAGCTGGCTCTTGGAGACCTTGCCGCCGGCCTCGGGGGTGAAGAAATAGTGGCTGCCGCGGTCAGTGTAGAGCTCCATGAACAGGCCGTGGCGCTCGATCACCTCGACCAGCCCGCGCAAGCTGCTCATGGTGCCTTCCTCCTCGACCAGGAAAGCGGAGTAGAGCTCGCTGGTGGCGTCATCCATCGTGATGATCAGCTCGAGCGCCGCCTGGCCCGCGAGCCAGACATGCTTCGAGCCATCCTGATGCAGCATCATGCCGCGCATCGGTCGGCGTGGCCGCTTGCGGCGATGGGCGCCGCGCCTGGGCGCCGGTGGCACCGTGCCGGTCTTCTGGAGATAGAGCCGCGTGGTCGTGTAGCCGAGCTTGTAGCCGTGGCGCTGCTCCAGCTTCTCGTGGAAGTGCTTGATGGTGAAGCCCTGATAGGTCTCCTGATACAGCGCCCGCATGCGCTCGAGCTCGTCCGCGGGCGCCCGTTTGGGCGAGGGTTGCCCGACCCGCCGGTCGATCAGGCCGTCGGCCCCGTCCTCCTCGTAGCGCTGGCGCCAGCGGCGCAAGGTCCGTTCGCTGACCCCGAGCGCCGCGGCCGCCTCGTCATGGCTCAAGCTCCCCTTCTCCCAACGTTCCAACAACTCCTCGAAACGCATGATCCCGATCCTCGCAAGCCCCTCCACCCAGCCCCCCGTTCCAAGCCGCCTGGAACGGTCCCAGAACCGGACAGATCACGCGCTACCTAAACCGGACAACTCACGCGCTCCCTACAGCCGGCTGCCTGGGCGTTGATCGGCGGGCCGGTTCCAGCCATGCTGACGGAAGGTCGGTGGCAAAGGCGGGGCCGATGGCGGATCTCGAGGTCGAGGCCAACGTGACCGCGGCGCTCGCGCGTCTGGGCCTCGCCCGCCCGGGTGAGCGGTTGCACTTTGCACGTCTCACCGGCGGGGTCAGCTCGGACATCTGGCGGGTCGAGCTCGCGCGCGGGCCAGTCTGCGTCAAGCGCGCGCTGGCCAAGCTCCGGGTCAGGGAGGACTGGTTCGCGCCGGTCGAGCGCAACGCCTACGAGGCCGCCTGGATGCGGCGCGCGGCGGCGGTCGCCCCTGAGGCGGTGCCCGAGCTGTTGGGCCAGGATCCGGGGTCGGGGGTGCTGGTCATGGCGTATCTCGACCCGGCGCGGCACCCGCTCTGGAAGACCGAGCTGCGGCAAGGCCGGGCCGATCCGGAGGTCGCGCGGTCGGTCGGCCTGCGCCTGGTGCGGATCCACGCGGCGACCGCCGACGATCCCGAGGTCGCAGCCGAATTCGCGACCGATCGCATCTTCTACGACATCCGGCTCGAGCCCTATCTGGTAGCGACCGCTGCCAAACATCCCGATCGGGCCGAGGCCCTGCACGCCCTGGTCACGACGACGGCGAGAACCCGGCGGTGCCTGGTGCATGGCGATGTCAGCCCGAAGAACATTCTGGTCGGGCCAGCGGGACCGGTCTTTCTCGATGCCGAGTGTGCGTGGTTCGGTGATCCGGCGTTCGATCTCGCCTTCTGCCTGAACCATCTGCTGCTGAAGTGCCTCTGGACGCCGCGCGCGCGGCGCGATTTCCTCCGCTGCTTCGATGCGCTTGCCGCCAGCTACCTGGGCGGCGTGCGCTGGGAGCCGGCGGCCGCGCTCGAGGGGCGGACCGCCCGGCTGCTCCCGGGCCTGCTGCTCGGTCGGGTCGACGGCAAGTCTCCGGTCGAGTACCTGACCGAGGAGCGGGACAAGGATCAGGTGCGCAGGGTGGCGCAGGCGCTGTTGGCGGCGCCGGTCGACAGGCTCGACCAGGTGCGCGCGCATTGGGCTCGGGAATTGGCGGCTGAGGAGTTGGGCTCGTGAGCGGGACGACGATCGCCGAGGTGCGCGGCCGGCGGGTCTGGGATTCGCGCGGCCGGCCGACGGTCGAGGCCGAGGTGCGGCTCGCGGGCGGTGCTCTGGGCCGGGCGATCGCGCCGGCCGGAGCCTCGACCGGCACCGGGGAGGCGCTCGACAAGCGGGATGGTGGCGCGCGGTTCGGCGGCTACGACGTGCGTCAGGCAGTGGCGGTCGTCAACGAGGAAATAGCGCCCACTATCAAATTGTTGGACGCAACGGCTCAGGAAGAGATTGATGCACGGCTGATCGAATTGGACGGGACGCCGAACAAGGCGCGGCTGGGCGCCAACGCTACCATCGCGGTCTCGATGGCGGTCGCGCACGCGGCCGCCGCCGCCGCTGGCGTACCCCTCTGGCGCTATCTCGTCCGGCCGGAGGGCGCTGCCCTCCCGGTGCCGGAGATTCAGATCTTTGGCGGCGGCGCGCATGCCGGCCGGCGGGTCGACATCCAGGATTTCATGGTGGTCTGCCCGGGCGCCACGAGCTTTGCCGAGGCGCTCGACTGGACCGCCGAGGTCTACTTGGCGGCCGGGCGGTTGATGGCCGACGCGGGCAGGCTCAAGGGGGTCGCGGACGAGGGCGGCTGGTGGCCGGATTTCGCGACCAATGAGGCGGCCCTCGAGATGCTGGTGCGCGCGATCGAGCGGGCGGGCCTGACGCCGGGTGAGCAGGTGGCGATCGCGCTCGACGTCGCGGCCTCAGAGTTCGGGCGAGGGGGCCGCTACCGGCTCGGCCTCGAGGGGCGCGAGCTGGATTCCGAAGGCATGATCCTGCTCCTCATGGGCTGGCTGGAACGCTACCCGATCGTCTCGATCGAGGACCCGCTCGCCGAGGATGACCCGGACGGCTTCGCTGCGTTTACCGCCGCGGTCGGCGAGCGGGTGCAGGTGGTCGCGGACGATCTGACCGTGACCGATGCCGCCCGGGTGCGCGCCATGGCCGCGCGCGGCGCCGGCAACACGCTGCTGGTCAAGCCGAACCAGCGCGGCACGCTGACCGAGACCCGGGCGGCCTTCGAGGCGGCGCGCGCCGTGGGCTGGCGGACGATCGTCTCGGCGCGCTCGGGCGAGACCGAGGATGTGACCATCGTCCACCTCGCGGTCGGCTGGGCCGCGGACCAGCTCAAGGTCGGCTCGTTCGCCCGTTCCGAGCGGATGGCCAAGTGGAACGAGGCCCTTCGGATCGAGCAGACGCTGGGCGCGACCGCCAGCCTGGCGCGCCCCCTTCGCGCTTGACTTGGCGATGGACAGGCGCCGACGGTAGATTCGACTGCAGATTGACTGCGTTCGTCCAGCAAATTAGGGTCAAAGGACGGGGGGTGGAATTTAAGCGCAGGGCCTGGAAATGAAACTTCTGGTTCATTTGGTCATCGCTGTCAGGGCCTTGTTGGTAGCAAGCCTTGCCAGCGGCGTGGCGGCCTCGCAGGAGCGCGGCTTAGCGGATCAGGAAGAAGCCGACTGGGACCAGATCCGCCGTGAAGGT
Source organism: uncultured Alphaproteobacteria bacterium (assembly GCA_963753685.1). Lineage (GTDB taxonomy): Bacteria > Pseudomonadota > Alphaproteobacteria > Geminicoccales > Geminicoccaceae > DATAOG01. The sequence goes on from CAVWDE010000001.1 coordinate 37,932, forward strand.
ACCGCCGAGGCGTTCCAGCGCTACCTCGAGCACTACCCGATCGGCCGCCACGCGTCGGAAGCCTTCGGCTGCACGATCTCGGGGGCTCTGTGCGGATCCGACACGGGCGCGCAGCAGCGATCGGTCTCGCCCATCGAAATGTACTGAATCCTGCCGCTTCTTCCCGCGGAAGGTGAGCCATGGACGATGCGCGTGCTTGGCTGGGTCTGGCGCCGATCGGCGCCCTGGCGGTCGTACTGACCAGCGGCTGTACGTCTGACGGCTCGGCTGGACCCGGCGCGCGGGTCGGCGACGAGCTCCTGCTGACCAACAGTCTGAGCGGCGAGGAGTGCCGCGTCCGCAACACCCCCGCGTCACCCGGCGCCACGCAGCTGGAGCGGTTCGAGATCAACTGCGCCGGCTGGCAGGAACCGAGTGGTTTCGTATGGCGCATGCCGGAGGTCGGAAAAACCAATCTGTCGGCGATGCTGGTCGATAAGGATCTACCCCTGTGGCAGATCAATGCGGTGGCCTGCGGTGATCTCGAGGCGGCCGGTGACAGCGGCGATGCCCCGACGTTGATCCGACGGTGCACGTCGGCGGAAGGCTGGCCGTATTTCCTGATCGGAGCCGAGGATCCCGACAACCACTGGAGTTACGTTGGCTGGGGTCTGCCCCACGTGGCGCCGGTGTTCGAGCGCTTCGTCGCGATCGAGGGCGGCCGCGGTGATCCGGTCGCCCTGCGCCGAGGCGGCACCCGCTCGGAGCTCGTTCTCCTCGCCGAGCAGGAAGTGAGCTCCGCGAAGGGCGACCTGTCGCTCAGCGACATCCATGACTACGCCGACTTCACCAGGCTCGGCAATCTGTACAACCAGATCGGTGACTTCGCCGGCGCCGAAAGCGCGCATCGCCGGGCCTTGCAGATCCAGGAACGCTTCCTCGGCCCGAACCATCCGGCGCTCGGCATCACGATGGCCGCGATCGCGCTCAACATGAGCAATCTGGGGGCGAGCGAGGACGCCAGGCGCCTGTTCGACCGGGCCGAGCCGTTGGTCAGGCAGAGTTCGGTCGACCATCGTTCCCGATATCTGGCCTATCGCGGCCTGTTCGCGGCCAAATACGAGAGTCCGGAACGCGGGCTGGAGTACGTCCGCCAGGCGCGGACTCTGAGGCTGCAAAGGTTCGGGCAGGAATCGCCCGAAGTCGCCTACAGCTACTTTCTCGAGGGAACCCTGCTCGACCAGGTCGGACAGCATCAGGCAGCGGTCGACACCTTCGGTCAGGCGCTGCCGATCTTTCGCCAGGTGAGGGACCCGATATGGAGCGCGTTCACCTACGAGTGGCTTGCGGACTCGTATCGCAAACTGGGCAAGTATCAGACCGCGGAGGACTATGCGCAGCGCGCCATCAAGACCATCGGGGTGGTGTTCGGCGACGGCGTGCGGCTGGCGCAGGCGCTGACCAAGCTTGGCGAAGTCCAGCGCGACGCGGGCCGGACCGGCGATGCGCTCGCCACCTTCGAGCGCGCGGTGTCGATCGCCGTGCGGGATCAGGTGGCATCGCAATATCTCGAGATCGCCGACGTGACGCCCGATCTCGATCTGCTTCTCCAGGAGGCGCAGCGACGACCCGATGCGGCCCAAAACCTGCTCGCCAAGGCGCTGATCGCCGCGCAGGCGCCCAAGGATCGAACCACCAGCAAGGCGATCCAGCTGATGGCCGCCCGGCTCGCCGAGCGCGATCCCGCCATCAGGCTGCTGGCACGCGAGCTGCAAGACAAGCGCGCGGCGCTTCAGTCGGCGCGTTTCGAGCTGGGTCGCGAGCAGCTCCTGGACGAGGCCGAGCGCGACAGGCAGCGGGAAGCCGACCTTGCAGAGCGCGTCCGCCTCCTGTCCGCCGAGGCGGCGACGCAGGAGCGTCGCCTTCAGGCCAAGTTTCCGAACTATGGCGGCCTGATCTCGTCCGCCGCGGTCCCGGCGAACGAGGTCTCCGCTCAACTGCAGCCCGGTGAGGCGGTCGTGGATCTGCTGGTGGCGCCGGATGCCACCTATGCCTTCTTGATCGACGCGCGCGGCCAGATCCGCGCCCACAAAGCCGACCTTGGCGCCGATCAGCTGGAGCACCTGGTCCTGCAGTTGCGCGAGGGACTCGATCCGAGCCGCGGTCTGCGGCCGTTTGATCTGCAGCTCGCGCATCAGCTCTACACCCGGCTGCTGGGACCGTTCGATGCCGAGCTCGGCGCGGTCCAGCACGTGATCTTCGTCCTCACGGGGCCATTGCTGAGCCTGCCGCCGGCGGTTCTGGTGCGCAAGGATCCCGGAGACAGTCGCGACTATCGGAATGCGGCCTGGCTGGTGCGCGATCTGGCCATCAGCGTGCTGCCCTCGCTCGGGGCCCTCCGTGAACTGCGCGCAGTGGTCGGGGCATCGGCGGCCCGCGAGCCGTTCCTAGGGGTCGGTGATCCCTCGTTCGGCGGTGCCGCCGGCGATAGCCGCGCCCTGCTGGCGGCGGCGAACCAGTGTCGCGAGGACGAGCTGTTCGACCCTTCAATTCTGCGGCGCGCGCCACCCTTGCCCGAGACCCGGGTGGAGTTGCTGCTGATCGCCGACAGCCTCGCCGCCACCAGCCAGAGCCTGATGTTCGGTGCGGCCGCGAGCGAGACCAAGATCCGCGCGCTCGATCTCAGCCGCTACCGGGTCATCGCCTTCGCCACCCACGGGCTGCTGCCCAACGAGCTGCGCTGCCAGTCGGAGCCGGCGCTGGTGCTGACGCCGCCGGCGGCGGCCAGCCCCGCGGACGATGGTCTGCTGACCGCGAGCGAAATCGCGCAGCTGAGGCTGGATGCGGACTGGGTGGTATTGTCGGCCTGCAACACGGCGGGGCCGGGGGGCGAGCTTGGCGGTGAGAGCCTGTCCGGTCTCGCACGGGCTTTCTTCTATGCCGGCGCCCGCGCTCTTCTGGTGTCGCACTGGCCAGTCAATTCGAAGCCGACCGTGGCGCTCACCACGGGCACCTTCGAGCGCTATGCCAAATCCGGGAACCAGGGCAAAGCGGAAGCGCTCCGGCAGGCCGAGCTCGCGCTGATCAGTCAGCCCCCGACCGCGCACCCGGCGCGCTGGGCGCCATTTGTCCTGGTCGGTGATGGGGGTCCGCATGTGGCCCTGGCGGCCGGACCATCGTCTTGGCGCGATCAGGCGAGACCGAGGACTTGACCATCGTCCACTTGGCCCTGGCCTGGACGGTGGGCCCGCTCCAGGTCGGATCGTTCGCCCGCTCCGTGGGCATGGCCAGGTGGAACCAGGCGCTCCGGATCAAAGAGGCGCTCGGCGCGGACGCACGGCTCGCTCACCCGTCCGCGCCCTGAGGCGGCGCCGCAGGGCGGCACGCCAGCGCCGGGCACACCCGGTGCCATCACTCCAGTCCTGGCCGATCGATGATGAGTCGTTCTCGTCCTGTGGCCAGGCGCGTGCTGCAGTCGCGTCCCGCAGAAGTGCCAGGATGATCAATTGAGATCAACTTTTGATAAGTTATGATCAAACTCTGTCTTGGTTAATGTTTATAGTTAATTTGTTAACCTTAATAATCGGTGAATTATTACTGCATTTTGATTTGGATTTATCTGGTATTTTAAATGAAATTGCGGTATTGTCTCGGCAGGTGCCCAGGTAGGGCTTTGCCAGGAGAGTATGATAATGTCGTGGATGCGTTCGGCTGCGATGACAGCCCTGTTTCTGCTAGCCGCTGGCAACAGCGCCAGTGCCCAGACGCCAGTCTGCGCAACCGGCGGGATTGGCGCCGGCGGCGGGGTGTGCGCTTTCAACCGTCACCAGACCGACGGCACGCAGAACGCCTTCTTCGGGGGCGGACTGAGGGCGGGCAATCAGTCGGTCGAGAATCCGGGCACCGACGACCCGAGCGGCGACGATGGCGACTCCGGTCACCATCGGTGGAGCGGCAAGTCTGGTTCGCACCTCCACCTCGGCCGGGGCGACGACCGGGACGGCCGGAACGGCGGCCACCGTGGCAGGGACAACCGCGATCGCGACGGCTACGGCAAGGGCCGGGACCACGGCGACCGGCACGGCGATCACGACGGCTACGGCAAGGGCCGGGACCACGGGGACCGGCACGGCAAGGGTGGCGACGACCGCGGCGGCAGCAACCACGGTGGCTTCGGCAAGGGCGACCACGGTAACCGCGGCAAGGGCGACCACGGTAACCGCGGCAAGGGCGACCACGGTAACCGCGGCAAGGGCGACCACGGCAACCACGGCAAGGGCGACCACGGCAACCGCGGCAAGGGCGACCACGGCAAGGGCGACCACGGCAACCGCGGCAAGGGCGACCACGGCAACCGCGGCAAGGGCGACCACGACCGCGGCGGCAATGGTGATCGCGGCCAGAGCGGCAAGGATGGCAAGGGCCACGGCGGCCAGGGCGGCAAGGGCCACGGTGGCGAGAGCCGCGGCGGGTCACGGTAACCCGGTCTAACGCGTGCCCGCGGCCGGCGTAACGGTCGTGGCGGAGCGGAGCGCAACGTGACCCTCTGAGCGATCCCCCTGCGCGCTGCTCCAAAAGAGATCTCGGCTGGTTGGCCTGTCCAAACAGCCGAGACTTATTCCAATCAAGGTCAGATGCGGCCAGGTCGCGCCAGCTGTGGCACCGGTATCGAGGCCCGCTGCTTTGGCTGGACCAGGACCGGCTCTACCGCTAGTCTGAAATTGTGACAACGCGAGGCGCCGCCCGCCCATACCGTTTCGAAAGGGCGGCCGCGTCTCGCCAGGAGCGGCCGCCGCCAGGAGCGCGGTCGCGGCGGGCTGCCGGGAGCCTGGGGAGGCGAAGGTGTGGCCAAGGCCATTCACATGATGGTTCGGGTGCTCGAGGAACCGCGCTCGGTTGACTTCTATAGTCGGGCGTTCGGGCTGGAGGTCGCCGACCGGTTTGATTTCGACGACTTCACCCTGATCTACCTGCGCAACCCCGAGAACGACTTCGAGGTCGAGCTCACGGTCAACAAGGGCCGCAAAGAGCCGTACCAGCTGGGCGACGGCTACGGCCATGTGGCATTCGCGGTCGCCGACCTCGACAGCGCGCACGCCCGCTTCCGGCAGCAGGGCCTGAACCCCGCCGCGATCAAGGAGTTCCACCGCGACGGCGCGCTGATGGCGCGCTTCTTCTTCGTCCAGGACCCCGACGGCTACAAGATCGAGGTCCTCCAGCGCCACGGTCGCTATCGCTAGCGTGAGACAGCACCAGAACCATCATCATCAGGGAGCACGCAGCATGCGCAGATCCGCAATGAACCGCCGCCGGTTCCTCGAGAGGTCGGGACAGGTGGCAGCCGGGGCGGCGGTGGTCGCCGCATCGGCCGGCCCGATCGTCATCGCGCCCGAGGGCGCCCTGGCGGCGACCAAGATCATCTCGGCGGACCAGGCTGCGACCCTGGTCGCGATGGCGCGCCAGATCTTTCCCCACGATCAGCTGGGCGACGCGTACTACGCCGGCGCGGTCGAGGTGCTCGACCAGAAGGCCGCGGCCGATCCGGCGCTCGCGGCCCAGGTGGCCGACGGCATCGCCAAGCTGGATGGCGCCATGGGCCTGCCGTTCCTCAAGCTGTCCCGCGGCAATCAGCTCAAGGTGCTGCAGAGCGTTGCCGACACGCCGTTCTTCGCGACCGTGCGTGGGACGACGCTCGGCGCCCTGTACACCAACCCGAACGTGATGCGCGACTTCGGCTACGAGGGCTCGTCGGTCGAGTACGGCGGCTACATCGACCGGGGCTTCGACGACATCGGCTGGCTGCCCAAGCTGCCGGACAAGGCATCCTGAGGGGGAGGCGGGGGACATGGCTACGGTCTTCGAACTGAGCAACGATTCGGTGGTCGTCGTGGTCGGATCGGGCGCCGGCGGGGCGACGGTCGCCAACGAGCTCGCCCAGAAGGGCATCGACGTGGTCTGCCTGGAGGCGGGCCCGCGGCTGACGCTCGCCGACATCGTCAACGACTGGGGCACGATGTTCGGCCGGCTGAGCTGGCTCGACAAGCGGATCGGCACCGGCGATTTGTACGCCGGCCTGCCGCTCTGGGTGTGCAAGACGGTCGGCGGCACGACCGTGCACTGGGCGGGCGCGTCGCTTCGCTTCCAGGACCACGAATGGAAGGCGCGCACGACCTATGGGCAGATCGAGGGCGCCAACCTGCTCGACTGGCCGCTCGATCCGAACGAGATGCCGGCCTACTACGAGCGCGCCGAGGACAAGATCGGCGTCGCCGGCACCGGCGGCCGGCCGCGTCTGCCGGGCAACAACAATTATCACGTGCTGGCCTATGGCGCGCGGATCCTGGGCTACACGAAGGTCCACACCGGCAACATGGGCATCAACTCGGTCGAGCGCGACGGCCGGCCCTCCTGCCAGCAGATCGGTTTCTGCATGGCCGGCTGCGCGATCGGCGCCAAGTGGTCGACGCTCTATACCGAGGTGCCGAAGGCCGAGGCGACCGGCCATTTCGAGCTGCGCCCGGAATCGATGGCGCTGCAGATTCAGCACGACGCCGCCGGCAAGGTCACGGGCGTGCTGTACGCCGACAAGGCGGGCAACCAGCAGCTGCAGAAGGCGCGCGCGGTCTGCGTTGCCGGCAATTCGGTCGAGAGCCCGCGCCTCCTGCTGAACTCGGCCTCGGCGCAGTTCCCGGACGGCCTTGCCAACTCCTCGGGCCAGGTCGGGCGCAACTTCATGCGCCACACCACCGGCGCGGTCTACGGCATCATGCCTGGGCCGGTGCACTTCAACCGGGGCACCAACATGGCCGGCATCATCCAGGACGAGTTGCGCCACGACCCGTCGCGCGGCTTCGCCGCCGGCTACGAGATGGAGACCCTGCCGGGCTTCGGCCTCGCCGGCGTCGCCACCTGGATGAAGGAAGGCGCCTGGGGCCGGGAGTACGCCGACGACATCGCCAAATTCCAGGACATGGCCTGCATGTGGATCGTCGGCGAGGACATGCCGCAGGCGAGCAACGGCATCACGCTGCACGACAGTGAGAAGGACCAGTACGGGCTGCCGATCCCGATCGTCCACTACAAGGACCACGAGAACGACTTCGCGATGCGCAACCATGCGTTCCGGCAGGGGCGGGCGGTCTACGAGGCGGCGGGCGCCACCAAGGTCTACGAGCGCGGGCCGTTCCCGAGCACCCACAACATGGGCACCTGCCGGCAGAGCGCCAGCCCCGCGGACGGCGTCTGCAACGCCTACGGCCAGACCCACGACGTCAAGAACCTGTTCATCTCGGACGGCAGCCAGTTCACGTCCGGCGCCTCCGAGAACCCGACCCTCACCATCGTCGCGCTGGCGATCCGCCAGGCCGAATACATCGCGAACATGATGAGCAAAGGCGAAGTCTGAGCGGGCAGGGCGTCTGCCCGATGACGAGCCCGGGCTCCGGCCCGGGCTCTTTTCTCGATGCATACCTGACCTCTTTGGTGCATCTGGTCAGAAGAGCATGGTGCAGTTGGCACGAACGGCGCGGCGCTCGCGAGCGGGGTAAGCAGGCTACTTTGTCCTTGGCAACTATAAGCTAAGCAACTATCTTCGCGGCTTATGGACGAGCCGCCAATCGAGCGCAACTTCGGTTTTCTGGTGCACGATGTCGCGCGCCTGATGCGCGTCGCCTACGACCGGCGCGCCCGGGACCTGGGCCTCACCCGCTCGCAATGGTGGGTGCTCACCAACCTGTTCCGCAAGCAAGGCATCACCCAGTCCGAGCTCGCCGACATCCTGGAGATCGAGAAGCCTTCGCTTGGGCGGCTGCTCGACCGGCTCGAGGCCAAGGGCTGGATCGAGCGGCGGGCCGATCCTGCCGACCGGCGCGCCAAGCGGCTGCATCTGACCGGCGAGGTGCAGACGCTGATGCGGGCGCTGCGAGCGCTCGCCGCCGAACTGCGCCTGGATGCCATGGATGGCCTGCACGAGGCCGAGCGCCAGCACTTCGTCGACACGCTGCTGGTGATCAAGGCCAATCTGTTGCGCATGAATGGCAATGGCAACGGCAGCTGGGCGGGGCCAGATCCGGCGGCCCCGGCGCCGGTCAGGCATGAGGGCGCCGATGACTGACCAGGCGCCGCCCGAGCCTGAGACGCGGCCGGAGCCGGAGGCGCCGCCGCGCCGGCGTCGCTCGCTGCGCGTCGTCCTGCTCGGTGTCGTGCCCGCGCTTGCGGCCGCGATCGGGCTCTACTGGTACGCGACCAGCGGCCGCTACGTCTCGACCGACAACGCCTATGTCAAGGCCGACATGATCGCGATCAGCCCGGACGTCAACGGTCGGGTGATCAGCGTCGAGGTCGCCGAGAACCAGCTGGTCAAGAAGGGCGACGTGCTGTTCCGGATCGACCCGGCGCCGTTCCGCTTCGCCCTCGACCTGGCCGAAGCCAAGGCGCTCGCGGTCCGCCACGACGTCGAGGCCTCGCGGGCCGAGTTCCACGAGATCGAGGCCCAGATCGACGAGGCCCTGGCGCGGGTCGACTTCGCCGGGCAGCAGGCCAAGCGTCAGCGCGAGCTGGAAGCGCGCGGGCATGCCGCCCAGGCGAGCCTGGACGAGGCCGAGATGCAGCTCACGACCAGCAAACAGCAGGTCACGGGCTTGCGCGAGAAGCTGCGCACCGTGCTCGCCAGGCTCGGCGGCGACCCGGCGAGCGCGGTCGAGCTGCACCCGGACTTCCGCGCCGCCGAGGCCGAGCGCGACATGGCGGCGCGCGATCTGAAGGACAGCGTCGTCTATGCCCCGGTCGACGGCATCGTCAGCCGGATGCGCCTGCAGCCCGGCGAGTGGGTCAAGGAGGGCGAGCCCGCCTTCAGCATGATCGATCCGGCGAGCACCTGGATCGAGGCCAACCTCAAGGAGACCCAGCTCGAGAACGTCCGGGTCGGCCAGCAGGTCGAGGTCGAGGTCGACGCTTACCCGCACGACCGCTGGCAGGGCGAGGTCGCCAGCATCAGCCCGGCGACCGGCGCCGAGTTCGCCCTGATCCCGCCACAGAACGCGACCGGCAACTGGGTTAAGGTGGTGCAGCGCCTGCCGGTCCGGATCGTGGTGCATCCGCGCGACGGCCAACCGCCCTTGCGCGCCGGCATGACGGTGACCGCCACCATCGACACCGAGCGCGAGCCGCAGCTGGCGAAGCTCGCCAAGGATGCGGTCGCCGCGGCCCGCGGCGACAAGTGAGGCTGGCAGCCGGCACCCGCGGCCGGACCCGGGTTCGCTTTGAGGGCAGCGTCAGGTTAGAATCCGAGCGACCGTGCCGGCGGTCAGGCGAAAGAGCGCGTCCTGCGGCTCATCCAGCGTCATGGTGGCGTCGGATGAGAGGCGCTGATAGACGCCGCGCAGCGCACGCCCCCAGGCGCCATGGCCGACCACGATCAGGCGTGGCAGGTCGGCAACGCTGTCGAGCCAACTTCCGGCGCGGTCGGCGAGCATGGCATGGCTCTCCCCATCCGGCGGCGGGCGGCGCCAGGGGTCGGCCTCGCGCCAGCGCCAGAGCTCGGGCTCCCGGGCCGCGATCTCGGCCCGGGTCAGCCCCTCCCAGCGGCCCCAGGAGACTTCTTTCAGGCGATCATCGACGCGCCGGTCGGCGAGCTGCTGCCCGAGCGCTTCGACGACCAGAGCGGCGCTCGCTGCCGCGCGACCGAGCGGGCTCGTGAGCAGCAGGAACGGCGGCTCATCTTCGAGCAGGGGGGCGAGCGCCAGGCCGGCCCGGCGCGCCTGATCCCGGCCCAGGGCCGTGAGCGGCGAATCCAGATGGCCCTGGACCCGGCCTTCGCGGTTCCATTCCGTCTGCCCATGGCGGATCAGATAGAGGATCTGCTCAGCCACGACCGCCGGCGTGCAGCTTGAGGCCAGTGGCGATGAAGCCGTGGATCGGGGTCGGTACTCCAAGCTCCTTGCCCATGCGGACGATCGCCCCGGACAGCCAGGCAAGCTCCAGACGCTTGCCGCGTTCGAGGTCCTCGAGCATCGAGGATTTCATCGCCGCCGGCAGCTGGTCGGTCCGGGCGAGGGTCGTCGCGACGAAATCCTGGGGCAGGGCAATCCCGCGTGCGCGGGCAACCGCCAGGGCTTCGGCAAGGCCAGCCTGGTACAGAGCCCGGGTTTCCGGATCGCCGCGGATCGGCCCGATCGGCAGCCGCATGAGGGCGGTGAGGCCGGCGAACGTCGCGAGAAAGACCATCTTGGCCCAGATATCGCGCTGAATGGCCTCGCTCACGGCATGGTCCAGCGCGGCCGTGCGCAGTGCCGCCGCGAGCGCCTCGATCCGCGCTGACGCGCGCCCGTCGAGCTCGCCGACCGCGAACCGCGCCATGGTGCCGGTGTGCTTGATCACGCCCGGCTCGGCGACCACCGAAGCGATTTGGGCGACGCCGCCGATGACGTGCTCCCGGCCGAGGATGCGGGCCAGGACTTCGGGGCTGTCGACGCCGTTCTGGAAGGTGACGACGCCGGTCGCCGGGCCGACCAGCGGTCGACTCGCCGCGGCCGCGGCCTCGGTGTCGTAGAGTTTGACCGCGAAGATCACCAGATCGACCGGCCCGACACTGGCCGGATCGTCGCTCGCGCTCGCCGGCTGGACTTTGGCATCGCCGAGCGCACTCTCGATCCGAAGCCCGTGCGCGCGGATGGCGGCGAGATGCGCGCCGCGGGCGATGAAGGCGACGTCCTGGCCGCTCATCGCCAGCCGGCCGCCGAGATAGCCGCCGACCCCGCCGCTGCCCATGACTGCGATCCGCATGCTTCGAACCCCATGATTGCGAGCCGACCTTAGCGCTCTGATCGAGCGGGCGAAAGCTCAGGATGAGCGAGCGCCAAGGCACCGCGAGCCGCTGAGCGGGCGCGAGCCCCGGCCCCGGGGGACCACCTCGAAGCCCGCGCTTCCAGAAGCGCGATGACCGACGCGGCGCGCGTGGCAGCGCTCGATGAGGCCCGCGGTCTCTGGCGCACAGCTGCGGAAGGGGATCGAAGGCGGCGCATTCGTCGCCGGCCGGCAAATGAAGTCATTGGGCGCGGCAGGTTTAGAAATTGTTAACCATTTGCGACCAAAAATTAACTATGAGGCGAAGCAAAGCAACCCCAGCGGTGGCAGCGGCGTGGCTCTGGGGGATCGGTCGATTTGCGCGGCGACCGGTGGCGGCCGGGCGCAGGTAGGGTCGCGGCGGGCAGGGCCGAGGTTGTTCGCGCTGGCCATGACCAGCGCCGTAGCGGGCTGCGGGGGCGGTGGCGGTAGTGGCGGCCGTGGTACGGTCGACGCCCAGCCGGCCAGCTACTACGAGACCACCGAATATCAGGCCAACTACGGCCTTGGCGTCATCGGAGCCTCGTCGGCCTACGCGGCGGGCGCCACCGGCCGGGGCATCACGGTCGGCGTGGTTGATACCGGCATCGACGTCGACCATCCGGAATTGACGGGCCAGATCGCCGCGGCCAGCACCGACATCGTCAGCCGCGATCCGCAGTTCGTGAACGACATCGACGGTCACGGCACCGCGGTCGCTGGCGTGATTGCCGCGCGCCGCAACCAGGCGCTCATGCGCGGCGTGGCGTTCAAGGCGAAGCTGCTGGCCGTTCGTGCCGACACGCCGGGCAGCTGTGCGACCGGCTGCACGTCCTCTCAGTCCAACATCGCCGCCGCCACCGACTACGCCGTCGCCCAGGGCAAGGTGATCCCTCGGCGGTGCCAGCAGCCTCGGTGCGCCGCTCCATGACGCGTTCGCGCGGGCGGTTGACGCCGGCACCATCCTGGTGCTCGCAGCCGGTTTCGATCGGGACAGACTGCCGACGGGCGGGTGGCCGATCGCCGGGCGCTGCCGTTCCATGCTGCCTCGAAGCGCTGCGAACAGCTGGTACGGAAATCACGACGCCGGCCCCGCCCACTGAAGGCTCGCTCTTTTGACACCCCCGAGGCGCAACGTTCGGCCGTCGGTGGCGCCGGCGCTTGGTGGCGCGACCCGTTTGATCAAGGTCGGCTGCCGCCAGCGACCTCGACTCGTCCGGCCCCGGAGGCTGTGGCTCGGTCAGTCAGAGCTCCAAACACGCAGATCGGTCGCGATAATTGTCGGTTCATTAACTTCAATTGTCGAAGTTCTGGCGGCCGGTCGCGCGGGCGGTCGAGATTCCAAAAGAGGTGCCAGGGCGTGTTCATGACCGCATTCCCGATCCAGCTAGGCCTCCACGGCCTGACCGGCGTCTTCGCGTTCCTGCTCGGCTTGGCAACCGGCTTGCTGGATAGCTGGGGGGCCGGGCTCGCTGCCGCGGTGGTCCTGCCGCTGGCGGTGACCGCCATGGCCGCGGCCGGCGCCTGGATCGAGGTCGGTCGCCGGCGGGCGCACGGTCGCGAGGCGCAGGCGAGGCGCGCCGCGGAAGCGCGGGTCGATCACCTTACGCGGCACGATGCACTGACCGGGCTGCCCAACCGCGACGCCTTTCTCGACCGCCTGCACGCGGCGCTTGGCGGGGGGCGCCGCAGCGATCGGATGGCTGCGGTATTGTGCGTCGATCTGGCCGACTTCAAGGCGATCAACGATACGCTTGGCCGCGTGGCGGGCGATATCCTGCTCCGCCACACCGGCTCCCGTCTACTCGCGGCCCTGCGCGAGTCCGACATGCTGGCACGCATGGGGGCCGACGAGTTCGCGGTTCTCCAGAACGGGATCGACGGGCCCGCCGGTGCCGCTGACCTGTGTGAGCGCCTGCTGGCGGCGATGGCGGACCCTTTTGAGCTGTGCGGGCATCTCACCCACGTCGGCACGCGCATCGGGGTCGCGATCTTTCCCGGCGATGCCGCCGAAGCCGAGCCGCTGCTCCAGCACGCCGGCCTGGCGCTCGGACGGGCGAAAGCGGATCCGCCGGGCACCTTCCGGTTCTTCGAGGATGCGATGGATACCGAACTACGCGAGCGCAAGGCGCTGGAGCAGGATCTGGTTGATGCCCTCGCGCGCTCCGAATTCGAGATCGAGTACCAGCCGCAGTTCGACATCGCCAGCCGACGCATGGTCGGGGTCGAGGCGCTGCTACGCTGGCAGCACCCGGAACACGGTCGCCTCGGCCCCGACCGGTTCATCCCGCTCGCGGAGGACAACGGCATGATCCTGCCAATTGGCCGCTGGGTGCTCGAGCAGGCTTGTCTCCAGGCGGTCGCCTGGCACCAACGTGGCGCCCACGCTCTGCGTATGGCGGTCAACCTCTCGCCGGTGCAGTTCCGGGATCCGAACCTCGCGAGCCAGGCCGGTGAGATCCTGCACCGCAGCGGGCTGGCTGCCGACCAGCTTGAGCTCGAGATCACCGAACGGGTGCTGATGGAGGACACCGAGGCCAACCTCCGCACCCTCGGTCAATTGAAGGAGCTGGGCATCCGGATCTCGATCGACGACTTCGGCGTCGGCCACTCGTCGCTGAGCTACCTGCGCCGCTTTCCGTTCGACGAGATCAAGCTCGACCGCTCGTTCGTCGGCGCCCTCGATCACGATCCGAGTGCGGCGGCGATCGTGCGCGCCACGCTCAGTCTCAGCCGCAGCCTCGGTCTGGACTCGGTCGCCGAAGGCGTCGAGAGCGCCGAGCAGCTGCGTCTGCTCGATCTCGAGGGCTGCCGCGTCGCCCAGGGCTACTACTTCAGCCCGCCGGTCCACCCACGTGAGATCGACGGCATGGTGGCGGCCCTGGCCGCGACGGCGGTCGCCGAACCAGAGCCTGAGGTCATGCACGGAACTGGCTGATTTCAATCAGTTCTAAGGTCGGTCCGTCATCCCAGCTCTGAGCACGACGCTGATTCCTCGGACGTTCTGTCTAAAGCTCAGGTTAAATTTTTGTTGAATAGATCAACCTGTAGGAATAACATCGGCTTCAACCTAAGATTTCTGAAGCGCGGGGCTTCATCCTCTACACGAAGAAAGCCCGGTGGCAACACCGGCCTGCGGGATGGTGTCAGAATGGCTCCTTCATTGGCGGCCGATCAAGGCATCGCGTCGGCACTAGACCCGGCTGCGGTCCGCATGACCGATCTGCCGCGCCGCCGGCGCGGCGTGCAGGTCCCGTTGGCCGATGCGCGCGGGCGGCGTCCGAACCTCGACAGCCTGGCGATCGGGGCGCCGCTGACTGCCGCGTTCATCGGCGCGGTGCTGGCCGAGCGGGGAGTCGCCGCGAGCGACAGCCACGAGGCGCAAGCGGGTGCGAGCGCGGTGCGCGGCGCCCAGACCGGCGACGCCGGGGGAGCGGCCGATCACGCCAGCGGCCTGCCGGCGGCACCCGGCGAGGCGCTTGCGGACCTCGGCGCGACTGGTCAGCCGGGCGCGGTCGTCGACCCGGTGTCGGTCGAGGGCAACGGGCCAGAAACGACCGTTCCTCACGAGCCGGGCGGGGGCACGTACACCGCCGGCGGCGGGGCGAGCGATGTCCCGGCCGGCAACGGCGCAGAGGTGGCGGCGGGCGGCGGCATCAGCCTCAGCGTCGGCCTGACGCAGCTCAGTCTGGGTGGCGCCGAGGCCCTTCAGGCATCCGGTGACGGCTCGTCCGGTTCCGGGACGATCGGCGAGCATGTGACCGGCAGCAGCGGTGACGACCTGATCCAGGGTACCCCCGGCGACGACGTACTGATCGGCGGCCCGGGCAACGACGTGATCTACGGCTATGCGGGCGCCGACCTGCTGGACGGCGGCACCGGCAATGATCAGCTGTTCGGCGGCGACGGCAACGACACCCTGCTCGGCGGTGCCGGCGACGATCAGCTGCACGGCGGCAGCGGCAATGACGACCTGTTGGGCGGCACCGGCGACGACCAGCTGTTCGGCGACAGCGGCAGCGACCGACTCGACGGCGGGCCCGGCAACGATCTGGTCGACGGCGGCGCTGGCGCCGATCGCATGCAGGGCGGCACGGGCGACGATGTCCTGGTGGTCGACAATCTGCACGACGTGGCCCTCGACAACACACCCGGGCCGGATGGCGGCGGCAACGATACGCTACGCGTGGACGACGCCTTCTCCGCCAGCCTGGCCGCCCTCGGTCGGCCTGCGGACGTGACCTTCGTGCTCAGCGACAGTCTCGGCGTGGCCTTGCCCGCGGGCGCGCACTCCTACACCCAGCAGGTCGCGCTCGGCATCGAGAACGTGGTTCTGACCGGCAGCGCGGATCACGACGTGATCGGCGACGGCGGCGACAACCACATCACCGGCAACGATGGCGACAACGCCCTCTACGGCATGGGCGGCGACGACGTCCTGATGGGCGGCGCTGGCAACGATCTGCTCGACGGCGGGGCCGGCAACGATCATCTCGAGGGCGGCTCGGGCAACGACATTCTCAACGGCGGCGCCGGCAACGACGACCTCTACGGCGGCGATGGCGACGACATCCTGAGCGGCGGCCTCGGCACCGATCACCTGTATGGCGGTGCCGGCAACGACACCTTCGTGATCGGCTTGAACGACACGGCGGTCGACACGGTGTTCGATCACGAGGGCAGCAATCACCTGGTCCTCGACGGCTATGCCGGCGAGCCGCTGCAGACCGCGCTGGTGGGCGATGATCTCTACCTCGCCGCCGACCACAATACGGTCGCTGTGATCAGCGGCTATCGCGGCCATGAGGACGCCTGGACCGGGATCGACACCGGGCATGGGCTGGTGTCGTTCACCGATCTGATGGTCGGCAACGCCAATTCAGGCCCGCAGACGGCATCGGTGGTGCCGGCGAGCACCGCACCGACGCCGCCCGGCGATCTGCTGAGCGCCTATCTGACCAGCCCGAGTCTGGTGGGTACCGCCGGTGCTGATCATCTGGTCGGCACCAGCGGTGCCGACTGGCTGAGCGGCGGCGCCGGCAACGATCATCTGGAAGGCGGCGCCGGGCCTGACGTGCTCGAAGGCGGCGCCGGCAGTGATCTGCTGGAGGGCGGGGCGGGCAACGATCGCTATCTGTTCAGGTCCGGGGAATCGGGCCTGGACACCATCCGCGACACCGAGGGCTCGAACGTCGCCGAGCTCCACGGTTTCGCCGGGGCGAGGCTGGAGGGAGCGGTGGTCGGCAACGACCTCTACGTCGTCGCCGACCAAGCCCCGATCTTCAAGGTCGAGAACTTCGTCGGCCATGAGGCCTCGTTCGCCGGCGTCGATGTCGACGGCACGGTCGTGCCGACCCATGACCTGTTCAGCAGCTAGTCGAGCGCCAGGCCAAGGGGCGCGGAGCCCGCGGTCACGGCCGCGCGCAGCGCTGCCGCCGGCGGCAGGAGCTGGCTGACGTAGAACCGGGCACCGGCGAGCTTGGCGTCGGCGAGGGGGTGCCCGCTTCGGCGAGCCGCGAGGGCGGAACGCGCGAGCAAAAAGCCGCCAAGCGTGGTCGCCAGCATGCGCAGATACGGTGTGGCACCGGCGGCCGTGGCATCGGGGTCGTTGCCATGCGCGGCCTGCAGCCAGCGCGTTGCCTCCTCGAGGTCGTCCTGGGCCGCCTCGAGCGGTGCCACGAGCTCATCCTCGCCGGCTTCCGCCAGGGCTTTGAGGTCGCGTCTGAGCTCTGCGAACAGGGCCCAGGGCAGCTGGCCATCGGCGAGCTGCAGCTTGCGACCGACCAGATCGAGCGCCTGGATACCGTTGGTACCCTCGTAGATCATCGCGATCCGGGCGTCGCGCAGATGCTGGGCGATCCCGGTCTCCTCGATGTAGCCCATGCCGCCGTGGACCTGCAGTGCACTCGAGGCGATCTCGAAGCCGAGATCCGTGCACCAGGCCTTGACCAGCGGGATCAGCAGCGCGAGCCGGCTCTCCGCCTCCGCAAGGCGGGTCGGGTCGGGCTCGCGGAGCGAGCGGTCGAGGGTGGCGGCGGCCGAGTAGGCGAGCGCCCGCATCGCCTCGATCTGTACCTTCATCGTGACCAGCATGCGGCGCACGTCGGGGTGCTCGACGATCCGGGCCGGCGCTTCGGCGCCGCCGTTCCGCCGCCGGCCCTGGACGCGCTCGCGGGCGTAGGCAAGCGCCCCCTGATAGGCGCGCTCGGCGAGGGCCAGGCCCTCGAGGCCGACCGAAAGACGGGCGTTGTTCATCATCGTGAACATCGCCTGCATGCCGCCCTGCTCCTGGCCGACCAGCCAGCCGATGGCACCCTCCTGGTCGCCGAACGACATGACACAGGTCGGGCTGCCATGAATCCCGAGCTTGTGCTCGAGCGAGACGCAACGCAGATCGTTCCGCGCCCCAAGCGTGCCGTCGTCCTGGACCAGGAACTTCGGGATCAGGAACAGCGAGATGCCGCGCGTGCCGGCGGGCGCACCCTCGGTGCGCGCAAGCACCATGTGGATCGTGTTCTCGGTCAGGTCGTGGTCACCGTAGGTGATGAAGATCTTGGTGCCGTGGATGCGGTAGTGATCGCCCGCGCGCACCGCGCGGGTGCGCAGCGCGCCGACATCGGAGCCCGCCTGCGGCTCGGTCAGGCACATGGTGCCGGTCCACTCGCCGCTCACGAGCCTGGGCAGATAGCGGGCGCGCTGGTCGTCGGTGCCGTGCCGGAGCAGCAGCTCGACACCAGCCTGGGTCAGGATCGGGCACAGGCAAAAGGCGAGGTTGGCGCTGTTCCACATCTCCCAGACCGCGGTCGCGACCGTCCAGGGCAGGCCCTGGCCGCCCCACTCGGTCGGCAGCTGCAGCCCATGCCAGCCGCCTTCGACGAATTTTCCGTACGCCTCCTTGAAACCATCGGGGGTGCGCACGACGCCCTTCTCGAGGCGCGCGCGCTGGCGGTCGCCGGCAGCGTTCAGCGGCGCCAGCTCGCCCACCGCGAACCTGCCCGCTTCCTCCAGAATCTGATCGACCAGGTCGGGGGTGGCCGACTCCAGGCCGGGCAGGCGCCCGAGGCCCTCGAGGTCGACCAGGTGGTGGAGGACGAAGCGGATGTCATCGAGGGGCGGCGCATAGGCGGTCATGGTCGTCGTCTCACCATCCTGTGAGTGGTCTCATCAACGTCTCGGCGATCTCAAGATCGTCAGAATGGTCTCACGATCCCCGGGGCGGCTACAGCGGCCTCCCGCCTCAGGGTCGGCGCTCAGAGCACCGCGCCGGGGTTCAAGATGCCCTTCGGGTCGAGCGCGGCCTTGAGTGTGCGCATCAGGGCGAGCTCGACCGCGGACTTGCGCGCCGCGAGCTCGGCGCGCTTCAGCCGGCCGATCCCATGTTCGGCGCTGATGCTGCCGCCGAGGCCGGCAACGACGTCGAACACCAGGCGCTGGACGGCCTCGGTGCGCGCGCGGAAGGCGTCCGCGGGCATGCCCGCGGGCTGGAGCAGATTGTAATGGATGTTGCCGTCGCCGAGATGCCCGAAGGGCATGATCCGCACCCCGGGCACGGTCGTCGCGAGCGCCCTCTCACCCTGCTCGATCAGCTCCGGCACCCGCGAGACCGGCACCGCGATGTCGTGGCGCAGGACCAGGCCCTCCCTGGCCATCGCCTCGGTCGGATTCTCGCGCAGCGCCCACAGCGCTCGCCGCTCGGCCTCGCTCTTCGCGATCACGCCGTCCGTGATCTGGCCGCGGGCGAGTGCGTCCTCGAGCACGCGCTCCAACTCGGCGCCGAGGCCATCGGCAAGCGACCAGGCGACCTCGGCCAGGACGTACCAGGGCGCCGGGCGAGCGAGCGGCGCGCGGGCGCCCGGCAGATAGCGCAGCACCAGCTCGACGCAGCCGTCCGAGAGCAGCTCGAACGAGCTCACGGTTTCGCCGAGCCGTTCGCGGATCAGCCCGAGCAGGGCGACCGCCGCCTTGGGCGAGGGCACCGCGAGCCAGAATGTCTGGCGCTCGCGCGGCCGCGGCAGCAGCCGGAGCACGGCCGCGGTGATCACGCCCAGCGTGCCTTCGGCACCGATGAACACCTGCTTCAGGTCGTAGCCGGTGTTATCCTTGCGCAAGGCCCGCAGGCCGTCCCAGATCCGGCCGTCGGCGAGCACGACCTCGAGCCCGAGGACGAGCGCCCGCGCCATGCCGTAGCGCAGCACGTTGATGCCGCCCGCATTGCTCGACAGATTGCCGCCGATCTGACAGGACCCCTGGGCGCCGAGGGCCAGCGGGAACAGCCGGTTGACCTCGGCCGCGGCCTGCTGGACGGTCTCGAGCACGCAGCCGGCCTCGACCGTGATCGTATCGTTGAGGGGGTCGAGGGCGCGGATCCGGTTCAGCCGGCCGAGCGACAGGATCGCCAGGCGACCGGAGGCATCGGGCACGCCGGCCCCGACCAGTCCGGTGTTGCCGCCCTGGGGCACGACGGGGACGCCCGCGGCGTGACAGAGCTCGAGCAAGGCCGCGACCTCGGCGGTCGTGGCCGGCCGCAACAGCAGCGGCGAATGGCCGCGAGCGGTGCCCCACGGCTCGGCGGCGTGCGGCCCGATCCGCTCGGGATCGATGCTCCAGCCGCGCGCGCCGACGAGGCGGTCGACCGTCTCGAGGAAGCCCGGCGGCAGGACCGCGACATCGGCGGAGCGTGAGCGGGCTTGGACCATGGCGATTATCTAGGGGACGCGCGGCGGCGCCACAATGTCTCCGTGCCGCCGGGTCTGTCCACCGCTCGCCGGGCGTGCTGGTCGACCGACCGCCAGTTGACAGGCGGGGCGGCTCCGATAGCCTACCCGCCGTCACCCGCCGCGCGATCATCGAGGAGGGAACCGAGCCATGGACCAGGCAGCGCTCGAGCGGTTGATTGACGACGCCTTCGAGCAGCGCAGCCGGATCGAGGTCGACACCGGCGGCCCGGTCCGGGCGGCGGTCGAGGCGGCGCTCGACGGTCTCGATGTCGGCCGGTTCCGGGTCGCCGAGAAGGTCGACGGCCGCTGGTGCGTGTACCAGTGGCTGAAGAAGGCCGTGCTGCTGTCCTTCCGACTCAACCCCATGAGCGTCGTCGAAGGCGGGCCGGGCGGCGCTCATTGGTGGGACAAGATCCCCTCCAAGTTTGCATCCTGGGGTGCGGCCGAGTTCGCCGCCGCCGGCTTTCGCGCGGTGCCCGGCTGCATCGTCCGCAGGTCTGCCTACATCGCCCCGGACGTCGTGCTGATGCCGTGCTTCGTCAACCTCGGGGCCCACGTCGAGCGCGCCACCATGATCGATACCTGGGCGACCGTCGGCAGCTGCGCGCAGATCGGCCAGCGCGTGCATATCTCGGGCGGCGCGGGGATCGGCGGCGTGCTCGAGCCGCTCCAGGCAGCACCCGTGATCATCGAGGATGACTGCTTTATCGGCGCCCGCTCCGAGGTTGCCGAGGGGGTGATCGTCGAGCAGGGGGCGGTGCTGGCGATGGGCGTGTTCATCGGCGCCTCGACCAAGATCGTCGATCGCGCGACCGGCGAGATTTACCAGGGGCGGGTCCCGGCGTATTCGGTGGTCGTGCCGGGCACGCTGCCGGGGCCGCCTCTGCCCGATGGCCGGCCGGGTCCCGGTCTGGCCTGCGCGGTGATCGTCAAGCGGGTCGATGCCGGGACCCGCGCCAAGACCTCGATCAACGAGCTGTTGCGTGCATGAGCGACCTGACCGATCCGGTGGCGCTGACTCAGGCGCTGATCCGCTGTCCGAGCGTGACGCCGGCCGACGAGGGGGCGCTTGCCGTGCTCGAGGACGCGCTGACGCGGCTCGGCTTCCGCTGTCACCGGCTGACCTTCGAAGAACCGGGGACCGCATCGGTCGACAATCTCTACGCCCGGCTGGGTGAGGGCACGCCTAACCTCGCGTTCGCCGGCCATACCGACGTCGTGCCCGCGGGCGATCCGGCCGCTTGGCGGGTCGACCCGTTCGCGGGCGTGGTGCAGGCTGGCCACCTCTTTGGCCGGGGCGCTATCGACATGAAGGGTGCGGTCGGCGCCTTCATCGCAGCAACCGCCCGCTTCCTCGCCGAGCACCGGCCCGCCGGCTCGATCAGCTTCCTGATCACCGGCGACGAGGAGGGCCCGGCGATCAATGGCACACGCAAGCTGCTCGCCTGGATGAAGCAGCAGGGCGAACGGCCCGATGCCTGCCTGGTTGGCGAGCCGACCAACCCGAGCCGGCTCGGCGAGATGATCAAGATCGGCCGGCGCGGCTCCCTGACCGGCTGGCTGACCGTGGCGGGCGTCCAGGGCCATGCCGCCTATCCCGAGCGCGCGGACAATCCGATCCCGCGCCTGCTCGCGATGCTGGCGGCGCTGACCGCCGAGCCGCTGGATGGCGGCACCGAGTATTTCCAGGCGTCGGACCTCGTGATCACCTCGATCGACGTTGGCAACCAGGCGAGCAACGTCATCCCCGGGCAGGCGCGCGCGACCTTCAACATCCGCTTCAGCGACCGCTACAGCGCGAGCTCGCTGGAGACCTGGCTGCGCGCGCACCTGGACGCGGTCGGCGGCCGCTACGAGTTGCGGACGCAGGCCGCCGGCGAGCCTTTCGTGACCCAGCCGGGGCCGTTCAGCGAGCTGCTGGAGAGCCTGATCGAGCGCGAGCTCGGCATCACGCCGGAGCTCTCGACCTCGGGCGGAACCTCGGATGCGCGCTTCATCAAGGATGTCTGCCCGGTGGTCGAGTTCGGTCTGGTTGGCGCGACCATTCATCAGATCGATGAGCGGGTCGATCTTGCCGATCTCGAGGCGCTGACCCGCATCTACCAGGCGCTGCTGGCGAGCTACGTCAGACCCGCCTGATGCCGGATCGTCCCGATGCCGGATCGTAAGGAGGTGCTCGAGTCGCTCTATGGTGCCTGGCGGCTCGCCTTCCTCGATCGATCAGGCATGAAGCATTTCAATCTTTCGTTCGAGGGCTTCTGGCGCTCGTTCTTCGCGGCCGTGCTGGCCGCACCCGGCTTCGCCCTGTTGATCGCGCAGAAACTGGTAGCCCGCCCCGAGCCGTTGGACCTGGGATGGGCAACCCTCGTGCAGGTGCTGGCCTACGCGCTGAGCTGGACCGCGTTCCCGCTGGCGGCGTTGGTGCTGACCCAGCTGTTCGGCCTGAGCCGCAACTATGTGCCCCTGATCATCGCGCTGAACTGGGCATCGGTGCTGCAGGTCGCGGCGTTCCTGGCGGCGGTCGCGATCAGCATGGCGGCGCCGGGGGTGTTCGATGGCCTGCTCCCGCTCCTGGTCACCGGCGCGATCCTGTTCTATCAGTGGTTCGTGACCCGCGCCGCCCTGGAAAGCACCGGCGGGGTCGCCCTGTTGCTGGTCCTGGTCGACCTCGTGCTCAACGGCGCGATCAGCCTGTCGGCTGACCGTCTGATCTGAGCTCCGGGCCATAGTCGACCCGGACGAGGTACAGCCCGCAGGCGGGCGCGGTCGGCCCCGCCGCTGCGCGTGCGCGGGCCGTCAGCACCGCCTCGATCTGCGCGACCGGCCAGCGGCCTTCGCCGATCAGCTTGAGCGTGCCGACCATGTTGCGCACCTGGTGGTGCAGGAACGAGCGCGCCCTGGCCGCGATCTCGATCGCCTCGCCGTTGCGGACGACGGCGAGCTGGGCGAGCGTCTTGACCGGCGATTTCGCCTGACAGAGGGCGCCCCGGAAGCTCGTGAAATCGTGCCGGCCGACCAGATGCCGGGCGGCCTCGTGCATGATCTCGGCATCCAGGCGTGCGGACACCAGCCAGGCGCGGCCGCGTTCGAGCGCGAGCGGCGGCCGGCGGTTGACGATCCGGTAGCGGTAGTGGCGCATGGTCGCCGAGAAGCGGGCGTGGAAATCGGCGGCAACTGCTGCAGCCTCGAGCACCACGATCGGCTGCGGCCGGAGATGATGGTTGAGCGCGTTGCGGAGCGTTTCGACCGAAACCTCGCGCACAAGATCGACATGCGCCACCTGACCCTGGGCGTGCACCCCGGCGTCGGTCCGGCCGGCACCTGTCACCTGCACCGCCTCGCCGCAGAAGGCCAGGATCGCCGCCTCGAGGCTCGCCTGGATCGAGGCGGCGTCGGCCTGCCGCTGCCAGCCGCGAAACGGCCCGCCGTCGTATTCGAGGACCAGCTTGTAGCGGGGCATCAGGGGCCGAGCCGGCTTCCGGGCGGTAGGGCGAACCCGCGCAGGAAGGCGGCGGCAGGCATGGGCTGGCCGCCCGCTCGCTGCAGGCGGGTTAACCGGAGCGCCCCCTCGCCGCAGGCGACCCGCGGCTGGGCGTCCAGGACCTCGCCCGGCAGCCCGTCGCCCAGAGTGACCTCGCCCGCGAGCACGCCCAAGCGCTGGCCCTCGAATTCGGTCCAGCAGCCGGGCCAGGGATTGAGCGCGCGCAGCTGGCGCTCGAGCAGGACCGCCGGACGCGTCCAGTCGAGCCGGCCCTCGGCCTTGTCGATCTTGTCGGCGTAGGTCACGCCCTGCTCGGGCTGCGGCGCGGGCCGCGCGCGCCCGGCCGCGAGCTGGTCGACCACCGGTCCGATCATGTCCGCAGCCGAGCCTCGCCAGGTCGTCGTGGAGGCTTTGCGCCGTGCTCGCGGGCGTGATCGGCAGGCGTTCCATGGCCAGGATCGGGCCGCTGTCGAGCGTCGGCTCGATCTGGAAGATGGTGATCCCGGTCTCGGCATCGCCGGCCAGCAGGGCGCGTTGGATCGGCGCGGCGCCACGCCAGCGCGGCAGCAGCGATGCATGCAGGTTGATCGCGCCGAGCCGGGGCGCCTCGAGCATCGGGCGCGGCAGGATCAGTCCGTAGGCCGCGACCACCGCGAGGTCGGCGCCGAGCGCCGCAAACTCCGCCTGGACCACAGGATCGCGCAGGCTCGTGGGGGAGGACACCGGCAGGCCCAGGCGCCGGGCCGCGATCTCGACCGGGGCGGGACGGGCGCGCAGGCCGCGTCCGGCCGGCCGGGCCGGCTGGGTGTAGACACTGACCCGCGTGTGGCGGCTGCAGGCGAGCGCCTCGAGGCTCGGCACCGCGAAGCCGGCCGTGGCCATGAACACCAGCCGCAGCGGCAGATCTCCGGTTGAGACCATTCCCCCCTCGAATTAACGAGCGTCACAGCGCAGGTGATACGGACGGCCGCGCGCCTTGCCAAGCGCCGCGGTGGTCGACCAACAGGTTCCAGCCAACGGGTTCGCAGCCGACCGGTTCCTCGCGAACCGGTTCGAGGCCAACCGGCCTCAGGCGCTCTGCCGGGTGCGCTTGGCCTTGGCCAGGCGCCGGAGGATCATGGTCCGCTTGAGCGCCGAGAGGTGATCCACGAACAGGACGCCGTTCAGGTGGTCGATCTCGTGCTGCAGGCAGCGGGCGAGCAGGCCCTCGGCGGCGATCTCCTGGGTCTCGCCGCGGCGGTCGAGGTGGCGCACGCGGACCTGGTCGGCGCGGGCGACCTCGCCGAACTGCTTGGGCAGGCTGAGGCAGCCCTCCTCGGCGACGGTCACGCTCTCGGAATGCCAGACCAGCTCGGGATTGATCACGAACCGCGGCGCCCGCTGACCCTCCTCGCCGAGGTCGATCACGAACGCCCGCTTGAGCACGCCGACCTGGGGTGCGGCGAGGCCGATCCCCGGCGCGGCGTACATGGTCTCGAGCATGGCATCGAGCAGGCGCAGCAGATCGGCGTCGACCCGATCGACCGGCGCGCAGACCGTGGTCAAGCGCCGATCGGGCGCCTCCAGAATCTCGAGCGGGGCCATCTTGGTCGGTGTCATGGTCCGGGCGCCCGACACCTAGGAACTCGGCGACCCCCGGTCAAGCGCGATCGGCGGTGCCGTCCCGGATCGGCCGGCGCGCCTTGAGCGCGGCGCCGAGCGTGCCATCGTCGAGGTAGTTGAGCTCGCCGCCGATCGGTACGCCATGGGCAAGGCGCGTGACCATGGGACCACTCGTCGCCAAGCGCTCGGCGATGTAGTGCGCGGTCGTCTGGCCGTCGACCGTGGCGCTGGTCGCAAGGATCACCTCGGTGATCCGTTCGCCCTCGATCCGGCGCAGCAGGCGGTCGATGCCGAGGTCCTCGGGCCCGAGCCCGTCGAGCGCCGAAAGGGTGCCGCCGAGCACGTGATAGCGGCCCTTGAACACGCCGGAGCGCTCCAGCGCCCAGAGATCGTCGACCGCCTCGACCACGCAGATCAGGCCGCCATCACGCTCGGCATCGGCGCAGATCCAGCACGGCTCGGCGGCATCGAGATTGCCGCAGACCGGGCATTGGCGGACCTCCCGGGCGGCGGTGCCGAGCGCCAGGGCCAAGCGCTGCATCAGCGTCTCGCGCTGCTTCAGAAGGTGCAGCGCAGCCCGCCTCGCCGAACGTGGCCCGAGGCCCGGCAGCTTGGCCAGCAACTGGATCAGGTCCTCGAGCGGGCGCGCGACCATCGGTGCGTTCGGGGGGCTGCAGCGGCTCGGATCAGAACGGCAGCTTGAGCCCGGGCGGCAGATTCATGCCGCCGGTGAGCTTGCTCATCTCGTCCTGGACATGCGCCTCGACCTTGGCCTTGGCATCGTTGAAGGCCGCGACCACCAGGTCTTCGAGGATCTCGATCTCCGCGGGGTCGACCAGGCTCGGGTCGATCTTGATGCCGCGCATCTCGCCCTTACCGTTCAGGGTCACGGTGACCATGCCGCCGCCGGCCGCCCCGGCCATCTCGATGGCATCCAGCTTGGCCTGCATCTCGGCCATCCGGCTCTGCAGCTTCTGGGCTTCCTTGAGCATGTTGCCGAGGTTCTTCATGGTCGCTCCGATAGGGGGCTCAGGTGGGTCGTGTCAGCCCGCGGCCGATCGCACGTCGACGATCCTGGCCCCGGGAAAGCTCTCGAGGACCGGTCTGACGCGCGGGTCGCGGGCGAGTGCGTCGATCCGCTCGCGTTTGGCGGCCGCCGCCTGCTCGGCCAGCGTCGGCGCCGCGGGCGCCGCGTCCGTGCCGACGCTCACCAGCCAGGGCCGGCCGGTCCAGCGGCCGAGCGCCGCGGCGACCCGGCCGGACAGACCGGCGGGCGTGCCGGCGCCGAGCCGGAGCTCGATCCGGCCGGGCTCGAAATGCACCAGATGCGCCGCCTGGTAGAGCCAGCCGTGCAACATCGGCTCGCCGCAGCGCCGGAACAGATCGACCGCCTCGGCGAACGACGCCGGCTGGGCGCGCTCCGGCTCGGGCGTCTCGAACGGTGCCGGCGCTGGCTCGGCGATTGCGAGCGCCATCGTGCCGGCAGCGGCCGGGCGCGTCGCGCGGGCCAGCGGCGCAAACGCGTCCTGGCCCGGAGTCAGCTGGCGCGCGAGCTCGGCGGGCGGCGGCAGATCGGCGACGTAGGCGAGGCGCACCAGCACCATCTCGGCGGCCAGCAGGGGGCTCGGCGCCTGGCGGACGTCGTCCAGGCCCTTGAGCAGCATCTGCCAGTTGCGGGCCAGCACCGGCACGCTCAGACGCTCTGCCAGGGCACGGCCGCGCTCGGCGTCGGCCGCCGCCACTCCGAACGCCTCGGCTGCCTCGGGCGCGACCTTGATCCGGGTCAGCCAGTGGCTGATCTCGAGCAGATCCTGCAGGACCGCCTCGGGCGCGGTGCCGAGGTCGTAGAGCTCGCCAAGCCCATCGAGCGCGCCCCTGAGGTCGCCCTGCACGAGCCGCTCGAACAGCTCCAGCACCCGGCCACGATCGGCCAGACCGAGCATGTCCTGGACCTGCACCGCCGCGATCGGCGTGTCGCTGCCCTCGCCGTGCAGCGCGATCGCCTGATCGAGCAGCGACAGGCCGTCGCGGACCGAGCCCTCGGCGGCGCGCACCAGCAGGGTGAGCGCGCCCGGCTCGATCCTGACCCGCTCCTTGGCCGCGATCTCGGCCAGGTGCTGGCGCAGGCGCTCGCCCTCGACCCGGCGCAGATCGAAGCGCTGGCAGCGCGAGAGCACGGTCACCGGAACCTTGCGCACCTCGGTCGTGGCGAAGATGAAGATGGTCTGCGGCGGCGGTTCCTCGAGCGTCTTGAGCAGGCCGTTGAAGGCCTTCTCCGACAGCATGTGGACCTCGTCGACGATGTAGACCTTGTAGCGCGCCGTGGTCGGGGCGTAGCGCACGCTGTCGACCAGCTCGCGCACGTCGTCGATGCCGGTGCGGGTCGCGGCGTCCATCTCGAGCACGTCGATATGCCGGCCCTCGGCGATCGCGACGCACTGCGCGCAGACGCCGCAGGGCTCGGGCGTCGGCTGCCCCTGGCCATCGGGACCGACGCAGTTGAGCGCGCGGGCGATGATCCGGGCGGTGGTGGTCTTGCCGACCCCGCGGATGCCGGTCAGCAGGAAGGCGTGCGCGATCCGGCCGGTGCGGAGCGCATTGGTCAAGGTCCGGACCAGCGCCGCCTGGCCGATCAGCTCGGACAGGCGCTGCGGCCGATAGGTGCGGGCGAGCACCCGGTACGGGTCGGTGCGCTGACCGCCAGGATCGCGGAGGCGGGTGGCTGGTTCGGTGGCGCTGTCGGGCATCGGACCTGGCTCCGGCGACGGGTCCGGAGTGAGACGGGCTAAGGGAGCTGGCACTGCGACCCGGCCCGAGCTCGTTACGGCTGCTTCCTTCCGGACCTGACCGGGTTGGCGAGTGGACCGTCCGCCGCCAGCTCCCCGAGGCCAATATCGGGCTTTCCCCGACCGAGTGCAAGGCGCCAGCGCGAGCCCATCGCAGGCGGGTGCAAGCCCGGTGCAGTCCCGGCGCGCGCCTGCACAAGCCGTTGGTCGTGCTCCTGCCTTGGCGTAGTGTGGGGCCCCGAACCGAGGAGCGTCCATGGCTCGCCTGTCCAATCCGCCGCCGCATCGCTACAGCGGTGCGGGCTTCGATCGTGCCGCCCATCGCCGGCTGGATGCCGCCTGGCTCGGCGAGCGCCGGGCCGATACCGGAACGCGGGTGATCCTGATGTCGGGCCTCGAGGTGCTGGTGAGTGCCAGCGACGAGCCGGCGACCCTGCTTGTGACCGTGGCCGAGCTCGGCGGGCCCCTGCCAGAGGAGGCGGTCTTCCTCGGTGAGCACGAAGGTGCGGGCTTGTTCGCGGCCGATCTCGGACGGGTCGCCCCGGCGGGCGGCCGGTTCGTCGAGGTGCGCGCGGTCGGCGCCCGGCTGCCGTCGCGGGAGGCCGGCTGGCTCGCCTACGCCCGGGCGCTCGCCCACTGGCACAGCCGGCATCGTTTCTGCGGCGTCTGCGGCGGGCCGACGGTCACCGATCAGGGCGGGCACGTCCGGCGCTGCCAGAGCTGCGGCGCGCAGCATTTCCCGCGCAGCGATCCGGCGGTGATCGTGCTCGTGACCCATCGCCATCCCCAGCTGGGCGAGCGCTGCCTGCTCGGGCGCTCGGCGCGCTTTCCGGCCGGCATGTACTCGACGCTTGCGGGCTTCGTCGAGCCCGGCGAAGCCCTCGAGGAGACGGTCCGCCGCGAGATCTACGAGGAGGCGGGCATCGAGCTGTCCAACGTGCATTACCGCTCGTCGCAGCCCTGGCCGTTTCCGGCGTCCCTGATGCTCGGCTTTCGCGCGACCGCCAGGAGTGACCAGCTGCGGATCGATGCCGAGGAGCTGGTCGATGCCGGCTGGTACACGCGCGCGCAGCTGATCGATCCCGAGCGCCGGCCGGTCCAGCTGCCCAACCCGGACTCGATCGCCCGCCATCTGATCGAGGACTGGCTGTTCGAGGTGCCGGCGGACTGAAGCGGCCCGCCCGTCAGCGCCACCCGCCGGTCACGGCGGTGGATCCAGGACCATCTGCAGGCGGCCGGCTGCGATGCGGGCGAATCGGATCAGCAGCGCCTTGCGCCGGGCGGCGCCGAGCGCGCGCAGCGGCGCTTCGCGCAGGATCTCGCCGGCGCAGCGGTCGGCCCGGAACAGACCCTCGTCGGGCGGCAGGAGGTCGAGCGGGAAGCCCTCCGCGACCGCGAAGTAGAAGCGATCACAGAAATCCAGATAGTCCCGCCATTTGCGGTCGGCGAGGAAGTCGGCGCGGCTCGCCTTGACCTCGATCAGGGTGATCAGGCCGGTCCGGTCGAGCGCCACCAGATCGGCGCGGCGACCGTTGGCGAGCGGCACTTCGGTGAGCACCGCCTGATCGGCAGTGCCGAACGCACGCGCCACGCCGCGCAGGATGTCGGCCGCCTCGATGGCGATCATCGCCGCTGGTACCGTCCCTCCGGATTCAAGGAAAACCTTAACCTCACGCCGGTCACAATCGGGCTTGCGCCAAGCGCCGCCGCTCGCCGGCGGGTAGGCAGCCAGATTTTGAGCGAAAGCTCATCCGTGAGCGAGAGAACGACATGATAGCGCCAGCGGCTCGGCCTGCGTCCAACGTCACTGCGTCCGCTGAGGCCACTGGCCGGCGCCGCGCCCGACTGCTCCGGGGCGCCGCGCCAGCCGCTGCCGCGGCCGCCTCAGCACCTCGGCTGTCGATCGCCGACGTCGACGAGCTGCGCAGGAATCACTCGGCCGGCGCTCGTGCCGCGCTCGCCGCCAAGTTCGGCCGACAGTACGACAGCCTGGTCGAGGGTGAAACCGGGTCGCTCGCCGAGTTCCGTGCTCCACCTCCTGGTCAAGGATCTGGAGAAGAGCGTGCGCCAGACGCTGGCCGAGACGCTGGCGGCGAGCCCCCACCTGCCCCATGACGTCGCGACGCGCCTCGCGCACGATGACATCGACGTCGCCCGCCCGGTGCTCGAGCGCAGTCCCGTGCTCAGCGAGGAGGATCTGGTCGAGATCGTCCGTACGCACACCATGCAGTATGCGCTTGCGGTCGCCGGGCGCGACCACCTCTCGGAGTATTTGTCCGATAGCCTCGCCGAGACCGGCGCTGCCGAGGTCGTCGCCCGGCTGATCGGCAACGCGGGTGCCAAGATCTCGCATGAGACCCTGATCCGCATGGCCGAGGACTACCGCGACGACCGCGGCGTCCGGGAGCGCCTGGTCCGGCGTCCGGCGCTGCCCTACGAGCTGGTCGACCAGATGGTCGCGGAGATCGGCGAGCGGCTGGAATGGGAACTCGTACGCAGGCGGCGGATGACACCAGATCAGGCGCGCCAGCTGATGGCGGCGACCCGCGACCGAGCCACGCTCAACATCGTGGCGCGCGAGCATGGCGAACGCACGCTTGAGCGCGAACTGCGCCAGCGGCTGACGGTCGGCGAGCTCGGCCCCGAGGAGCTTTTGATGTTTCTGCGCGACGGCGAGATCAGCCGGTTCGAGGCCGGCATCGGACTCCTCGCGGACACCGAATTGCGGCGGGTCCGCCAGCTGCTGTACGGCCCCGACCGGCGCGGCCTCGCGGCGCTCGCCGCTCGGGCGGGCTTCACCACGCCGCACTACGTTGCCGTGCGGATGACCCTCGATCTGGCCGAGCGGGGCGTCAAGGGTTCCGCCGGGCAGTCGCCTTATGGCGACGACACGATGCGCTTCATCCAAGATCAGTACGAACAGATCAAGGCCGATCCGGTCCTGGTCGGGCGCTGGTTCGGTCAATGACGGCGCGCGGGTTCGCGGCCCCCTCGATCGCGAACGGGATGCGTCCGCTGTTGCGCGAGCGACACAGCCAGGGGTAGTCTTCGAGGCTCAGCCTCGACCTGCGAGATGGCTGCGCTTTGCTCCCCATGATCCACATTGCTGTGGGCAAATTAACGCGTCGCGGGATCGCGGCTCCGTGATAGTTTCGTGACATGAGCACTGACCTGCTGTCCGAACCGGATGTCCTGGAGGCACGGGCACCGGCGGGCTTCCGCACCCAGCCCCACAACATCGAGGCCGAGCAGGCGCTGCTCGGCGCGATCCTGATCAGCAACGAGGCCTATCACCGGGTCGCGGAGTTCCTGCGCCCGGAGCATTTCTACGAGCCGGTCCATGGCCGGATCTTCGACGCGATGAAGCGGCTGATCGAGGGTGGGAGGCTCGCCGACCATCTGACCCTCAAAGTCGCGTTCGACGAGGACGAGGCGCTCCGGGAGCTGGACGGCGCGCGCTATCTTGCCCGCCTCGCGCGCGCCGCCGAGACCATCCTGAACGCGGCCGACTACGGGCGCCTGCTGCACGATCTCGGGCTCAAGCGCGGGTTGATTTACGTCGGCGAGGAACTGGTCAACAAGGCCTACGATCCGAGCCTGCCCGAGAGCGGCCGCGAGCAGATCGAAGCCGCCGAGCAGCAGCTGTTCAAGCTCGCCCAGGAAGGCGAGTTCGAGGGCGGGTTCCGCGATTTCCCGGCGGTGCTGACCAGCGCCATCACGATGGTCGAGGCGGCTTTCCACAAGGACAGCCGGGTGACCGGCGTGCCGACCGGGCTGATCGACCTCGACGAGAAGCTGGGCGGGCTGCAGCCGTCGGATCTGGTGATCCTGGCCGGCCGGCCGAGCATGGGCAAGACCGCGCTTGCGGTCACGATCGCCGCCAACGCCGCAGCCAGCAAAGCGGTCGGACCGGAGGCCGAGGGCCTGCCCGCCGGCCGCTATGCGATCGGGCTGTTCTCGCTCGAGATGTCGGCCGAGCAGCTGGCGATGCGCCTGCTGTCGGCGCAGGCCGAGCTCAGCTCGGACGATCTGCGCCGCGGCAAGCTCAAGGACAGCGACTTCAAGCGGGTGGTCCAGGCCAGTCAGGAACTGGCGAGCCGCGCGCTCTACATCGACGACACCCCGGCGCTCTCGGTCGCCGCACTCCGCACCCGCGCCCGCCGTCTCAAGCGCCGCCACGGCCTGTCGGCACTGGTGGTCGACTACCTTCAGCTGGTGCGACCGGTCAACAGCTCCGCCCAGACCAACCGGGTCCAGGAGATCGCCGAGATCACCCAGGGTTTGAAGGCGATCGCCAAGGAGCTGAACATTCCCGTGCTGGCACTCTCGCAGCTGTCGCGGGCGGTCGAGCAGCGCGAGGACAAGCGGCCGCAGCTCTCGGATCTGCGCGAATCCGGGGCGATCGAGCAGGATGCCGATGTGGTCATGTTCGTCTATCGGGACGAGTACTATCTGGAGCGCGCCGAGCCCCAGCCCCGGGCGGGCCAGAGCGACGACAAATATCAGGAAGAACACCAGAAGTGGATCGAGCGCTACCAGAAGAGCCAGGGCATCGCCGATCTGATGATCGCCAAGCAGCGCAACGGCCCGATCGGCTCGATCAAGCTGGCGTTTGACGCCGCCCGCGGCCGGTTCAGCAATTTCGAGTTCCGCGACCTGATCGTGAATGGCCATTGACGCGTCCAGAGCGGTTCTGACGGTCGATCTCGGCGCGCTCGCCGACAACTACCGGCGTTTGCAGCGGGCGGCGCCGGACAGCGAGGTTGCGGCCGTGGTCAAGGCGAACGGCTATGGCCTGGGCGCGCTCGAGGTCGCAGGCGCGTTGTCCGACGCGGGCTGCCGCAGCTTCTTCGTCGCCCATCTGGACGAGGGACGGGCACTGCGCGAGCGATTGCCGGCCGCCCCCACCCACGTCCTGAACGGTCTGCCGGCCGGGACCGAGGCGGCCATGGTCGAGGCCGGCCTGATCCCGGTCCTGAACCATCCGGGCGAGCTCGCCCGCTGGGCGGGCCAGGCGCGCCGCGTCGGCCGGCCGCTGCCGGCGGCGCTCCAGATCGACACCGGCATGTGCCGGCTGGGCTTCGCCGATGCCGAGCTCGAGCGGCTCGACGCGAGCCGCGCTGCAAGGCCTCGAGCTGGTTCTGGTGATGAGCCACCTCGCCTGCGCTGAGGAGCCGGACCACCCCCTCAACGAGCAGCAGCGCCGGCGCTTCGAGCAGCTTCGAGCCCGCCTGCCGGCAGCCCGCGCGAGCCTCGCCAACTCGTCCGGGATCTTCCTCGGGCGCCCCTTCCACTTCGACCTCTGCCGGCCGGGCGTGGCGCTCTATGGCGTCAATCCGACGCCGGGGCGCACGAATCCGATGATACCGGTGGTCACCCTCGAGGCGCCCGTGCTGCAGGTCCATGACGTTGGTGCGCCCGGTACGGTCGGCTATGGCGCGACCTATCCGACCCGCTCCGGGATGCGCATCGCGACCGTTCCGGTTGGCTATGCCGACGGCTATCCGCGCGCCGCTGGCGGGCGGGCGAGCGCAAAGATTGCGGGTCACGTCGCGCCGCTCGCGGGCCGGGTCTCGATGGATCTGATCACCCTCGATGTCTCGGCCCTGCCGGCCGATGCGGTCCGTCCCGGCACCATGGTGACGCTGATCGAAGGGCCGGACGGGGTCGACGAGCTGGCCAGCTCGGCCAATACGATCGGCTACGAGGTGTTGACGCGGCTTGGCAGCCGGTTCGCGCGCAGGTATATCCCGGCCAGACCTCGAGAGACCCGCGCATGAACCCGGTCGCCGTCATCGGCCACGTCTTCCTGAACTTCCTCGCCAGCGTCGGCGATCTCGCCCTGTTCGGCGCGCGCGCGATCGTCCAGGGGCTGCGCGGCCCGTGGTACCCGCGCATGATCCTCCGCCAGATGATCGACATCGGCTATTACTCGCTGCCGGTGGTCGGGCTGACCGCGATCTTCACCGGCATGGTGCTGGCCTTGCAGAGCCACACCGGCTTCGCGCGCTTTGAGGCGCAGAGCGCGGTCGCGACCATCGTCGTCTTGTCGATGACCCGCGAGCTCGGGCCGGTGCTCGCGGGCCTGATGGTCGCCGGCCGGGTCGGCGCCTCGATGGCAGCCGAAATCGGCACCATGCGCGTCACCGAGCAGATCGACGCGTTGACCACGCTATCGACCGATCCCTACAAATATCTGGTCTGGCCACGGCTGCTGGCCGGCGTCCTGATGCTGCCGCTGCTGGTGGCCGTGGCCGATATCATCGGCGTGTTCGGCGGCTACATCGTCGGCATCTACAAGCTCGGCTTCGGGCCCTACGACTACATCAACCGGACCTTCGAGTTCCTGGAGCCGCAGGACGTGATCACAGGCCTGGTCAAGGCGGCGGTGTTCGGCTTCCTGGTGGCACTCATGGGCTGCTACCAGGGTTACCACTCCAAGGGCGGCGCCCAGGGGGTCGGTGCCGCGACCACCAAAGCCGTGGTCTCGGCCTCGATCCTGATCCTGACCGCCAATTATGCGGTCACCGAGATGTTCTTCAGCAAATGACCCAGAGCCCGCCCGATCCGCCCCAGAACCGCTCCGCGGCGCCGCCCAAGATCCGGGTGCGGGGCCTCTACAAGCGGTTCGGCGCCAAGCAGGTGCTGGATGGCCTCGACCTCGACGTCGGCCGGGGCGAGTTGGTGGTCGTGATTGGCGGCTCGGGCACCGGCAAGTCGGTGCTGCTCAAGTGCATCCTCGGCATCCTGGAGCCGGATCAGGGCTCGATCGAGATCGACGGCCAGGAGGTGACCGGCCTGTCGCGCCGGGCGCGCGAGCAGGTGATGCACAAGTTCGGCATGCTGTTCCAGGGCTCTGCCCTGTTCGACAGCCTGCCGGTCTGGGAGAACGTCGCCTTCGGCCTGCTCCAGATCAAGAAGCTGGACCGGGCCGAGGCCAGGGAGCGGGCGGTCGAGGTCCTGGGCCGGGTCGGGCTGCCGCCCGCGGTCGCCGATCTGTCGCCGGCCGAGCTCTCGGGCGGCATGCAAAAGCGGGTCGGGCTCGCGCGCGCGATCGCGATCCAGCCCGAGATTCTGTTCTTCGACGAGCCGACGACCGGGCTCGACCCGATCATGGCGGACGTGATCAACGATCTGATCGCCGGCGCGGTCCGCCGGCTCGGGGCGACCGCCCTCTCGATCACCCATGACCTGGCGAGCGCGCGAAAAATCGCCGACCGGATCGCGATGCTCTATATGGGAAAAATCATCTGGCAGGGCCCGGTCGGCCAGATCGATCACAGCGGCAACCCCTACGTCGACCAGTTCATCCACGGCCGCGCCGACGGGCCGATTAAGCTCGACGTCCGTGCGGCGTGATCGGCGGCACCATGAGGTTTGTCGCGGGTAGTCGCCATTAAGCGCGGTCCGGGCGCCAGATCGAATACTGTACCAGGGCCGTGGCGGTGGACTTCAGCTCCTGGGCCTAAGATCGACGATCCGCTTGGCCTTGCCAAGGGAGCGGTCGACGGCGCCGGGTTCGACCACGGCGACCTCGGTCGTGACGCCGATGCGCGATTTGACGTGGTGGACCAGCTCGGTGGCGGCCGCTCTGCGGGTCTCGGGATCGGCGGCGTGCCTGGCGGCCTCGACGATCACCGTGAGGGCGTCGAGGCGGCCTTGGCGGCGCAGCTCGAGCAGGTAGTGCGGGGACAGGCGGGGGTCTTCCAGGATCAGCTCCTCGATCTGGGTGGGAAACAGGTTGACGCCGCGGATGATCAGCATGTCGTCGGAGCGGCCGGTGACCTTGGCCATGCGGCGCATGCTGCGTGCGGTCCCGGGCAGGAGGCGGGTGAGGTCGCGGGTGCGGTAGCGGATCACCGGCATCGCCTCCTTGGTCAGCGTCGTCAGCACCAGCTCGCCGGGCTCGCCGTCCGCCACCGGCGCGCCGGTCAGGGGGCCCACGATTTCCGGGAGAAAATGGTCCTCCCAGAGGTGCAGGCCGTCCTTGGTCTCGATGCACTCGTTGGCGACCCCCGGGCCGATCACCTCCGACAGGCCGTAGATGTCGACCGCGTCGAGGGCGAAGCGGGCCTCGATCTCGGCGCGCATCGCCTCGGTCCAGGGCTCGGCGCCGAAGATTCCGATCCGGAGCGAGCAGGCGGCGGGATCGAGACCCTGGCGGGCGAACTCGTCGGCGATCGCCAGCATGTAGGAGGGCGTGACCATGATGACGTCGGGCTGGAAGTCGGCGATCAGCTGCACCTGGCGCTCGGTCATGCCGCCGGACATCGGGACCACGGTGCAGCCGAGGCGCTCGGCGCCGTAGTGCGCGCCGAGACCGCCCGTGAACAGGCCGTAGCCGTAGACCACATGCACGAGATCGCCCGGGCGGCCGCCCGCGGCCCGGATCGAGCGCGCGCACACCTCGGCCCAGATTTCGAGGTCGTGCCGGGTGTAGCCGACCACGGTCGGCTTGCCGGTCGTGCCGGACGAGGCGTGCAGGCGGAGGACCTCGGAGCGCGGCACCGCGAACATGCCGAACGGGTAGTGCCGGCGCAGGTCCTCCTTGGTCGTGAACGGGAATTTTGCGAGGTCGGCGAGCTCGCGCAGGTCATCCGGATGGACGCCGGCCCCATCGAATGCCATCCGATAGTGGCCGACCTTCTCATAGACACGCTGCAGCGTCGCCTTGAGCCGGGCCAGCTGCAGCGCTTCGATCTCGTCGCGGGACGCGATCTCGATCGGGTCGAGCTCGTGGCGCTCGGGCGCGTGCGCGGGCATGGGCTAGGCCTATGGGCTACGGCCCGGTGGCGGGCACGACCTCGCCGCGGGTCTCGTAGGAGGTGCCGCGGAACAGCGCGACCTTGGTGCCATCGGCGCGGGTCACCTCGACGTCGTAGACCCCGGTGCGGCCGGCCCGGCTCTGCTCGTGGGCGGTCGCGATCAGCACGTCGCCCTGGCGCGCCGGGGCGAGGAAGCTGATGTCCGCGCCGAGCGCGACGGTGGCGCGGTTGCAGGCGTTGCAGGCGTAGGCGAAGGCGGCGTCGGCGAGCGTGAAGGTGAAGCCGCCGTGGCAGGTGTCGTGGCCGTTCAGCATGTCCTGGCGCACGGTCATCCGGCAGCGGGCGAAGCCGGGGCCGATCGCCTCGACCGTAATGCCGAGCGCCTGCGCGGCGTGATCGCGCCCGTACATCGCATCCCGGACCGCTTCGGCCAGAGGTTGCTCGGGCAGGCTGCGGTCAGTCAAGAAATCGGCCTTTGGCCATGACCTTGCGGCGCAGCAGCCAGGCGGCGCGGTAGCGATCCTCGCCATAGCTCCGGGCGAGGTGGTCCAGCACCTCGAGGACGGGTTTGAGGCCGATCGCCTCGGCCCACTCGAGCGGCCCGCGCGGATAGTTGACGCCGAGCCGCATCGCGCTGTCGATCGCCCGGGCGCTCGCGACCCCCGCCTGGATCGCCTCGGCCGCTTCGTTCGCCAGCATGCAGACGGTGCGCATGACCAGGAGGCCCGGCAGGTCATCGATCACCGAGACCTCGATGCCGGCCGCTTGCAGGAGCCCGATCGCCGGCTGCAGCTGTTCGGCGCTGACCTGATCCGCGGGCGCGACCGCCAGCCGCTTGCAGGTGGCATAGTCGAGGGCGAGATCGAAGGTCGCGACCGGCCGGTCCAGCATGTAGCTCCAGACCGTGGCCCCCCGGCCATCGGTCCGGACCAGGCGCAGCTGGCCGATCCGGATCAGGCCCTCGCCGGAGCGCCGGTCGACCTCGACGCCCGCCGCCTTGAACCGCGGCAGCAGGGCTTCGGCCATGCCGAGCTCGCCCTCGACGAGGATGCCCTTGGGCGGCGCCACCGCCGGCGCGGTCTGCGGGGACGGCGCGCGGGCGCCCGCGGCATGATCGTAGAAGCCGCGCCCCGCCTTACGCCCGAGCCGGCCAGCCTCCACCAGGTCACGCTGGATCAACGAAGGCGTGTAGCGCGGATCGTGGTGGTAGGCCTCGTGCACCTGTCTGCTGACCGCCAGATTGACGTCGAGGCCGATCAGATCCATGAGCTCGAACGGCCCCATGCGAAAGCCGCCGGCTTCGCGCATGACCGCGTCGACGGTGGCAACGTCCGCAGCACCCTCGGCCAGCGCCCGGAGCGCCTCGCCATAGAACGGCCGGGCGACCCGGTTGACGATGAAGCCCGGCGTCGAGCGGACCTCGACCGGGGTCTTGCCCCAGGCCTCGACGGTTGCCAGCGCGGTCGCGACCGCCTCGGGCGCGCTCGCGAGGCCGCGCACGACCTCGACCAGCGCCATGCGCGGGGCGGGGTTGAAGAAATGCATCCCGACCACCCGCTCCGGATGCTGCAGCTTGGCGGCGAGCGCGGTGATCGAGAGCGAGGAGGTGTTGCTCGCCAGGATCGCGTCCGGCTCGAGGAAGACCTCGAGGGTCTCGAGCAGCTTCTGCTTGGCTGCCAGATCCTCGACGATCGCCTCGATCACGAGGCCCGCGGCGCCGAGCGCGTCGAAGCCGTGGCAGGCGGTGATCCGGGCCAAGGTCGACGCCCGCTGGTTCGCGGTGATCCGCCCCCGAGCTTCCGCCTGCTCGAGCGCCGCCCCGATGCGCTCGAGCGCGGCCTCGACCGCCCCCGACTTGCCGTCGTAGAGCAGCACCCGATGGCCGGCGGTCGCCGCGACCTCGGCGATGCCGGCGCCCATCGTGCCGGCGCCAACGACGCCGATCGGGACGGACGTTGCGAGTGCGGTCATCAGCAGCCCCTGAATTTTGGCGGACGCTTGTCGAGGAAGGCGCGCACGCCCTCGCGGTAGTCCTCGGTGCGGCCCGCTTCCTTCTGCAGGTCGCGCTCGAGGTCGAGCTGCTCGTCCAGCGTGTTGGCGGCCGAGGCGTTGAGCGCCCGTTTGATCAGGCCGAGGCCCTTGGTCGGCTGGGTCGCGAGCTGGCGGGCAAGCTTCACCGCCTCGCCCGACAGTTGGTCGTCGTCGACCACGCGCCAGATCAGCCCCCAGGCGGCCGCCTGCTCGGCCGGCAGCGACTCACCGAGGAGGGCCAGGCCCATCGCGCGGGCGGCGCCGACCAGGCGCGGCAGGACGTAGGTGCCGCCGGAATCCGGCACCAGGCCGAGCTTGCAGAAGGCCTGGATGAAGCGCGCCGAGCGCGCCGCGAGCACGAGATCGCAGCCGAGCGCCAGATTGGCGCCGGCGCCGGCCGCAACCCCGTTGACCGCCGCGATCACCGGCCGCTCGAGCCGATGGAGGCGCCGGACCAGCGGGTTGTAGAGGCGATCCAGGGTGTCGCCGAGGTCGGGCGGCGCGTCGCCTTCGCCCATGACCCGGTCGCCGAGGTCCTGGCCCGCGCAGAAGGCGCGGCCGGCGCCGGTCAGGAGCACCGCCCGGACCGTTCCGTCCGCCTCGATCCGGTCGAGTGCCTGGCCGAGCTCGGCGTGCATCGCCTCGTTGAAGGCGTTCAACTTGTCCGGCCGGTTGAGCGTGATGGTCGCCACGCCCAGGGCCAGATCCAAAAGGATGGTCGGTTCGCTCACGGCATCGGGACCCCGGCCCGCAGACTCGACGCCAGTCTTAGCACGCGATTTCGCCGCCGCCGAGCCGCCAAGAATCTGCTAACCACGAGCATGCGGCGGTGAAGCACAGCGCCACGGTCGTCCGGGAGGCAGTCGCCCGCCGCTGGTGAACCCGGTCGGCCGGCGCCGGGTCAAATCAGAGCCCGGTCGGTGAACGAGCGGCGGGCGATCGTCTGCGGCCGGCGCTTGCGCAGGCGGGTCGCGTCGCGGGAGCGGTGCTCGGCGGCAGCGATCAGCATCTGCTGCGAGCCGCCCTCGGCATCATCGTCGGGCTGCCGCTGCACGTAACTGCCGTCCGGCTGCATCTCCCAGGCGGTGCGCCGGTCGCCCAGCTGGGCATCGAAGATCAGGCGCAGCTCCTCACGGAGCGCCGGGTCCTCGACCGGGGTCACGACCTCGACCCGGCTTTCGAGGTTGCGGGTCATCAGGTCGGCCGAGCCGATGAAGTACTCCTCGTCGCCGCCGTTGCGGAAATAGTAGATCCGGGCGTGCTCGAGGAAGCGGCCGACGATGCTGACCACGGTGATGTTGTCGGAGAGGCCGGCAAGTCCCGGGCGCAGCCGGCAGGTGTCGCGGACGATCAGCTCGACCCTGACCCCGGCCTGGGACGCGCGATAGAGCGACTGGACGATGTCGGCGTCCTCGAGCGCGTTCATCTTGAAGCGGATCAGGCCGGGCTGCTCGGCGGAATGACGCTGGATCTCGCGCTCGATCTTGTCGAGCAGCGCCTGCTTCAGGCTCTTGGGGGCGACCAGCAGCTTCTGGTACTTGCGCGATGGCTTGTAGCCGGTGGTCAGGTAGTTGAAGAGTTCGGTCAGATCGCGACCGATCGCATCGTCGCAGGTCAAGATGCCAAGATCGGAATAAATCCGCGCCGTGCCGGCATGATAGTTACCGGTGCCGATGTGGGCGTAGCGCCGGATTCCAGTGTAATCGCGGCGGACCACCAGCACGATCTTGGAGTGGGTCTTGAGGCCCACCACGCCATACATGACGTGGATGCCGACTTCCTCCAGGCGACTTGCCCACTGGATGTTGGCGGCCTCGTCGAAGCGCGCCTTGATCTCGACGACGACCGCGACCTGCTTGCCGTTGCGCGCCGCCTCGACCAGGTCGTCGATGATCCGCGTACCCGACGAGGTCCGATAGAGGGTCATCTTGATCGCGAGCACCTTAGGATCGCGGCTTGCTTCGGCGACGAACCGCTCGACCGAGGTCCCGAAGGATTCGTACGGGTGCTGGAGCAGGATCGGGCCGACGTCGCGGATGATGTGGAAGATGTTCCGTTCCTGATCCTCGAGCTTGGCGTTGGTCAGCGGGTGATGGACCGGGTCGTGCAGCGCCGGCAGCTCCAGGGCGGCGATCTCGAACAGATCGCGCAGCCCGAGCGGCGCGCTGGTCTCGAACACGTCGCGGTCCTC
Organism: uncultured Alphaproteobacteria bacterium; assembly: GCA_963753685.1. Classification (GTDB taxonomy): domain Bacteria; phylum Pseudomonadota; class Alphaproteobacteria; order Geminicoccales; family Geminicoccaceae; genus DATAOG01. The sequence goes on from CAVWDE010000001.1 coordinate 78,305, forward strand.
GTTCAGGCCGAGCTCGACCGCCAGCATGCCGCGATGCACCGGGTCGATGCCCTCGCCGACCTCGAGCCGGACGATCGGAGCGAACTTGCGATCGCGCAGCTCGGCCTCGATCAGCGACACCAGATCGTCGGCGTCCTCCTCCTCGCGCTCGGTGTTGGCGTTGCGGGTCACCCGGAAGACCTCGCAGGCGTCGATCGCCATGCCCGGGAACAGGCGGTCGAGGCTGTGTGCCATGACCTCTTCCAGGCGCACGAAGCAGGGGCCGGCGCCGACCCGCAGGTAGCGCGGCACGCCCTTGCCGAGCGGCACCTTGACCCGGGCGAAGACCGGCTGCTGGTCGTCCTCGTGGTGGAGCGTGACCAGAAGGTTGAGCGAGAGGTTGGAGATGAACGGGAACGGGTGGGCCGGGTCCATCGCGAGCGGCGTCACCAGCGGGAAGATGTTGTCGAGATAGTACGCCTGCGCCGCCGCGCGCTGGTCCTCCGACAACTCCGACCAGAGGGCGAGCACGATGTCCTGCTCGCGCAGGCGCTCACGCAGCTCGGTATAGGTGTCGCGTAGTTCTCGCGTCAGGTCTTTGATCACCGCGACGCACTCGGCGATCTGCTGGTCCGGGGTGCGGCCGTCCACGGTCAGGTCGTGCAGGCCGGCCCCGACCTGCTGCTTGAGACCGCCGATCCGCTTCATGAAGAACTCGTCGAGGTTCGAGTTCACGATCGCCAGGAACTTGACGCGCTCGAGCAGGGGCGTGCGCGGATCACGCGCTTCGTGGAGGACCCGCCGATTGAAGCCGAGCCAGGTCAGCTCCCGATTCAGATAGAGCCCCGGTGAGCGCAGATCGACCGGCGGTACCACCCAGTCGGGCAGTACCGCTGCCAGACCGTGGGCAGCATTGTGCGATATCGGCGCGACGCCTTCGCCATGCGCAATCTCAGCTGTATCTTTGGCATCCTTCAGGCGGGCGGCCCGCGTCCTCGGGCCAGGGCTCGCAGGCGCCCCGTCGACCGGCGCCACGGCGGTGCCCGCGGCTGCCGCCAGCGACTGGGAGGAGGGATCGGGCTGTTCGCTCATGGTGCGCTGCCTCGTCTCGTGGCCGGTCGGTTTTCAATCTCGCCCTGCCGATCGGGATGACCATCACATTTGCCGATCGGCATGACAACAAGATGGTGAATTGCCAGCCCTCCCATAAAAGCAGCTAAGCGCTGCCGGGGGTCGGCGACAAGGCCTCGAGCCGCTGAAGTGCGCTCAGCCGGCAGCGTCGGCGCGCTGCTTGGCCGGGCCGTGGGCGATCGTCAGATTATGAGCGCTGTTGACCAGGCCGACATGCGAGAACGCCTGCGGGAAATTGCCGAGCTGGCGGCGCAGGGCCGGATCATACTCTTCGGCCAGCAGTCCGACGTCGTTGCGCAGCGCGAGCAGAGCCTCGAAGCGCTCGCGGGCCTCGTCCCAGCGGCCCAGCATCGCGAGGTTGTCGACCAGCCAGAACGAACAGGTGAGGAAAGTGCCTTCACCCGCCGGCAGGCCGTCCACGCCCGCCTCGGTCGCGTAGCGCCGCACCAGGCCGTCGTGGGTCAGCTCGCGCTGGATCGCCTCGACCGTGCCGATCATGCGCGGGTCGCGGGGCGGCAGGAAGCCGACCAGAGGGATCAACAGCAGCGCGGCATCGAGGGCTTTGCTGCCGTAGGACTGGACGAAGCTGTTGCGCTCAGGGTCGAAGCCCTTGGCGCAGACATCGGCGTGGACCTTGGCGCGCAGCCGGCGCCAGCGGTCGGCCGGGCCGTCGAGCCCGAAGCGCTCGACCGCCTTGACCGCGCGGTCGGCCGCGACCCAGGCCATGACCTTGGAGTGGACGAAGTGGCGCGCCGGGCCGCGCACCTCCCAGATCCCCTGATCGGGGAGCTCCCACGCCCCCTCGAGATAGTCGAGCAGCGCCTGCTCGACCGCCCAGGCATGATCGTCCACCGGCAGGCCGTATTTGCGCGCGACGTGAAAGGCGTCGAGCAGCTCGCCATAGACGTCGAGCTGCACCTGCTCGTGGGCCGCGTTGCCGATCCGCACCGGCCGGCTGTTCTCGTAGCCGGCGAGCCAAGGCACCTCCAGCTCGGTAATGCGCCGCTCGCCGGCGACGCCATAGAGAATCTGCAGCTGCGAGGGCTTGCCGGCGGCGGCCCGCAGCAGCCACTCGCGCCAGGCCCGCGCCTCGTCCTTGAGCCCCGAGAGCAGGAAGGCATAGAGGGTGAAGGTCGCATCCCGCACCCAGCAGTAGCGATAGTCCCAGTTGCGGCTGCCGCCGATCTGCTCCGGCAGTGAGGTGGTGCCGGCGGCCGCGATGCCGCCCGCGGGTCCGAAGGTCAGACCCTTGAGCGTGACCAGGGAGCGCATGACCGCCTCTCGCCAGGGCCCCTCGACCCGGCACCTCGCAGCCCAGTCCTCCCAGAACGCCGTGGTCGCCCGCAGGAGATGCGCAGGATCCCGCGCGTCGGGCTCGAGGTCGTAGGACTGAAAGAAGCAGAGGCGGAAGGGAACCGTCTCTCCCGCGCGCACGGTGAAGCGGCCGACCGTGCGGAAGTCCTTGCCCTCAAGCTCGACCGGGGTGCGCAGACGCAGCGCATCCGGGCCGGCGATCGCGATCAGCCCGTCGCTCGCCTTCTGCACCCAGGGCACGGTCGTGCCATAGTCGAAACGGAGCACCAGCTCGGTCGCCATCGCCACCTCGCCGGCGCGGCCCTCGACCAGGCGCACCACATCGACCGCATCGCAATCGCCGCCGACCGGCATGAAGTCGATCACCGCTGCCGTGCCGGTCGCGGTCTCGAACTCGGTCTCGAGGATCAGGCTGTCGCCCTGGTAGCGACGCCGGCTGGCCCGGATCTCGCCCTCGGGGGCCAGCAGCCAGCGGCCGTTGTCGGTGTTTCCGAGCAGGGCTGCGAAGCAGGCATCGGAATCGATCCGCGGCACGCACAGCCAGTCGATCGAGCCGTTGCGCCCGACCAGCGCCACGGTATGCGTGTCGCCGATCAGCGCGTAGTCTTCGATCCGCAGAGTCATTCCATCAGCTTAAGCGTCATCCCAACAGCTCATATGGCGCGCACCCGCAAAAAGTCGAAGTCGCAGCCCTGGTCCGCGGCCAGCACGTGGTCGTGATAGAGCCTGGCATAGCCGCGCGCGGGCGGGGCCGCAGGCGCGGGCAGGGCGACCTTCCGCCGGGCAAGCTCGGCCGGCTCGACCAGGAGTTCGAGCCGGCGCGAGGCGACGCTGAGCCGGATCCGATCGCCATCCCGGACCAGGCCGAGGGGGCCTCGAGCCGCCGCCTCCGGGGTCACGTGCAGGACGATCGTGCCGAACGCGGTACCGCTCATGCGCGCGTCCGAGATCCGGATCATGTCCTTGACACCTGCGCGCGCGAGCTTGCCCGGGATCGGCAGATAGCCCGCCTCGGGCATGCCCGTGCCGCTGCGCGGGCCGGCGTTTTGCAGGACCAGCACATCATCGGCGAGTAACGTCGAGGGCCGGATCATCGATGCGTGCCGACAGGTCTTCGAGGCTCTTGAACACGACCGCCCGGCCCTCATGCTCGAACAGGCGCGGATCGGCGGCGGAGCGCTTCAGGATCGCGCCCTCCGGCGCCAGCGAGCCGAACAGCGCGACCAGGCCGCCGACCTCGGAGATCGGCTCGGCCAAGGGCCGCACCACGCTCCGGTCGACGTAGGCGGCCTCCGTGGCCAGGCGCTCGGCCAGGCTCTGGCCGGCGACGTTGCGGGTCTCGGGGTGGAGCATCGGCTGCAGTTCGCGCAGCACCGCGCCGAGCCCGCCCGCGTTGAAGAAATCCTCCATATAGTGCGGCCCGGTCGGCTTGAGGTCGACCAGGACCGGGGTCGCATCGGACAGCGCGTTCAAGCGCTCGAGGTCGACCGCGATGCCGGCGCGCCCGGCGATCGCCGCCAGGTGGAGAATACCGTTGGTCGAGCCGCCGATCGCCAGCAGCACGCGCAGCGCGTTCTCGACCGCCTCGACCGTCACGATCTCGGACGGCCGGGGGCCCTCCTGGATCATCGCCACCGCGCGCGCGCCGCTCGCCTCGGCGGCGCGCAGGCGATCGGCGTGGACCGCCGGGATCGCCGCGGTGCCGGGCAGCGTCATGCCGAGCGCCTCGGCGATGCAGGCCATGGTGCTGGCGGTGCCCATCACCATGCAGGTGCCGGCGGTGGTCGCGAGGCGGGTCTCGATCGTGGCAATCTCGCCCTCATCGATCGTCCCGGCCCGGTACTGCGCCCAGAAGCGCCGGCAGTCGGTGCAGGCGCCCAGCCGCTGATCGCCGTGCCGGCTGGTCATCATCGGCCCGGTCACGACCAGCACGGCCGGCTTGTCGGCCGAGAGCGCGCCCATGAGCAGCGCCGGCACGGTCTTGTCGCAGCCGCCGACCAGGACCACCGCGTCCATCGGCTGCGCCCGGATCATCTCTTCTGTGTCCATGCTCATGAGGTTCCGGAACATCAGACTGGTCGGGTGCAGGAACGGCTCGCCGAGCGAGATCACGGGGAACTCGAGCGGCAGGCCGCCGGCCGCGAGCACACCGCGCTTCACCGCCTCGACCAGGTCCGGCACGGTGCGATGGCAGTTGTTGAACCCGCTCGCGGTGTTCGCGACCCCGACCACCGGGCGCGCGAGCAGCTCCTCGCCATAGCCCATCGAGCGGGCGAACGAGCGCCGCAGATAGAGCGCGAAGTCGGGATCGCCGTAGTGGGTGAGCCCCCTCGCGAGGCCGGTCTTCTCAGGTCTGGTCATGTCAGCTCGTGCTCGTGAGCCCAGGGCGACCCAGTCGTCGCCGCCTCTGGCCATATCACCACAGTCCCGTCGTCAGCTGAAGCAACGTTTGAGAACCGTCTGCCAAGCAACCCTCGGGCTCCACGCCAAGCCTTTGATCCGTCGCCGTTCCTCGGGTTCGTTTGGTTGCCGCCAGGTTCGAGGCGCCTGCGGGGCCACCGGGCTCAGAGCGACGGCGCGCCTCGGCCTGGAGCAGCTTCAGCGCCGCCAGCGAGTGCGCCTGGCTCGCAGGGAGCGACCTCCGGTGGTCGCCCCGGACCGCCGCGCAGCCTGCGGCTGCGCAGGCCGTGGGTCACCGCATTGCGCGCCGAGCGCCCCTTACCGGCGGCGCTCCGGGACCCGCGCGACCTGGCGCCGTTCCTCATGCTTGCAAGTGTTTTGGCGGTCGGCGGGGGAAGATCGGCCATGGTTTTGCCCTCAAAAGTGCGCTGAAACGACGGGACGCTGGCTCGGACCTGGCGGCGCCATCAGGCGCCCTTGCGGTCCGACATATTGCCAGTGGATAGGAATAAATACAAGTCAGCGCCGCCCACAAGTGACTTGTGGCCGAACGCCCCGGCGCGGGATCGCCTGCAGCCTGCCGAGCAGAAAATCCGCGCAAATAGGAACCAATACGGTGTTGGGTTCCGGGCTGGTTCAGCGCGGCGCTCGGAAAGGGAGCAGAATCATGCGAGGGAAGGCGAGGACCACTAAGGTTGGCGCGAAGCAGCGCGCTGGCGGCGACGCCGCTGAACTGACGTGAATTTCCGTCACCGCGGCCCCTCTCGAGGGGCGAACTCGTGATCGCCGGGGAGCCTGGCGGCCGGTAGTCCTCGAATTTCCGGAATTTCCGCCAAATTTCCAGCCCCCAAAACGAATTTCCGCGCGCCCGGCGAGTGCACACCAGGCGACACTTGTGTAGCCTCAGGCGACAGGGTGTGCCCTATGCGTAAGCCTTTGCGGCGACATGGTTTTTCGGGACGCCGGCGACTTGACCGCTGAGTCCGGCCGCAAAACCGCTGCAAAAGCGCTGAATTCGGCCGCAAAGGTCGACGGTTAGCAGAGCCTTGACCGCGCCCCTGCTGAGCCTAATCTTGATCCCGCGGGCGTACCCCGCGAATTTCTCGAACGGAAATGACCACCATCGGCTTTTTCCAGCCAACTTCGCGTCCTAACCTGGGAGGCTGACAAATGACAAAGCTCCACCGTCGACGACTGCTTGCGACGACGTTCGGCGCAAGCGCGATTGTCACCTTCGCCATCATGGGCACGCTGGTGCCCGCCAAGGCGGCCGAGCAGACCGTCACCATCGGCATCACCTTGCCACTCACGGGCGCGGATGCCGACGCCGCGGCCCGCATCAGGGACGGCGCCGAGATGGCGATCGCGGATGCCAACGCCGAGGGCGGGGTTGCCGGCTACAAGCTCGAGGCGATGGTGCTCGACAACGCGACCGCGACCGCGGGCCAGTACGACCCGGCGCAGGCGGCGCTCAACGCCAAGAAGCTGATCGCGAATCCCAAGGTCGTGGCGAACGTCGGCCCGCAGATGAGCGGCGACGGCAAGGCGATGTCGCCGATTCTGTCGGCGGGCGATCTCGCGACCATCACGCCGTCCTCGACCAACCCCGACATCACCGATCCGAAGTTCGCGGGCCAGTACCGGCCCAAGGGCAAGGCGGTGTACTTCCGCACGCTCACCACCGACGCCTATCAGGGCCCGAACATGGCCAACTACATGAAGGACACGCTTCATGTGAAGTCGATCTACATTCTGGATGATTCGGGCGCGTACGGCGTCGGCATGGCCAACGCCTTCGAGGAGCAGGCCAAGAAGATCGGCATCGACGTGATGGGCCGCGATCAGCTCAACCCGAAGGAGGCCGACTATACGACCGTCCTGACCAAGATCAAGGGTCTCAACCCCGATGCGATCTACTACGGCGGGGTCGGCCAGGCCGGCATCAAGCTCGCCAAGCAGGCCCATGACGTGATCCCGAACGTGATCAAGGCCGGCGGCGACGGCATGTACGGCGGTGACATTCTGAAGGGCGTGGGCTTCCCGACCATCGAGGGCTGGTACGCGACCTCCGCCTCGCCGGACCTGGTCAGTGATCCAAAGGTGCAGGACTGGGTCAAGCGTTTCCAGGACAAATACAAGCTGGCGCCGAGCAATTATTCGATCACCGCCTATGACGGCGCCACGGTCATCATCGACGCGATCAAGCGGGTGGCGGCCAGCGGCAAGGAAGTCAACCGCTCCAACGTGCGCGACGCCATCCAGGAGACCAAGCTCCAGACCCTGCAGGGCGAGGTGACCTTCGATAACAACGGCGACATCAACCAGAAAGTGGTGAGCGTCTACCAGATCACCCACGATCCGAAGTCTGCCGAGGACGACGTCATCCATCAATACAAGTACGTCGGCGTCGCGCCGGCATCGCCGATGAGCTGACGATCCGCCGGTCGCACGGCCGACGCATACCACAGGGCTAGGCCGCGCCCGTGTCCTTCCAGGATGTCCTGCTGCAGCAGGTCATCAATGGGGTGAGTCTGGGCGCCATGTACGCCTTGTTGGCGCTCGGATTCACGATGGTCTACGGGATCATCGAGCTGATCAACTTCGCCCACTTCAACGTCTTCATGGTGGGCTCGTTCATCGGGATGGGAGTCCTGGAGCTGGTGGGGCTGACCGGTCAGCAGGTCATCCTCACCGGCCTTCCCCTCGTCGGTGTGCTGGTGCTGGCGCTCGTCATCACGATGCTGAGCACCGGCGTGATCGGCGTGATCATCGAACGCTTCTGCCTGCGGCCCCTCAGAGCCGTCGGCGGCCCCGCCGCGATGATCACCACGATCGGCGTCTCGTATATTCTCTTGAACGTCATTCTGCTCGGGGTCAGCTCGGACGCGCAGAATTTCCCGAATCCCATGCCGCGGGTGTCGTGGAACATCGAGGGCGCCGTCCTGCATATGCGGGAGGTGCTCGTCTGGATCGTCTCGTTCGCGCTGATGTGCGGGCTCCAGATCCTCGTGCGCCGCACCAAGATCGGCAAGGCCATGCGGGCGACCGCCCAGGACCAGGAGGCCGCCCGCATGATGGGCGTCGAGGTCGACCGGGTGGTGATGATGACGTTTTTCCTCGGCTCGGCGCTGGCCGGCGCGGCCGGCCTGATCTTCGGCCTCTACTACAACTACACCCACTACGGCATCGGCTACACGGCCGGGCTGCGGGCGTTCACCGCGGCCGTGCTCGGCGGCATCGGCAACATCCCCGGTGCGATGCTCGGCGGCATCATCATCGGACTCATCGAGTCCCTCGGCGGTCAATACCTGGCCGTGCGTTGGACCGATGTGATCATTTTCTCGATCCTGATCATCGTGCTCGTGTTTCGGCCGACCGGCCTGCTCGGCACCCATTACCCGAGGGACAGGTCGTGAGGCGTCCATGCTGACGCTCAATGCACGGGCCTTGGGCCTGCGCGACACCCTGCTGCTCCGACGCTTTTCGACCAGACAACGCAGCCGGGCACTTCTGATCGCCGTCTCGATCGGCCTGCTGCTGTTCCCGCTGATCAGCGGCAACGAAGCCGACATCGACGCGGCGGCCAATGCTTGCGCCTTCGCCGTGCTGGCCTTGGGCCTCAACATCGTGGTCGGCTTTGCCGGCCTGCTCGATCTCGGCTACGCGGCCTTTTTCGCGATCGGTGCCTATTTCTACGGCGCCGTCGCCTCCTGGCAGCTGCAGCCGGAATGGTCGAGCTTCTGGGAGCCGTTCCGGTGGCTCGGTCTAGTCGCCCGCCTCCACGTCGAGGGCGCCCCCGACGCCGTCCATATGACGATGTCCTTCTGGCTCGCCCTGCCCATCTCGGCGCTGGTGGCCGCCGTGTTCGGCGTGCTGTTCGGCTTCCCGACCCTCAGGCTGCGCGGCGACTATCTGGCGATCGTGACCCTCGGCTTCGGCGAGATCGTGCCGATCGTCGCGCGCAACTGGCCGGCAGTCACCAACGGCGCGATGGGACTCAACGGCGTCCAGGCGCCATCGCTGTTCGGCTATTCTTTCGGCGTCGCATCCCTGCCCTACTACTATCTCGGGCTGGCGCTCGTCAGCTTCCTCGTCTTCGTGAGCGTCCGATTGCGCAATTCGCGGATCGGCCGCGCCTGGATGGCCATCCGGGAGGACGAGATCGCGGCCGCGTCGATGGGCGTCAACCGGCGCAACTTCAAGCTTTTGGCCTTCGCCGTCGGCGCCGGTTTCGCCGGCATGACCGGCACCTTCTACGTGGCCAAAGTCCAGACCGCGACGCCGGAGATGTTCATGTTCCCGGTCTCGGTCATGGTGCTGGCCATGGTCGTGCTGGGCGGCATGGGCAGCGTCTATGGCGTCGTGATCGGCGCCGTGATCCTGCAGCTGCTGCAGTCCTGGTTCCTGCAGGACCTTACGCAATGGACGCATGCGCTGGGTCGCGCGGTGGGCAACGACTGGCTCCAGCGGCTGGATCTGGTGCAGGCGATCGAGCTGATCTTCGGCATCATTCTCGTGTTGATGATGCTGTACCGCCGACAAGGACTGATCCCGGCACGGGCGGCGACCGCGTCACTCACGCTCGAGCAGCAGGCGGCGGAGCCGTCGCGCGGCGGGATCGCGGTCGTGCTGCGCTCGGTGGAGGCAGCCGACGCCCGGCCCGGCGTGGCGATGCTCGAGACGCAAAAGCTGCTCAAGCGATACGGCGGCATTATCGCGGTCAAGGAGGTCGACCTGCGGATCGAGCCGGGCAGCATCGTGGCGCTGATCGGGCCCAACGGCTCCGGCAAGAGCACGTTGTTCAACCTGATCACCGGCATTGCCGAGCCCAGCGGCGGCAAGGTCCGCCTGCTGGGCGAGGACATCACCAGGCTGCCGGCCCACACGATCGTCGAACGGGGGATCGCCCGCACCTTCCAGAACCTGCGCCTGTTCAGCAACATGACGGTCCTGGACAACGTGATGGTCGGCATGCACGCCCGCACCAGGACCAGCGCGGTCGGGGCGGTGCTCCACACCCGTGGCATCCGGCGGGAGGAGCGCGAGGCGCGCGCGGATGCGATCGAGATCCTTTCGGTCTTCGGCAATCGCCTGCTGCCGCGCACCAACCAGCTGGCCCACGAGCTGTCCTACGCCAACCGGCGACGCCTCGAGATCGCGCGGGCGCTTGCCGCCCGGCCCAAGATCCTGCTGCTCGACGAGCCGACGGCCGGCATGAATCCCATGGAGACGCTCGAGCTCGTCGACCAGATCGACAGCCTCCGTAAGCTCGGCCTGACCGTCTTCCTGATCGAGCACAAGCTCAACGTGGTCAACGACCTCGCGGACAAGATCCTGGTGCTCGATCACGGCGAGAAGATCGCCGAGGGCACGCCCGAAGAGGTCCATGCTCGGCCCGAGGTGCTGGAGGCGTATCTCGGTCGACGGGCGCCCGCCTATGCTTGAGTTCCGCGACGTCGACACCTACTACGGCGAGCTGCACGTGCTCAAGAAGGTCAATTACGAGATCCAGCAGGGTGAGATCGTCTGCCTGCTCGGCGGCAACGCCTCGGGCAAGTCGACGACCATGAAAACCGTCCTCGGCATCGTCACGCCCAAGGCCGGCACCGTACTGTTCGAGGGACAGCCCATCAACAAGCTGCCGACGGCCGAGCGCGTCCGCCGCGGCATTGCGCCTGTGCCCGAAGCCCGGCGGGTGTTCCCGCGCATGACGGTTTACGAGAACCTCGAGATGGGTGCCTACACGCGGACCGACAAGGACGGTATCCAGGAGGACCTCGAGCGCGTCTACGAGCTGTTTCCGCGGATCAGGGAGCGGCTCAATCAGCTCGCCGGCACGCTTTCCGGCGGCGAGCAGCAGATGCTCGCCATGGGGCGCGCCCTGATGGCGCGGCCGCGCCTTCTGTGCATGGACGAGCCGTCGATGGGCCTGTCGCCGGCGCTCGTCGAGCAGGTGTTCGAGATCATCCAGGCCATCAACAAGCAGGGCACCACCATCTTCGTGGTCGAGCAGAACGCCAATATGGCACTGTCCATCGCCCATCGCGGTTACGTCCTGCAGACCGGCGAGGTGGTGCTGTCCGGCACGGCCAGGAGTCTGCTCGAGAACGAGATGGTGCAGAAGGCCTATCTCGGCCGGATGGAACAAAGCAGGGCGGCAATTCGGGCGCAGTCCGGTGCGACACGCGGGAGCCGTCGGTGAGCGCCTCGACGGCAGGGTGACCCAGCGAGAGTCGGCCTCTGACAGCTCCTGGCTAAAAGTGACGGTGATCGGCCCGCAATCGGCCGGGGCTCGGGCTTCCGCAAGTCGGTCAATAGCGGCCGTGCCCGATCACTGCCTCCGCTGCTCCTCCCAAACCAGTGGTCCATTCCCCAGCATCTCCGCCAGGCTCAGCCCCTTCGGCTGCCGCCCGTCGAGGACCATCCCCACGATGTCCGGCGCGAATCAAGTGAGCGGCGAGAGCCGGCAGACGTAAGCATCCGTCACGCCCCCCTGTTCTGCAAGGTCGGTGGTCGACTTCGCCTGCCGGCTCTCGATCCGGCGCCACCAGCGGTGCGCTCGAACGAGGGCACGAACGAGGGTCTCGTCGACCGAGCGCACTGGGCAGGTGTCGTGGCCGCGCCGGCTGGCGCCGAGGCACACATAGTAACGATAGAGCCGGCCGCGCCGGCGCGTAGCGGCGGTCTACTCAGGCGCCGCTCAAGCAAGCCATTGCGCTCGCCTGGATGGCGGGCTCGCCCTGGTCGCACACCTCTGCCTTACATGCGGCCGTCGCCAGCCCGCCGAACCGCCCCGTGGTTGGCCTGCTGGGCATGTCCGCTCGTCGAGGCTCTGCCGACCTTTGTCCTCTGGGGGCTCTTTCGACAGCGCTGATGTCGTGGGGTATTCCCGCCTCATGGGGGCGGACGAGGCCGGCACGCTCGCGACCTGCCTATCCAGAAGCCCATGAACCCCTGGAGTGCGTTGTTTAGCCCGGATGGTCGAACAGTGGCGGTGACCGGTGCCGGCGGCGTTTTCACTTGACCAGCTACAGACTTTGAAGCAGAACCCGAGACGTTGCTGCCGGTCGGCATATGGACAACGGGGCTGGCCTATAGCCCCAACGGAAACGAAGTCGCCGCGGCAAATTTTGGCCGCAACGTCTATTTGAAAGATCTCACTCGACCGAGCAACCCGCGTTTGAGTTACGCAGTGACAGCGAAGACGGTACATGGTCTGTCGATTTCAGCCCTGATGGTGCCAGACTAGCCTCGGGCGGCCGGGACGGAACTGTTCGAGCGGACCGGTTCGAGGGACGACCATCAGCAACGCCACGCCGGCCTGCGAGCTGAGCTCGCATGCCTCATTGTCGTTGTCTCTTGTCCCTCCGAGGCTAGGGCGATCGCCTCGAGCCGCGCTCGGAGTTCATCATGCCGGTGGCGGCTGCGCGTTGCGTTCGCGCTGCCATTGTTCGAACAACCGCCGCTCTTCGATCTGGCGCTGGACCTCGTCGGCTTGCAGAGCCCGCTGCCGCTCGTAGTCGAGCTGGCGTTGCATGGCGGCATCCCGAGAGGCCTCGACCTCCTGCTGTCGGCGCTGCTCGGCCGGTCGATCGAGCAGCGCGTTGCCCGCGATGCCGCCGGCCGCGGCGCCGATGAGCATGCCGGTCGTGCTGTTGCCGAACAGCGCGCGGCCGACGCCGGCGCCGCCGGCAGCGCCGGCCACGGTGCCGACCCCGGCCGGGCCCGTCCCGCCCTGCTGACAGCCGGTGAGCGAGAGAGCGATGCTGCCGATCAGCACCGTGACCGCGACCCTGGCGCGGGCCGTGATCGTCATCGGACTCCCTCCTCGGCCTTGACCTCGTTCACCATCTCGTCAAAGGACAGCCGGTCATCGTGATCCTTGTCGCCGGCCTCGAGGCCCTCGAGCTTGTTGGTCATGACTTCGCTGAACGTCAGAACGCCGTCGCCATTGCGATCGACCCGCTTGAACCACGCCGGGTCGTGCGGCCCGAGCTCCTGCGGCGTCAGCGTCCCGCTGCGGTCCTTGTCGAGCGAGCTGAACCCGACGGCGGCATCCCGCGCCAGCTCGGCCTCGCTGACGTAGCCATCGCCGTTGGTATCGGCGGCGTCGAACGCCAGGCGGTCGTCGATGTTGGGCGGGATGGCAGGATCGTCCTGGGCCGCGGCCGGAGCGATCGCGCCGAGGATGATCGCGATCGAGATCCACGCTGACGGCAACAAGGAGAGTGGGGTGGTCGCGCGCCTACTCCTTGACCCCTGGTCAGGCAACCTGGACACCACCCTTTCTCCCTCCCTTGACGCCAAGTCACGGCCCTTGCGCCGATTGTGGACTTCTCGACGGCCGAGGCAAGTTAAGATTGCTCGGAAATGACGCTCCGATCGGTGTCGTTTTGAGCCCTGGGAGGGATGGTTGTGGTGAAGGGAACCGCGCGGCGCTCCGCTCACCGCGCGGAGCGCCTGCTCGGCAGGTAGAGGCGCGGCTACCGCTTCAGCCGCGCCAGGTGTTCCTTGCGGAATTTTGCGACTTTGGGCGCGATCACGATCTGGCAGTAGCGCTGGCGCGGGTTCTGCTCGAAGTAGTCCTGGTGGTAGTCCTCGCCCGGATAGAATGTCTCGAGCGGCACGACCTCGGTGACGATCGGCGCGTTCCAGATTTTTTGCTCACCGACCTCGGCGATGGCGCGCCGGGCTTCGGCTTCCTGCTCCGGGCTGTGATAGAGGATGATCGAGCGGTATTGCGGGCCGATGTCGGCGCCCTGGCGGTCTTTGGTGGTCGGGTCGTGGATCGTGAAGAACACGTCCAGGAGGTCGCGGAATGACACGACCTTCGGGTCGTAGGTAATCTGCACGACCTCGGCATGGCCGGTGCGGCCGCCGCAGACCTGCTCGTAGGTCGGATTCTCCACGACGCCGCCGGCGTAGCCCGAGACCACGCGCTCGACGCCTTTGAGGTCCTTGTAGACCGCCTCCAGGCACCAGAAGCAGCCGCCACCGAGCGTCGCCAGCTCCTGCTCACCTTGGCCGCTCATGGCCATCTCCCCCATTCTATCTCGCGGTTTGATTCGGTCGCGCCCCTTGTGGGCTTTTCGTGCCGGGGCTCCATGACTATGGTGCGGCGCCTGGCGAGCGCAAGGGGCGAGGGCCCTCCGAAGGCCGAGTGTCCGCCGCTCGCCGATCCAGCCCGGCGATGGACGACATGCAAGCAACCGAACGGCAATCCGGCGTACGCGATGTCCCGCAGACCAGCGCCGCGGAGGTGGTCCCGATCGGGCTGACCACGCTCTGCCTGCTGGCGGTCCTGGTGGGCGTCATCACCGGCTTCGGCGCGGTCGGCTTTCGGGCGCTGATCGGGCTCATTCACAACCTCTTTTTCCTGGGCCACCTGGCCTTCACCTACGATGCCAACCTGTTCACGCCCATGAGCCCCTGGGGGCCGCTCGTGATCCTGGTGCCGGTGATCGGCGGGCTTGGCGTCACCTTCCTGGTCACCACCTTCGCGCCCGAGGCGCGCGGCCACGGCGTGCCCGAGGTGATGAACGCGGTCTACTACCAGGAAGGCGTGATCCGGCCAGTGGTGGCGGCGGTCAAGTCGCTGGCCTCAGCACTCTCGATCGGCAGTGGTGCTGCGGTCGGGCGCGAGGGCCCGATCATCCAGATCGGCGCCTCGTTCGGCTCGACCGTGGGCCAGGTCATCTCGATGGCCGCCTGGCAGCGGATCACCCTGGTCGCGGCCGGGGCGGGCGCCGGCATCGCCGCGACCTTCAACACCCCGATCGGCGGCGTGATGTTCGCGATCGAGCTGATGATGCCGGAGATCAGCGGTCGGACCTTCCTGCCGGTGGCGCTGGCGACGGGGACAGCGACCTTCGTCGGCCGGCTGTTCCTGGGGGTGCTGCCGGCGTTCGAGATCCCGCAGCTGCCGACGCTCGCCAACGAGGCGGTCTCGGCGCCGGCCCTGCTCGCCTACGCCGTCCTGGGGGCGCTCACCGGCGTTGCGGCGGCAGGCTTCACCCAGGGGCTGCACCACGCCGAGGGGTTGTTCGACAAGATCAAGAACTCCTATCTGCGCCACACACTCGGCATGCTCGCGGTCGGCGTCATGATCTTCGTCCTGATGCGCACCGCCGGCCACTACTACGTCGAGGGCGTCGGCTACGCGACCATCCAGGCGGTGCTGCTCGGCGGCCTAGGCAGCTTTGCCTTCCTGTTCCTGCTGTTCGTCTGCAAGCTGGCGGCGACCCTGCTCAGCCTCGGCTCGGGCGCCTCGGGCGGGATCTTCTCGCCGTCCCTGTTCATGGGAGCGACGCTCGGCGGCAGCCTCGGCGCGCTCGCCGGCGCCATTTACCCCTCGCCCGACATCAGCGTCGCGAGCTTTGCCATGGTCGGCATGGCGGCCATGGTCGGCGGCGGCACCGGCGCCGCGATGACCGCGGTCACCATGATCTTCGAGATGACCCGCGACTACGCGATCGTGATGCCGATGATCGTCGCGGTGGCGCTCAGCATCGGCGTGCGGCGCGTGCTCTCGCGCGAGAACATCTATACGATCAAGCTCCTCAGCCGCGGGCGCTCGATCCCGAAGGTGCTGCACGCCAACATGTTCCTGGTCCGCCACGCCAACGAGGTGATGGACCGCGACGTCCTGGTGCTGCCGGCCGAGATGAGCTTCGACGAGTTCCTGCGCCGGCCCGAGGACGGCGGCAAGCTGCGCCACGTCGTGGTCACCCACGGGCCGCGGATCGTCGGCGTCCAGCGGGTCAACACCGGGCTGCGCCGTGGGCTCGAGAGCGCCTACACCGGGATCACGCTCGGCGACGTCGCGCGCCCCGACTTCACGATCGCGCGCGAGGACGACGTGGTGTTCGACGTGATCCGGCGCATGTGGCGTCGCGGCGGCGCCATGGCGGTCGTGGTCAAGGGCGGGCGCGTGCCGCGACCCGATGACGTGGTCGGGGTGATCACCAAGGAGCACATCGCCGATTCGGTCGCGGAAAGCATCCGCCCCTATTGGACCTGACGACCGCCGGCGTCGCTCCGGCCGGCGGCCCGCGGCCGCGAGCAGCGCGCGATTTTGGGCGAGGACCGAGCCGGCACGACGGGCCTCGCCGATCACACGGGGCACTACAAGAGGTCTTCCTCGGCTTCGATCAGGCCGGCGAGCGCGGCGGGGGTGACGATGCCGACGATATCGTCTGCCCGCCGCGAACCGGGGCGGCGCGATGCCAGGATGAGCTCGGCCTCCGCGACCCACATCGCGCGGAGCGCCGCCAGCAGGTTCTCCTGCTGGTCCACCACCACGTAGCCGGAGGGGCGAGCGGCGTTCCGGGCAGCGGAGTTGCCGCCCTGCGCCGCGGGCTGCCGCGTCACCCCGGAGATCACCCCGTGCGCGGCGTGAACGACGGTCGAAGCGCCGGCAGGAGGTTCGCCGCCGGCGGCAACCACGGCGAAATTGGGGTCCATCAGGTCCCGGACCCGTTTGCTGTTCAGCACTGCCGCCTGAAGCCCTTCCGGCACCGAGTGGCCGCGGGCGAGCAGCTTCATCGTGTAGATGCTCTCGTCCATGATCAGCTTGCGGACCGCGTAGGCCATGGAGCCGGCGATGACCAGGGGGAGGACGACGGAATTGTCCTGGGTCATCTCGGTGATCATGATGATGCCGGTGAGGACGGCGCCGGTGGTCCCGCCGATCATCGCCGCCATGCCGGCGATGGCGAAGGTTGCAATTTCGACGTTGAGGCCGGGCATCAACCACTGGCACAGCCAGCCGAACGCCGCGCCAGCGGCCGCGCCCATGAACAGTGCCGGTGAGAAGACGCCGCCCGATGCCCCCGAGCCCAGCGACAGGCAGGTGGCCAGGAGCTTGAGAGCCACCAGCAGGAGAAGGAACCAGGGCGCGCTCAGCGAGCCCTCGAGGAGGTCCATGATGGTCGCGTAGCCGACGCCCTGGACGTAGTAGTGACCGGCGTGGCGGAGCAGGAGGAGCATCATGACGCCGACGCAGAGCATGCCCAGCATGTGCCGCGTGTAATAGTTGCCGGGGATGGCGTCGAAGAGGTCCTCCATCCCGTAGAGCCCGCGGATGAACGCGACCGACAGCAGCCCCATCAGGCCGCCCAGCACGAAGAACGCCACCAGTCCCCAAGGCTGCGTGAGATAGAAGTCTGGCGTCTCCAGAGCCGGGATGTGGAAGGAGGGGTAGGTGCCGAGGAGCAGGCGACTGATATGGGTCGCGAAGGCTGTGGCCGTAGCCACGACCACGAGATTGCGGGCGTTGACGGAGACCAGCAGCAGCTCGATGGCGAACACAATGCCGCCCAGCGGAGCGTTGAAGGTGGCGGCGATGCCGGCGCCGGCACCGGCGGCGATCAGCACGATCCTGTCCCGGGTGCGCATCGGGATGATCTCGCCGAGCGTCGAGCCGAACGCCGAGCCGATCTGAACGATCGGTCCCTCGCGTCCCACCGAGCCGCCGCTGCCGATCGAGATCGCCGAGGCCAGCGACTTGACGACCGCGACCCGCGCCCGGATCCGTCCCTGGTGGTAGTGGATGGCGTCCATCACCTCCGGGACGCCGTGCCCTTTGGCCTCGGGGGCGAAATTCTTGACCAGCCACGCGACCGCGAGCGCGCCCGCGACCGGGACCAGCGCCACGCCCACGCCCCAGGGGCCGGGCGGCGTGTGCGCGTTGGCGTCATAGGCAAACGAGAAGTCGCCAAGGAACAGCACGTTGTGGACCAGCCCGATCAGCATGCGAAAACCCCAGGCGCCGACCCCGGCGATGGCGCCGGTGGCGATTGCTAGGACCATCATGAACAGGAGGCTGCGCTCCGGCGCCTGCGCGCGCACGGCCTGATCGAGGGTGTCCATCCGATGCCTCTGCTTTGGCGTTTGCCGTCTGCTGCCAAGAGCGGGCATAGCCGATCGGGCGGGCGCCGGAAACCGGCTTGGCTCGGCTAGCCAGCCTTTCCGACGGCGCCCGTCTGGTCGGCAGGATCGAGCAGATCGCAGCCCGCATTCCGCGGGCCGCCATCGGCATCCGGCCAACCGTGACCGCGTCGCCGCGCGCGGCCTCGGCGAGCCTTGGCGCCTGCGTCGCCCCGAACGCGGCGAGCGCTGAGCTCTGATCGGCTCGAGTTGATGCCTCCATGGTTGCTCAAACTCTACGATTCACTACCTTAGCGTTGGTCGCGGACCTTGCCCGGCGGCCTGCTGCGCCGTACCTCCAAGGCCGGACATGTCGACCACGGCGGTGCGCCGTCGCGACCAGGAGAAATCACCATGGCCAAGCCGCAGAAGCCTTACCGCCACCGGACCATCGGCAACCACGCGCTGCATCCCGAGACGCTCATGATGAGCTACGGCTACGACCCGAAGCTCTCGGAGGGCTCGGTCAAATGCCCGGTGTTCCAGACCTCGACCTTCGTGTTCGAGCGCGCCGCGGCTGGCAAGGCGTTCTTCGAGGTCGCCTACGGCCTGCGCGACCAGCGGCCGGCCGAGGAGCCTGGGCTCATCTATTCGCGGCTCAACAACCCGGACCTGGAAATTCTCGAGGACCGGCTGGGCTTGTGGGACGGGGCGGAATCGAGCCTGGTGTTCTCGAGCGGCATGGCGGCCATCTCGACCACGCTCTGGACCTTCCTGCGCCCGGGCGACGTGATCGTGCACAGCGGGCCCTTGTACGGCGGCACCGAGTTCCTGCTCCAGAACATCCTGCCCCAGTTCGGCATCAAGCCGGAGGAGTTCGGCGCCGGCGGCGCCGGCCGGTCGCTCGAGCAGGCGGTCAAGGCGGCCCAGCAGTCGGGCCCGATCGGCGCGATCCTGCTCGAGACCCCGGCCAACCCGACCAACGCCCTGGTCGACATCGCCCACTGCGCCGAGATCGCCAAGCGCCTGCCCGGCAAGCCCGGCGGGCGGCCGCCGGTGATCGTCGACAACACCTTCCTGGGGCCGCTCTGGCAGCAGCCGCTGGCCCAGGGCGCCGACCTCGTGGTCTATTCCTTGACCAAATACGTCGGCGGCCACAGCGACGTGATCGCCGGCGCCTGCCTCGGCGCCGAGACGCGCCTGGCACCGGTGCGCGGCATGCGCACCATCCTCGGCACCATGTCCGACCCGCACACCGGCTGGCTCCTGATGCGCAGCCTCGAGACGCTGAAACTGCGCATGACCGGCGCCATGAAGACCGCCCGCCACGTCGCCGAGTTCCTGAACGACCACCCCAAGATCAAGCAGGTACACTACCTGGGTTTCCTCGCCGAGGACCACCCCGACTTCGAGCTCTACCGGCGCCAGTGCAAGGCCCCGGGCTCGACCTTCGCCTTCGAGGTCCACGGCGGCGAGCCCGAGGCCTTCCGCCTGCTCGACGCGCTCAAGCTGGTCCGCCTCGCGGTCAGTCTGGGCGGCACCGAGAGCCTGGCCGAGCACCCCGCCAGCATGACCCACTCCGACATCCCGCCCGAGCGCCAGGCCGAGCTCGGCATCACGCCCGCCATGGTCCGCCTCTCGGTCGGCGTCGAGCACCCCGAAGACCTGATCGCCGACCTCGCCCAGGCCCTCGATGCTGTCTGATGGAGATCCACGCCGGGGCTCCCGGGGCTTGAGTCGGATTGATTCCAGACCTGACAATCTTGCCCTGGCTCATGCCCGGATCGGGCAAGATTAAGCCTTCGCCTCGACGCAGCTCGTGTCCGCCCCGGGCAACGGAGCGGCGCGGATTCTAAGCATGGCAGAGATGACCGCCGCTCACCGACACTGAATTGATCGCGGTCAGTAACTCACCATGCGCCGCCGATGCGTCACTTCTGTCTCTGCGACGAGACACTTATGGTGCAGGTTGATCCCAAAGTGAGGCGTGCCTTGACTGTGGCGGGTGATCGCATTCGGTGGATCAAGAAACTGGCTCTCCAATCAATGGATCTGATTGATGCTGATGCTGGGTATTATTCATCGTTTTCCTTGTCGAACAGCGCATTAAGGCACATTCTTGAAGCGACAACATAGATCCGAATCTGGAGGATTGACTTAACCATCAAGTCAGGGTGATGGCCGACGGTGTCCGGTCGAGTGGACAGAAGTGGCGCATGGGCCACGCCGCTATTTACGACCATCAGCTGTGAGATTCGCGAGATCCCACCTGTCCCGCGCGTCTTGCAGGCCTGCGAAGGCGGGATCTGCCTTACGCAGGCCATGCCCAGCATCGACACCGATCCCGGCGCCGGTCAAGGATCTGCGACCGGCGCAGCCGGCGCGCTTCCGCGTGTCCTTGACCGGCGCCGGGATCGGTGCTTATGGGAGGTGGTACACAGCGAGAGCGTACCCGAAGTATGAAAACGTTCCTGATACAGTTCCTGACGGTTTTTCCTTGATGCTGACACCTTTCCCTTGATGACACCTCTTCCCCTGACACCTTTTCCCCTGCAGACACCTTTTCCATTGAGGTAGAGTGGACGGCGCGCCCACTTCCTGGTGTAGCCAGAACAGACATGCCCGTTCCCAGTCGGGAGACGAGTTAGGAACGGTGGGAAGGAACGGCAACGATGGCCCGGTCTCTGCACGCAAGGCATGCAGACCCTGCGTCGGCACAGAAGGTGGCGACAACAGAAGGTGGCGACAACAACCTTGTCAACAACGAAGATGAAGTGTCCATCTTTGGATATTCCGAACGACAAATTAGAATGATATTTAGTTACGTTTGCGCTGCTTTGATCGCACTTTTCATTGGTTGTGTCTACACGATTAATATTTATTACGTCTTATATTCAGGAATATGGATAAAAGTTGCGGAAAGCCACTTTGCTGTCGTCATAGGTCTACCCAGTGCGGCTCTAGTAGGCTTTTTCGTGGTGCTCTTATTTAGCAAAGTGTCTGGGCCGATAGAAGTTGAATTTTTCAGCGTAAAGTTTCGTGGAGCCTCTACGCCGGTTATATTCTGGATGATGTGCTTTCTTTGCATTACCTTCGCCATCAAGACCCTGTGGTGACCGGTAATCCACGCTCTCCACTTGTGGACCGCACTTGTGTAGAGATACCGCGGCGTAGTGGGGAACCTCCGGTTTGATACTGGCGGCGTCATGCCCGAGCTACGCCTGCACTGTCAGGCTCACGGCGAGCCGTCCGGCGATGCTGGGCGTCGTTTCGCTCAGGCGTCGTCGCCGGCACGTCCCCTGACGAAGAGGTGCACGACCTCCCTCGAGGCGATCAGCCTGGCGGTATGCACGTTGGCCTGATAGGGTTCGATCGCGCCATCGACCTCGAGCTGGATGTGGCTCGGGGCGTCGCGGGCGCCGACCAGAGCGAGAACCCGCGCCACCGTTGCCTCCCGCGTCTCGGGTGCAAACAAGAGGCTATGAATTTCTAAATCGACATTCGGCCGCTGCGAGAGGATGTCCCTGGCGCCGCGCAGGTCCTCCTCTTTATGCCCTTCAACGTCGATCTTGAGAAAATCCGGCGCCTGTCGTCCTTTGAAATGGCTATCGAGCGAGGTCGCCGGCACGTCCAGAACACCGGCTCTGTCCCAGCCGCCGGGAACGACGCGCGCATTGGTCTGCGTGCTGATCCGAACCAGCCCCTGGTGCTCGCTGAGCGCGACGTTTTCGGCGACGATCCTGTGTTGCATCGATTGATCCGGATGTTCTCGAGGAGGCATTGATGGTTTTTCGGATAGGCCTCGAACGAAGACTTGGCCCGTATCGCCGGCCCAGCGGGCAAAGAGGCAGGTGGTCACGCCGATGTGGGCACCGCAATCGGCCACGACGAAGCCTGGCCGGATCAGATGCGCCTTGACCCATGCAAGCTCGGCCAACTCGTGTTTTCGCCCATACCAGGTCTGCGAAACCAGGCTGTCGGTGTGGAGTTTGACCACCTCGCCGCAGAGATCCGTCTGTATTAAATGGTCTCGAAAGGTCGCCAACTCGAACCAGTGCCCGAGCGCTTGCACCAACCGCTTCGCTGGTTTGAGCATGGTCTGTTCATGCAAGCCCCGAGCCCTGGTCGGGGGCAGAAGGGCCAGAAAAGGTCCTTCCGACAGTGCCTCCGACCCATTGATAGTCCTGGGATCGACGCAGGCCAAGCTCTCACGCCGTGTAGAGCCTGGTGGGCGCCTCGAAGCCCTTGAGGTGGTATTCCTGGGCCAGGCTGTCCGCCATGTCCGACTGCGCGCGTCCATAGACGGCCTGGGTCACCAGAATCTGGTCGGCGGCAGCGGCGGATTGCGCCCGGGACGCGGTGTTCACCACGGTGCCGATGGCGGTCAGGTCGGGGTGCGAGCGGCCGAACTGGCCGAAGCTGATCTGTCCGCAGTCGATCCCGACGCCGACCCCGATCTGGGCGCTGGTGAGACCGACCGCCTCGATCAGCGTCTCGCGCCGGGCGCTCCAGCGCCTTTGGATCGCGCGGGCCGCGAGCACGGCCTGCTGCGTGTGGTCGTCACGCCGGATCGGGAAATTGAAGACCGCCATGACGGCGTCGCCCATGATCTTGTTGAGCAGTCCGTCGCACTCCCAGATGGCGCTCGCGCATTCGTCGTAGAAGGCATCGAGCAGTCCCGATACGGCGTCCGCCGATTGGGACTGCGACAGGTTGGTGTAGCCGCGCAGATCGGCGAACAGGACGGTGGCGTCGATGGTGACCTTGCGGGCTCGCATCACCCGCGTGAACATCAACTCGCAGATCGTGCACGTATTGGGGTTCATCCGGCTCGGACGAATGCCGAACAGGCGAAACGGCAGCGAAGCCAGGCCACGCAACGGCACGGGCACGCGCATCTGTTGCCAGCAGCCCTTGCAGATTCTCGCCTGAGGTAGGGTCATGGGGCGCCTCTTTGACTACAATCGGCAGGAGAGGTGGCGGCAACCTTGGCATCCAGCCTGGCGCGCTAAGAGCGCCCAACCGCCGGATGCGCGTTTCAGGAGGCGGCGGGCAGGCGTTCCATCTCGGCTTCGGCCATGGCGGCGGCCTCGGCTGTCGCCTCGGGGGCGTCGGCGGGCTCGGCCGCGGGCTCGGGGGCACAGTCTTCGAGGAGCCGGCCCTGGCCCAGGGTCAGGACGCGGTCGAACAGGGGGGCAAGCGTGGCATCGTCGAGCGCGCAGATCACCGTGCGGCCCTGGTAGATGTCGAGCAGGCGGGTCAGCACGGTGGTGGCGGCGCCGCGGTGGAGGTCGCGGGTCGGGGCGTCGGCGACCAGGACGCGCGCCTGGCGGAGTGCGGCCGCGGCCAGCGCCAGCTTCTGGCGTTGCTGGGGGGTGAGCTGGCTGCCGCCGATGCCGACCGTGTAGTCGAAGCCCGCCTCGAGCACCAGGCGGCGGAAGCCCTGCTCGTCGGCGAGCGCGCCGATGATCTGCTCGATCCGCTCGGCGGCGCGCGCGTGCTGGCTGAGGATGCGGCCGAACACCAGGTTGTCGCGCACGCTCAGCTGGACCAGGTAGCGCTCCGGGTCGAAGAACTCGATCGCGCCGGCCATCGTGGCCGGCAGCTGCTCGACGAACCGGCGGCGCGCGTCCAGGAGCTTTTCGGTCAGCTCCGCGGACAGATCGGCCAACCGGTCGCGGGCCGGCGTCAGGTTGAGGGCGAGGTTGAGCAGCATCCGGCGCTGCTCGGCGTTGAGCGCCGTCCCGGGGGCCTGCTCGAGCCCGGCCAGCTGCTGGCGGTAGAGGGTCAATTCCTCAGGCCGGATCGGGCTGAACTCGAGCACCAACTGATGATGGACCGGGACGTCGCCGAAGATCTCGGAGAGGTTGTGCCAGGCGGTCCGGCCGAGCTCGATCAGCGGCTCCTCGAGCGCGGTCTCCTTGAGGATCTGGCGGACGTAGGGATGGGTCGCGAGCGCCCGGGCGTCGAGCTCGGCGGTCGAGGGCGCGCCGAACAGCAGGTTCTCGCCGATGGTCGCGTTGGCGAGGTAGCGCTCGCGCTCGAACGGCTCGGCGAGGCCGGCGTTGTCGGCGCTGGCCAGCAGCTCGTGCTCGCGCACCCGGGCGCGCAGGATCGCCTCGACCAGGTCCGGATGCTGGGCCGGGTCGATCACCGCGCGCAGACCGAAGCGGAACAGGTCGTCGCCGAGCTCGACCTGCTCGATCGCCGCCAGCACCGATTCGGTGGTCACGGTCCCGAGGTCGGGCCCGAGCAGCAGGCGCAGATTGTCGGCGACCGTGCCCTGGACCAGGCGCGCCGGCGCGCCGACGAAGGCCACGCCCCGGGTGTAGAGCGCGCGCGGCAGCTGGCCCAGCTCCTGATCGTCGAGCAGCAGCCGGCCGCGGCTCGGCAGATCCAGCCGGGCGAGCGCGCGCGCGAGCAGATGGCTGCCGCCGCCGTCGGCGTCGACCAGGGCGACATGCTGGCCGGCCGGGATCGCGACCGACAACTGCTCGACGCTGACCAGCCCGTCCTCCTCGAGCCCGAGGTCCTGGACCTCGATCCGGCCGCTGATCGCGGTGCCGGCGCCGAACCGCTCGGCCGCCTCGAGCTCGACCGCGAACGGCGGGCGCAGGCCGCCCGGATCGAACTGGGTGATCAGCTGGTCGTACTTGATGCGCGCGTCCTGCTGGCCCTGGTAGAAGTCGAGCAGCTCCTTCCAGGGCGGCGCCAGGTCCTTGTAGGCGGCCAGCACGCCGACCAGCGAGCCGAGCGTCAGGTGGCCGCGCAGCACCAGATAGCCGCCGATCGACAGGAAGAAGAACGGGGTCAGCTGGGCGATGAAGTTGTTGAGGAACTTGATGAAGAATTTCTTCTTGTAGATGTCGTAGCGGATGTCCAGGATGCGCTTGAGGTGGCCGGTGAAGGTGTCGAGCTGCAGCTGGTCGGCATAGTTGACGTGGACGGCCTCGATCACGCTGGTGACCTCGCCGATGCGCTGCGACAGATGACGCACCTCGCGCACGCGGGCGTAGCCCAGGCGGTTGACCCGGCGCTGCAGCTTCGGGATCAGCCAGGCCTGGGGCGGATAGAGCGCGATCGCGGCCAGACCCATGGTCAGATCCTGGGCGAAGATGAAGCCGAGCGCGGTGATCAGGAGGCCGCCCTGGAACGCGGGCGTGACGATCGCATCGCCGAAATAGCCGCCCAGCGCCTCGACCTCGCCGGTCACCATGGCGATCAGCTCGCCCTGGGAAATCTTGCGGAAGTGGGAGAGCGGGAAGCGCAGCACGCGGCTCAACAGCTCGCTGCGCAGCAGGCGCAGCAAACCCTCGCCGAGCCGGCCCTTGTAGACGTTGATGGCGTATTTGAAGCCGCCGTTGATCAGCACGGTGAGCAGGAACAGACCGCACAGGAAGGCGAGAAACTGGAGCTGCGGATAGCTGCCGAGGTCGATGCCGCCGAAGGTGACCGGGCGCGGAAAATTGGACGGCTTGCCACCGAGCGCCTTGTCGACGATCTGCTTGGGCAGATCGAGCGAGGCGTAGTAGACCGGCAGCGAGGCGGCGGTCAGCGAGAGCAGCAGGACCTGCTGCGGCAGGCCGAACTGGAGCAGGAAGCCGAACGCGGAGCGCGGCAATTCGTGGCTCGGGCCGCCGCCGAAGCGGGCAAGCCAGCCGCGCCGCGCGCGCGCCGGCCGGGGCGTCGCCGCGGTCGCCGCCGCCGCGGCTCGCCAGCGCGCCTCGCCCTTCATGGTTGCGCCCTGGGTTGCGCCCTGGGTCGGGCCCTGGGTCAGCCCCTGGGTCGGGCCCTGGGTCGAGCCCTGGGTCGAGCCCTGCACCGTCACGCGATTCCCGTCCCGTCGTTGGCGACCGACCTGCGGATAGCACGACGAGAGGCTGCTCGCCTAGCGTCGTCATGCCGGGCGGCCGCCGCTCGCGCGGGCGTCGAGGGCGACCAACAGCACTATCTGGGTGATCGGCCGCGCGATTCCAGGGGGACGCTGCGCTTCACGCTTGCGTGTGGTGCCGGCGCCGCGATCGAGCGGCGTAGGGGGCGCCCGGGCCTCCGCCCACCGCACTCAGCTCAGCCGGCTGGCCATCGGGCGGAGGTCGCTTAGATTGGGGCCATGGCAGACCATCCGCTCGTCCGTTCGGCCGTCGTCACCTGCATCCTGAATGACACCGCCGGCTCCCAGCAGGCCGGGCAGGCGCGCGACCAGATTGCCGCCCGGTTCGCCGAACACGGCGCGCAGGCGCGCCTCCTCCTCGCCCGGGATGGCAGCGAGATCCCGGGCCTCGCACGCCGCGCCGTGGCGGAGGGCAGCCAGCCGGTCGTCGCTGGCGGCGGCGATGGCACCTTGAGTGCGGTCGCGGCGGCCCTGGTCGGCACCGAGCACGCGCTCGGCATCCTGCCGCTCGGCACGCTCAACCATTTTGCCACCGACCTCAAGATCCCCATGGAGCTCGATGGCGCGATCGCCAACCTGTTCACCGGAAAACTCGCCCGCATCGATGTCGGCGAGGTCAACGGTCACCCCTTTTTGAACAATTCGAGCCTCGGGATCTATCCCGCCATGGTGGGCGAGCGGGAGAAGCTGCAGGCGCGTGGCAGCCACAAATGGCTGGCCTTCGCCCGGGCTTCGCTGTCCATCCTGGGGCGCTACGCGCCGATGCTGGTCCAGTTGCAGGTGGATTCGCGAGAGCAACCGGTGGATGCGACAGCCTTTGTCTTCATCGGCAACAACCGCTACGAGATGGCGGGGGCGCGCATCGGCGAGCGCGCCCGCCTGGACGGCGGCCGGTTGTGGATCTGCTGCGCTCCGCCCGCCGGTCGCGCGCGGCTCCTGCATCTGGCACTGCAGGCGCTGCTGGGGCACGTCCCATCCGGCGAATACACGATCCACGATGCCAAGGAATGTCGGGTGCGGACGACGGCAAAGCGCCTGCGCGTCGCGAGGGATGGGGAGGTGACCTTGTTGGAGACCCCTCTGCAATACCGCATCCGCCCCGGCGCGCTCGGCGTCATCGTTCCGGCCGCCGGGACGGGCGCACCTCCGGACTAGCAAAAGGATGGCGGGCCTTGCGCACCCTCGCCCACATCTCGGATCTGCATTTCGGCCGGGTGGACCGCGCCGTGCTGCCCGCCCTGGCGCGGGCGATCCGCGCTGCCAGACCCGATGCCGTCGTCGTCTCGGGCGATCTGACGCAACGCGCGCGGCGGCAGGAATTTGCCGAGGCGCGCGAGTTCCTGGGCAGCCTGCCGTCGCCCCAGATCGTGGTGCCCGGCAATCACGACGTGCCGCTGTACGACGTCGCCTCGCGCTGGTTGCGCCCGCTTGCGAGCTATCGACACTATATCAGCACCGATCTCGAGCCCTTCTACGCCGATGACGAGATCGCGATCCTGGGCATCAACACCGCCCGGTCGTTCGCGATCAAGAACGGGCGCATCAACCGGCTGCAGGTCGCGCGCAGCTGCGCGCGGCTCGAGCGCGCCGGCAAGGACGTCACGCGGATCGTCGTGATCCATCATCCGTTCGATCTGCCCGAGGCCGACGACCGGCGCGGCCTGGTCGGGCGCGCCGACATGGCGATGGCGGCGTTCGCGCGCTGCGGCGTCGACATGATCCTCTCGGGCCATCTGCACGTCAGCCGCCGCAGCGCCAGCGCCGTGCGGTACCGGATTCCCGGCTACTCGGCCTTGATGGTGCAGGCGGGCACTGCGACCTCGTCGCGCCGCCGCGGCGAGCTCAATTCCTACAACATCATCCGGATCGAGCGGCCAGACATCGCGATCGACACCCTGATCTGGGACGGCGAGCGGGGCGACTTCGCGCTTTTGGAGACGGATCAATTCCGATCGGGACCCGAGGGCTGGTCGCGCGTTGCCGAAGGAACGGCAGCGGGTGCCTGATGCCCGACGAAGGCGGCGTCAGAGGGGGCTGCTGACCGTTGCCGCCATTTGCCTCAGCCTGTTCGTCGGGCTGGCGGTCGCCATCGCCTCCGGGACTGTCGGGAGTTTCGATGAGTGGGTTCGATCGGGCATCCATCAATTCGCCTCCCCCGATCTCACGCTCCTCGCGAGCGCGGTCACCAGGCTCGGCTCGGTCGCCGTGCTCGCATCACTGTTCGGCATCGCGGTCGTGGGCTTCTACGCAGGCGGACGGCGACGAACCGCCTTCGCGCTGGCGGTGGTGATGGCCGGCGCGGTCGTGCTGGAGAATACGCTCAAATACGCCTTCCATCGTGCCCGCCCGGAAGCGTTCTTCGGCACCCCGCCGGAGAGTTACAGTTTCCCCAGCGGCCACGCGCTCTTCTCGGCGTGCTTTTACGGTGCCCTGGCCTGGATCTTCGCCGCCAGGACGCGCACGATCGGGGCACGCGCGGCCCTCTGGACGGCAGCGCTGGTGCTGATCGCCGCGGTCGGACTCGCGCGCGTCTATCTCGGCGTCCACTACCCGACCGACGTGATCGGGGGTTACCTCGTCGCGACTTTCTGGCTCGCGGGACTGCTCGCCTGGCAGTCCGGCCGCGACGCTGATCTGTAGCGACGTGAAAGGCAGATGATGTGGTTGATACCAACCTCGTGAGGGCATTCCAACCGACCGCTGTGAGCCTGGCCCGATTGCGACTCCAGCTTACCTGGGTGGCCTTGCAGGCCCGCGACGGCAGCATTCTGCTTTACGCAGGCCATTCCAAGCATCCGCGCTGATTCCGCCGCCGGTCAAGGACCTCCGACCGGCGCAGGCGGCGCGCTCAAGCGCGTCCTTGACCGCCGTCGGAATCCGTGCATGGGCGCTCGCACGCGGCGCAAGAGGGCGCGCGTGGTATGGCGGGCTCGGCTTCGCGGGCCGTAAAGGTTGCTGATACATTGCTGATACCTATTCCCTCCAAGATTCTCCTTCATCGTTGCCTCATTGTCGTCGGGTGAAGCTCAAGACTCTTTCGCTAAAATGCTTGAGTTCTCCGTCGTTTACGGTCGCGGTCTCCCACGCGGCGTTGGTATCGTGGTGGAACCTGTTCGCGTATTCGAGGAGTTCACGAAGCTCAGTGATGTCCTTTGGCGAAAGAATCTGTTCGCGCGTGCCGCTCTTCTGCTCGCAGGTTCTACGGAATGGGCCAAGCAGCGACCCCGGAGGAAACTGCTCTGGGTACGCCACCCGGATATAGGATTCGAGGATTGGTCGCAGCGCCACGGCCACGGCGCGCTCATCAGCGGCATTACTGGTTCTTAGGTAGTGCCGAACGAGGTTGTGGCGCCGATCGTGCTCGGTGATGCAGTCTTGACTCACGTCCCAAAGGGCCAGGGTCGAACCCGCCCCGTCACGCGTGATCTTAATTGCAGTCCGGACGTCCGTGTCTGCACCTTCCCAAAGGGTGCACAGGAAGGATTTGGAATGGGAAAGCACAATCACCTGTTCGACGGTAGCTACTACGCGCCGCATCTCCTGCACCGTCGTGAGCGACCGGTGTTCGTCCAGGCTGGTGAGGGGATCGTCTATCACGACGATCTTCCTGTTTTGCTTCAAGTTTCGATCGAGCGAAGCAAAGAAAAAAGCAAGCGCTAGCGTGTTCCGATCCCCTGCGCTCAACGTGTTCCGAAAGGACGGGCCGAGGTCACCGTCCGAAGTGATCGGCACCTCTTGGTTGTTGATCAGAATGTAGTACCCGCACGTCGACCCACCCCGCGTGTTGATAGAGTTCATGCGACTCAGCCGGAAGCCTGCGTTGAAACGCCGCAAATAGTCGTTGATGACTATTTCGTAAGCCGGAAATACAGCCTGTCTATATTGGTAGAGTGCGGCCCGAGCCTCATCTCGCGATGTTTCGGTCGAAGTCTTCGCGGCTTTTTCGGTAAGAAAATCAGCGCATAGAGGTGCGATCTCCGGACTATAGCGCGCCTTGATCGCCTTCAGGCGCGTTAGATCCGCCGCTAATGTAGCGACGTTCGCCGAAGCTGCCTTCTCCTTCACGATGGCGATCTGGGCATTTACCGTCTCCAGCGAGCCGTTCAGCCCGCCCACCGCGTCTCGCTGCTTGTGATAGGCCTCGACGGCGGCGCTGGCCTCCGCTGACAGCGTCAATTGCTCAAGCGGTGTTGCAAGTTTCGCCCGCAGCACCATCACGATCGCTTCCAATGCTGCTTGCCGCGCCCGTACTATCGCCGCAGTGTCGAGACCGAGATCCGGGACCTCGGTGAACTCTGCCCAGAACTGCCGGCGCTGAACCGCCACCCGGACCGCTCGCTCGAAGGCGGCTATCGCTTCCCCGCTGTGCGCCGCAGTGAGCGAGGTCAGTCCTTGAGTGATCGCCTCCTTCAGGTTCTCATAGGCATCGCTAAAGTAGGTTCGGTAGAGCGCGATCACCGCCGAACCATCCAAGTCCTGTGCACAGAAGGGGCAGATTTCACCGTCGCGGTCTGCGGACGCCCGACCTACGCGATGCATACCGTCCCCTACCCAGGCCTCGCCGCCTGCGCCCAAACTGGCGAGGTGGGCTCGCACCCGGGCGGCTGCACCGGCCCCGAGTTCGGGTAAATCGCGCCGCAGGAGCGCGACAATCGCCGCAACGTCGAACTCGGGGAGAGCGAGCGTTTCAAAGGCCGGTGCGCGCCGGAGTGCATCGGCGGCGTGCCCCGCAGCCAGGTCGCGCTCCGCCTCCTCAATCGCCTGCTCGATGTCAGCTCGCCTTTCTAACGCGCAAAAGGCGTCGACCGTCAGAGCGCCGCGAACGGCCGCCGGGATTGCGTCGCTTCTCGCTCGGAGCGCGCGAATGTGCTCCTCGATGCTGGCGATATGGCCTTGCAGCACCTCGCTGAGTGCAACGCCCTGGGCGCCAAGGATGAACTCATGCAGGTGCTGCCGATGCTCGGGATCGATGTCGACGCCGGAGCAGACGTTGTCAGCCACAAAGAGGTCATCGAAGACAACGATCTCGGGTAAGATCCGCGACCAACTCCCCCGCTGAAAGATTGCGGTACCGCCGCCGCTTCCGGTTAGAACGACAAGCGGTGGGTGATGGGCGGCGAGTTGCCGACGCTCGAGGATGGGGACAGGATCGCCGGTGCCTAGCGAGCGGAGCACAGCCGCCAGTGTCGTCTTGCCGCGACCATTTTCCGCGTAAACCAGAGTAAGCTTCTTCAGGGGGAGGATCGCTCCAGCATCGACGGAGTCGAACTGGCCGATATTCCGCAGAAGCTGAATGCACTCGATCAAACCGATCCTCCTCTTCCCGCAAGACGCTGAGAATGGCCCCCGTCGGGCAACTTCGGCGTGATACGTCGTGTTCTGGCGGGGGTCAATCGTGAATTTGGAAACGGTTTTCAAACCGGTCGGGTTTGCTTCCGGTATACTCCCAGCTATCTTAGCAAACGCTGCAGATGCACAATCGTAAGACCGTCCAAGCTTCTGGCATAGAGGGCTTTTTTGGTTTCGTTACGGGCAAAATTCGAACCTGCGACGTTCACGCTATGAGCTCGGCGAGCTAGCTTCGTCTCACTTGGCCCCGCCCGCGAACCAGAAGGTGTCGGGGCGGTAGATGCCGAACTGGGCGCCGGGTTCCCAGTTGAAGATCGCCTTGTCGGGCACGTTGCGCAGGCGTTCGCTGGCGACCACCGGCTGCGGGACGGCGCCGATCAGGCCGATCGAGTAGACCTGCTGGCTCCAGATCTCGAGCATCTCCTGCCAGATCTGCCGCCGCTCCTCATGGGTCGTGCTCACCCGCCAGGAATTGTAGAGGTCGAGCAGCCGCTTGGCCTCCGGCAGTTCGGGGGGCTCGCCCGTTTCGCCCCGGGTCTCGTAGTACTGGCCCCATTTCGGCCACTGGTATTCCTGCTGGGTGGTCGGCGCGAACTCGTAGGGGCTCATGTCGGCCGAAGGGACGCCGTTCTCGAGGCCGAACCAGATCGTCATCAGGGTCTCGCCGGAAAAGATCCGGTTGCGCAGCACCTGGCGCTGCAGGGGCTTGGTGTAGGCGCGGATGCCGAGCTTGGCCCAGTTCTCGCGCACCAGCTGGAGGACGTCGGACTCCTCGCTGCCTTCGCCGGCGCTCTCGATGATCAGGTCCATCGGCCGGCCGTCGGGCAGCAGGCGGGCGCCGCGATCGTCGCGCCGGGTCAGGCCGATCTCGTCGAGCAGGCGGTTGGCCGCGTCCGGGTCGAAGTTGGCCCAGGCGAAGCGGTATTCGGGCTCGTAGAGCGGGCTCGCCGGCAGGACGCTGTTGTTGCCGCCGATGCCGAGGCCGAAATAGAAGGTCTGGTTGATGTCGTCGCGCTTGATCCCGAGCGACAAGGCACGCCGGAAGCGGACATCGCGGAACAGCTGGCGCCACACCGGGTCGGTCGCGTTCAGGTTCGGATAGAGCGCCAGATCGGCGCCGCGCGCGGTCGGCCAGAGCATCGTCTTGAGGTGGCTGTGCGGCTCGCTCTCCTTGAGGAAGGTGTAGTCCTTGAAGACCAGGCCGCGCGCCTGCAGGTCGGTTTCGCCGGCGCCGGTCTTGACCGGGATCAGCTTGTTGTCGACCACGTCCAGGATCACCCGGTCGATGTAGGGCAGCTGCTGGCCGGAGGGATCGACCCGGTAGTAGTAGGGATTGCGCTCCGCGATGAAGCGCTCGGCCGGCGCGCGCGTGCGCATCATCCACGGCTGCAGGGTCGGCAGGTCCGGGTTGTCGAAGCGGTACATGTCGTCGCGGCGGCCGTGCAGCTGCGCCCAGTCGCGCGCGCGCTCGGCGGCGACCATTTGGGCGAGCTTGGCCGGGTCGGCGTAGGTCTCGTGGAACTGCTTGAGGTAGTGGGCAGGCGCATAGATGAACAGCGGGCGCGCGCCGGCCAGCGCCGGCAGGAAGAAGGGGTTGGGCTTCGACCAGCTGTAGCGGACGGTCTGCGGGTCGAGGATCTCGACCTTGGGCAGCTCGCCCTCGACCACCAGCTCGCGCGGCGGCCCGACCGGGCTGAGCTGGAGGTTGTTGGCCATGTCCTGCCACCAGTAGCGGAAGTCCTCGGTGGTGAACGGCGCCCCGTCCGACCAGCGGTGGCCTGTGCGCAGATGGAAGGTGAAGACGCGCCCGTTCTCGACGTCGACCGCCTTGGCGATGTCGGGCTTGAGCTCGAGGTCGCGGTCGTAGCCGATCAGACGGGCGTAGCCGTAGACCACGAGCAGGCGGGTATCGCGGTTGCTGCCGATCAGCATGCGCAGGTCGCCGCCCCGGTGGCCGAGCTCGCCGTCGATCGTGGCGATGCTCGGCTCCTGCGGCGGGCCGGGCGGCGCCGGCTGGGCCGCCGCCGGCGGCGTCGCCGGCATGGCGAGCAGGAGCAGCAACGGCAGCAGCGCCGCGAGCGCCCGCGTCCGCCAGCGGCCTTCGGTCGTCATCGGCGCTGTTCTCCCGACGCTCATCCTGCGCTTTGTAGCACAGACGCGCGGCCCGTCATGAGCCCGCGGGCCATTGTCGCCGGTCCGCGACCGCGACATACTGGCTCCGCCCGACGCCGGTTGCCGCCCGAGGACGCCCGCCGCTGACCGCCATCGTCGACATCGTGGTGCCGATCTTCGGCCTGATGGCGTTCGGCTACGCCGCGACCTTCACCCGGGTCTTCGATGCCGCCGCATCCCAGGCGCTGGCCGCGTTCGTGTTCTATTTCGCGATTCCGGTCATGCTGTTCCGCAGCATGGCCGCGGCCGCCCTGCCCGACCAGATCCCGTGGGGCTATCTGTTGTCCTACTACCTCGGCACGGCGATCGCCTTCGCCGCCGGGACCCTGATCGCCAGGGCCAGCTTCAGCGGCGCGTTCGCGCGCCAGGCGATCATCGGCTTCGGCTGCTCGTTCGACAATGCCGTGCTGCTCGGCATCCCGATCGTGCTGACCAGCCTTGGCGATGCCGCCGGGCTGCCGCTGTTCCTCTTGATCGCGACCCGGAGCCTGGTGCTGTTCACCGCGATCACGGTGGTGATCGAGGTCGGCCGCGGCTCGGGCGAGGGCCTGCGCCAGCTGCCGGTGGCGATCGTCCGCGGCCTGGCGACCAACCCGATCATCTGGGGCCTGGTAGGCGGCATCGCGGTCAACCTTGCGGGCCTGAAGCTGCCGGGCACGCTCGAGCGCTGGGCGGCGCTGATCGGCGGGGCGGCGGTGCCGTGCGCGCTGTTCTCGGTCGGGGCGAGCCTGCGCGCCTATCGCCTGAAGGGCGCGCTCGCCCCGGCCGTGGTCATGTCGACCTTCAAGCTCCTGGTCCATCCGCTGCTGGTCCTCGGCCTGACCCGCTGGGTCTTCGAGGTGCCGCCGCTGTGGGCCAAGGTCGCGGTCCTGATCGCGTCCTTGCCGGTCGGCGTCAACGTCTATCTGTTCGCGGTCCGCTACGACGCCGGCCAGGCCGAGAGCGCGTCTGCGATCCTGCTCTCGAGTCTGGTCTCGGTCGTGACCGTGTCGCTGGTCCTGTTCTGGCTCGGGCCCGGCTGAACAGATGCGCGGCCGCGTCGAAGCTGGCAGAATGGCGGGCGAGGCGGGCCGGGGAGGCGAGAGCGATGGTCGATCGGGCGAAGGTCGCGCGGATCGCGGACCACATTTTCGAGGCGCATCGGCGGCGGGCGCGGTTCGAGCGCCTGCGGGGCGCGCTGGCGCCCGCCTCGCTGGTCGAGGCTTATGAGGTCCAGGACGAGGTCCACCGGCGCTTCGCCGCGGCCGGTTGGGGCGAGCTCGGCGGCCACAAGATCGCGCTCACCTCGAAGGCGATCCAGGAGCTCTGCGGGGTCGATCAGCCGGCCGGCGGCGCGATCTTCGCGAGCACCATCCGGAGCTCGCCCGCGACCCTGCGCCTTGCCGACTTCATGCACCTCGGCCTCGAGTTCGAGCTCGGCGTCCGCCTCGGCCGCGACCTGCCGGCCGCGGGCGCGCCCTACACCCTCGCCAAGGTGACGCCGGCGGTCACGGCCTGCATGCCGGCGTTCGAGCTGATCGAGGACCGGAACGCCGACTACGCCGACCTCGATGCCGCCTCGATCCTGACCGACAAATGCTGGTGCGGTGGTGTGGTGCTGGGGCCGGAGGTCGCGGACTGGCAGGGCCTCGATCTCGAGACCACGCCGGTCGAGCTGATCTGGAACGGCGCGGTCGTCGACCAGGGAGTGACCGGTGCCGCCATGGGCCACCCGTTCGAATCGCTGGCCTGGCTCGCCAACCTGCTCGCCTCCCGCGGCCGCGGCATGCGGGCCGGCGACATCGTGATCACCGGCAGCGCGCTCAGGACCCGTTTTCCCGAGGTCGGCGACGACGTCACCTACCGGATCGCCGGCCTCGGCGAGACCACGGCCCGGATGGTCAAATAACCGACAGCTTCGCCACGAGGTGGCGCAAATGCGGCGTTTCTGCCAGCGGATCCGTTGGATCGCGGCGCGACCGCTGCCGCTCAGCAGTTACCCTTCTTGGCCTGGCCGGGCGGGCAGAAGCCCGGCGACGGCGCGCCGATCGCCGGCACGACCACCGTGGCCTTCTGGGGCTCGATCGTGGCGGTGCAGGCGGTCAGCACGGCGAGAGCGAGGAGCGCTACGAGGGCCTGCCGCATGCTCGGGATCTCCGCTGGTTCGAGCTTCGGTCCGAGATGGGACTATCAATCACGGGCTGGCTCGCACGACCCGACACTATCGGAGCTGAGTTAAGGGCGCCTGAACCCGACCTCGCGGGACGGTTCACGTCGATCGAGCAGCTCGTGATCTCTTTGCCAACGTGCGGCGCGTGGAAGAGGGCGATGACGACCAACGTCCTCCGCGTCCGGCGCGACGACACGGGCAATACAGTCACTTGGGGTGGGGAATGATGGCGAGGACCTCATATGTGTCATCTTGGATGATGAAATAGAAGCGCCAGTCGCGCGTCACCCGTCCCTGCCAGATATTCCGGCTTTCATCGTATTTCTTGGCGCGCAGCGATGGGTGTCGGAGATTGACCCGCAGGAGATCGAGCTGCTTGGTCGCGCGCGCCTTGATCTGGGGCGGCAGGGCCTCGAAGTCACGCGCGGCGCGCCGCGCGAGCCTGACCTTCATGCGTCGCGGATGAGGTCCTTATACCCTTCGGTTCTCCGATGGGCCTCGAACTCCTCCATGCTCTCAAATCCCGGTGTGACCCGGCCTGCGCAGACATCCTTCAGGCCCTCGGTGATGGCCGCCTCGACGCGCGGATCGCGCTCCGGTGGCGCCGCCGGCCTGAGAAGCACGCCATTCTCGACGACCTCGGCTTCGAGATAGTCCCCCTCGGAGACCCCAAGTTTCTGCCACGCCTCCTTGGGCAAGGTGATCCGAGCGGCGCTGCCAACCTTCAGGCGCTGCATATCATTTGCCTTCTAAGCCTCATGGATTTCGGCCCGATCATCCTGACCGATACATATATATTCCACCTCGGCGGGGCCGTCAGCTTTCCATCTTCAGCGCCGCGAGGAAGGCTTCCTGGGGGATCTCGACCTTGCCGACCTGGCGCATGCGTTTTTTCCCTTCTTTCTGCTTTTCCAACAGCTTGCGCTTGCGGGTGACGTCGCCGCCGTAGCATTTGGCGGTCACGTCCTTGCGGAACGGCTTGACCGTCTCGCGGGCGACGATCTTGCCGCCGATCGCGGCCTGGATCGCGACCTGGTACATCTGGCGCGGGATCAGCTCCTTGAGGCGCTGGCAGAGCGCCCGGCCGCGCGCCTCGGCCATGCTCCGGTGCACGATCAGCGCCAGGGAATCGACCGGATCGCCGTTGATCAGCACGGACAGTTTGACCAGCTCCGAGGGCGCGTAGCCGTCGAGCTGGTAGTCGAAGCTGGCGTAGCCGCGCGAGTAGGACTTGAGCCGGTCGTGGAAGTCGTAGACCACCTCGTTGAGCGGCAGCCGGTAGACCAGCATGGCGCGCTGGCCGACGTAGGTGAGCTCGACCTGCTCGCCGCGTTTTTCCGTACAAAGGGCGAGCACGGGTCCGAGATACTCGTCCGGGAGCAGGATCGTGGCCTTGATCCAGGGCTCCTCGACGTGGTCGATCTGGGTCGGATCGGGCATGTCGGCGGGGTTGTGCAGCTCCAGCTCGGTGCCGTCGGTCCGGTGCACCCGGTAGACGACCGAGGGTGCGGTCAGCACGAGGTCGAGGTCAAACTCGCGCGAGAGGCGCTCCTGGATGATCTCGAGATGCAGAAGCCCGAGAAAGCCGCAGCGGAAGCCGAAGCCGAGCGCTGTGGAACTCTCGGGGATGAACTCGAAGCTGGCATCGTTGAGGCGCAGCTTGCCGAGCGAGTCGCGCAGGTCCTCGAAATCCGCGGCATCGGTCGGGAACATGCCGCAGAACACGACCGGCTGCGACGGCCGGAAGCCGGGCAGGGGTGCCGGCGCCGGCCGGCGGTCGTCGGTGATCGTGTCGCCGACGCGCGTGTCGCCGATGTCCTTGATGCTGGCGGTGATGAAGCCGATCTCGCCCGGCCCGAGCGGCTCCTCGAGCTGCACCGCCTTGGGCGTGAACACGCCGACGCGGTCGACCTGGTGGACCGTGCCGGTGCCCATCATCCGGATCTTCTGGCCCTTGGCGAGCGCGCCGTCCTTGACCCGCGCGAGGATCACGACGCCGAGGTAGGCATCGTACCAGCTGTCGACCAGGAGCGCCTTGAGCGGCCCGTCCGGCTCGCCTTTGGGCGGCGGCAGGCGCTTGACGATCGCCTCCAGCACATCGTCCACCCCCGCCCCGGTCTTGGCCGAGATCAGAAGCGCGTCCTCGGCATCGAGGCCGATGATGTCCTCGATCTGCTGCTTGACCCGCTCGGGCTCGGCCGCCGGCAGATCGATCTTGTTGAGCACCGGCACGATCTCGTGGTCGGCATCGATCGCCTGGTAGGCGTTGGCGAGCGTCTGCGCCTCGACGCCCTGGGTCGCATCGACCAGCAGCAGCGAGCCCTCGCAGGCGCGCAAAGATCGGCTGACCTCGTAGGCGAAGTCGACGTGGCCCGGCGTGTCGACCAGGTTCAGCTGATAGGTTTCTCCGTCTTTGGCCTGATAGGCCAGGCGGACGGTCTGCGCCTTGATCGTGATGCCGCGCTCGCGCTCGAGCTCCATGCTGTCGAGCACCTGGCTCTGCATCTCGCGCGCCTCGAGGCCGCCGCAACGCTCGATGATGCGATCGGCGAGCGTCGACTTGCCGTGGTCGATGTGGGCGATGATCGCGAAGTTGCGAATCCGGGCGAGGTCGGTCATCGAGGGTCGGTTTACCTCACGGTCGGCGGGCCATTTCGCGCGGCCCGGGCAGCGCCTGCCTGACAGCGATCGGGGCAAGCGGCGTCAAAACGTCATCCAACCTCGCCTGGAAGGCGGAACGGGCGGCTCGCTGCCCTATATAGGGATACCATCGCCCTCCAGCAGCGTGCTGCTGGCTTGAGCGCCGCCCCGTGGGGCGGCGCTTGCCATTCCAGGCTCCTATTGCCGCAACACTGCGCCGGTCGCCTTGTTGGCGGCGCTCACGATCTTCCTCGCTACGGCCTCGATCTCGGCTTCGGTGAGGGTGTGATCCTGGGCCTGGAGGCGGACCGCGAGTGCCAGCGACTTCATGCCCGGGCCGAGCCCCGGACCCTCGTAGGCGTCGAACAGGGTGACCTCGCGGATCAGGGTCTTGTCGGCCGTGCGGACCGCCGCGAGCAGGCTCTCGGCCGCGACCTCGCCCGCGACCACGAAGGCGAAGTCGCGCTCGACCGGCGGGAAGGGCGACACCTTCAGCGGCACGCGCGAGCGGGTGGACTTGGCCCTGGGCTTGGGCAGGCGGTCCAGGAAGACCTCGAAGCCGACCGCGCGGCCGGTGATGTCGAGATCGCGCAAAAGGCCCGGGTGCAGCTCGCCGAACTCGGCCAGCACGGTCTGGGGCCCGAGCATCAGCCGGCCGCGCCGGCCGGGGTGATAGTGGCCGGGCCCGTCGGCGGTCACCCGGAGCGCGTCGGTGTTGAGCCTGCAGCTGGCGAGCAGGGCCTGGGCGTCGGCGCGCGCGTCGAACACATCGACCGGCCGCGGCGCCTCGGCCCAGTGCCGCTCGTGGGTCTGGCCGACCCGGATGCCGCCGGCCGCGACCTCCTGCTCGCCCGGCTGCGCGCCGAAGAAGCGCGGGCCGACCTCGAACAGGCCGAGGTTGTCCAGGCCGCGGCTCTGATTGCGCGCGGCGGCGCTCAAAAGGTTGGGCAGGACGCTCGGCCGCAGCACCGAAAGCTCGGCGTTGATCGGGTTGCGCAGGCGCACGCCGTCACCGCCGAAGCGGCGCGCGAGCTCGGGCGCGGCGAACGACCAGGTGACCGCCTCGGCGAGGCCGCGCGCCGCCAGCGCCCGGCGCGCGCCCGCGCGCAGGCGCTGCTCGGGGCTCAGCGCCGGATGGCCGACCGCCTCGGTCCGGCGCACCGGCATCGGCGGCACCCGGTCATAGCCGTGCAGCCGCACCAGCTCCTCGACCACGTCGGCTTCCATGGTGACGTCGTGGCGCCAGGACGGCGGCGCCAGCTGGAGGACGCCATCCTCGACCCACTCGGTGCCGAACCCGAGTGCCTGCAGGTGGCCCTCGATCACAGCACCATGCAGGGCGACGCCGGCCAGGCGCTCGAGCTGCTGCATGCGGAAGCGGAACGGCGCGCGCGGCCCAGGAACCGCGCCGGCGACGATCGGGTGGCTCGCCCGGCCACCGCAGAGCTCCAGGATCAGCCGGGTCGCATACTCGATGCCGGGCAAGACCATGCCCGGGTCGACGCCGCGCTCGAAGCGCGCGCGCGCGTCGCTCTCGATGCTGAGCCTCCGGCCGGTGAGCGCCGTCCGCAAGGGGTCGAACAGCGCCGCCTCGAGCACGACCTCGGTGGTGTCGGCGGTGCAGCCGGTGCTCTCGCCGCCCATGATGCCGCCGAGGCTGATCGCGCCCGAGGCGTCGGCGATCACGGTCATGTCCGGCTCGAGCCGGTAGGTTTTCCCGTCCAGCGCCACCAGGGCCTCGCCCGGGCGGGCAAAGCGCAGGCTGAGGTTGCCGGAGAGCTTGCCGGCGTCGAACACGTGCAGCGGCCGGCCGAGATCGAAGGTCACGAGGTTGGTGATGTCGACCAGGGTCGAGATCGGCCGCAGACCGATCGCGGCGAGGCGCGCCTGCAGCCAGGCCGGGCTCGGCCCGTTGCGGACGCCGCGCAAGACCCGGCCGACGAACAGCGGGCAAGCCGCCTCGTCGCCTGCTGGAAAGTCCAGCGTGATCTCGAGCGATGCATCGAATTCGCTCGCTACCGGACTGAAATCACGCGGCTTCAGGGTTCCGAGACCGGCCGCGGCGAGCTCCCGGGCGATCCCCAGGACGCCGAAGCAGTCGCCGCGGTTCGGGGTCACCGCGACGTCGATCACCGGGCCCTCGATGTGGATTACGTCGCTCGCCGGCCGGCCGACCGGCGCATCCGGCGCCAGCTCGATGATGCCGTCCTGGTCCTCGCCGAGCAGCAGTTCCTTGGCCGAGCACAGCATGCCGTTGCTGTCGACGCCCCGGATGCGGGCCCGCTTGAGCGCCTGGCCGGTCGCCGGGATCACCACGCCGACCGGGGCGAACACCGCCTTCATGCCGGCATGGACGTTGGGCGCGCCGCACACCACCTCGGTGAGCTCGCTACCGGTGTCGACCCGGCAGAGGCTGAGGCGCTCGGCGTCGGGATGGCGGCGGACCTCGGTCACCAGCGCGACCTTGAAGGGCGTGAGGTCGGCGCCCCGGCTCTCGACGCCCTCGACCTCGAAGCCGAGCATCGTGAGCTTGGCCACGATCTCCTCGAGGCGCGCATCGGTCTCGAGCTGCTCAAGCAGCCACGGCAGGGTGAACTTCATCGCGACAGTCCGCCATGGGTGGTCGGCACATCGAGCGCCGGGAAGCCGTAGTGGCGGAGCCAGCGCAGGTCGGCCTCGAAGAAGGTGCGCAGGTCCGGGATGCCGTATTTCAGCATCGCCACGCGATCGATCCCCATGCCGAAGGCGAAGCCCTGCCAGACTTCTGGGTCGACCTTGACCGCGCGCAGCACGTTCGGGTGGACCATGCCGCAGCCCAGGATCTCGAGCCAGTCGTCGCCCTCGCCGACGATCAGCTCGCCGGCGCTCCGGCGGCAGCCGATGTCCATCTCCGCCGACGGCTCGGTGAACGGGAAGTAGCTCGGCCGGAAGCGCACCGGCACGTCGTCGCGCTCGAAGAACGCGCGCACGAAGTCGGTGAGGCAGCCCTTGAGATGGCCCATGTGGGTGCGCCGGTCGATCATCAGGCCCTCGACCTGATGGAACATCGGGGTGTGGGTCATGTCGGAGTCGCAGCGGTAGGTGCGCCCGGGGGCGATGATCCGATAGGGCGGCGGGCCGGCCAGCATGGTCCGGATCTGGACCGGGCTGGTGTGGGTGCGCAGGACCAGCGGCCGGCCGTCCTGCTCGGCCTCGAGGTAGAAGGTGTCCATCATCTGGCGCGCCGGATGCTCGGCCGGGATGTTGAGCGCGCCGAAATTGTTGAAGTCGTTCTCGACGTCCGGCCCTTCGGCGACCGCGAAGCCCATCTCGGCGAAGATCGCGGTGATCTCCTCGGTGACCTGGCTGACGGGATGCACCCGGCCCTCGGGCGACGGCCGCGCCGGCAAGGTGACGTCGACCCGCTCGGCCAGCAGCTGGGCATCGAGGGCGGTGGTCTCGAGGGTCGCCTTGCGCTGGGCGATCGCGTCGGCCACCGCCTGCTTCAGCTGGTTGTAGCGTTGGCCGGCGTCGCGCCGCGCCTCCGGATCGAGTTCGGCCAGGCTCCTGGTCAGGCCGGTGATCCGCCCCTTGCGACCGAGGGCGCCGACCCGGACCTCCTCCAGCGCCTGCAGATCGGGCGCCTCCGCAACCTCGGCCAGCAGCACCTGCTCGAGGCGATCGACGTCAACATCCAAAAAGTCCGCTTCCATATGCCTGCTCCGGGCCGGTCCAGCAAAAAAGGGGCCTCCCGGCCCCTTTCGCGCCCGCGGGACCTGGTCCCATCACCCGCCGAGCGCGACCTGGGCCTGTTTGGCGAGACTGGCGAAGCCCGCCTGATCGCGCACCGCGACGTCCGCCAGGACCTTGCGGTCGATCTCGATGCCGGCGCTCTTGAGGCCGTGCATCAGCCGGCCGTAGGTCAGTCCCTGCTCGCGCGCCGCGGCGTTGATCCGTTGGATCCACAGCGCGCGGAAGTCGCGCTTGCGGTTGCGTCGGTCGCGATAGGCGTACTGCAGCGCCTTCTCGACCCGCTCGAGCGCCAGGCGATAGCAGTTGTTGTTGCGCCCGCGGTAGCCCTTGGCCTGCGCCAGCACCTTCTTGTGGCGCGCCTTGGCCGTTACCCCGCGCTTGATCCGTGCCATGAGGACTCTTTCTCCCGTCCGACCCTTAGCCGTAAGGCAGCATGCGCCGCACCATCTTGACGTCGGCGTCCGCGACCAGGGTCGACCCGCGCGTTCCGACCTTGGCCTTTTGCGACTTGACGCTCAGGTAGTGGCGATGATGGGCGTGCTGGCGCACCGGCTTGCCCGTGCCGGTGAAACGGAAGCGCTTGGCCGCGGCGCGCTTGGACTTGAGCTTCGACATCGACATCGACAACGACTCCGCTCTCCGAGCCCGGCCGATTGCGGGGGCCAGCCGGAAGCTTGCGCCTTATAATGGAGGATGCCACAGCTCGCAACCACCGAACATGAGCCGCGCGAGGCCGCGCCCGGGGAATGCAGGGAGGGACGCCATGAACACGACGATCGCGCGCCTCGGACGCCGGCTGCGGCTGGGCGTGGTCGGCGGCGGGCCTGGCTCGTTCATCGGCCCGGTGCACCGGGCGGCCGCCCGCCTCGACGACCACTATGAGGTGGTGGCCGCGGCGCTGAGCCGCAACCCGGAGCGCGCGCGCGCCGCGGCCAGGGAGCTCGGCATCGCCCCGGAGCGGGCCTATGGCGACCATGCCGAGCTGATCGCGAAGGAGGCCGCGCGCCAGGACGGCATCGACGTGCTCGCGATCATGACCCCGAACGCCGAGCACTACCTGGCCGCGCGCGCAGCACTCGAGGCCGGGCTGGACGTGATCTGCGACAAGCCGCTGACCACGACGCTCACCGATGCGCAGGATCTGGTGCGGCTTGCCCGGGCGAGTGGCCTCGTCTTCTGCGTCACCTTCAACTACACGGGCTATCCCCTGGTCCGGCACGCGCGGGCGATGGTCCGGGGCGGCGCCCTCGGCGCCATCCGGCAGGTCCACGTCGAGTACATCCAGAGCCACCTCGCCAGGCCCACCGAAGCGGATCAGAATCCGGCGGCCAACTGGCGCTTCGATCCGGTGCAGGGCAGCGCGTCGCTGGTGCTGGGCGACATCGGCAGCCACGCCCAGCACCTCGCCACGTTCATCACCGGGCAGGAGCTGAACGCCGTCGCGGCCGAGCTCGGCAGCGCCATCCCGGGCCGCAAGATCGCCGATTTCGCGCACCTTCTGCTGCGCTTCGAGGGCGGCGCGCGCGGCTCGATGTGGGTCACCAACTCGGCCGCCGGCGCCGAGCACGGCCTGCACATCCGGGTGTTCGGCGAGCAGGGCGGCCTGGAATGGCAGCAGGAGGAGCCGAACCATCTGCTGTACCGGCCGCTCGACGGTTTTCCCCAACTCCTGACCCGCGGCCGGCCGGGGCTCAGCGCCAGCGCCGAGCGCGCGACGCGGGTGGCGCTCGGCCATCCCGAGGGCTATTTCGAGGCGTTCGCCAATCTCTACGCCGATGCCGCCGAGGCGATCGTCGCCCGCCGGACCGGGCAGCCGCCCGACCCGCTCGCGCTCGAATTTCCGACGGTGCTGGATGGCGCGCGGAGCGTCCGGTTCGTCCAGGCGGCGCTCGAATCCAGCCAGGCGGACGGCCGCTGGACGGACTGCCGGCTCGGCCCCTAGGCCGAGACTGGAGCGAGTATCGTTTGAACGCGTGC
The DNA here is from genome assembly GCA_963753685.1 of uncultured Alphaproteobacteria bacterium. Classification (GTDB taxonomy): domain Bacteria; phylum Pseudomonadota; class Alphaproteobacteria; order Geminicoccales; family Geminicoccaceae; genus DATAOG01. The sequence goes on from CAVWDE010000001.1 coordinate 121,906, forward strand.
TCTGATCCTCGCGCCGATCCCAAGCCGCTGGAGTCTGCGATGAAGTCTCTCGGCCCTGCGATGAGCCTGCTGCTCGCTCTGGCGACGGTCGCCGGCTGCCTGCCGAGCGGCGGCACGACGCATCGGAGCTTCGTGGGCGATGAGCAGATCCCTCGTCCCGAGCGCATCATCGTCTACGACTTTGCGGCGACACCTGCGGACATCCCGGCCGACGCCGCGGTCGCCGGCCACTACGAGGAGCGCGCCACGCCGCAGACGGCCCGGGAAATCGAGCTTGGCCGCCGGCTGGGCGATCGCGTCGCGGCGCAGCTCGTGAGCGACATCGGGACGATGGGCCTGAGCGCCGAGCGCGCCGGCGGCGCTTCGCCACCGCAGCCGGGCGATCTGGTGATCCGAGGCGAGTTCGTCGCCATCGACGAGGGCAACCGCGCCAAGCGTATGCTGATCGGGTTCGGTGCCGGCGCGGCGAACCTCAAGACGTTCGTCGAGGTCTATCAGGTCACGGCAACCGGGCTGCGGCCGCTCGGCTCGGGCGAGGTCGAGGCGGCCGGCGCGATCATGCCGGGCCTGTTGCTCCCGGTTTCGTTCGGTGCGGCCACGAGCAACCTCGCTGCCGCCGCGGCGGTCGGCGGTGGCGTGGCCGTCGGCACGGAGGTGTTCCTACCCTCGAGCATCGACCGCGCGGGCGAACAGACCGCCGACGAGATCAGCAAGGTGCTAGGCGAAGCCTTCAAGCGGCGCGGCTGGATCGCCTAGCCAGCGCGAGCGGGCGATCGCCGGTCGCCCCGGCTGCCGCTGGACCGACCGCCGGCTGAACTCTTGAGGTCAACTGGAAAAAATCACATTATGGCAAAGCGTTATGCCTTTCTCCTAAAGAGAGCGCTCACTGACCCCTGGCTGCTTTGCTGGCTGCTTGGTCTGGTTGCCGGCAATGTCCTGCTGATCGTCCTGGACGCCGCCCACTACTTCTGCGTGCGCCGCGGGCTGGACGCCTGGCCGTGCGATCCGCGCTTCTCGATGGAATCCAACGTCGGCGTCGCGCAGCTGTTCAGCTCCGCCCAGACGCTGCTGCTGATCGGCCTCCTGGTCCATCTCGCGCGCCAGACGCGCGAGGCCATCTATCTGGCCTTCGGCGCGATCTACGTGTTCGTCCTGGTCGACGATGCCGTCGGCGTCAACCAGGTGCTGGGCGGGTTCCTGGTGCCGGCGCTCGGGCTCGTCGACCTGCCGCGCGTCAAGGCGGAGAGCCTGGGCGAGATAATGGTTTATGGCTTGGTCGCGGTGCCGCTGCTCGGCATGGTTGCGGTGGCCTGGGCCAGGGGCGCGCCCCAGCATCGGGCGGCGGGCGTCGGCTTCCTGCTGCTGCTCGCCCTGCTGGCCTTCTTTGCGATCGTCATGGACCTGGTCCATCTCGCCTTCATCAACTCCTTCCACCACTCGCTGCTCGTGCTGGAGGTGGTCGAGGAGGGCGGCGAGTCGCTGACCGAGAGCCTGACCCTCCTGCTGGCGTTGACGTTGGTCCGGAGCTCGTCCTGGACCTCAGCGTCGACGCCCTCATGGCGGACCGAGGCGGTTCCGCGCTCAAGTGGCATGACCTGACGTCGGCAAGGAGGCCGGCGCGGCGAGCCAAGAAGCGCGACCGGGTCGCGGAGCGCACCGGCGGCGGCGCGCCCTCGCCCGGCTGCCGCCGACTACGCCCGGCCGTAGTTCGCGAGGCCGCGTTTCTCGAGATATTTCTGGTGGTGGTCCTCGGCCGGGTAGAAGCTCGAGAAGGGCGTGATCTCGGTCGCGATCGGACGCTTGTAGCGGCCGGACTGGTCGAGTTCGGCCTTGGATGCGCGTGCCGCGGCCTCCTGGTCGGCGTCGTGGACGAAGATCACCGAGCGGTACTGGCTGCCGACGTCTGGCCCCTGGCGGTTGACCTGGGTCGGATCGTGCTCGGCCCAGAACACCTCCAGCAGCTGCTGGTAGCTCACCTGCTCGGGATCGTAGTCGACCTGGACGACCTCGGCGTGGCCGGTGCGCCCGCTGCAGACCTGGTGGTAGGTCGGCCTCGCCAGGCGGCCGCCGGCGTAGCCGACCATGGTCGAGCGCACCCCCGGCACGCGTGCGAACGCGGCCTCCACGCCCCAGAAGCAACCCGCCCCGAAGGTCGCAATCGCCATCACCTGCGCTCCCTTGGTTCCGCCAGCCGATACCGGGGTACTACCTTGGTGACGTGGCCGGCGGCCATCAAGGCCTGCCCTGGCATCAGGCCGATGTTTAAGGTTTAGCGTGGGTTAACCAGCGTCGCTAGCGTGGTCTCGCATCCTCGCGGTTGCCGTCAATCTCGGGACGGTGAAGTCCAGGTTGCCGGCGTGATTTGCAAATTAAGGTAAATGCGCGCAATATTGGATCAAGTTGCCAGACCAACACGGCAGGCATTTGCTTCTCGGAGAACCATGATGCGTCGATGGATGGTGATCGCGGCCAGCGTCGGGATCGGGCTGACCAGCGCGGCTGCCGCCTGGGCCGACAGCGCGCGGCCCTCGCCGCAGGTTCTGGTCCTCAGCCAGCGCCCCGGAGCGCCGGCGGCGCCGACAATTCTGCGCGGCTCGGCGGTGGCGCCCAAAGCCGCCGTGGCGGCCGAGGCCAGTGACACCACCCAGATCGTGTCCGGGCAGCAGCTGTGGCTGGTCGATCGGACGACCGGCGAGGTGCAGAGCTGCGTCAACCTGCAGACCGTGAACGTCGGCTTCCGCGAGATCCGCTGCACGACCGCCGAGTTCGGCGGCTACAGCCGGACCTTCGGCCGCAACTTCAGGCCCTGAGCCTCCGCGGGCGCGACCTCAAGCCCTGAGCCGCGCCCCGCAGGCAACTTCAAGTGCTTGAGCCGCGCCCTTGGGTGCGGGGGCCAGGCCGGCGGCGCAGCACCAGGGTGGTCCAGATGCTGACGTCGAGCCGCGCCTGGAGCGCCAGGCGGTGGCGCCGGTGGGCCTCGAGCACCCGCAGCGCCTGGCGATCGAGCAGGCCGGAGAGCACCAGGACGCCACCCGGCGCCAGGTGACCGGCGGTCGCGCGCGCCAGCTCGCACAAGGGGTCGGCCAGGATGTTGGCGACGATCAGCTCGTAGGGGCCGCCGGCGCGGACCATGGGGTTGCGGTAGCCCTCGCTCACCAGCGCGCGGATGCGATGGCCGACGCCGTTGCGTTCGGCGTTGGCGCGCGCCACCTCGACCGCGACCGGATCGTTGTCGGCGGCGATCACCCGCGCTGTCCAGAGCCTGGCCGCGGCGATCGCGAGGATGCCGGAGCCGCAGCCAAGGTCCAGGATGCGCCGGAACCGGCGCCGCCTGGCCAGGCGCTCGAGCGCCATGAGGCAGCCCTGGGTCGAGGCATGCTCGCCCGAGCCGAAGGCGAGCCCGGCATCCAGTTGGATCGAGAGCGTCCCCTCGGGCGGCGGGCCGGCGAGGTGGCTGCCGTGGACCCAGAACCGGCCGATCGGCTGGGCCGGAAAGCTCTCGGCGGTGCGGGCGAGCCAGTCGGTGGTCGCGACCGGCGCGACCGTGACGTCGATCCGCGCCAGGCCCGCGCGTTCGGCAAGCGGGGCGAGGCGCGCGGCCAGCGCCTCGCGCTCGGGCTCGGCGGAGTGCAGGAGCTCGACCCGCCAGAGCGCGCCGTCGGCGCCATCGGCCGCGGGCTGCTCGAAGGCCGCGATGCTCAGCGCGTCGTCCTCGAGCGCGTCCAGGAACAGCGGCACCGCCGCCTGTGGCACCACGAAGCGGCTCTGCCAGAGCGGCGGCTCGGGCCTGGCTCCGGACGGCATCCGGTCAGGCCGGGGCGACAAAGCTGTCGATCACCTTCTTGGTGCCGGCCTTGTCGAAGGCGATCTCGAGCTTGTTGCCCTCGACCGCGAGCACGCGGCCATAGCCGAACTTCTCGTGGAAGATCCGCTGGCCGACCTCGAGCAGCTGGGTGCGCTTGGGCATGGCGCTGGTCAGCACGCGCGCCTGGCCCTCGATCAGGGGCGCCTTGCCGGCCGCGCGCATGCGCTGGAAGCCGGGGCCGCGGCCGCCGGCGCGCAGGTCGTCGAACCAGCCGCTCATCTGCGGCTCGGGCACCGACTGGCGCTGCAGGAACTCGGTGTGCGCGCTCGGCAATTCCTCGATGAAGCGCGCCGGCAGGCTCGCCGCCCACTGATTGTAGACCCGGCGGTTGGCGGCGTAGCAGATCGTGAGCATGCGCTTGGCCCGGGTCACGCCGACGTAGCCGAGGCGGCGCTCCTCCTCGAGCGCCTTCTGGCCGCCCTCGTCGATCGCGCGCTGGTTCGGGAACACGCCCTCCTCCCAGCCGGGCAGGAACACGGTGTCGAACTCGAGGCCCTTGGCGCTGTGCAGGGTCATCACGGTGACCATGTCGCCGGAAGGGTCCGAGGCGTTGTCCATGACCAGGCCGACGTGCTCGAGAAAACCCGCAAGGGTCTCGAACTCGGCCAGCGCGCGCACCAGCTCCTTCAGGTTCTCGAGCCGGCCCGGCGCCTCGACCGAGCGGTCCTCCTGCCACATGCGGACGTAGCCCGCCTCCTCGAGCACGGTCTCGGCGAGCTCGCGCGGCGGCACGCGTTCGGCGAGCTCGCGCCAGCGCTCGAAGTCGCGCAAGAGCTCGGTGAGCGTGGTCCGCAGCTTGGGGCGCAGCTCGTCGGTCGTGCAGATCAGGCGCGCGGCCGCGACCACGCTCGAGCCGGCATCGCGCGCGCTGCGCCGCAGAAGCTGCAGGGTCGCATCGCCGATGCCGCGTTTGGGGACGTTGGCGATCCGCTCGAACGCCAGATCGTCGTCCGGCTGGTGCACGAGGCGGAGATAGGCGATCGCGTCCCGGATCTCGGCGCGCTCGTAAAAGCGCGGCCCGCCGATCACGCGATAGGGCAGGCCGAGATTGATGAAGCGCTCCTCGAAGGCGCGGGTCTGGAAGCCCGCCCGGACCAGCACCGCGATGTCCTCGAGTCGTCCCTTGCGCGCGCTGATGGGCCTCGATCTCCTCGCCGACGAAGCGCGCTTCCTCCTCGTCGTCCCAGAGGCTCGCGATGCGCACCCGCGCGCCCTGCTCGCCCTCGGTCCAAAGGGTCTTGCCGAGCCGCGCGCGGTTGTGCGCGATCAGGCCCGAGGCCGCGCCCAGGATGTGCCCGGTCGAGCGATAGTTGCGCTCGAGCCGGACCACCCTGGCGCCCGGGAAATCCTGCTCGAACCTCAGGATGTTTCCGACTTCGGCGCCCCGCCAGCTGTAGATCGACTGGTCATCGTCGCCGACGCAGGTGATATTTTTGTGACTTTGGGCGAGCAGGCGGAGCCAGAGATACTGGGCGACGTTGGTGTCCTGGTACTCGTCGACCAGGAGCGCACGGAAGCGCCCTTGATAGTCGGCCAGGATCTCCGGCTGCTCGTTGAACAGGGACAGGCCGTGCAGGAGCAGATCGCCGAAATCGCAGGCATTCAGCGTCAGCAGGCGTTCCTGATAGGCGGCATAGAGCTGGCGCGTGCGGCCGAGTGCGAAGTCGCTGATCTCGCTCTCGGGCACGTTGGGAGCGGTCAGACCGCGGTCCTTGAAGCGCTCGATGATCGCCAGCAGCACGCGCGGCGTCCAGCGGCGGGGATCGAGCTCGGCCGCCTCGATCACCTGCTTGACCAGGCGCAGCTGGTCGTCGGTATCGAGGATCGTGAAGTTGGGCTTGAGCCCGACCAATTCGGCGTGGCGGCGCAGCAGGCGGGCGCCGAGCGCGTGGAAGGTGCCGAGCCAGAGGCCCTCGACGCTCTGGCCGAGCAGCAGCGAGACGCGCAGGATCATCTCGCGCGCGGCCTTGTTGGTGAAGGTCACCGCGAGCACCTGCCAGGGCCGCACCCGGCCGGTCAGCAGCACATGCGCAAGCCGCGTGGTCAGCACCCGGGTCTTGCCGGTGCCGGCGCCGGCCAGTACCAGGAGCGGCCCGTCCGGCGCCTCGACCGCCGCCCGCTGCTCCGGATTGAGCGCGTCGAGATAGCGCGGCGATGGCGCTGCCGCCGGCGCCGGCAGATCCGCCGCCGCCACCATGTCTGCTTGATTCGCCATGGGACCCCATGTGGCTCCGGGCCCACGTCCGACGGCGCCCGACCGCGAGCCGTACCTCAAGATGCCCCATCCCGGCCGTGGCGTCGACCCCGCCGGTCGATCGATGATGCTCTCTCGAGCTATCGAACAGCCCCCTGAGGCCGCCTGCGTTCAATGTCCCAGTCGTCATGAAGGCGGTCGGCGGCAAAGCGGAGGGCGGCGTGCACGTCCCCAGGCATAAGGTGCGGATAACCCTCGAGCAGCTCGGCGGCGGTCATCCCGTCGCCGAGGCCTTCCAGGATCAGCTCGACCGTGATCCGGGCGCCCTTGATGGTCGGCTTGCCCATCATGATGTCGGGATCGGAGACGATCCGCTCGTGCCGGATCCGACCCATCGTCAACCTCCTGTCGCTGCTCGGACCATCATGGTGCAAGACCCGACGCTTGCGAACCCATCGTCAGTCTTGGATCGAACCGGAAGGGCTCGGCGGAGACGATGCTGACATCGGCCATGTGACGATGGGCAGGGTTGAGCATGGCGTTCCACTCTTTCGGGACCACGATCGAGGGCGCGACCAGGACCAACGCCGCGGCACCCTGCAGCCAGGCATCGCCGGTCCGCTGATACCATGTCCGACCGTCCGCGCCCGGTACGTCCGCATTGGCCGGTATCTCCCCGGGCTCGACCCGGAGCACGCCCGCGTCTTCGGGAACCTCGATCTCGACCAGCATCAGGTTCTCGGGCAGCCTGGCCCTGAGCGTGGGGCCGAAATGGACGAACGTCTCGAGCACGCAGGTCGCAACGTTCAGGCTGGCGTAGACGACGCCGCGCCCGCGCCCCGAGTTCCAGCGCGCGCCCCGATCGCGGTTGCCGGCGCCATCCAGGGTCCTGGCGTGCCGGCGAGGGGCGAGGCGCCAGACGATCAAGGCTCAGCTGTAGTCGCCATAGTCGATCCGACGCAGCACGGTCTCGACCGCGCGGGTGCCCTCGTCGGTCACGAGCAGGTCCGCCGGCACGCGGTCGCCGAGCGCGGGGTTGGCCTCCGAGAGCCAGCTTGCCGCCACGTCCGGATCTTCGAACACGTCGGCCGCGTAGCCCTTGATCCGGAGCAGGCGTGCGACCTGGTCGGCCTCCTCGCGCGACAGCTTGCGGCCTTCGCGGACCTTGCGCGCGAAGGTCGAGGCCGGGATCAGACGGTGCACCTCGTCGAGGCGCAAAAGCTTCGCCTCGATCGCACGCTTGACCAGGCCCGCCTCGACGCCGCTCACGATGGCATCATGGCTGAGCTCGCGCTGAACCTGTGAGGCCTCGGCGGCAGCGCGACGCGCGCCGGCCCGCGTCCGCTCAGAGATCACAGCCCTGGCCATCGTGCTTCCCCACCAAATGGGTCCGTCAACCTATCATTTGGCACCTGGACCGGTCGGCGCAAGGTCTCTCACTTGCCGCCGGTCACAATCTCCGCAGGCACCGATCCGCGTGCCGCGGCCCCGGGACCATGGTGTGACGGCGCCGTCAGCGCCCATAGCGCCGCTTGCGTTGTTGGAAGGCTCGCAGCGCGCGCAGGAGGTCGATCTTGCGGAAGGCCGGCCAGTAGACGTCCGAGAAGTAGAACTCGCTGTAGGCGCTCTGCCACAACAGGAAGCCCGAGAGGCGGATCTCGCCGCTGGTGCGGATGATGAGCTCCGGGTCGGGCAGGCTGGCGACATAGAGATGGCGGCTGATCGCTGCGGGCGTGACGCGCTTGATGACGTCGGCAAGCTCCGCCCCGCGCCCGGCTTCGTGGACGAGCATGCCGCGGACGGCATCGGCGATCTCCTCGCGGCCGCCATAGGCGACGGCGATCGTGAGCGTGATCGCGGCGTGCCGTTCGGTCGCGGCCTCGGCGGCGCGGATCGCCGCCACGGTGGTCGCCGGCAGCAGCTCCAGCCTGCCGATCGCCTGGACCCGCACCTGCTGGCGGTGGATCTGCGGGTCGTGGGCGAGCGCCTTCAACTTGGCTTCGACCGCGGCCAGAATCCCGGACACCTGGTCGGACGTGCGGCCGAGGTTGTCGGTCGAGCAGACCCAGAGCGTCACCGCGGGGATCCGAAGCTCGGCGCACCAGTCGAGCACGTCGTCGAGCTTTTGCGCGCCGAGGCGGTAGACGGCGCGCAGATCGGTCACGCCCTGGCGGCGGGCATAGCGGCGATTGCCGTCCAGGATGACGCCGACGTGCCGGGGTGCTGGCCATTTGTGGACTTGGCGCAGAAGATGCTGCTCGTAGAGGTAGTAGAGCGCGCGCGCGATCAGCGGCGTGGCCTCGCCCCGTTCCCGACTGCCGTCGGCATGGGCGGCGTCGGGTTCCCGAGGGGCCTCGAGCCCCGCGGGCACGGCGGCCGCCGGCCCGGCGGCCAACGGCGCCGTTCTCGGGGTCGCCTCGTCCCACCAGGCGGCCGCCGCCGCGCAGGCGAGACCGAGACCAGCGCCGGCGACGCCGCCCAGCGGCAAGGTGTGATCGGGGTCGAACAGGATCGGGTCGAGGCTCGCCAGGACCAGCAGGAGGGCGCCGCAGCTCCAGAGTGCCACCTTGGTCCAGCGCGGGGTCGAGGAGCGCTGGATCAGGTGGGCCCCGGTGACCAGGAACGCGACCGCGGTCACGGCATCGGTATCGGGAAACGCGACCCCATCGCCCCCGAGGCGCAGCGATCCGAGGGCGGTGGCGGCAAGACTGCCGAGCGTCCAGGAACCCAGCAGCACGACGGCGGGCAGCCACCAGTGCCGGTGCCGGCGGATCGGCAGGAGGAGCGGCAGGATCAGCGCCGCCGGCAGCAGGATGGCCCGGTTCCCGAGATCATCGATCCACTCGAAGACATCGGGTAGTCCGAGCCATGGGCGCCCGGAACCCCAACCCCCCAAGCCGTGCTCGGTCGAGAGATGCAGCTGCCAGGCCACCGCCGCCAGCGACCCGAGAAAAATCAGGCACCCCGCGGCGCAGGCGGTCTTCCATTGCCGGGTGGCGGCAGCGGCAGGACCACTTCGCATTGCTTCGTCCATGGGTTCAGATCGCCATGAGCTCGACCGTGATACGCCAAGCCTCAGCCGATGTCGCCACTCCCCCGATCCGGAGCCCCTCGTTGCCGCTGCGGCGGTTAGGATGCTCGCGAGCGGATGGACGCCTGAGCACGTTCATAGAGGCGGTCGGCGATCGGCGCCACTGTCGATCGGGTTAGTCCCGGGCATGGGTCATCCTCAGCTCGTTGCGATGGCGGGTGCCCGCCGGGCGCAAAGCGCAAGGGCAGCAGGCGAAGCAAGAGGCCCGGTCGCCCGGCAGAGACCAGCTCAGGCGGCTTCCCTCAGACCGGCGAGGATGGCCTCGCGGCGGTCGTCGATCGCATCCGCGAGCGGCTGGATGTCGAACGGGTAGTCTTGCCAGGCCTGGTCCTGCAAGCGGGCGCGCAGCGGGTCGTCGGTGATCACCCGCTCGAGCGCTTCGGCCAGCGCTTCGGGCAGCGTCGGCTCGACCAGCAGGCCGCGGCCACGGAGCACCTCGGGCAGGCCGCCGCTCGGATAGGCGAGCACGGCGCAGCCGTTCGCCAGCCCCTCGACCGCGGTCCGGGCGAGCGGCTCGGGCCAGAGCGAGGGCAGGACCACGATCGCCGCCTCGCGGTAGCGCGCCATGACCTGATCGTTGGGCAGATGGCCCTGCCACTGCACGGTCCCGCCGAGGCGGGCGCAGCGCTCGCGCAGGCCCGCCTCGAAGGCGCTCATCTCCGGCCGCCGCCGGGTCCGGCTGGTGCCGATGATTTCCGCCCGCCAGCCCGGATGGCGGGGCAGCACCCGTTCGAGCGCCGTGACCAGGTCGGCCAGCCCCTTCTGCTCGATGATCCGGCCGACGAACAGGATCAGCGGCGCCTTCTCGGGCGGTGCCGTGAGGGTGCGCGGGATCGCGTTGCGCAGAACCACAAGCTTGCCGCGATCGGCGGTATCTGCGAGCCCGTCGAGAAAGCGCTGCCGGACGTAGTCGCTGACGCAGAAGATCGCCTCGGCGCGGGCCAGCAGCCGGGCGCGCTCCGCGGGCGTGCGGGCGCTCCGCATGGTGCGCGGATCGTTGCTCAGGCGCAGCGTCAGCGGCAGATCCGTGCGCGCCCCGAGATGGGCGAACATGTTGGGCCGGTTGTAGACCTCGACCAGGATGCCCTGGTGGCCTGCGAGCCGGCGGCGAAGCGCTTCGGCGAGGCCGATGTTGCGGCCCCGCAGGCCATGCCAGGCCGGGCGCAGGGGACAGAAGTCGAAGCCTTCGAACGGCCGCTCGACCGGCGCGCCGTAGATCCGGATGCGATCCCGCAAGCGGCTCGTACGGGTCACGTCCCGGACGTGCAGGGAAATCGCGCCCGCGCGCTCCGGGCCGAACTGCTCAGCCGGTGGTAGCAGGATCGCGATCGCGGGCGGCGCGTTCAGGGCGATCGCTCAGGCGCGCGACCAGGTCCGGCAGGCGAGCACCAGCACGAGGCCGGGCGGCACCAGGATCAGCCAGGTCGGCAGGACCAACAGCTCCTGGATTGGCGGCCAGAGCCAGGGCAGGGGCCCCTTCTGGATCAGTGCCTGAAAGCCGACCAGGCTGTTGCCGTTGATGTGGAACCAGATGGCGCCCAGGCTGAAGGTGGTCGGCGCCCCCCGGACGACCGTCACCAGATCCGCGAGCGCCGCCGCCGCGCCGGCGATCAGCAGGGCGACCCCGAGCCAGTAGCCGAAACTGCGCATGCGATCGTTCATACGAGCCCCGCAACATGCTGTCGAGGCGGCCGGCGATTGCCTCGTCTTGTGGGGCTCACTATGTTTGGCGCCGGCCAGGAGGGATGGCCGAGCGGTTTAAGGCGCACGCCTGGAAAGCGTGTTGGGGCGAAAGCCCCTCGTGGGTTCAAATCCCACTCCCTCCGCCAGCTCGGCTCCGCCCTGGGGCGCCGCGCCGGATTTCGAGGCAACCGGAGTTCCTCCCTTGGCAGCCAACCTGACGATACCTCCGATCGCGCCTGGTCGCCGCGTGGGTCCGGCCGCGGTGCTGTTCCTGTTCCTCCTGCCCCTGCTGACGGCGTGCGGGATCAACACGATTCCGACCCTCGATGAGCAGGTGAACGCCGATTGGGCGCAGGTGCAGAACCAGTATCAGCGGCGCGCCGACCTGATTCCGAACCTGGTCGAGACCGTGAAGGGCTACGCCAAGCAGGAGCAGGACGTGCTGGTCGCGGTTACCGAGGCGCGCGCCAAGGTAGGGCAGATGCAGCTGCCGCCGAACATCCTGACCAACCAGGAAGCGTTCAAGCAGTTCGAGCAGAACCAGGCCCAGCTGACCGGCGCGCTCAGCCGTCTGATGGTCGTGGTCGAGAAATATCCGGACCTCAAGTCGAACCAGAACTTCCTGGCCCTGCAATCCCAGCTCGAGGGCACGGAGAACCGGATCGCGGTCGCGCGCCGCGACTATATCCAGGCGGTGCAGGCCTACAACACCGAGATCCGGACCTTCCCGGGCCGCCTGTGGGCGATGATCTACGGCTCCGAGCCGAAGGCGAACTTCACCGCCAGCGCGGGGGCCGAGCAGGCGCCCACGGTCAAATTCTGAGCCTTTTCCGATGCCGTCGATGCGCCGCGCGCTTGCCGTCCTGCCGTTGCTGCTCGGCCTGCTCCTGGCGGGCGCGGCCGTCCGGGGCGCGGAGCCTGCGTTCCCGGCGCTCACCGGCCGGGTGGTCGATGACGCCGGCCTCTTGAGCGAGCCCGAGAAGCAGGAGCTGGATGCGGCGCTCGCCGCCTTCGAGCAGCAGACCCATGATCAGCTGGTGGTCGTCACCCTCAAGTCGCTCCAGGGCCAGGCGATCGAGGACTACGGCTATCAGCTCGGCCGCCATTGGGGGCTCGGCCAGAAGGGCAAGGACAACGGCGCGCTGCTGATCGTGGCGCCCGAGGAGCACAAGGTCCGGATCGAGGTCGGCTACGGGCTCGAGGGCGAGCTCACCGATGCGAAGAGCCGGACGATCATCGAGGGCGAGATCCTGCCGCGCTTCCGCGCGGGCGATTTCGCGGCCGGGATCAAGGCGGGCGTCGCCGCCATCATCCAGACGCTGGGCGGCACCTACAACCCGGCGCTGCCGCCGGTCCAGGTCCGGGATCAGGCGCCGCCCTGGCCGTTTCCGCTGGCGATCGTCCTGCCGGTCATCCTGATCATTCTCTTCAACCAGTTCTCCGGACGGCGCCGGGGGCGCTATCGGCGGGGCTACGGCGGCCCTGTGATCCTGCCGGGCGGCTTCAGCGGCGGGCAGGGCGGCGGCTTCGGGCAGCAGGGCGGCGGCTTCGGCGGCGGGCAGGGTGGCGGGGGCTTCAGTGGCGGTGGCGGCAGCTTCGGCGGCGGCGGCGCCTCGGGCAGCTGGTGACTCATCGGGTGCGGACGACATGGCCTTCCTGACCGACCGGGACCGGCAGCAGATCGTCGATGCGATCGCCGCGGCGGAACGGCGGACCAGCGGCGAGCTGGTGACCGTGATCGCGGCGGCCGCCGACGACTACCGTTACGTCGCCCTGCTGTGGCCGGCGCTGGCGGCGCTGCTGCTGCCGGCGCTGCTGCTCGCGGTCCGGCCGGCGACCAGCGCCTGGACCTTGTATCTGGTGCAGGCGGCGGCGTTCGTCGTCCTGGCCGTGATCGCGCACCTGCCGTCGGTGCATCTCGCCCTGGTGCCGGCAGCGGTCAAGCACCGGCGCGCGAGCCGGCTCGCCCGCGCGCAGTTCTTCGAGCAGAACCTGCACATGACCCGGGCGCGGACCGGCGTGCTGATCTTCGTCGCGGTCGCCGAGCGCCACGTCGAGATCATCGCCGATGCCGGCATCCATGCCCTGGTGCCGCCCGGCACCTGGGATAAGGCGGTGGCCGACTTCATCGAGCGGGTGCGCGCGGGCAAGATCGCCGAAGGCTTCCTCGCCGCGATCGGCCAGGTCGGCGACCGGCTGGCCGAGCATTTTCCGAGGCCCGCCGACGACACCGACGAGCTGCCCAACCGCCTGATCGAGATCTGAGGCTGCTTGGCCGGGCTGATCGCGGGTGCTAGGGTCGCGGCCGCTGAAGAACCAGGTCGGACGAGGGGGGCAGCATGGCAACGGCGCGCGAGCGGATCCGGGACGCGGACGAGGTCGGGCTCTATCCCGACGGTGCCGCCTTCATCGACGGCGAGTACGTGCCGATCGCCGAGGCGCGCATCCCGATCCTGGACTGGGGTTTTCTCCGGTCCGACTGCACCTACGACGTGATCCACGTCTGGAAGGGGCGCTTTTTCCGACTTGGCCATCATCTGGACCGGTTCGAGAAGAGTGTGCCGGCCTGCGGCTGACCAATCCTTACGGCCGCGAGGAGGTGGAAGAAATCCTGATGCGCCTCATGCGCCTCACGGCCTTGCGCGAGGCCTATGTCGAGGTGATCCTGACCCGCGGCACTGCCGCCGAAGGGCACCCGCGACCCGCGCCAGTGCCAGAACCGCTTCTATGCGCTGGTGATCCCGTTCGTCTGGATCGCGACCGAGGCGATGCGCGAGCGCGGCATTCACCTGCACATCAGCGAGGTTTTGCGCATCCCGCCGCAGTCGGTCGATCCGGCGATCAAGAATTTCCACTGGGGCGACCTGACCAGGGGGCTGTTCGAGGCCTATGAGCAGGGCTGCGACATGCCGGTGCTGCTCGATCTGGAGGGTAACGTCACCGAGGGCCCGGGCTTCAACGTGTTCGCGGTCAAGGAGGGCAGGGTGACCACGCCCGAGGGCACCTGTCTGCTCGGCATCAGCCGCCAGACCGCGCTCGACCTGCTCGCCGAGCAGAACGTCGAGGCGGTGATCGGCAGGGTCTCGCCGGAGGAGCTCAGGGGCGCCGAGGAGGTGTTCATCACCTCGACCGCGGGCGGCATCCTGCCGGTCACCAAGATCGACCACCAGCCGGTCAGCGACGGCGAGCCCGGCCCGGTCACGACGCGGCTCAGGAACCTCTACTGGGAGCGTCATGACGACGGCTGGCAATGCACTCCCGTCGATTACGACTGAGGCGACCGCGGATCTCATTGTCCTGACGTCGAGATCACCTTGGCGAGGGAGTGTTGGCGGTTGCTCGTGAACGGGCGCACTTCGCCCGGCCATCGACCCATTTCGACCGCCCGCGCCCAGTCCGCGCTTGCCAGGACGTCCGGGCTCGTGAGCTCGTAGATCGCGCTGTAGCGCGGGCTGGCCGCGGGCATCGGCTTGCGCTCGCCGCCGATCGAGAACGCGAACGGCTCGCTCCGGACCCGGGTCACCGCCAGCACGCCCGGCACCTTGAGCAGGTTCGGGACGTGCTCCCGGTCGTAGACCTCGTTGAACAGGGCCTCCTTCTCAGGCTCGACGTCCATGCTCGCCATGAAGACATACTTCGTGCCGACCGGCATTTTTTGGCACCTCCTCAGGATTTGAGCGGCATGGCGACCGGGCGCATGGGCGCGCCGGTGGCACCCCGCAGCTTCATGCAGGCGCCGAAGAAGCAGAACTCGTAGAGCTTCTCCGCCGCGATCTCCTCCATGTCGACCATCTCCATGATCGGCACGCCCGCCTCGACCAGAAGATACGTGTGGACCGGCAGCCAGTTCTCGGGGTCGGCGGACGGTGAGTGCTCGAGGGCGAGATTGTCGCCGGCGATCGTGATCGCACCTGCCTTGGCCAGGAACTCGGCGCCCGCGCGGTTGAGGCCGGGGGCGTTGGTGGTGTAGGCGCCGGGATCGGGCCAGGCGCGCATGCGCCCGGTGCGGACCAGGATGACGTCGCCGGGCTTGAGCTCGGTCTTCTGGTGCTTGAGGCAGGCCGCGAGGTCGTCCGGGCCGATGCCGTAGGAGGGCGGCAGCTCGTCCAGGCCGAGCACGCCCGGGACGTCGAGCAGCACCCCGCGGGCGATCATCGGCGGATGCTTCTCGGCGCCCGCGACCCGCCAGTGCCGGCTGCCGAGATGGTCCTTGGCGGTGAAGTGATTGAAGAGTTCGCTGCCGTAGCCGAAGTGGTTGAGGGTGTCGATGTGCGTGCCGCAGTGGGTGTACATCGAGACCGCATCGCCCGAGTAGGAGATCAGCTCGTTGGCCGCCTGGCCGACGCCCAACATGTCGTCGACTTCCTCGCCGCCTGGCGTGTGGGTCATCCAGATCTGGTAGCCGGGGTCGTTGACGGCGATCCAGGCCGGCATGCCGACGAAGTGGTCGACCGCCAGATCGAATACCTTGCCGGCATCGGCGCGCGAGAGGACCGCGTCGCGCGAGCGGGCATCGATCAGGTTCAGCATGCCGATCTGGTCGTCCTTGCCGAACGGGCTGGTCGAGGCCTTGTGGCGCTCGGCACTCCAGGCCGCGATTTTCTTTTTCGTGACCTCGTCGACGACGTAGGGCGTGCACATCGTTGCTTCCTCCCAAGCTTTCGACCGGCGGCCGCGTTCACGCCTTTGGCGGGTGGGCGCGGATCGCGGCCTCGTTGACCTCGACGCCCCAGCCGGGCGCATCGGTCAGGACCAGGTGACCGGCCTCGATGGTGGGCGGGCTGACGACCTCGTCCTTCCAGGGCACGTCGTCGATGTCGATCTCCATGATCCGGAAGTTAGGGATCGCAGCGCAGAACTGCGCGCTCATCATGGTCGACAGGTGGCCGTAGAAATTGTGCGGCGCGCAGTTGACCTCGTAGGTCTCGGCCATGGCCGCGATCTTCATGCCCTCGAGGATGCCGTTCCAGGGCACGTCCACGATCGCGGCATCGACCGCCTGGGCCTCGAAGAAGGGCCGGAACTGGCGCCGCCCGAACAGCGATTCGCAGGACGCGATCGGCGTGCCGGCCTGCTGGCGGATCAGGGCGAGCGCCCTCGGGTCGTAGCTGTCGATCTCGAGCCACAGCAGGCGGTAGGGTGCGATCGCTTTCGCGACTTGCAGATAGCCTTCGGTCTTGAAGTTGAAGTTGAGGTCGAGCAGGAGGTCGACCATGGGTCCCGCACCCTCGCGGAAGGCCGCCATCTGGGCCTCGATGATGCCGAGCAGGCGCTGGTCGACATTGAGCTCCGGCCAGCCGTCGTTGCGAGCGAAGCCCGGCTGGTACATGTATGGAGAACCCTGGTCGAAACAGAAGATGTTGGTCTTGAGGGCGGTGAAGCCGCGCTCGCGGACCTCCTGGCCGAGCGCCCGGATGTCGTCGAGCGAGCGCACGGGCGTGGTGCCCATCGTCGAAAAGTGGTCGAGCCGGTAGGAGCCGCAGTGCGACCAGTAGAGCCGCAGGCGCTCGCGCACCGGACCATTGAGCAGCTCGGCCACGGGGATGCCGAGGGCGCGCGCCTTGACGTCGACCAGCGCGTTCTCGATCGCCGCGATCGCCTGCTGGGCGAGGCCGCCCGGCGCCTGGCGAGTGATCGCGTGCATGAGCGCCGTCAGCCGCTCCACGGGCCGTGGATCGCGGCCGATCAGGCGCTCGGCGAGCTTCTTGATGACCGCGGTCAGGCCGCGGCTGCCGTAGCTCTCGTTGTACTCGGACCAGCCGACCACGCCGTCGTCGGTCGTGATCTTGAGGAACGACCAGGTCCGCCAGCCGGCGTCGCAGTGCAGGTCCTCGATCTTGGCGATGCGCATCAGGGGGGTCTCCAGGCTCAGGACGGTTCGGCAAGGGTGGCGCGGCGCGCGGCGGTCGCGGCCAGATCGATCCGGCCGTCGGCGGCGAGGACGACGCCATAGACCTCGGCCGCCCGCACGGGCGTGATCCAGCCTTCGGCGAGGTCGTGCGCGACCCGCTCGAGAGCGCGCTCAAAGGGCGGGCCGTAACCGCCGCCGCCCGCGGAATGGGAGACGATCCGCTCGCCCGGCTCGAGGCTGACGCCGTGGCAGTTGGGCAAGGGCGTGAGCTCGCCGCTCAGCTCGCGCTTGAGCGCCTTGACCTTGCTGCCGGGCCCGCCGCCGCGGGCGCCGCCCGCCGGGTTGATCGTGCCATCGGAGGTGTAGAGCACCTCCAGCCGGCAGCCCGCGGTCGGGCCGAACTCGACGTAGGCCGCAAGCGCGCCCCGGAACCGCCCGGCGCCTTCGGTGTCCGGCAGCAGACGGCGCTCGCTGATGTGGACCGGGTGGTGCAGCTCGTCGACCTCGATGCCGTCGTGGCGGCACATGCCGGCGTTGCCGACGTGGACGATCGTCAGCCAGCCGTCGGTCGTGGGCGTGGCGGCGCCGCCGGTCAGGCCGAGGTGCACCTGGTTGACGAAGCGGGCATCGTGGCGGCGCGGGTCGCGGCCCGAGATGACGCCGCCTGCGGGCGGGATGATCGGGCCGGTCTCGGCCATGCCGAAGCCGTCGGCGAGCTCGGCGAGCGCCACCTGGACCGGGTTCGAGACCCGGTCGGCGAGGTTGGTGGTCGCGACCGAGCAGCTGAACGGATGGCGCGGGATGCCGACGCAGCAGTTCTCGCGGAGGAGAATGTCGATGCGGCGGAAGCTGCCGGCATTGGGCGGCACGCGGTGGTCGATCAGGCCGTTGTAGATGCCGACCATGGCGGCGCTGCGCGCGCAGGCCTCGGTGAGGTTGAGGCCGCAGGGCTGGCAGTCCGGGTTGTCGCGCAGGTCGACCGTGATTTTCCCCTGTTCGGCGTCGACCGCGACCTTGGCGTCGACCGCGATGCCGTCGGGCACGCCCGGGAACGGGTCGTGGGTCGAGCGTACCGTGACGCTCGCCGCTCGGCAGCCTTTGGATCGCCTCGACCATGCGCTCTTCGGAATAGTCGAACCAGTCTTCGGCATAGCGCTCGAGCACGTCCCAGCCGACTTCTTTGCCGAGGTCGAGAAGCTCGCGCTCGCCGATCCGGACCGCGCCGAGCGCTGCCAGATAGTCGCCCCACCACTGCTCGGGCACGCGGATGCGCATCCGGCAGATGCGGATGATGTCCTCGATGTCGCGGTAGTCTTCCTGGACCTTGACCGCGGGGAAGATGAGGGCGCCTTCCTCGTAGACGTCGCGGGCGGCGCCCATGTAGGTGGTGGGCCTGGCGTTGCCGCAGTCGGCCTGGTGGGCCTTGGCGAGCACGAAGAAGCGGCGGATGCCGAGATCGTCGATCACCGGCACGATCAGGCAGTGGTCGGCGGCGTGCGAGTTGCCCTCGTAGGGCGAGTTGTGGAGGAAGGCATCGCCGCGCTTCAGCTCCGGGTGATGGCGGAGCACG
Organism: uncultured Alphaproteobacteria bacterium; assembly: GCA_963753685.1. GTDB lineage: Bacteria > Pseudomonadota > Alphaproteobacteria > Geminicoccales > Geminicoccaceae > DATAOG01. The sequence goes on from CAVWDE010000001.1 coordinate 140,160, forward strand.
GCCTTGGTCATCAGGTCGGGGCCGATCATGATGTGGATCGGCAGGCTCTCGGCGGCCGCCAGCAGGCGGCAGTCGGCGGTCAGGATCACGCAGGAGAAGTCATGCGCGCTGTTGAGCACGCCGGAGCGGGCGGTGCGGAACAGGGTGTTCTGCATCTTGCGGGCGATGCTCTCCATGCGGCTGGAGAGGATCGCCATGCGCACGCCGTCGGTCCGGCTCGGTTCGGTCACGGCAGCGCCCCTCAGACCGTGATCGAGAGGCTGCCGGATGCGGTCCGGCGGGCGATGGCACCCGGATCGACCACGACCGTGGTGAACGAGGATTCGATGATCGCCGGCCCCACGATCTCGCCCTCGACCGCCTCGAACCGGCGGACGGCCGCCTCGACCCAGCCGGCATCGGCGAAGTAGACCCGGCGTCCGCTCTCGATCCCGGCCTCGGGCGCGCCAGCGATGAGACGGCCTGAGCCGCCCTCGCGCAGGCGGCAGCGCACCCGGGCGCGCCAGGTCACGAGCTCGATTTCGGAGCCGGGGTCGCTGATCTCGAAGATCTGCTTGTGGGCGGCATGAAAATCGTCGACCAGGGTGCGAAGGTCCGCATCGGTCCGGAAGCGGCTCGCCCGCAGCGGCACCTCGATCTCCCAGATCTGATGCGGATAGCGCGCCTCGACCGTGTGGTCGATCCGTTGCTCGAGCGAGCCTTCGCCCGGCCCTTCGATGAACGCCCGGCACTGTTCGTCGAGGCCCGCGAGCACGGCGTTGATCGCCGCAGCATCGAAGCGCTCGCTGGTCGCGAACGCCATCCGGCTGTACTCGGCGGCGAGGTCGGACATCAAGGCACCCGCGGCGCTGAGCGCGGCGCCGGTCTCGGGGATCACGACCTCGCGGCAGCCGAGCCGGCGCGCGACCGCGACCGCGTTCAGGCCAGCAGCACCACCGCCGCCGATCAGCACCGCCGAGGCCGGGTCGATGCCCTGGTTGATCGTGATCTCCTCGATCGCCCCGACCATCTTCTCGGTCGCCAGCGCCAGCACCGCGGCGGCCGCTTCTTCAATCCCGAGCCCAAGCTTGCGGGCGACGTCGCTCTCCAGCGCCCGGCGCGCCGCTTCCTGATCCAGACGCATGGCGCCGCCCAGGAAAAACGCCGGGTCGATGTAGCCGAGCAGGAGGGCGCAGTCGGTGACCGTGGGTGCGGTGCCGCCGGTGCCGTAGCAGGCCGGGCCCGGCCTCGAGCCAGCACTCTCCGGGCCGCAGTGGAGCAGGCCGCCCGCATCGACCCAGGCGATCGAGCCGCCACCGGCGCCGATGCTCTTGACGTCGACCGAGGGGAAGCCCGTCATGTGGCCGCGGAAGCGCTGGCCGAGCCAGGTCTCGCGGGTCCAGGGGATGCGCCGCTCGCGGACCAGGCTGACGTCGTAGCTGGTGCCGCCGGTATCGGCCACGATCGCGGTGTCGGCCGCGGCATCCAGGGCCGCGTAGTGGCGGCCCGCGACCGGCGCCATGGCCGGGCCGGAGCCGATGCTATGGATCGGCGCCAGGGCGACGTCGTCGGCGTCCATGATCCCGCCCTGGGAGGTCACCATCAGCACCCGGCCAGGGAAACCCGCCGCCCGCAGCCGGCCCTTCAGGCCGTGCAGGTAGCCGCGCATGAGCGGCTTGAGCGAAGCGTCGATGCAGGTCGAGGACGCCCGCCGGTATTCGCGAAGGGTCGGGTTGAGCTGATGCGAGAGGGTGCAGGCGACCCCGGGCAGATGCTCCGCCAACAGCTCGCCGACCCGCTGCTCGTGGGCCGGGTTGGCGATCGACCAGAGCAGGCAGACGCCGACCGCCTCGACCCGCTTTGCCCGAAGTTGCTCGATCACGCGCAGCACGCCCGCCTCTTCGAGGGGTTTGACGACCTCGCCATCGGCGCCGATCCGCTCGGGGATCTCGAAGGTCAGCGCGCGCGGCACGTAGGGCTCGGGGTAGGGGACCGTGAAGTTGAAGGGCTCGATCCGGCCGCCCTCGCGGATCACCAGGATGTCCGGGTGGCCCTCGGTCGTGAGGAAGGCGGTGCGCGCGGTGTGGCCGGTCAGGATGGCGTTGATCGCGCGCGTCGTGCCGTGGATGAAGGTCTCGCCGCGGGCCAGGAACGCGGCGCGCGGGAGGCCGGCGTCGGCGGCTGCCAGCGTCAGCGCATCGAGGACGCCTTCGATCGGGTCGTCCGGCGTGGTCGAGGATTTGTACATGCGCAAGCGCCCGTCCGCCTCGACCACGAGATCGGTGAAGGTGCCGCCGGTATCGCAGGCCAGTCTCATTCCGAGGTCTTCAGCGCAGCACGAACGGGTTCGGCACGTTGCCGCTGATGTCGATCCAGACGCTCTTTTCCTGGAGGTATTCGCGGATCGCGCTCTGCCCGCTCTCGCGCCCGATCCCGGAGCGCTTGTAGCCGCCGAACGGCGACATGTAGCTGACCGCGCGGTAGGTGTTGATCCAGACCGTGCCGGCTTCGAGCCGCTCGGCCATGGAGAGCGCCCGCTTGATGCTCTGGGTCCAGGCGCCGGCGGCAAGGCCGTAGAGTGTGCCGTTGGCGATCTCGACCGCCTCCTCGTCGTCGTCGAACGGGATGATCGAGAGCACCGGCCCGAACACCTCCTCCTGGGCGATCCGCATGTCGGGGCGGACCCCGGTGAAGATGGTCGGCTCGACGAACCAGCCGTTGCCGCACTCCGGCCGGCTGGCCGGCCCGCCGCCCAGCACGCAGGTAGCACCCTCGTCCTTGGCGACCTGCATGTACTCCAGCACCTTCTTGTATTGCGGCCGGGTCGTGATCGGCCCGACCTGGGTCGCGTCGTCGAGCGGGTCACCCATGCGCGCGGTCTTGGCCAGCGTCAGCAGGCGATCGAGGAACTCGTCATAGACCGGGCGCTGGATCAGGGCGCGCGAGCCCGCGATGCAGGTCTGGCCGGTGGCCGCGAAGATGCCGGAGACGACGCCCTTGACGGCATCGTCGAGGACCGCGTCCTCGAACACGATGTTGGCGGACTTGCCGCCCAGCTCGAGCGTCACGGGCTTGATCTGACGTGCGGCCGAGGCGTAGACCACGGCCCCGGTCTTATCGCCGCCCGTGAACGCGACCTTGGCGACTTTGGGGTGGGTCACGAGCGCATCGCCGATCTCGCCGCCGAAGCCGGTCACGATGTTGACCACGCCCGGCGGCAGGCCCGCGCGCTCGAACAGTTTTCCGAACTCGAGGGCGGAAACCGATGAAAACTCGGACGGCTTCCAGACCGCGGTGTTGCCGGCGGCGAGCGCCGGGGCGAGCTTCCAGGCCGCGAGCAACAGGGGCGAATTCCAGGGCGTGATGATGCCGACCACGCCATAGGGCTCCTCGCGGGTGAAGTTGAACACCCCCGGCTTGTCGATCGGGATCACCCGGCCCTCGAGCTTGTCCGCGAGGCCGCCGAAGTAGTGGAACCACTGCGGCAGATAGCGCAATTGCGCCCGCATCTCGGTGATCAGCTTGCCGTTGTCGCGGGTCTCGAGCTCGGCCAGCCGATCGGCCTCGCCCGCGATCACGTCGGCCAGCCGCCGCAACAGCGCGCCGCGCGCCGTGGCGCTCATCCGCCGCCAGCCGGGTGCTTTGAAGGCGTCGTGAGCGGCCTCGACCGCGCGGTCGACGTCTGCGGGCGCGGCGCGCGGCACCAGCGCCCAGGGGCCGCCGAGGAACGGGTTCTCGAACTCGAACGTCTCCCGCGAAGCTGCGTCCATCCACTCGCCGCCGATCAGCATCTGATAGCGT
>CAVWDE010000002.1:0-558530 GCA_963753685.1 uncultured Alphaproteobacteria bacterium
GGGCGAAAGGCGGCCGTCGATCAGTTGGCTGAGGCGGTCTTCGGTCAGGCGGATCGTGCAGTCGGCCTCGCCGTCGTCGTGCGAGATCGTGGCGGGGGTGTGGGCGGCGTCGATCAGCACCACGCCCACCTCCGCGATCGCGAACTTGACCTTGTAGCCGAGCGTCGACAGCTGGGGCAGCTGGGCTTCGAGCTTTGCGGTGACGCTGTCCAGACTCATGAAAACCTCATCGTTTCAAGGGATTGCGCCGGCCGCACGGCGGCCGCTCACGGGGTTGGCGGCAGCCAGAGAAGTCGGTCCGGGGCTGCTGGTCAAGGGGTGCTCGCAGCTCAGGATACCGGTTGTGCCTCTTGAATCTCGGGCGCGGGCAGCGTTTCGTGATCGCCGCTGCCGTTGGCGGTGCTCGCGTTCAGGCGGCGGAGTTCCTCGGCGACCAGGGCGTGGCGCGAGGGCTTGCCGAGCCAGGTCAGCGGCAGCCGCTCGACCAGCTCGATCTGCTTGGGCTGCTCGAAGGGGGCCAGCTGGTCGCGCAGGAAGGCGCGCAGCTCCGAAACCTTCAGCGCCGCGCCCGGGGCGAGCTTGACGTAGGCCTTGACCACTTCGCCCCGGTGCCGGTCGGGGATGCCGCAGACGCTCACCTCCTCGACCGCGGGGTGGAGCAGGATCGCCTCCTCGACCATGCGCGGGTAAACGTTGAAGCCGCCGTTCAGGATCAGATCCTTGATCCGGTCGATCAGGTAGACGTAGCCGTCCCGGTCGATGTAGCCGACGTCGCCGGTGTGCAGGCGGCCGTCCCGGAGCGCATCGGCGGTCTCCTCGGGGCGCCGCGCGTAGCCCGCCATGAGCTGGGGCCCGCTCACGCAGATCTCGCCGCGCTGGCCGAGCGGCAGGCGGCGGCCGGGCTCGTCCAGCGAGACGATCTCGACCAGGGTCCCGGGCAGCGGCAGGCCGACCGAGCCCGCCCGGCGCTCGCCGCCGAACGGATTGAGGGTGCAGACCGGTCCCGCCTCGGTCAGGCCATAACCTTCGACCAGCACGCAGCCGGTCAGGCGCTCGAAGGTGGTCTGCACCGCCTCGGGCAAGGGCGCGCCGCCCGAGATGCAAAAGCGCAGGCTCGACAGGTCGTAGTGGTCGAGCAGCTGGGAGCCGTTGATCGCCGAGAACATGGTCGGCACGCCCATCAGCACGGTCGCCCGCTCCTGGTGGATCACCTTGAGCAGCTGATCGAGGCGAAAGCGCGGCAAAAGGATGATCTCGAAGCCGCCCGCGATGCCGACGTTCATGACCCCGGTCATGCCGAACACGTGGAACAGCGGCAGGGCGCCGACCACCTTCTCCTGGCCCGGCCGGACGCCGATCGACCACATGCGGACCTGCTGGGTGTTGGCGTAGAGGGCGGCATGGGTGAGCATCGCGCCTTTGGGCAGGCCGGTCGTGCCGCCGGTGTATTGCAGCACGGCCAGGTCATGGCGCGGATCGATCGCGACCGGCACGGGCTTGCCGTCGTTGGCGATCAGCTTCTTGAACTTGACGTGGCGCTGGTCGTAGGGGATGTCGGCGATCTCCTTCTGCCGCAGCAGAGCGAACAGGGTGCGCTCGCGCCAGGGGAGCAGGCCGCCCATGGAGCCCACCACGATCGTCTTCAGGCCGGTGTCGGCGAGACGCGGCGCGACCTTGGGGTACATGCCCTTGATGTTGAGCGTGACCATGATCGAGGTCCTCGAATCCTCGATCTGGCGGGCGATCTCGCGCTCGGCGTAGAGCGGATTGTAGTTGACCACCGTGCCGCCGGCCTTGAGGACGGCGAAGTAGCAGATCACGTAATACGGGCAGTTGGGCAGGAACAGCCCGACCCGGACGCCCCGGCCGACACCCAGGGCCTGGAAGCCCTTGGCGGCGCGGTCGACCAGCTGGCCGATCTCGCGGTAGCTCGATTTGCGGCCGAGGAAGTCGAGACAGGGTCTGTCCGCAAAGCGCGCGCAGGCGTCGTCGAGCAGGTGAAACAGCGGTCGCGGCACGAAGTCGAAGGCCCACTCGAGACCTTCGGGGTAGTGTCCCTCCCAGGGGAACGGCCGCATCAACGGCGCATCCGAAGGCGCCTGCGGCGCCGGCGCCGCGACCGCAGGCGGACTTGCGAAGCGGTCCCGCACGAGCCTGAGCGAGCTCGACCAGCGGGCACGCACCGAGGTCATCATCCCGTCCATCACCGGCGTGCTCCTACCCGTCCATGCAGCCCTGGATGGGACCGCGCCGTCCATCGCGAAGCGGCCGCCGGGCGCTGCCAGTCTGCCGTCAAGAGCATCAACAATCTGTTGTTTCCCCTGTTCGGGACACCGCGCCGGCACAACAACCGGGCGGCGGGATCGTCGGTTCCGCACATCATGCGCCGAGACCGAACTCGCTGAACGGCACGAACTCGACCGGATCGCCCTGGGCGACGCCTGTAGTGTCCTCGGCCAGCTCGACCAGGCCATCGGCCTCGGCGAGCGAGGTCAGAATGCCCGAGCCCTCGCGCAGGATCTTCTCGGCCCACAGGCGCCCGTCCGGACCCCGGCTCAGGCGCGCGCGCAGATATTCGCGCCGGCCCGGCTTCTTTTTCATGACAAAGGCCGCCGGCACCAGGAACGAGCGCGGCTCCGGCCAGCGCCCGCCGCCGAGCGCGGTCAGCACCGGGCGGGCGAACCGGAGAAAACAGACCACCGCCGCGACCGGGTTGCCGGGCAGGCCGATGAACACCGCGCGGCCCAGCTGGCCAAGCGCGAGCGGCCGGCCGGGCTTGACCGCGATCTGCCAGAAATGCAGCCGGCCCAGGCGCTCGACCGCGCGCACGACGTGATCCTCGTCACCGCGCGAGGCGCCACCCGAGGTGATCACCGCATCATGCCCCTCGGCCGCCTGCGCCAGGGCGGTCCCGACGGCGCCCGCGCGATCGGGCAGGATGCCGAGATCGGTCACCCGGCAGCCGAGCGCCCCCAGCAGCCCTTCAAGGATCGTGCGGTTGGCATCGTAGGTGGCCCCTGCCGCCAGCGGGGCGCCCGGCTCGGCCAGCTCGTCGCCGGTCGAGAACAAGGCGACCCGGGGCGGCAGGAACACCTTGAGGCTCGCCCGGCCGAGGCTGGCCGCGATGCCGACGTCCTGGGGCCGCAGACGCTGGCCCGCCTGCAGCACCGCCTGGCCGCGCCGGATGTCCTCGCCGGCCCGGCGGCGGTTGGCGCCGCGCCTCACCCCCGGCGGGATGATGACCGCACCGTCCACAAGCTCGGCATCCTCCTGCATCAAGGCGGTATCGGCGCCGGCCGGCAGCGGCGCGCCGGTCAGGACCCGGAGCGCCGTGCCCTCGGGCAATGGCCCCGCGAACGGATGTCCGGCCGCCGCGCGGCCTTCGAGCAGCCGCAGCCGGGTCGGCCGATCGGGCGCCAGATCGCCATGGGCGAAGGCGAAGCCGTCGACCGCGACGTTGTCGAAGCCCGGCACGTCGCGCTCGCTGACCAGGGTCTCGGCCAGGATCCGGCCATGCGCCTTGGCGAGCGGCACGGTCTCCTCGCCGACCACCGGCCGGATCCGCTGCTCGAGCAGGGCGAGCGCCTCGCCCGCCGGCATGCGCTTCGGATCGTGGGCGAAACAGTCGTCCAAGGGTGGCCCTGACATTCCGCTTGGCCCGTCCACTGCTGCGAGCTCATCCTAGCCTATTCGCGGCGCGGATGGCATCCTGGCCACAAGGTGAATCGACATACAGGATGCTGCCGATGGCCCTGATGCCGCCCGCGGCCGAGATCGAGCTCGACACGCGTGGGCTGCAATGCCCCTTGCCGGTGCTGCGGGCGCGCAAGGCGATGCAGAAGCTGGCGCCGGGCGCGGTGCTCCGGCTGCTCGCGACCGACCCCGGTACGGTCAAGGATGTGCGCGCGTTCTGCCAGGCGGCCGGGCCACGAGCTGGTGGCGAGCGAGAGCGCAGGCCGGCGAGTTCCGCTTCCTGATCCGCAAGGCTGGCTGACCCCTCGGCCCGGACCATCGGGCTAAGCCTTGCCGGCCTGGTAGCCGCGTGCCTGCCGTCGGGCGCGGCGCTGCCGGCGGCGCGCATCGAACAGGTTCAGGCCCTCGACTCCCATCGAGAACGCGATCGCGAAGTAGAGATAGCCGCGCGGAATGTGGAAATGCAGGCCGTCCGCCACCAGCGCCGCCCCGACCAGCAGGAGGAACGAGAGCGCCAGCATCTTGACCGTCGGATGGCTGTTGACGAACGCCGTCGTCGCTGGTGCTGCGAGCAGCATGATCGCGATCGCGATGACCATCGCGGCGATCATGACCGGAACGTACTCGGCAATGCCGATCGCGGTGATCACCGAATCGAGCGAGAAGACGAGATCGAGCAGGGCGATCTGGACGATCACGGTGGCGAGGCTCGCCGTGCCGGCGACGCTGTCGCCATCCTCGCCTTCGAGCTGCTGGTGCATCTCGCGCGTGCCTTTGACGATCAGGAACAGGCCGCCGCCGCCGAGCACGAGGTCGCGCCAGGACAGGCCGAAGTCGCCGATCTCGAGGATCGGCTCGGTCAGACTGATCATCCAGACCAGGCTCAGCAGCAAGCAGATGCGCGCGATCAGGGCGAGGCCGAGACCGACCCGGCGGGCAGTCGCCTGCTGCGCCTCGGCGACCCGTGCCGAGACGATCGAGAGGAACAGGAGGTTGTCGATGCCGAGCACGATCTCGAGCGCCGAGAGCGTCGCCAGGCTGATCCAGGCTTGCGGGTCGGTGAGCAGCGACAGCATCGGATCGGATCAGCTCGCAAGGATCGAGAGCGCGTGCCAGATCGACGCCCTGACCCGCCTTCGATGAGGCAACGTTTCGTGGCCGGCTTGGTTCACTCGGGCTCGCCGGCCGGTCGCCCGGACTGAAAACGCTCTTGCTGGCGACGATCGTTCGAGTCCATCATCGCCGCCTCTGCCGTCGCGCTTGAGTCGGGCGGTCCGGCATTCCCGCAGTCGTGGAGCCGGGGTGTCGACGGCCATGGCTCGCGCTGCGGATCGAGCAATCAGGGAGGAGCAGTCATGTCCAAAGCAACCAGCCAACCCAAGGGTACCGGCCACCACCGCCTTTCGCGGCGCGAGTTCGGCGTCCTCGCCGGCGCGGCGGCGGCGATGTCGTCGGGGATCGCCCCGGGCTTCGCGCGCCTGGCGTTGGCCGACGAGAGCGCCGCCCAGATCATCCAGGGCAAGGTGCCGGAGATGATCATCCACAACGCCAAGCTCGGCGTGATGGAGACGCCGCTCACGCTGCTCCGCCAATACGACCACACGCCCAAGGAGATCCTGTTCAACCGGCTGCATTTCGCGCCCGAGGGCGCCATGTCCTGGGAAGCGACCACCGCCGCTCCGGAGCGCCAGGACTGGACGCTCCGGGTCGATGGCTTGGTGCAGCGGCCCCGCGATGTCAGCCTGGCCGATCTCGCGAAGATGGACCAGGTCAAGCGGGTCGCGGTGCTCCAGTGCGCCGGCAACGGCCGCTCGTTCTATGCCGCGAAGCAAAAGGTCGCCGGCGGGCAATGGCAGAACGGCGGCATGGGCAACGTCGAATGGCAAGGCGTGCCGCTGCGCCCGCTCCTGGCCGACCTCAAGCTCGAGCCGGCGGCGTCGGCGCGCTGGCTGACCGCGGAGGGCTGGGACCAGCCGCCGACCCCGGAAGGCTCCGACTTCGCCAAGAGCTACGACATCGACGACCCGGCGCTCGAGAACGCGATCCTGGCGCTGAAGATGAACGGCGAGCCGATCCCCTCGATCCATGGCGGGCCGGTGCGGCTGATCATCCCGGGCTTTTACGGCAATATGAACGTCAAGTTCCTGACCTATCTGCTGTTCGCGGCCGACCAGTCGCCCAGCGCCTTCCAGTCGGTCGGCTACCGGATGCCCAACCGGCCGGTCGAGCCGGGTCAGTTCGGCGCCGACGACTATACGGTCTACAACAGCGTGCCGACCTACGGCCACAAGATCAAAAGCGTGATCTTCTCGCCGCTGCCCGAGGACAAGCCGCAGGCGGGGGCGGTCGAGATCAAGGGGGTGGCGTTCAACGACGGCATGGCGACGATCACCAGCGTCGAGGTCTCGGCCGACGGCGGCAAGACCTGGCAGGCGGCCGAGATCGCGCCGCCCGAAAGCCCGTGGGCCTGGTACCACTGGTCGGCCAAGGCCAGCCTCGCGGCCGGCAGCAACCAGCTCATGGCGCGCGCCACCGACGCGCTCGGGCGCAGCCAGCCGATGGACGGCCTGACGCGCTGGAACCCGCGCGGCTACGAGTGGAACGGGGTCGATCGCGTCGAGATCGTTGTCTGAGGGTGGCCGGGAGCGCGGTCGACGCGCTCCCTCCCTCGTTCTCGCGGGCATAGGCATCGCGATCGCCGCCGCCGCGGCGCGCGCCGCGAGCGATATCGAGCTGCCGCCCGGCCAGGATCGCGATCTGGTCTACGGCCAGTGCCGCACCTGCCACGATCTGCAGTCGCTGGTCGAACTCGGCCGGCATCCCGCGCGCCGACTGGGCCGCCGTCCTGAACGACATGCGCCAGTACGGTCTCCGCCTGACGCCCGAGCAGCGGGACCGGATTCTCGAATATCTCGCGGTCTATCTCGGGCCGAACCCGCCCCCGGCCGCCGCAGCGGCGGCGCCCGCCGGCGCAGCACAGGCCGACGGCCAAGCCATCTACGCGGAGACCTGTGTCGCCTGCCACCAGGCGGATGGCAAGGGCGTCGCCGATCAGTTCCCGCCGCTCGCGGGCAATCCGGATCTGTTCCTCGACCGGCTGTTTCCGGTCTATGTCGTGCTGAACGGGCTCGAGGGTGAGCTGACCGTCGACGGTCGGCATTTCCAAAGCGCGATGCCGCCCTTCGGCCACCTGTCGGATGCCAGCGTGGCGGCGGTCGTCAACCATGTGCGCCAGGCCTGGGACAACGGCGCGCTGCGGCCCGCCGGCATGGCCGACGTCGATGCGGCGGCGGTGGCCGCGGCGCGGCAGAAGCCCATGACGCCGGCCGAGGTGCTGGCCTACCGCGCCGATCGTCAATGAATAGCGCGACCGGTCGCCGCGCTCCCCGCGCCGGAGCTTTGCAGACGCGGTTCGTTCTCGGTCCAGGTCACATACTCAGAGCCCTTCGTCGTTGCCCTGCAGCGCGCTCGCATGGCAGGCTTCCGTGCTGTCCTACGGCAACGACCGGCCAGAGCGGAGGTGACACCGATGCCTACCATCACCGGCGGCTGCCTGTGCGGCAAGATTCGCTACAGCGCCGATGCGGAACCGGCGTTTGTGGGGCTCTGTCATTGCCATGACTGCCAGAAGTTCACCGGGAGCGCATTCGCCGCGGTGATCGGCCTGCCTAAGTCGGGAGTCACGGTGACCGGAGCCCTCAAAGGCTTCACCAAGCGAGGCGACAGCGGCAAGCCGATCAAGCGGCTGTTCTGCCCCGAGTGCGGGGCCTCTGTGATGGACGAGGCGGAAGCGGCGCCGGGCCTCGTGATGATCGCGGCCGGCACGCTTGATGATACGACTTGGGTGAAGCCCACGGCGCAGATCTACTGTGCCAGCGCCCAGCCCTGGGTCCAGCTCAGTGGGGAAATCAAGAGCTTTGACAGGACGCCAAGCTAGGTCATCGACTCATAAGTCGCATCAAAGTCCGTCAGTTCGTAGCGGCGCTTGTGATCTCGGCTCTTCCATCCAGAGCTTATGAGTTTGTGATCTAGTCTTTGAGGCTGCCGGCGGTGATGCCCTCGATGTAGGCGCGCTGGACGAAGATGAAGAGCAGCATGACCGGCAGGATGGTCAAAACCGATCCCGCCATCATCAGCTCGGTGTCCTGGACGTGCTCGCCGAGCAGGTTGGCGAGCGCCACGGGCAGGGTGTACATGCGCTCGTCGGTCAAGACGATCAGCGGCCACATGAAGTCGTTCCAGGCGCCCATGAAGGTGAAGATCGCGAGCGTCACCAGGATCGGCCGGCAGATCGGCAAGACCACCAGCCGGTAGATCTTGAACTCGCCGGCGCCGTCGATGCGGGCCGCCTCGAGCAGGCTGTCCGGGATCGAGAGCGCGTACTGGCGGATCAGGAAGATGCCGAAGATGCTGGCCATGCCGGGCACGATCACGCCCCACCAGCTGTTGATCAGGCCGAGCTCTTTGAGCATCAGGAACAGGGGCAGCATCGACACCTGGGCCGGGATCACGAGCGCGCTCAGCAGCATGCGGAAGATGCGATCGGAGCCCTTGAAGCGGAGCTTGGCGAAGGCGTAGCCGGCCAGCGAGTTGACCAGCAGCGAGATCGCCGTGATCGCGCTCGCGATCACCAGGCTGTTGAGGAAGTAGCGGGCGAGGTGCAGGCGCGCGAACAGGGCGGTGTAGTGCTCGAAGGTGACGCGGCTGGGCAGGAGGCGGGGCGGATAGACGCTGGCCTCCCCCGCCGGCATCAGCGAGGCCGAGAGCATCCAGAGCAAGGGGGCGAGCGTCAGCACCAGGCCCAGGACCAGGAGCGCGTAGAGCGCCAGACGCTCGAGCTCGCGGCCGATCACAGGCCCCTCCGCAGGCGCAGCTGCAAAACCGTGCCCGCCAGCATGATCGCGAACAAGAGGACCGCGATCGCCGCCGCGTAACCGAGGTTCCACCAGCGGAAGCCCTGCTCGTACATGAAGAGGACGACGGAGAGCGTGCTGTCCGAGGGCCCGCCCTGGGTCATGACGTAGGGCTCGGCGAACAGCTGGAACGAGCCGATCATGGTCAAAACGCCGACGAACAGGAAGGTCGGCGCCAGCATCGGCAAAGTGACGTAGCGCAGCTGCTGCAGGCGGCTCGCGCCGTCCATGCGGGCGCTATCGTAGAGCTGCTCGGGGATCGCCTGCAGGCCGGCGATGAAGATGATCATGTTGTAGCCGAAGTTCTTCCAGACGGCCATCAGGATCAGGGCCGGCATCGCGAACCGGGGATCGCCCAGCCAGTCGACCGGCGGCATGCCGAGCCCACCGAGGGCATAGTTCAAAAGGCCGTAGCGCGGGTGGTAGAGGTAGCGCCAGACCACCGCGACCGCGACCAGGGCGGTCATCACGGGCATGAAGTAGACGACCCGGAACAGGGCCTTGAAGCGGACCAGGCGGGCGCTGATCAGGAGCGCCGCGCCGAGCGAGGTCAGCACCGACAACGGCCCGCCGATCAGGACGAAATAAGAGGTGTTGAGCAGCGCCCGCCAGAACAGCGGGTCCTCCAGCAGCCGGGCGTAGTTGCGCAGGCCGACGATCCGCAGATACTCGAGATGGCCGAGCGCGTAGATGTCGAAGTCGGTGAGGCTGAGGGCGAGGCCGGCCGCGACCGGCAGGACGAAGAAGACCGCGATCAGCGCCAGCGCCGGCAGGGCGAACCGGAAGCCGGCGCTCACTGCGCGGCGGTCCGCAGGCTCTGGCACGACTGGTCGGCGCCGGTGGCCGCTATGGCCGCCTCACGGTGGAGCAGCCAGCGGCGCTTCTCGAGGATCTGGTCGACGTCGGCATCGAGCGCCGCGAGCGTCGCCGCGGGCGCGCCGCCGCCGCGGATCAGCTGCTCGATCCGGCGCGTGATCGCGGTCGCGATCTGCTCCCATTCGGGGATCTTCGGGGTCGCGCGCACCCGCTGCAGCTGGGTGAAGAAGGCGCGGGCGTGCGCATCGCCGGCGAGCGCCGGGTCCTGCCAGGCGGCGGTGCGCGCCGGCAGGTTGCCGCTCAGCTGGTAGAAGCGGATCTGCTGCGGGGTGCTGCTGAGAAACTCGATCAGCCGCCAGGCGGCGTCCTGGTGCGCCGAGGTGCGCCGGATCGCAAGGCTCGCGCCGCCGGCCAGCGACACCCCCGGGTAGTCGCCATCCGGCGCCGGCATCGCTGCGGTCGCCCAGGCATCCTGGAGCGCTGCCGGCATGCGCTGCGCGAACTCGCCGAGGTTCCAGGGGCCGCTGATGTACATGGCAAAGCGGCCGTTCGCGAACTCCTGATAGAGGTTCGCGATCTCGGCGCTGACCGCGGGCGAGGCGTAGCCGTTGCGGAACATGGCGAGATAGAAATCGAGCGCTTTGCGGAATCCGGGGCCGCTGAAATTGCCGCAGGTGTCGTCGCCCTTGAGCAGCTCGGCACCCTGCTGCAGCGCCAGGATGACGATCGGCGCCCACTCGTTGCTCGGCAGGATGATGGCATCGGCATCGGCGCCGACCACCTGCTTGATGTGCGCCATGGCGTCCTGCCACTCGGCCCAGCTGCGCGCCGGCTGCGCATGGCCGGCGCGCGCCAGGATGTCCTTCCGGTAGAACAGCAGCCGCGTGTCGACGTACCACGGCACGCCGTAGAGATGCCCCGCGATCTGGTTCGGGTCGAGGATGCCGGCTGAAGAAATCCGCCCGTGCGACCCCGGGCGAGGCCGCGATCCGCTCATCCAGCGGGCTGATCGCATCCAGCGCCACGAACTCCGGGACCCAGGTGCTGCCGAGCTGGAAGACGTCCGGCATGGCATCGCCGGCGTAGGCGGTGAGCAGCTTCTCGTGCGCGGCGCTCCACGGGATCTGCTGGACCCGGACCCGGATGTCGGGGTTCTCGCGCTCGAACTCCCGGGTCAGCTCCTGCACGACCTCGCCCTCGCGCCCCATCGCCCAGAACTCGAGCGTGACGCGACGATCCTGCTGCTCGCCGCAGGCGGCAAGCGTCAGCAGGCCCACCAGCGCCAAGCCGGCGCGGCGCAACCGGCCCGCGGTACGCGCAGGCGACCCGAGGTGTTTGCGGAATTCGACCACAGCACCCATCATACGTACAGGAACGCACGGAGCACCGGGTCATTTCGTCCGGTCTTGCGCGCCGTCGATCGCCGGCTAGGCTGCCAGCTGACATCGAGTTCCTGCAGGGAGTGCCCCGAGCTTGCCCGGATCTGCCGTCGCCTCGCTCGATCTGCCGGGCCGGCCGCGCCAGGGCGCGGTGCGGAACGTGGTCTCTCGGGCTGTGGGCGCCGCGCCGCCGCCCGGGCTCGTGCTGCTCTCGATCCTCTCGATCCAGGTCGGGGCCGCGCTCGCGGTCAATCTGTTCCCGGCGCTCGGGCCGGCTGGCACGGTGTTCTTGCGGGTCGGCCTGTCGGCGCTGCTGCTGATGCTGGGCGCGCGCCTGGCGCCGGGTCGCAGCATCCTCGCGCACCGCTGGCTGCTGCTCCAGTTCGGCTGCGTGATGGGCGCGATGAACCTCTGCTTCTACGAGGCGCTCGCGCGCATCCCGCTCGGCACCGCCGCAACCATCGGCTTCCTGGGCCCGCTCGGGGTCGCGGCGCTGACCTCCAGACGGGCGCTGGATTTCCTCTGGATCGGCGTGGCGGTGATCGGTCTTGGTGTGCTGGCGCCCCATCTCGGCACCGCGCTCGATCCGCTGGGCGTGCTGCTGGCGGCGGTCGCGGGGGCCGGCTGGGCGCGCTTCATCCTCCTGAGCCGGCGGGTCGGGCAGGCATTCCCCGGCAGCAGCGGTCTGGCGCTCGGCATGGTCGTGGCCGCGATCTTTCTCGTGCCCTTTGGCATCGCCGGCGCCCGTGCGGCGCTGCTCGATCCGCTGCTGCTCGCGGGCGCGCTTGCGGTCGCGGTGCTCTCGACCACGCTGCCGTTCGCGCTCGAGTTCGCGGCGCTGCAACGCCTGTCGGCGCGCACCTACGGGGTGCTGGTCACGCTCGAGCCCGCGGTCGCGGTCCTGGTCGGGGCGGCCCTGCTGGCGCAGCCGGTCGGCGCGCGCACCCTGCTCGCGGTCAGCTGCGTCATGGCGGCGGCGATCGGCGTCACCTGGTCCGATCGAGGTCGCTGACATGGGATCGTGATCCCGGCCGCGACCGGACGCCCTTGGAAGTCGTCGGCCTCCTCACGGTGCCGGCCGCAGGGCGCGCCGGCCGCGAGCGAGCAGTCGTGCCCAGGGCGCCGTGGCCGGCCGGGCCGGGGTCGGACCGTCCGCCGGCAGCAGGCTGGCATCGGCGACCAGGCGGACCCGCAGCGGGCGGCGGCGACCGCGGATCTCGATCTCGCGCAACTCGAACGCCGCGAGATCGATGCCGGCGCGCTCGGCGAGGCGCGCCGAGACCACCAGCTGGACGCCGACCTCCTTGGTCAGCGCCTCGAGCCGCGAGGCGACGTTGACGGTGTCGCCGATCGCGGTCAGCGCGGCCGCGCGGCCGAACCCCATCTCGCCGAGGATCACCGGTCCGACGTGCAGGCCGATGCCCATCCGCAGCGGTTCGCGCAGCTCGTGCTCGAGCTCTTGGTTCAGCCGGGCGAGCGCGCCCGCCATCGCGCGCGCGGCGGCGAGCGCGCGTCGGCAGGCCGCCTCGGCCTCGAGGTCGATGCCAAACAGCGCCATGACGCCGTCGCCGATGAACTTGTCGACCCGGCCGCCGGCCCCTTCGATCGCCTGGCCCATGGCCTTGAAATACTGGTTCAGGACGAACACCACGTCATAGGGCAGCCGGCCCTCGGCCATGCGGGTGAAGGCGCGCAGATCCGCGAACAGCACCGCGATCTCACGCTCCATGCCCTGGCCGGGGTTGACCTGGACGCGCACCTCGCGCGGCCCTGCGCTCGCCGGCAGCAGCGGCACCAGGGCGAGGTCGCGGGTCGGCCGCAGCTGGCAGGCGAGCCGGACGTTGCCGAGCGCACCCCCGATCCGCGCCAGCACCCGGGCCTCGTCCGGCGCCGGCGGCGGCAGATGCTCCGCCCCCTCGCCGACCCGGATGCGGCAGGTCGAGCAGCGGCCGCGGCCGCCGCACACCGAAGCGTGCGGGATGCCGGCCGCGCGCGAGGCCTCGAGCACGCTCATGCCGGGCGCGATCGCGACCGTCACGCCGTCCGGATAGTAGAGGTGGATCCGTCCGCTGAACCGGCCGCGCAAGGCGCGGACCGCCCGCCCGCCGAAGGTCGCCGCCAGGAGCACGACGAAGCCCGCCAGGACCAGCGCGCGCGGTGCGATCGACCCAGGCGAGTGCCGCCGGATCGGGCCACCGGTCGGTGTCGGCATGGGCTGCGAGCCACTGCGGATCGGCCTCGGCCGCCTCGCGCAGTTCGCGCCCGGCATCGGCAAAGCCGATCAGGGCGAGTGCCGGCAACAGGACGCCGACCGCGAGCAGCCACGGCCTGACCCGATCGTACCAGGGCCGGATGCGCAGCCAGAAATGCAGCCCGATGCAGCCGTGCAGCCAGACCATGATCAGCATCAGGCTCTGTCGCCAGGCGTCGTTCGGCCACAGCCGATTGAGCACGTAGATGTAGTCGTCGTCGACGCCGAGCCATTCCCGCGCGCCGCGGGTGCCCGCGATGTGGAGCACGAGCAGGAACGGGATCAGCAGGCCGAGCGTGATCTGCGCGACCTCCCAGGCCGGCATGCGCAGGCTGCGGCGGCGCCAGAGCTTGTGCACGACCAGACCAACGTGGCCGAGCAGCGCCCCATAGAGCAGCAGCGTGCCGGGCAGGCTGCGCCAGACCGCGACGAACACCACCCGACCCGCTTGCATCGCGGCGAGTGAAACGATGCCGAGCGCGTGGTTGGCGAGATGGCTCGCGACAAACACCATCAGCACCAGGCCGGAGGCGAGGCGCAATCGGGTGCTGAGATCGGAGCGCGGGCGCATCGGCGCGTCATTCAACGCGCGCCTGCGGAGCGCGGCAAGCCGTCTTCCCGCCGCATCGATGGCCGCTACGGCTGGTTGTCGCGAGCCCTAATGAATCCTCGGGACCATGTCGCCGACCCAGTGCGCGACATTCCGTCCGGCTGCCAGGGAGAGCTGCACCAACCTGCGGTCGGCAGTGAGGAATTCAACCCCCTCAGCGTTGGCGAGAGCGAGATAGGCACAATCATAGACCGGATGATCCAGGTCGGACGCCAAACGAAAAGCTGCCCGGCTGAGCGTCGCCGATGGCCGCAGCTCGATGAACCCGCCCAGGATCTGCTCCAGCGCGACACTTGCGTCGCTGAGCGTGATCTCGCGCCGTCGCGCTTTCTTCCACAAAGCGTTCGCGCACGCGAGCGCCAACAGCTCGGGCGCCAACAGCAGATCCGCGGCATCGACCCATGAACGCGCGGCCACGCTGAAGCGCTCTGGCACGAAGCACGGAATGACCACGCTGGCGTCGACCACCAGCCTCACCGGTCGCGGTCCTCGCGCAGCAGTTCCAGAGTCTCGGTGTGATGGCTGCCGGCCAGACGTGCCCGCATGGCGTCGGCGGTCTCCAGGAACTCAGCTTTCTCTTTGGTCACAGCCTGTTGCAGGACGTCACGAACTTCCGCTTCGAGCGAACGACCGTGGCGTTTCGCTCTCGCTTTGAGCCGCTCGACAATCCCCTCAGGCAGCTTGCGCACCAGGATCTGCGCCATGTGGACCCCCAATCATGCTAGCGCCAGGCTAGCATGATGTCGCGGGCGCGGCAATGCGTCGGCCTAAGCCGCCAGACCCTTGGCGAGAAAAGCGCTGAGCCGGCGGGAGAAGCCGCCGGGATCGGGCAAGGGCTCGCCCTCGACGATGCGCGCCTGATCGAGCAGGAGCTCGGCCAGATCGCCGAGCGCGTCGGCCTCGCCCGCCTCGGCCGCGCGCGCGGCCATCTGCCGGATCAGCGCGTGCTTCGGGTTGATCTCGAGCACCCGCTTGGACAGCTCCTCCAGCTGCTGGTGCTGCTTCAGGAAGCGCTCGAGGCGCAGATCCATCGCGTGCTCGTCGGCCACCAGGCAGACCGCGCTCTCGGTCAGCCGCGCCGACGGCCGCACGTCCTTGACCTTGTCGCCGAGCCGGGCCTTGAAGACCGCGATCAGCCGATCGAGCTCGGCACCGGCGACCGCGTCGCCCGCCGCCTCCGCCTGCCCGGCCTCGCCCTCGCCCGCCTCGATCTTGGACAGGTCGACCTCGCCCCGGGTCAGCGAGCGCAACCGCTTGCCCTGGTAGTCCGGCACCGCCGGCAGCCAGAAGTCGTCGATCGCATCGGCCAGCAGCAGGACCTCGACCCCCTTGGCCCGGCAGGCCTCGAGCTGCGGGCTCGAGCGCAGCGCGTCCAGATGCTCGCCGCTGATCGTGTAGATCGCGTCCTGGCCCGGCTTCATGCGCGCGACGTAGTCGGCGAGGCTGACCCAGCCGTCGCTCGCGGTGCTGCGGAAGCGGACCAGCTCGAGCAGCCGCTCGCGCTGCTCGTGATCCTCGTACAGGCCTTCCTTGAGCACCGCGCCGAACTGGTCGACGAAGCTCGCATAGTCGCCGTCCTCGGCCTTGGCGCGCCGGCCGAGCTCATCGAGCAGGCGCTTGACCAGGTCCTTGCGGATGCGCGCCAGCACGGCGCTGTGCTGCAGCGTCTCGCGCGAGACGTTGAGCTGCAGATCCTCGGAATCGACCACGCCCCGGACGAAGCGCAGATAGCGCGGCATCAGGCCTTCGAGGTCGCCGGTGATGAACACCCGCTTGACGTACAGCTTGACCCCCTGGCGATGCTCCGGGTCGTAGAGATCGATCGGGCGGGTGGTCGGCACGAACAGCAGCGCCTGGTAGGAGACCATGCCCTCGGCCTGGACGTGCAGGCGCGCCCAGGGCTCGTCGAAGGCATGCGCGACGTGGTGATAGAACTCCTTGTACTGCTCGTCGGTGATCTCGGCCTTGGGCCGGGTCCAGAGCGCGCTCGCCTGGTTGATCTGCTCGGGCGCCTTCGGCTTGGCGGCGTCCTCGGCCTCGCCGTCGGCTTTGGGCTCGCCGTCGGCTTTGGCCTCGCCATTGGCCTTGGCTTCGTCCTGGAGCAGGATCGGCACCGCGATGTGGTCGGAGTAGCTGCGCACGATCTGGCGCAGGCGGAAGCCGTCGAGGAACTCCCTGGCGTCGGTGCGCAGATGCAGGATCACCGCCGTGCCGCGCGGGGCCGCTGCGGCCGCTTCCTCGACCGCGAAGCCGCTGCGGCCGTCGGAATGCCAGTGCCAGGCGTGCTCCTCGCCGGCCCGGCGCGCGATCACCTCGACCTTGCCGGCGACCATGAACGCCGAATAGAAGCCGACCCCGAACTGGCCGATCAGGTTCACATCCTTGGCGCTGTTGCCGCTGAGCTCGGTGACGAAGCGTTGGGTCCCCGAGCGGGCGATCGTGCCGAGGTTCTCGACCAGCTCGTCCCGGCTCATGCCGATGCCGTTGTCGACCACCGTGAGCGTGCCCGCGGCCTGGTCCGGGATCAGCCGGATCCTGAGCTCGGGATCGTCGCCCAGGAGATGCTGCTCGGTCAGGCTCGCGTAGCGCAGCCGGTCGCAGGCGTCGGACGCGTTCGAGATCAGCTCGCGCAGAAAAATCTCGCGGTGCTGGTAGAGCGAGTTGATGACCAGATCGAGAACCCGGCCGACCTCGGCCTCGAACGGCTGCATGGCTGCGCTCATGGCTCGCTTCCCCGCTGCTCCGCCTGTGCTTGGTTGGGCGGGATGTAGGCGAGCGACCCGCAGCCTTCAAGCGGGCGCCGCGGGCGGCACCGCCCGCCAACCCCTCTGGTCCCCCTTGTCAGGGCCGCCCGGCGTTCGCATAGTCAGAGACATGGCGCTGCTGCCATCCGAACGCTCGCGCGTGCTGGCCGTGCTCGGGCCGACCAACACCGGCAAGACCCACTTCGCGGTCGAGCGGATGTTGGCCCACCGGAGCGGCCTGATCGGTTGTCCGCTGCGCCTGCTCGCGCGCGAGATCTATGACCGGATGGTGGCCCAGAAGGGCGCCGCCGCGGTCGCTCTGATTACCGGCGAGGAGCGCATCCAGCCGCCCTCGGCCCGCTACTTCGTCGCCACCGTCGAGGCGATGCCGGAGGATCTCGAGCCCTCCTTCCTCGCGGTCGACGAGATCCAGCTGTGCGCCGATCCCGAGCGCGGCCACGTGTTCACCGACCGGCTGCTGCGCGCCCGCGGCCGCGACGAGACCATGTTCCTCGGCGCCGACACCATCCGGCCGCTGCTCAAGCAGCTGGTCCCCGAGGCCGAGGTGATCACCCGGCCCCGGTTCTCGAACCTCACTTACGCGCCGCCCGCCAAGGTCACCCGGCTGCCGCGCCGCAGCGCCATCGTCGCGTTCACCGCCGAGGAGGTCTATGCGCTCGCCGAGCTGGTCCGGCGCCAGCGCGGCGGTGCTGCGGTCGTGCTCGGCGCCCTCAGCCCGCGTACTCGCAACGCCCAGGTCGCCCTCTATCAGGCGGGCGAAGTCGACTATCTGATCGCGACCGACGCGATCGGCATGGGCCTCAACATGGACGTCGGCCACGTCGCGCTGGCGAGCCTGGTCAAGTTCGACGGCCAGGAGCGGCGGCCGCTGCACACGCAGGAGATCGCGCAGATCGCCGGCCGCGCCGGCCGCCACATGCAGGACGGCACCTTCGGCACGACCCAGGACGTCGGCGGGCTCGACCCCAAGACCATCGAGGCGGTCGAGGGTCACGACTTCCCGCCGCTCCGGCAGCTGCGCTGGCGCAGCGCCGCGCTCGACCTCGGCTCGCTCGAGGGCCTGCTCGCCTCGCTCGACGCGCCGCCGCCCTTCGCCTGCCTGCAGCGCACCGGCAACGCCCTCGACCACGTCAGCCTGAAGGTGCTGGGCCGCCGGCCGGAGGTGCGCGAGCGCGCGGCGACGCCTGCCGGCGTGCGCCTGCTGTGGGCGGTCTGCCAGATCCCGGACTTCCGCAAGACCCTGAATGAGGCGCATCTGCACCTCCTGGCGA
Source organism: uncultured Alphaproteobacteria bacterium (assembly GCA_963753685.1). Classification (GTDB taxonomy): domain Bacteria; phylum Pseudomonadota; class Alphaproteobacteria; order Geminicoccales; family Geminicoccaceae; genus DATAOG01. The sequence continues at coordinate 17,699 of CAVWDE010000002.1, forward strand.
CCGTGTTCGGCCAGCTCGCCGACCGCGGCCGGCTGCCGACCGACTGGGTCGCCGACCAGGTGGCGCGCCTCGAGCGCACCGATGGCGACATCGACGCCCTGATCGCGCGCCTGGCCCACATCCGGACCTGGACCTACGTCGCCCACCACGCCGACTGGCTGCGCGACGCGACGCACTGGCAGGAGCGCACGCGCGCGGTCGAGGACGGCTTGAGCGACGCCCTGCACGACCGCCTGACCCAGCGCTTCGTCGACCGGCGGACGCAGATGCTGCTCAAGGGGCTGCATGAACGGCGAGCAGCTGGCCGCGATCGAGGGCGACGGCGCGATCCTGGTCGACGGCCAGGTGGTCGGCCGGCTCGAGGGCCTGCGCTACGTGCTCGAGCCGGGCGCCGCCGACGCCGAGCGGCGGGCGCTCAGCAGCGCCGCCCGGCGCGTCCTGGTGCCCGAGCTGAAGCGCCGCGCCAAGGCCCTGATCGGCGCCCCGGACGACGCCTTCGGGCTCGCTGCGGGCGCCGTCATCGCCTGGCGCTACGGCAACGCGCCCAGCCCCGCGCCGGTCGGCCGTCTGCTGCCGGGGGCGACCCCGCTCGCCCCCCGGCTCGAGCTGCTGGTCGCCGACAGCCTGAGCGGTGCCGCGCGCGCCGCCGTGCGCCAGCGCCTGGCGCAATGGCTGGATGCGCATCTGCGCGCGCTGATGCGGCCGCTCCGGCGCCTGCAGGCGGCCGGGCTCGACGGCCCGGGCCGCGGCCTCGCCTTCCTTCTGGTCGAGGGCCTGGGCAACGTCCGGACCGCCGCCGCCCGCGCCGTCCTCAGCGCACTCGGGGCCGCCGACCGGGCGCACCTGACGCGGCTCGGCGTGCGCTTTGGCACCCGCCACGTCTATCTGCCGTCGATGCTCAAGCCCAGCGTCATCGAACTGCGCGGCCGGCTGTGGTCGGTCCATCAGCGGCTGCCGGGCCTGACCGTGCCCGTCCCGAAGGAGGCCGCGCTGGGGGCGACCACCGACCTGCCGCCGGGCCTCGCGGAAGCGATCGGCTTCGAGCCCTTCGGCGAGCGCTGGCTGCGGGTCGACGTCGTCGAGCGGCTGGCCGCGCAGCTGCGCGCGCTCGCCCGCCAGGGCCCGTTCGTCCCCGGGCCGGAGCTCCTGACGCTGACCGGGCTCGAGCACGCCGATCTGACGCCGGTGATCGAGGCGCTCGGTTACGCCCGAACGGACGCGCAGCGCTATGTCCGCCAACCGCCGCAACGTCGCAAGGGTGCAAAGCACCAGGCTCAGACGAGCCCGGCCGCCTCGCCTTTCGCCGCGCTGCGCGGGCTTCGCCTCCTCAGTGGATGACGGGACGTCTCAGCGGATGACCGGGTCCGATCCGTCGGCCGTCGAACCGTCGGTCGAGGACGGCCTCAGGCTCGACAAGTGGCTCTGGCAGGCGCGCTTCTTCAAGACGCGCTCGCTCGCGGCCGAGCTTGCCGGGCGACGCAAGGTCCGGATCAACCGCATGCTGATCACCAAGCCGCACTACCGCGTGCGGCCGGGCGACGTCCTGACCTTCCCCCAGGGCCGCACGATCCGGATCGTGCGCGTCCTCGCGCTGGGCACCCGCCGCGGCCCGGCGACCGAGGCGCAGACTTTGTACGAGGAGGTTGGCGGCGACCACTAGCTGAGGCGTTGCCCGTGGCCAGCGCGCCGGAGTTCGGCTACAACGCCCCATCGCAGGCGTCCGGCCGAAGGAACCGAGCATGGCGAAGATCAAGGTGACAGAGCCGATCGTCGAGATCGACGGCGACGAGATGACCCGGATCATCTGGCGGATGATCAAGGACCAGCTGATTTTCCCGTATCTCGACCTCGAGACCTTGTACTTCGACCTCTCGATTGAGAACCGGGACGCGACCGAGGACCGGATCACGGTCGAGGCGGCGGAGGCGATCAAGGTCCACAACGTCGGGGTCAAATGCGCGACCATCACCCCCGATGAAGCCCGCGTCGCCGAGTTCGGCCTCAAGAAGATGTGGCGCTCGCCGAACGGCACGATCCGCAACATCCTGGGCGGCACCGTGTTCCGCGAGCCGATCATCTGCAAGAACGTGCCGCGCCTGGTGCCGGGCTGGACCGCGCCGATCGTGATCGGCCGCCACGCCTACGGCGACCAGTATCGCGCCACCGACTTCAAGGTGCCGGGCCCGGGCGTCCTCACCATGACCTTCACCCCCGACGACGGCTCGGCGCCGCAACAGTACGAGGTGTTCCATTTTCCGGGCAGCGGGGTCGCGCTCGGCATGTACAACCTCGACGATTCGATCCGCGACTTCGCCCGCGCCTGCATGAACTATGCGCTGCTGCGCGGCTGGCCGCTCTACCTCTCGACCAAGAACACCATCCTCAAGGCCTACGACGGCCGCTTCAAGGACCTGTTCCAGGAGGTGTTCGAGGCCGAGTTCAAGACCCGGTTCGCCGAGCGCAAGCTCTCCTACGAGCACCGGCTGATCGACGACATGGTCGCCGCCGCACTCAAGTGGAGCGGCAACTTCGTCTGGGCGTGCAAGAACTACGACGGCGACGTCCAGAGCGATACGGTGGCGCAGGGCTTCGGCTCGCTCGGGCTGATGACCTCGGTGCTCATGACCCCCGACGGCAAGACGGTCGAGGCCGAGGCCGCGCACGGCACCGTGACCCGCCACTACCGCCAGCACCAGCAGGGCAAGCCCACCTCGACCAACCCGATCGCCTCGATCTTCGCCTGGACCCGCGGCCTCACCTACCGCGGCCGGATCGACGGCACGCCCGAGGTGGAACAATTCGCGAGCACGCTCGAGCGGGTCTGCGTCGAGACCGTGGAAGGCGGCCAGATGACCAAGGACCTGGCGCTGCTGATCGGCCCCGACCAGCCCTGGCTCACGACCGAGCAGTTCCTTAGCGCGCTCGCGGCCCGGCTGCAGAGCGCGCTCGCAGACTGAGCGCCGGCACGTCCGAAAGCGCGGCCCCTTGAACGCCCGGCTCACCATCCGGATCGACTTCGCGGGCGGCCGGCGGGTCGGGCCGGGCAAGGTCCGCCTGCTCGAGCTGATCGACGAGACCGGCTCGATCTCGGCTGCCGGCCGCGCGATGGCGATGTCCTATCGCCGGGCCTGGCTGCTGGTGGAGAGCCTGAACACGAGCTTCCTCTCGCCGGTGGTCGACACCCGAGCGGGCGGCCGCCAGGGCGGCGGGGCGGAGCTGACGCCGTTCGGCCGCGAGCTGGTCGAGCGCTACCGCACGCTGGAGCGCGCGGCGGTGCAGGCGGCGAGGCTGCACATCGACGCCATCGAGGACGCGCTCGCGCCGGCAGGATCGAGCCTCGATACCGCCGACCCGTGAAGAACGGCCGCCCGCCGCAAGCGGCAGCAGGGAGACGGAGCATGGACCTCGATCTCAGCGGCAAGCTGGCGCTCGTGACCGGCTCGACCCGGGGCATCGGCCTCGCGAGCGCGACCCAGCTCGCGCGCATGGGCGCCGAGGTGATCGTCAACGGCCGCGGCCAGGCGGCGGTCGACGACGCGCTCGCCAGGATCGGGCAGGCGGCCGGCGCCGCGATCCTGCACGGACTGGCGGCCGATCTCGGGGACGCGGCCGGCTGCGCGACCATGATCGCGGCGTTCCCGAGCGTCGACATCCTGGTCAACAACCTCGGGATCTACGCGCCCAAGCCCTTCTTCGAGATCGCCGATGCCGACTGGCAGCAGATGTTCGATGTCAATGTCATGAGCGGCGTGCGACTGACCCGCCACTATCTGAAGCAGATGCTCGACGCCAAGGACTGGGGCCGGGTGGTCTTCGTCTCCAGCGAGTTCGGGCGTCTTCATCCCCAAGGAGATGGTTCACTACGGCTTCTCGAAGGCCGCCCAGCTGGTGATCGCGCGCGGCGCCGCCGAAGCCACCAAGGGCACCAACGTCACGGTCAACTCCGTGCTGCCGGGGCCGACCTGGGTCGAGATGGCGACCGAGCGCTTGACCGCGCGTGCAGCGAGCCAGGGCACGACCCTCGAGGACTTGAAGGCGCGCACGTTCACCGAGCGGCGGCCGGCCTCGCTGCTGCAGCGCTATGCGACCCCGGACGAGATCGCGAACCTGATCTGCTACCTCTGCTCGAAGGCCTCGAGCGCCACCAACGGCGCCGCGCTCCGGGCCGACGGCGGCATCGTCACCAACCCCTTCTGAGCCCGATCCACGGCCGACCGGCGGCCAAGGGGCGAGCGTCGGGTTCGCGCGGCCCGGCTTATGGCGCCGTCGCGCGCCGATCGGGGACGCCCGCCCGACGAGCGGGTCGGCACGGGGTGTGTCGATCGAGCAACAGGTTCGGGACAATTAGAACATGCGCGCGCCTCTGCTGGACGCCCAGGGGCGGGTTCAGGGCGTGCCGACGGTGTCGGCACCACGATTTTTGCACTGGACTCCAGGATGTCATCGCACTAGGTTCACATCTGGCTTTAGGCAGAGGACCTAATCCAATTAAATTGATCGGTTTTTTAGCCGGCGAGTTGGGATGCTGCAGGGTGATGTCGTGATGGGCGGCCACGCCGCCCCGAAGGGACCGGGCCGCGTCGGCTTGCCGACCGGCTCGTGCCTTTCGCGCCCGGGCATCGGGCGAACCGGCCAGCCGGACCGCGGTCAGCCGTCACAGAATGAAGCGGGACAGATCGGCGCCCTCGAGCAGATGGCCGACATGCACGCGCACGTAGTCCGGATCGATCACCAGCCGCTCGCCCGCCCGGTCGGAGGCGGTGAAGCTGATCTCCTCGACCAGCCGCTCCATGACGGTGTGCAGCCGGCGGGCGCCGATGTTCTCGACCCGCTCGTTGATCTCGGTCGCAAGGCGCGCGATCTCGGCGACCGCGCCGTCGGTGATTTCCAGCGTCACGCCCTCGGTCGCCAGCAGGGCGACGTATTGCTTGATCAGGCTCGCTTCGGGCTCGACCAGGATGCGCGCGAGGTCCGCCTCGGTCAGCGGATGCAGCTCGACCCGGATCGGCAACCGGCCCTGCAGCTCCGGCAGAAGGTCCGAGGGCTTGCTGTTGTGGAACGCGCCGCTGGCGATGAACAGGATGTGCTCGGTGCGCACCGCACCATGCTTGGTGGTGACGCTGGTGCCCTCGATCAGCGGCAAAAGGTCGCGTTGCACGCCCTCGCGCGAGACATCGGCGCCGCCGCGGCCCTCGCCCCGGCTGATCTTGTCGATCTCGTCGAGGAACACGATGCCGTTCTGCTCGACCGCACTCAGCGCCTCGCGCTTGAGGTGCTCCTGGTCGAGCAGCTTGTCGGACTCTTCCTCCATCAAGAGCGTGTAGCTCTCGGCCACCGTCATCCGCTTGCGCCGGGTGCGCTCGCCGAACGCCTTGCCGAAGATGTCGCCGAGGTTGAGCATGCCCATCTGGGCGCCCGGCATGCCCGGGATGTCGAAGGTCGGCAGCGCCATCCCCGCCCGATCGGCGACGTCGAGCTCGATCTCCTTCTCGGCGAGCGCGCCTTCGCGCAACAGCCGCCGGAACTTGTCGCGCGTCTCCGGGCTCGCGTTGGCGCCGACCAGGGCGCCGAGCACGCGCTCCTCGGCATTGAGCTCGGCCTTGGCGGTGACCTCCTTGCGCAGCCGCTCGCGGGTCATCGTGAGCGCGACCTCGACCAGGTCGCGGATGATCGATTCGACGTCGCGGCCGACGTAGCCGACCTCGGTGAACTTGGTCGCCTCGACCTTCAGGAAGGGCGCCTGGGCGAGCTTGGCCAGGCGGCGCGCGATCTCGGTCTTGCCGCAGCCGGTCGGGCCGATCGTCAGGATGTTCTTGGGCAGGACCTCCTCGCGCAGCGTCTCGTCCAGCTTCAGGCGCCGCCAGCGGTTGCGCAGCGCGATCGCGACCGCCCGTTTGGCCGCCTGCTGGCCGACGATGAAGCGATCGAGCTCGGAGACGATCTCGCGCGGGGTCAGGTCGCTCATCCGGCGAGCTCGATGGTCTCGAGGGTCAGATGCGTGTTGGTGTAGACGCAGATCCCGGCCGCGATCGCCATCGCCTTCCTGGCGATCGTCTCGGCGCTCATGCCCTCGACGTCGATCAGGGCGCGCGCCGCCGCGAGCGCGAACGGCCCGCCCGAGCCGATGCCGATCAGGCCGTCGTCCGGCTCGAGCACGTCGCCGGTGCCGGACAGCAGCAGCGAGACCTCGGCGTCGGCGACCGCCATCATCGCCTCGAGGCGGCGCAGATAGCGATCGGTGCGCCAGTCCTTGGCGAGCTCGACCGCGGCCCGCATCAGCTGACCGGGGTGGCGCTCGAGCTTGGCCTCGAGCCGCTCGAGCAGGGTGAAGGCGTCGGCCGTGCTGCCGGCAAAGCCCGCCAGGATGCGGCCGCCGGCGAGCTTGCGCACCTTGCGCGCGCCGGCCTTGAGCACGGTGTTCTGCAGGCTCACCTGGCCGTCGCCGGCAATCACGACCTGGCGGTCCCTGCGGACCGAGAGGACCGTGGTGCCGTGCCACGCCTCGCTCGAAGTGTGGGCAGCGCTCAAAGACTGGCTCATCGATCCACGCGCGGGCGACCGGTTCGGGCTCGGCCCTTGATGGGCCGCCGCCAGGATGTGGTCAAGCCCGGCGCCGGGATCAAGCGCCCGGGCCGGCGCCGCCCCGAACGGTCAGGCGCAGGCGCAGCGATCCTCGAACAGGCGGATCGTGCGCACCAGCATGCGCAGCGCGCTCAGCAGCGCAGCCTGGTCGCGCAGTCGGAAAGCGGTCGCCACCAGCAGCGACGCGGTGATGAGCGGCTGAACCTCGTCGAGCTCGGCTCTGAGCTCAGTGTTCTGCCGGTGCAGATCGGCGATGGCCAAGTCCTCGTCGTCCCGGTGCTCGTTGCGCAGGACGGCGATCGAGCTGGCTGCCTCGGTCATGGTGATGTCCTTGGAGCAAGTCTGCCGGGGGCCTCGTTGCTGAACCCCCTCCAAAAAAGTGACCCCCGTCGGCTTCGGCCGGCGAGGGTCAGTGGAGGGAGGGAGGCACCGTCTGACTTGACGACCAAGGTGTAACTCAGGCGAAAGGAGAAATCAACAAAAAAGTTAATACGGGAAAACTTATAAAATCCTAGGTAGATGGCTTGCGCCCTACTTTTGCGTTGATTTTGACGCAATTGTGCATGGTTTGTGGTTCGCCCGGGGATGCCGGACGGCCGACGCTATTGCTTTGTCGACACCGACCCGGCGCTGGCCTGTCGGGCAGACCTTCAGGACGGCTCGACGTTGGACAAAAGGAACGCGGTCAACTGTTGGCGCGTGCCCGGGTCGAGCTCGAACGCGAGGCAGGTGCGCCGGTGCGCAAGGTTGACGACCCGCCCGCGCAGCCGGCCGGCAAAGTCGAAGCGCACGCTGTGCAGCTCGGCCTTCTTGCCGAGCGCCGCCGGGATCGCCGGCTCCAGGCCGGCGCCGCCGAGCGAGAGATCGCGGATCCAGCACCGCCACCAGGCGCCGTCGACCAGAAGCTCAGCCTCGAGGCGACCCTCGAAGCGCGGATCGAGGCGCTCGTCCTGCTGGTCTTCGCCGCGATCGATCGCCATCGCCATCACCTGGGCTGACCCTGATCCCGCCGGCTTTGGGACCGCTCGGCCAGGATTACCGCAGATCGAGGTAAATCCGGCGTTAACCGCCCTGGGCCTATCGGCCCGATGCGCGCCCAGGGTGATCCGTGCTAGATCAACTCCAGCATGCAGCAAAGGCGGTGAACCGATCATGGCCGGCCATTCGCAGTTCAAGAACATCATGCATCGCAAGGGCCGCCAGGACGCCAAGCGCGCCCGGACGTTCACGCGCCTGGTGCGCGAGGTCCAGGTCGCGGCGCGCGGCGGTCTGCCGGACCCGGCGTTCAATCCGCGCCTGCGCTCGGCCCTGCAGGCGGCGCGCGCCGCCAACGTGCCCAAGGACAACATCGAGCGCGCGATCAAGCGCGCGTCCGGCGCCGACGGCGAGACCTACGAGGAGGTCCGCTACGAGGGCTACGGCCCGGGCGGGGTCGCGGTGATCGTCGAGACGCTGACCGACAACCGCAACCGGACCGCGGCCGACGTCCGCGCCGCGTTCACCAAGCTCGGCGGCGCGCTCGGCGAGACCGGCTCCGTCAGCTTCCAGTTCGACCGGATCGGCGAGATCCGCTACGCGGCCGATGCCGCCGATGCCGACACCATGCTCGAGGCCGCGATCGAGGCCGGCGCCGAGGATTGCCAGTCCTCGGAGGACGGCCATGAGATCATGTGCGCGCCGGACGACCTGGGCGCGGTCCGCGAGGCGCTCGAGGCGAGGCTCGGGCCGCCCGAGAGCGCCCGCCTCGGCTGGCGGCCCCAGGTCAACGTGCCGGTCGGCCCCGACCAGGCCGAGACCCTCCTGCGCCTGCTCGAGACCCTGGACGAGAACGACGACGTCCAGCGGGTGACCGCCAACTTCGAGGTCGACGACGAGGTGCTCGAGCGGCTGTCCGCGTGATGCGCCTCCTCGGGCTCGATCCGGGGCTGCAGCGCACCGGCTGGGGCGTGATCGAGGTCCAGGGCAACGCGCTCCGCTTCCTCGCAGCCGGCGTGGTCGTGACCGATCCCGGCGACGATCTGGCCCTGCGCCTGGACGCGCTCTACCGCGGCCTGAAGGCGGTCGTGGCCGACCATGGGCCCGCGGTCGCGGCGGTCGAGGAGACGGTCGTCAACCGCAACGCCCAGTCCTCGCTCAAGCTCGGCCAGGCGCGCGGCGTGGTGCTGCTGGCCGCCGCGCACGCCGGCCTGATCGTCACCGAATACGCGTCCAAGACGGTCAAGCGCACCGTGGTCGGCACCGGCGCCGCCGACAAGCGCCAGGTCGCGATGATGGTGCGCACGCTGCTGCCGACCAGCGGCGCGCGCGCGGGCGATGCCGCCGACGCGCTCGCCGTGGCGCTCTGTCACGCCCAGCACCAGGCGGGCCGCGACCGCCTCGCCGCCGCTCTGCGCACCGCCGACGCGCGCCTCGCGGGCGGGCTCGGCGAGCTCGACCGCGCCATGATCGCGCGCCTGCGCGGCCGCCTGGACAGCCTCGGCGAGGACCACGCGGTGGTCGACGTCGGCGGCGTCGGCTATCTGGTCGTCTGCTCGGCGCGCACGCTCGCGAGCCTGCCCGGCTCCGGCGAGGCGGTCGACCTGCACGTCGAGACCCAGCTGCGGGCCGAGAGCATCACCCTCTACGGCTTTCGCGACCCGGCCGAGCGCGCCTGGTTCCGCCTGCTGCAGACGGTCCAGGGCGTCGGCGCCCGGGTCGCCCTCGGGCGTGCTCTCGGTGCTGACGCCCGATCAGCTGGCGCACGCGGTCGCCGCCCAGGACAAGGCCGCGCTGACCCGGGCGAGCGGGGTCGGCCCCCGGCTTGCTTCGCGCATCGTCGCCGAGCTCAAAGACCGCCTGACCGATTTTCCCCTGCCCGGCGGCGCGGTCGCGTCCGCACCGATCGCCGGCGCCAGCGGCGCCGCCGCCGATGCGCTGTCCGCCCTGATCAACCTCGGCTACGGCCGCAGCGAAGCCCACGCCGCAGTTGCCAAAGCCGCCGCCAGCCTCGGCGACCAGGCTGCCGTCGACGCCCTGATCCGCACCGGCCTCAAGGAGCTGACCGGCGCTTAGCCCGGAATCCGGCGTTGGTTCTGGCGCTGAATGAACTGTCCAAGGAGCGGCACGGCGAACGCGTATTTACCATGTCGGTTCTTGTAGACCAGTCCCAGCTTGCCGAGCGAACCGAGCATCTGATTGACATGGCTACTGCTGAACGGCTTCGCTTTACTGTGCCCGGCGGCGTTGACGATCTCTTGTACTGTGAACTCGGTGTCGCAATGGGGCAACGAGGCGATCAGGTTCAAGAGGTCGCGCTGCCGATCCGTCGCTCGATGCCATCGCCCGGAGAAGAAATCCGTATCCAGTTTTGCGACGATCTCTTCGAGAGGGACGCGCGCGGGCGTGCCGGTGGTCGCTTTCTGGAGCCAGGTATCGTAAGCTTCTCGACACATGAATTGGATAAAGTATGGATAACCGCCGGAGAAGCGGCAGATGAGGCTGACGGCGCGATTGTCAAACTTGACTGGGCAGCTGGCGTCGTCGAGCGGCTTCAGAATCGCGTCACGGCTGTCGTCTTCGCTAAGTTGATTGAGGAAGACAACGTGGAACATTCTTTCGGAATAAGTACGCGCCTCGACCAACCGCGGGAACAAGGTTGGCAATCCGGTCAACGCAAGAATGAATGGGATGCCCTTCTTCTGAATCGACTGAAAAACGTCGAGCAGCACCGACAGCGGATACTCGTCTTTCTCGGAGTGGTCGGACAGGTTTTGGGCCTCGTCGTAGGCAAAGATGATGCCGCGTTTACCCTGCGCGCCCAGATGCTGCCAAACCGTCATGAGCACCGCCTTCAGTTTGTCTGACGACAGCCCTGGCTCGGCATCGTAGATGGCGGCCAGCTCAGTGTGCCCGAGCCTGGTCGTGGTCTGGGCATCTTCGCCGAGGAAACCCATCTGGAGCTGCTGTTCGGAGCCGATCACGATGGTGGAGGTAAGGGGAGCCAGATCCGCCAGGATCCGAATGGCGAGCGAGCGCTCGCTGACGCTCGTCGACTCGGACAGATCCGTACCGACCCACAACCAGCCCTGCTGAATCGCGATCGGTTTCCAGGCGTCGAGGAGGACAGTCTTGCCGACCCCGCGAAGGCCGGTAAGGATGAGGTTCTCGAACACCACATGCTGCTCGAGCAACCGTCGAAATTCCCGTTCCTCACGTTTCCGGCCAGCGAGGTATGGTGGCATATGGCCCGCTCCGGGCCGGAACGGATTGCGGAACAGCGGCTGATTCACAGCAACTCACATCCTGGAGCTAAAGTTAGTCGTTTGGCTAAATTTAGTTGACAGGCTCCGGAGGTGTCAATACGGAAGGGAGCAGCCTCATCCACGAGGGGAAATGACCGAGCGGTTGGTGAGTCCTCAGGCGGGGGCCGGGGAAGCGGAGCCGTCGCTGCGGCCGCAGCGGCTGGCCGAGTTCATCGGCCAGGCGCCGCTGCGCGCCAATCTCGGGGTGTTCATCGCGGCCGCGCGGCAGCGCCGCGAGGCGCTCGATCATGTATTGCTCGCCGGGCCTCCCGGTCTGGGCAAAACCACGCTTGCGCAGATCATCGCGGCCGAGCTCGGGGTCGGCTTCCGGATGACCTCGGGGCCAGTGATCCTGCGCGCGGGCGATCTCGCCGCCCAGCTCACCAACCTGCAGCCGCGCGACGTGCTCTTCATCGACGAGATCCACCGCCTCAGCCCGGCGGTCGAGGAGATCCTCTACCCGGCCCTGGAAGAATTCCAGCTCGACCTGATGATCGGCGAGGGCCCGGCCGCGCGCTCGATCCGGATCGATCTTGCGCCGTTCACCCTGATCGGCGCGACCACGCGCACGGGCCTCCTGACCACGCCGTTACGCGATCGCTTCGGCATCCTCTCGCGCCTCAATTTCTACGACCACGGCGAGCTCGAGCAGATCGTGATCCGTGGTGCTGCGATCTTCGGCTTCGGCCTGACCGCGAGCGGCGCCGCCGAGATCGCGCGCCGGGCGCGCGGCACGCCAAGGGTCGCGATGCGCCTTTTGCGCCGGGTGCGCGACTTCGCCCTGGTCGCCGAGCAGGGCGAGGTCGACGCGAAGCTCGCCGACCGCGCGCTCACCCGCCTCGAGGTCGATCAGCTCGGCCTGGATGCCCTGGATCGCCGCTATCTCGGCTGCATCGCCCGGAACTACGGCGGCGGCCCGGTCGGGGCCGACACGCTGGCGGCGGCCCTGTCCGAGCAGCGCGACACCCTGGAAGAGGTGGTCGAGCCGTTTCTGTTGCAGCAGGGCCTCCTGCAGCGCACCCCGCGCGGCCGCCTGCTGACCCGCCTTGCCTGGCAGCATCTCAAGCTCGAGCCGCCGCCCGCCCAGGAGCCGCAGCCCGGCCTGTTCGATGGCCCCGATGCCCCCGCCGACGCCTGAGACCGGCCGCATCGAGGCCGGCGTCCATCGCCTGCCGCTCCGGGTCTACTACGAGGACACGGATGCCGGCGGCCTCGTCTACCACGCCAACCACCTGAAGTTCGCCGAGCGGGCGCGGACCGAGATGCTGCGCTGCCTGGGGCTTGACCACATCAAGCTGCGCGCGCGAGGCCTCGCCTTCGCGGTCCGCCGCTGCCGGGTCGACTATCTGGCGCCCGCCCGCCTCGACGACGCCCTGCTGATCGAGACCCGGCTGGTCCGGCTGGGCGGCGCCTCGCTCGACCTCGAGCAGCGGGTGACCGGCGCCGCCCGCCTGCTGGTGCGCCTGGAGCTCCGCCTGGTCCTGCTCTCGACCGGGCTGCGGGTCGCCCGCCTGCCGCCTGAGTTGAACGGCGCGCTTGCAGCTCTCGTCACGGCTGCGGAGCCCTGATCAGCGGAAAGCCTGCGCTATGGCGCTTGACAGGGCGAATCGAAGCGGCTTTCTGCTGCCGCCAACCGTCCGTCTGGCCGCGCGCCGCCGACCATCGTTGGTCAGCGCCTGTTCATTACCTATCTGATAGCCCAACCCCGGGGCCGCCCGCGGCCGTCGCTCTGACATAGGATTACACGGATGCAAGACAGCGCCGTCACCGCCCTGCGCCTCGCTGGCGACCAGGCGGTCGGCTTTGGACTGTGGTCGCTGGTCAGCCAGGCCGATCCGGTGGTCAAGGTGGTCCTGGCCATCCTGGTGCTGGCCTCGATCTGGTCCTGGACGGTGATCTTCGACAAGACCTTCCGGCTCGGCCGCCTGCGCCGCAAAGCGCGCGCGTTCGAGCGCGCGTTCTGGTCCGGCGCCGCGCTCGATGATCTCTACCGGCGGCTCGGTCGCGAGGCCGACCACCCGATGGCAATGCTGTTCGCGGCCGCCATGGAGGAATGGCGCGACTCGCCGCGCCCGCCGGCCGGCAGCGGCTCGCGCGCCCTGCTCGAGCGGATCGGCAAGGTCATGACCCTCACCCTCGACCGCGAGCTCGAGGCGCTCGAGCGCTACCTGAGCTCGCTCGCGACGATCGGCTCGACCGCCCCCTTCGTCGGCCTGTTCGGCACCGTCTGGGGCATCATGAACAGCTTCCAGTCGATCGCGCTGACCAAGAACACGACGCTGGCCGTGGTCGCGCCCGGGATCGCCGAGGCCCTGCTCGCGACCGCGCTCGGCCTGATCGCCGCGATCCCGGCGGTGGTCGCCTACAACAAGCTGTCGGGCGATCTCGACCGCTACGCCAACCGGGTCACGAGCTTCGCCGACGAGTTCACCGTGGTCCTGTCCCGCGAGCTGGAGAGCGGCCGCACGCCGGGACTGGACAGCAGCCGGGCGGCGTGACGCCCCGGCGGGCCCAGCCCCATGCTGAAGCAGCATAGCCCCCATGCAGGCCCCCCCATGCAGGCCTTAGTCTGATGCCCATGAACAATCCCGACGAGGCCCCGCTGCGGCCCTCGCGCCGGCATCGCCGGCAGCCGATGTCGGCGATCAACGTCACGCCCTTCGTCGACGTCATGCTGGTGCTGCTGATCGTGTTCATGGTCACCGCCCCCCTTTTGACGGTCGGCGTCACGGTCGACCTGCCCAAGACCACCGCCGCGCCGCTGCCCGGCCAGGACGAGCCCCTGAGCGTGACCGTCGACCACGACGGCAAGGTCTATCTCCAGGACAGCCAGCTGTCGGTCGAGGAATTGGGCCCGCGGCTGCGCGCGATCAGCGAACGCAAGCCGGACGCGCGGGTGTTCGTGCGCGGCGACAAGGTGATCGACTACGGCCGGGTGATGGAGGTGGTCGGCGCGATCCACGCCGCCGGCTTCAGCAAGGTCGCGCTGGTCACCGAGTTCGATGAGAAGAAGCCTTGAGGCCACGCCGGAGGCCGCGCGCGTGAGCGGCCGGATCTGAAACCATGGCTCGGGCGTGGCTGTTCTCCTCCCTGCTGCACGTGGTGCTCGCCGCGCTCCTGTACTTCGGCCTGCCGAGCCTGAACCGGCCGCCGCCGGCGATGGAGCAGGCGATCACCGTCGAATTGGTCAACGAAGCGCCGGAGACCGAGGCGAAGCCGCCGGCGCCGGCGCCGGCAGCGACCGCGCCCGCTCCCAAGCAGGAGGCGGCGAGCCCGAACCCGACCCCGACCCCGCCGCCCCCCGAGCCGAAGGTCGAGCCCAAGCCGGCGCCGCCGCCCCAGCAGGCCGAGACCCCCGAACCGAAGCCGGAGCCGGCGCCGCCGCCCGCACCCGCGGTGCCGCCGCCGCCCGAGCCGCAGCCGCCGCCCGAGCCCGAGGTGGCCGCGACCGAGCCGCCGCCCGCACCGCCGCCGCCCGCACCCGGGCCGGCGCCGGCCCAGAAGCCGGTGGTCGCGGAGCCACAGCCGGCGCCGCCGCCGCCCGAGCCCGAACCGGCCCCCACGCCCGACCTTGCCAAACTCGAGCCCAAGCCGGTGCCGCCGCCCTCGCCGCCGGAATTGCAGCCCGTGCCCAAGCCGCAGCCGCCCGCCAAGCCGGAGGTCGCCGCGGTCCAGCCCGAGCCGCAACCGGTGCCCAAGCCCGAACCGCCGGCCGCACCCCAGCCGCCGGCGCCGACGCCGCGGCTCAAACCGGCGCCGCCCAAGGTCGCCGCGGCGACCCCGCCGCCGGCCCCGAAACCGGCGCCGGCGCCGCCCCACGACGACGCCTTCGCAGCCCTCCTCAAGAGCGTCGAGCAGCTCGACCGGCGCGCCCAGAGCGACACCACCCAGGCCGGCCAGGGCCGCGCCGCGACCGGCCAGGGTCAGGCCCGCAGCGCCCTCGGCGAGGCCCGCCTCAGCCTCAGCGAGATCGACGCCCTGCGCCGCCAGATCGGCAGCTGCTGGACCCTGCCGGTCGGCGTCGAGGGCATCGACGACATGGTGGTCCAGCTGCGCATCCAGGTGCGCCCGGATCGCACCGTGCAAAACGTCACGATCGAGGATCAGAGCCGGCTCGGCAGCGATCCGACCTTCCGCGCGGTGGCCGAAAGCGCGCGGCGGGCGGTTGACAAGTGCAGCCCGCTCATTCTACCGCCGGGAAAGTACGCCATCTGGCGGGACATCAACTTGAACTTCCGCCCCCAGGACGCAATTAACGGTTGATGCGCCTCATGCCCCGGAACTCGCTTGCTCGCCTGGCAGCCCTGGTCCTGTCGAGCCTGGTCCTGCTGCCGGCATCACCGGCACGCGCCGTGCTCGAGCTCGACATCACCTCGGGCATCGTCGAGCCGCTGCCGATTGCCATCAGCGAGTTCTACGGCATCACCCCGGCGGCCCAGCAGCGCGGCCGCGACATCGCCGACGTGGTCAGCGCCGATCTCGAGCGCTCGGGGCTGTTCCGGCCGATCGACCGGCGCGCGTTCATCCAGTCGCCCGAGCAGCTGCGCGGCCTGCCGACGTTCGCCGACTGGCGCCAGATCAACGCCCAGGCCCTGGTCAGCGGCACGGTCGACGGCGGTGAGCCCAACGGCAACCTCGCCGTCGAGTTCCGGCTCTGGGACGTGTTCGCGGGCGTCCAGATGCGCGGCCTGCGCTTTGCGACCACGACCGAGAACTGGCGGCGCGTGGCGCACCAGATCGCCGATGCGGTGTACGAGCGGATCACCGGCGAGGGCGGCTATTTCGACACCAAGATCGTCTACATCAGCGAGAGCGGCCCGGCGACCGACCGCGTCAAGCGGGTGGCGATCATGGACCAGGACGGCGCCAACCATCGCTTCCTCACCAGCGGCGCCGATCTGGTCCTGACCCCGCGCTTCACTCCGGATGCCAAGCAGATCGCCTTCATGAGCTTTCATGACCGCGTGCCGCAGGTCGTCGAGCTCAATCTGGCGGGCGGCCGGCAGCAGAAGCTCGGCGCCTTCGCCGGCATGACCTTCGCCCCGCGCTTCAGCCCGGACGGCCGCCTGGTGGTCATGTCGCTCGCCGAGAACGGCAATTCCGACATCTACAGCCTCAATCTCGAGACCCGCGAGCAGCGGCGGTTGACCAGCAGCCCCGCGATCGACACCTCGCCGTCGTTCGCCCCCGACGGCCGGCGGCTGGTGTTCAACTCGGATCGCGCCGGCACGCCGCAGCTGTACACGATGAACCTCGACGGCAGCGGCGTGCAGCGGATCAGCTTCGGCGAGGGCCGCTACGGCAGCCCGGTCTGGTCGCCGCGCGGCGACCTGATCGCCTTCACCAAGATTCAGGGCGGGCTGTTCCATATCGGCGTGATGCGCCCCGACGGCAGCGATGAGCGTCTGCTGACCCAGAGCACATTGGACGAGGGCCCGGCCTGGTCGCCCAACGGCCGGGTGATCCTGTTCAGCCGCGAGGACTACAAGTCCAACCACTCGCGCCTGTTCAGCATCGACGTCACCGGCTACAACGAGCGCGAGGTGCCGACCCCGCTGGATGCCTCCGATCCCGACTGGTCGAACCTGGTGCCGTGACCCGGGACCCGATCGACGCAATTGATCGCGCGCCGGATCAAACTTACGTATGATCATGATTGCGCGTGCCACCGACTTGGCGAGCCCCGAGCGTCGCGGGGTGGTCTCGGCGCCGTTCTCACCGCCCAATGCGGCAGGCCGCTTGGCGACATGGAGCCTTCGATGATCGCAGCCGCACTTCGGATTTGCGCCGTATTGGGGATTTGCGCCGGGCTGACATTCCTGGCGGGCTGCACGTCGGCGCCCGACGAGGCGCCGCCCGGGGGCGCCAATGGCGCCGGCGGCGGCGCCGGCAAGCAGGGCACGGGCATCTCGAGCTCGGAGCTGCAGGGCCAGCCGCAGCCGGGTACCCAGCAGGACCTCGAGGTCAGCGTCGGCGATCGCGTGTTCTTCGACTACGACAGCTCGGTGCTGAGCCCGACCGCGACCCAGACGCTCGACAAGCAGGGCGCCTGGCTGAAGCGCTATCCGGACGTGGTCGTGACCATCGAGGGCCACACCGACGAGCGCGGCACCCGCGAATACAACCTGGCACTCGGCGATCGCCGCGCCAATGCGGTCAAGAACTACCTGGTGGCACTGCAGGTGCCGGCCGATCACATCCTGACCATCTCCTACGGCGAGGAGCGGCCGGTCGACCCCGGCCATGACGACGCGGCATGGGCCAAGAACCGGCGCGCGGTCACGGTCGTCACCACGACCCAGTGATGACGGCGCGCGGCACCTCCGTCCGTCCAGGCGCCGCCCGGCGGGCGGGCGCCGCGCTCGTCCTGCTGCTCGCCACCCTGAGCCCGCCGACGCCGGCGCGCGCCGAGCTGCCGGCGCTGCGTGCCGAGCTGCCGGCGCTCAATGCCGAAGTCGCGGACCTGCGCACCCAGCTCGCGGGCCTCAAGCGGACCGATCTCGCCCAGGCCGACCCCAACCGGTTGGCCCAGTACGAGGTCCGGCTCGGCCAGATCGAGGAGGAGCTGCGCCGCCTGACCGGTCGGATCGAGCAGCTGGAGCACGGCCAGCAGACGCTCGAGGGCCGGTTCGATCAGCTGATCGGCGATCTCGATGCGCGCCTTCGATCCGTGGAGCAGGGCACGCCCACCGGCGCCCCGCTCGCGGCGGTCGCGCCCGAGCCCGCGCCGAAGCCCACGCCCGGCCCGGCGACGGGTGCGAGGACGACCGTCCCGCCGGCCCCCAACCGGGGGGCTCCGCCCTCGGATCTCGGCCAGATTCCGCAGAGCGCGGTGATGGCCCAGCCGCCGCCGGCGGCGGTGCCGGCGACGCCGCCCAAGGGCACCACCAAGCTGCCCGCCCAGCAGCAGTACGATTCGGCGATGGAGCTGCTGCGCGCCGGCGACTACGCGGGCGCGGAGACCGGGCTGCAGCTGTTCCTGGATCTCAATCCCAACCATCCGCTCGCCTCCAACGCCGCCTACTGGCTGGCCGAGACCTACTACGTGCGCAAGAACTACGCCGCCGCCGCCGCCGCCTTCGCGCGCAACTACCGCACCTACGGCAAGAGCGCCGCCAAGGCGCCGGACAATCTTTTGAAGCTCGGCATGTCGCTCGAAGGTCTGGGCGAAAAGGACAAGGCCTGCCTGTCCTATGGCGAGCTGGCCAAGGAGTTCCCCGACCCGCCGGCCCATATCCAGGAGGCGCTGGCGCGCGAGCGGTCCCGCGCGGAATGTGCCTGACCCCGTGGCCGGCGCCCGTCCCGACCCAAGCCTTCTGGGCAGTCTCGAGCCAAGCCTTCTGCCAAACCTTCTGCCAAGCCTTCTGCCAAGCCTTCTGGATCACGCGCGCTTCGCCGCCCTGATGGCGCCGCTCGGTCCGTTCGAAGCGCGGCCGCGGCTCGCGGCCGCGATCTCGGGCGGGCCGGACAGCCTGGCGCTCGGGCTGCTCGCCGACGGTTGGGCGCGCCGGCAGGGCGGGGCGGTGGTCGGGCTGATCGTCGACCATGGCCTGCGCCCGGAGTCCGCGAGCGAGGCCCGGCAGACCGGGGCCTGGCTGACCGCGCGCCGGATTCCCTGGCAGATCCTGACCTGGTCCGGCGCCAAGCCCACCGCCGGCATCCAGGCGGCGGCGCGGACCGCCCGCTACCGTCTGCTCGGCGACTGGTGCCGGGCGGCGGGCGTCCTCCACCTTTTGAGCGCGCATCACCTCGACGACCAGGCCGAGACCGTGGCCCTGCGCCAGGCGCGCGCCAGCGGCCCGGACGGGCTCGCGGGCATGGCGGCGGTGCGCGAGCTGGCCGGGCTCCGCCTGCTGCGGCCGCTGCTCACGGTCCCAAAGTCGGCGCTGCTCGCCTACCTTCGGGCCCTGGGTCAGCCCTGGCTCGACGATCCGAGCAATCGCGCCCCCGGATTCGCGCGCACCCGGCTGCGCGGTGCGGCGGGGCTCGACGTCGCGCAGCTTGCGTGCCTGGCGGCCGGGCAGGGCACCGCCCGCGCCGCCCGCGAGCGCCAGCTGGCCGCCTGGCTGGCGCAGCATGCGCGGATCTTTCCCGCCGGTTTCGTGCTCATGGCGCCGGCCGCGCTGGCCGCAGCGCCGGTCGAGCGCGCGCGGCGCGCCCTGCAGCAGACCCTGCTCGCGGTCGGCGGCCGGCCCTATCCGCCCCGCCAGGCCCGCCTTGCCCGCCTGCTCGACGAGCTCCGCGCCGACCAACGCCTGACCGGGCGCACGCTGGGGGGCTGCCGGCTGCTGCGCCGGGGCGAGCGGCTGCTGGTGTGCCGTGAGGCGGGCGCGATCACCGAGGTGCTCGAGCCCCAGTCGGGCGCCTGGCAAAGCTGGGACGACCGCTTTGCGGTCCGCCTGACCGGCGAGCGTCGCGGGTCTCTCGGTCCGGGCGCTCGGCACCGGCGGCTGGCGGCAGCGGGGCGCGCTGGCGCCGGCGCCGGCGGCCGCTCTGCCGGCCGTGGTGCGGGCAAGCCTGCCCGCGGTCTGGCGTGGCGACCGGCTCCTGGCCGTGCCCGCGCTCGGCCTGATGGCCCCCGATGACGCCTGCCGGCTGCTCGTCGAGGCCCGCTACCAACCGGCGCAACCCCTTGCCGGAGCGCCGTTTGCGGCCGGTCCGCCGCTGGCTGCATACGCCTGAGCGCGCGCCGGCGGCACGGAGATCTTTGCTTCGGGGGCAGGATCGCTTATGTTAAGCTAAGCTGGAATTGTGGCTCGCGTGGCGCCTCAAAGCTGGGCCGCTGGCGGGCAAGGCGAACGGGGCTCTACCGCGGCGAGGCAGGTGGGTGAACAACTTTACCAAGAACTTGGCGCTCTGGGTCATCATCGGCCTGCTGCTGATCGCGCTCTTCAACCTGTTCCAGAACCCGTCCGGACGGGGGCCGCAGGCTAATCTCGCGTTCTCCGATTTCCTCGCCGAGGTCGACAACGGCCGCGTCCGCGACGTCACCATCCAAGGCGCGACCATCACCGGCCACTTCTCCGACGGCCGCTCGTTCAGCACCTACGCGCCCGAGGATCCGCAGCTGGTCAGCCGCCTGTCCGATCGCGGTGTCCGGATCACGGCGGCGCCGGTCGACGACAGCATGCCGTCCTTGCTCGGCGTGCTGGTGTCCTGGTTCCCGATGCTGCTCTTGATCGGCGTCTGGATCTTCTTCATGCGCCAGATGCAGTCCGGCGGCGGCAAGGCGATGGGCTTCGGCAAATCGCGCGCGCGCCTTTTGACCGAAAAGCACGGCCGGGTGACCTTCAACGACGTCGCCGGCATCGACGAGGCCAAGGAGGAGCTCCAGGAGGTCGTCGAGTTCCTCAAGAACCCGCAGAAGTTCCAGCAGGTCGGCGGCCGGATTCCCAAAGGCGTGCTGCTGGTCGGCCCGCCCGGCACCGGCAAGACGCTGCTCGCCCGGGCGATCGCCGGCGAGGCCAACGTGCCGTTCTTCACGATCTCGGGCTCGGACTTCGTCGAGATGTTCGTGGGCGTCGGTGCGTCCCGCGTGCGCGACATGTTCGAGCAGGCCAAGAAGCACGCGCCCTGCATCGTGTTCATCGACGAGATCGACGCGGTCGGGCGCCACCGTGGTGCGGGCTTAGGCGGCGGCAACGACGAGCGCGAGCAGACCCTCAACCAGCTGCTGGTCGAGATGGACGGCTTCGAGGCCAACGAAGGCGTGATCCTGATTGCCGCCACCAACCGGCCGGACGTGCTCGACCCGGCGCTCTTGCGCCCGGGCCGCTTCGACCGCCAGGTCGTGGTGCCGAATCCGGACGTCCTCGGTCGGGAAAAAATCCTCCAGGTGCACATGAAGAAGGTGCGGGTCGGGCCCGACGTCGATCCCAAGGTGATCGCGCGCGGCACCCCCGGCTTCTCGGGCGCCGATCTCGCCAACATCGTCAACGAGGCGGCCCTGCTCGCGGCCCGCGTCGGCAAGCGGATGGTCGGCATGGCCGACTTCGAGTCGGCCAAGGACAAGGTCATGATGGGCGCCGAGCGGCGCTCCATGGTCATGACCGAGGAGGAGAAGCGGCTGACCGCCTACCACGAGTTGGGCCATGCCCTGGTTGGCTACCTCTCGCCCGCCTCGGATCCGATCCACAAGGCGACGATCATCCCGCGCGGCCGCGCGCTCGGCATGGTCATGCGGCTGCCGCTCGGTGACCGCATCTCGGTATCGCGCGAGAAGCTCAATGCCGACATCGCGGTCGCGATGGGCGGCCGGGTCGCCGAGGAGCTGATCTTCGGCCACGACAAGGTGACCGCCGGCGCCGCCTCCGACATCGAGCAGGCGACCAAGATCGCGCGCCACATGGTCACCCAATGGGGCATGAGCGACAAGCTCGGGCCGATGGCCTACGGCGAGAACCAGCAGGAGGTGTTCCTCGGTCACTCGATCACCCAGACCAAGAACGTCTCGGAGTCGACCGCCCAGCTGATCGACGCCGAGATCCGCCGCTTGGTCGAAGCCGGCTTCGATACCGCCAAGACCATCGTTGCCCAGAACCTCGACCGGCTGCACGATCTCGCCAACGCGCTGCTCGAGCACGAGACCCTGACCGGCGAAGAGGTCGGCGCCGTGCTGCGCGGCGAGCCGGTCCCGAAGTCGCCGCCGCACGAGCCGCCGAGCGCGGCCGCGCCGACCGGCGGCAAGCGCGGCTCGGTCCCGACCACGGCCCCACCCAAGGACGATACCGGCGGCCTCGAGCCGAGCCCGCAGCCGGGGGCCTGAGGGGCCGGCCTGAACCTGGTGCCGGCTGCCGGCGAACCCGCCGGGCCGGCGCGGTTCGCCGCCGCCGAGCCGGGGGCGCATCCGATCCCCTCGCCCGCATCGACCGCCCGCGTCTATTTGCAGCCGCTTGGCATCCTGCATGGCGACGCCGCAGGGCAGGCGCTCGAGGGCGGCTTCGCGCTGCCGCTCGGCGACCGGGGCGCCGCCTTCACCGCGGTCGCGATCTGGCTCCGTTCGGCCGACCGGATCACGCGCTCGGTCCTGCCGGTCACAGCGCTTGCCGGCTGGGCCAGGGAGCGGGGCGAAGCGCTCGAGGCCGCCCTCGACCAGCGTCTCGCGGCGCTGACCGGGGCCTTCCCCCGGCCGCCGGGTCTGCCCGACCGGCGGCCCCTGATCATGGGCGTGGTCAACGTCACGCCCGACAGCTTCTCCGATGGCGGCTGCTTCCTCGAGCCGGCCGCGGCGATCGCTCATGGTCGGAGGCTGCACGCGGAAGGCGCCGACATCGTCGACGTCGGCGGCGAATCCACGCGTCCGGGCGCGGTGCCGGTCTCGGCGGCGGAGGAGATCGGCCGCGTCGTGCCGGTGGTCGAGGCGCTCGCGGCGAGCGGCATCCTGGTCTCGATCGACAGCCGCAAGGCCGCGGTGATGCGCGCCGCGATCGCCGCCGGCGCGCGCATGATCAACGACATCTCGGCGCTTCGCCACGACCGGGACAGCCTCGAGGTGGCGGGCGCGAGCGATGGCCTTGTGGTCCTGATGCACAGCCAGGGCGAGCCCGCGACCATGCAGCAGGAGCCGAGCTACATCGCCGCCGCGCTCGATGTGTTCGACCATCTCGAGCAGCGCACGCGGGCCTGGGCCGCGGCCGGCTTCGACCGGCGGCGGCTGCTGCTCGATCCCGGCATCGGCTTCGGCAAGACGGTCGCGCACAACGTCGAGATCCTGAGCCGGCTCGGACTCTACCTCGGTCTGGGGAGCCCGCTCCTGCTCGGGGTATCTCGCAAGAGTTTCATCGCGCGTCTGGCCGGAGAAGCGCCGGCGGCCGAGCGCCTGCCGGGATCGCTGGCGGCCGCGCTCGCCGGCGCAGCCCAAGGGGTTGCGGTGGTCCGGGTGCACGATGTCGCCGCGACCCGACAATGCTTGCAGATTTGGCAAGCCTTGCTGTGCTAGAATTGCGATACCGAGATATCAGTCGGCGGCTTGGTCGCGGCGTCGCTTACGTCTAACCTCTCGAGCGCAAAACCTCTGCTGCGGGGATTCGCATGGCTCGTAAGCTGTTCGGCACCGACGGGATTCGCGGCACGGCCAACCAGCCGCCGATGACCGCGGAAATCGCGTTGCGGCTGGGACTGGCGGCCGGTGGCTACTTCACCCGCGGTGACCATCGCCATCGGGTCGTGATCGGCAAGGATACGCGGCTCTCGGGCTACATGCTGGAGCCGGCGCTGACCGCCGGCTTCATCGCCATGGGCATGGACGTGACCCTGCTCGGGCCGCTGCCGACGCCCGGCGTGGCGATGCTGACGCGCTCGCTCAGGGCCGATCTCGGCGTCATGATCTCGGCCTCGCACAACCCCTATCAGGACAACGGCATCAAGCTGTTCGGCCCGGACGGCTACAAGCTTTCGGACGACATCGAGCTCGCGATCGAGGAGCGGATGCGCGCCGCGACCGAAGCCGGCCTGGCCGAGCCCAGCCTGCTCGGGCGGGCGGTGCGCCTCGAAGGCGCCCGCGGCCGCTACATCGAGGCGCTCAAGGCGAGCCTGCCCCGAGGCATGACCCTGAATGGCCTCAAGATCGTGATCGACTGTGCCCATGGCGCGGCCTACGGCGTCGCGCCGAAGGTGCTGTGGGAGCTCGGCGCCGACGTCATCGAGCTCGGCACCAGTCCCAACGGCTTCAACATCAATGCCCGCTGTGGCTCGACCCAGCCGCAGGCGATGTGCGCGGCCGTGCTCGAGCATCAAGCCGATCTCGGCATCGCCCTCGACGGCGACGCCGATCGGATCGTGCTCGCCGACGAGCGGGGCCTGCTGATCGACGGCGATCAGATGCTCGCCCTGCTCGCCCACAGCTGGCAGGCCGAGGCCCTGCTCAGGGGCGGCGGCGTGGTCGGCACCACGATGGCCAACCTCGGGCTCGAGCGCTATCTGCGCGAGCGCGGCCTGACCCTCTACCGGAGCCAGGTCGGCGATCGCTACGTGGTCGAGCACATGCGCGCCTCAGGCCACAATCTCGGCGGCGAGCAGTCCGGCCACATCATCATGACCGACTTCGCCACCACCGGTGACGGCCTGCTCGCCGGCTTGCAGATCCTGGCCGTGATGCGCCGCCAGGACCGGCCGATGAGCGAGTTCGGCCGGGTCTTCCAACCCTTGCCGCAACGGCTGCGCAACTGCCGCCTCAACGGCGGCCGGCCGCTCGACGAGGGGGCCGTCCGGCAGTGCATCGCGGCCGCCGAGGCGAGGCTCAACGGCCACGGCCGCATGCTGGTGCGGCCGTCCGGCACCGAGCCGCTGATCCGGATCATGGTCGAGGCGGACGACGAGGCGCTGCTCGAGGGCGTGCTCGACGAAGTCGCCGGCACGATCGAGCGCTACGCCTGAGCCGCTCGCGGGCGTCCGGGCAAGGGTCGCCGTCGGTGTTCGGCGAACGCGCCGCCGCCGATCCACCCGCCGCCCACCGCAGACGCGCGCCGATCCGACTTGCGGCCACGCGGCCACCGAAGCACCGCGAGCGCGGTGGAGGGGTCATCTTCGGTCCATGAGGATCCTTCTCAGGTTGAATTGCCACACGATTCATTCTAATCTAAAGTAGAAAAGGTTAACCGCCGGTTAACCGAGCCGGAGAGGCTCGAACCATGGCGAAGCGCGCTCCGCTCGGACTCGTGGGCGTCTTGCTGGCCGGGTGGCTCGCGGCCTGTCAGGCGATCACGTCGGAGCCGCGGCCGCCCGCACCGGCCGCGCCTGCCGCCTCGGCCGCGACCGTTCCGAGCCCGGCGTGGCCGGCGGTCGACTGGGCCAAGGCGCCGGATTGTCAGGCCAAGCTCGAACTGTTGGCCGAGGTCGCAAAGGCCGGCCGTCTCAATGCCAACGAGCATCCGCCGATCGCCGTGGTCCGGCCCAGCCACGACTGGCTGGCATCGCCAAGCGTGACGGTCGCGGCCGATCTGCCGCTCGAGGTCCACGAGCGGACCGATCCGGCGATCGTCCATACGCCCTGCCTGCTGCTGGTGGAGCCGGCCCGGGATCAGCGGATCGGGCAGCGTCTGATCAGCCAGGACAGCGTGCGCTCGCTCTATCAGAGCGGCGTGCGCACCGAGCGCAATCCCGACTACGATGCCGCCCAGCTCCGGCTGCGTCAGGCGGAGCGCGCGACCAAGAACGACGGGCCGGGCATCGTGAAGGTCGGCGACCCGCTGCTCGATCTGTTCGGGATGCTGGTTGGCGGCGTGATCTCGGGCTTCAGCCAGGGCAGCCACGAGCGCGAACTCGATGAGGCGACGACCGCCCTGGCGGCGATCCCGCGTTCGATCGACCGCCCGCTGTACGAGCCGTATCAGTTCGAGCGCCAGGTCGTCCTGGCCGGCAAGGAGGCGACCATTCCGGTGGCCCTGGTCGACCAGTCCCACGGCCGCGTCTGGCGGGCCGAACTCCGTCAGCGTGAGCGGCGCGAGTTCGAGATCCTGGACGGCCTGGACCCGCGCGACAAGGACCACGAGACCAACGCCGCGGGCAGCCTGACCCAGGACGACTTCGAGCGCTGGCAGCGCGCGCCGCCCAGCCTCCAGCTGTCGGCGATCGCGGCCGCGTTGCGCGACGCGGCGCCCGCACCGGCATCCGACCTCTCGATCGCCGCCCTCGAGCAGCCTGAACCCGCGACCGTGGCCCTCGAGCCCTTGCCCTCGGCGGCCGCGTTCGACCCCGCCCCAGACCGGGCACCAACTCGCAGACACCTCCACCACGACCGAACCTCCCCCAACCCCGCCCGCCTCGACGACCAGATCGCGCAGCCGGGTCCTGCGGACGGCCCGCTCGCTGAAACGGACGCCGGTGCTGATCCGCTCGCGCAGACGGCCGCCGGCGACGATCCGCTCGCGGCGACCGTGGGCCGGGACGGACGGCTCGCCGGAGCGCTTGCGGACCAGCCCGGATCGGCACCGCCCGGCTCGGCGCGGCTCTGGTCGGATCGGGCCAATCGCCCGGCCAGCCTCGCGTTCGATGGCCGCCTGCGGGCCGCCGGGGGGCCGCCCGCCGGCGATCTCGAGCTTGCGCCCGGGGCGGGACCCACCACCGCGGCAGGCCCCGACCCGCGGGTGGCAAGCGTGGTCCGGGTCGGTGCCGGGGCCCGAAGCGGCGGCGGGGTCTACGTGCGCGCCGATCTGGTGCTGACCACGGCGCAGCTGGTCGATCGCAGCTCGGTCGTCGACATCGCGACCGCCGATGGCGCGCGCGTGCTCGGGCTGGTCGCACGCGCCGACCCGGCGCGCAATCTGGCCCTGGTTCAAGTGGCCCACCCGGGGCCGCCGGTCGCGTTCTACGAGGGCCCTCCGCTGCCGCCCGGCCAGCCGGTCGAGGCAATCGCGCTCGCCGAGGGCGCCGGCGTGATCCTGATCCCGGGCCGCTACCGGAACGCCCATGCCGGGTCGGGCGTCGCCGGGCCAGGCTCTGCTCAGCTCGCACAGGTCGAGGTCAGGGCGCCGCCCGCCCGGCCCGAAGGCCTGCCGTGGTTTCTCGGCGACCGGGTGGTCGGCGTCGGCAGCGGCAACGCGGACGCGCCGGCCGGGGGGGCGCTGATCGCCGTAGGTGCGAGCGAGGTTCTGAATTTCCTCTACGGCGCCGGAGCACTCGCCGCAGTCCCCTGAGTTGGGGCCGGAGGGTGCTGCGCGGTCGTCAGACCGGCGGATCGGTGCTAAGCCTGCACGGCCGGATTGCACAGCCTGGCCAGGGATCAGCCCAGTGGTGAGCGCGCCATGTCGTCGATGACCCTCGAGGCCTTCCGGGATTCGCTGCCCGCGGCCGCACCGCCAGCCGGGCTGGACCCGGCGCTCCAGGCGCTGTGGCACGAGGCCAACGGCGACTGGCCGGCCGCCCATCGCCTGGCCCAGGCCCAGGACGACGCGGCGGGCGCCTGGGTGCACGCCTATCTGCACCGGGTCGAGGGCGATCTCGCCAACGCCGGCTACTGGTATCGGCGCGCGGGCCGGCCCGTGTGCACAGAACCTCTGCCGGCAGAATGGGCGGCGATCGCCGCGACCTTGCTGGCGGGCCCGCTCTGACCCTGAGGCCGGCACATCTTTACCAATTGCTTACCATGATACCGCCGCCGCCGGCTGCTTTCTAACCCGAACCCTGCGACTATCACCCGGGCCAGGTCCGCCGCCGAGCGGACCGCACGCCCGTCGGATACGAGGATGCCATGTCGCTCAGTCATGCGAGCCTGAGGTCCCTGATCGCCCAGCTGGAGCGCGAGCACGGCCCGGAGCAGGGCGTGTGGTCGGCCGAGCGGTTCGTGTTCCGGGTCTGGTTCGACGACGGCGCCGAATACCAGCTGCGCTGGCCCCGCGGCGTCCGCAATCCGACCTGGGAGGTCGTCCGCGAGCACTGATCCAGGATCAGGCGCCGAAACGTCGCGGGTCCCGGGCTTCGTCCCGGCCACCGCGCAGCCGTCACGGCAGCCAGTCGCCTTCGATCTGCTCGAGCCCGTAGGGGCAGGCCGCCGGCAGGGCATCCGCGGCCGCGTGCTCGCCATGATCGCGCAGCGACGCGTCGGCATCGTGCCGCGCCCGGGCGTAGAGCTCGGCCAGCTCACCCGCCAGCTCACGACGCAGCGATGGGGTGAGGTCATTCAGGAGCCGGGTGCGCTGCGTCCGGATCGTCTCACGCCAACCGAGCCGCGGGTCGGTCGCCGGCGAATGCTGCAGCTTGAGCAAATGCATCATGATCGTGATCGTCCGGTTGCGGACCGATCGCCACATCGCCCCAGCCAAGTCCTCGACCTCCTCGATCAGATTGGCGAGATCGAGCTCGCCGAACCGCTGCTCGCGCAGGAGCGCCGCCTGGGCCTGCGCCCAGAGGTAGGGGTCCTCCTCGTAGAGGGTCCGCGCGGTCGTCTCGATCTGCGTCGCCATCCCGAACTCACCCAGCCGAGGTCGTGCGCATAAGGTAGCACGAAAGCGCCGTGGCACCGCCGGCCATCACAGCGCCCGCGCCCGCTCGCGCAGCAGGTTCTTCTGGACCTTGCCGGTCGAGGTCTTGGGCAGCTCGGCGAAGATCACGGTCCGCGGGCATTTGAAATGGGCGAGCACGGTGCGGCAGTGGTCGATCAGCTCCTGCTCCGAAGTCGTCATCCCGGACTTCAGAGTGACGAACGCGCAAGGGGTCTCGCCCCATCGGTCGTCCGGGCGCGCGACCACGGCGGCCTCGAGCACCGCCGGATGCCGGTAGAGAGCCCCTTCGACCTCGATCGAGGAGATATTCTCGCCGCCCGAGATGATGATGTCCTTCGAGCGGTCCTTGATCTCGACGTAGCCGTCGGCGTGCATCACGGCGAGATCGCCGGTATGGAACCAGCCGCCGGCGAACGCCGCCGTAGTGGCTTCGGGGTTCTTGAGATAGCCCTTCATGACGACGTGGCCGCGCATCATGATCTCGCCGATCGTCTGGCCGTCGCGCGCGACCGGCTGCAGGGTCTGCGGATCCATGACCTCGAGCCCCTCGAGCACCGGATAGCGCACGCCCTGGCGGGCCTGCAGCCGCGCCTGCTCCTGTGCGCGGCAGCGCATCCCATGCGCCCTGCCAGGCGCAGACGGTCGCGGGCCCGTACACCTCGGTCAGGCCGTAGGCGTGGGTCACCTTGATGTTGAGCGCGGCCATCGCCTGCAGCACCGCGGCCGGCGGCGCCGAGGCCGCGGTCATCATGTTGACGGGGTGCGCGAAGGGGCGCCGCTGCTCGGGCGGCGCGTTGATGATCATGCCCATGACCACCGGTGCGCCGCACAGGTGGGTCACCCGATGCTCGGCGAGCGCGGCGTAGATGGCCGCGCCCTCGACCCGGCGCAGGCACACCTGGGTCCCGCCCTGCAAGGCCACCGCCCAGGGGAAGCACCAGCCGTTGCAATGGAACATCGGCAACGTCCAGAGGTAGACCGGGTTGAGGCCCATGTCCCAGACCAGGATGTCGCCGATCGCGTTCAGATAGGCGCCGCGGTGGTGGGTCACCACCCCCTTCGGCCGGCCGGTGGTGCCCGAGGTGTAGCCGAGGGCTACCGCCTGCCACTCGTCGGCCGGCAGGAGCGGCTCGAAGCCCGGATCACCCTCGGCCAGAAGCTGCTCGTAGGTGAGCTCGCCCAGGCGCTCGCCCGCGACCTCGAACTCGGTCTCGACCACGTCGACGACCAGCGGCCGCCGCCGTGCCTGTGCGAGCGCCGCCTCGATCACCGGGGCGTATTCGGTGTCGGTCAACAGGACCTTGGCCTCGGCGTGGTCCAGGATGTAGGCGATGGTCTCGGCCTCGAGGCGGACGTTCAGCGCGTTGATCACCGCGCCCGCCATCGGGATGCCGTAGTGCGCATCCAGCATGGCGGGCACGTTCGGCAGCATCACCGCGACCGTGTCGCCGGGCCGGACGCCCCGGCCGACGAGCGCCGAGGCGAGCCGCCGGCAGCGCCGCCGCAGCTCGGCATAGTCGGCGCGCCAGGCGCCATGAATGACCGCGGTCCGCCCCGGATACACATCCGCCGCGCGCTCGAGGAAGCTGATCGGGGTCAAGGGCGCGTAGTTGGCCGGGTTCTTGCCCAGGTCCTGCTGATAGGGGCTGGTCTTCGGATGCTCGGCGAAGCGCACGGGCCTCACTCCATTCCTCTTCCTGACGCCGCCGACCCAAAAGTCAGGCGCCGGCGGGTCTCGAACTCTATCACCCCGGTGCCCTGCCGCCAGCCCCGCAGCGGCGCGGTTCCGCAGGCCCGCCGATCGCCGCCTGGTCGGATGTCCGGCGCGATGGCGCACGGGCGCCCGCTCGGGCCCGGACGCGCCGCGGCCCGGGATGCTCTTGCCAAGCTTGCGCAAGCAAGGCACATCGATCGGGCAACCATGAGGAGGGATGACAGGTGACCTTCGATCCGGACAATATCTGGGCCCCGCGCATGCTGGCGGTGCTGCGGATCATGGTGGCGCTGCTGTTCATCGAGCACGGCATGCAAAAGCTGTTCGGCTTTCCGCCGCCGATCGGCGGCGCGGGCCCGCCGCTGCTCTCGCTGCTCGGGCTCGCGGCGGTGCTCGAGTTTTTCGGCGGCCTCCTGATCCTGGTCGGCCTGTTCACCCGGCCGGTCGCCTTCCTGCTCGCGGGCGAGATGGCGTTCGCCTACTTCATGGCGCATGCGCCCAAAGCCTTCTTTCCAGCGCTCAACGGCGGCGACGCCGCGATCCTGTTCTGCTTCGTGTTCCTCTACTTCTGCGTGGCCGGCCCCGGCGCCTGGAGCGTCGATGGCCAGCGCGCCGGGGGCGCTGGCTTGGGCTGATGCCCTCCGCCGTTGCTGCCACGCATCGCTGACAAGCCTTCGTGCCCTCCGAGGACGAGGCGCCGGACGCCGCCATGCGCAAGACCGTGGCCGAGCTCGATCAGGGCAAGGGCAAGCGGTTGGCCACCGCCGACCCGCTGGCCGAGGACCTGAACCTCTGAGATTGTGTTCCTGAAGAATTCTCCCGGCCCCGGCAGCGACTACTGAGCAACCACCCCTTGCCCGATTGAAGATCCATTTCCCACCTTTCCTCCCCTTCGAGGCGGGTGAAGTGCTGGAGCAGGTCATCCGGCGCCGGTACGACGGCAGCTCTGGCAGGGCCCGGCCGGCGCCGGCGGGGTCCCCGCTGCGCCCGCTCCGCGCGCCCTTGATGCGCGTGCCCAAGTCGCTATGTCTCATACAGTCATGCGCTCAGAGCCGTGGACCAGGCATCGAACTCCCTCGGTTATGCTTCGATGACCGTATCACTCACCCTCGGGCACCTGATTCTGGAGTATCGATACTGGATCATCTTGCCGTTGGCATGTCTTGAGGGACCTCTGGTCGCGTTGGTCGTCGGGGCGCTCGCGGCGCGCGACCTGTTCGACATCGAATCCGCGTTTGTGCTTTTGATGTTGGGCGATATCCTTCCCGACTTCACCTGCTTCCTGATCGGTCAACGGGCAGCTCGCAGCGGTTCCTTGGGCCGTTGGCTGAGGTGCGACCGCCTGGGCCGCCCGACCCAGCTCATGCATGACCTTTGGCGCCAACACGGCCTCAAGACCATGGTCGTCAGCAAGCTCAGCTACGGGCTGTCGATCCCGTTCCTCATGACGGCGGGCCTGACCGGCCTGCCGATCTGGCGATTTGCGAGCTACGCGATCCCGGTCACGATGATCCAGTACAGCGCGTTCCTGGCGCTCGGTTATTACCTTGGTTCGTACTTCAGGGCGGTGGCCTCGATCTCGCACTACGCGCAGCTGATCGCGGCCGCGGCCGTGCTTCTGGCCATGATGCATGTTGTCGTCGGCTCCTGGCTCAACCGACGCTTGACCCCCCCGTCTGAGCGCGGGCCCTGAGCTCGGGCGCACCATGCGGATCGCCCTCGCCACCGACATCTATCTGCCCCAGGTCTCAGGGGTGGCGGATTCGGTGGATCTCCTCGCCAGAACCCTGCTCGGGCGCGGCCATGCGGTCCGGATCTATGCGCCCGATCTGCCGGGTGCGGCGCCGGATGCCACCGTCTTTCGGCGGCCGGCCTGGGCCGTGCCCGGGTCGGGCGGCGGGCTCGCCCTGGTCTCGCCCTTCGGCATGCTCCGGGACCTGCGGTGCTTCGTGCCCGATGTCGTGCACACCCACAGCTGTTCGACCCTCGGCCTTGCTGCCATGGTTGCGGCCCGGCGTCTTGGCGTGCCGCTCGTCGGCACCGACCACACCTTTCCCGCCGACTATCTCCACTATGTCGGCCTCGACTACGCCGCCTTCGGCTTCGCTGCGCGCAAAGCGGCGGCACTCTACTATAACCGCTGCGCCTATGTGACGACGCCCAGCCGCAGCCTGCTCGCGGAGCTCGAGGCTTACGGCCTTGCCCGGCCGGCGGCAGTCGTGTCGAACCACATCCCCTCGCAGATCTTCAAACCGTTGCCTCGGCGCGCCGAGCTCAGGGCGAGGCTCGGCCTGCAGCGCCCAACGGTCCTGCTGTTCGGCCGGATCGCCGTCGAAAAGAACCTCGATTTCGCGCTCGAGGTGTTCGCGCGGGTCTGCGCGCAGATCGATGTGGAGCTCGCGGTGGTCGGCGACGGCCCCTATCGGGCGACCTTCGAGTTGAGGGTCCGTGCCCGAGGCCTCGCGTCGCGCGTGCGGATGTTCGGCGTCCTGCGCGGCGCCCCGCTCGTCGAGGCGATCAACGCCGGCGACATCTTCCTGACGACGAGCCGCTCGGAAACGCAATCCATGACGATGCTACAGGCCATGGCCTGCGGCCTTCCGGTGGTCGCCGCCCGGGCTGGAGGGCTGGTCGAGTACGTCGCAGACGGCAAGACCGGCTTTCTCGTCGATGCCAAGGATGCACGGGCCTTCCTTCCGCCGATCCTCGCCCTATTTCGTGACTCGGATCTGCGATCACGCATGTCCCATGAGGCTCTGGCCAGCGTCGCCGTGTTCGATCCGGAGACGATCACCGCGCGGTTCGAGGAGATCTATCGCTCCCTCGCCGGTGCCCGGCCGTTGACACCCCGACGCCTCACGCTTGAGGCCAGGCCGGGAAGGTAAGGCGGATGATGGAGCTCGCCTTCATCGTTCCCGCATACAACGAAGAAGCTTTGATCGGGCCCTGCCTGGAGTCGATCCTGCGGGACATTGCGACCTCCGGCTGCGCTGCGGAGGTGGTCGTCGTCAATAACGCATCGACCGACCGGACTCGTGAGATCGCCGCCGCCTTCCCGAAGGTTCGCGTGGTCGATGAGCCCGTCAAGGGCCTGGTCCAGGCGCGGCACGCCGGGCTGATGGCATCGTCGGCTGAACTGGTCGCCAACGTCGATGCCGACACGCTGCTGCCCGCGGGCTGGATCAGGACGGTTCTGACCGCCTTCGAGACCGATCAGAACCTGGTCGCCCTCAGCGGACCCTTTATCTACTATGATTTGTCCCGATTCGGGCGATTTCTTGTGCAAATATTCTACTATGGCGCGTATTTCGTCTACCTCGTCAACCGGCATGTCCTGCGCATCGGTTCCATGGTGCAGGGCGGCAACTTCGTCTTTCGGCGCTCGGCCTGGCTCGCGGTCGGCGGCTACGACCGGACCATCGCCTTTTACGGTGAGGATACCGACGTCGCGCGTCGCCTCACCCGGGTCGGCGCCGTGCGCTGGACTTTCGGCCTGCCGATGTATGCCTCCGGCCGGCGGCTCAAGGCCGAAGGCATGCTGACCATCGGCTTTCGCTATGCGGTCAACTATCTGTGGGTGACGTTCGCCGGCCGGCCCTTTACCGTCGACTACACGGACATCCGCCCCGCGGCTGCCGTGCGGATGCGCGCGGGGGGTACCAGATAAGAGCGACATCGGAATCGAGCTTGCCGCTGCCTGCCAGCACGGGACACGTCGTTCGACCGGCCGCGGGCAAGCGGAGAGGCATGGTGGCTCAGTTGCCCTTGACGAGCATCGGGTGGATCGTGAACAGGTCGGGGTCGGTCGGGTCGACGGTCACCTTGACCCAGTGCACGTTCGGGCTGCCGAAGGTCTCGAGGCGGGTGAAGTTCTCGAGCAGGTCGTTCTGCCGGATCAAGGGCTTGTCGAGCTTGAAGAAGTGCGTGTCGCCGTGCACGAACAGAACCTGGCCCGGGAAGGCCCGGGTCTCCGCGACCAGCCGGTCGAGGAAGGCGGTGTAGCCGTCGCGGGTCGGCGCGTCGCGCTCGTTCTGGTCCTCGGTCTCCGGCAGGTCGAAGCCGGGATCGGCCTGGAGCACGAGCACGATGCCCGGCGCGCCGTCCTGCCTGGCGATCGCGAACGCCGCCTGCATCCAGGCGATGTTGGTGGCGTCGCGCTCGGCGTATTCGGCGTTGTCAGCGGCGCACTGCGCGGGCGTGCGGGCGCTCTTGCCGGTGCACTCCTGATCGCTCTTGACCTTGTTGTTGTTGGAGCCCGGGATGTTGAGGCCGACGAACACGATGCCGCCGTAGACGAAGCGGGTGTTCTCGGCGAACTGGTCGCCCGGCTTGCCCTGGTGGTCGAGCGCCATCTTGGTCGCGCCGAAGCTCTCGGGACCCGCGAACATCACCTGGCGCAGGTGGGCCAGGCGCTCGAGGTTGTCGTAGCCGCCGTTGTTGGTGCGATGGCAGTCGGTCCACTCGTTGTCGCCCGGAACGTAGATCATCGGCTTCTGGAAGGCGTCGAACATCTTGATGGCGTCGGTGAAGACGTCGTCGGTGCACTTCGAGCTGCCGTCCTTGAGGTCGCCGTCGTAGATCGAGAAGGCGATGTCGGAGGCGTTCATGGCGGCGATCAGGGGCGCGATCTTGGGCTCATCGTGCGCCTTGGCGTAGGGCATGTCGCCCCAGAGGCCGAAGGCGAAGGGCTCGGCCCCCGCGGCGGCGCCGGGACCGGCAAACGCGGCCGTGGCGAGGGCAGCGAGGCCCAGCAGGCGGCCGAAGCGCTCGATCCGGTGCGCGGCCCCGCGGACGGTCATGGTCGACATGTCCTTCCCTTTCCCCATCTTGCCGGCCCGAGTTCGGCCGGCCGAAGGTTGCCGCGCGCGCAGACGCGGCGCCCCTTCGCCCCATGCGGGCTGCCGGGACGCGCCTGCCGCCGGCCTGGCTCCCAGCCAGCGCACTTTGATGTCAGAATGATGACAACTCGCGGAGCGGAGTGCCGGCCACCCTGCGCGCGGCGGGTGGTCAGCTCGCCTCGTCCGGAGGCGCGTCCGGCGTGGCCGGGGCTTCGGGCCCGCCGCCACCGGCTGGCTGGCGCCGCGCCGCCCGGATCACCTCCAGCAGCCGGTCGGGCACGGTTTCCTCGAGCGCCTCGTCGGCGACCTCGCGGAGCGCCCGCACCAGGGGATCGTCGTTGTCCACCCGCCCGCGGCGACGGGTGCGTCTCTGCTTGGGCATACGATCGCCATCGGACCGGCGCCCGAATGCCGGGCGCTGCCTGCCGATGCTGTCTCCTACGTCCTCGACCCGCGACCTTGTGGGCCAAGGAACTGCTTGCGTACGCATAAGCTTCCACCGTATCTGGATCAAGCTGGAGGTTCGGTGCCGACCGAAGATTCCTTCCCGAACGGCGCGCCGAGCCCCATTTGATCCTGCGGCCAGCGGTCATCGGCGCGACGCGCGGCCCCGATCCCGGAGGCAGGCCACGAGGTCGCCTCGCACGAGGGCACCAGACATGGGCGGCACACCGGACGAGATCCTCGAACACATCCCCTATCTGCGCCGGCACGCGCGGCTGCTGACCGGCTCGCAGCCGATCGGCGACGAGTTCGTGCGCCTGTGCCTCGAGCTGGTGGTCGCCGAGCCCGAGTGGCTCGCGGGCGAGAACCTCAGGGTGCAGCTGTTCCGCGCCTTCCACGCGGCCTGGACCAAGGTCCACGAGACGATCGCGGAGGACAGCGGGCTGGCCGCGGTCGAGCTGACCGAGCGGGTCAAGCAGGGGCTCGCGACCCTGCCCGGCACGGAGCGGCGCACCATCGCGCTGGTCGTGGTCGAGGAGTTCACCTACGAGCAGACCGCGTTCATCCTGGGTCTCACCGTCGACCAGGTGCGCGGTTCGGTGGCCAAGGCCAGGAGCGATCTGTTGAGCAAGGTCTCGGTGCCGGTGCTGATCATCGAGGACGAGCAGATCGTCGCCAGCGACATCGCGCGCATCGTCGAGGACATGGGCCACCGGATCGCCGGCATGGCCGGCAGCCAGAAGGAATCGGTGGCGCTCGCCGAGCAGCTCAAGCCGGGCCTGGTGCTGGCCGACATCCGGCTCGAGGACGGCGGCGACGGCATCATGGCGGCGCAGACGATCCTCGAGACCTACAGCGTGCCGATCGTGTTCGTGACCGGCTATCCCGAGCGCCTGCTCACCGGCAGCGGCCTCGAGCCCGCGTTCGTGGTCGCCAAGCCGTTCGACAGCGAGGCGCTCAAGGTGACCATCGCCCACGCGCTCGCCACCTACGCCTCGCCCGACGACGCCGATCGCCACCGCGCCGAGCTGCTGACCAAGCTGAAGGAGATCACCGGCCAGAGTCTGGGCCGATCGGTCTGACGCCGGGAACCGAAGCGGCGGCCGCGCGTTATCTCCAGGGATCGGTGCGCGCGGGAGACGGTGATGGCGGGCGATAGCAGCAGAAATCTCGAGCGGGCCGCGGTGCCCCTCGATCGCGACCGTTTCCTGCGGGCGCTGATCCGCGAGCTCGCGGGCACGCTCGAGGACGTGATCGGGCTCGAGGAGACCAGCGGCTATATGAGCCTGGTCGGCAGCGCGATCGGGACCGCGATCGACCGCAACTACCGGGCGGCGCTGCAGCTCGAGCGGCTCGACCGGGCCCAGGTGGCGGCCGTCCTGGTCGACCTCAAGCGGCGGATCGCGGGCGATTTCTACGTCATCTCGGAGGACGACGAGCAGATTGTGCTCGGCAACCGCGCCTGTCCGTTCGGCGCCATGGTCGCGGGCCGGCCGTCGATGTGCATGATGACCTCGAACGTGTTCGGCAGCATCGCCGCCCACCATCTGGGCTTCGCCAAGGTCGAGCTCCAGGAGACGATTGCCCGCGGCCATCCCGGCTGTCGCGTGGTGGTCCATCTGAAGCCGACCGAAGCCGCCCTCGCCGCCGACGGTCGCGAGTACTTCCCCGAGGCCGAGATCGCGCCGGAGGCGGGCGGCTGAGGCCGGCTCGCCAGGAAGGCAGCTGGCCGATGGCGCTGCCCGAGAGCGTGTGGCTGGCCATGTTCGACCTGTCGCCGGAAGCTCTTCTGCTGCTCGATGAGCGGCTGACGATCCGGCTCGCGAACCAGCGCGCGGGACGGCTCCTCGGCTGGCGCCGGGAGGACCTGCTGGAGCACCCGGCGCTCGACTTCGTGGCCGGCGAGCCGGCGGCGACGGTGCGCTTTCTGCAGCGGGCCTCGGCCAGCGGCGCGCCGGTGCCGGGGCGGCTCACCCTGGTCACTCCCGCGGGCCCGCTCAGAGTCTACGCCTACGCCGCGGCCGTGCGCGCCGACGACCAGCGGCTGATCGCGCTGCGCTGCGTCGAGCGCCACCCGGCCTCGCGCGCTTTCCGGGGGCTCGAGGAGCGCCTCACCAGGCTGCGCTCGGAGCTGCATCGCGAGCGCCGCCTGCAGTCGGAGCTGCAGCAGGCGCTCGACGAACGCGACACTTTGCTCGCCGAGGTGCACCACCGCGTGCGCAACACGCTGCAGGTCATGACCAGCTTTTTGAACCTGCAGATGAGCAAGCACGCCGCAGGTCCGGTCCGCGATGCGCTGCGCGACGCCCAGGCCCGGATCCAGGCGCTGGCCATGGTCCACAACCAGCTCTACCGCGAGAGCAACCTCGACCGGATCGACCTCGCCCGCCTGCTCCCGAGCCTCGGCCAGAACGTGATCAAGCTCTATGGCGCGGCCGACCGCGTCGCCCTCTCGAGCTCGCTCCACGCCTGGCCGCTGCCGGTGGTGCGGGCTTCGCCGCTCGCCCTGCTCGTGACCGAGGCCATGACCAACGCCCTCAAGCACGCGTTCCCGACCGGGCGGCCCGGCACGATCACCCTCGAAGCCTGGCAGGACGGCGATCACCCTGTGCTCCGGATCGCCGACGACGGCATCGGCATGGACGTCGCCGCCCGCACCCGCGACCGGCGCACGATCGGCCTCGACGTGATGCGGGCGCTCGCCGGCCAGCTCGACGCCCGCCTCGAGATCGACGGCCACCACGGCGTCGACGTCCGCCTCACCTTCAACCCACCCCCCGAGCCGCAGGAACCGAGCGATCACCAACCTGAGACGGCTGGCTCCGTAGCGACATCGAGAGGATCCTCGAGACCACCGGCCCCTCGATGTCCGCCCGAAGCCTTCCCCTTCGCCCCGATGCCCGCTCGAAGCCTTCCCCTTCGCCGGCCGCGCCTACGCCCAGCCACCCCGACCCTCCGGCTTTGGGCCGGGCACGGATTCCCACGGTCGCATGGACCACCCGAAAAAGACGTTAATGGCCAATCGTTAAGGTTCGGTTAACGCCCCGAAAAACGATCCTGCGCCCAGGTGCGGACTTTGCGTCGCCGCGATCTCTCACGGCCACCACCCTGGATCGACCCGCGCGCCCTCCGAGGCGGTGGCCTGCCGAGCTGGGCAGCGTCCGCCCGGCCTGACCCGTGGCCCGCCGCCGCCTCGTTCCCACATCCTTCGAAACCGGCTATGCTGAGCCGAGCGCGGATCCTCGCGGAGGATTGAACATGACGATCATCGCGGGCGATGTCTTCAGTGCCTTCAAGGCGGCCGGCGTCGACGACGAGATGGCCAAGCGGGCAGCGGCGGAGGTCGGCGACATCAAAGAGCTGACCCAGGAGATCAAAGGGCGCCTTGGTCGGATCGAGACCGCGCTGACCTATATGCGCTGGACCCTCGGCATGACTGCGACCGGCTCGCTTGCCACCGCCGCCGGCGTATTCGCCCTCGTCTACAAAGCCGTCGTCGCATAGCGCGCCGAATGTCGCCCTGGCTCTGCTGATACATAGTCATGCCATCGAACTGCGACTGCTGATATCAAATGACACCGACCGTTTACTCGACTTTTGCGTTCGTCATTTCGCTTGTTGCGCTTTTCTACACGATTCGCCGATATCGGCTCAAGGCGGGAGTTCAGATACGTGGGATGTATTCAATCATGTCGAGTATTTCCTGCGATGATCGGTATGTAAGCAGCATTGTTATTGAAAATATGAAAGACAGAGATATTCGCAATATATCTTAAGATCGGCAATTCGTGCTACTTAGAAATCGAAAACTTCGAAGAATCACCGCTCATTTTGAATGCATTTGCCAGCTATCCATAAGGAGTACGGTCCAATAGAATTTTATGACGTGGGCTCAAGACGCATTTTGCTGAATGACTCAATGAGCAGCGATAAAATTAAGAAACACCTAGTTCTTTCAACATCGGATGGAAAATATTCAGTCATGCCTCACTTTCCGTGGTGGAGTCCAATTGCAGACTTATTCAAAAATCACATGACGGCAGTAGCACGGCCCGTTCGCTCAATATATAAGGAAAAGGCCTACGGTTCCAATGTCAAATATCTGGTCGAGTTTGATTTCGATGGACAACAAGCCGAAGTTGTGCCGATCCATGCCCGCGACTACGAAGTTAAGCTCTTTCGTAAATTTCAGCTTACCAAGGAGTTGAATCGAGTCAAAGGCCACGCTTGAGGAATTCCTGCGAAGCCAAAAAGATGAAGGTAACTTATCAGCGAGGTCGTTTTCTGTCCATGATCTAGATCAGTGGCGAGGACAAACGTTCAACGTTGACAAGATGGACGCGATCCATTGGGTAGACTCTGGAAAATTTCGATATCATGTTGTAGGCAGACTCTGTACGAAGATAGATAATTGGAAACTTCGAAGGGAGAACAAGGCGAGAGCGAAGAAGGCCTCACGAGGTAACCGAAAATCAGGGCCGAGACGAGCTGGGTATAGGTGAAGGGCGCCTCAGGGACGCGGTTGCGAGTCCGGAAGGCCGCGATTCGCCCGCTCGACGTCCGCCTGAGGAGAAAACTGGGTCACCTTTTCAAGGGTCCGGCCGGCGTCGGCGGACGTTTGGGACCGCGGGCTCGTCCCAGCCTTCGCCGCCGGTGGTCTTGGTGGCGCCGCGCTCGAAGCAGTACCACTCGCCCTTGGGGTCGGCATCGGTCGGCTTCGGCTCGCCCGGCAGCCCGCACAGGTCGTTGAAGTGCGATTGCGCCGCCGCACGCTCCTTGAGGTCGACCGCCTGCCACTTGGCGATGAACTGCTCGGGCGTCATGGTCGTGGCGGGAACAGCCGATTTCCACAGTCCGATCTTGAGGTCACGCTCGAAGCATCAAGCCCATTGGTAGAGAAAGCGGCGCAAGCCTGTACCTCCAGGCGTGCATGATGATGCTTGAGTTGCGCAAATGTGTAGCGTTTCCAGCACATTCCTGCGTGTCCGGTAAGCCTCTGATCTAAAATAATTTTTCGGCTTGTTCTACGTCTGCAATCAGGAGAATGGCCGAGGCATGGAAATCGTCAGACTTTCGGCAGACAGGCCCGTGTGCCGCAGGATGTCTGGGATTCCGGTCAAAATCGAGGCCGATTGATGCGTGCCTCCATCCGCCTCCAGGTTGCACGCAACTTGGGCAGAACCGTGCCCGAAAAGTCAATCAGGCCTCACATGTGGCGCATGCCTCGCTACAGATTCGCGAAACTTCAGTCGAATCCGTGCATGATGACTGTAGGAATATTTGTCCCAGGCGGCTCCGACGGCGATTCGGCTGGGTCGCAACATCGGGACTGCATGAACTAGGGGTGTGCCGGGGCACACCTATGGTTGGTCAAGACGTGGAGCGAGCGCCGGGCAGGCGGCGACGGGCGTCAGACGAAATTGCGATGGCGAGCGCGGATCAGGCGGTGGAGCGCGGCGGTGGATCTCGGCGGAGGCCCGCGTGGCGCGCGAGCTTTGCGCCGGCCGCGAGGTCGCGTAAAGAGGGGGCCGGAGCCTCTCCGGGCGGCCGTGCGGCGGCTCCGGAGCCAGAGCGGGGTGGGTTGTGACCATGGCCGATGCGCCGACCGACGCGCAAAGCCGTGCTCGAGCGGATCGAGCGCGAGAGCGTCCAGACCGTCGATGTCCGCTTCACCGATCTGCGCGGCCGCTGGCAGCACATCGGCTTCGCGGCGCCGAGCGTGAGCGCGGAGTTGCTCGAGCAGGGGATGCTGTTCGACGGCTCGGCGATCGCCGGCTGGCGCGACGTCAGCCAGTCCGACATGCTCTTGAAGCCCGACCTCGAGAGCGCGGTGCTCGACCCGTTCAGCGCCCAGCCGAGCCTGATCCTGATCGCCGATGTCGCCGAGCCCGCAACCGGCCTCGGCTATGAGCGCTGTCCGCGCTCGGTCGCCGAGCGGGCCGAGGCGCACCTGGCCGCGAGCGGCGTTGCCGACCGCATGCTGGTGGCACCCCAGGCCGAGTTCTTCCTGTTCGACGACGTCCGCTTCGACGTCTGCATGCAGGAGGGCTACTGGCGGGTCGATGCCGAGGAGGGGCCGTTCAACTCCGGCACCCGCTACGAGGTCGGCAACCGCGGCCACCGGCCACAAGCAGGCGCGCCGCTCGCCGTGCCGCCGGTCGATCAGATGGCCGATCTGCGCGCCGAGATGGCAGCGATGCTCGAGACCATGGGCCTCGAGACGCTCCGCCACCACCATGACCTGGCACCCTGCCAGCACCGGCTCAGCCTCGGCTTCAGCGGCCTCAGGACCAGCGCCGACCGCCTGCAGATCTACAAATACGTGGTCCACAGCGTCGCCAGCTCCTACGGCAAGAGCGCCACCTTCCTGCCCAAGCCCATGGCCTTTCAGCCGGGCTCGGGGCTGCAGGTGCAGCAGGCGCTCTGGCAGGGCGAGCGGCCGGTGTTCGCGGGCCAGGGCTACGCCGATCTGTCCGAATTGTGCCTGCGCTACATCGGCGGCATCCTGCAGCACGCGCGCGCGCTCAACGCCTTCACCAACCCGACCACCAACAGCTACCGGCGCCTGGTCCGGGGCGGCGGCGCGCCGCGCCAGCTGGCCTACGCCGCGCTCAACCGCTCGGCCGCCGTCCGCCTGCCGTTCGCCGCCCGGCCCGAGGACAAGCGGGTCGAGGTCCGGTTCGCCGATCCGGCCGCCAACCCGTACCTCGCCTTCGCCGCGCTGCTGATGGCCGGCCTCGATGGCGTCGAGCACCGGATCGACCCGGGCGAGGCCATGGACCGCAACCTCTACGATCTGCCGCCCGAGGAGGTCGACGAGTTGCCGACCGTGTGCACGACGCTCGCCGAGGCGCTCGACGCGCTCGACCGCGACCGCGCCTTCCTGACCGCGAACGAGGTGTTCACAGACGATCTGATCGACAGCTACATCGCGCTGAAGCGGGCCGAGATCGAAGCCATCGAAGGCGTCCCCCACCCCCTCGAGTTTCAGCTCTACTACTCGGTCTGAGGGCGCGGGGCAGGCGCCCGGCCGCGCCCGACCGGGCCTCGGTCACGGTGCGCGCGAATTGCCTGGCGCGCCCGATCGGTGCAAACTCGGCATTCAACGAACGCAATCTGGACAACGTCGGCCTGATCAGGGCAATGGCGACTGGATCTGGAGAGCGTCGATCGGGATCGAGGAGCCCGCCATGTTCGTGTCGGTCGTGATGCCGATCTACAATGGCCAGGATTACCTGCGCGAAGCGATCGGCAGCGTGCTGGCGCAGACCCATCACGATTTCGAGCTGGTGACGATCAACGACGGCTCGACCGACGACAGCCCGGCGATCCTGGCCGAGTTCGCGGCCGCCGATCGGCGGATCCGGGTGGTCAGCCAGCCCAACGGCGGCGGCGCCCGGGCCCGCAACCGCGCGCTCCAGGAGGCGCGCGCCGACTGGATCATCAATCTCGACCACGACGACATCATGCTGCCGAACCGGATCGAGCGGCAGCTCGCCTTCATCGCCGCGCATCCGGACGTCAAGGTGTTCTCCTGCCGCGCCTGGTACATCAGCGCCGAGGGCAGGATCTTCGGCAAGACCAGGTGCGAGCCGATCACCACGCGCCGAGGCCTTCGAGCGCCACCTCGCCGCCAACCGGCCGATCGGCCTCAATCATCCGGCGGTGGCGATGCACCGGCCGACCATTCTCGAGGTCGGCGGCTACCGGCCCGAGTTCGAGGGGGCTGAGGACCTCGACCTCTGGAACCGGGTCGCGGAGCGCGGCCACCTCGTCTTGCAGCAGGACGAGGTGCTGATGAAGTACCGGATCCACGGCACCTCGGTCATGGCCTCGCGCACCCGTCAGAGCTGGCAGAAGGGCGAGTGGGCGATCGCCTGCATGGCGGCGCGCCGTGCGGGGCGTGCCGAGCCGACCAGGGACGAGTATGTCGCGGCCTTGCGCGCCCAGCCCTGGTGGCGCCGCCTGCAGCGGGAACGACAGCTGCTCGCGCGCGTCAACTACCGCGTCGCCGGCTTCGACATCGCCAACCGCCGCTGGGCGCCCGCGGTTCGCCACCTGCTGATCGCGGGCGCGTCCAGCCCGAGCTACGTGGCGGTCCGCCTGGCCAATCAGCTCCACCTTCCCGGCGTGACCACGACCGATGAGGCCGCGTGAGCGGGCGACGACGCCCTCGCTCTTCGGCCACCATCGTCTTTGCCGCGGGCCGAGAGAGGCCCGCGGCCCTGACGGAGGCGCGACCCGCCCAGCGTCTGTGAATCAGTCGAGCCCGCAAACCGATGCCCGTTGCAGCCATCGGCTTTTTCGGCTCGATCGAGCGTTTCGGGCCTTCTTTCGCAGGCCTCATATCAAGCGGCGAGTTCAGCCTTGAGGTGCGCGGCCAGGCGCGCCGCCAGCGCGACGATGGTCAAGGTCGGATTGGCCGCGCCGGAGGTCGCGAACACCGAGCTGCCGCTGACATAGAGGTTGGCCATGCCGTGCACCCGGCAGTCGCGATCGACCACGCCTTCTGCCGGATCATCGGCCATCCGGGTCGTGCCCATGGGATGGAAGCCGCCGGCGAGTTCGTCCGACCATCGGTCCGAGGGGTCCTGCAGCCATTCCAGCAGCTGGATGCGGCCGATGCCGGTGCGGCCGAACTCCCTG
The DNA here is from genome assembly GCA_963753685.1 of uncultured Alphaproteobacteria bacterium. Taxonomy (GTDB): domain Bacteria; phylum Pseudomonadota; class Alphaproteobacteria; order Geminicoccales; family Geminicoccaceae; genus DATAOG01. The sequence continues at coordinate 61,140 of CAVWDE010000002.1, forward strand.
GCCAGGACCTCGTGGGTCGCGCGCAGCGAGCGCTTGTCCTGCTCGCTCAGGCGCCAGTCCAGCTGGAGCCGCGGCATGCCCAAGGCGTCGCGCTCGGTGTCGAGCGTGACCCGGCTGTCCGGATTGGGCAGCTGCTCGCAGAAGCTCCACAACCGGTAGCTGCCGGCGAGCGGCTGGTAGCTGCGCACGCCGAACCGGCCGAGCAGGCCGGCGACGGTGTCGTCGATGTCGAACAGCGCGGCCTTGAGGTCGCCGAACAGGTCGCGCGGCGCCTCGCGGCGTTCCACCGAGTTCCAGATCCGGCGGAGCGCGGCGTAGCCCGAGGCGCCGATGTTGTCGAAGGTGACATTGGCATCGTGGTTCAGAAGCCGTTCGGAGCGCTGCACGTCCGGGCTGAGGTTCATGCAGCCGACCACGCCGTGACCCCGGATCGGCGTCAGCCGGTGATCGTAGTCGTAGAAGTGGATCTGCGCCGGATCGGCAACCAGCGCGCGCGCGCCGACCACATGCGGATGGTCCATGAAGTAGCGACCGACATTGCCCTTCGCGTTGCCGATCCCGGCCTGCATCTGGCGGTTCGCGACCAGCAGCAGACGCGGGTTCTCGAGCCCGCTGCAGGCCAGGACGAAGGTCCTGGCACGGGCCTCGAAATGCTTGCCGCCCAGGGTCGCAAGGCGCAACGCCTGGACCTCGGAGCCCGCCTCGTTGGCCTCGATGTCGACGAGGTTGGCGTGCAGCACGATGTCGAGGTTGTCCGCCTGCTCCAGCCCGGCGCGATAGACCTCGCCGAAGCGGGTCGGCGGGCTGTATTGCCAGATCAGGTTGCGGACCTTGTCGGGCGCGAACGGGATCAGGGTCTCGTTGTCGGCGAGCCAGTCCTTGGCCTCGTAGTCGAGGGGGCCGAGCTGGCAGAGCTCCTGGGCCTGCCGGTAGAAGGGCTCGAGATCGGCGCGCGTGATCGGCCAGCCGCTGTGCGGCACCCAGTCGCGGGCCTCGAAGTCGATCTCGTCGAGCGGCCGGCAGCGGCCTTCCCAATGGTTGGTGGTGCCGCCGAAGAAGCGCAGCCGGACGGCATCCAGATCGAAATAGGGCAGGCCGACGTTCTGGCCCTTGTAGAGGTCCTGGATCGCCTGGTCGAACTCCAGTCCGCCGCTCTCCAGGAGGCACACGCGGATGCTCGTGCCGGCGAACGCGCGGGCGATGCTGATCCCGGCGGCGCCCGCGCCGACGATGCAAAGGTCGCCCTCGATCGCCGCGCCGTCCTCGAGTTCGCGCGCGTCACGCAGGCTCACCGGCCATTCTCCTGATCCGCGGCGCCAGAAATCCGGGTGAGGAACGATCCGACACCCTGTGGCCCCGAAGTCTAGGAACCTGTCCGATCAGCGCAAGGCTCAAATGGTCGTTGTCTACAGATAGTAGTCAGTGGCCCGACTAAACCGCAATTTGTTGAGAGCAGAGCACCAACGGTGGATACGAATGCCTCCCGGCCCGCCCGAACGGGCTTGTCGCGCGCGGTCGATCGGGTAGAGATCGAGCTTCGGCGGCCGATCGAAAGAGGCCGGCCGGAGTGGGGGCAGGAATCGCGCCGGCGTGGATGTGCGCGCAGCGCGGAGCGAGGGGGTGTGAGCATGACCGTGCGGCCACGCAGTCGGACCGTGCCGATCCTGGGCGGCGCGCTGGCGCTGGCGTTGGTCTGGGCCGGTGCGGCCTGGGCCGAGCCGGCGCAGATCACGTTCCTGCACACCAACGACGTCTACGAGATCGCGCCGGTCGGCGGCCAGGGCGGCCTCGCCGAGCTCGGGACGCTGCTCAAGCAGGAGCGGGCCCGGAGCGAGCACAGCATCACGACCTTCGGCGGCGATCTGATCTCGCCCTCGCTGTTGTCCGGGCTCACCAAGGGGACGCAGATGATCGACCTCATGAACCGGCTCGGCGTCGACATCGCCGTGCTCGGCAACCACGAGTTCGACTTCGGCCCCGAGCTCCTGGCCGAGCGGATCAAGGCCTCGAGCTTTCCCTGGCTCGGCACCAACGTGCTGGGGGCGGACGGCAAGCCCGCGGCCGGCACGGTCGGGACGCAGCATGATCGAGGTCGCGGGCTACAAGATCGGCTTCTTCGGCCTCCTGACGCCCGAGACCGACGTCCTGTCCTCGCCCGGGCCCGGGATCACCTTCGCCCCGGTCGTCGAGACCGCCGCGGCCACGGTCGAGGAGCTGCGCGCGGCGGGCGCCGATCTGATCGTGGCGCTGACCCACCAGAACCTCGCCGACGACCGCGAGCTGGGGCGTCGCGTCCATGGCATCGATGTGATCCTCGGCGGCCACGACCACGATCCGATGACCATCTACGAGGGCGGCACGCTGATCGTCAAAGCCGGCCACGACGCCCACTATCTGGCGGCGGTCGACCTCCGGGTCGACCGGGTGCAAAAGCGCGGCAAAGAGGTCGTCGAGGTGCTGCCGTCCTGGCGCTACCTCTCGACCGCAGGCGTGGCGCCCGACCCGGACATCCAGGCGGTGGTCGACCACTACGAGGCCGAGCTCAATCAGGACCTGGGCCAGCCGGTCGGCACCACGACGGTTCTCCTGGACAGCCGGCGCGCAACGGTCCGGGTCGCCGAGAGCAACTTCGGCGATCTGATCGCCGACGCCATGCGTGCCCACGTCGGCGCCGAGGTGGCGCTCATGAACGGCGGCGGCATCCGCGGCGATCGCACCTACGACCCCGGCACCGTGCTGACCCGCAAGGACATCCTGACCGAGCTGCCGTTCGGCAACGTCGACATGCTGATCGAGCTCGCCGGCGCCGATCTGCTGGCGGCGCTCGAGAACGGCGTCTCGCAGGTCGAGGACGCGGCCGGGCGCTTCCCGCAGGTCTCCGGCATGACCTTCACCTACGACCCGGCCAAGCCCGCCGGTCACCGGATCGTCAAGGTCACGGTCGGCGGGGCGCCGCTCGATCCCGGCCACACCTACAAGGTCGCGACCAACGAGTACATCTTCGGCGGCGGCGACGGCTACGCAGCACTCGGCCGCGGCAAACCGCTGATCGACGCCTCGGCCGCCACCCTGATCGCGACCGTGGTCATGGACTACATCGCCAAACGGGGCGAGATCGCGCCCAAGGTCGACGGCCGGATCACGCGCCTGGAGTAAGCCGGCGCCCGGAGCCCGCTCAGCCCGCGCCGACGATGTGCGCAACCACGGTGCTCATCGAGGTCGCGGCGGTTGGCTCGTCGGCGATCACCCGGCCCTGGCGCAGCGCCACGATCCGGTCGGAGACCGCGAACACGTCGGTCAGGCGGTGGCTGATCAGGATCACCGCGATGCCCTGGCGCTTGAGCTCGCGGATCAGATCGAGCACGTGGTCGACCTCGCGCACCGCGAGCGCTGCGGTCGGCTCGTCCATGATCACGAGCTTGGGCTCGAAGGTCAGCGCGCGGGCGATCGCGACCGACTGCTGCTGGCCGCCCGAGAGCGTGCCGACCAGGTGCCGGACGCCCGGGATGCGCGCGCCCAAGCGCGCGATCATGCGCGTGGCCTCGGCCTCGATCCGGGCGCGATCGATCGTACCCAGCGGCAGCCCGAGCACGCTCCGGGTCGGCTCGCGGCCGAGGAAGATGTTCGAGGCGACGTCCTGCTGGCGGGCGAGCGCTAAGTCCTGATAGATCATCTCGATGCCCGCCCGCCGGCGCTCGCCCGGGTCGAGCGCATCGATGCCGGCACCAGCGAAGCGGATCGTGCCGGCATCGGCGCCATAGATCCCGGTGATGCACTTCATGAGCGTCGACTTGCCGGCGCCATTGTCGCCGACCAGGCCCACGACCGAGCCCGCCTCGACCGCGAAGGTGATGCCGCGCAGCGCCTCGACGGTGCCGAAGCGCTTCTGGAGGCCCTCGAGCTCCAGGAGGCTCATCGCTGCTGGCGCGCGGCGTTGATGCGGTCGAGCCAGACCGCGAGGATCAAGACCGCCCCGATCGCCATCTGCTGGTAATAGGACTGGACGGCCATCAGATTCAGGCCGTTCTGCAGGACGCCCATGATCAAAGCGCCGATCAGGGTGCCGAGCACGCTGCCGCGGCCGCCGAACAGGTTGGTGCCGCCGATGATCGCAGCCGTGATCGCGGTGAGCTCGTAGTTGAGGCCGGCGGTCGGATCGCCGGCGTTGACCCGCGCCATGAACAGGAGCCCGGCGATCCCGGCCATCGATCCGGAGAGGGTGTAGAGCTTCAGCCGGTGGGCCTCGACGTGGATGCCGGTCGCGCGCGCCGCCGCTTCGTTGTCGCCGATCACCAGCGTGTAGCGGCCAAAGCGGGTGTAGGCGAGGACGTAGTGCGCGATCAGCGCCACGCCGATGAAGATCAGGACCGGCGTCGGCACCCCGAACGGCCGGCCCTGGCCGAGATACAGGAGGGGGTCGGGCAGGCCGTAGACCGGCTTGCCGTTGGTCAGGACCAGGGCCGCGCCGCGCGCGATGCCGAGCATGCCGAGCGTGACGATGAAGGCCGGGATCTTCGCCCGGGTGACGAGGATGCCGTTGATCGCGCCGCACAAGCGCGCCGGCCAGGAGGCTCGCCGGGATCGCGCTGATCCAGGGCAGGCCCAGGCCGTTGACCGCAAGGGCGCCGACCACGCCTGAGAAGCCCACGACCGAGCCCAGCGAGAGGTCGATGCCGGCGGAGCAGATCACGAAGGTCGCGCCGACCGCGAGCACGCCGATCACCGCGGTCGCGAGCAGGATGTTGAGGAAGTTGGAGACGCTGAGGAAATAGGGCGAGAGGACCGACATCACCGCGATCAGGAGGACCAGCACGGCCAGCAATTCGACCCGCACCGTGAGCCGGCTGGCGCGCGCCAGCAGACCCGCCCGGACCTCCGGCTGCGAGATCGCCATGGTCTCAGATGTCTCCGCGGCGCCGGGCCGCGCCGTGAGCCGACGCGGCCCGCAACAACCGTTCGCTCCCGATCGCGGCGTGCGGCCGTGAAGCCGTTACTTCACGTACTGCAGCATCGGGTCCTTGTTCTCCTCGAGCATCTGCTTGGTCAGCACCAGCGTCGGCACGTAGGTGTACTCGTCGACCTGTTTGCCGTTCAGCACGTCGGTGACCTTCTCGACCGCCTCCTTGCCGACCAGATAGGGCAGCTGCGCGACCGAGGCGTTGAGCCGGCCCGACTTGATCGACTTGACCGCATCGACGTTGCCATCGACGCCCACGACCAGGATGTCGCCACCCTTGCCGGCGGCGTAGACGGTCTCGACCGCGCCCAGCGCCATGGTGTCGTTGGCGGCGAAGATCGCCTTGAGATCGGGATTGCGGGTCAGGATGTCGTTGGTGATGTTGGCGGCCTTGGCGCGGTCCCAGTCACCCGGCAGGGAGGCAACGATCTCGAGCCCGGGAGCGGCCTTCTTGATCTCCTCGGCGAACCCCTGGGCGCGCTTCTGGCCGGTGATGTTGCCCGAGAGGCCCTCGATCACCAGGACCGGCCCCTTGGCGTCCTTGCCCAGCTGCGAGGCGACCCAGTCGGCGCCCTGGCGGCCGGCCTGCACGTTGTCCGAGCCGATCGTGAACGCGATGTCGACGCCTCCTTGCTTCGCGATGGCGTGGTCGAGATTGGCGTCCAGATCGACCACCGGGATGCCCTCGTCGGTCGCCTTCTTGAGACAGGGCAAGAGGTTGGTCGAGTTGATCGACGCGGTGATCATGACCGTGGGCTTGCGCTCGAGCATGGTGTTGCAGACGTTGAGCTGGGGCTCGGCGGCCTGATCGGACTCGACGGCCTGCAGATAGTACTCGACGCCCGCCTCCTTGGCGCCGTCCTGGATGCCCTCCTGCATGGCGCCCCAGAACGGGTTCGACAGGGTCTTGAGCAGGACCCCATAGAGTTTCTGATCGGCCGCCCGGGCGCTCGTGGCCCCGACCCAGGCGAGCGCGCCGAGCGCCAGGAGCGATACCGTCGATCGCAGCATGCGAGCCTCCCTTCTTGATTGGTTTCGAGACACCGCCGAGGTGTCATCGGGCTGTCGAGCTTAGGGCATTTCGCGCCCCCCGCAAGCCGGGACGAGACGGGGCGACGTCTCCGTAGCGGCTCCGCCAAGGGCGGCATCGAGGCGCGCGGGACGGCTCGAGCGGGTGGGACCGACCCGCCCGCAGCAGCGACGGCCCGGCCTAGGCCGGCTGGTGGGACCAGTCGTCGAGCTTGCCCATGATCGGGTCGAGCGCCGGCTTGATCGCCGCGCTGGCACCCGGGGTCGCCTGCACCCGATCGATCGCGCTCTGCACCTTCGGCAGCATCCCGGTCACCAGCGAGGCGAGCGTCTTCCTGGCGTCGCCCTCCAGCTTCGCGATCTTGGGCTTGAGCTCGTAGAGCCGGGCGTCGATCTCGACCAGCTTCGGGACCGCCGCCTGGGCCGACGCCTGGTCGGTGATCCCGCCGAGCGTGGCCGTGACGTCGTTGACGGCGTTCGTGAGCCCCTTGCCGACGTCGGTGTTGTCGACCTCCAACCCGGGGCCCGAGGTCGCGACGTCCTGCGCGGCCTTGGCCACCCGGTCGGCGGTTGCCTGCATTTTCTGGGCGGCCTCCCTGGCGACCCGCTGCGCCTCGCTCTCCGCCTGCTCGGTGAGGGCCTGGGTCCGGTCGGTGGCCGACGTCTGATCAGCAGCCGGCGGGGCCACCGGGTGGCGCTGCCGCAGCCGGCGCCGCCGGTTGCACCGGCCCCACGGCGATCGGGGGCTTGCTCTCCGGGCGGAAGTACTCGTAGCCGGCGAAGGCGAGCACCACGACCACCACGATCCCCATGATCCAACGCATCGGCTTCTCCTGCGACGGTGGATGATTGGTTGGCGATTGCCAGGCGGCGCTCTTTGCCCTCAGAACATGGTCACCTCATGCGCGGCCGGCAATCCTTCGGGCCGGCGCTTCCCCGTTGGGCCCGCCGGTCGACGCCACGGGCCCCTCAGCGCAGATCTTCGCCGACCTCCTGCCAGGTGCAGCGGTCCTTGACCACGGGCGTCGTCTCCGGCTGGCCGATGCCGCGGGTGATCAGGCCGATCACGCGCTCGTCGTTTTCGTAGTCGAGGTGGGCGCTCAGCGGGTTCGCGAACTCGCCGAGCCCGAACAGCGGACTGACCGGCGCGATGTTGATGCTGATGTTGACCTGGCTGGGACACAGGCGCGAGTCGACGTGATCGCGCACGAACGCATCCGGGATCGGATAGCTCAGCAGATCGTTCGGATCGCTGAACGCGATCAGCTCGGTCTGTTCGAACATGCGCTCCTGATAATGGCCGCCGGCCGCGAGACAGTAGTCCGGCACGGCGTCGCGCACCGTGGCCGGCTCGAGGCCGCTCTGGAGCAGGGGCAGCTGGTTGGCAAGCATGAAGATCTTGATGTCGCGCTCCTGGAAGTCCTTGGCTACCGGCACGAGCCGCGGATGTCGCTCCGCCTCCTGCTTCAGCAACCCCGCAAGGCGCTGCAGGGCGTCGGTGGTGATCCGACTGCCGAGGCTGTGGGTGATGAACACGAAGTCGTCGGCGGCGAGCCGGGAGCCGAAGGCCGGGCTGTCCGGGTCGCAGATCTGCTGCTTGTCCGGCAGGCCCTGCCAGTCGGTGCTGAGCGCCCAACACAGCGTCTGTCCAACGGACGCCTGGATCCGTTCGCGCCCGGTGCCGGTGTAGACCAGGGGATCCGCGGCGACATCGTTGACGAAGTGCTTGAAGGCGTTGTTGAGACTCGCGCGCTTGCTGGCGTAGACCGCGCTGTCGTCGAAGGCGTAGCTGTCCTTGGCCGGCTGGCTGATCGGCGACCAGGTCAGCTCGTAAAACAGCATCTCCCGATCGCGGGCCGTATTGGTGTGGCGCGTGACGGTCAGCTCGCCCAGCGACTCGTCGGGGAACACCGAGCTTTCGATGGCGAACTGCTTCGGTTCCGGCGCGATCACGGTGAGGTCGAGCGCCTGCGCCAGGTTGGCGCTGAGGCGGGCCGAGTAGCCGGGCACGTGGGTGCCGACCCCGTGGACCATGATCACCTTGAGGATCGGCCGCTCGGGGCCGGCCTTGCCGAGCGGCGGCTAGCCCGCCTGGTGCTCGAGCATCGGCAGGATGCCGCTGAACGCCGGGCCGCTGACCTCGCACTGGCGCGTGTCTTTGACCTCCTTGTCCGAGGGCGCCATCAGCGCCCGCGTCACGCCTTCGCCGAAGCTCGCGCAGCCGCCCAGCGCGAAGGCTGCGATCAGCAGGGCCATGGCCGGCCCGGTGGTCCGCGACTGCACGATGTCCTCTCCCGCTCGCGAGGCTTGTCCCGGGTGCCGTTCCCAACTACCCGTGCGTTGGCAGCAAAGCCCGTTGCCCCCTTGTGAGCAAGCACAGTCTTCTGATGACCCGCGTGATCGCCTGGCTCAGAGTTCTCGGCCTCGTTTGCCTCGGCCTCGCGGTGGCCGGCGCGACGGTGTGGGGAGCTCTCGCCCTCTACTACTCCGATCTGCCGGGCGAGCCGCTCCGGATCGCGCTTGCCGCGGCATTCGCCCTCGGGACCCTCGGGGCGTTCCTGTTCCTGCGCGATCGCCGGCGGACGTTGCTCGGCTTTGGCGTCGCGTTCGCGATCCTGCTCGCCTGGTGGGCCTCGATCGAGCCATCCAACCAGCGCGACTGGCGGACCGAGGTCGCGGTCCTCCCCTATGCGACCCGGGACGGCGACCTCGTGACGGTGCACAACGTCCGCAACTTCGACTACCGCACCGAGCAGGACTTCGTGCCGCACTACGATGTCCGGACGTTCGATCTGCGCCGGCTCGATGCAGTCGACCTGATCGCCGTCTACTGGATGGGCGACGCGATCGCCCACATCATGGTGAGCTTCGGCTTTGCCGGCGACCACGTCGCGTTCTCGATCGAGACCCGCACCGAAAAAGGCGAGGCCTATTCCTCGATCAAGGGCTTCTTCAAGCAGTACGAGCTGATCTACATCGTCGGCGACGAGCGCGACCTGATCCGGGTGCGCACCAACTACCGGCGGCCGCAGGAGCTCGTCTACCTCTACCGGACGCGCGCCAGTCCCGAGAACGCCCGCCGCCTGTTCCTGGAATATGTCGACAAGATCAACCGGCTGACCGAGCAGCCGGAGTTCTACAATACCGCCACGACCAACTGCACGACCGACGTCTGGTCCCTGGTGCGCGCGCTGTCGGACCAGGTTCCGCTGGACTGGCGGGTGCTGGTGAGCGGCTATTTCCCCGAATACGCCTACGACCTCGGCAGCCTCGATACCGACCTGCCGTTCGCGGCAGCTGAAGAGGACGAGCCTGATCAACGACAAGGCGCACGCCGCCGACCAGGACCCTGACTTCTCCCTGCGCATCCGCGAGGGCCTGCCGCGGCCGCCGCCGCGGGTCGATCGGTGAGGATGCGCAACGCTCAGGAGAGAACCACCATGCCCGTCCGCCTGTTCGCCGGCGCCAGCGGCTTTGCCTACAAGCCCTGGAAAGGGCCATTTCTATCCTGCCGACCTGCCCGACGCCCAGATGCTCGCCTACTACGCCGCCCGCCTGCCCACGGTCGAGATCAACAACACCTTCTACCGGTTGCCCAAGGCGGACGTGCTGGCAGGCTGGGCCGAGCAGACGCCGGAAACCTTCCGCTTCGTGCTCAAGGCCTCACGCCGGATCACCCACATCCAGCGCCTGAAAGACGTGGGCGACCTGGTCGACTATTTCCTCGACGACGGCAGGTACCCTCGGCGAACGCCTCGGCCCGCTCCTGTTCCAGCTGCCGCCGCACATGAAGAAGGACCTGGACCGGCTGCGCGTTTTTCTCGAACTCGTGCCACCGGAGAAACGGGTCGCGCTCGAGTTCCGCAACGCCAGCTGGTTCGAGGACGACGTGTTCGATCTCCTGCGCACCCACGACGCAGCACTCTGCGTCGCCGAGACCGGCAGCGAGGATGACGACGAGGACGGCGACAGCGAGCCCGTACCGCTGGTCGCGACCGCCTCCTGGGGCTACCTCCGCCTGCGGCGCGACGACTACACCGATGCCGACCTCAGCGCCTGGGCCGAACGGATCGCCGCCCAGCCCTGGTCCGAGGCCTACGTCTTCTTCAAGCATGACGAAGCCGGGATGGGAGCCAAGCTGGCACTACGTTTCATCGAGTTGAACGGGCGCACGACGGGCCGCACGCCCCAGGGCGGTGGTTGATCGAGCCGTTACCTCTCTCGACCCGAGTCCACGGAGTCGCCGGCGGCCCAACTCCTGCACGAGGTCCCAGGACACGACCATGAGGGTGAGCCGGAGCGGGATCCAGGGCTCGAACTCAGGTGTCAACCCTCGCTTGACATGTGTCAAGCAAAGCTTTACATCTGGATGCGATGATCAAGAGCTTCCGCCACAAGGGGCTGGCATCGTTCTTCAAGACCGGCAAGGCGGCCGGCATCCCGCCAGAGTTGGCGAACCGCATCCGTTCGCGCCTCGCGGTGCTGCATGGCGCGGTCACGCTCACGGATGTGGACGTTGCAGGATGGCGCCTCCACCGCCTCAAGGGGGGCCAGGTGGGACGATGGGCGATCGATGTCAGCGGACCTTGGCGGATCACGTTCGAATGGGGGCAAGACAGCCATGTCTACCGAGCGGATCTCGAACAGTATCACTGAGATCCCGGCCGCTGCCGAGCCGGGCTTCGCGCCCGTTCACCCCGGCGAGGTGTTGCGAGAGGCGATCTCTGAGGGGCTGCACCTGACGGTTGCCGAGGCGGCCCGGCGCATCGGGATCTCGCGCCAGATGATCCACGACATTCTGGCCGGGCGCCGAGCGGTGACGGCAGAGACGGCGTTGCGCTTCGAGCGGCTGGGCGCGGCGACGGCGGGGCTCCTGCTGCGCCTGCAGGACGAGCACGACCTCGCGCGGGCGCGGGCGAGCTTGCGTGACGAGTTGGCGGCGATCGAGCCCGCTCGCGCCACGTCAGGAGTGCGGCCGCCGCTTCCGCTCTAGGCCTCGATGCCCGCCAGCTCGCAGATCAGGCGCCAGGCGGCTTCGTCGACCGGGCTGACCGAGAGCCGCGACTGGCGGACCAGCGCCAAGTGCTGCAGGCGGGGGTCGGCCTTGATCTGCTGCAGGCTGACCTCGCGGGCGACCGGCTTGACCGGCTTGACGTCGACCAGGACGAAGCTCTTCTTCGGGTCGGTCGGGTCCTCGTAGGCCGCGCGCGCGATCTCCATCACGCCGACCACCGCCGGATCCTGCATCGAGCGGTAGAAGAAGACGCGATCGCCCGCCTGCATCGAGCGCATGTTGCGCGCCGCCTGGTGGTTGTGGACACCGTCCCAGGTGGCGATCCTGTCCTCGACCAGCTGCGGCCAGCTGTAGTCGCCGGGCTCGGTCTTCATCAGCCAGTAGGCCATCGGGGCACCTTCGGCTCAGCCGACCCAGCTGCCGAGCGCCGCGCGCCAGGGCCGCACCTCGACCCGCTCGAACACGCCGTCGCGCTTGAACGGATCGCCCGCGGCAAAGGCATCGGCGGCGGCCTGGTCGCCCGCCTCGATGATCAGCATGCTGCCCATCGGCTGCCCGCCCGGATCGAGGAACGCGCCCCCCGCCCTGATCTGGCCGATCTTGCCCTTGAGATACTCGAGATGCGCCGGCCGGCTCTTGGTGCGGAGCTCGCCGGCGCCCGGCCGGTCGAAGGCGGTGATGACGAACAGCATGGCTTGGCCTCCCAGGACATTGGTCTTCGACCGGCCGAACCTAGGGGAAGCGGGCGGCCAGGGAAAGCCGCAGCGCGCCGCTCAGGAGGCGATCAGCTCGAAGCGGTCGACATCGACCAGGCCCTTGTCGGTGAGCTTCAGGTGCGGGATCACCGGCAGCGGCAGGAAGGCCAGCTGCAGGAGGGGCTCGGCCATGGCGCAGCCCATGGCGCGGCTGGCGCCCCGCAGGTTGCGCAGCGCGACCTGCACCTCCTCGAACGGGCGATCGCTCATCAGGCCCGCGATCGGCAAAGCGAGCTCGGCCCGGACCGTGCCCCCGGCCACCGCCACGGCCCCGCCCTGCAGCTCGATCAGCCGGTTGACGGCGGCCGCCATGTCGGCGTCGTCGCTGCCGACCACGATGATGTTGTGGCTGTCGTGGCCGATGCTGCTGGCGAGCGCGCCGCGCATGGCGCCGAAGCCCTTGACGAAGGCGCGCCCGACGTTGCCGTTCTTGCCATGGCGCTCGAGCACGGCGAGCTTGAGGATGCCCGCGGCGGGATCGGGCAGGCGGACGCCCTCCCGCCAGGGCAGCGCCATGGTCAGGTGCTCGGTCAGGAGCGAATGTTCCACAGCACCGATCACGGGGCCGGAGGGTCCGGCGGCCCGGACTTCAAAGAGGTCCGGGGTGACCGGAGCGTGCTTGATCGAGCCGTAGCCGACCGGCACCGGGTGTGAGCGCCCTTCGAATGCGGCATCGTCGATCGGGGCGCCGCCGCAGATCACGGCTGCCACCGCGCAGCTCTCGAGATCGTCCAGGAGCACGATGTCGGCGCGCTGGCCGGGCGCGATCTGGCCGCGATCGAACAGGCCGAACGCGCGCGCGGCCGCGAAGCTCGCCGACCGGTAGGCGGCGATCGGCGGCGCCCCGGTGTGGATCGCCTTGCGGATCGCAAAGTCGATGTGCCCCTCCAGGGCGATCTCGAGCGGATTGCGATCGTCGGTGCAAAAGGCGAACGCGGGCCAGGTCTGGTCGGTCAGCAGGGGTGCCAGCGCCGCCACATCCTTGGCGATGCTGCCCTCGCGCGCCAGCACCTGCATGCCTTTCTTGAGCTTCTCCAGACCCTCCTCGTAGCTCGTGCTCTCGTGGTCGGTCCGGATCGCGGCGGCGAGATAGGCGTTCAACGCGTAGCCGCGCACCAGCGGCGCGTGGCCGTCGACATGCCAGCCGTCAAAAGCGATCAGCTTGTCGAGAACGGCGCCGTCCTTGGCCAGCACGCCCGGGAAATTCATCAGCTCGGCGAGGCCGAGGACCGCTGGGTGGTCCCGGATGGCGACCAGATCGGCCGCGGACAGCCTGGCGCCAGAGGTCTCGAGCTCGGTCGCCGGCACGCAGGAGCTGAGCTGGACCCGCAGCGTCATGCGCAACGCCTGCGCGGCCTCGAGGAAATAGCGGATGCCGGCGAGGCCGAGCACGTTCGCGATCTCGTGCGGGTCGCAGATCGCGGTGGTGGTGCCGCGCACAAGGACGCTGCGCTCGAACTCGGCGGGCACAACGAGGCTGCTCTCGACGTGCACGTGGGTGTCGATGAAGCCGGGTGCTGCGATCTGGCCGCGGGCATCGATCTCGCGGACGCCCCGGTAGTCGTCGTAGGTGCCGACGATCGTCTGGCCGCAGATCGCGATGTCGCCCGGATCGAGGGTGCCGGTCGCGACGTTCAGGATCCGGGCGCCCTTGATCACCAGGTCGGCCGGCTCGTTTCCGAGCGCCTGATCGATCCGGCGAGAAAGCTCGGCCCTGGTCGGCGCCATGCGCACTTCTCCGATATCGTGGTCGCGCTGCGCATTGTAGCCGGCCCTGGCGCTCAGGACCAAGCGGGCGCGAAAGCTTGCACGCCTCCCGGCCTCTCTCTATGGTGGCCGGCGCACGAGGGGAGCCGGCGACGGCTGAGAGGTCCGCATGCGGACGACCCTTGGAACCTGATCCGATTAGCAGCGGCGTAGGGATCGTGCAGCTTGGCCAGAGCGCCTCGAACCTCCTTCGATGTCGATGTCCGGCAGGCCTCGCTCCGCTATGCGGGCGCCTGGCTGTTCGACCGGCTCGATTTCACCCTGCCGGCCGGGCAGTGGACCTGCCTGCTCGGCCCGAGCGGGGTCGGCAAGAGCAGTTTTCTGCGACTGATCGCGGGCCTGGTGGTGCCCGATGCGGGCGAGGTCGTGTGCAGCGACCGGCTGCCGCTGGCCCCGCGGCTCGCCTGGATGGGCCAGCAGGACAACCTCCTGCCCTGGCTCACGGTGCTGGGCAACGTCACGCTCGGCGCCCGTCTGCGCGGCGAGCCGCCGGATGTGGCCGGCGCCGAGGCGCTGCTCGCCCGGGTCGGGCTGACTGGCCAGCGCGACCAGCGGCCGGCGACCCTCTCCGGCGGCCAGCGCCAGCGGGCATCGCTCGCCCGCACGCTCATGGAGGATCGCCCGGTCGTGCTCATGGACGAGCCGTTCTCGGCGCTCGATGCGATCACCCGCGCCCGTCTCCAGGTCCTGGCCGCGCGCCTGCTGGCTGGGCGCACCGTGCTCCTGGTCACCCACGACCCGCTCGAGGCGCTCCGGCTCGGCGACCGCATCCACGTCATGGCCGGCCAGCCCGCGCGCCTCGAGCTACCGATCGTGCCGGAGGGCGACCCGCCCCGCGATCTGCACGACCCGGCGCTCCTCGCGCGTCAGGGCGAGCTTCTGGCCGGTCTCGCCGATGCCCAAGAAGCCGCCGCTTGAGCAACCCGCGCCCGCTCCTGGTGCTGGCCGGCCTGCTGCTGCTCTGGCAGGGCCTGGTCTGGATCACGGGCGTGCCGCGCTACCTGCTGCCGCCGCCCTGGCTGGTCGCGAAGACGCTGGTCGGCGAGGCCCCGCTGCTCGCCCACCACGCCCTGATCACGCTCGTCGAGATCCTGCTCGGCCTTTTGGGCGGCGTCTTCATCGGCGCGGCGAGCGCGCTCGCCATGGCGCTGCTGCCGCCGCTCCAGCCCTGGCTCCTGCCGCTCCTGGTGCTCGGCCAGACGATCCCGGTGTTCGCGCTCGCGCCCCTGCTCGTGCTCTGGTTCGGCTATGGCCTCGCCAGCAAGGTCGTGATGGCGATCCTGATCATCTATTTCCCGGTCGCGGCTGCGCTGTTCGACGGCCTGCGCCGGACCGACCCGGGCTGGCTGGATCTCGCCCGGACCATGGGCGCGACGCGGCTGCGGACGCTGCTCCGCGTGCGCCTGCCGGCGGCGCTGCCGGCGTTCGGCTCGGGCGTGCGGGTGGCGACCGCGGTCGCCCCGATCGGCGCAGTGGTCGGCGAATGGGTCGGCTCCTCGGCCGGCCTCGGCTATCTGATGCTGCACGCCAACGCGCGCCTGCAGATCGAGGTCATGTTCGCGGCCCTGATCGTGCTGATGGCGATCGCGCTCGTCCTCTATCTGCTGGTCGACCGGCTGCTCGCCCGCCTGATGCCCTGGGCCCCGGAGACCCTCGCCCGCACCGCCAACTGAGATCGGGAGTCCCGTCCATGCGGCTCTTGTCCCTGCGTCCCGTGCTGGCGGCGACTGCTGCTCGGGCTCTGCCTGCCCTTGCCCGCGCGCGCCGCCGATCATCTCACCCTGATGCTCGACTGGTTCGTCAATCCCGACCACGGGCCGATCCTGGTCGCCGACCAGCTGGGCTACTTCAAGGCGGCCGGCCTCGACGTCGATATCGTGGCGCCATCCGACCCCAACGATCCGCCGAAGCTGGTCGCGGCCGGCAAGGCCGACATCGGGGTCAGCTACCAGCCGCAGCTGCACATCCAGGTCGATCAGGGCCTGCCCCTGGTCCGGATCGGCACGCTGGTCGCGACCCCGCTGAACTCGCTGGTGGTGCTGGCGGAGGGCCCGATCCACAAGATCGAGGACCTGAAGGGCAAGAAGGTCGGCTTCTCGGTCGGCGGCTTCGAGGACACGCTCTTGCAGGCGATGCTGGCAAAGCACGGCCTCGGGCTCGACGACCTCGAGCTGATCAACGTCAACTTCTCGCTCGTGCCGGCCCTGCTCTCGGGTCAGGTCGACGGCGTGATCGGCGCCTATCGCAATTTCGAGATCAATCAGCTCGCGCTCGAGGGCAAGCCGGGGCGCGCCTTCTACCCGGAGGAGGAGGGCGTGCCGGCCTACGACGAGCTGATCTTGATCGCCAATCGCGCCAAGCTCGACGACCCCCGCCTCGGCCGCTTCCTGGATGCGCTCGAGAAGGGCGTGCAGTACCTGGTCAACCACCCGGACGAGAGCTTCAAGCTGTTCGTCAAGGGCCGGCCGGAGCTCGACGACCAGCTCAACCGCCGCGCCTGGGCCGACACCGTGCCCCGCTTCGCGCTCCGCCCGGCAGCCCTCGACCACGCGCGCTATGCGCGTTTCGCGGACTTTCTCGCACAGCAGGGCCTGATCAAGCCACCGCCTCCGGTCGAGACCTACGCGGTCGAGCTCGCACGGTAGCAATGGCGGGGCGGCCGGTGGCGATCATCGCCGCCGGACAGGACAATGTCCGCGCCCTCCCGCACGCAAGAGATCCCTGGTAGCGACCACGCGCGCCCTCCCACCATTGGTCGGCCACTTTTCCGGTCCCATCCGATGACTACATCTACGCAGCTTTGTGCTGATGGCTGGAAAGGACGGAAAACGTGCTGAGGCTGATCAGTGACAACTCTGGGCAGCAGCAGATGCCGGAGCCTGCGGCCGGGTCGGCGGTCGATGACGGCGCCCTGCTCGAACTCGTTCTCGCGGGCCGTCATCGGCGTCGCCGAGCGCACCGGGCCGGCGGTCGTGGGCATTCGCCGGCGCGCGCGCGAGCACGATCCCGACAATCCGTTCGCGCCCGTGCTGGGGTCGGGCTCCGGCGTGATCATCACGCCCGATGGCTACGTCCTGACCAACGATCACGTGGTCCGCGGCGCGCCGCGGCTGGATGCCGTGCTCTCCGATGGCACCGGCATCGAAGCCCGCATCGTGGGCGAGGATCCGGATACCGACCTCGCGCTCCTGCGCCTTGCGCGCGGCGGTCTGCCGGCCGCCACGCTCGGCGATTCGGCGGGCCTGCGGGTCGGGCAGCTGGTGGTCGCGATCGGCAATCCGCTCGGGCTCCAGGCGACCGTGACGGCCGGCGTGATCAGCGCCCTGCACCGGACCCTGCGCGGCGTCTCCGGGCGGCTGATCGAGGACGTCGTCCAGACCGATGCCGCGCTCAACCCCGGCAACAGCGGCGGCGCCCTGGTCGACAGCGCCGGCCGGGTGATCGGCATCACCACGGCGATCGTCGGCGGCGCCCAGGGCATCTGCTTTGCCGTGCCGATCGACACTGCCAAGTGGGTGGTGCCGGAGCTGTTGCGCGA
This sequence comes from uncultured Alphaproteobacteria bacterium, assembly GCA_963753685.1. GTDB lineage: Bacteria > Pseudomonadota > Alphaproteobacteria > Geminicoccales > Geminicoccaceae > DATAOG01. Next base: position 78,200 of record CAVWDE010000002.1, read on the forward strand.
GGGCCGGGTGGTGCGCGGCTACCTCGGGCTCGCCGGCCAGACCCAGCCGTTCGACCGGCGGCTCGGGCGCCGGCTCGGGCTGGCGGTGCCGGCGGGCGTCCTGGTCGCCAGCCTCGCCGAGGCCGGGCCCGCGGCCGCGGCCGGGTTGCGCCCGGGCGATCTGATCCTGGCGGTCGACGACGAGCCCACCCCCACGGTCGACGCGGTGCACAAGCTCCTCGGCCGGCAGGCGATCGGCCGCACCCTGACCTTGCGGGTCCTGCGCGAGGGCAAGCTTCTGGACCTGCCGGCGACCGTGACCGCTCAGCCCGAGGACAAGGCCCCGCCCCGCTGAGCGCGCCTCACGCGAGCGGCCGCGGCACCCTCGCCCGGCCCTGCGGGCAGTCGAGCGTGGCGCGATCCCAGCCGGCCGCGTTCGCCGCCGCCTCATAGGTGCTCTGCAGGAACTCCATGAGCGTCGCATCCGGCGCGGCGGCCTCCCGGACGGCGTCATAGGGCAGGATGAACTCGCCCAGCGCCTCATGGAAGAAATGCCGCCGCCGGCCGCACCGGCGCCGCTGCGAACCCTTCCGGTGCCGGGTAGGCGTAGGAATAGAACGCCGGATAGTCGATCGCACCGCCGCCCGGCCAGAAGCCGGCGCTGCTGACCTCGTGCGAATAGGCCTCGCGGGTCACGGAATCCGGCAGGTTGGGGATGCCACCCGGGTGCAGCGGCGCCTTGCGTCCGGAAAAGCGCGTCACCGCGAGATCGAAGCTGCCCCAGAAGAAGTGCACCGGGCTGACCTTGCCGAGGAAGCCCGTGCGGAACTGCTTGAGCACCCGGTCCGCCTGGACCAGCACCCGCCAGAAGCGCTGCGCAAAGTCCGGATCGTAGGCGGCGTGCTGGCGATCCTCGCGGAACGGGATCGGGTCCTGGACCTCATTCGGGCGCCCATCGATCCGAACCCGGATCTCGAGCTCGGCGAGCGCTGCCATGAGCTCGCGCTCGAAGTCGGCGACCGGCTTGGGCGCGAGCGCCAACCGGCGCAGGCCGCCATCGCTCGTCCCGATCACCAGCGCGTGATCGATGAAGTCGAACTCGATCTGAAACGCGCGCCCCTCGTACGGGATCGGCGAGGTGGTGAGGCCACGCGGGGTGACATAGAGCGTGACATGCCACGAATGGTTGACCCAGGGCGTCTGCGCCAGCCGGATCTTGCCGACGATCTGGGTCCAAAGGAGCAGCGTTTCGCAGGTGTCCTTCCAGGCCGCGTATGGCAACGCGGGCCAGTCTGCGGTCCGCGAATGGCTCGATGGCGCACTCATCACTGTCCCTCCTCAGCAAGCATCTCGCGGGCGATCCTCCGCCAACGCGCCCGGCAATGCTACCTCTCTGAAGCTCCCTCGAACCCTGGGGCCGTGGCAACCCCGGCCAGGAACGTCGTCTCCGCCGCCGGTGTCTAGGCTTGCCCCGGGGGCATGGTGTACATTCTTTGCGGCGACCTCGAACACCGGCAATTCAGGGTCAGGGTGGGACGACCAGCGGGCGCGCGATGGACCTGTTTCTCCAGCAGCTTCTGTCCGGCGTCGCGCTCGGCGGCGTCTATGCCCTGGTGGCACTCGCCGTGGTCATGATCTACCAGGCGTCCGACCATTTCAATTTCGCCCAGGGCGAGATGGCGATGTTCAGCACCTACGTCGCCTGGTGGCTGATCGCCGCCGGCTGGCCCTACTGGCCGGCCTTCCTCGCGACCGTCGCGATCTCGTTCGTGGGCGCCGTGGCGCTCGAGCGGATCGTGATCCGCCCGGTCGAGCAGGCGCCGGTGCTCAACCAGGTGATCGTGTTCATCGGCCTCCTGGTGATCTTCAACGCGCTCGCCGGCTGGCTGTTCGACTACACGATCAAGCCGTTCCCGAGCCCGTTCCCCGAGCAGCCGCTGTTCGGCAACCGCTACATCGGCGCGCATGAGCTCGGCGTGATCGGCGTCACCCTCGTGCTGCTCGCGCTGGTGTTCGCGTTCCTGCGCCTGACCCCGATCGGCCTCGCGATGCGCGCGGCCGCCGAGAACCCGACCTCGGCGCGCCTGGTCGGCATCCGGGTCGGCTGGATGCTGGCGCTCGGCTGGGGGCTCGCGGCCGCGATCGGCGCGGTCGCCGGCATGATGATCGCACCGATCGTGTTCCTCGAGCCCAACATGATGATCGGGACCCTGCTCTACGGCTTCGCGGGCGCCCTGCTGGGCGGCGTCGACAGCCCCGCGGGCGCCGTGCTCGGCGGCTTCCTGGTCGGGATCGCCGAAAATCTGCTCGGCACCTACGTGCCGTTCGTGGGCGCCGATCTCAAGCTCACCACGGCGCTCGTCCTGATCCTGCTGGTTCTGCTGCTGCGCCCGAACGGCCTGTTCGGCCGGCGCATCGTCCGGCGCGTCTGAACGATGGCCTGGGACCGGGCGCTGGCACTGGCGGCCGTCGTCATGGTCGCCGGCGCGCTGCCGCTCGTGATCAGCGATTACCGGACCTTTCAGCTGACGCTTGCCCTGGTCTACGCGATCGCGATCCTCGGCCTCAACATCCTGACCGGCTACAATGGCCAGTTCTCGCTCGGCCACGGCGCCTTCTACGCGCTCGGCGCCTACACCGCCGCGATCATGATGACCGCGGGCGAGATCGCCTGGTACTGGAGCCTGCCGGTCGCCGGCGCGGTCGGCTTTGGCGCGGGCTTCCTGTTCGGCTTCCCGGCGCTCCGGCTGCAGGGGCTCTACCTGGCGCTCGCGACCTTCGCACTCGCCGTGGCGACGCCGCAGATCCTCAAGTCCGGCCATCTCGCCGCCTGGACCGGCGGCGTCCAGGGCATCGTCATCCTGAAGCCCGAACCGCCCGCAGGCCTGCCGCTGTCGCCCGACCAGTGGCTCTACTACGTCACGCTCGCGACCCTGGGCCTGCTCCTGATCGGCGCCTGGAACCTTTTGCGCGGCCGCACCGGGCGGGCCATCCAGGCGATCCGCGACCACCCGATCGCCGCCCAGGCGATGGGCATCGACCTCGCCCTCTACAAGACGCTGACCTTCGGGGTCAGCGCCGGCTACACGGCCGTCGCAGGCGCGCTCGGCGCGATCGTCGTGCAGTTCGTGGCCCCCGACAGCTTCACGCTCTTCCTCTCGATCACGCTCCTGGTCGGCCTCGTGGTCGGTGGCCTCGCCTCGATCCCGGGCGCGATCTTCGGCGGCCTGTTCGTCCAGTTCGTCCCCAACCTCGCCGAGCAGATCTCCAAGGCCGCGCCCTGGGCGATCTACGGTTTGTTCCTGATCGGCTTCATGTATCTGATGCCGTATGGTATCTGGGGTCTGGTGCGCGCTCTTTATGAGCGATTGGTGCAGCGTCGGCGGCGTTCCGCCTCAAGCGGCTGACCGCCGCCGGCCGAGATGCCGGAGGGTAGGGTCATGCCAAGCGTGAAATCACTGATCCTTATAGGCACACTCGCGGGCGGGTTCGCGCTGCTTGGCGGGGCCGCGGCCGCGGCCGACTCCGGCCCGGGCGTCACCGATAGCGCGATCAAGATCGGCAACACCAACCCCTACAGCGGCCCGGCCTCGGCCTACGGCACGATCGGCCGCAGCCTTGCCGCCTATTTCGCCAAGATCAACGCCGAGGGTGGCATCAACAGCCGCAAGATCGAGTTCATCTCGCTCGACGACGGCTACAGCCCGCCGCGCACGGTCGAGCAGATCCGGAAGCTGGTCGAGCAGGATCAGGTGTTCCTGATCTTCCAGTCCCTGGGCACGCCGACCAATACCGCCGTCCATCAATATCTCAACGCCAAAAAGGTGCCGCAGCTGTTCGTCGCCACCGGCGCCACCAAATGGGGCCAGCCGGACAAGTTCCCCTGGACCATGGGCTGGCAGCCCAACTACCAGAGCGAGGCGAAGATCTACGCCAGATACATCCTGAAGAACAAACCGGACGGCAAGATCGGCATCCTCTATCAGAACGACGACTACGGTAAGGACTACCTCACCGGCTTCAAGGCCGGGCTCGGCGATCTGGCCGCCAAGATGATCGTGGCCGAGCAATCCTATGAGGTCACCGATCCGACCGTCGATTCCCAGATCATCTCGCTCAAGAGCAGTGGTGCCGACATCTTCTTCAACATCACGACGCCCAAGTTTGCCGCCCAGGCGATCCGCAAGGCGGCCGACCTCGGCTGGCACCCGCTGCAGTTCCTCAACAACGTCTCGAACTCGGTGGGCTCGGTGCTGCAGCCGGCCGGGCTCGACAAGGCGAAGGGCTTGATCACCGCGCTCTACCAAAAGGACCCGACCGACCCGCAATGGCAGGACAGCCCCGAATATCTCGACTGGGCCGACTGGATGGAGCAGTACAACCCCGACGCGGACAAGACCGACCAGTTCAACGTCTACGCCTACAACGTCGCCATGACGCTGGTGCAGGTGCTCAAGCAATGCGGCGACGACCTGACCCGCGCCAACGTCATGCACGAGGCGGCCAACCTCAAGAACCTCGAGCTGCCGATGCTGCTGCCGGGGATCGTGATCAACACCAGCCCGACCGACTTCTACCCGATCGAGAGCATGCAGCTGGCCAAGTTCGACGGCGAGAAGTGGGTGCTGTTCGGCGACGTGATCGACGCCAGCAAGGCGAAGTAGTTCGAGAGCTTTGAACCCGGGAACGAGCCCACTCCGGGACCGTCAGCGGCCCGCCGCGCGCGTTCGATCGTGTCCGGGCCTCAGGGCTCTGCATGGCTCTGAGGACGACCGACCCCGCTGGGACGGGTCCGGCGACGGCGGGGTCAGCGACTGAGAAAGGGTCTGCTGGAGCCGTTTTCGAGCCACTCGGTCGCACCGTCGAGGATCGCCTGCAACCCCGCCAGCGTGTGTGGCTTGCTCAACAGTCCCAGAAATCCCGCAGCTTCGGCTTCGGCGGCGGTAAGATGCCCGGTCGCCGCGATCGCCAGAACGCCCATGCGCTCCTGGATTGCTCTGGCAGCTGCCAAGCCATCGCTGCCGTTCGCAAGGCGGACGTCGACCAGCGCGAGGTCTGGGCGCTCGCGCGCCACCAGCTCGATGAGCTCCCCGCCCGTGCGTGCCAGGCCCACGACCTTATGGCCCAGCGAAACCACCTCGCCGCGGAGATGTTCCGCGACAAACCAGCTGTCCTCGGCGATGGCGATGCGAAGTCGGGTCATCCGATGCTGCCGGTTCAGCCAGTATGGTCGCCGTACTCGAATAACACGTTGTCAATCAATGGTTCCGGAGAAAGCACTTGGGGATGCAGATGGATCGGATTTATCTTGGCTGTCGATGGAGCCCGTCCGCGCATCTGAGGCACCCGGCAAGGCCCTGGCCGTCGGCTGGCTGGCGGCGATCGTGGAGTCGTCCGACGACGCGATCGTGAGCAAGTCTCTGGATGGCATCATAACCAGCTGGAATCCTGCAGCGGAGCGGCTGTTCGGCTATCCCGCCAAGGAGGTGATCGGTCGCCCGATCGCGATTCTGGCGCCACCCGATCGCGTGAACGAGATGCCCGCGATCCTGGAGCGCATCCGGCGCGGCGACAAGATCGACCACTTCGAGACGGTCCGGCGGCGCAAGGATGGCAGCCTGGTCGACATTTCCCTGACGGTCTCGCCGATCCGCGACCAGGAGGGGCGGATCGTCGGCGCCTCCAAGATCGCCCGCGACATCACCGCGCACAAGCGTGCCGAGCAAGCTCTACTGAAGAGCGAGGAGCGCTTTCGCAGCCTCGCCAATACCGTTCCGGACATCGTCTGGACGGCAGATCCGGATGGCACCATCACTTTTGTCAATGATCGCTGGTCGCGATTCTGCGGCCGGCCGCCAGACGAGGCGGGTCGAAACTGGCCGGCACCCGAGCTGCACCCCGATGACCGCGAACGCTGCATGGAGGCGTGGCATCAGGCGCTGCGGGAGGAAACCGATTACGAGATCGAAGCCCGCATCCAACGCCATGATGGTGAGTATCGCTGGTTCCTCATCCGCGCCCTGCCCGTCCGTGAGGCCAGCGGCCAGATCAGCGCCTGGTTCGGGTCGACGACCGATATCCACGAGCGAAAGCAGTCTGAAGAGCACCAGCGCAGGTTGATGGGGGAGCTGTCGCACCGCGTCAAGAACACGCTCGCCGTGGTGCAGGTCCTGGCCGAACGCAGCGGCGCCAGGGCGACCTCGATCGACGAGTGCCTCGAGGCGTTTCGGGGCCGTCTCCAGGCCCTCAGCACCGCCCATAACGCACTGCTCGCCAGCGATTGGAAGTGGGCCAGTCTCACCTCGGTGGTCCGAGCTGCCCTCGAACCGTACCTGGGCGACCAGGAACGCGTCCACCTGGACGTCCAGGATCAGCGGCTCGAGCCGGAGGTGGCGCTCACGCTCGCTCTCGGGTTCCACGAGCTCGCCACCAACGCCGCCAAGTATGGCGCGCTCTCGAGTCCCGCGGGCCAGGTCTCGGTGACCTCAAACGTCCACTCGGGCGAGAATGGCCAGGAGCTTCGGATCGTGTGGCAGGAGACTGGCGGTCCGGCGGTCGCGCCGCCGGCGGTCGCCGGCTTTGGCACAACCATGCTGAGCAAGGCGATCGAATACCAGCATGAGGGCAGAGCGGATCTGGATTGGCGCCAAGAGGGCCTGGTCTGCCGCCTCACGTTGCCGATTGCAAAATCCGGCCTGGCTCCCGACTCCTCGAGGTAGCTGCGCTGCCAACGCGCCGCCGGCGTGGCGGAGCGTCCCGGTGGTGGTCACGATGAGGACGCGCCGGCGGCCATCGGCCGCGGCCTCTCTCATCAGGCATCGAGGACCAGCGGCTCGGTCGGGACCGCGATGCACGGCAGAGTCTCGCCGGCCGCAAGCGGTGCGTTCGGCGCGTGCAGATAGCGCACGGCGCCGGAAAGGATGCGCGTCACGCAGGTGCCGCAGCTGCCGGCGCGACAACCGAACTCGATCGCCACGGCGTGCTCCTCGGCGAGCTCGAGGAGCGGGACATCGCAGCGAGTCCACTGCGCGGTCACGCCGGAACGAGCGAACGTCACGTCGATGCCGCAATCGGGCTGGGTCGCTGGTCCACGAACCGCCCGCTTGACCGTCGCGGGGCCAAAGGCCTCGAAGCGCACCCGCTCGGCCGGCACACCCCAGGCGTCGAGGCCCTGGGTGACGGCGTCCATCATCGCCGGTGGCCCGCAGACGTAAAAGTCGTAGCCATTCGAAGGCAACAACCGCCGCATGGCGGCCAGATCGATGTGGCCGACGTGGACCCCGGCGCCTTCCATCACCCCAGCCGCCTGGCTGTAGAAGACATGCAGGTGGACGTTCGAGTGCCGCCGGGCGACCTCCTCCAGCCATGCCTTCATGACCTGCTCGCGCTCATCGCGGACGCCGTAGAGCAGCCAGGTCTCTCGCGACGATCCCTCGGCCACGATGCTCTGCAACATACCGAGCAGCGGCGTCACGCCGATCCCCCCGCCGATGAGGACCAGCGGCGGATCGTGCGCGCCAAGGTCGATGGTGAAATGGCCTGCCGGAGCTTTGACATCGAGGCCGTCGCCAACCGCCAATCGGTCGTGGAAGTAGCTCGACACGAGGCCGCCCGCAGCCTGCGGCTCACCCACCCGCGGCCCGATCCGCTTGATGGTGAGGCGATAGTGGTCGGGGCTCGAAGCATCGGACAACGAATAGGAGCGGACCGGTGGGCTCCCGGCTTCGGGCAGGCGCGGCCGGACGGTCAGGAACTGGCCGGGAACGTAGGCTGGCAGCGGCTGACCGTCCTCAGGCACCAGGTAAAACGAGGCGACGCTGTCGTTTTCGCGAACCTTCTCTTTGAGCATAAACCGGCGGAAACCGCTCCATGCCGGCGCGGGCGCCACCGCGTTGCTGGCCTGCGTGCGCGCGGCCAGCCGGGCGAGCTGGTCTTTGAAATAGTCCCGCCAGTCCTCCGGCAGGGCCGCAGCCTTCGCGACGCGGGCAAGCGCCGCCACGTCGGTCGTGTCGCGCGCGTAGAGCCGCGTGATCTCGGGGACGGGTAGCACCTCGGCGGCGCGCTCGATCAGGGTGATCGGGTCTCCCGCCCCGATCTCGCCTTCCTCGAGCACGGCGCAATAGAATCCGGTGCGCCCGCTGTTCAGCAACCGCTTGATGATGTCATCGCGGCCAAACCTGAGGCCGAGCTTGTAGCAAGGCAGGCGCGGTTGGGTGACGACGAGCTCGCTGGAACCGATCTGCAACCGGTCGCCGACGTTGACCGCATCCTCCAGAAGACCCTGGGTCGTCAGATTCTCGCCGAACATGCCCCAGGGCAACGTCATGTCCGGATACTCGCGGCGCCAATACGCGTAGTGCTCCATAGGGTAGAGATAGACGGCCTTGTCCCGGCCGCCGTGCACCGACAAGTCAGCCTGAGCGTCGCCCTCGAAGTTGAGGGTCCTCAAGGCGACCCGATGCGCCACGGGCTCCTTGAAGATCCCGGTCGAGACGGGTCTGCCCTTCCACGACACCGTGCGGGGCAGACCCACGTTCAGGGAGACGACCTTCATCGGCGGCAGCACGTCCATGGCATCGGGCCTCCACGACATCCGCTCCCGCACCGGAGCCGGATCAGCGTAAGGGAGATTTCAGCTCGACGCAGCTCACAACCCCGCCAAGCGCCAAGGATCGCTCACCTTGTCCAGGATGTGCCGCAGCATGCCGCCGGTCACCAGGCCATTGCCGATGGCGGTCCACAAGCCCTCGATCGCACCCGGGTTTGCCCAGCTCAGACAGGGACCGAGCTCAAAGGCAGGAACAGACGCATCGGCTGCTCGGGTAGAGCGAGGAAGCCGTTGGCTTGATAGAACCGACGGGCGGCCTCGTTCTTGGCATCGACCACGACCGCATGGATCGCGATCTGGTCGCTGGCGCCGAGCGTCCTTTGGAGTGCGTCTGCCAGGAGAAGTCGGCCCAGGCCCTGACCCTGAACGGACCGATCGACCGCGAGACGACCAATGAGCGCGGCCGGGACCGGATGGCGAGGAAGCTTGCGTGCCTGCCGTTCCGGCAGCGCGCTCACGTCCACGGCCAGGGCGCTCAGCGTATAGAAGCCGAGGACGACATTGGAGCCGTCTTGGATGCCGACGAACACCCGGGCGATGCGCCGCCGGACATCCTGGCCGGCCCGGTGCTTCAGGTAGTCGTCGAGTTCGTGGATGCCACAGGAGAACGCCGTCCGATCATGCTGCCGGCTGAGCGGCTCGAAGATGAGGCGCATCGTCCTCGTTCAGCGTGAAACGACCCGTCGGCGATGCTCCTCGATTGTCTGACGCAGCTTGGCGCTCGGCTGCGGCGGGTTGAGGATCGCGTCCACGAAGACCTCGGCGTCGCGCCGGCTCAGCACCATGGTCTCGTGCTCGCGGATCGTCCGGTCCGCGGTCGCCAGCGCGCTGGACAGGATGAAGCCGCTGATGGTCGTCCCTGCGAAGGCCGCAGCCTGCTCGATCCGCCGCTTGGCGGCGGGGTTGAGCCTCAGATTCAGGCGTTCGCTGTTGGTCACTGCGGTCCGGGGCATCGTCGTCACCACGTCGTCGGGAGCGGCAGTATGTACATACTTTCGGTGCCTCATTCAAGGCGCTGCGTAGGATGGGGTCGGATCAGATCCGCTGTCGGCGGAGGAGGACGTAGAGGGCGCCGGTGCCGCCGTCGCGCGGCTGGGCAGGCGTGAACGCGACCACCCGGGCGCGGTTCGGCTCCTCGTTCAGCCAGCGCGGCACCATGTGGCGGAGCGTGCCGCCGGTTTCCAGGCCCTTGCCGGTCACGATCAGCACAGAACGGCAGCCTCTGGCCGCGGCGTCGGCGACGAAGGTCTGCAGGCGCTGGTGCGCCTGCGCCTGGGTCTGGCCGTGCAGGTCGAGGCGCAGCTCGACCTCGACCTGGCCGCGTTTCAGGCGCAGCCAGGTGCGGCGGTCGAGGTCGACCGGCCGCTGCGGATCGAGCGACCGGCTCTGGGCACGCGCCGCGGGCAGTCGCCGGTGAACCGCCGGAACCGGCACCGCCGGTGGCGCTGCGGCAGCCGGCTGTGCCGCCTGCGGCCGACGCTCGTCGAGCGAGCCCGTCCCGGCCATGACGCTTTGCCAGAGCGCCAGCTCGGCGGCGCTCGGTCGCCGCTGCGCGCTCATGTCGGGTGGCACTGCGCGCTCATGGTGGGTTCCGCTGCGCGCTCATGGCGGGCGCCTCGAGCCGCTGCCCGCCGCGACCAGCTCGTCGACCAGCAGGATGTGCAGCCGGCTGCGGCCCGTGGGCGCCGAGCTGCAGGGTCTGCTCGATGTCGCCCGAGCGCGACGGGCCGGTGATGAAGTTGATCGAGCGCGGCAGCGCCCCGCGCTCCTCGCGCAAGAGGCGCCAGCCGTCCTCGTAGGCGCGCAGCACGCGCGCCGCCGGCAGGACCACGATCGAGGTCTCCGGCAAAAACGCGAGCGTGGTCGGCGTCTCGGGCGCCGAGCACAGCATCAAGGTCCCGGTCTCGGCGATGCCGGCGAACGCGACCGTGAGCCCGACCGCATCCTCGTCGCCGGCCCGGCCGGTGCGCAGGGTCAGCAGGGTCCGCGACCAGCCGATCTGGCCGAGCAAAGGATCGCTCGCCATGACCAGACGCATCGGCAGGTTGCGCTCGCGCAGATAGCGCTCGATCGCTTCCGCGATCTCGTCGTAGCGGCGCAGACGCCGGACCGTGGTCTGGACCGCCTCGGCCTGGGTCGTGAACAGCTGGATCCGACCCTCGAGGTTGAGCTCGCCCCGGGCCGGGATCAGGCCCGGCGCCGGCTTCGCCAGGCGGGCCTGGACCGCGTTGCGCGCGGCGGTCGCGCCCGGGCCGCGCCGACCCAGGGTCCGGCGCAGACGCTCGAGCACCGCATCGCGCGCCGCCTCGCTCACGACCGGCCGCCCCGCGCCCGCCAGAGCGCCTGGAAGGTCGGCCCTTCGGGCGCCGGCAGGTCGCGCGATCCGGTCCAGCCGCCGGCCAGCGGCAGGCTGCGAAAGCGCCGGCGCCTTCCGGCCAGCAGCCCGAGCACGCGCATGCCGATGCGGCTGCAGAGGTGATAGAGCGCCGGTCGCCTGGCGGCGAACGCCCAGAGCTTGGTGCCGTAGCGCGCGACCGGTGGTGCCAGGCGCTTGCTGAACTCCTGCTCGCGCCAGTAGCGCATCAGCTTCGGCAGCGGGATCCGGACCGGGCAGACCGCCTCGCAGCGGCCGCAGAAGCTGGACGCGCTCGGCAGGTGGTGGCCCTGCTCGATGCCGATGAACTGCGGCGTCAGGACCGCGCCCATTGGCCCCGGATAGACCCAGCCGTAGGCATGTCCGCCGGTGGTCAGATAGACCGGGCAGTGGTTCATGCAGGCGCCGCAGCGGATGCAGCGCAGGATGTCCTGGAACTCGGTGCCGACCACCTGGCTGCGGCCATTGTCGACCAGCACGATATGGAACTGGCTCGGCCCGTCCAGATCGGTCGGCCGCTTGGGCCCGGTCAGGATCGTGGTGTAGGCCGAGAACTCCTGCCCGGTCGCCGAGCGCGCCAGTACCCGCAGGAGCGTGCAGGCGTCCTCGAAGCTCGGGACCAGCTTCTCCAGGCTCGCGACCACGATGTGGGTCTTGGGCAGGCCCTGGGTGAGCTCAGCGTTGCCCTCGTTGGTCACCAGGACCACCGAGCCGGTGTCGGCGAGAAGGAAATTGGCGCCGGTGATGCCGACGTCGGCCGCGAAGTAGCGCTGGCGCAAGGCGGCTCTGGCCTCGGCCAGCAGCTCTTCCGGCGCATCGACCCGCGGCCGGTGGTGGGCCTCGGCGAACAGGTCGGCGACCCTTTGCCTGGTCATGTGGATCGCGGGCGCCAGGATGTGGCTGGGCGTCTCGCCCGCAAGCTGGACGATGTACTCGCCGAGATCGGTCTCGACGCGCGCGATGCCGCTCGCCTCGAGCGCCTCGTTGAGGCCGATCTCCTCGCAGATCATGCTCTTGCTCTTGGTCACCGAGCGCGCGCCGGCGGCCTTGCAGAGCTTGAGGATGACCGCGCGCGCCTCGGCGGCATCGCGCGCCCAGTGAACCTTGCCGCCCTGCTCGAGCACGCGCCGCTCGAACGCCTCGAGGTAGAGGTCGAGGTGGGCGAGCGTGTGGTCCTTGATCGCTTTGGCGGCATCGCGCAGCGCCTCGAACTCGGGCAGCCGGTCGGCGGCCGCCCGGCGCTTGTCCTGAAAGCCGCCGCGGGCAAAGCCCAGCGCCGCCTGCAGCACCGGGTCGCCGAGCGCCCGGTGAGCGTTGGCCTTGAACGCGAGCGAGGTCGGTTGCATGGCGCGCTGCCCGTCCGGCTCAGGCGCCGGCGCCGCCGATCGGCGGCATGAGCGGCGGGCCGGCCAGGACCTCGGCGATGTGCCGGGCCTCGACGTGCGAGCCCAGGCGCTTCAGGCGGCCGGCGATGTTCATCAGGCAGCCGAGGTCGCCCGCCAGCACGAGCTCGGCGCCGGTCGCCTCGATCGCCGCCACCTTGTCGTCGACCATCTTGGTCGAGATCTCCGGATATTTGACGCAGAAGGTGCCGCCGAAGCCGCAGCAGACCTCGCTGTCCCGGAGCTCCGTCAGCTCCAGGCCCTGAACGCCGGAGAGCAGCTGGCGGGGCTGGTTGCGGACGCCGAGCTCGCGCAGGCTCGAGCAGGAATCGTGATAGGTCGCGCGCACCGGCAGCTCGACCGCGCTCGCGCCCACGCCCAGGACGTCGACCAGGAAGCCGGTCAGCTCATAGGTGCGCTCCGCCAGCTCCCGGGCGCGCTCGGCATCGGTGGAGCCCTGCGCGAACAGCTCGGGATAGTGTTTCTTCAGCATGCCGGCGCACGAGCCGGATGGCGCCACGACATAGTCGTAGCCCTCAAGCGCCGCGATCGTGCGCCTGGCGATCGCGATCGTGTCGGCGCGGTCGCCCTGATTGTAGGCGGGCTGGCCGCAGCAGGTCTGGCCGCGCGGCACCTCGACCCGGCAGCCGGCGGCCTCGAGCAGGCGGACCGCGGCGAAGCCGACCGTCGGCCGGAACAGATCGACCAGGCAGGTCACGAACAGGGCGACGCGCGGCTCGGGCTTGGCGGGCATGGTATCCAGTGGGCGTCCAGCGGAGCGAGTGGAGCGTGCGCGACCTTAGCCGATGACCCCTGCGCCGGCAAATGATCGGACACTCGGACACGGGAGGGTGCGGGATCGGGCGGTGCTATGCGGCTCAGCTGGTCGGGACCAGCGCTTTGGGCAGGAGCAGCGCCAGGCGACCCTTGCTCTGCATGCGCCCGGCGATCGCCTCGGCCCGGTCGCCCGCGCCGAAGAAGACGTCGCCCCGGACCACGCCCTTGATCGCGCCGCCGGTGTCCTGGGCGATCATCAGCCGCCGCAGCGGCGCCTGGTCCTCCGGACGGTCCGGCCGGGGCGCGCTGGTGTCGAGCCAGACCGGCGCGCCGAGCGGCAGGAAGCGGGGATCGACCGCCAGCGAGCGCCCGGCGGTGAGCGGCACGCCCTCGGTGCCGAGCGGCCCGTCGTCGGCGGTGAGCTCCGGATGCGCCTGAAAGAAAATGTAGGAGGGATTGCGCTCCATGAGGGTCGCGGCGTCAGCGGGATGGGCGCTGAGCCAGGCCCGGATCGTCTGCAATGAGACCTGGCCGCGACGGAGCGCGCCGAGCTCGACCAGATCGCGGCCGATCGCCCGGTAGGGCCGGCCGTTCTGCCCGGCGTAGCCAACCCGGACCACCGAGCCGTCGTCCAGCCGGACCTGCCCCGAGCCCTGGATCTGCAGGAAGAACGCCGCGATCGGGTCGTCGACCCAGACCAGCTCCAGATTTCGCCCGGCGAGCGCGCCGTCGTCGATCTCGGCGCGCGTGTAGTAGGGCACGAACGCGCCGTCCGCGACCCGGCCCCAGATCGCGTAGCCGGCGAGATCCGGGTTGAACCGGCCGAGGTCGATCCGCAACAGGTCGGGAGGCGGCAGGTGCAGCGGCACCCGATAGCGGCCGTCGGGGTGCCGCGAGCCGTACAGCACGGGCTCGTAGTAGCCGGTGAACAGGCCATCGGGATTGCCCTGGTCGCTCACCCGATAAGGCTGGAACCAGGTCTCGAAGAATTCGCGCACCGCCGCGGCGGAGGCGAGGCTCGCGCCCGCATCGGTGGCGGTGCACGCTGCCAGCCAGTCGCCGACCTGGCCGAACGCCGGATCCGGCCCCATGGGCTCGGCCGGGGCCCGGCTCCGCAGCCTGCCGCAGGAGCGCCGGAACGCGGTCAGCGCATCGCTCGGATCGTCGGCACCCCAGCCTTCGAGCCGATCGAAACCGACCGGCTCGAGTGCGAGGCTCGGTGTCGGCGGCACCGGCGGCGTCGGCGCGCAGCCCGCAAGCCCCAGGAGCAAAACCCCGAGGCCCATGGTCGGGAGGCACAGTGTCAGGAGACGAACGCGTCCGGCCGGCGGCCGGGCCGGTCCGGGCATCAGCTGGCGGGGGTACGGGTCTCGACCAGCGCCCAGTTGGGGTCGGTGCTGCGGGTGTCGCGCTCGAAGGTCCAGATGTCGACCACCTCCTCGGCGGTGGTCGGATCGCCGTCGACCACCTTGCCGTCGCGGTCGCGCACGACGTTGACCTGCTCGGTGGTGAAGCGGATGCCGATGCGCGCGTTCGAGCCATGCAAGGCCGCCTCGACCACGTCGGCGCTACGGATCGAGATCAACTGGGTGTCGAGTGTCTGACCGGCGGCCTGGCGCCGATCGATCGCGCCGGCGAAGCCGTTGAAGACGTCGTCGGCCAGCAGCGGCCGGAGCGCGTTCTTGTCGCCCGCGCTGTAGGCCTCGACGATCATCTCGAAGGCACCGCGGGCACCCTGCAGAAACTGGCGCAGATCGAAGCGCTGGTCGGCCAGCCGGATCTGGGTCAGGCCGGCCTTGACCTTGCCGTCGGCGAGATCGGCGATCCCGGCCTCGACCGCCGGAGCAGCGCCGATCCGATCCGGCAAAGCCACGACATTGTCGGCCGCGCCATTGCCGCGGGCACTGCTGAAGTCGGGCCGCCGCCGCTCGTTGCCGGTCCGCCGGCCCAGCACGCTGCGCAGGCGAAGCGCGATGAACGCCGCAACCATGGCGAAGAACAGGATATCGATGTAGGCAAAACCCTCAGACATTCTGGCTCCATCGACGCCCGGGTTGCAGCGGCGGGCGATTTCGCGGATGGTGCCCGCAGGAGCAGCTGGCGCAAGCTAAGGACGCGGTCCTAAACAATCATATAATGCGGAGTTCCGAAAGACAAACCGTCCGCCGAATTCGGGTCGGCCCGATTTTGCTCGTGGCGTTCGTGGTCGTGCCGCTGGCCGAAATCGCGGTGCTGATCAGGGTCGGCAGCTGGCTCGGTCTGGCACCGACCCTGGCGTTGATCGTGCTGAGCGCGGTGGTCGGCACCTGGGTGTTGCGCCGGCAGGGGTTCGGCGTGCTGGCCCGGGCGCGGCGGCAGATGGAGCAAGGCGTGATGCCGGTGGCCGAGGTGTTCGAAGGCCTCTGCCTGCTGGTCGCGGGGGCGCTGCTGCTGACCCCCGGCTTCCTGACCGATGCCGCCGGCGCCCTGTTGCTGGTGCCGCCGGTGCGTGCCTTGCTCTACCGGTGGCTCGGCCACTACCTCGAGCGCCATGTCGGCCAGCCGACTGGAGCCCAGCCGTTCGGAGCTAAGCCAGGGGCGGCGAACGACGCCGGACCGGTGATCGACGCGGAGTTCGAAGAAATCACCAGCGACGAGGTCACGAGCGACGAGGTGCCGCCGCCGCGCGGCGGCTGGGACCGGCGCTCATGATCCTGGTCCGGCACGCCGAATCGGAGTGGAACCGGCACTATTCGCGGACCCGGATCGATCCGGGCATCCCCGATCCGGCGCTCACTGCGGACGGCCGGCAGCAGGCCGGGCAGCTGGCCCGGCAGCTGGCGCGCGCCGGCGTCGACCGGCTGGTCGCGAGCCCGTACCGGCGCGCCCTCGAGACCGCGACCATCGTGGCTGAGGCGCTCGATCTGACGATCGGGGTCGAGCCCTTGGTGCGCGAGCGCTGCGTCTTCTCCTGCGACCTCGGCACGCCGCGCAGCGAGCTGATGGCGCTCTGGCCGGCGCTCGACTTCGCCCATCTCGAGGAGCTCTGGTGGGGTCAGCCCGACGAGACCGAGGCGAGCCTCGCCGAGCGCTGCGCAAGGTTTCGCGCCAAGACCGAACAGCTGCCCGATCGCCATCGGGTGGCGGTGATCACCCATTGGGGCTTCATCCGGGCGCTGACCGGTCAGGAGGTCGGCAACGCCACCCTGGTCCGGCTGGGCTGAGCCGCCCGGCACACCGATCCCCCGGCACACCGAGCCCAAGGCGATAGCCAGTGACAACGATCCAAGCCCACATCCCAAGGCGATAGCCAGTTTCCCACGGCAATAGCCAGTTTCAAGGAAGGACGCATGGCCGAGACCCCAGGGACGCCGCCCGGCGGCGCCACCAATCAGACCAATCAGCCGCGCCTGATGGTCCAGACCCAGTACGTCAAGGACCTGTCGTTCGAGAATCCGCGCGGCCCCTTCGGTCTGAAGCCCGACCACCAGTTCCAGGTCCAGATCCGCGAGCTCCAGGTCAAGCGCCAGAAGCTGGCCCCGGATCGCCACGAAGTCGTGCTCGACGTTCAGCTCGAAGGCCACGCCGGCGAGGATACCGTCTTCGTGCTCGAGCTCAGCTATGCCGGCCTGTTCGTCGTGCTCAACGTGCCCGAGAGCAGCCTCGAGCCGTTCCTGCTGATCGAATGCCCGCGTCTCTTGTTTCCGTTCGCCCGGCGGATCATCGCCGACGTCACCCGCGATGGCGGCTTCCCGCCCCTGCTCCTCGAGCCGCTCGACTTCGTGGCATTGTACCGCCGGCAGCACCAGCAGGCCGAGGCGCAGATCCAGGCGGAGGGCAACGGGTCGCCGGTGCCGAACCCGCTGGTCGGCGATGGCGCGGCCGGCTGAGAGCGGCCGACGAGGCCTGAGCGATCCGGCACGGCGGGTGGGCCGCCTGGGATCAGGAATTGACCTCGAAGGTCACGCTGAAGTTGCGCGCCTGCTCGGCCGGGTTGACCAGCCGACCGGAGAAGCTGGTCTTGGCGCCGGCGCCGAGGCGGATCTCCTTGGCCTTGAACAGCTCCTGCTGCAGCCGGCGCCCGCCACCGTCGAGCAGGGTCACCCGGATCGGCGGCACCGGGCGGTCGTGCTCGGACACGTTGATGATGTCGCCCTCGACCACGAGCACGGCGACGCCGCCCTCCTCGATCCGTTTGGAGGTCACGCCCTCGAACTGCAGGCCGAGCCGTTCGGTCAGCGGCAGTCCCAACTTCTGGTAGATTGGGGCACTGGCCGGGAAGCCTGCGACAATTTCGTTGCGACCGATGACCGCACTCGCCACGATCAGCACGACCAACACCCCGACCAGCCAGCCGACCAGGCTCGCCGAGCCGGCGCCGGGCACCTTGTCCAGCGCCGCGACCGGCGACATGCGCGGGGTCGCCTCCGCGGTCACCGGGGTCAGCTCGATCACCTTCGGCGCGTCGGCCGGCGGCTGCGCCAGCCAGCGGTGGCCGCAATTGGCGCAACGCACCGTGCGCCCGGTCGCGCCGACCGACGCCGGATCGACGTGGTAGCGGGTCGAACACTGTGGACAGGTCAGGATCATGGTGTGCTAGTCTGCAAACCCTCTTCTCGCTCTAGTTGAGCGATCACTGGACTAAAATCCACGGCTGTGCAATCTTTAAAATTTGATAGAATTGCGTCTCGAACCACTGGGCAGCGCCATGCTCCAACTCGACCAGGTTGCGATGCGCTATGGTGACGGCCCCGAGGTTCTGCAGGGCCTGAACCTCGCGTTGCCGCGTGGCGACTTCGTCTTCCTGATGGGGCCGACCGGTGCCGGCAAGACCTCGCTGCTGCGCCTGCTCGGTCTGGCGCAGATGCCCTCGCGCGGCCGCTTCACGCTGTTCGAGCGCGACGTCCTGAGCCTGCGGCGGGATGAGCTCACCGCCCTGCGCCGCCGCATCGGCATGGTGTTTCAAGACGTCCGGCTGCTCGACCATCTGTCGGCATTTGACAACGTCGCCCTGCCGCTGCGGATCAACGGCGCCCAGGACGACCAGATCGGTGGCTTCGTCTCCGAGATGCTTGCCTGGCTCGGACTTTCGGCCGCCATTGAAGCCAAACCGCCGACCCTGTCAATGGGTCAGCGGCAGTTGATCGCGGTCGCCCGCGCGGTCATCATCCGCCCCAACCTTCTGCTGTGCGACGAGCCCACGAGCAACCTCGACAGCAAGCTCGCGCGCCGGCTTATGCACCTGTTCAATCAGCTGCGCAAGCTCGGCACGACCGTGGTGCTCTCGACCCACAGCGAGGATCTGGTCGACCGCTATCCGCATCCGGTGCTGCGCATCGCCGAAGGTCGCCTGCGGGGACCCCTGCCGGCGCCGGCGGCGATGGCCGCGGCCGAGTGAGCGGCAGCGGGCCATGAACCTGCGCCGCTTCGATCTGCCGCTCGACCAGACCGCGGTCGGGCGTTTCCTGCCCTGGACGGTCGCCGCCCTGGTCTACCTCGCGGTGCTCGCGCTCGGGGTGGCGGCGGTCGCCGACGGCGCGCTGCGCATCTACAACCTGCGCGCCAAACTGGTGACCGTGACCCTGCCCTCGGTCGAAAACGCCGGCCAGGGCGCCGAGCAGATCAAGGCGGCGCTCGACGTCCTGCAGCAGACCCGCGGGGTGACCTCGGCGACCCCGGTGTCGCCCGAGGAGCTGAAACGGCTGATCGAGCCCTGGCTCGGCAGCGTCAAGGAGACCAGCGACCTGCCGCTGCCGCGGCTGATCGACGTCACCCTCGACCCGCTCGCCCAGCCCGATCTGCCGGCCCTCCAGGGCAAGCTCCAGCAGGTCGTGGCCGGCGCGACGGTCGGCACCGAGGCTTTGTCCCGCGATCGCGCCGAGCGCATGGCGGCCTTCTTCCGGATCTGGGGCGGCAGCGCCGGCGTCCTGGTCCTGCTCGGCGTGCTGGTCGCGGTCGGCGTGATCACCAAGGTCAGCCTCGGGGCGCAGACCCAGGTCGTCGAGCTGCTGCGCAGCATGGGCGCGCCCGACAGCTACCTCGCCCGCCAGTTCGAGCGCTACGCCCTGCTGTGCGGCCTGCGCGGCGGGCTGCTCGGCTTCGGGCTGGCGGTGGTGACCATCCTGGGCCTGCTCTACAGCAGCCAGCGGATGGAGCTCGCCGGCTCGATCCAGCTCAACCTCAGCCCGCTCGACTGGCTGCTGCTCGCCTGCGTGCCGGTGGTCGCGGCCCTGCTGGTCACGGCCATCGCCCGGATGACCGCGCTGCGCGGCCTGGCCCACCTGTCCTGAGCCGGGTCCCCGGCTGCGCGACGGCGCTTGCCATCGGCGGCCGGCTCCGCTCTACCTCTGTTCTGCGATGTCCAGGCCGGTTGCGTCCAGCGTCCCTGCCAGAGCAGCGCGCCCGAGCCCGATCGTGGTCGCGCGCTCGCTTCTGTTCAACCTGGTCTTCTGGCTCTGGACCGGGGTGATGGTGATCCTGGTGCTACCGCTGCTGCTCTGCCCGCGCGGCACCATGATGGCGGCCGCGCGGCTCTGGGAACGGGGCCTCCGGGCGCTGCTCGCGACCATTACCGGCCTCACCTACGAGGTCCGCGGCCGGGAGCGGATCCCGGCCAGACCGGCGGTGTTCGCGGTCAAGCACCAGTCGGCCTGGGAGACCCTGACCCTGCACCTGCTGCTGACCGACCCGGCGATCGTGCTCAAGCGCGAGCTGACCCGGATCCCGCTGTTCGGCCGCTACCTGCTGCACGCCGGCATGATCCGGATCGACCGCGAGCGCGGCGCGAGCGCGCTCCGCTCGCTGATCGAGGGCGCGCGCCAAGCCCTCGCGCGCGGCTCCGAGGTGGTGATCTTCCCCGAGGGCACGCGCGCCCCGCCGGGCGAGCACAATCCCTATCATCCCGGCGTCGCCGCGCTCTATCTCCAGCTCGGCTGCGAGGTGGTGCCGGTCGCCCTCAATTCCGGCCTGTTCTGGGGCCGGCGCAGCTTCGTCAAGCGCCCGGGCCGGATCGTGCTCGAGTTCCTGGCGCCGATCGCCCCCGGGCTCGACCGCAAGGCCTTCATGGCCGAGCTCGAGCGCCGGATCGAGGGCGCGACCACAGCCTTGATCGCCGAGGCACGGGGTCAGATCGGCGCCGTTTGAGGCGCCGATCCGACCGTCGCCGGCAACCGTCAGCCGGAGCGCGCGACTGTCATGGTCGCGCTGTCAGGAACTTGAGGTCGTCGGCTCGCCGGGTTGAGCCCCGTCGTCTGCTCCAGCCACTCGTTCGGTTCGCCGTCGATCAGCAGCTGCCAACCGCCTGACTGCCGGTTTTCGACACCGTCGATGGCGCGGAACGAGGCGTTCGCAAGGCCAGCTCGGCTCACGAACTCCGCGACTTCGACGGCGAACTCAACCCCCGGCGCCATCGTTGCGGCCGCGTTCATGACGTCAACGACGTTCATGTCCGGCTGGTGGGCGATTCCTGTGAAGGTCTTCTTGGCGCCGGTGCCGTAATCGATGACCAGCGTGATTGCCATTGCCTGAACTCCTATGGGTTGGATTTGCCTGCAGATAATCGATGTCATCTTGATCATGAATCGAGCGTCACGCTGTGGGCTGTGAAACGGCTCACAATCGACGCCTCGAAAGTTCTTCTACTGTGCGGTATTCCCCGGCGCCGCCGATGGCAGCGGTCCGTCGGCATTTCCTTCAGGCCTGGAGCTCCTCAGCGCTTTGGCGAGCGCATGCAGCGGGCCGTCCTGGATGCCCAGCTCTTCGAGATGGGCGACCGTGCTGGCCAGATAGTCGGGGCAGGTGCCGGACCGGCCGATGCCGTCCCGGACCAGCTCGAGCACGCGCGTCGGGTCCAGCTTGCCGGCATATTGCTCATGCTCGCGGCGGACGACGTAGCCCCAGGCGGGCAGGCGGCCCGCGGCCGTGGTCACCTGCAAAAGCTGGCGCCGATAGACGTTGGTCACCAGCTCGCGGGCATCGAGATAGCGCAGCACGTCCGCCTCCCGGTCGGCCGCGAGCGCGAGCGCGCGGCCGCGGCAGGAGCCGCCCCGGTCCAGCCCGAGCACGAGCCCGGGCCGGTCCTTGGTGCCACGGTGCACCCAGGAGTAGACGCAGAGGCTCCGGTGATAGCCGTGGAGCCAGGCGTCGACCACCTCCTCATGCTCGAAACCCGGCCGCCACATCAGCGAGCCATAGGCGAAGATCCAGACCCTGGCCGGGGGCGACGACAAGGGGCGCTCAGAGGCTGAAATTGAAGGCAATCGAGATCCGCACGAGATCACCCTGATAGGGCCGGACCGCATGCTGGAGCCAGGACGGAAACAGGACCAGCTGACCGCTCTTGGGCAAGATCAGCTCGCTGGCGCCAGCCGACTGGCCGCCGGGCAGGGCAAAGCCGAGCTGCGGCGCGTACATCGCCGGGGCGACGCCGCGCGGGTCCTGGATCTCGAACTCGCCGCCCAGCGCCTGGTCGTCGCCGCTGCCGCCGTCGTCGACGTAGTAGGTGCCCGACCAATAGGAGCCGGGGTGGGTGTGGAACTCGTTGCCGTGGCCCTTGCGGTTGACGTTCGCCCAGGCGTTGCTCTTCCACGCGACCCGCGTCGGCCGGCCCGACCGGTCCGAGGTCATCCGGGTCGCGAGCTCGCGCGCGGCATCGAGCAGCCGCCGGGCCGGAGCGCCGCCCCAAGCCTCGAAGTCCCAGGCCGACTGCCAGCCGCCGAGGTTGCTGTGCTGGACGCCCGCCTCCTGGCCCTCGCGCTCGAGAATGATCCGCTTGAGCTCGCGATTGAGCGCTTCTGCGTCGGGCAACATCGCGACCACCACCGGGGTCGCGAAATAGCTACGGATCTCGGCGTTGATCCGGGTCATCCGAGCCTCCCTGGCGCGCGCCGTCGCCCAACACCTGGCGATCGTAAGCCTGGCCCGCGGCGATCACGCCGCGGCGGATCGCGCGGGTGCGCGCGAACAGATCATGGAGCTTGTCGCCCTCGCCCCAGCGGATCGCCCGTTGCAGCGCCGCGAGGTCCTCGGTGAAGCGGCCGAGCATCTCGAGCACCGCTTCGCGGTTGTGCAGGAACACGTCCCGCCACATCACCGGATCCGAGGCCGCGATCCGGGTGAAGTCGGTGAAGCCGCCGGCGGCGTAGCGCAGCACCTCGCTCTGCAGGTGCTCCTCGAGGTCGGCGACCGTGCCAACGATCGTGTAGGCGATCAGATGCGGCAGGTGCGAGGTGATCGCCAGCACCCGGTCGTGGTGCTCGGGCGTCATGGTCTCGATCATGGAGCCGGCGGCGCGCCACATGCCGGCGACCGCGCGCACCGCCTCGGGATCGGTATCCTCGATCGGGGTCAGGATGCAGTGGCGGTTGCGGAACAGGGTGAGGAACGCGGCCTCGGGGCCGGAATGCTCGGTGCCGGCGACCGGATGGGCGCCGACGAAGCGCTCGGGCTCGGGCAGATGCGGCACCACCGCACGGATCACCTCGGCCTTGAGCGAGCTCACGTCGGTCACGATCACGCCTGGTGCGAGACCGGGCGCCATGGCCGCGGCCACGGGCCCGGCGGCGCCGGGCGGGGTGCCGATCACCACGAGCTCGGCGCCCGCGACGGCGTCTGCCGGCACGGTCGTGGTGCGGTCGGCGAGGCCGAGTGCCCGGGCCTTCTCGAGGGTCGCCTCGGTGCGCGCGCAGGCGACGATCTCGCCCGCGATCCCGGCCGCGCGCAAATTGAGCGCGAGCGAGCCGTTGATCAGCCCGATGCCGATCAGCGCGACCCGCTCGAACCGGGGCGGCTGGCGGCTGCCGGTCACGTCACGAAGCCCCGCAACGCGTCGACCACGGCCCGGTTCTCCGCCTCGAGCCCGATCGAGATGCGCAGGCATTGCGGCAGGCCGTAGGCGCTCATCGGACGCGCGATGATGCCGTGGTGCTCCAGCCAGGCGCTGGCCGCGGAAGCGCTCTTCGGACCCTCGGCCGCGAACTCGACCAGGACGAAATTGGCGATGCTCGGGTGCACCTCGAAGCCGAGCCCGGTCAGCGCCGAGGCCAGCCAGGGCAGCCAACGGTCGTTGTGGGCGCGCGAGCGCTCCTGATGCTCCAGGTCCTCGAGCGCGGCGATGCCCGCGACCTGAGCGGGCGTGCTGACGTTGAACGGCCCGCGCAGGCGCTGCAGGACGTCGATCACAGGCGGCGGCCCGTACAGCCAGCCGAGGCGCAGCGCCGCCAGGCCGAACAGCTTCGAGAAGGTCCGGGTCATGACCACGTTGGCGCTCCGATCGACCAGCTCGATCCCGGCGCTGTAGTCGTTGCGCCGGACGTATTCGGCATAGGCGGCATCGATCACCAGCAGCACATCTGCGGGCAGGCCGGCGTGCAGGCGGGCGAGCTCGTCGGCCGAAAGGTAGCTGCCGGTCGGGTTGTTGGGGTTGGCGATGAAGACCATCCGGGTCCGGCTGTTGAGGCGCGCGAGCAGGGCGTCGACGTCGGTGGTGAGCGCCCGCTCGGGCGCTGCGACCGGCACGGCACCGACGCCCAGCGCAGCGAGCTTGTACATCAGAAACCCGTGCGCGCTGTACAGCACCTCGTCGCCCGGGCCGGCGTAGGCGCGCATCAAGAGCTGGATCAGCTCGTCCGAGCCGGCACCGCAGAGGATCTGCGCCGGGTCGAGCTGAAACCGCCCGCCGATCGCCGCGCGCAGCGCCGTCATGTCGCCGTCCGGATAGCGGTGGATCTGCGCCGCGGCCGCCTGACACGCCGCGACCGCCCTCGGACTTGGCCCGATCGCCAATTCGTTGGCGGACAGCTTGATCACCCGCGCCGCGCCGGCCAGCTCCGACCTGCCGCCGACGTAGGGCTCGATTTCCAGGATGCCGGGGCGTGGCCTCAGGCTGGCCATCTGTCGGGTTCCGCGCTGACGTTGGAGAGGACTTGTGCGCCGCCGCCGGCGCGTCGCTCAAGCTGGCGGCAGCGGTCGAGGGTAGCCGCCGACCGGTACGATCCGCAAGACCTCCCCGCGTGCCGCGCTCAGGACCTCGGCCACGCGCTCGTCGCCCGCGCTGATGAAGCTGCCGACCTCGACCAGATGCGCGGTCTGCGGCGGCTCCGGACCACGCCAGGCCGAGAGCCAGACCGGCTCCAGTCCGGCCGCCAGCAGCAGATCGCGCAGCCGGCCGCGCGAGACGCCGGATTCCGCCTCGATCGCCAGGAGCGCGAGGTCGTCGCCGCTCGGCTCGAGCTCGAGCCGCCCGAGCGCCAGCGCGCGCGCCTCCTCGCCCTCGCCGGCCGCGCTGGTGACGAACGGCAGGCGCGCGAACACCCGCAGGCGGTCCTGATGCTCGGACATCAGCGCCAGCCACCAGGGCTCGTCGTCGGTGGGCAGCGGCAGGACCGCGACCGTGGCGCTGCCGTCGCCGACCGAGCGCAGCGCGTGGGTCGCGCTCTCGACCCGGACCATCGGCGTCACCGACCCGAAGTGATCGCGCGCCAGATCCCAGGTGCCCAGGCCCTCTTGGGTCGCGAACACCGAGATCGACATCGGGGTCTGCAGGCGGGTGGTGGCGGCCAAAAGCTCCCGCCACATGCGCACCAGCACCGCGCGCGGGAAGCGGTCGCCCGCCAGCGCCACCAGGCGGCGCAGGATCACCGCCTCGCGCGCCGGCCGGGCCGCGAGCCGGGCATTCAGGTGGTCCGCCTTGACCCTGCCGATCGCGCGCACCACGTCAGTGCGCTCGATCAACAGCGCGAGGATGGCCTGATCGATCCGGTCGACTTCGGCCCGAAGGTCGTCCAGAGGTGGAGCCGCCGTGGTCATCAGAGCCCGGAGAAGTGCGCCCAATTCGGCCGGAGAGTAGTCCGCCGACGGTTGGGAAGTAAAGCCGCATTGACTTTGCCGGCGCTGGTCCGCCAACTATGGCGCCATGCGCGCCTCAAAATGTGCTCCGCACGCCAGCCGGTGAGCTTGTGCCGATGGGCCCGTCGCAACCGATCTCCGTGCTCGAGCTGAACGCCGGCCGCCTGCCCGGCTTTCGGGTCCAGCTCGCGACCACCGAGCCGTTCCGGCTCGATTCGGGGGCAACGCTCGGCCCGATCACGGTCGCCTACCAGACCTATGGCCGCCTCAACCCGGCCCGCACCAACGCGATCCTGGTCTGCCACGCGCTCACCGGCGACCAGTTCGCCGGCGAGCCGCACCCGATCACCGGCAAGGACGGCTGGTGGCAGCTGATGATCGGCCCCGGCCGGCCGCTCGATACCGAGCGCTACTTCGTGATCTGCGCCAATGTGCTGGGCGGCTGCATGGGCACGACCGGCCCGGTCGAGACCGATCCCGCGACCGGCCGGCCCTATGGCCTCGCCTTCCCGGTGATCACGATCGGCGACATGGTGCGGGTCCAGGCGCTGCTTTTGGACCAGCTCGGCATCGAGCGCCTGTTCTGCGTGCTCGGCGGCTCGATGGGCGGCATGCAGGTGCTGGAATGGGCGGCGCGCTATCCGGGGCGCGTGTTCAGCGCCGTGCCGATCGCCTCCGCCGCCCGCCACTCGGCCCAGAACATCGCCTTCCACGAGGTCGGCCGGCAGGCGATCATGGCCGATCCCGACTGGCAGGGCGGCAACTATCTGCGCACCGGCAGACGGCCGACCCGCGGCCTGTCGGTGGCGCGCATGGCCGCCCACATCACCTACCTCAGCGAGGCGGCGCTGCACCGCAAGTTCGGTCGCCAGCTGCAGGACCGGACCGGCATCAGCTACGGCTTCGAGGCCGACTTCCAGGTCGAGAGCTATCTGCGGCATCAGGGCATCACCTTCGTCGACCGCTTCGATGCCAACTCCTACCTCTACATCACGCGCGCCATGGACTACTTCGACCTCGCGGCCTCCTACGAGGGCGTCCTGGCCAACGCCTTCCGCGGCTGTGCGACCCGCTTTTGCGTGATCTCGTTCAGCTCCGACTGGCTGTTCCCGACGCCTGAGAGCCGGGAGCTGGTGCGGGCCATGACCGCGGTCGCGGCGAATGTGTCGTTCTGCGAGATCGGCACCGATCGCGGCCACGATTCGTTCCTGCTCGATGAGCCCGAGTTCCACCGGGTGCTCGCGGGCTTCCTCGACGGCGCTGCGGCGCAATGCGGTCTGCGATGACCGCCGCCGCGGTCAGCCCGACGTCGGTGCCCGACGGCCCGGTGCGCAACGGCCCGGCGCGCAACGGACTGCGCCAGGACCTGCGCCTGATCGCCGATCTGATCGAGCCGCACACGCGCGTGCTCGACGTCGGCTGCGCCGATGGCGGGCTGCTCGCCTATCTCGCGCGCACCAAGGAGGTCGACGCGCGCGGCATCGAGCTCAGCCAGGCGGGCGTGCACGAATGCGTCAGCCGGGGGCTGGCCGTGGTTCAGGGCGACGGCGACACCGACCTTGCGATCTACCCGGACGGCTCGTTCGACTACGTGATCCTGTCGCAGACCATCCAGGCCATGCGCCACCCCCGCGAGGTCCTGGAGAACATGCTGCGCATCGGCCACTACGGCATCGTCTCGTTCACCAACTACGCCCACTGGCGGGCGCGCTGGCACCTGTTGCGCCGCGGCCGGATGCCGATGGCGCGCTGCCTGCCGGAGCCCTGGTACTCGACCGGCAACATCCACCCCTGCACGCTCGAGGACTTCGAGCTCCTGTGCGCCGAGCTCGGCCTGCGCATCGAGCAGCGCAGCTGCCTCGCGGCCGACGGCCGGCCGAGCCGGCTGGCGAGCAGCCGCTGGCTCGACAACCTTTTGAGCGAGCAGGCGCTGTTCGTGCTCAGCCGACCCGAGCCGCCGGCCGCGCGGCGTGCGCGCGCGCCGTTCCCGCGACTCGTTCGGCGGCCGCCAGAGCCCGCGGCACCGTCACATACGCAGGGACCCGCGCCCGTTTGAGCGCGGGCTCTGCGGGCGCCGCATAGATCTGCTTCTCGGCCACCATCAGCAGCACGCCCGCGAAGGTCTTCGCCCAGCGCAGCCCGATCCGTTCCCAGACCATCGCGGTCCGCAGCATCACCCGCGAGCGGCTCGGCGGCACGAACAGGGCGCGCCTGACGCGCCGCGGCGTGAACAGGTTGCCGCCCAACGCCTGCTTGAGCTGAGCCGCGCTGTACGGCCGGCCATGGCCGAAGGGCGTGGTGTCGCTCAGGCACCACAAGCCGCGCCGGTTGGGCACCACGATCAGCGCCTGGCCGCCGTCGGCGAGCACGCGCCAGACCTCGCGCAACAGCCGCTCCGACTGCTCGGCGGATTCCAGCGCATGCACCATCAGCACGCGGTCGATGCTGCGGTCGGCGAGCGGCAGCTCGTCCTCGGCCGCGAGCACCACCTGATTGGGCCGCTCCGGCGGCCAGCGCACGACGCCCTGGGCCGGCGGCATGACCACGCACAGCCGCTCCGCGGCCTCCGCCAGCGGGCCCAGAAACGGGATGGCAAAGCCGATGCCGAGCAGGCGCATGCCCCTCAGGTCCGGCCACATCGCGCGCACCTGGCGGCCGATCAGGCGGCGCACCAGCTGGCCCTGGCGCGAGCCGTAAAACGCTTGCAGGTCGATCACGTCCGGACGCATGCTCTGGGCGATCCGCTTGGGCAAGCCGCTTGGGCCCGGCATGGTGCAACGCACCATGCTGCCCAGGATATATCACACACATAAGCCCTGGCTCGGCGTTTGTGAACCGACCATGGCACGAATGGTGGGGAGAAGGTGAGGATGGCGCAACTTCAGATTGAGCAGATCCCGGTGCTCAACGACAACTACGTCTATCTGGTCCACGAGCCCGCGGCCGGCGTCACCGGCGTTGTCGACCCGGCGGTCGCAGCGCCCGTGCTCGAGCGGCTGCAGCGCCATGGCTGGAAGTTGGACTGGATCCTGATCACCCACCATCACGCCGACCACACCGGCGGCAATCTCGAGCTGAAAGCAGCGACCGGCTGCCAGATCGTCGGCTTCAAGAAGGACGCGGCGCGCATCCCCGGCATCGATCTCGGCCTGGTCGAGGGCGACCGCTTCCGGCTCGGCGAGGCCGAGGCGGAGGTCCTCGAGACCCCCGGCCACACCTCGGGCCACATCACCTATTGGTTTGCGGACGCGAAGGCGCTCTTCTGCGCCGACACCCTGTTCTCGATCGGCTGCGGCCGGGTGATCGAGGGCCAGTTCGCGCAGATGTGGAATTCCCTCTGCAAATACGCGGATCTCCCGGACGACGCCCTGGTCTACTGCGCCCACGAATACACCCAGGCGAACGCCCGCTTTGCCCTCACGGTCGACCCGGACAACCCGGCGCTCCAGGCGCGCGCCGCGGAAGCCGACCGCCAGCGGGCGGCGGGCCAGCCGACCGTGCCGACCCGCCTCGGCGCCGAGCGCGCGGCCAACCCCTTCCTCCGCCCCCACGACCCGGCGATCCGCAAGCGCCTCGGCATGCCCGACGCGACCGACGCCGAGGTGTTCGCCGAGATCCGCAAGCGCAAGGACCGCTTCTGAGCCCCCGTTTCTCGCACGCGTTGCCAGAACCACCGCGCATCACGGCCGCTTGGCGAACGCTCCGCTGACCGGCATTGCCGGCCCCGCGAGCCGGAGTGGTCGTGACCCCGAGGCCGGACGAGGATCGGCTTTTTTGCCGGTGCCCGCCCGCGGTGATATGACTGCCCATCGACGATCACAGCGGTCAGACGGAGGATCGCAGGTGGCTGAGCCAGCACGGCGACTCTGGACGCTCGACGAGTTCCTGGCGTTCGACGACGGCACGGACACGCGCTACGAGCTGTTCGATGGCCAGATCGTCGCCATGGCCCCGGCCTCGGACGTCCACGGCGCGCTGGTCATGCGTCTCGGTCGCCAGATCGGCAACGCCCTTCGACCGGGATGCGAGGTCATCGGCGAGGCCGGCATCGTCCCACCCGAGCGGGCGGACAGCTGGTACGAGGCCGACCTCGCGGTCACCTGCGCCGGTCTGACGGGGCAGCCAGTTCATCGCCGAGCCGATCCTGATCGTCGAGGTCCTCTCGCCTTCGACCGCGGCCACCGATCGCGATCGCAAGCTCCCCGACTACCGCACGATCCCCTCGCTCCAGGACATCCTGGTGGTCTCGAGCAGCGAGCCGCGCATCGAGCACTTCCGCCGCGAAGAGGCCGGCTGGAAGATCCACGACCTGCGCGGCGCCGGCACCCTCCGCCTGCAGGCGTTCGACCTTACCCTCGACCTTGCCGAGCTTTACAAGGGCCTTACCCTCCGACGCGCCCGAATCTAGCGGTTCCCAGCTCCGTAGACAAATAGACCCCGGACCCTCGATCTATGAAATGCAAGACCCGACCCCGGAGCCATATGCGGCGTAGAAAGGGGTTGTTATGACGCTCTGTCGAAGCTGGTTGTGACCCTCTCCGTAAACCTCCGAAGACGGAAGTCTCGGTCCTGCGGATAAACCGTTGGTAGAGCGGTTACAGGCCGGGAGCGGCCCACGAGCCACCGAGTTGTCGCGGCAAAGCAACGAAGACGAGGGGCGGCGCTTTCTACCCGGCGCGCGTCCCGCTCTCGTTGGAGAGGCTGGCATGTCAGAAGACTTGCGCGAGGTGCATCTCGACCGAGCTATCCCAAAAGCGGGGTGGGCCGGACAGAGTTTCCGACCAAGCGCTTCAGTTCTGAGTTTTTACGGCGTCAAACTCAGGCTCAGATAGAGGCAGCTAAGTACGCTAAACAGAGCGTGCGCTGGATGGCCTGGTCCGTGGTGGTACTGACAGCGGCTTCGGTCGCGTCGTTCGTGCTAAACCTACTCACGTTCCTACGAAGCGGGTAGCTCTATTGTCTCGTCTCAACTAGAGTACTGGCAAACGTGTCAGACTAAAAGGTGTCAGCGACTGTCTCGGTGAGTCAAGCCGTTTTGTAATGGGCGCCGTGGTTGGCGATCCCTGAGCATAGCATTGAGGATCACCAAGGGCGTCCGGGGTCAGGTCTTGCAATCGAGCATCTAAGGGGTTCGGTCTGGGCGCCAACAAAGCGTTCATTTGGCGTGGTCGACCTTGGCGGCGATGGGACGCTTGATCGCGCCCGTGGAAGGTGGGAGATCATGGCGGGTCGGCAGGTCCCGTCCAGACCTGAGCGCTAAGGGCGAGACGGCGCGCGAGGCGAAGCGATGGGGCCGTCCTTCGCCCTTTCAGCGTGGTCCCACCGAGCGTCACTTCTGTCGCCTGGCGTGCAGCGCTTCGAGGTTGATTTCTCCAGCAGGTTGATCCCCGGCTGATCCACGGCCTGCATCGCGAAAGCCAGGAAATCTGCCGGTTTCGGCGCGGAGGCACGCTTCTCCAGTCAATGGATTTCCATTGACTCCATGGATCGTCGCCCGACCGCCTCTCGGTAGGTTTGTCGGAGCGCACGAATCTGTCTCATGCATAGAACTCGATGCACCACTTGTGCGACACTCAGGCCTCACTTCTGTGTTGTCAGCGTAGCCGTGGAAAATATTGCGAGCTATCAATATTTTGTTGGCACGTTCTGTTATCTGATGCTATCAAACGAATTACCATCGGACTACGTGGATCTCCGACGTTCGTGACATAGCCATATCGAGCATCGACATGACGAAGACGGTGTCAACTCCCACGGAAAACTGTCGGCGCCCAGCCGAGCGTCGATCCATCGCGACCGCTGCTCGGACCAGGCCGGATCAACCGTTGATCCGGATTGATCGTCTAGGCGGTGCGGCGGCTCAGTCCAAGCGCTGCGGCGGCATAGGCGGCAAGCGCGAGCGATGCGATCAGATTCCAGCCCGCGAGCGTCAGCCCGAGCAGGGTGAAACGAACCTGATCGCAGGCGGGCGGCGCCGTCGCCAGGATCTGCTTCAGCTCCTCGAGGGTCTGGGCGCTGCCGCTGGCGGCGCAGCTCTCGGGCAGCGCCACCCAGCCCTGCTCGACGCCGATGTGATAGCCCGCGAGCCCGGCGCCGACGAGCAGCACGAGCGCAGACAGGGCCAGCAGCGGGCGCGGCTGCCAGCGCCAGCCGATCAGCCCGAGCCCGACCAGGCCGACGTAGGGCCAGCGCTGCAGGACGCAGAGGTGACAGGGTGCCAGGCCGCCGAGATATTGGAACGCCAGGGCCGCGAGCAGGATCAAAGCGCTCGTCAGCGCCAGCAGCAGGCAGGCGGTCCGCGGGGCGAGGCTGCGCTCGAGCATGCGGCGATGTTATCCTTTCGCGCGCGCGCCGTCTTGGCCTGCGGCGTTTCGGCACGCGCCGGGCCTCGAGTTCGGTCCCCTGCCGCCGGCCGTGTCGTGCTGGCCTGCGGCGTTTCGGCGCGCGCCAGGCCTCGAGCTCGGCCACTGCCGCCGGCAGTCTGGCCTGCGGCGTTTCAGCCCGCGCCGGGCCTCGAGTTCGGCCACTGCCGCCGGCAGTCTGGCCTCGGCGTTCCGGCCCGCGCCGGGCCTCGAGTTCGGCCACTGCCGCCGGCATGGGTCGGAGTTCGGCCACTGCCGCCGGCAGTCAGAGCAGCTTCAGGACCAGGAAGCCGCCGAGCAGCAGGACGAAGAACAGCCACCGTCAGCCAGCCGAGATTGGCCTCGATGAAGCGCTTGATCGGCGCGCCGAACCACCAGAGCAGCGCCGCCACGGTAAAGAACCGGCCGCCGCGCGCGAGCACCGAAGCGATCGTGAAGGTGGTCAGATCGAGGCCGGTGACGCCGCTCGCGATCGTGATCACCTTGTAGGGAAAGGGCGTCAGCCCGGCGCCGAACACGATCCAGGCGCCCCAGTCGTTGTAGGCCGTCCGGAACTCGGTGAAGCGTTCGAGATACGCCGTAGAACTCGAGGATCGGCCGGCCGATGGTCTCGAACAGCAGGGCGCCGATGGCGTAGCCGAGCATGCCGCCGACCACCGAGGCCAGCGTGCACACCGCCGCGATCAGCCAGGCGCGCCCGGGGGCCGCCAGGACCATGGGAATCAGCAGCACGTCCGGCGGGATCGGGAAGACCGAGCTTTCGACGAAGGCGATCAGCGCCAGCATCCAGAGCGCATGCCGCGTCTCTGCCTGGGCCATCGCCCAGTCGTACCACCCGCGCAGCCAACCGACAGGCGCCGCCGGCCTGGCGGGCCACCCCGGCGCCGCCTCGACGCTGCCGTCACCGGACTTGTTCAGGCGCCTCTCCCGCCAACCGCCACCGTGCCTCGCCAGGACGGCTCGCCGCGCCCTGACCGACCGGCGGGCCCCAACAAGACCGCCAGCTCCCTTGGCCCAGCCGCGGTCTCAATCTCAGATTGCTCATTGATGGTTGCCAACCAATGAACGCACGCTGCCTGTGCCCGTTTTTTTGACCTGCGGACCTCCCGGCCATCGGAGCGTCCCCTGGGTGTCGCGCTCAGATAGCCGATGACTTAAGGGGGCCGCGGCCTGCGTTCACCAATTGCTAACCATGGTCGGCGACAAAGGCGGTAGAGCTGCGGCTTGGATGGAGGACGGGTGAGATGGTGATCGGCGGGTTCGGGCTGGTGGCGCTGGTCGTGCTCGGGCTCGCGCTGGTGACCCTGTTCATGGGCGTCAAGGCGGTGCCGCAGGGGCGGGAATACACGGTCGAGCGCTTCGGCCGCTACATGCGGACGCTGGGGCCGGGGCTGCAGTTCATCACGCCGTTCGTCGAAAGCATCGGCGCCCGGCTGAACATGATGGAGCAGGTCCTGGACGTGCCCTCGCAGGAGGTGATCACCCGCGACAATGCCATGGTCCGGGTCGACGGCGTGGTGTTCTATCAGATCCTGGACGCCGCCAAGGCCGCCTACGAGGTCAGCGGCCTGGAGATCGCGATCCTCAATCTGACCATGACCAACCTGCGCACGGTGATGGGCTCGATGGATCTCGACGAGCTGCTCTCCCAGCGCGATCGCATCAACGCGCAGCTGCTGCACACGGTCGACGACGCGACCACGCCCTGGGGCGTCAAGGTGACCCGGATCGAGATCAAGGACATCGCGCCGCCGACCGACCTGGTCGATTCGATGGCCCGGCAGATGAAGGCCGAGCGCGACAAGCGGGCGTCGATCCTGGAGGCCGAGGGCCTGCGCCAGGCGGCGATCCTCGAGGCCGAAGGCGAGAAGCAGGCGGCGATCCTGCAGGCCGAGGGCCGCAAGGAGGCGGCGTTCCGCGACGCCGAGGCGCGCGAGCGCGCGGCCGAGGCCGAGGCCAAGGCGACCGCGATGCTGTCCCAGGCGCTGGCGCGCGGCGACCGCCAGGCGATCAACTATTTCGTCGCCCAGAAATACGTCGAGGCGTTCGGCAAGTTCGCGACCTCGCCCAATCAGAAGGTGGTGTTCCTGCCGATGGAGGCGACCTCCCTGCTCAGCTCCCTGGCCGGCATCGGCGAGCTCGCGCGCGAGGCCTTCGGCGCCCCGAACGGCGCCGCCAACGGCGCGGGGCGGCCGTGATCCCGGCGTTCGCGCCGCAGTTCTGGCATTGGTGGGCGCTGGGCGGCGTGCTGGCGATCATCGAGGTGTTCGCGCCCGGCTTCCTGTTTCTCTGGCAGGGCGTCGCCGCGGGGCTGGTCGGCTGCCTGCTGCTGGTGTGGCCGGGCCTGGGCCTGCCCGGCCAGATCCTCGCCTTTGCCATCCTGTCGGTCGCCAGCGTGATCGCCTGGCGGCGCGTCCAGAAGGCCCATCCGACCCTGACCGACGAGCCCCACCTCAACCGCCGCGGCGCCCAATGCGTCGGCCAGCGCGGCCGGCTGGTGGCACCGATCGTCAACGGCCGCGGCCGGATCGGGCTGGCCGACGGCAGCTGGCCGGTCGCCGGGCCGGACCTGCCCGCGGGCACCAGCGTCGAGGTGACCGGCGCCGACGGCACGCAGCTGCAGGTGCGGCCGGTGGCCGAGACCCGCGATGCTCCCGAGCCGCCGGCCGCCGATGCCGCAACCAGGCCCGAGGGCAACGCCGCCTGAGCAGCCACCTCGCGCCGCCGGCGCTCAAGGTCGCGCTTGACCGGCCGGGCGGGTTGCCTAAGATCCCGCCCGCCAGCCCCCGTGGCGGAATTGGTAGACGCGGCAGACTCAAAATCTGTTGGCCGCAAGGCCGTGCTGGTTCGAGTCCGGCCGGGGGCACCAGGCAGCTGCGGCAGGCGCACAACCTCGACCGGCACCACCGGCGCCCACATGCGCGAGCTGCCTGGGGGTGCCTCCATCCTTGATGCGCGGACGATCCATCGGATCAAGGTGGATCGTCCTTGATGCGAAATGCGGTCGCGATGGATCGCGAGCCGGCCGGATCTCGACAGTTCTCGGTCGAAAGTGCGCCCGTTCATGCCTGCCAGAGACCCGACATCGCCACCTGACCGATCTGCAAGATCCCAATCATGCGACAGTAACATCAAGATCATCGCAACTTCTGCAAGATTTTCGCGCGCTATTGATGGCCAGCATCTTCTTTCAATAACACACTTTCTGGCGCGAGTGACGCAGAAGTGGCGCATCGAGTTCATGGCATGAGACAGATTCGTGCGCTCCGCCGCGCCGGTCGAGCGACGGTCGGGCTTGGATCAATCGTTTCGACTCAAGTGGATTGAGTGGATAGGCTTGCCGCGCGCTGAACCCGGCAGCATGCCCGGATTTTCAAACTCACGCCGCCCGCCCGCAAGGATCAACTCAATGGATGGATCAATCGCGAAGCGATGCACGCCATGCGACAGAAGTGTCGCCTCAGGCGGGCGCGCCGCATGCTCACCCGAATGTGATCGGAGGGTTGGGAAGTTCGCCATGGGCAGCGCGTCGAGTTCGGCAGGCGTTCTGCCAGCCGCGCCTTCAACCCATGAAGCTCCGCCGGGGCGGCGCGAGGAGGTACAGGGATGGTCACCGACATGAGAAAGACCGTGAAACGCCAGCGGGTTGCGCCGGGTCCGGCCGCCCTGGTGCTCGGCCTCGCTCTCCTGACGAGCGGTTGCGCGAGCGGCACCTCGAACCTCTTCGACTCTCTCGATAGCAATAACGATAACACGCTGAGCCGGGATGAGTGGAACCACGGCTTCGACAAAATCGACACCAGCGGCGACGGCGTCATGACGAAGCAAGAGCTCAACGCCGCGGCTGGCGGCGGTTCCGCCGGCGGAGCCGGAGGCGACGGAGGCATGGAAGGCGGAAGCATGGGAGGCGGCGGCCACGGTGGCGGAGGCTACTAGCTCACGATCGTAAGTCCGTGATCCCTCGAGGGAATCGTGGTCCGCCGCCATGGAAACGAATGGCGGGCAACAGCGGTTCGGCTCGCGCAGCATGTCTCCGCCAGCAGACCCGCCACGATCCCGCCGCCACCCGGCGCCACTGGGGCGCCCGCATGCGCCCGAGGTCGACCGCGCTGCGTGATGGCCCGGCTGCCGCCGGACCGGAATCCGGGAAAGGTTCCTAACACCTTTTCTCTGACACCTCGGAAAGGTTCCTGACACCTTTTCTCTCCTGAGCGGAAAGGTTCCTGACACCTTTTCTCTCAACTGACACCTCTCTCTCGGAAAGGTTCCTGACACCTTTTTCTGCTACAGCTTTTCTCTGGAATGATCCTCAACACCTTTTCTCTAGGGAAGGTTCCTGACACCTTTTCTCTGACTGACACCTTTTCTCTGACTTGACACCTTTTCTCTCCATACTGACACCTTTTCTCTCCAATACAAGTCTTCCATCGCCGCCTCACCTCGTGTCGTCGGCGTGGAGACTCGCTCGAAGCAATCTAGAAAGCGCGCTCCCGGGCTCGCGTGAGCTCTTCGACGCAATCAGGGGCGCTCAAAGTCACCGGGGCCAACTGACACACGGGCTCATGCGCACCACCAACACGGCCGACCTCGGTGCCGACTATCCCACAGCTTGCCACAGTTTCATCCTCAGCGGGCCGGCCTCGCCGGTGGCCAACTGACACCTTTTCTCCCCTGCGAGCTTTGGCTAGCCCCAACCTTCAGATCTTCGTCGACAGCCAAGCGACGAGAAGCCGATGGATGAGGCTCTGTGCATCGGCAAAGGTCATGGGATCAGGCTCGGGTTTGGGCTCGGGTCTGCCATGCCTGGCGTGTATGCCAGCGTGCTTGGGATCGTTCGCCGTGCCGCGAAACCGCTCCAGCTTGCGGTCCAGATCAGGCTCGTTCGGGAGGAGAGGGAGCAGCGCTTTCCAATCTCCTGTTCCTCCCGATGTCATGCTTGATCACTGTATACGTGGTAGAGCGACCCCCGGTCTGTTGTGGCAGAAGCCCAATCCGCAACGCGCGCCCGAGGTCGACTCTCATGACCTTCGTTTTCCCACTTCGCCACCAGCTTCTCCGGTCCGGAGGGTTGTGGAGGAGCGGAAGTCGTGGCGGTTGACATTCGATCGCCCCATCCGACACCTGCCCCAAGGCCATAGCGTCGGACCCGCCCCGCGAAGGCCACTTTTCGGCTGCCGTCGTCATCCACCTCAACGACTTCGCTGCCGACCTGGATCGGGCGAAAACGTCGCTCGAGAAAGCCTTGGCGGCGCCATTGATCCGCTCGACAATCTGGTCAGCAAGCTCCCAAACAGCCGTGCTCGTGGTGCAATGCTCAAAGACTGCCGACGTCAGGTAGTATTTTCCATCCTCCGATCGAACCTTGTGGTCCAACTGACTGAACCATCTAGATAAATCGTCCAGATCGAACCTGTGGCCTTCAAGTCGAACAGCCATTCCATCGGCCCCTCCATCCCCATGCTGCCTCTGTTCGCGCACGGACCGCCCATTATTGTCCCAAGATGACGCCCCTGGCAGGCACCTGCTACAGGTCAGACCTTGGCCGGCTTGAGCGTCTACCCACCAGCGATTGGCGGGTGACCCCCGCGGTAGCTCTGCGGGTTCCGGCCGAGCGCCTCGCCCGAGTTGGAACGTCCCGTACGACCCTGCCCCAGCGGCACAAGGTGCGTTTCCGGGAAAAAGTAGAGCCTTCTGACACTTATGACTAGCAGAGCCGAATGAGCGAACTCCGCAGTCAAATGCTGCATTCGTGCATCGGCGCCTGTCCGAGGTCGGGGCCATGGCGACGATCTGGCCATCGAACAGCTCGTAGCGCGTGTCCGTGCCGTCGTCGAACGCCAGGAACTCGTCGAGCGTCCACAGTCGCCGTGCTGGCTCGGCCACCTGCCGTCCTCCATCTGAGCGCTGCGATCATCGATGGCCATCCTACGACCCGGACGGGCGCCGCAAAAAAGCCGATCGGCGCTGGGCCTGCGCGGTCTGGTACTTCTCAGCGGTTGATCCTCTGTCTCGGCCGGATAAAATCGTAAGTATAGCTGGCAGATCTGCCGGTCTTGGCCCGTTCGACATTTGAGGGAACAGGTTCCTCGCGGCGCTGTTCTCTGATAAACGGAGGTCGGTCGCGAACCACGACGACCGCGGACCGTGCCGAGGTATTCAGCGGTCGCCTTTCAGGGATGACAGGGGTCAACATCGTGACCGTGGGTGTCGACCAACGGACGACGAACTGGGTGACCCGGCGCCGCCCCGTCCGGTCGGCCGAAGCGATGGGCGGTGCCCCGGTGGAGCGGCCGCGGTTTGCGAGATTTGCCGCCGCCATGGCGGCAGCGCGCGCCGCCGATGCACCGCATCTCGCGGCCGTTCGCGACGTGCTCGCCGACGATATCCCACACGGGCTCGCCCACGACATCCCGGCGGCCGGCCGCAACTCACCGCCGCCGCGGGCCGCAGCATGGCAAGCGCTTCGGGTGCCAGGGCATCCGCTTGCCCGATGGTTTGGGATCGGCAGCTGCGTGCTGGCGCTCGGCTTGTTGCTGGTGGCCGTGCCCATGCAGCCGATCGGGGCCGACGGTCCCTGGTTCGAGTGGCAGCAGGAGCCGGAGCCTGGGGTCGCCGCGCCGCAGGTCGAGAAAGGCTTGCCGGTCGCTCCGGAGCCGGCCGCGGGTCGGGCTGACCTGCCGGCCGGGTCGATGCCGGTCGCGGACGAGAGCTCGGGAGCCGCGAGCGAGCCGGACCTGGCGGTGCCCGCGGTCGCGGTGGTCGCGCCGGCGCCGGCGCCGGAGAAACCGGTTGCGGGCCGATCCGTGCCGGTGCCGGCACTCAAGCCGCGTCTCACCCGCCGCTAACGACGGCGCCGCCGTCGGCTGGGATCGGCCCGCGGGCGGTCGCGTCGAGCGGTGGTCCGAGTGGTGACGGGGGGTCGGGGGATCAGCGCAGCGTCTGCCAGGCGGCGGTGATGCGGGTGGCGGTCGTGAGCCAGCAGAGGGCGCCGAAGACCCAGGCGATCGGCGGGAACCAAGTGGGAAAGAGGCAGGCGAGGACAAAGGCGAAAATGGTCTCGGTGCCCTCGGTCAGACCGCCCAGGTAGTAGAGGGACTTGCGGCCGCGGAGCTCGGTTGAAAGGCCGCGCTTGGCGGCCATGATCGCGAACGCGAGGAAGGATGTGCCGGTGCCGACGAAGCTGAAGATGAGGAAGGCGGCGGGCAGGCCGTTGGCGGCGGGGTCGGCGAGCGCGAAGGCGAAGGGGATGCCGGCGTAGATGATGAAGTCGAGGACGATGTCGAGGAAGCCGCCGAGGTCGGAGAGGCCGCGCTGGCGGGCGATGGCGCCGTCGAGGCCGTCGAACAGGCGGTTGAGGAGCAAAAGCGCGAGGCCTGGGGCGTAGGCCTCGTGCGCGATCGCGGCCATGGCGCCGAGGCCGAGGGCGAAGCCGATCCAGGTGGTCGTGTTGGCCGAGAGGCCGTGGCCCGCGAGCGGCCGGCTCAGGCGCTCGAGCGGCGGGTCGATCAGCCGGCGCAGGCGCGCATCCAGCATCGCCGGCGGCTACGGGTTGGCGCGCCGGCTCAGGGCTGGTCGGGCCTGGCGGGCCGGCCCTCGCCCCGCGACCAGCCGAGGTTCACGATCCGCGCGGGCCCGGCCTCGGCGGGTGCGTCGGCGGTCGCCGCCACGGCGCGCTCGTGGCGGCGGCGCAGCCGGTAGGCGGACCACCAGCCGACCGGCAGGCTCGCGAGGTAGACGACGCCGACCGCGAGCAGGGTGTACCAGGGCTCGCTGGACAGCGCGGCGACGAACAGGCCGACGAAGATCAGGGTCGGCAGCACCCAGTCCGGCTTGACCCGGACGACCACGGTCTTGATCGAGAAGGTCGGGATGCGGCTGACCATCATGAGCGCCACGGACACCATCACGAGCGCGTTCAGGATCCAGGCCTGCGGCCAGTCGGCATCGAGCGCGAACGCCAGCAGCAGCGGGATGATCGCGCAGCCGGCGGCGGCCGGCGCCGGCATGCCGGTGAAGAAGCGCGACATCCAGGGCGGCCGGTCGGCATTCTCGAGCTCGGTGTTGAAGCGGGCGAGGCGAAGCGCGCAGCAGGTCGCGAACAGCAGGGTCAGGGCCCAGCCGATCGCCTTCACCTGGTTGAGCGACCAGAGATAGACCAGGATCGCGGGCGCCACGCCGAAGCTCAGGAAATCGGCCAGCGAATCGAGCTCGGCGCCGAGCTTGGAGGTGATCTTCAGGAGCCTCGCCGAGCGGCCGTCGAGGCCGTCGAACACGCCGGCGACGATGATCAGCACGACCGCGAGCTCGAAGCGGTGGTCAAGGGCGTAGCGGATCGAGGTCAGGCCGGCGCACAGGCTCAAGCACCGTGAAGATGTTGGGCACCAGGTGGATCAGGGGCTGGGCCCGAAGGCGGCGGCGCCGGCGGCGGTGCGGAAGCATCAGCTGCGTCTCCAGGCGGACGGCGGGCGGTTGCGGCGGCCATCGGCGAGCACGGTCTCGCCGGCGACCGCGCGCTGGCCGACCGCGACCAGGGGCATGATGCCGTCGGGCAGGTAGACGTCGCAGCGGCTGCCGAAGCGGATCAGGCCGACCCGCTCGCCGGCCTGGACCATCGCCCCCGGCTCGACCGAGCGGACGATCCGGCGCGCCACCAGACCGGCGATCTGGACCAGCCCGAACGCCTCGCCCTGGGCGGTCTCGATCCGGAACGACTGCCGCTCGTTGAGATCGGACGCCTTGTCGTCGGCGGCGTTCAGGAACTTGCCGGGGTGATAGGCCAGGCGCGTGATGCGGCCGCCGACCGGGGCCCGGTTGACGTGCACATCGAAGATGTTGAGGAAGATGCTGATGCAGGCGCGCGGCGTCTCGCCGAGCTCGAGCTCGGGCGGCGGCCGGCGCGGGGCGATCGCCTGCACCACGCCGTCGGCGGGGCTGACCACCAGATCCTCGCCCTGGGGCGTGATGCGCGGCGGATCGCGGAAGAAGTAGGTCATCCAGGCGGTCGGCAGCAGCGCCAGCAGGCACCACGGCCCGGCCAGCCAGGCGAGCACGACCGTCACCGCGAGGCCGCCGGCGATGAACGGCCAGCCGGCCGGGTGCACCGGCACCATCAGGCGTTGCAGATAGTCCGGCACGTCGACCACCCTCGCTGGTTGCCCAGAGGG
Source organism: uncultured Alphaproteobacteria bacterium (assembly GCA_963753685.1). Taxonomy (GTDB): domain Bacteria; phylum Pseudomonadota; class Alphaproteobacteria; order Geminicoccales; family Geminicoccaceae; genus DATAOG01. The sequence goes on from CAVWDE010000002.1 coordinate 118,669, forward strand.
ATCATGTAGGGCCTGGTGCCGGCGGCGTCAAAGGCCGGCGCCGGCGAGCTCAGTCGCTGCCGAGATCACCGATCCGAGGCCGGGCGCCGGGACCAGGGCGGCCGGACGGGCGGCCCCGCCGCTCCGGGCCCGGCCGGGCGTGGCTGGCGGGCGGGCTGGCCGGTGAGCGCCCGCAGGATCGCGATCAGGACCGCGGCGACCACCGCGAGCGCCCAGGCGGCGAGCGGTGCGAGCGGGCCGGCGGCGAGATGGAGCGTCAGGCAGAAGCCCGCGTAGGTCGCGAAGCCCGCGGGCACGCGCGCCATGACCGCGAGCGTGAACGCCGCGCCGTAATGGCGCCGCAACATCCAGAGCGAGGCCAAGATCGTGATCGGAAAGGCGTAGGCGAGGCCCGCAAGCGTCGGGCCCAGGGCGCGGGCGCTCTCGGCGACGCAGGCGACCATGAGGCCGGCGAGCAGGCCGCGGACCAGGAGATGATGCCAGCCGACCCGGATCGCCGTGGTCGGCAACGCCACGACCCGCCCGGTGCCGAGCAGGACGACCAGGGCGACGCCGACCCCGATCGCGACCGCGGCGCCGATCAGGGTGGGCGGCAGCGCCAACGTCAGGGCGGCCAGCGCGAGCCAGGCGAGGAGGGCGGCCGCCACGCCGGCGGCGAAGCTTTGCGCCCGCGCGATCGCGACGAACACCGCGACAAAGGCGAGCACCGCGCCGGTGCCGGCGAAGCTGACGAGAGCCCCCGCGCGCACGAAGTCCGCGGGCTGCTCGAGCGCGACGAAGAAGAACCCGGGGCCGGAGTTCATCGGGAAGGTCAGGACCACGCTCGCGAGCAGCGCGCCGCCGCGCTCGCCGAGCTTGGCGATCAGCACCACCGCGAGCGCCGTGGCGCTCGCCCGCCAGCCGAGATCGAACAGCAGTTCCAAGCGTGATCGCCCGCGGTTGCCGCAGGGTCCGGATGGTGCGGGCGGCGCGGCGTTCGGTCCAGCGGTTTCCGGCACCGGCCGCGGACCGCGAGGCCGCTCGACACGGCGATCGAGCGCAAGGGCTTTGGCTCATTGAAGAAGCGCTTGCGCACCGTGGCCACCGGTGCAGTTATGAGATATGCCATGACGACCACCGCGAACGCGCTGTTCAGCAGCTTGGCCGATCCGACCCGCCGGGCGATCTTCGAGCGGCTGAGCCGCGACGGCGAACAGACCGTGCGGGCTTAGACCGAGCGGGCCGTCGTCTCGCAACCCGCGGTCTCCAAGCACCTGGCGGTTCTGAAGCGGGCCGGCCTGGCGCGCGACCGGCGCGCGGGGCGCCAGACCCACTACAGCGCCCAGCCGCGAGCGCTGGCGCCCCTGATCGACTGGATGCGCCTCTACGGCGCCTTCTGGCGCGACCGGTTCGATCGCCTCGAGGCTCTGTTGAACCGGATGGACCAATGACCCAGCCCGCCGCCGCCACGCGTTCCATCGTCATCGAGCGGGAGATGCCGCATCCGCCGGACAAGGTCTGGCGCGCGCTCACGCAAGGCCCGCTGATCGAGGCGTGGCTGATGAAGAACGACTTCCAGCCAGTGGTCGGCCACCGGTTCAACTTCCGCGCCACGCCCATGCCGCATTGGAACGGCGTCGTCGACTGCCAGGTCCTGGTCGTCGAGCCCAATGAGCGGCTCTCCTACAGCTGGAACGCTGCCGGCGACGAGGCGGCGGGGGGCCTCAGGACCGTGGTCACCTGGACGCTGACGCCGACCAGGGGCGGCGTTCTCGTGCGCATGGAGCAGTCGGGCTTCCGGCCCGAGGACGAGGCCAACTACCAGGGTGCCAGCCATGGCTGGCAACGGTTCGTCGCGGGCCTCGAGCGGGTGGCCGCGGGGGTGGGATAACCAGTCCAGGCGCAGGCCTTCTGGGGAGGGTTCGATGTCGCTTGCAGGCAAGGTCGCCCTGGTCGCGGGGGCAACGCGTGGCGCGGGTCGGGGCATTGCGGTCGAACTGGGTGCTGCGGGGGCGACGGTCTATGTGACCGGACGGACGACCCGTGATCAGCCATCCGAATATGCCCGGCCGGAGACCATCGAGGAAACCGCCGAGCTGGTTTCGGCAGCCGGCGGCAAGGGCATCGCGGTTCGGGTCGATCATCTGGTCGCCGACCAGGTCGCAAGGCTGGTCGATCGCATCCGCGCCGAGCAGGGTCGGCTCGATGTGCTCATCAACGACCTGTGGGGCGGCGAAAATCTCAAGGAATGGAACAAGCCTGTCTGGGCCCATGATCTCCAGAACGGTTTGCGCATGCTCAGTCTCGGTGTTCACACGCATCTGATCACCGCGCATCATGCCCTGCCGCTGATGATCGAGCGCGCCGGCGGTCTGCTGGTCGAGGTGACGGACGGCACGGCCGAGTACAATGCCGACCATTACCGGATCAACCCGTTCTATGATCTCGCCAAGGTGGCGGTGACGCGCATGGCTTGGGCCCATGCCAAGGACCTGGCACCGCATGGGGCAACTTCGGTCTCGATCACGCCTGGGTGGCTACGCTCGGAGATGATGCTGGAGGCGTTTGGCGTGACCGAGGACAACTGGCGGGACGCAACGGCGAGAGTCCCGCATTTCGTGATCTCCGAGACCCCTCGCTTCGTCGGGCGTGCGGTCGCGGCGCTGGCGGCTGACCCGGATCGGGCGCGATGGAATGGCCAATCGCTGTCCAGCGGGGAGCTCGCGAAGGTCTATGGCTTCACCGATGTCGACGGCTCCCGCCCGGACGCCTGGCGGTATGTCGCGGAAGTCCAGGATGCCGGAAGGCCTGCCGAGGCGAGCGGTTATCGATAGGCCACGCGTCAACGCCTAAAGGTTCCAGCGCTGCAGGCCTGCGGGCAGCTCGAGGCGGCGCCAGAGGCCTTTGAGGTCGGCGAGCAGGCCGCCCGGGCGGAGCAGGCGGGCGAGCGCTGCGCCATCGAGCGTGGCGTAGGCGCGGTGCGCCACGCCGGCCAGCAGCGCATCGAAGTCGCCCGCGGCCGGCAGGCGGTCGAGCAGGCGGAGGCCGTAGAGGGCGAGCGCCTCGGCCGGGTCGGCCAGCGGATCGTGGACGCTGAGCGCGAAGCCCCGGTCGGCAAGCGTCAGGACCAGCTCGGCCGCCTTGGAATTGCGCAGATCCGGCACGTTCTCCTTGAAGGTCAGGCCGAGCGCCAGGATGCTCGCCCCGGCCGGCAGGCGCGCCGCCAGGCAGTCGGCGATGAACGCCGGCATGGCGTCGTTGACCGTGCGCCCGGCCAGGATGATCTGCGGGTGGTGGCCGACCTCTGCCGCCTTGTGCGCCAGGTAGAACGGGTCGACCCCGATGCAGTGGCCGCCGACCAGGCCCGGCTGGAAATCGAGAAAATTCCACTTGGTCCGGGCGGCGTCGAGCACGTCGTGGACCGACAGGCCGAGGCGCTGGCAGATCATCGCGATCTCGTTGACGAAGGCGATGTTGATGTCGCGCTGGGCGTTCTCGATCGCCTTGGCCGCCTCGGCGGTGCGGAGGTCGGGCGCCAGATGGACCCGGCCGTCGTTGATCCGGCCGTAGACCTCGGCGAGACGCGCCGCGACCTCGGGGGTCTGGCCGGCGACCACCTTGGTGATCCGCTCGAGCGTGTGCTCGCGATCGCCGGGGTTGGTCCGCTCCGGCGCGTAGCCGAGGAAGAAGTCGATGCCGGCGGTGAGGCCCGAGCTCGCGGCCAGCGTCGGTCCGACCACCTCCTCGGTCGCCCCGGGGTAGACGGTGCTCTCGAGGACGACGATAGCACCTTGGCCGAGCGCCTTGCCGATGGTCCGGCAGGCGGCGCGGACCGCCGAGAGGTCGGGGCGCTGGTGAGCGTCGACCGGGGTCGGCACGGTGATGATGAAGATCGCGTGGCCGGCGAGGTCGGCCGGGTCGTCGGTGAGCTCGAGCGAGCTCGCGGCCAGGGCGTCGGCGGTGACCTCGCCGGTCCGGTCGCGGCCGGCGCGAAGCTGGAGGATGCGGGCCGGGTCGCGGTCGTAGCCGGTGGTGGGCCCGTGCCTGGCCAGCGCCACCCCGAGCGGCAGGCCGACGTAGCCGAGCCCGATGATCGCGATCTTCGGCATGGTACAGCCCTCAGCCCGGCTGGCGCATGAACACGCCGTCGATCTGCAGCTGGCGGGCGAGCTTGGGCTCGAAGTAGCCCGGAAAGAAGAGATACGGGCTGAAGCCGGCAAGCGCGAGGTCATCGATCAGCTCCCGAAAGTCGCGTTCGCCCTCGTAACAGCGCACCAGCGACATCTCCAGCTGGACACCCGACAGGCGCGCCAGCAGCTGGCGGGCGCCCGCCAGGATCTGCGCCTCGTAGCCCTGGGTGTCGAGCTTCAGGAAGACGCGATCCGCGGGCTCGAGGTAGTCCGCCGCGACCGCGTCCAGGCGGCGGATCGGCACGGTCTCGCGGCCGATCACCTTTGAGCTCGGCGAGACCCGGCGCAAAAGCTCGGTCTGGGGCAGGATCGAGCTCATGTCGGACTCGGCCGAGACCGCGATCGTGGCCTCGCCGTCGCGCTCGCCGAGCGCCATGCGCGGTGCCACGCGCCAATCCGGATCGCCGGCGGCGCGCTGCTCCAGGTGCGCGTGCGGCCCGCTCAGGGGCTCGAAGGAGACGATCCGGCCGCGATAGCCCCAGCTGCGCAACAGGCTGCCGTACTGGCCGGCGTTGGCGCCGACGTCGAGCACGCAGGCGATCTGGAAGCGCTCGAGTACGGTGACCAATTGCGCCTCGAGGGGCTTGGCCTTCCTGCGCGGGGTCAGATCGTAGCCGAGCCGGCGCGCCAGACGCTGCACGAGCGTCATCGCGGGGCCGACGTCAAACGGCTTCGGGCAGGGTGAAGACCTCGACCAGCCGCGCGACTCCGGCCAGACGGTGGCAGCCGAGCGAGCGCAGGGGCCACTCGACCAGGTGGCTCGCGAAGCGGTCGGAGATCATGAGGTCGTGGCCGAGCGTCCGGCACAGGCCCTCGAGGCGGCTCGCGAGGTTGACCGCGGGGCCGATGACCGTGAAGTCGAGCCGCCCGGCGCTGCCGATGTTGCCGAACATGACCTCGCCCATGTGCAGCGCGATGCCGAAGCCCAGCGTCTCCTCGTCGCGCTCGCGCCGCCTCGCGTTCTGCTCCGCCATGGTCGCGCGGGCGCCGAGCGCGGCCCTGAGCGCGCGCTGGCAGGCCTGCCCGCCCTCGAGCGGAAAGATCGCGAGCATGGCATCGCCGATGAACTTCAGGATCTCGCCGTCGTTGGCTTCGACCGCGCCGGCCATGGCGTCGAAGTAGTCGTTCAGGCAGGCGAGCAGGGCATCGCGTCCGAGCCGTTCGGACAGGGCTGTGAAGCCGCGCAGGTCGCAGTACCAGATCGCGGCCGACACGGTCGCACCACTGCCGCGGGTGATCTGGCCCTCGAGGATGCGCTCGCCGGCGCGATGGCCGACGTAGGTGTCGAGCAGCGTCAGCGCGACGTACCGGTTGAAGTGGATCTCGAGCAGGGCGCCGAACAGCGGCAGCAGGTCCTCGATCTGGATCAGATCCTCGCTGGTAAAGCCGCCCGGGCGATCGGAGGCCCAGGCGGTGCCGTGGATCTTGCCGTCGGTGAAGGTGATCGGCAGCGCCACATAGTCGGTAAAGCCCTCCCGGCGCAGCTCGTCGAACAAGGGAAAGGCGAAGTCCATGTCCGGCAGATCGAGGCGCTGGCGGACCGCGCCCGCGCCCTCGAACAGGACCCGCATCGGGCTCTTGAGAAACTGATCCGTCTGCTCGACCCCGCGCGCGGCCCGGAACACCCGGATCTGCTCGGCGCCGCGCTGCCAGTAGATGCCGACCCCGAACAGCTGTGGATGCAGGGTGCGGACGTGGAACGAGGCGCGCGCCAGCGGCAGCCCGGCGGCGACCAGGCGTTCGGCCAGGGCGGTGAGCAGGGTCGGGCCGTCGGGCAGCCGGCGCGCGTCGCCGATCAGCCAGTCGAGGACCGGCCCCGGCCGCCGCGGCCAGCCGGTGGCGGCCGCCAGCGCCGCCGGCAGGCCCGGCGCCCTCAGGCGACGCTGCCACCCGCCGCCCGATCCAGCTCGTTCAGCTTGGCGCGCGCCGAGGTCAGCGCCTGGGTGGTGTGGTGCAGGCGCGAAGCCAGCTCGTGCATCACCTCGACCCCGATCTGCGGGAACTGGTTGACCAGGTGGAAGAAGCCGTCCTTGGACACGCGCAGGGTGGCGAGCCCGGTCGCCGCGACCACGGTCGCGGTGCGCGGCACATCGCACAGGATCGCGATCTCGCCGATGATGTCGTTCTTGCTCAGGCGGGCGACTTTGACCGCGCCGCGCGGCGTGTCGACCATGATGTCGGCGCTGCCGTCCAGGATGATGTAGGCGGCATCGCCGACGTCGCCCTGGTGGAACAATTCGTCCCCGGCCACGAACTCCAGGCGCTCGCTGGTGAACGCGAGCAGCTTGAGCTTGGTCGGCTCGATCTTGGCGAACAGCGGAATCGTGCGCAGGACCTCGACGTCTTGGCTAAGGCTCATACGACGAACCCTCCTCGCTCATGGTCATTCGGCGCTCTGGCTCATGTGGCGCTCTGGCTGATTGGGCGCTCCGGGTCATTCGGCGGCCACCAGTTCCTGGAGCAGGCTGCCGTCGCGGTCGAGCTCGGTGAAGCGACCCTGCTCGACCACGCGGCCCTTGCGCATGACCAGGACGTGGTCGAACTTGCGGGCCCAGTCGCTGCGATTGAGCGCCCAGATCAGGGTGCGATCGGCGAACTCGTCGAGCAGCGTGTCCAGGATCGCCGCCTGCTCGCCCGGATCGAGCGGGCCGGTGGCATCGTACAGGATCAGCACCTCGGGCCGCTTGAGCAGGGCCCGGGCGATCGCCAGCTTCTGGCGCTGGGGCAGCGACAGGCGGGTGCCGCCGACCCCGCTCTGGGCCTGCAGACCGACCTCGATCACCTGCTCACGCAGGCCGAGATCATCGAGCACCTCGCCGATCAGCTCGCTGATCCGGTCGGTCGCCTGGGCCTGGCCGTAGGCGATCTTGCCGAACAGGATGTTGTCCTGGAGGCTGGCGGCGGGGGTGTAGCGCTCGGCCTCGAAGAACGCGACCTTGCCCTGCAGCTCGGCCGGCAGCTGCTCGCGGAACAGGTGGCGGGCCTTGAGGATCTGCGCCTGCAGCGGCGCGTCGACCAGGCCCAGGCGGTGGCGCGCCGGGATCAGCTTGAAGGTGAGCGCGATCAGGCGCTCGCGATCGCTCGGGCTGAGCTCGTCCAGCCTGGCGGGGTCGACCCGGGCGACCAGCGCCCGATAGTCCGGCAGGTCGTCGGCGCTGATGAAGCTGAACTGGCGGAAATACTCGTGGTCCGGCGGCAGGTCGGCGAACAGGTCGACCATGGTGCCGGCCAGCTTGTGGCCGACCTTGACCAGCGTGGCGGCGACCCCGGCCTCGGCGATGATCCGCTGGACATAAGGGTTGGCGGCGAGGTTCTCGAGGTCGAACTCCTCGCCGATCGGGGTGCCGAACAGCAGGTTCTCGGCGAGGCTCGCGTTGGTGTTGTAGCGCTCGCGCTCGAATCCCTCGACCAGGCGGCGCAGACGCGGGCCCTGCAGCCGCTCGCGCATCGCCCCGCGGGCCGCGAGGATCCGCTCGGCGAGCTCCGGCCGCGCCTCGGGATCGATCGTGCCGCGCAGGCCCATCTGGTAGACGTCCCAGTTCAGGCAGACCATGGTCAGCGCGCGCACCGCCGCGGGGGCGACCGCCTCGGGTCCCTCGAGGCCGGCCGCGGCGTAGTCGATCCAGTCAGCCTCGACGTCGAGCGCCAGATTGCCGGCGCGCGCGGTCTCCGCCAGCTCGCGCTGACGCTGCTCGAGCGCCGGGCCCTCGAGCGGCGGCGGCCGCTGCGGCCGGTATTTGAGCCCGAAGAACAGGTTGTCGGCGATCGTGCCGGCGAAGATCTGGGCGGGATAGCCGATGTAGGTCATGCTCCGCCCGGTGATCGCCTCGGCGAGCTTCTGGATCTCGTGGTCGGCGATCAGGACGCGCCCCGCGTCGGGCGCGAGCAGGTTGGCGAGCACCAGGGTCAGCTCCTCCTTGCCGCTGCCGGCCGGGCCGACGATCGCGATCCGGGTCGGCAGTTCGGCCGCGAAGCTGGTGCCATCCAGGATCGGCTCGCCGTCCTCGGTCGCGAGGCCGAGGTTGACCGAGCGCAGCGGCCCGCGCAGCGATACCGGTTCGGGATCGGCGGTCTGCAGGGCCTCGTCGCGGAGACCAGGCGGATCGAACTGGGCGACCACCTGCTCGAACTTGATCTGCGAATCCCAGGTCAGCTGGTAGTGGTTGAGCAGCTCCTTCCACGGCGAGTACAGTTCCTTGTGCGCGCCGATCACGGCGACCAGCGCGCCCAACGTGAGATTGCCCTCGATCACCAGATAGCCGCCAATCGAGTAGAAGAAGAAGGGGCCGAGCTGCGCCAGGAAGTTGTTGAGAAATTTGATGAAGAACTTCTTTTGGTAGATCTGGTAGCGAATGTTGTAGACCATGCCGAGCTCGCGACTGAAGCGGGCGCGCTCGTACTGGGTGCGGTCGTTGGCGCGGATGTCGCGCACGCCGCCGACCGTCTCGGAGATGCGCTCGGCGAGGCGGCGGACCTGGCGGACCCGGGTCTTGCCGAGCAGGTTGACCTGCCGCTGCAGCTTCGGGATCACGTAGATCTGGAAGGGATAGAGCATGACCGCGGCCACGCCCATGACCCAGTCCTGCATGAACATGAAGGTCAGGATGGTGAGCAGGGTGCCGCCCTGAAACGCCGGCAGCGCGAAGGCCGCGGCGATGAAGCCGCCGAGCGGCTCGACCTCGGCGTTGATCATCTGGACGATCTCGCCGGCCGAGATGCGCCGGAAATAGGCCAGCGGAAAGCGCAGCACCCGGGAGTACAGCTCGAAGCGCAGCCGGCGCAGCATGCGCTCGCCGACGATGCCCTCGTAGACGTTGATGACGTATTTGAAGCCGCCGTTGACCAGGACCAGGAGCAGGAACACGGCGCACAGCGCGAACAGGTAGTGGACCTGGGAGAGCGTCGTCCCGAGCATGGTGCGCATGCCGCCGCCGCCGGCGAGCGCGTCGTTGATGATGATCTTGGGCAGCTCGAGGGTCACGTACAGGAACGGGAACGAGCCGACGGTCATCGCCAGGATCACGATCTGCGCCCTCAGGCTGTGGCGCAGGATGTAGCGAAAGATGTTGCGGTCCATGGCCGGTCGTGTGCGCGTCAGGTTCCTGTCGGCAGCGGCGCCAAGCGTGCCAAATTTCGCCGGTTGTGCATAGCCCTTACCGTCGGTGCCCGGTGGTCGCCCGACCGGCCGCGATTTTGCGCTGGGTCAATGATCCTCAACCGAGGACTTGCGATCGAGGCGCACAAGACCTGCAGATGGGGGTGCGGATCATGTGGGCATGGGCCGTGGCCGGTCTCGCGCTACTGTCGTCGACCGCAGCGCTGGCCGATTTCCAGTCCGGTTGCAGGGCGTTCGATCGGGGCGATTATGCGGGCGCGCGCGAGCAGTGGGCGCCGCTCGCCGAGCAGGGCGACCCCGAGGCGCAGTTCCGGCTGGGGTGCCTTTACGCCTTCGGCCAGGGGGTTCCGGAGGACTATGCGTTCGCGCTCCGCCTCTACCGGCTGGCGGCCGAGCAGGGCGATGCCGACGCCCAGAACAATCTGGGCGGCATGTACGCCGAGGGCCTCGGGGTCGCGCGCGATCCGGTGCAGGCCTACATGTGGTTGGAGCTTGCCGCCGCGGCCGGCCTTGAGCTCGCGCGCAGGAACCGCGCCTTCATGGCCCGCTCGATGAGCCCGGAGCAGATCGCGGTCGCCCGGAAGCTGGCGGCCGACTGGCGGGCGGCGCATCGTTGACCGGCCCCGGGTCCGCCGCGGGCGCGCCCACGCCGGCCGGCGGGTCGGGCCGGGCGGCGTAGGGTTCGTTCAGCATCAGCGCGAGGTAGAGGAACGGCATCAGGGCCGGCGGCATGATGAGGACGTTGTCGGTCAGCGCATACACCGCGAGCGCCAGCAGCAGCGCGTAGACGAACGCGCGCTCGTCCGGCCCGACCCGGGCGATGACCCGCCGCCCCCAGAGCAGGAGCGCGCCGCCGTAGAGCAGGCAGCCGACCACGCCGCCTTCGACCAGCAGGCGCAGATAGTCATTGTGCGGCAGCTTGAAGTAGCTGTTGACCAGCATGGTCGCGCCGACCCCGTGTCCGAACGTCGGGCTGGCCCGGACCTGCTCGAAGTAGTGTGCCCAGAGGGCATCCCGGCCGGACATGTCGAGGCTGTCCTCTGGGTCGTGATAGCTCTGCAGGATCAGCCAGCCGAGGAGCGCAAGGACGGCGGCTGCGCCCAGCCCGATGCGCGGCCAGCGGGCGCGCCTGAGGCGGGTGCGCAGGCCCTGGTCGAGCAGGCAGTAGGCGACCGTGAACACGGCGCCGGCGGCGACCCCCATGCGCCCGCCGGTCAGCACGCCGATCGCGACGTTGATCCCGGCCAGGCAGGCAAAGCCCGTCTGGCGCGTGTGGATCGCCTCGTGCAGCGCGATCGCGAAGCCCACCAGCGCCAGACAGACCAGCCAGCCGGCGTTGCTCGCGCCGTGCAGGCGCAGCGCCCGGTGGCCGGCGTCGAGGTAGGCGGCGTAGAGGCCGGCCGCCTGCAGCCCGAAGCCGATCGCGACGCACAAGGTCGGCAACAGCGCGATCAGCAGCGCATAGCGCGCCCGCGTGCCGGGCTCGACCACGACCGCGGCGAGGCACCAGGGCAGCGCCAGGCCGAGGGCTGCGATCGCCATGCGGGCGGCGCTCAGCTGTGGGGCGCGGTCGGCGACCAGCAGGCTCTCGGCCAGCAGCAAGAGGACCGCGAGCAGCGGCCAGCCGGCGATCCCGGGCCGCATCCCGTAGCGGGCGGCATTCGCGGCCACGGCCGCGATCAGGAGCAGCTGCTGCGCCGGGATCGCGAGCGTGAGCAGGCGGCGGGGCAGGTGGGAGGCGAGCACCCACTGCGGCCCGATCGCGAAGCTCGCGAGCGCGATCCCCAGGACCACGCTCGGCCAGCGCCGGCCGAGCCAGGCGCGGGCGCCGGTCGGGATCGTGAGGCCGGGGGTCATGGCGGGCAGCGCGCGCAGCGACCGCCGGGGGCGGCCTGTGGCGGGCGTGGCGCCAGCGGGCGCATCCGGATGAGGAGGTGCCGCTTGGCGTCGATGCCGAGCCGTGACGGTCGCGCACGGCGGCTGCCAGCCCCGCGAGATCGCCAGTTGTCCAGGGCGCCGGGGCCTGTCATATTAACTCCAGGGGAATCGCGGAAGATGCTCGAGGCCATGGAGCCGGCGACCCGGCTTTTGATCTACAGCCACGACAGCTTTGGCCTCGGACATCTGCGCCGTTGCCGCGCGATCGCGCATCATCTGGTCGAGACCTTCCGGCACCTGTCGGTCCTGATCCTGTCGGGCTCGCCAATCATCGGCAGCTTCGACTTCAAGTCCAGGGTCGACTTCGTGCGCGTGCCGGGCGTGATCAAGCTGCGCAACGCCGAATACACCTCGCTCCAGCTGCACATCGACATCGAGCAGACCCTGGCGATGCGCTCATCGATCATCCAGCACACCGCCGATATCTTCGATCCGCACCTGTTCCTGGTCGACAAGGAGCCGCTGGGCCTGCGCGGCGAGGCGCGGGACACGCTGGTCATGCTCAAGGAGCGCGGCACGCGCCTGGTGCTCGGCCTGCGCGACGTCATGGACGAGCCGGTGAGCCTGCTCGACGAATGGCGGCGCAAGAACGTGTTCCCCGCGCTCTACGAGCTGTACGACGAGATCTGGGTGTACGGTCTGCCGCAGATCTTCAATCCGCTGACCGAGCTGCCGGGCATGCTGCCGCTGGCGCACAAGGTGACCTTCACGGGCTATCTCCGCCGGTCGCTGCCGAGCGTGGCCTCGAACGCCGGCGAACACGAGCTACCGGGCCAGCCCTACATTTTGGTTACCACCGGCGGCGGCGGCGACGGCGAGGCGCTGATCGACTGGGTGCTGCGCGCCTACGAGACCGATCCCGGGATTCCCCATCCGGCGCTGGTGGTGTTCGGGCCGTTCATGCATCTCGAGCGCCGGCTCGAGTTCCAGGAGCGCGCCGCGCGCCTCGGCAAGGTCTATGCGATCACCTTCGAGAGCCATTTCGAGCGGCTGCTGGAGCGGGCCGTGGGCGTGGTCGCGATGGGCGGCTACAACACCTTCTGCGAGATCCTCTCGTTCGGCAAGCCGGCGCTTCTGGTGCCGCGCACCGAGCCGCGCCAGGAGCAGTCGCTGCGCGCCGAGCGGGCGGCTCAGCTCGGCCTCGTGCACGTGCTCGCCGACGACGGCCTGCGCCCGGCCGCGGCGATGGCCGAGCGCCTGCGGGCGCTGCCCGGCTGGCCGGCGCCGGCGGTCGCCAGCTATCCGGAGCTGCTGACCGGCCTCGATCGGATCGCCGAGCGGGCGGCACCCTGGCTCGCCCAGCCGGTGGCCGCGACCGTCCTCTCGCGCTTCGCCTGAGGGGCCGGCCGGGGCCCGCGATGGCCGGCGCGCGCACCAGGATCGCGGTGGTCGTCAAGGGCTGGCCACGCCTGTCCGAGACCTTCATCGCCCAGGAGATCCTGGGCCTCGAGCGTCGTGGCCTCGCGCTCTTGATCGTCTCGCTCCGCCATCCGACCGATCCGGCCGTGCACGAGCTGCACCGGCAGATCGCGGCCCCGGTGCTGTACCTGCCGGAATACCTCTACCAGGAGCCTGCGCGCGTGCTCGCGGCCTGGCGCCGGCTGCGGCGATGGCCGACCTACCGGGCAGCCCGGCGCGTCTGGCTGCGCGACCTCGAGCGCGACCGCAGCGCCAACCGGGTCCGCCGCTTCGGCCAGGCGCTGGTGCTGGCGGCCGAGCTGCCCCAGGACGTGGGCCTGCTCTATGCGCACTACCTGCACACGCCCGCCTCGGTCACCCGCTACACGGCCCTGCTCAGAGGCCTCGACTGGTGCGCCTCGGCGCATGCCAAGGACGTCTGGATCACCCCCGAGTGGGAGCAGCGCGAGAAGCTCGCGCACTGTCGCTGGCTGACCGTGTGCAGCGCCAGCCACGCGACCCGTCTGCGCGCGCTGGCGCCGGAGGCGGAGGTCATGCTGACCTATCACGGCCTGGACGCCGAGCGCTTTCCGGCACCCGGCCGGGAGCTCGGCCCGGATGGCAGCGATCCGACGCGGCCCGTGCAGCTCCTGGGCGTGGCCCGCCTGGTGCCCAAGAAGGGCATCGAGGTTCTGCTCGCGGCGCTGGCGTCGCTGCCGCCGGCGCTGCACTGGCGCTACACCCATGTGGGCGGCGGCCCGCTGCGCCAGGAGCTCGAGGCGAACGCGGCCCGCCTCGGGCTTGGCGAGCGCATCCGGTGGCAGGGCGCGCTGGCGCAGGATCAGGTGCTCGACGCCTATCGGCGTGCGGATCTGTTCGTGCTCGCGAGCCGGATCGCCCCGGATGGCGATCGCGACGGCCTGCCGAACGTGCTGCTCGAGGCGGGCGCTGTGCAGCTCGCTTCGGTCGCGAGCCGGGTCGCCGCGATCCCGGAGCTGATCGAGGATGGCGTCAACGGCCGGCTCGTGCCCCCCGACGAGCCGCGGGCGCTGGCTGAAGCGCTGGCAGAACTGATCGGCGATCCGGCCCTGCGCCTGCGCCTCGGAGGCGCGGCCCGGGTCCGGGTGCTGGAGCGGTTCGGTGCCGCGGCCGGCCTCGACCGCCTGGCAGCACGGCTCGGCACCACCCTCGAGCCGGGCCGCCGGGCCGCGGCATGACCCGGCCGGTCGCGTTCTATGCGCCCTTGAAGCCGCCCGATCATCCGACCCCGTCCGGCGACCGGCGCATGGCGCGCACGTTGTTGCAGGCGCTTGCGGGCACCGGTCGCGCGGTCGAGCTCGCGAGCCGGCTGCGCAGCTACGACCGCGCCGGCGACCCGGTCCGTCAGCGCCGGATCGAGGTGCTGGGCGAGCGTCTCGCGGCCCGCCTGCTGGAGCGCTATCGCGGGCGTCCGCCGGGCGCGCGGCCGGGGGCCTGGCTCACCTATCACGGCTACCACAAGTCGCCGGACTGGCTCGGGCCCAAGGTCGCGGGCGCGCTTGGCATCCCCTATCTGCTCGCCGAGACCTCGTTCGCGCCCAAGCAGGCGGGCGGACCGTTCGCCCGCGGCCATGCGGCGACCGGGCGGGCGATCCGCGCGGCCGATGTCGTGCTGGTGCTGACCGCAGCCGATGCCGAATGCCTGGCGCCCCTGGTCGCGCCGCCCGCCGAGCTGCGCCGGCTGCCGCCCTTTCTCGATCCCGGCCCCTACCAGGCGGCGAGCGGTGAGCGGGCGCGCCATCGGGCCGAGCTTGCGGCGCGCTTCGGCCTCGATCTTGCAAAGCCCTGGCTGCTCGTGGTCGCCATGATGCGCGCCGATGTCAAACGCTGCTCCTACCTGCTGCTCGCCGAGACGCTCGGCCGGCTGCGCGCGCGCGCCTGGCAGCTGCTGGTGGCCGGCGACGGGCCGGCGCGGGCCGAGATCGAGGCCGCCCTGCACCGGCTCGGGCCGACCCGCGTGGCGTTCGCGGGCGCGGTGCCGGAGGCGGCCCTGCCGGCCTACTATGCGGCCGCCGACCTCTACGTCTGGCCCGCGGTGCGCGAGGCCTACGGGCTCGCCATGCTCGAGGCCGCGGCCGCCGGTCTGCCGGTGATCGCCGGGCGCGAGGGCGGCGTTGAGGAGGTGGTGCGGGATGGCGTCACCGGCGTGCTGACCCCGGCGCGCGATCCGGCGGCGATGGCGGCGGCGATCGACCGGCTGCTCGCCGAGCGCGAGCGCAGGGCCGCGATGGGCGAAGCGGCGGCGCGCTTCGTGGCCGCGGAGCGCAGCCTGGAGCAGGCCTCGGCGACCCTGGCCTCGGCGCTCGCGGCGGCAGCCGCCATTCGGGCGGGCCGACGGTGACACCCCTGCTCCTGATCCGCCACGGCCCGACCGCCTGGAACGAGGGCGGCCGCATCCAGGGCCGCGCGGACATCGCCCTCTCGGCCAAAGGCCGGGCCGAGGTCGGCGGCTGGCGCCTGCCCGCGGCCTTCGCCGGGGCGCGCTGGCTCACGAGCCCGCTTCGGCGGGCAAGCGAGACGGCGGCGCTGCTGACCGATCGGAGGGTCGTCGTCGAGCCGCGCCTGATCGAGATGGACTGGGGTCTCTGGGAGGGTCGGCGCGGCGCCGAGCTGCGCGCCCGGGCGCCGGCCGAGCTCGCCGCCGGGGAGGCGCTGGGGCTCGATTTCCGGCCCCCCGGCGGCGAGAGCCCGCGCGAGGTCGGCGCGCGCGTTCAGGCCCTGGTCGCCGAGCTCGCCGCCGATCCGGCGCCGGTGGTCGCGGTCTGCCACAAGGGGGTGATCCGGGCGGCGCTGGCGCTCGCGACCGGCTGGGACATGCGCACCAAGCCCCCGGTCCGCCTGCGTCGTGGTGAGGCGCTGGCGCTGATCGGCCACCCGGACGGCCGGCTCGAGCTGGGGTCCGCGCCGCCGGCGCTGGCGGCCTGACCATGCGGGTCCTGTTCTGGGTCCAGCACCTGCTCGGCACCGGGCATCTGAAGCGCGCTGCGACCGTGACGCGCGCCCTGCTCGAGGAAGGCCTCGAGGTGACGCTCGTGAGTGGCGGGCCGGCCGCCCCCTGGCTGGTTCCGGCGGGCGTCGAGCTGGTCCAGCTGCCTGCCGTGCGCGCCCGCGATCTCGCCTTCTCGGCGCTGGTCGACGAGGACGACCGGCCGCTCGACGACGCGTTTCGGGCCGCCCGGCGCGCGCAGCTCCTGGCGCTGTTCGCGGCGCGCGCGCCAAAGGTCGTGGTCACCGAGATGTTCCCGTTCGGGCGGCGGGCGTTCCGCTTCGAGCTCCTGCCCCTCTTGGATGCGCTCGCTGGCACCCGCCCGCGGCCGTGGCTGGTCTGCTCGGTCCGCGACATCCTGGTCCGCAAGACCGCGGCCGAAAGCTACGCCTGGATGCGCGATCTGGCGCTCGCCCGGTACGATCGCGTGCTCGTGCATACCGATCCGGCGCTGATCCCGTTCGGGCTTACGTTCCCCTTTGCCGATGCGCTCGGGTCGCGCCTGGTCAGCACCGGCTACGTGGTCGAGCCCGGACCCGAAGCGAGCCCCGGCGATGAGCTGCTGGTATCGGCGGGCGGCGGGCGGGTCGGGCAGAAGCTGCTCGCGGCCGCCATTGCGGCGCACCCGCTGTCGGGGCAGCGCGAGCACCCCTGGCGGCTGATCGCCGGCGGCGAGGTCGAGCCCGCGGGCCTCGATCGGCTGCGCGCTGAGCTGCCGCCCGGTATGCTCCTGGAGCGCCAGCGCGATGATTTCCAGAGCCTGTTGGCGAAGTGCCTTCTCTCGGTCTCACAAGCGGGCTACAACACCGTGGTGGAGGCGCTCCGGCTCGGCAAGCCGATGGTTCTCGTCCCGTTCGAAACGGCTACCGAGACCGAACAACGGATCCGAGCGCAGCGACTGACCGGTCTCGGGCTCGCCGAGACGGTTTGGGGGACAGAGTTGACGCCGAGCAGCCTGGCCCGGGCGATCGATCGGGTGCTGAGCCAACCGCGGGTGCGGCGGCCGGCGCTTGACCTCGACGGCGCGGCCGCCACCGCCCGCCTGATCGCCGCCCTGGGCGCGCGCCCGGTGCCTGCGGAGCCCGCCGGATGACCAGCTGGCGCGAGCTCGAGGCGACCCTCGATGCCTGCGCCGCCCGCGGCGAGGCGATCCGCCTGTGGTGGCGGGACGACGATGCCGGCCGCGACCATCCGGCGCTCGAGCGCCTGCTCGAGCTCGCCGAGCGGCGTGATCTGCCGCTGGCGCTCGCGGTCGTGCCGCTCTGGCTGGAGGCGCCGGCCCACGCGCTGATCGCGGCCAGCACCCAGGCCACGGTCCTGCAGCACGGCTTCGCCCATGCCAACCACGCGCCGGAGGGTGGTCGGTCGATCGAGCTCGGCGGCCGCGACCTCGCGACCATCACGGGCGAGCTGAACGAGGGTCGCGCGGCGCTGATCGACGCTTTCGGGGCGACCTGCCTCGCGGTCCTGGTGCCGCCCTGGAACCGGCTCGACCCGCGGCTGACCGAGCGGCTCACCGCCTGCGGCTTCGCCGGCCTCTCGACCTTCGGGCGGCGGCCTGCGGGCGAGGCGGCGCCGGGGCTGGCCCAGGTCAATGTCCACCTCGATCCGATCGACTGGCGCGGCTCGCGCCTGTTCGTGGGTGAGGCGACCGCACTCGAGCGCCTGTGCGCGCTGCTCGGTCCGGACGAGCCGATCGGCATCCTCAGCCATCATTTGGCCATGGACGAGCCCGGCTGGGACTTCCTCGAGCGGCTGCTCGCGGTGCTCGGCAGCCATCCCGCCGCCCGGCTGTGCCCGGCCGGCGAGCTGTTCGGCGGCGCGCCATGACGGCGCCGCTGCTCGAGGTCGAGGATCTGGCGGTCGACTTCCTTGCCGACGAAGGCGTGATCGAGGCGGTGCGCGGCGTCAGCTTCACCGTCAACGCCGGCCAGACGGTCGCCCTGGTCGGCGAGAGCGGCTCCGGCAAGACCGTGATCTCGCAGTCGATCCTCGGCATCCTGCCGCAGGCGGCGCGCATCAGGCGCGGCAAGATCATCCTGCGCGACCCGCGCCGCAACCACGAGCCGCTCGACCTCGCGAGCTACGCCGACGACGACCCGGTCCGGCGCTCGATCCGCGGCGGCCGGATCTCGATCATCTTCCAGGAGCCGATGAGCTCGCTCTCGCCCCTGCACACGATCGGCGACCAGATCTGCGAGGCCCTGCTCCTGCACACCCAGGCGAGCGGCGCCGAGGGCAAGCGGCGCACCATCGAGATGCTGGCACGGGTCGGCTTTCCCGATCCCGAGCAGGCGTTCCGGACCTATCCCTTCGAGCTGTCGGGCGGGCTCCGCCAGCGCGCCATGATCGCCATGGCCCTGGTCTGCGATCCGGCGCTGCTGATCGCCGATGAGCCGACCACCGCCCTCGACGTCACCATCCAGGCGCAGATTCTGCAGCTGATGAAGGATCTCCAGAACGAGTTTCACATGGCGATCCTGTATATCACGCACGACCTCGGCGTGGTCGCCAACATGGCCGACGACGTGGTCGTGCTGTATCGCGGCCGGATCATGGAGAGCGGCAGCTGCACCGCCTTGCTGACCCGGCCGCAGCACCCCTATCTCAGGGCGCTGCTGCACGCCGTGCCGCGCCTGCACATGCCCACCGGCGAGCGGCTGACGCCGCTGCGCGAGGTCTCGCCGGCCGGCCGCGCCCTGCTCCTCAAGGGCGAGCTGCGGGGCGGCGCCAACGGCGCGGGGGACGCTGGCGCGGAGCGCACCGGCCCGTTGCTCGAGGTCGACGGCGTCAGCAAGACCTACCGGATCCGCAAGGGCGGCTGGTTCGGCGGTCGCGCCAAGGCCGTGCTGGCGGTCGACGATGTGAGCTTCACGATCGGACGCGGCGAAGCCTTCGGGCTGGTCGGTGAGAGCGGCTGCGGCAAGACCACCATTTCCAAGGCGCTGATGCGCGCGGTCCGGCCGGATGCCGGGCGGATCGTCTTCCACGCCGCCGACGGGCCGATCGACATCCTGGCGCTGCACGGTCCGGAGCTGGCGCACTTCCGCCGGCGCCTGCAGTACATCTTCCAGGACCCGTATCACTCGCTCAATCCGCGCATGACCGTCTACGACATCGTGGCCGAGCCACTGGTGATCCACGGCGTCGGCAAGGAGCGGGAGCGGACCGAGCGGGTCAAGGCGCTGCTCTCGGTGGTCGGGCTGGATGTCCGCCACCTGCGCCGCTATCCGCACAGCTTCTCCGGCGGCCAGCGCCAGCGGATCGGGATCGCGCGCGCACTCGCGCTGGGTCCCGAGATGCTGATCTGCGACGAGCCGGTCTCAGCGCTCGACGTCTCGGTGCAGGCGCAGATCCTCAACCTGCTCAAGGATCTGCAGGCCGAGCTCGGGCTCACCTATCTGTTCATTTCGCACAACCTCGCGGTGGTCAAATACATCTGCCAGCGGATCGCCGTGATGTGCGCCGGCCGGATCGTCGAGCTGGCGCCGACCGAGCAGCTGTTCGCGCGGCCGGTGCATCCCTACACCAAGGCCCTGCTCGCGGCGGTGCCCGAGCCCGATCTCTCGCAGCCGCTCGATTTCTCGGCCCTGATGGCCGGCAAGACCTCGGAGCCGACCGCCTGGCCGGCGCCGTTCACGCTCGGCAACGGCCCGACCCGCCTGATCGATCTGCACAACCACCACTTCGTCCGGATGAGCCCCGAAGCCGATGTCCAAGCCATTCACAGCGCTGCCTGAGGGGCTGCTCGCCGCCCTCGTGCTCACCCTCGGCCTGGGGCTGGCGGTGCCGGCGGCGGCGGCCGGTCCGCCGGACGAGCCTTCGGTGGTCGCCTTCGGTCCCGGCTCGGGCAAGACCCTGGGCAAGCGGGGCGGCGAGCTGCACACGCTGGTCGGGCGCGCCAAGGACACCCGCCTGATGGTCGTCTACGGCTATGCCCGGCTGGTCGCCTACAACGAGAAGCTCGAGCTGGTGCCGGACATCCTGAAGGACGTCGACGTCGAGGACGGCCGCATCTTCACCCTGCATCTGCGCAAGGGGCATCGCTGGTCGGATGGCGAGCCGTTCACCAGCGAGGACTTCCGCTACTGGTGGCAGGACGTGGCCAACAATCCGGCGCTGAGCCCGACCGGGCCGCCGCCCGAGCTGTTCGTCGACGGCCAGCCGGCGCAGGTCGAGTTCCCCGATCCCTTGACCGTGCGCTACAGCTGGTCGAAGCCGAACCCGTTCTTTTTGCCGGCGCTGGCGCAGGCGACGCCGATGTTCATCTACATGCCGGCCCACTACCTGAAGCAGTTCCACCAGCGCTACGCCGATCCCAAGAAGCTCGCGGCGATGGTCGAGGAGACCCAGGCGCGCGACTGGGCCCAGCTGCACGGCCGCAAGGACGACATGTACAAGTTCGACAACCCGAAGCTGCCGACCCTGCAGCCCTGGTATCCGACCACGCCGGAGCCGGCCGAGCGCTTCATCTTCGAGCGCAACCCCTACTTCCACCGGGTCGACAGCCAGGGGCAGCAGCTGCCCTACATCGACCGGGTGGTGCTCGACGTCGTCGACGAGAAGCTGATCCCGGTCAAGACCGGCGCCGGCGAGACCGACCTGCAATCGCGCGGCCTGTTCTTCAAGCACTACACCTTCCTGAAGGAGAGCGAGAAGCGCAGCGGCCTGATCACCTATCTCTGGAAGACCGCGCGCGGCGCCCATCTCGCCCTCTACCCCAACCTCAACACGACCGATGCGGTGTGGCGCAAGCTGTTCCGCGACGTCCGTTTCCGGCGGGCGCTGTCGCTGGCGGTCGATCGCGACGAGATCAATCAGATCCTGTACTTCGGCCTCGGCCACGGCGGCAACGACACGGTGCTGCCGCAAAGCCCGCTCTACAAGCCGGAATACCGCGAGGAATGGGCCGACTACGATCTCGCCAAGGCGAACGCGCTGCTCGACGAGATCGGCCTGACCAAGCGCTCGGAGGACGGTCTGCGCCTGTTGCCGGACGGCCGGCCAATGGAGCTGGTGGTCGAGACCGCGGGCGAGGAGACCGAGCAGACCGATGTGCTCGAGCTGGTCCAGGAGACCTGGCAGAAGATCGGCATCAAGATCCACAGCAAGCCGTCGCAGCGCGAGGTCCTGCGCAATCGGATCTTTTCCGGCGAGGCGCTGATGTCGATCTGGTTCGGGCTGGAGAACGGCATCCCGAGCGCCGACATGAGCCCGGCCGAGTTCGCGCCGACCACGCAGCAGCAGCTGCAATGGCCGATGTGGGGCCAGTACTACGAGACCAAGGGGGCGGCGGGCGAGCCCCCCGACCTGCCGGAGGCGGCCAAGCTGCTCGATCTGTTCGAGCAGTGGGAGAACGCGACCTCGACCGACCAGCGCCGCAAGATCTGGGACAGCATCCTCGAGATCTACAGCGCTCAGGAGTACTCGATCGGGCTGATCAGCGGCATCCTGCAGCCGGTCGCGGTGCGCACGACGCTGCGCAACGTACCCGCCGAAGCCGTCTACAACTGGGAGCCCGGGGCGCAGTTCGGCATCTATCGGCCGGACACGTTCTGGTTCGACAAGGCGGGCTGAACCTCCGTCGCGCGGGCGGAGGTGAGGTTCGCCCAGGTCGCCAGGGCGAGCGCGATCAGCAGCAGGATCCAGACCAACACGAGCATGGCCTGCCGGCCGAGGCGCGCGAGGCCATCGATTGCGTGACCGAACACAGGGGGTCATCTCCTCTTGCAGCGCAACCGCCGGCGGCGGCCCGCGACGACGGGCGCGGGCCCGGCCGCCAGCCCCGCGCACAAGCGTAAGGCAGGAGGCTTGACGGTTGGCTAACGGCAGGCCGCGTCGGCCGGCGCGCGAGGTCGCGCGCTAAGACCAGGGCGCGCGCGCCTGGTCGACCAGCGGCGCCAGCGGCTGCTCGGGGCGGGCGCCGAGCTGGCCCAGCACCGCGGCCGCGGCGAGGCTGCCGAGGCGTCCGCAGGCGGCCAGCGGCAGGCCGTGGGTGAGGCCGTAGAGCAGGCCGGCGGCATAGAGGTCGCCGGCACCGGTGGTGTCGATCACCTGCGCGACCGGGGCCGCCGGGACCCATTCGGTCTGTGAGCCCGCGACCAGCACCGAACCGTCGGCGCTCCGGGTCAGGGCCGCGAGCCGGGTCTGGCCGCGCACCAGGTCGACCGCCTGCTCGATCCCGTCGGCGCCGTACAGGCTGCAGATCTCGACCTCGTTGCCGATCACGATGTCGACGTGATGGGCGATCAGGTCGGCGAACTCGGCCCGCCAGCGGGCGACGCAGAACGGGTCCGAAAGGCTGAGGGCCACCTGCCGGCCGTGCCGGTGGGCGATCGCCGCCGCCTTCAGGCAGGCCGCCTTGGCGTTCGGCCGGTCCCAGAGATAGCCCTCGAGATAGGTGACCTTGGCGGCCGCGACCGCGGCCTCGTCGACATCGTCCGGCCCGAGCTCGACGCAGGCGCCGAGATAGGTCGCCATGGTCCGCTGCGCATCCGGGGTCACCAGCACCAGGCAGCGCGCGGTCGGCGGTCCGCCCGCGAGCGGCGGCGTCTGGAACTCGACCCCGGTGGCGCGGATGTCGTGCGCGAACACCTCGCCCAATTGATCGCCCTGCACCTTGCCGACGTAGGCCGCCCGGGCGCCGAGTGCGGCGAGCGCCGCCATGCTGTTGGCGCAGGAGCCGCCGGACATCTCGACCGCCGGGCCCATGCGCGCGTACAGGGCGGTCATCCGCTCCTGCTCGATCAGGGTCATGGTGCCCTTGGCCAGCTCGAGGCGCTCGAGCAGGCGCTCGTCCGCCGACGCGATCACGTCGACGATCGCGTTGCCGAGACCAATCACATCCAGCCGCGCGGGCCGCTCGTCTGCACTCATCGGGCATCAGCTCCATTGGCATCAGCTCCATCGGCATCAGCTCCTTGAATTCGCCGGGCGACTATAGGGGCATGGAATATCCACGCAAACCACCCGTTTGCTTAAGGGCAGTCGCGCATCGTGAAATCGGCCGCCGGCGGGCGTCTTAACATCATCGCCGCGATCCCCATATCTGCCTGAACCTCTGGTCAAGGTGAGCTCGTGTTCGATGCCTTGAGTCTCGGCCTCCGGCAGCTCGCAGATCCGGCCACCAGGCGGCTGGTGCTGCGCAGCGTGCTGGTCGCGATCGGCACCTTCGCGCTGCTGGTCGTGGCCGTGACGACGGTGCTCGAGAGGCTCGACGCGACCGGCCTGGTCTGGCTCGATGCCATCCTCACGATCGCTGGCTCCGCCGCGGCGGTGGTGCTCGCCTGGCTGCTGTTCCCGGTGGTCGTGGCGGCGGCGGTCGGCTGGTTTGCCGAGGACGTGGCGCGCGCGGTCGAGCGGCGCTATTATCCCGAGCTGCCGCCGCCGGTCGGGATGAGCATCGGCGAAAACGTCGTGGCCACGCTGCGCTTCACGGCGATCGCGCTGGCGCTCAATCTGCTGGCCTTACCGCTGTATCTGCTGCCCGGGCCTAACCTTGTGATCTATCTGGCCCTGAACGGCTATCTACTCGGGCGCGAGTACTTCGAGCTGGTGGCCGGGCGGCGCCTGCCGTGGTCGACGGTCAGGGGGCTGCGCCAGCGGGCGCGGGCGCGCCTGTGGCTCGCCGGCGCGGTGATCGCCCTGCTGCTGACCGTGCCGGTGCTCAATCTGGTGGCGCCGGTGGTCGCGATCGCCTTCATGATCCATCTGTTCGAGAGCTTGCGGCGCGATCCGGGGGTGCTGCCGGCGCAATCGCCGGTCGGGGGCGCCGGAAATGGGCGTTACGCCGCCGCCGGGCGCTAGAAGTGTTTGACTCCGCCCGAGCCTGTGTTTAATCCTTGCCGAGGCGGGTTTTCGTGTCTGTTGGAGGCAACTTAGGGTTCCTCGTTAACAGATCACTGAAGAATCCTGCAAGCTAGGGGTTGCGTCGCCATGTTCCGCAAGAAAGACACCGAGACCGAACTGCCGGCGACCGGGGAAGGGGCCTTTCGCCGCCCCGCTGCCGACACCGCCGCCAAGACCGCCGCGCAACCCGAGCTACCGCGCCGCAAGGTCGACCTGCCGACCGCGCCAGGTGGCTCGAGCGGCGCCGCGCCGGCCGCCGGTCCGAGCGCAGAGGGGCTCGGCAGTCCGCCGCCGCAGGCGGAGCCGGACCGCTACGGCGGCAAACGCCTGATCGTGGGCGAAGGGATCCGGCTGTCCGGCGAGATCAGCTCCTGCGACCGGCTGGTGGTCGAGGGTGAGGTCGAAGTGACCCTGAACGACACCCTCGCCCTCGAGATCGCGAGCTCGGGCCGCTTCACGGGCGGCTGCGAGGTCGAGGAGGCCGACATCAGCGGCGTCTACGAAGGCGATCTCACGGTGCGCAAGCGGCTGTTCGTGCGCGGCAGCGGCAAGCTGACCGGCACGGTCCGCTACGGCGAGCTCGAGCTCGAGCGGGGCGGCCAGATCGCCGGCAACATCAGCGTCCTCAGCGACGGCGGTGGCAGCGTCGGCGCGGCGCGGGCGAGCGACCACGGCTATGGTCATGGCCGTTCAGCCCTGTTCGGCGAGCCGGCCAGCGCGCACACCGATTCCGAAGACTGACCGGACCGGCGGTCGACCCGGCGCCGGCGCGCCCGGCACCGGCAACGACAGATCGGTCCGCGCGCGCTCGTCGTCGCCCGCGCCGGGCCGGGGCGGCGATCTTGTTTTCAGGGAGGCGAGGCAAGAGTTGAACTGACGGTGCGGGGGTGGTGGGGCCCTGCGTCGGCGGTTCGATGTTCAGGTCGGGTGGCAGCACGCCGTCGCGACCACTTTGGACCTCGTGAGCTGGAACGGTCTCCGCATCGCAACCCCTCGCGCGACCGGCCTCGACCGAGCCGCCGGCGCGGCGCGGTCCGCGGGTTGCGCAGGACACGGACCTGACGGGGCGCTCGCCCGCGCCATCGAACCGCACCGGTCTCGGCCGACGCCGCCGAAGCGCCACCCGCCCACCGGACGGTCGCCCGCTGATTGGGAGATTGGGATTGGCATCTGGCGCGCACCGGCCCGCTGGACTGCTGGTCCCCTACCGAACTATCCTGCCCAGCGACGAGGAGATCGTGCCGGCCCATCCGAGCGACCCCAATCCACAGCTGGTGGAGGCACTTTGCGAAATCCACCTTCGCCTTCGGCGGCGGATCCCTGGAAGCCGAGCAAGCCAGGCGCGTTCTTCAAAGCTGTTCAGGATACCTATCCAGAAATCGAACCGATCACGCAACAGGGGGTACACCTCGTCATTGGCCCCGACAGCTCACCGCAACCGCAGCTTCTCCCCCCGCGAATCAGCTTTCGGCTGAAGCACCGGGAACGCCCGCTGCTGCTGCAGGTCTCCGAGCAGATGTTTACGATTAATGCCCTTCGCCCGTATCCAGGCTGGGAGAATCTCAAAGCTGAGCTCCAGCAAGTATGGCCTTCGGTGCTGGAAATCATCAAACCTGAGGCAATCACTCGCATCGGAATGAGGTACATCAATCGCATATACCGGCGGACATCGCACGAAAATCCCGGTTATTGGCTCAGACCATGCGAGTTTGTTCCTGCGGCACTGTTGAAATCCGGACCCGGATACCAGATGCGGCTGCAGAGCAGCGTTGGCGACCATGGTCGGTTCGTATTGACCATTGCTCACGATCCGAAAGATCCGAAAGAGATACACGGAGCAATGGTGTTCGACATCGATCGTATAACCGAGCGCGCGGTAGAACCAATCTGGGGTGAACTAGATGCCGCCGTGGAAACTCTGCATGAAGAGATATGGCGGATGTTTGAGGCGGCGAAGGGAGATCACCTCGATCGGCTGCTGCACGGAAAATTGCAATGATGATCGATAGCAGCCGTGCAATTTCCACGGAATCTCTCCTGGATAATACAGTGTGGGCGGGTTCACGGTCTGGCGCCGACATGCTCGGTGAGGTGGAGGCGTCGAATGATCTGTCGACGGCAACTGGAACTGGTCGGCTTGCTGATCTCATGGCGCTGATCGTCGATGGCTCAGGAATGGGCCAACGGTACATCGTCGAACACAAGCAAACTAACGAAAGATCTATAGCTCTTCTTCGTAGATGGATTGATGAATATGGAGACGACCGCGATCCTGATCTCGATGAGCAGATCAAGGAACTGAACACGAACAGACTTTCTCTTCACGAGCGATGCTAATTTTCCTGGATACGACATTGCTTTGGCTCTTGGTTCATCCGGGTGGCGGGCCACCGGCAAGGGCATTGCGCGTCGCAATGGAGAGGAGGCAGCAAGCGGGAGATCAGCTGGCGGTCGCCGAAATCTGCGACTACGAGGCGCGGCGGGAGCTGATCAGGAAGGGTGCCACCAGACAGATTGAAAATCTCGACGAGTTGGTAGGCGCTAATACCTACATACCGCTCGACACCGGCACATGCGGGAGGCGGCCTCCCTTTGGGCGCAATGAGACGCGGTGGTACTCCCACCGCTGCCCCAGAGGCGCTCGACGGTGACGTCATTCTGGCTGCGCAAGCGATCCGGCAGGGGCCGCACCTGGTGGCCACGAGGAACCTGCGCCACCTCGCTGGCATCTGAACGACTCGTTGGCAGAATTCAGCCCGGGCCGAGCTCGGCCAGGACGCGCTCGGCGACCTCGGTCGCCTGGTCGCCGAAGGTCACGAAGCGGACCTCCTCGATTGACGGCATGGTCGCCAGGCAGTCTTTGACCGTGGTCATCGCTAGGCGGGTCGCGGGCTCGAGCGGGTAGCCGTAGATGCCGGTGCTGATGCCGGGGAAGGCGATCGTCTTGAGGCCGTTGGCGACCGCGAGCTCGAGGGAGTTCCGGTAGCAGGCGGCGAGCAGGTCCGGCTCGCCCTGGTCGCCACCGTGCCAGACCGGGCCCACGGTGTGGATCACGTGGCGCGCCGGCAGCCGGTAGCCCTTGGTGATCCGGGCCTCGCCGGTCGGGCAGCCGCCGATCTGCGGCACTCTTCGAGGAGCTCCGGGCCGGCGGCGCGGTGGATCGCGCCGTCGACCCCGCCGCCGCCCTGCAGCCGCTCGTTGGCCGCGTTGACGATCGCATCGACCGCCTGCCTGGTGATGTCGCCCTGGACCAGGGTCATGCGCGCGGTCATCGCCGCCGCCTCAGGTCCGCTCGTCCATGGTCAGCACGACCTTGCCGGTGCTCTGGCGGGCAGCAGCCGCTCGAGCGCGCTCTTCGCCTGGCTCAGCGGGTGGATCTCCGAGACATGGGGCTGGATGCGCCGGTCGGCGTGCCAGCGCAGCAGCTCCTCGAACGCGGCGTGCACCCGCCCCGGGTCCTGCCGGCGGTAGCTGCCCCAGTAGAAGCCGATCGCGGCGGCGTTCTTGACCAGGAGCAGATTGGCCGGGATCTGCGGGATCTGGCCGCTGGCAAAGCCGATCACCAGCAGCCGGCCCTCCCAGGCGATGCTGCGCAAGGACGCCGTGAACAGATCGCCGCCGACCGGATCGAAGACCACGTCGGCGCCGCGGCCCTCGGTCAGCTCCTTGACCCGGGTGCGGACGTCATCGCTGGCGGTATCGATCACCGTCTCCGCGCCATGCGCCTTCGCGACGCTGAGGTGCGCATGACCGCGTGCGGTGGCGATCACCCGGGCGCCGAGCGCCCGGCCGCATTCGACGGCAGCGAGGCCCACGCCGCCGGCCGCGCCATGCACCAGCAGGGTCTCGTCCGCCTGCAGCCGCGCCGCCCAGACCAGCGCGCCATAGGCCGTGCCGTAGGCGATCGCGAAGCCGGCCGCGGTCGGATAGTCGATCGAGTCGGGCAGGCGGACGACGTTGCTCGCGGCCGTGACCGCCGCCTCGGCGAAGCCGCCGTGATCCGGGGTCGCCATGACCCGGTCGCCGGGCATGAAGCCGGCCATGCCCGCGCCGCACTGCTCGATCTGGCCGGCGATCTCCATGCCCGGCACGAACGGCAAGGCCGGCTTGTCCTGATACTGGCCTTTGATGATCAGGGTGTCGGCGAAGTTCAGCCCGGCCGCGCGCACCCGGATCCGGACCTCGCCCGGCCCGGGCTCGGGCACCGGGATGTCCTCGACCACCAGGCCATCCAGCCCGGTCAGCGCCTTGCAGACGACCGCGCGCATCGCTTGTCCTCCGGCCGTAAGTCTAGCCGGCCCGGCCCTGACCGGGAAGCCTCGCCAAGACCCTGGCCGGCGCTGGCCCGAGAGGTTAGGAAAAAGCCATGCGCGGCTATTTCGGGATCGGCGCCGAGGGCATCAGCAAGCCGATGAACCTCGGCAATCTGATCCGCTCGGCGCACGCCTTCGGCGCGAGCTTCGTGTTCCTCGTCGATGCGCACTATAGCGTGACCAGCGCGCTCTCGGACACCTCGCACGCGGAGAGCCAGCTGCCGCTCTACCGCTTCGCAAGCGTCGACGAGCTGGTCCTGCCCGGCCGCTGCCGGCTGATCGGGGTCGAGCTTCTGGACGAGGCCATCGACCTGCCGAGCTTTCGTCACCCGCTGAATGCCGCCTATGTGTTCGGGCCCGAGCGCAGCTCCCTGTCGGCAGCGATGGTCGCGCGCTGCGACCATGTGGTGAAGATCCCGACGCGGTTCTGCATCAACCTCGCGGCCGCCGGCGCGATCCTGATGTACGACCGGCTGCTGTGCCTCGGCCGGTTCGCGCCCCGGCCGGTCCGCTCCGGCGGTCCGACCGAGGCGCTCAGGCCGCACGTGCACGGCAAGGTCATCACCCGTCGGCGCAAGCCATGAGTTGGCGCAAGCCATGACCGGTGG
Source organism: uncultured Alphaproteobacteria bacterium (assembly GCA_963753685.1). Classification (GTDB taxonomy): domain Bacteria; phylum Pseudomonadota; class Alphaproteobacteria; order Geminicoccales; family Geminicoccaceae; genus DATAOG01. Next base: position 147,084 of record CAVWDE010000002.1, read on the forward strand.
TGCCCCGGAAGCATCGGCGCTGCTGCGCCGAGCGGAGGCGCCGCTACTCGCTCTCGCCGGACTCGCCGGACTCCCCCTGGCCGCCGCTCCGATGACAGGCCAGACAGTTGGCCGCCGACTTGACCTTCACGCTCTTGAACTCGCTGGCGGGGATCTCGCTGTGCGCGGTCTTCCAGAAGGGCAGCTGCGTGATGCGCAGCGGCACCGCGCTGGGATCGACGCCGCGCAGGAACACCCAGCCGTTGGCGGTGCCGGGGGCATCGGCCGCGTGCGCGACCAGGTAGGCGGCGATCTCGGCGCGGGTCGGCTCGGCCAGATCGGCATTCTCGCCGAAATGGTCGGCAAGGCCGGACATGATCTTCTGCCACGAGCGTGCCGGCAGCAACTGCGGCGGGAACGCCATGTGGCAGGCGCCGCATTCCTTGAGCGTGGTGGCGGCGGCGTGATCCTGGGCGATCGCCTGGCCCGCCGCGGCGCAAAGACCCACGACGATGCCGATCGACGAGACGAGACGTTTCATGATGCAGCCTCATTGTCCGGACAGATAGGTGATGACGTCGCCCTTCTCGACCGCGGTGCACGGGCGCCCGAGGACGGTCTTGCAGTTGCGGGTGAACCACTTCTCGACCTTGGCCGGATCGGTGAAGCGGTCGGGCGTCTTCGACACCGCCATGGGTTGGATGATCTTGCCGGCCCGGGTCTGGCCCTGCGCCCTCGGATCGCGGGTGTGACAGGTGATGCAGGCGGGCGTATCCGGTTTGCCGCCGCCGTGGTTCGCGTGCCAGAACGCGTCGCCGCGCTGCGCCGAGAAGCCGGAAAAGCCGGGGTCGGCCTGCTTCGCTGCCGCCGCGAGCTGCGCCAGAATGGCATCGCGCCCCGGATCGGCCCTGGCGACGCCAGCGCTGGCGAGCAGAACCGCGCAGAAGACGGCGAGCGGGTGCAGCCGTTGCACGGGGCAGCATCTCATGGCGAGGTCTCCTTGGGGATGGCGATCGCTTGGTCGTCGAAGCGGCCGCTGTCGGCGTCCTTGTGGCAGGCGATGCAGTTGCTGCGCGACCGCACGGGCTTGGCCGCGAACACGGCGGGATCGATCCTGGCGTGCTTCCGGCGCCAATACGGCGTCGCCGTGATGCGCAACGGATCGGCCGGCGCGACCACGGCGAACCGGCGGGCGGCCTCGGTGTCCCAGGCTTCGGCGGCGTAGCGCTCCAGATAGGCGGCGATCTGGTCGCGCTTTTTGGCGGGCAGGCTCGCATCCTCGCCGAAATGAGTGTCCAGGGTGGCCATCAAGCGGGCCCAGGACGCGCGCGGCAGCAGGCTCGGATGGAAGGGGTGATGGCAGTCGCCGCATTCGCGTCAGCATCGCCTGGTTGGCCGGCATCGCGGGAATTCCGACCGGCGGCAGCCGCGACAGGAGCACGACCGCGGCGGCGGCCGCGATTGCCGTCAGCGCCAGCCACCATGCCGCCTCACGGGCCTGGCGGGGCGCGGCCGCGGCAGCGGAGCGCTGGCCGGCAGCGGCTTGGAGCCTGTGATCATCGCCCGGATCAGCGGCTCCTTGAGCAGCCACGTGCCGACCAGGACGCCGGCCAGATGCAGGGCGATCATGGCCAGCAGGAGCGCGGCCAGAACCTGGTGCAGGGGCTTGGCGCCGTTGCCGAGCGCGTAGCCGACCACGCCGGCGAGCGGGCCCTGCTTCTCCTCGCCGGCCACTTCGATCAGGCCGGTGACGACGAGCGCGGCCAGCACCGCGAACAGGGCGAAGATCATGACCGCCCCGCTCGGATTGTGGCCGAGGTAGTGCGGCGGCCGGAGCAGCATGAGCCCGCGCAGATGCTCGATCACCCGGCGCACGGGATAGGCGAAGCTGGCAAGCCGGCTGTATTCCGAGCCGAAGAACCCCCAGATCACGCGGAACGACAGCAGGCCGACGACGACGTAGCCGGCCGTCATGTGAACGCCAAGCCACGCCTCCGGCGCGAGGAAACCCGTGGCCAGGCCGACCGCCACCGCGGCGGCGAGCAGCCAATGAAACAGCCGCGTCGGCAGATCCCAGACGAGGACCGACCGGGCGAGGTTCTTGCCTCGCCCCGGCGAAGGCATGGCGGTCGGATGATCGGTCCGCGTCTCCGCCAGCTGCACGGCTGGGCACATGGCCGTAGCGGCGTGTTCGGGCCCGAGCGCAGATCGCTGCAGCCCGCCATGCTCGCCCGTTGCGGTCACGTCGTGGGCATCCCGACCCACCTCCGCATCAAGGTCGCCGCCGCCGGCGCGACCCATGGCCGGTCACGCGGAGTCCGCTCGTTTGCGTCCCGTGATCATCGCCAGGAGCAGGTTCTCCCGATGCGCGAGGCTGCTGAACACCACGCCCGCGACATGCGCGAAGACCAGCACCATGGTGAGGTTGGCGGCGGCCTTATGCAGGTCTTCGACCCACACGATCCCCCAGAACGCATCGGTGGTCGTCAACCAGCCGCTGCCGCCGGTCAGGATCAGCATGGCGAGCAGCAGGACGATCATGGCGCCGCCGGCGGGATTGTGCCCGAGGTAGCGCCGGGGGTGCCCGCCCGGCAGGCTCTTCAGATAGGCGAGCAGCCGCTGCGGGCGCGGCACGAAGTCCCCAAAACGGGCATGCCGGGTGCCGACGAAGCCCCAGATCAGGCGCACGGCGACCAGCGCCAGCACGACGTAGCCGGCGCCTTGGTGCAGACCCCTGCCGCCCTCGCCCAGCCAGGCGATGGTGAAGCTGATCACCAGGCTCCAGTGGAACAGCCGGACCAGCGGGTCCCAGACGCGGACCGTGACCGGCCGCTCGGTGCGGCCGGCCGCCGTCGCCGCCGAGGACGAGATCGCCCCGGCCATTGGTCAATCCTGGTCCATCTTGATATCGGCCGTGACCGGATCGATGTGGAACTCGACCCGCTTGCCGTTCTTGTCGAAACCCTTGACCTCCCAGCAGCCCTGCGTGGCCTTGATGCCGCGGACGTCGTAGCCCATCTGCTTGGCCTTGGCGGCGAGCTGGTCCTTGGTCATCAACTGATCGCCCGGGGATCTCGGGCACATGCTCGCCCCCTCTTCGGCCTGCGCCGGTCCACTGAGCACCAGCCCGGCGAGAACGGCGCCGGCCAACATCGCTTGCTTGATCATCAGGCATCTCCGATCCTGCTGCCGACGCCCCTTGCGTCGGTCGTCGCCGTTTGTAGAGGAGGCCAGCTGAAGCGCGGCTGATGGCGCCTGTCAGATCCGGTTCAGCTGGCGTCGGCTAAGATCACCTGATGCGAAGACTGATGTGTCTGGTCATTCTGGCCGGGGGTCTGCTTCATCCCGCCCCCGGCATCCGGGCTGCTGATCGCGATCACGATCAGGAGCAGGCGCGGCGCGCGCTCGAGGCCGGCGAGATCCTGCCTCTGGACGCGATTCTCGAGGAGGTGCACCAGCGCTATCCTGGCACCGTGGTCGAGCTCGAGCTGACGCCCGAGAACGGCCGCTGGGTCTACGAGGTCGAGCTGCTGGCTGCCGACGGCCGTCTGCTCAAGCTCCGGATCGACGCCAAGAGCAAACAGCTGCTGCAGGGGGATGACGACTGATGCGGGTCCTGGTCGCCGAGGACGACCCGCGGATCGCGGAGGACCTGGCGCGGGTGCTGCGCGCCGCCAACTATGTGGTCGATCTCGCGGCCGAGGGCGAGGAGGCGCATTTCCTGGGCGACACCGAGGCCTACGATGCCGTGGTTCTCGACCTCGGCCTGCCGGTGATGGACGGGGTGACGGTGCTCAAGCGCTGGCGCGCGGACGGCCGCAACATGCCGGTCCTGATCCTGACCGCGCGCGGCAGCTGGCACGACAAGGTCGAGGGCATCGACGCCGGCGCCGACGACTACCTGGCCAAGCCCTTCCAGATGGAGGAGCTGCTGGCCCGGCTGCGCGCCCTGATCCGCCGGGATCGCGGCCATGCCTCCGCGTTCCTGACCGCGGGCCCGGTGACCTTGGACACGCGCGCGGCGCGGGCGAGCGTCAACGGCGCGCCCTTGCAGCTGACCGCGCTCGAGTACCGCCTGCTCGCCTATCTGATGCTCAACCGGGGCCGGGTGGTGCCGCGCCTCGAGCTGATCGAGCACATCTACGAGCAGGATTTCGAGCGCGAGAGCAACACCATCGAGGTCCTGATCGGCCGGCTGCGGCGCAAGCTCGGGGTCGATGTCATCAAGACCAGGCGCGGCCTCGGCTATACCCTCGACGGGGCGTGATGGGGCGGCGCAGATCCCTGCGCCTGCGCCTTTTGGTGGCCGCCACCTGCTCGGTGGTGGCGGCGCTGGTGCTGGCCGGCCTCGGCCTGACCTTCATGTTCAAGCACCACGTCGAACGCAGCCTCGAGCGCGAGCTGGTTACCCACCTGAACCAGCTGACCGCCGCCTTCGAGCTGACGGATAGGGGTGCGCCGGAGGTCGCCCGGCCGCTCAGCGATCCTCGCTTCGTCAAGCCCTACGGCGGCCTCTACTGGCAGATCGAGGATGCCGCCGGGGATGCGATCCGGTCGCGCTCGCTCTGGGATTTCTCGCTCGATCTGCCGCCCGATCCCTTGTCCTCGGGCGAGCTGCACCGTCACCTCCTGGCCGGGCCCGCGGGCAGCCAGCTGCTGGTGATCGAGCGCGGCCTGCGCCTCGGCGATCGGGCGTTCCGGCTCGCGGTCGGGATCGACCGGCGCGAGATCGACGACAACGTGCGCGATTTCGGCTGGGACACGACGCTGTCGCTGGGCATCCTCGCGATGGTCCTGCTCGCCGCCGCGGCGGCGCAGGTGTCGGTCGGGCTGCGGCCGCTGCAAGGGTTGCGCGCCGAGCTCGCCAAGGTGCATGCGGGCACTTCGCGCCGCCTCGAGGCGAGCTTCCCGAGCGAGGTCCAGCCCCTGGTCGACGACCTCAACGACCTGCTTGCGCAGCAGATGGCGGCGGTCGAGCGTGCCCGCACCCAGGCCGGCAATCTCGCCCACGGGCTGAAGACGCCGCTCACCGTGCTGGCCGCCGAGCGCCGGAAGCTCGCCGCGCAGGGCCAATCGGCGGCCGCCGACGTGCTCGGCCAGCAGATCGAGGCGATGCGGCGCCAGATCGACTACCAGCTCGCCCGGGCGCGGGCGGCCAGCTCCAGCCGGGTGCCGGGCGTGGCATCGCCGATCGGCCCGGTGGTCGAGCGTCTGGTCCGGGTGCTCCGGCGGGTCGGTGCCAACCCCGGCGTCGAGCTGGTGGCCGAGATCGCCGCGGAGCACGTGTTCGCGGGTGAGATCCAGGATCTCGAGGAGATGGTCGGCAATCTGCTCGACAACGCCTGCAAATGGGCGCGGCGCCGGGTCGCCGTCACCAGCGAGAGCAGCGGCCAGCGGGTCGCGATCCTGGTCGACGACGACGGGCCCGGCCTGCCCGCCGAGCGGCGGGAAGAGGTGTTCGAGCGCGGGCGGCGTCTGGATCAGTCGGTGCCGGGCAGCGGTCTCGGGCTCGCGATCGTGCGCGATCTGGCCGAAATCTATGGCGGCCGCGTCGGGCTCGAGGACTCGCCGGCGGGCGGGCTCCGGGTCCGGCTCGAGCTGCCGGCAGCCGGCGGCGCCAGCAGCCCTTGAGGGCGACGATGCCGCTTGACCAGCCGGCGCTTGCCGGCGGGCTTGGATTTTGCTTGTGCTCGGACCACCTTGTGTTGGATCGAGCGCGAGTTTGTGGACCATGAACATCAACGCTGATCTCAGCCGGCGGGCGGTCGTCGACAGCGAGGGCCTGCCCTGGGTCGATTCGCCCTTGAAGGGCGTCCAGCGGCGCATGCTGGAGCGCGACGGCGATGAGGTCGCGCGCGCGACCAGCATCGTCCGCTATGCGCCGGGCAGCAGCTTCGCCCCGCACACTCATGGTGCCGGCGAGGAGTTCCTGGTGCTGGAGGGCGTGTTCTCCGACGAGCATGGCGACTTCGGTCCCGGCATGTACGTGCGCAATCCGCCGGGCTCGAAGCACACGCCGAGCAGCGGCCCCGGCTGCACGATCTTCGTCAAGCTCCGGCAGATGGCGCCCGACGACCAGACGTTCGTGCGCATCGATACCGCCAGGGCATCCTGGCAGCCGGGCGAGGTCCCGGGCCTGCAGGTGATGCCGCTCTCCCAGTACGGCTTTGAACGCGTGCAGCTGCTGCGGCTGGCGCCCGGCACCCGGCTCGAGCGCCACGGCCACCCGGGCGGCGAGGAGATCTTCGTGATCGACGGCGCGTTCGAGGACGAGCAGGGCCGTTATGCCCGGGGCGCCTGGCTGCGCAATCCGCCCGGCAGCGCGCATGGCGTGCTCTCGCAGGACGGCTGCACCCTCTACGTCAAGACCGGCCACCTCGCGGTCTGAGGCGCGGTCATGGCCGCGACGCCGATCTCGCTCGCCCTGCAGGGCGGCGGCGCCCATGGCGCCTTCACCTGGGGCGTGCTCGACCGTCTGCTCGACGAGCCGGATCTCGCGATCGCGGGCATCAGCGGCACCAGCGCCGGCGCGATCAACGCCTGCGTGCTGGCGCAGGGCCTGCTCGACGACGGCGCCGCCGGCGCCCGGGCCGAGCTCGCGGGCTTCTGGAAGCGGGTCAGCCAGCTCGGGGCGGCCGGCTTCAATCCCTACCAGACGACGCCCTATCAGAGCCTGACCCGGGCCTGGAACCTCGACTGGTCGCCGATGGCGCTGTGGCTCGACGCGCTCGCTTTGTTCGTCTCGCCCTATCAGCTCAACCCGCTCGACCACAACCCGCTGCGCGAGCTGTTGCGCGAGGAGCTCGATTTCGAGCGCCTGCGCGGCCCGGGGGCGGTCAAGCTGTTCATCTGCGCGACCAACCTCAAGACCAACCAGATGAAGCTGTTCGGCAATGCCGAGCTGTCGGTCGAGGCGCTGCTCGCCTCGGCCTGCCTGCCGCAGCTGAACCGCGCGGTCGAGGTCGCCGGCCAGTTCTACTGGGATGGCGGTTTCATGGGCAACCCGGTGCTGAGGCCCTTGCTGCGCGAGTGCGAGGCCAGGGACATCGTGCTGGTCCAGCTCAACCCGACCGACCGGGCCGAATTGCCGATCAGCGCCCGCGACATCCTGGATCGCCTGAACGAGGTGACCATGAACGCCGCCCTGATGCGCGAGCTCGAGGGCATCGCCACGATCAACAAGCTGCTCGCGGCCGGCCAGCTCGAGCATCCGCGCTACGAGCTGATCCACCTGCACCGGATCGCCGATCCCGCGGTCATGGCGGGGCTCGGCATGCGCAGCAAGAACAACACCGCCTGGCCGTTCCTGACCTATCTGCGCGACGCCGGGCGCGCGGCGGCCGATCGCTGGCTCGAGCAGCACCGCCAGCAGCTCGGCCACGAGTCGACCCTGGATCTGGCCGAGTTCGCGGTCTGAGCCGGCCGCCCGTGCGCCACGCGCGGGGCAGAGAGGAACCCCATCTTTTCGGCTTGTTAGTGGACAGCAGCTAGATCGGTGGCCTTCCGCAGGGCGTCATCCCGATGCTAGATCTGGGCGCCACGCGCATTCTGGGACGCAAGACATGACCGTCGCCGCCGCCGTGACCACCTTCAACCGACTGGAGTCGCTCAAGCGCGTGATCGCGACGATCCGCGCCCAGGACCGCCCGGTCGACGAGATCATCGTGGTCAACGATCTGAGCACCGACGGCACGCGCGAGTGGCTGGACAGCCAGCCCGATGTGGTCGCGATCCACCAGCCCGGCAACTTCGGCTGCGCCTGCAGCTTCCGCACCGTGCTCCAGGCGGCCTTCGATCGCGGCCACGAGTTCGCCTGGGCGATGGACGACGACGTCTTCCCCGAGCCCGGCTCGCTCCGCATCCTGCTCGAGACCGCGGCCGATCTGCGCCGGCAGGGGATCAAGCTCGGCGGGCTCGCCGCCTATCAGGCGCAGTGGGACCAGGGCACCACGACCTGGTTGCCGTGGCGCCTGCCGACCACGCTCGCGCGCGCGTTCCGCTACCGCTACTTGAGCCCCGAGGTCGGGATCGAGCGCGGCAAAGGCGAGCCCAAGGAGATCGACCTCTACCCCTTCATCAGCACGCTGTTCACGCGCGAGGTGATGGCCGCCTGCGGGTTTCCGAACCAGGATTTCTTCTACTACGGCGAAGACACCGACTACGCCTTCCGGCTGGCCGACCAGGGCTTCAAGAGCTACATCGTGCCGAAGTGCGTGGTCGAGCACGCGGGCGGCGGCTTCATGGCCCCCCCGCTGCTGCCGGTCTCGGCCAACTGGCGCTACTACTACATGTACCGCAACCAGCTGACCTTGGTGCGCATGTACGGCGCCAGGCTCGGCGTGCTCAAGCGCCTGGCCTGCCAGATCCGGATCCTGATGGGCCTGTGCAAGCGCCTGTTGATGGAATCCCGCCGCGGCAACTTCGGCGCCTGCCGTCTCGCCCTGCGCGGCGCCGCCGACGCCTTCCTCGGCCGCATGGGCAAACGGGTCGCCCCCGGCGCCACGGGGTAAGCCTAGCTCGATCCTCGATGCGCGGTGAGCCCTTGATCCTGGCGTGGCCCGCCCGGCTCGTGCCGCAGCCGGACGGCCGCGTCCTGGTCCGCTTTCCAGACCTGCCGGAGGCGGTCACCGAAGGCGAGGATGCTGCGGACGCTCGCGCGCAGGCCGAGGACTGCCTGGCCGAGGCGATCGCCGGCCGCGTCATCGACGGCGAGCCGATCCCGGCGCCCTCGCAGGGGCCTGGTCTGACCGCGATCGGGCTCGAGCCGGTGCTCGCCTACAAGGTCGCGCTGTATGGCGCCATGCGCGCGCGCGGCATGACCAAGTGCGGGCTCGCGAAGCGGCTCGGAATCGACGAGAAAGACGTGCGCCGCCTGCTCGATCCGCGTCATCGCGGCTCGCGCGGCTCGTGGAGGCGCTTGCGGCCTGCGGTGTGAGCGTCGGGGTCGCTCTGACCGGGCCCGGAGCAGCCGAGCGGGTGTTCGGTCCCGTTGCCGAGGTCGCCGAGGCCCTGGGTTGACGACCTCATCCCAACGAGGAGTTGCCAATCAGCATCGGCGAGCCGATCATCTGCAATAACCAATCTCGTGGGCGTTGGCGGGAGGCGAGATCATGTCCTTGCAGACCAAGGCGGATGCGCTGCTGCAGCAGGCAGTGGCGAACGGCGACGTGCCGGGCGTGGTGGCGCTCGCGACCAATCGGGACGGCACCATCTACGAGGGCGGCTTCGGCGAGCGCGTGCAGGGTGGCGGGGCGGCCATGACCCCCGATACGGTCGTCTGGATCGCGTCGATGACCAAGGCGCTCACTGCGACCGCGGCGATGCAGCAGGTCGAGCGCGGCCGGCTGCATCTCGACCGGCCGGCGCGCGAGGTGGTGCCGGCTTTGGGCGAGGTCCAGGTGCTGGAAGGCTTCGATGCCGCCGGCCAGCCGATCACCCGCCCGGCGGCGCGGCCGATCACGCTCCGTCAGCTGCTCACCCACACCGCGGGCTTCGCCTACGAGATCTGGGAGCAGCCGATCATCCGCTATCAGGAGGCCAAGGGACTCCCGGGCATCATCAGCTGCGAGGAGCGGGCGCTGTCGACGCCGCTCCTGTTCGATCCCGGCGAGCGCTGGGAGTACGGCATCAACATCGACTGGGCCGGCAAGATGGTCGAGGCGGTGAGCGGCCAGAAGCTCGGCGCCTATCTGAAGGCGAACCTGTTCGAGCCGCTCGGCATGCGCGATACCGCGTTCAAGATCACCGAGGGCATGCGCGCGCGCCTCGCCAAGATCCATCAGCGCGGCGACGATGACAGCTTCGCGCCGCAGCTCGAGCTCGAGATCCCGCAGGCGCCCGAGTTCGAGATGGGCGGCGGCGGGCTTTACGGCACGGTTGGCGACTATGCCAGGTTCGTCCGCATGATCCTGAACCAGGGCAAAGCCGGCGGCCAGCAGGTCCTGAAGCCCGAGACCGTCCAGATGATGTCGACCAACCAGATGGGCGACTGCCGGGTCTGCATGCTCAAGACCGCGATGCCGCCCTTGTCCAACGACGCCGAGTTCTTCCCCGGCATGCCCAAGACCTGGGGGCTCAGCTTCATGATCAACACCGAGCGGGCGCCGACCGGGCGCAACCCCGGCAGCCTCGCCTGGGCCGGGCTCGCCAATACCTACTTCTGGATCGATCCCTCCGCCGGCATCGGCGGTGTCTACGCGACCCAGGTGCTGCCGTTCGGCGACAAGAAGGCGCTGCCGCTGTTCTTCGCGTTCGAGAAGGCGGTCTACGAGGCGCAGCGCGCCTAGGCGAGACTCCGATACCAGTCGGCGAGCGCCTGGCCGATCGCGTCCGGCGAGTCCTCCTGGATGAAGTGGCTGCCGCTCACCGTGACCTCGGTCTGGTTCGGCCAGCTGCGGCAGAACTCGCGCTGCGCGCCGACCAGGATCGCGCCGGGTTCGGCGTTGACGAACAGCTTCGGGACGTCGCTTGTCGCGAGCCAGTCGGCATAGGCCTGGACGATCGCCACCACATCCGCGGGCTCGCCATCCAGCGGGATCTCGCGCGGCCAGGTCAGCGTCGGCCGGCGCGCCTCGCCTGGTTCGAGAAACGGCCGGCGGTAGACCGCCATCTCTTGCGTCCGTCAGCCCGCGCAGGACCGAGCCCGGCAGCACCCGCTCGACGAACACGTTCTTCGTCCAGCACCATCGCCTCGCCGGCGTCCGATCGAAAGCCCTGGAACAGCTTCCGGATCGGCTCCGGCCATTCCGCCCAGGCGAGCGGGCGCACGATCGCCTCCATGTAGGCGATGCCCTTGATCGCCGCGCGGTGCCGGTTCGCCCAGTCGAAGCCCAGCGCCGAGCCCCAGTCGTGGCCGACGATCGTGACTCTTTTTCCCACTCGAAGCGCGTCCAGCAGCCCGTCGAGGTAACGGCGATGCTCGACGAAGCGATAGCTGTCCGGGCCTGAGCCGCCGAGCTTCTCCGAATCGCCCATGCCGATCAGGTCGGGCGCGATGCAGCGCCCGAGCCCTTCCAGATGCGGCATCACGTTGCGCCACAGGTAGGACGAGGTCGGATTGCCGTGCAGGAACAGGATCGGGTCGCCCACCCCGCGCTCGGCGTAGGCCATCTGTTTGCCATGTACGACGGCATGCTTCTTCGCTGGCTCGACGCTGATCGTGGCACGCGCTCCCAGTGCTGTCGCTCTCGCTGCCAGAGGTACCTCAGTCGGGCAGGAAATCCGGATCGAGGGCCTGGTCCAGGGTGTAAGGGGATGCCGCCGGGAACGTCCGCGCGGCGAGGCCGGTCTCGGTCGCGGCCCGGGCGCGCGCGTCGGCATAGGCCTCCTCGAACACCGCCTGGGCGTGTCCCCGCAGGCTCGGGCTGATGCGCAGATCGTCCCTGAGGCGCTGGCGATGCTCGAGGATGCTCGCGCGCCAGCTTCGGCTGCGCCGGCGCGGCTGGAACTGGTGCTTCAGGAGATGCAGGAGCACGACCACGAGATTGCTCTTGATGGCTTTTTTCTCGCCGATGCCCAGATCCTCGATCTCCTCGACCAGGTTGGCGACGTCGAGGCGCTCGAGGCGCTCCTTGCCGCAGCAGACCTGCCTGTTCCTCGACCCAGAGGTAGAAATCGCGCTCGTAGAGCGACTGACGTTCTTTGGTCAAAGGATCTGCGCGCGCCATGTGCCTGCCTCTACCGGTCAGCGAGCTGCTACTCTAACACGGAAGCACGCGCGGGCGAGAAGCCGCTCCGCAACAGGACGCCCCGACTGCCCTGGCGGCTACTCGCTCAGGATCTGCTTGATCCGGGCGATCGCCTCGTCGACCGCCTGCTCGGGGGTGATGCCGTCGGCGACGACGCGGTGGACGGCCTTGCCCCAGACGTTCTCGCCCCAGATCCGGCCCGAGCGCCATTCGTTGTCGCGCACGTCCATGTCCAACGAGCTGGGGCTGGGTCATGATCTGGATGGCCGCGCGCATGCGGTGCGGATCGTTCGTATCGAGCCAGAACGGCTGCTCGACCAGCTTGCGCATCGGCGGCAAGATATTGGTCGCCCGTGAACGTCGAGCCAGTGGGCGAGCCAGCCCTCCTCGGCGAGGAACCGGACGAACGTCCTCGGCGAGCACGGGATTTCGGCCGGCGTTGAAAACCACGGCGCGATACAGATAACCCAACGAGGACGAGCGGCTCGCCGTTGGCGGCAGCCGGCCAGTCGATGGTCGCGGCGTTGCGGTGATAGTCGTCGCCTCGATGGTGTCGGTATCGAACAGGTCCAGGACCGGGCCAAGGACGCCCGCCAAGTCGACGAGCTGGCCGTCATGAGCCCAGCGCGCGGCCGAACTCTCGACGGATAGTCGCTGAACAGGAAGTCGGGCGGCGCCCCCGCCTCAAGTGCACTCTCGGTTTTTCGATGATCTCGTCCTCGGTTGGTTGGACGAGCTCAACCTGCTTGCCGGTCTCCTGCTCGAAGGCGGCGATGATTTCCCTGAGCGCCGCGTCCGCTTGGGGATAGAAACGCCTGCCCCCACCAGACGACCAGATCCGCGCCGCTGGCACCGAACGGCGCGATGGCCAGCAGGGTGGTGGCGAGAGCGGCCAGGACAAAGCGTTTGCATGGCCCTACTCCACCAGGATCTGCTTGATCCGGGCGATCGCCTCGTCGACCGCCTGCTCGGGGGTGAGGCCGTCGGCGACGACGCGGTGGACGGCCTTGCCCCAGACGTTCTCGCTCCAGATCGGACCCGAGCGCCATTCGTTGTCCCGCACGTCCATGTCCATGAGGTGGGGCTGGGTCAGGATCTGGATCGCCCCGCGCATGCGGTGCGGATCGCTCGGGTCGAGCCAGAACGGCTGCTCGACCAGCTTGCGCATCGGCGGCATGATTTCGTCGCCCGAGAAATCGAGCCAATGGGCGAGCCAGCCCCCCTCGGCGAGGAAGCGGACGAATCCCCGGCGGTGGCGGCATGACCGCCGTCCTTGAAGACCACGGCGCGATACAGATAGCCCTCGAGGACGAGCGGCTCGCCGTTGGCCGCGTGCGGCCAGTCGATGGTCGCGGCGTTCCGTTGATAGTCGTCGGGCCGCGCCGTTCGCAGCGCAGCCGGGATCGAGAGCGACGGGTTCGCCGTCATCACGACGGTCTGCGCGAGAAACGCCTTGTTGTTGTCCGACGTTGGTCCAGTCACCGAGTCGGGCGGGGTGCAGCCCTTGCGCCAGATCTCGGTGTAGGCGCGCATGGCCGTGATCATTCCTTCCCGGACCTTGGGATCGTCGATCTGGACCCGCCGGTCCAGGCTCAGCCAGGATGCCTGGTAGGCGAGCTGAAACTGCGTGAGCTCAGTTTCTGTGTCGGCGCTCGCGGCGACCGACATCGGCAGGCCGACCGCCCAGATGTCCTCGCGGCCGAGCGCCTTGCGCACCGCCGGCTGCACGCGATCGCACCAGAACGACCAGAACGCCTCCCACTCCTTGCGGGATGTCGGCGAGGCTGAAGCCGGCGCGCTCCAGGAGGCTGTTCCAGACATGGATGTGATTGGAAATCCGGCCCATCGGCAGCGCGTACAGACCGCGCCGGCCGGTCTTGCCGTCGAGCAAGGTGGAGACCTCGATGGTGTCGGCATCGAACAGGTCCAGGACCGGGCCGAGCACGCCTTCGAGGTCGACGAGCCGATCCTCGTAAGCCCACTTTGCAGCGTCCCGTTCGATCACGGTGCTGAACAGGAAGTCGGGCGGCGCCCCCGCCTGAAGGGCGCTCTCGGCCTGCTTCATGATCTCGTCCTGTGACGGTTGGACGAGCTCGACCCGCTTGCCGGTCTCCTGCTCGAAGGCGGCGACGATCTCGCGGACCGCCTCATCCGCCTGGGGGTAGAACGCCTGCTCCCACCAGACGACCAGATCCGCGCCGCTGGCGACCTGCGGCGCTAATGCGAGTACCAAGGCGAGAACGACGGCATTCCTGCGCATGAACCGCCTCCCTGATCAATCAATCGCGGGACTATGCTCTTGCCCGGTGACTGCGGCAACGGCGCGTTCAGCGGGCCAGGACCGTTTACAGCCGAATCCGGCCGCTGATATGCTGGCGCGCACGACAACCATAACAAGGGGGGCTAAACGACATGTCATCTTCACGACGCCCGGGTCTGATCGGCCCGTGGTCACGCCGCCACTTCCTGCAGGCCAGCGCGCTCGGCGCCGGCGCACTCGCGGCCAGCCGGCCGGGACGGCTGCTCGCCGACGGACAAGATCACCGCCGTCAACTCGATCCGCTCGCTCTCCAACCCCTACCACGCGACCTGGAATCAGGGCGGCGAGGCGTTCGCCAAATGGGCCGGCACCGACTACGCGACCCTGGTCACCGAGGGCAACAGCGAGAAGGGCATCGCCGACATCCAGGCGATCATCGCCAAGACCGGCGGCAACATGGTGCTCAACGTCGATCCCAACGAGAGCCCGGACGCGCGCCCGATCGTCGAGGCCTGCGCCAAGGCCAAGGTCTACGTCGTGACCCAGTGGAACAAGCCCGCCGACCTGCATCCCTGGGACTTCGACCCGTACTACGTCGCCCACATCTCGTTCGACGGCAAGCCCAACGGCAAGGCGATGGCCGAGGCGCTGTTCAAAGCCATGGGCGGCAAGGGCGGCATCGTGGCGCTGGGCGGCATCCTCTCCAACGTGCCGGCGATCGAGCGCAAGGCCGGGCTCGATGCGGCGCTCAAGGAGCATCCCGACGTCGAGCTCCTGGACTTCCAGGTCGCCAACTGGGATCCCAACCAGGCCTATGACATCACCAACGCCTGGGTCACCCGCTTCGGCGACAAGATCAAGGGCGTGTGGGCGGCCAACGACGGCATGGGCGTCTCGGCGCTCGAGGTGCTGCGCGCCGAGGGGCTGGCCGGCAAGGTGCCGGTCACCGGCATCGACGGCATCCAGCTCGCGGTCGAGGCGGTGATGGCCGGCGAGTTCGCGGGCACGGTCGCCTGGGACCCGTTCTGGCAGGGCAGCATGGGGCTCTCGATCCCCTACCACGCCAAGATCGGCAAGTTCGATCCGGCCAAGGAGCCGAAAGAGCACCGCGAGTTCTACGGCACCGGCATCGTGATCACCAAGGCCAACGCCAAAGAGTTCTACGAGACCAACATCAAGAGCACGCCCAAGCTCGATTTCGACGACCTCTGGGGCCGCGCCTCGGGTCAGATCCAGTACCAGTGAGACCGGGCTCGCCCGAGGTGGCCGGTTGGGCTGTGGCGGTCGGCCAGAGGTCGACGGCCACGGCCCGCCAGCGGCGATGACCGCGGCCGCCTCGGGCACGCTGGCCGCGCGGCAGGAGGCGCCGGCCGCGCGCCGGCGGCGGCTGCTGCGCCGGCTCGGGCCGTTCGCGCCGGTGCTCGTGCTGGTGGCGCTCTGCGTCCTGATCGGCCTGATCAACCCCAGCTTCCTCTCGGTGCGCAACCTCGTGCGGATCGCCAATACCGGCGCGATCCCGCTGATCCTCGGCCTCGGCGTCACCTTCGTGATCATCATGGGCTCGATCGATCTGTCGATCGAGGGCGTGGTCGCCTTCGCCGCGGTGATCCTGAGCCTGGTGGTGCTGAACGGCGCCAATGCCAACGACTATGGCCTGCTCGGCGCGCTGCTGGTGATCCTGCTCGGCGCCCTGCTCGGCCTGATCAACGGCCTCATCCACGTCACGCTGCGGATCCCGTCCTTCATGGCGACGCTCGGGATGTGGTTCGTGGGGGTCGGCGTCGCCAACGCGATCCTGGGCGGCGTCACCGTCCGGATCAACGACCAGACCATCCGGGCGCTGGCGCTCGAGCGCCTGTGGGGCATGCCGATCGCCGTCTGGGTGGCCCTGGTGGCGCTCGGCATCGCCTACGTGATCCAGAACCACACCCGGCTCGGCCGCCACATCTACGCGATCGGCGGCGGCGAGGACCTGGCGGCGCTCTCGGGCATCAACGTCCGGCGCTGCCGGATCGCGGTGTTCACGATCGCCGGCACCTTCTATGGCCTGGGCGGGATCATCGCGGCCGCGCAGCAGGGGGCGGGCTTCGCGCTGATCGGCCAGGGCCGGCTGTTCACGACCATCACCGCGGTGGTGGTCGGCGGCACGGCGCTCATGGGCGGCTCGGGCGGCGTGCTGCAGACCCTGGTCGGCGTGCTGATCGTCATGGTGCTGAGCAACGGCATGGTGCTGATGGGCATCTCGCCCTACGTCCAGCAGGTGGTGCAGGGCGTCCTGATCATCATAGCCGTGGCGCTCTCGGTCGATCGCGCCCGGCTCGGCATCAACAAGTGAGCGCGCCGGCCGCCGCTGAGCGCCCCGCCCCGGTCCTGGCGCTGCGCGGGGTCGCGAAGTCGTTCCCGGGCGTCCAGGCGCTCGACGACGTCGCGATCGAGGTCCGGCCCCACGAGGTGGTGGGGCTGGTCGGCGAGAACGGCGCCGGCAAGTCGACGCTGATGCGGATCCTGGCCGGCGTCTATCAGCCGGATGCCGGCACGATCGAGCTGCACGGCCGGCCGGTCACACTCAGGACGCCGAACGAGGCCGCAAAGCACGGCATCGGCATGGTCTTCCAGGAGCAGTCGCTCTTGCCCAACCTGTCGGTCGCCGAGAACCTCTATCTCGGCGCCGAGGGCCCGTTCACGCGCGCCGGGCCTGATCCGCTGGTCCGAGCTCAACGCCGCCGCGGCGCGCCAGCTCGCCAAGGTCGAGCTCAGCATCGAGCCCTCGACGCCGACCGCCGAGCTCGATTTTGCCGCTCGCCAGATGGTCGAGCTCGCCAAGGCGCTGACGCTCGAGGAGCAGGCCGAAGGCCATCTGATCATCCTGCTCGACGAGCCGACCTCGGTGCTCGAGCAGGCCGACATCGACATCCTGTTCGCGCGCGTGCGGGCGCTGAAAGAGCGCGCCTCGTTCATCTTCGTCTCGCATCGGCTCGACGAGGTCCTGGCGCTCAGCGATCGCATCTACGTCATGAAGGATGGTCGGGTGGTGGCCGACCTCATGGCCGCCGAGGCTGACGTCCGCCAGCTCCATCAGCTGATGGTCGGGCGCGGGAGGCAGGCCGAATACTATCGCGAGAGCAGGCAGCGGCCCTACCGCGACCGGGTCCTGCTCGCGGCCGAGAACCTGACGCTGGCCGGCGCCTACCGGGGCGTCGATTTCGAGCTCCACGAGGGCGAGATCCTGGGCATCGCGGGCGTCCTCGGCTCCGGCCGCGAGGCGCTTTGCCGGACGCTGTTCGGCTTTGCCCAGCCGGGCGAGGGGCGGCTTCTGATCGACGGCCAGCCGGTCCGCCTCGCCTCGCCCTCGGATGCGGTCGCGCGCGGCATCGGCTACATCCCGCGCGAGCGGCGGACCGAGGGGCTGGTGCTGTTCCTGCCGATCGCCGCCAATCTGACGCTCGCGAGCCTCGAGCGGGTCACGCGCGCGGGCCTGATCGATCACGGCCAGGAGAAGCGGGTGGCCTCCGGCTGGGTCGACCAATTGCACATCCGCACGCCTGGCATCTCAGCACTCTGCCTCAACCTCTCGGGCGGCAACCAGCAGAAGGTCGTGCTCGCCAAGTGGCTGAACGCGCGCGCCCGCATCGTGATCCTCGACCACCCGACCCGCGGCCTCGACGTCGGCGCCAAGGAGGAGGTCTACGAGCTGATCCGGGCGCTCTCGGACGACGGCATCGGGATCATCCTGACCGCGGACACGCTCGAGGAGACGATCGGCCTCAGCCACACCATCCTGGTCATGCGCGATGGCGTGATCACCAAGCACTTCGATGCCGCCGCCGGCCGCAAGCCCGAGCAGGTCGAGCTGATCGAGCACATGGTCTAGGTGCGATGAGGGCGGGCGCGATCGGCGTGGGGGGCGCGCATCTGCGGCAGGCGATGCCGCTTTTGACGCTGCTCGCGCTGATGATCGTGATTGGCGTGGTCACGCCCGAGTTCCTGACGCTCCAGACGCTCCTGGTCCTGGCCTCGGATACCGCGACCCTGTTCGTGATGGCGGTCGGCGTCAGCTTCGTGATCATGCTGGGCGGGATCGATCTCTCGATCCAGTCGGTCGCGTCGCTCGCGAGCGTGGTCGTGGCGCTCGCCCTGCCGCGCTTCGGCTATCTGGCCTTCGTGCTGGCGACGCTCACCGGCACGCTCGCGGGCGCGCTCGGCGGCCTTGCCCATGTCAAGCTGCGCATCCCGTCCTTCATCGCGACGCTCGCGATCGGCGGCATCGCGGCCGGCACGGCGCTGATCATCTCGGACGCCCGCGCGATCACCATGGGCGCCTCCGAGCGCGCCTACATCGGCTGGATCATCGGGGCCAGCCTCGGTTTGCCCAACGAGGTGATCATCGGCGCGCTGGTGCTGGCGGCCGGCCTGTTCGTCCAGCGCTACACCGCCTTTGGCCGCTACAGCCAGGCGATCGGTGCCGGCGAGCCTGCGACCTTTGCCTCGGGCGTGCGCGTCGACCGCCAGAAGATCATCGCCTGCATGCTCTCGGGCAGCCTCGCGGCCTTTGCCGGCGTGATCCTGGCCGGGCGGCTGGCGAGCGGCTCGCCGACGCTCGCGAACGAACTGCTGCTGCCGGCGATCGCCGCGGTGATCGTCGGCGGCACGGCGATCACGGGCGGCGTCGGCAGCGTCGCGCGCACGCTGATCGGCGCCTTGATCATCGCGGTCGTGCGCATCGGCATGACCTTCGTCGGCGTCGACATCTTCGCCCAGCAGATCGTGTTCGGGATCGTGCTGATCCTGGCGGTGGCGGTGACCATCGACCGCAGCAAGATCCCGATCGTCAAGTGAGCAGGGGAAAAACGATGGATCTGGGCCTGAAGGACAAGGTCGCGGTGATCACCGGCGGCAGCGTCGGGATCGGCCTCGCGGTCGCGCGCGAGCTGGCACGCGAGGGCGTGCACCTGGCGCTGGTCGCGCGCGATCAGGCGCGCCTTGCCGAGCGGGTCAAGGAGATCCGGGAAGAGTTCGGGGTGCAGGCACTCGGCATCGCCGCCGACGTCGCCACCGCCGAGGGTTGTGCCAGCGTGATCGCCGAGGTCGAGCGCGAGTACGGCGGCTGCGATCTCCTGATCAACAATGCCGGCACCGGCTCCAACGAGACCATCATGGACGCGCCCGACGACAAGTGGCAGCGCTACTGGGATCTGCACGTGATGGCGGCGGTCCGCCTGGCGCGCGGTCTGGCACCCATGATGCGCGCGCGCGGCGGCGGCGTGATCCTCAACAACGCCTCGATCTGCGCCGCCCAGCCGCTCTGGTACGAGCCGATCTACAACGTGACCAAGGCGGCCCTGGTCATGCTGTCCAAGAACCTCGCCAACGAGCTGATTCCCTACGGCATCCGGGTCAACGCGCTCAACCTCGGCCTGGTCCTGACGCCGGACTGGATCAAGACCGCGACCGAGCTCACCGCGGGCACCGGCAAGCCCTGGCAGAGCTACATCGAGGGCGTCGCGAACGAGCACGCGCCGATCAAGCGCTTCGCCTCGCCCGAGGAGGTCGCCTCTTTCTTCGTGTTCCTCTGCTCCGAGCGCGCGAGCTACAGCGTCGGCGCCACCTACTACGTCGACGGCGGCATGCTCAAAGTCGTCAACTGAGCGGCTATTCGCTCAGCATCTGCTTGATCCGGAGGGTCGCCTCGTCGACCGCTTGCTCGGGGCTGATGCCGTTGGCAGCGACGCGGTGAATCGCCTGCGCCCAGACGTGCTGCTGGTTGACCAGCTGGTGCCGCCAGTTGCCCGAGATCGGGGCGTAGGCGTACTCGCGCGCCAGCGAGCGCGAGCTCATCTGCATCACCGATGCCATCTGATGCGGGTCGCTCGGGTCGAGCCAGAATGGCTGCTCCAGCAGCTTTGACATCGCCGGCAGGAAGCGTTCCGCCGAAAAGTCGAGATAGTGGGCAAGCCAGCCCTCGGCGACCAGGAACCGGACGAACTCCTTGGCGAGGGCGACGTTGCTGCCGCCCTTGAAGACGACGGCGGACACGACGGTGCCCACGATCGGAAAGGGCTCGCCATGGGGGCCGAGGGGCCATTCGATGGTCGCGGTGTTCTTGTAGTAGTCGTCGGGATGCACGTGCTTCAGCGCGTTCGGGATCGAGAGCGACACATTGGCCGTCATGACGACCGCCTGGGCCAAGAACTCCCGGTTGTTGTCGTAGCCGCTCGGCCACGACACCGAATCCGGCGGGGTGCAGCCCTTGCGATAGATCGCCGCGTAGTCGTCGATGGCCTTGACGAGCCGCCGCCTGATCTCCGGATCGTCGATCACCAGCTGGCCGTCCCGGGTGACGTAACTGGCGTCGTTGGCCGCCACGAACTGGAAGAACTCGAGGTCGGTGTCGCCATCCGGCACCGACATCGGCAGCGCGACGCCCCAGATGTCGTCGCGGCCCAGCGCCTTGCGCACGGCTGGCTGCACCCGGTCGCACCAGAACGACCAGAACGCCTGCCATTCACGCGGGATGTCGGCGACCGCGAATCCAGCTTCCTTCAGGAGGCTCGTCCAGACGTGGACGTGGTTCATCTCGCGACCGAAGGGCAGGCCGTACAGCGCCTTTTGCCCGGTCTGCGCATTGCGCCAGATGACCGAGGCGAGCGCATCCGGATCGAACAGGTTCGAGAAGGCTCCGATAGCGTCGGAGAGGTCCGCCAGCCGATCCTCGACCGCCCACTGGCCGAGGTAGTCCTGCAACTCGACACCGAAGGCGAAGTCGGGCGGCCGGCCGGCCTCGATCGCCGCCACGAGCTTGCCGGCAAGCTCGTCCTCGGAAAAGAGGGCGAGCTCGACCTGCTTGCCGGTCTCCTGCTCGAACGCGGCGACGATCTCGTGAACCGCCTCGTCTTCCTGAGGGTAGAACCCTTTCTCCCACCACACCACGAGGTCGGCGGCTCGCGCGCCCAACGGCGCGAGCAACAATACCGAGACGGCAAGCGCCGGGATCAGCCGCTGCATGCTCTCACTCCGCCAAAAGCTGCTTGATGCGCGCGATCGCCTGGTCGACCGCCTGCTCGGGGGTGATGCCGTCGGCGGCGATGCGGTGGATCGCCTTGGCCCAAGGCAACTCCTGCCAGAGGCGGTCGTAGCGCCAGTTGCCCGAGGCCTGAGCGTAGTCGTGAGCCAGCGGCCGGGAGCTGACCTGCATCACCGCGGCCATGAGGTGCGGGTCGCTCGGGTCGAGCCAGAATGGTTGTTCGAGCAGCTTTGATATCGAAGGCAGAAAGCGCCCGCCCGAGAAGTCGATGTAGTGGGCGAGCCAACTCTCGGCCAAGAGGAAGTGGACGAACTCTTTGGCGAGGGCGACGTTGCTGCCATTTTTGAAGACCACGGCCGAATAGACGCTGCCGAAGATCGGAAAGGCCGCGCCATGCGGCCCGAGCGGCCATGCGATCGTGGCCGTGTTCTGATAGTAATCCTCCGGACGCTCAGTCTTGAGCGCGTTGGGGATCGACAGGGTCTCGTTCGGGGTCATGACGACCGTCTGCGCGAGAAATTGCTCGTTGTTGTCGCGGTTGGACCAGTTCACCGAATCCGGCGGGGTGCAGCCCTTACCGTAGCTCGCAGTGTAGCTGTCGATGGCCTTCACCAGCTTTTGCCTGATCTCCGGCGTGTCGATGACCAGCCGGCCGTCGCGAGTCACGTAGTCCGCCCCGTCCGCAGCCAGGAACTGAAAGAACGCGACCTGGGTGTCGGGCGCGACCGACATGGGCAGCCCGATGCCCCAGACATCGTCGCGGCCCGTGGCCCGACGCACGGCCGGCTGCACCTCGTCGCACCAGAAGGACCAGAAGGCGTTCCAGACCTTCGGCACGTCCGCAAGGCTCAATCCGGCGCGCTCGAGCAGGCTTTTCCAGACGTGAACGTGATAGCTCGGTCGGCCGACCGGCAGTCCGTACAAAGCCTTTTGCCGGGTGCTCGCGTTGAAAAGCAGAGCCCAGCTGAGGACGTCCGGATCGAAAAGATTGGTGAACGAACCTACGGCCTCCGAGAGATCCACGAGCCGGTCGTCGAAGGCCCACTGCCCGATGTAATCCGCGATCCACATACCAAACGCGAAGTCGGGAGGCTCACCAGCCGCGATCGCCGCCAGGATCTTGTCCGTCAGATGCGCCTGGGGATAGAAGACGAGCTCGACCTGCTTGCCGCTGTCCTGCTCGAAGGCAGCAATGGTCTCCCTGACCGCCGCGTCCTCCTCGGGAGAATACCCCTGCTCCCACCACACCCTGAGGTCGGCGCCCCGGGCGCCGGACGACGCCATGAGCAGCGCGGCCGCGAGGATCGCAGCATGACTGCGCATGACTTCGCCTCCCTGATCGAATGAGCGAGCAAGTATGCTCCCGGTTGCCGGGCGCGACAACGATCTCTCCGGAGAACGGATGTGGGCCGGGACCATCGGCGGCCGCTCTGCTATAGCGCGTTTCGTCGTCCAAGCATCCGGCCGCAATGGGGGGCAACATGGCCAGGGAGTTGAACTTCAAGCAGGAGCTGGTGGCGGCGTTCGGGCAGCCGATCGCCGAGAACCCGACCCAGGTGATGATCGAGGCGGCCTTCCGCCATCACGGCCTGGAGTGGCGCTATCTGACCATCGAGGTGGCGCCGGCCGGCCTCGAGGCCGCGGTCGAGGGGGCGCGCGCGATGGGTTTCCGGGGCTTCAACTGCACCATCCCGCACAAGGTCGCCGTGATCGAGCATCTGGACGGGCTCGGCGAATCGGCGGCGCTGATGGGTGCTGTCAACTGCGTCGTCCGGCGGGACGATCGGTTCATCGGCGAGAACACCGACGGCAAAGGCTTCGTTCAGGGCCTGCGGCGCCTTTGCGACCCCGCGGGGACCAGCGTCGTGATCTTCGGCGCGGGCGGTGCCGCCCGGGCGATCACGGTCGAGATGGCGCTGGCCGGCGCCCGCCGCTTCACCGTCGTCAACCGGGACGAGGCCCGCGGCCGCACGCTGGTCGATCTTCTGAACGGCAAGGTGCGCGCCGAGACCGGGGGCGAGCTCACCGCCGAGGTCGTGCGCTGGCGGGGCGACTACGCGGTGCCCGAGGACACCGACATCGTGGTCAACGCGACCTCGATCGGCCTCTATCCCGACCTCGACGCCCGGCTGGCGCTCGACGCCCTGACGCTCAGGCCCGGGATGATCGTCGCCGACGTGATCCCGAACCCGCCGCAAACCCGCCTCGTCCGCGATGCCAAGGCGCAGGGCTGCCGGGTGATCGACGGCCTCGCCATGCTGGTCGGCCAGGGCCGCATCGGCATCACCTACTGGACCGGCATCGACCCCGACGAGCAGGTCATGCGCCAGGCGCTCGAGGCGGTTTTTGGCGGCGAGAGCTAGAAGCGTTTCCCGCGCTCACGAGCTTACGGCGCGAAGGGATCGAGAACAGCGACCCCGGTTCGCTCGAAGTGCCGAAGATTGCGGGTCACGACCGCCAGGCCATGCTCGATCGCCGTGGCCGCGATCAGGAGATCGGCCCCGAGATCGCCGTGCGCGTCGGCCAGGCGACCCCACCGCCTGGCGACTGCGATGTCGATCTCCAGAATGCGCCCGCCGTATTGGCGCAGAACGAGGTCGAGCCAGTGCGCGAGACGTTCGGCAAACGCCGGATTACCGCGTTGTTGCTTGGCGATCCCCTTCTCGATCTCGCCGATGGTCACGACGCTGACATGGAGATCGGCGGCCGGCACCTTCCCTAGCCAGGCGACCAGACTGGCATTGCGCCGCGTCTTGCGCAGTTCCGACAGCACCATCGTGTCGATCAGATACATCAGAGCGCCGGGTCGCGCAGATCGACGTCGATCGTTCGAAGGCCTCGTCATCCTGCGGCATGGCGAGCAGATGCTCCGCAAAGGATGGCACCCGCTGCGCCCTGGAGCGCCTCGAGCCGCTCGAACTCGTCGGCGGCGACGACCACCACGGCCGGGGCGCCGCGCTTGGTGACGAGCTGGGGCTGGCCGCGTTGCGCTGCCTCGACCAGGGCGCTGAAGCGATTCTTCGCGTCGTGCAACGACCAGTTCTGCATGACCCTGCCTTTCTATCTAGCCATATTGGCTAGCTCTTAGCGATCGGGCAGAACATGGCAACCGGGTTACTGTGACGTAGCTCTAGAAGCGCTTGCGCCAGTCGTCGCTCCACATCGGGAGGAAGGCTTTGGGGTCGAACGGGTGGGCCTTCGCGACCTCGGGGCGGAACTCGCCGACGCCGAGGCCGGGCAGCGTCGGGATCTCGTAGTGGCCGCCGACCGGGCGCGGGGCGTGGTCGAGAAGATCGAAGCGCCAGGGTTCGCCGAATTCGCAGAAGGATTCCTGCATGATGAAGTTGGTCGTGCAGGCGTCGAGCTGCAGGGCGGCGGCGGTCGCGACCGGGCCGAACGGGTTGTGGTAGGAGACCGGCGTGTAGCTGGCGTCCGCGATCGCCGCGATCTTCTTGGCTTCCAGGATGCCGCCGACGTGCATCGGGTCGGGCTGCAGGACGCCGACCTCGCAGTCGCGGAGCAGCGCCTGCAGGTGGTATTTGGTGTAGCAGCGCTCGCCGGTCGCAAGGCGCGTCCGGATCGAGCGCCCGACCTTGGCGAGGGCGGCGACGTTCTCGGCATCGCAGGGCTCCTCGAACCAGTAGAGGCGGACAGGGCTCCAGCTCCTTTGCGATCGCGATCGCGGAGCCTGGGCTGAACCGGCCGTGGCAGTCGATCAGGAGCTCCATCTCGGGCCCGATCGCGGCGCGCACCGCCTGCACCAGATCGAGCGCGCGCCGGATGGTGGCGTAGTCGGGATCGCGCCCGGCGCTGCCGAACGGGTCGAGCTTCAGCCCGCGGTAGCCTTTGTTGCGGACCTCGGCCGCGGCGGCCGCGACTTCGGCAGGTGTCGCGCCGGTGCCGTACCAGGCGTTGGCGTAGGCCGGCAGGCGCTCGTGCACGCGGCCGCCGAGCAGCGCGTGCACCGGCTGGCCCAGCGCCTTGCCGACGATGTCCCAGAGCGCGATCTCGAGGGCGCCGATCGCGCTGTTGAGGATCGGGCCGCCGCGCGCGAACTCGTTGCGGAACATCGCCTGCCAGAGGCGCTCGATCGCGAACGCCGGCTGGCCGATCAGATAGCGCTCGGCGAGCTGCAGGATCGCCGCCTCGACCGCCTTCGCCTGCCATTCGCAGGTGCCCTCGCCAATGCCCTTGATGCCCTCGTCGGTGTGGACTTCGGCAAACACCCAGTTGCACCAGCGGGCGCCGACCAGATGGGTCTCGACCCGGGTCACCCGGCAGTCGCTTGTCATGAGCTCGCCTCCCAAGCTGGCGTCGATCTCCGGCGACGATAGCAATCGACAGCGCCAAGGGCTCGCTTCTATCGTGGGCCGCGATGCCGTATGCGCGCGTTTTCGCTTCCTTGGCCCTGCTGGCGGTCCTGCTGGGGCTGGCGCGGCCGCTCGCGGCCAGGGTCGAGCGGGTCGAGATCGTCGAGCGCGGGCCGCTCGCCGGCGGCATGGCGTTCGGCGCGGTCGGCGCCTACGAGCGGATCCGGGGCCGGCTGCACTATGCGGTCGATCCCGCGGATCCGGCCAATGCGCGGATCGTCGATCTCGCCCGCGCCCCGCGCGATGCGCGCGGGCTCGTGACCTTTGCCGGCGATTTTCTCCTGCTCAGGCCCCTGGACCTCGCGCGCGGCAATCACCGCCTGCTCTACGAGGTCGACAACCGCGGCAACCTCGGCATGCTCGCGTTCTTCGACGACGCGCCCTGGAGCAACCAGCCGAAGAGCGCCGCCGACCTCGGCAACGGTTTCCTGTTGCGCCAGGGCTACAGCCTGCTCTGGAGCGCCTGGAACTGGGACGTGCTGCCGGGCAACGGGCGGCTCCAGATCGAGCTGCCGGTCGCGACCGAGGCGGGCGCCCCGATCAAAGGTCCGGTCGCGGCCGAGTTCGTGCTCATGCGGCCGGCCGCAGAGTGCTGCCTTCATGTGGGGCGACTCGCGGGGCTATCCGCCGGTCGACCTCGCGGAGCCCGGCGCCAGGCTCACGGTGCGCGATAGCCCGACCGGCGCGCGGACGCTGATCCCGCGCGATCGATGGCGTTTTGCCGACCCGACCCGGGTCTTCTATGGCCAGGGTTTCGTGCCGGGGCGGATCTATGAGGTCGTCTATATCGCGCGCGATCCGCGGGTCGTGGGTCTCGGCCTCGCCGCGATCCGCGATTCGCTCGCTTTTTTCCACTTTGCTGGGGCGGACGACGTCGGCACGCCGAACCCGCTCGCGCGCGCCGGCAAGCCGGACCCGGAGGCGGCGCTTGCCTTCGGCATCTCGCAGTCGGCGCGCGTGCTGCAGCACATGCTGCTCGAGGCGCTGCACGTCGACGAGGCGGGGCGCATGGTGTTCGATGGCGCCCTGATCCACGTGCCGGGCGGCGGCAAGGGCAGCTTCAACCACCGCTTTGCCCAGACCACGCGCCATCCGAGCGAGCTCGAGGACCAGGAGTACCCGGTCGATTTCTTCCCGTTCACGACCACGCCCGAGACCGATCCGGTGACCGGCGCTGCGGGGGACGTGCTGGCGCGGGCGCGCGCGATGGGAGCTCTGCCGAAGCTCTTCTACACGATGACCTCGACCGAGTACTGGACCCGCTCGGCCTCGCTGCTCGAGACCGACGTCACCGGCGCGCAGGACCTGCCGCTGGCTCCGAACGCGCGCCTCTACATGTTCGCGGGCGCCCAGCACGGCAACTGGCGGGCAGCCGAACGCGGGCCGTATCGGAACTGCAGCAATCCGCTCGATCACCGGCCGCCGATGCGCGCCCTGCTGCTGGCGCTCGATGCCTGGGCGACCCGAGGCGAGGCGCCGCCCGCCAGCGTTTTTCCGAAGCTTGCCGACGGGACGCTCGGGTCGGTCGCCGAGTACCGGCGCGACTTTCCCGCGATCCCGGGGCTGCGGCTGCCGAGCCGCAATTTGCAGCCGCCGAGGCTCGATCTCGGCCCCCGGTTCGCCACCCAAGGGATAGCGGACAAGCAGCCGCCGGACTTCGGTCCGCCCTTCATCACGAGCGTGCCGCTGCCCGATGCCGACGGCAACGATCGGGGCGGCATCCGCCTGCCGGCGGTCAGCGTACCGCTCGGCACCTACACCGGCTGGAACCTGCGGCGGCCGGAGGTCGGCGCGCCGGACGACCTCGCCCGCTGGTCCGGCTCGTTCATCCCGTTTGCCCGCACCGAGGCGGAGCGGGCGGCTGCCGGCGATCCGCGCCCAGCACTCGCGGCCCGCTATCGCTCGCGCGCCGAGTACGAGACCCAGGTCAAGGCCGCGGCCGAGGCATTGATGCGGGAAGGCTTGCTGCTCGAGGCCGACGTTGCTCCGATCACGGCGCGCGCCGGCGCCTTCTACGACCGCCTGCTCCAGCACCGGCCGGACGATCCGTCCTGCGCCTTCGAGCTCGGCGACTGAGCTCAGCCCATGGTGGCCAGCACCTCGCGGGTCACCTGATAGCGGAGCGGCTGACCCGCCTGCCAGCGCTCGAACTCCTCGATGACGCAGTCGGCAAGCCGGATCACCTCGTCGCCGATCGTGCCGCCGATGTGCGGGCTGATCACGACATTGGCGAGCGACCAGAGCTTGGAGTCCGCGGCCGGCGGCTCCGGCCAGGTGACGTCCAGGAGTGCCGTCAGATCGGGCCTGGCTTCGAGCACCGCGATCAGGTCGGCCTCGACCACCTGCGCGCCGCGGCCGGTGTTGATGAAGGTGGCGCCCGCGCGCATGGCGGCGAACAGCTCGGCCGTCAGCACGCCCCGGGTCGAGGGCAGATCCGGGATGTGGTTGCTCACGATGTCGGCGCGTTGGAACAGATCGGCGAGGCCGACCCTCTCGACCCCGAGCTCGGCGGCCTGCGCTTCTGTGAGGAAGGGATCGTGGGCGATCACGCTCAGGGGATAGGCGCGCAAAAGGCCGCGCAGGCGCGTGCCGATCTTGCCCATGCCGATCAGGCCGACCGTCGCGCCGAACACGCCGGGCCGCGGGAAGGCTTTGGCAGCGGGCGTCTTGCGTTCGCGGTAGCGGCGGACGGCGCGAAAATACCCCCGCAAGCTCAGGAGAATCTGGGAAAGACACATCTCGGCGACCGGGATCGCATTGATCGCCCAGGCGCTGACCAGGATGAGGTCGTGGTCGACCAGCGCCCTGGCGAACGCCTTGACGTTGCCGGCGGCGTAGAACACCGCCTCGAGCCTGGGCAGGCGCGCGAGCTGGGCAGCGCTGAGATCGGGCATGCCCCAGGTCGCGAAGATCACCTCGAGATCGCCCAGATCCGGGGCGTGGCGCTCGAAGTTGCGGCCGTTGACCACATGCGGATAGAGCTCGGTCAGGGCCGCGATCCGCGCGCGCCGACCCTGGCCGAAAACCTCGCCATCGCTGATCGGGTAGTCGTAAAACAGGGCAGCTTTCTTTTTCGGCATCGGTGCATCCGTCCTGGCGCGAGGCCTCGGGTTTCGGGCAAGCTAGCCCGGCAGCGGCGGGGGAGACCATGGCAAACTACGATGCGATCGTGGTCGGCGGCGGAGTCGTCGGCATGGCGACCGCCTACCACCTGGTCGCGGCCGGCGTGCGCACGCTGCTGATCGATCGCGGCGACGTGGGCCGGGCGAGCGATGCCGGCGCCGGCATTCTCTCGACCGCCACGGCGGTCGACCACCCCGATCCGGTGCTGCGCTTCGAGGCGCGCGCGGCGCAGCACTACCCCCTGCTGATCGAGGCGCTCCGGGCCGAGGATGCCGGCGATACCGGCTATGGCGTGACCGGCTCGCTGACGGTCGCGCTCTCGGAGGACGAGCTGGCGCCGTTCGAGCAGCTGCGGGCGAGCCTCGAGCATTTCGGCGAGCTCGGCGCCGGCGGCTATGCCGAGATCACGCCCGAGCGGGCGCAGACGTTGTTCCCGCCGCTCGGCCCGGTGCGGGGCGCGATCCACGCCACCCGCGGCGCCCGGGTCGACGGCCGGCTGCTGGTGGGAGCACTCAGGCGGGCGGCCCTGGCGCGCGGTCTGATCCTGCGGACGGGCAGTGTCGATCGCCTGATCACCGGCGCCGGCGGCGTGCAGGGCGTGGCGCTCGGTGCCGAAGTGATCGCGGGCGGGCAGGTGGTGATCGCGGCCGGCGCCTGGTCACAGGCCTTCGCAGCCGAGCTCGGCGTGCGCATTCCGGTGGCACCTCAGCGCGGCCAGATCATCCATCTGCGGCTGTCGGGGGTCGAGACCGGCGACTGGCCGATCGTGTCGGCGTTTCGCGGCCACTACATGGTGCCCTGGCCAGACGGCCGGATCGTGGTTGGCGCGACCCGCGAGAGCGGCACGGGCTTCCACCCGGAGACCACCGCCCTTGGCATCCTGCAGGTGCTGGCGGAGGCGCTCCGGGTGGCACCGGGGCTGCGGGACGCGAGCCTGCACGAGGTCCGGGTGGGCCTCAGGCCGGCCTGCGCCGACGGCCGGCCGATCCTCGGGCCGGTGCCGGGCGTGGGCAACCTTGTGCTCGCGGCCGGGCACGGGCCGGTCGGCCTGCAGCTCGGCCCCTACAGCGGCAAAGTGATCGCCGAGATCGTCAGCCGCGGCGCGCCGGGAACCGATCTCGCGCCGTTCGCGCTCGAGCGCTTTCAGGGCTCCGGTGGTGGTGGCGGCAGCGTCCGGCGCCGGTTCCGCGGCGGCGCGATGCCGGCGGGCAGATCGGGGTAGGCCTTGGCGAGGCCCACGATGCGCATCGAGTAACGCAGCCAGATCAGCGCGAACACGATCAGCACGAGGTGATCGATCGCGCCCAGTTTGGGCGGAAAGCCGTGGGTGAAGAAATAGAACAGTGCGGCCACCGGCGCC
Organism: uncultured Alphaproteobacteria bacterium; assembly: GCA_963753685.1. Classification (GTDB taxonomy): domain Bacteria; phylum Pseudomonadota; class Alphaproteobacteria; order Geminicoccales; family Geminicoccaceae; genus DATAOG01. Next base: position 176,884 of record CAVWDE010000002.1, read on the forward strand.
GCGCTGCAGTAGATTGCGGCCCACACGTGCTTGGTCGCGCCGAACAGGATGGTGCTGCACACCATGGTGAAGCCATACAGCGCGACCGCCTGGGAGCGGCCCTGCGGCAGCCCGCCGGCGAGCGCCACGATCGTGACGACGCCAAACAGCACGCCCAGGAACACGGCATAGACGTAAATCTCGTAGTCGGCCTGGTGGCGCGTGATCTTAGCGATCCGGACGAAATAGGGCGTCCGGTCGTCGTCCCAGACGTAGCGCTTGACGAAGTTCTCCCAGTTCATCACGTCTTGCGGCCCGGTACGCAGCTTGCCGCGCGCAGGCGCAAGTCATGATGCCGACAGCGTTTGCTCCCCGGCCGGCCGCGCTGTGGCCTGCTGCGAGCGGGGGTTGGACGCCGGCGACGGCTAATCGGCGTTGCCCACCGGCGACGGGTTGGAGGTCTTCTGCAGCCGCTCGCTTTCGAGGTCCCAGGTCGCCTGTTCCAGTTCCTCGAGCTTGATCCGCTCTTTGCCTTCGATTTTGCTACCCTCTTCTTCCGGCCACTCCAGGGTCATGAGCGGGAACCGGATGTCCTGGGGCCCCCACAGCACGATGACCACCTGCAACCAGACCGCAATGCCGGAGATCGCCGCGACTATCAGTCCGAACGTCAGGATGCTCTTGATGATCCAGCGGTTGGTCAGTCCGACCTGGGACGCCGAGATCTCGTGAATCACATAGGAATCATGCGCGTACACGATGGCGAAATAGATCACGATCGTGCAGAACGGGATCAGGAAGAACGTCAGGCCCAGGAACTCGACCCAGGCTTTCTTGCGAAAGGACAGCGTCTCCCGGATCAGGTCGACGCGCACGTGAGTATTGTAGATGTAGCCGTAGCCCAGGACGAGCGCGAACAGGGCGGTATGGACGTGCCACTCGAGCTCCTGCAGCAGGGTCAATTCGAAGATCCGGCCAAAGGTGTGGACCAGCCAGATCTGGATCCAGACCAGCTTGCGCGCGGTGACGTCGAACACCGTGATGGCGATCAGGGGCAGGATCAGCCAGGCCCCCCAGCGCCCGACGAAGTCGACGAAGTTGCGCAAGGCGTCGCTGATGCGGATCGCGGTCGGCAGCTCGCCGCGTGCGGTGAAGCCGGCGGACTTGTCGCTGGACATGGAACCTCACCTCTCAGCCGGCGTCGATGCCGCCGCCAGTCCCGTAGACCGCATGCATCAGCCAGAGCGCGAGGTTCGGATACATCATCACGACGACCAGGGCGCAGAGCTGCAGCAGGACGAAGGGAATGATGCCCAGGTAGATGCTCTGGATCTTCACTTCGCGCGGGGCGATGCCCTTGAGGTAGAACAGGGCGAACCCGAAGGGCGGCGTGAGGAAGGAGGTCTGCAGGTTGACCGCCATCAGGATGATGAACCAGAGGATCATGTCTTCCTTGGCGACGTGATCGCCGAAGTCGAGCCCGGCGACCATGGGTGCGAACACCGGCAGGACGATCAGGGTGATCTCGATCCAGTCGAGGAAGAAGCCGAGGACGAACACGATGCCCATGATCAGGAACAACAGGCCCCAGGCGCCGAAGCCCGCCGAGGTGATCAGGGAGTCGACCACGACGTCGCCGCCGAGCGAGCGGTAGACGTAGGCGAAACAGGTCGCGCTGATGATGATGAAGAAGATCATGGCGACCGTGCGCGCCGTCGAGTGGCAGACGCCTTCCATGGTCTCGTAGGTCAGCCGGCCATTGAACAGCGCCAGCAGGATCGCGCCGAACCCGCCGACCGCGCCCGCCTCGCTCGGGGTCGCCCAGCCGAGCAGGATCGAGCTCTTGATCAGACCGATCAGGAACACCGGCGGCAGGAACGCCTTGAGCACCAGCGGGACCATCTCGTTGCGCGGCACGTGCAGGAGCCCGGGCGCCAGCGGCGGCGCCATCGACGGCTTGACCGTGGCGATCAGCACGACGTACAGCACGTACAGCGCGACCAGCGCCAGGCCCGGGCCCCAGGCGGCCATGTAGGCGTTGCCGACCGAGACCGACATCAGGTCGGCCATGATGATCAGCATGATCGAGGGCGGGATCAGGATGCCGAGCGTGCCCGAGGCCGCGATCGTGCCGCAGGCGAGCGCATGGCTGTAGCCCTGGCGCATCATGGTCGGCAGGGCCAGCGCGGTCATCATGGTCACCGAGGCGCCGATGATGCCGGTCATCGCGGCCAGGATCGTGCCCATGATGGTGACCGCGAGCGCCAGCGAGCCTGGGACGCGCTTGAGCAGCACCTGAACCGTGTACAGCAGGTCGTTGGCGATCCCGCTGCGCTCCATCATGATGCCCATGAACACGAACGCCGGGATCGACACCAGGACCAGGTTCTCCGCCGCCTGGCCCCAGATCCGCGGCAGGAAGTTGAAGAACTCGATCAGCGAGAAGACCCCGAGCAGATAGCCGATCAGCCCGTACAACAGAGCGAGACCGCCGAGCACGAACGCGACCGGATAGCCCGAGAACAACATCATGCCGAGGGTCGCGAACATCGCGATCGGCAGGTAGTCCTGGGTGGCGTAGAGCAGCCCCGTCTGCTGGTCGGGCGTCAGGCTGGCCAGGACCGCGAAGGCGCCGCCGACCACGACCAGGGCGATGATCAGGCCGATGGCCTTGCCGTTCAGCCAGCGGAGACTGAGGAGTGCTTCCATGGCGCCGACCTGCCTCCACGAGCCGAGGCCCCGGGGTCCTGAAAGGGGGACCCCGGTGCCTCTAGCGCCTCGTCGTCGGGTTGAACACCGGACCGGGCGGCCGCGGTGCGCGGATCAGGATCACTGGGTCTGGTAGGTCGCCTTCAAGGCCTGCGCATCGGCCCAGGGCTTGTACTCCTTGCGCCACTCCGTATAGCTGTCGGCGACCTTCTTGAAGAGCGGGTCCTTGGCCAATTCCTCTTGCATGACCTCGAACCACGCCTTTTCGAAGGCGGCCAGCTCCTCGTCGGTCCAGCGCCGGTTGGTGACGCCGTACTTGGTCCCCATCTCCTTCATCGCCGCCGGATTCATCGCCTCGCTCTGGGCGTAGGTGTAGTGGATGCTCTCGCCGGCGCCGAGCTCGAGCATGGCCTTGTAGGTGTCGGGCAGCTTGTCCCAGGCCGCCTTGTTCATCAAGAGCTCGCTGACCGAGGTCTGCTGATGCCAGCCCGGATAGTAGTTGTTCTTGGCGACCTGATAGAAGCCGAGGCCGATGTCGATGTCGGGCATCGAGAACTCGGTGGCGTCGATCACGCCGCGCTCCAGCGCCGGATAGATGTCGGCGGCCGCGAGCAATTGGGTCGACACGCCCATCTTCTGCATCACCTGGGCGCCCAGGCCGAAGAAGCGCATCTTCAGCCCCTTCAGCTGATCCAGGGAAGTGATCTCGCTGCGGAACCAGCCCGAAGTCTCGGGTCCGATGGCGAACACGTCGATCGAGTACAGGCCGTGCTCGGCATAGATCTCGTTCTTCAGGTCGTCGCCGCCGTGGAACTTCTTCCAGGCGAAGAACTCGCCGTAGGGCGGGCCGAACGGCACCGTGGTGAAGAACGCCAGCGCCGGGATCTTGCCGGTATGGTAGCCGGGCGTGGTCCAGCAGGACTCGACCGAGCCCTTGGAGGCGGCATCGAAGCACTCGAGCGCCGGGACCAGAGCGCCCGGCTCATAGAACTTGATCTGGAAGTTGCCGCCCGACACGCGCTCGATGTTCTTGGCGAACCGGACGCCGGACGTGCCGAGATGGATCAGGCTGCTGGGGAAGGCGCTTTGCATCTTCCACCTGACGCGCTCCTGCGCCGCCGCACCGCTCGCCGACGCGACCACGACGCTCAGCGCCATACCGGCCACGGCGGCCAGCTTGATGGGGTGTAAGGTCATCTCCCGTTTGCCTCCTGTGCTTTGTTCACGCCAATCGGCCCCGCCCCGCACCGGTTCAGGATGCGCGGCACGTCTGAGACCGCCGTACGAAGCCCTGATGGACGGTTCCTTTCGCCAATTCCGGTTCTGAGGGCCGGGTTCGCATCTCAGATCAGCGCACTGATCACCTAGATTAACGAAAGTTCATCATAGCCCGGATAGATCACGTCTGCAACGCCCCCGGCCGCGGGGCTCGATCGGCCGGATCGCCGGTGCGCACGCCGGCGCGACCCTGGTCTGGACCGCGCTGCGCGCGGGCGGGGGTCCGGATCACTGGGTCTGGTAGGTGGCCTTCAGGGCCTGCGCGTCGGCCCAGGGCTTGTAGTCCTTGCGCCACGCCAGGTAGCTGTCGGCGACCCTCTTGAACACCGGGTCCTTGGCCGATTCCTCGGCCAGGACCTCGAACCAGGCCTTCTCGAAGGCGGCCAGCTCGTCATCCGTCCAGCGCCGGTTGGTGACGCCGTATTTCGACTTCATCTCGGCCATGGCGGCCGGGTTCAGCGCCTCGCTCTGGGCGTAGTTGTACTGAATTTCCTCGCCGGCCGCGAGCTCGATCATCGCCTGGTCGGTGTCGGGCAGCTTGTCCCAGGCCGCCTTGTTCATCAGCAGCTCGCCGACCGAGGTCTGCTGATGCCAGCCGGGATAGTAGTTGTTCTTGGCGACCTGATAGAAACCGAGCTTGATGTCGATGTCGGGCATTGAGAACTCGGTGGCGTCGATCACGCCGCGCTCCAGCGCCGGATAGATGTCGGCGGGAGCGAGCAGCTGGGTCGACACGCCCATCTTCTGCATCACCTGGGCGCCCAGGCCGAAAAAGCGCATCTTGAGGCCCTTCAGCTGATCCAAGGAAGTGATCTCGCTGCGGAACCAGCCCGAGGTCTCAGGTCCGATGGCGAACGCGTCGATCGAGTACAGGCCGTGCTCGGCGTAGATCTCGTTCTTGAGCTCGTCGCCGCCGTGAAACTTCTTCCACGCGAAGAACTCGCCGTAAGGCGGGCCGAACGGCACCGTCGAGAAGAACGCGAGCGCCGGGATCTTGCCGGTGTGGAAGCCAGGGGTCGTCCAGCAGGCTTCGACGGCGCCCTTGGCGGCGGCATCGAAGCATTCGAGCGCCGGGACCAGGGCGCCCGGCTCGTAGAACTTGATCTGGAAGCTGCCGCCCGACACGCGCTCGACGTTCTTGGCGAAGCGGACGCCGGCCGTGCCGAGATGGATCAGGTTGCTGGGGAAGGCGCTCTGCATCTTCCACCTGACGCGCTCTTGGGCCGCCGCGCCGCTCGACGCCGCGACCACGACGCTCAGCGCCATCCCGGTCACGGCCGCCAGCCTGATGGGGTGTAGGGTCATTGCCCGCCTGCCTCCTGTGCTTGGTTCGCCTGCCGGCTGGTTCACCACGACCAACCCGCAGCGCGCGGCCCTCCAAAAGACCACTGCACACGACCCTGTTCGGCCTTGCCTCCCGCCTCCCGGTTCCGACGACCGGGTTCGACCCTCAGATCAGCTCCCACCAATCACCCACATTAACGAAAATTCATCATAATCCGGAGCGACCAGCTCTGCAACGGCCGCGCCATCGTCCTGCCATCGTCCGCCTCGCCTTGCCGGAGCCCGGGTGGCATGGTCTGATCCCTCCGACTTGAGGTCGCAACGAGGAAGCCGCCGATGGCCACGCGGGCGGACGCCTCAAAGGGTTGGGCCGGGGACCGGCACCGAGCCGGGGCCCGACGGCCGCCCGACCCCTGCGGTCGGCGGCGCCCAATTCGGTCGGGCCGAGCGGGTCCAGCGCAACTGGGTGACCGCCACCCTGGTGCTGGCGAGCATGATCTACTCGATCGACTGGACGATCGCGGCGGTCGCCTTGCCGCATATGCAGGGCACCTTCTCGGCGACCCAGGACCAGATCTCCTGGGTGCTGACCTCCTATATCGTGGCGAGTGCGGTGATGCTGCCGGCGACCGGCTGGCTCGGGGCGCGCTTCGGCCGCCGGCGGCTGTTCCTCGCCGCGGTCGGCGGCTTCACGCTGTTCTCCCTGTTCTGCGGCATGGCCGGGTCGCTGGTCGCCGAGGTCCTGCTGCGGGTCGCCCAGGGCGCCTGCGGCGCGTTCCTGATCCCGCTCTCGCAGGCGATCATGCTCGACGCCTATCCGCCCGAGGAGCACGGCCGGGCGATGGCGTTCTGGGGCATGGGCGTGGTGCTCGGGCCGGTGGTCGGACCGACCTTGGGCGGCTATCTGACCGATGCGCTGACCTGGCGCTGGGTGTTCTTCATCAACATCCCGGTCGGCTGCCTGGCGCTCCTGGGCGGCCTCACTTTCCTGCCCAAGCTGCCGCCCGCGGCGAACGTGCGGCGGTTCGACGGCTTCGGTTTCCTGGCGCTGGCGGCCGGGGTCGGTGCCATGCAGATGATGCTCGACCGGGGCGAGCGCCTGGACTGGTTCGATTCGCCCGAGATCGTGATCGAGGCGATCGTGATGGCGGCCGGCTTCTATTACTTCGTCGTCCACAGCCTGACCGCGCGCGCGCCGATGGTCGATCTGCGGCTGATGCGCGATCGCAACTACGCGCTCGGCATGCTGCTGGTCTTCCTCTATGGCCTTTTGACGCTTGCACCTATGGTCCTGATGCCGCCGTTCTTGCAGGATCTGCAGGACTATCCGATGGCGACCATCGGCCTGCTCCTGAGCCCGCGCGGGCTCGGCCTGTTCACGGCGATGATGATCCTCGCCCGGATCGGCCAGGCGATCGATCTCCGGCTGCAGATCACCGCGGGCTTCCTGGTGCTGGCCGCATCCAGCTGGTGGATGTCGAAGTGGAACCTCGAGGTCGCGTCTTCGGCGGTGTTCTGGACCGGCCTGATGCAGGGCATCGGCGCCGGCTCGATCATCGGGCCCCTGGGCGTCCTGACCTTCGCGACCCTGGCGCCGGCGCATCGCACCGAGGGCGCCTCGATGTGGAACCTGATCCGCTCGATCGGCAGCAGCATCGGCATCGCGACCGCGCTCGCGATCCTGGTGCGGACCACCGGGATCAACCGCGGCGTGATGGTCGAGCACGTCACCGCCTACAACGAGATCCTTCGTCACAGCCCGCTGCCGGGCGGCGGCACCATCGCCGACCCCTCCTCGCTCGCAGAGCTCAACCTCGAGATCACGCGCCAGGCGATGATGATCGGCTACGTCGACGTCTTTCTATCTGTGCACGCTGACCTCGATCCTGGCGATGCCGCTGATCCTTCTGCTCGGCAAGCCCGCGCGGAAAAAATGACGCGGCGGATGGCTCAGGTCCGGGCACCGATCAACGGCATGCTCCGGGCTCGACCTCGGCCTCAACTCGCGCTCGCGGCGGCGGGCTTGGGCCCGGTGCTGCGGATCGCGTTGAGCTGCTGGAGCAGGCCAAACCAGAACGGTGCGCCGAGCGAGGCGGCAAGAGCGGTCGCCGCGAGGCCGAGGATCTTGAGGAGCACCGCCTCGGGCTGCGATACCTGCTGGGCCGGGTAGCACGCGGCCAGGCTGAACCCGTTATCCTTTTGACCGGACGCGACCCCGCCGTCCTTGGCGTCGGGCGTGACCTCGGTGTCCTTGCTGGCGGGCTTCGCCCGGCAGGTGCCCCAGCCCACCGGCAGGGCAGCGAACGCGCTCGTGAAGTCGCCTTGCTCGGCCTCGGCGGCCAGTTCCGCCCTGAACTTGCCCTGGTCCTGGGTCGCGAGCGCGGCGCTCGCGACGATCGCCTCCCTGAGGTTGGCATCGGCGCTGAGACGCATCGCCACCTGCAGGCTGTCGGCGTTGCAGGCGACCGTCAGGACCAGGCCGATGCCGAGGAGCCACCACTGCACGTTCCGCTTGTACCAGCCGGAGGCGCGGTCCATGGCGCTATCGAACCAGTCCTCGATGCCCTTGACGGCGGCGGTGATGTTCTGGTCCACGCCATCCAGGATCGCGCTCAGCGACTTGTAGAGCTCGGCGTTGCCGGCCCCGGTGGCGGTCGGTTTCAGCGTCTCGATGGCGTCGCGCAGGCCTTGGAAGTCGAAGGGCCTGGTCGCGGACGCGGGCACCGGCTTCAAAACGTCGATCAAGGCCAGCGCGAAGTTGGTCGCCGGGATGTAAGAGGGCATCTGGTCGCCCGCCCGGATGCCCGCCTTGCTGCCCGGCGCCAGCATCTTGATCAGCGGATGTGCCAGCAGCTTTTTCGCCTCGTCCGAGGCTTGGTCCAAGGCGGCCTTGCCGTCGAGCTGGCCGTTATTGAGCAGATGGATGATCGCGGTCTCGAGATTCTTGGCGCGCCAGCTGAAGATCTGCGCGATCCACTCCTGAATGCTCGTGCAGAACAGCGCGACGACCAGGTACATCAGGATCAGCCCGATCGACACGTCGACCATCACCGAGCCCGTCATGACACGCCTCCTTGGGTTATGGGACGTTCAACCGGCGATATTCTAGGCAGGTCAGCGGCGCCGGCGAGAGCGATCATGCCGGCAGTCGCGCCAGGCCGCAGGCGGCTTGGGTCCACGCCTGGGCGTCGGAGGCGGCACGCGGAGGCAGCTCATCCCGGTCGCCGGGCGGCCTGCGGTTGTAGCGGCGGGCGAGCGTGGGTATCGTCCGGCGCGCAGGCATCGCACCGGGGACGGGAGGAGGGACATGGTCTCGCTCGACGGCCAGAAGGTCGTGATCATCGGCGGCTCCTACGGGATGGGCCTGGCCACCGCGGAGCTCGCGATCGATGCCGGCGCCGAGGTCGCGATCGCCGCGCGCACGCCCGAGAAGCTCGCCGAGGCTTCGCGCCGGCTCGAGCAGCGGGGCGGGCGCGCGGTGCCCTGGCGCGCGCTCCGGATCGAGGACCGTCCCGCGGTCAGCGCGTTCCTGGCCGAATGCGCGCCGTTCGACCATCTGGTCCTGCCGGGCTCGACGGTGCGGCCGGTGCTCTACGACGACCTGACCGACGCCAATGCCCGCGAAGCGTTCGAGAGCAAGTTCTGGGGGCCGTTCTGGGCGGCCTGGGACGCGCGGCCGCATCTGCGCCGCGGCGGCAGCGTCGTGTTCTTCACCGGCGTCGCCGCGAAGCGGCCGGTCAAGGGCTACATCATGGGCGGCGCCATCAACGGCGCGCTCAATGCCGCGACCCGCTCGCTGGCGCTGGAGTTCGCCAAGCTCGGCTGCCGGGTCAACGCGATCGCGCCGGGCCTGTGCGACACGCCGCTCAACGACCTCCTGCACGCCCACGACAAGGAGGAGCGCTACGCCCGGATGGCGGCGCGCCTGCCGGTCGGCCGGATCGGCCATGCCGAGGACTGCGCGCAGGGCGCCCTCTATCTGATGGCCAACGGCTACGTCACCGCCCAGGTGCTCGGCATCGACGGCGGCCAGGAAGTCATGGACTGAGCCCGGATAGTTGACAGAGTCAACTAAATGGTCGATCGTGCCCTGGACAGGCCCGCACGGTTCCGAGGGTGCCGACCATGGCCGCGACCGATCCTGCCCAGCCCAGCGCCAATCTCGCGCCGCGCATCGCCAATCTTGGGCCGTGCAGCGCCGATCCGTTGGCGCGCATCGAAAGCTGTGCGGCGGTTCAACCGGTTCTACACCAAGCAGATCGGCGTGCTGCATGAGGGACTGCTGCAGAGCCCGTTTTCGCTGACCGAGGCGCGGGTGCTTTACGAGCTCGCCAGCCGCGACGGGCCGACCGCGAGCGAGCTCGGCCGGGAGCTCGGTCTGGATGCCGGCTATCTCAGCCGCATCCTGCGCGGCTTCGAGACCGGAGGCCTGATCCGGCGGACGCCGTCTGCCCTCGACGGCCGCCAGAGCCACCTCTGGCTGACCGACGACGGGCGGGCGGCCTTCGCGCCCCTCGACCAGGCCTCCCGAGCCGAGGTCGGCGCCCTGCTGGGCCCGCTGTCGGAGTCCGAGCAAAAGCACCTGCTGGACGCCATGGGCACGCTGCAGCGGCTGCTCGACCCGAAGCCCGACCGTGCGCCCGAGCCCAGGGTTCCCGTTCTGCTACGCCTGCATCGCCCGGGGGATCTCGGCTGGATCGTGCATCGGCACGGCGTGCTCTATGCCGAGGAGTATGGCTGGGACGAGCGGTTCGAGGCCGTGGTCGCCGAGATCGCGGCCAGGTTCATCCAGCAGCACGACCCGAAGCGCGAGCGCTGCTGGATGGCCGAGCGGGACGGCGAGGTCGTCGGCTCGGTGCTGTTGGTGAGAGACACCGATGAGGTCGCGAAGCTGCGCCTGCTGCTGGTCGAGCCGAAACTGCGAGGCTACGGCATCGGCGCGCGCCTGGTGCAGGAGTGCGAGCGCTTCGCCAGGGCCGCCGGCTACCGGACGATCCGGCTGTGGACCAACTCCGTGCTGGTGGCGGCGCGGCGGATCTACGAGCGCGCGGGCTACCGGCTGGTCGAGAGCACGCCCCACCGGAGCTTCGGCCACGACCTCGTGGGTGAGACCTGGGAGCTGACGCTCTGAGCGGCCGCTACGCTCTGGTCGACCTGGCGCATCCTGCTCAGTGGCTTTCGCGCGGGATGGCAGCACCTCGGGTGCCGCGCAGGAAGTCGAGGTCGGCGCCCTCGGAGGCCTGCAGCACGGTGTCGACGTAGAGCTTCTGGTAGCCCGAGGTCATGGCCGGGGCGGGCGGGCTCCAGGCGGCGCGCCGGCGGGCGAGCTCGGCCTCGCTGACCTCGAGATGCAGGCGCCTGGCCTCGACGTCGAGCTCGATCAGATCGCCGTTCTCGACCAGGGCGAGCGTGCCGCCGGCCGCCGCCTCCGGGCAGACGTGCAGGACCACGGTGCCGTAGGCGGTGCCGCTCATGCGCGCGTCCGAAACCCGGACCATGTCGCGCACGCCCTTGCGCAGAACCTTGGGCGGCAGGCCCATGTTGCCGACCTCGGACATGCCGGGATAGCCCTTGGGACCGCAGTTCTTGAGCACCAGGATGCAGGTCTCGTCGACCTCGAGCGTCTCGTCGTTGATCCTGGCCCGGTAGTCCTCGATGGTCTCGAACACGACCGCGCGGCCGCGGTGCTTCATCAGGGCAGGGGTCGCGGCCGAGGGCTTGAGCACGGCGCCGTCGGGGGCGAGGTTGCCGCGCAGGACCGCGATCCCGCCGTGCGCGGTGTGGGGGTTGTCGAAGGTCCGGATCACCTCGGTGTTCCAGTTGGGCGCGTCCTTGACGTTGTCCCACATGCTCTGGCCGGTGACCGTCAGCGCGTTCTTCTCGAGCAGCCCATGCTCGCCGAGGGTGCGCATGACCGTCGGCAGGCCGCCCGCATAGTAGTAGTCCTCCATCAGGAAGCGGCCCGACGGCATGATGTCGACCAGGGTCGGCACCTCGCGGCCGTAGTCGTCCCAGTCGTCGAGGCCGAAGCGCGCGCCGATCCGGCCGGCGATCGCGATCAGGTGGATGACGGCATTGGTCGAGCCGCCGAGCGCCCCGTTGGCGCGCACCGCGTTCAGGAAGTTCTCCCGGCGCAGGACCTTGGAGATGCGCAGGTCCTCCTTGACCATGGCGACGATCCGGCGCCCGGTCAGCTGGGCGATCACCCGCCTCCGGCTGTCGACCGCCGGGATCGCGGCGCAGCCGGGCAGGCTCATGCCCAGCGCCTCGGCCATGCTGTTCATGGTCGAGGCGGTGCCCATCACCATGCAGTGGCCGGCCGAGCGCGACATGCAGGCTTCGGCGTCCATGAAGTCGGCAAGGCTCATCTCGCCCGCCTTGACTTCCTCGGCGAAGCGCCAGACGTCGGTGCCGGAGCCGATGTCCTGGCCGCGGAACTTGCCGTTCAGCATCGGTCCGCCCGAGAGCACGATCGCCGGCACATCGCACGAGGCGGCGCCCATGAGCAGGGCGGGGGTGGTCTTGTCGCAGCCGGTCATCAGCACGACGCCGTCGACCGGATTGCCGCGGATCGCCTCCTCGACGTCCATCGAGGCGAGGTTGCGGAACAGCATCGCGGTCGGCCGGAGATTGGATTCACCCGTGGAGAAAACGGGAAACTCGAGGGGAAAACCGCCGGCCTCGTAGACGCCGCGCTTGACCCGCTCGGCGAGCTCGCGGAAGTGGGCGTTGCAGGGGGTGAGCTCGGAGAAGGTGTTGCAGATCCCGATCACCGGCCGGCCGTCGAACAGATCGGCGGGGAAGCCCTGGTTCTTCATCCAGCTGCGGTGCAGGAAGCCGTCGCGGTCGGGATGCCCGAACCAGGCGGTGCTGCGCAGCGGTTTTTTCTCGTTGTCGGCCATGTCCCTCGCTCCCCACGCCTCTTGCCGCCCCTGCCGCGGGCGGAGCGGCAGTCCTACACCAGAACGGCTCCCGCTTCCAAGGCACTCAACCGCTCGGCCCGCGCGGATCTTGACCATCGCGTGCGCGCGACGTACTTGATGACCAACATGGTCAGCATGGGGCATGCGCATGCAGCCTGCCGACGATCGCAGCGCGCGCCGCGGCCGGGGTCTTCCGGCGCTGGCCGGGTACCGCGGCTGGAAGCTTCAGGATGCCAAGGCGCGCTTCAGTGACCTGGTGCGCCGGGCGCGCGAGGAGGGGCCGCAGCGCGTCACCGTCTATGGCGAGGACGCGGTGGTGGTGGTCGCGGCCGCCGAGTTCGCGCGCATGATCCAGCCGGCCGACCGACCGAGCCTTTACGAGCTGCTCTCGCAGTCGCCGCTGCGGGACGTGGACTTCGATTTCGAGGGCGAGCGCAGCCCGGTGCGCGAGGTCGAGCTCTGACGCGGTTCCTGATCGATACCAACGTCGTCTCGGAGCTACGTCGGGCGCGGTGTCACCCCGCGGTCAGAGGCTGGGCTGACGCGCAAGCGCCGGAACTGCTCTATCTGAGCCGCATCACGCTGGCCGAAATCCGCTACGGCATCGAGCGCCAGCCGGATCACGAGCTGCAGGATCGGCTTCGAGCCTGGCTCGACGATCATCTTCGCCCCTGGTTCGAAGGACGCATACTGGAGCTGAACGAAGAGGTCATCCTGGAGTGGCGGAGGCTGGTGCAGCGAGGCAAGGCGATGGGTCACACGTTCCCGCAGCCCGACCTGCTGATCGCGGCGACCGCGGCGGTGGCCGGCCTTTGCGTCGCGACCCGCAACCTCGCCGACTTTGCGGCGACCGGCGTGCCGGTATTCAACCCATGGACCGGGGAGACGGTCGGCTGAGCAAGGAGACAACGAAGGGACAGGTGAGGGAGCGGGAGACATGGCGGAGAGCGAGCCCGGCGGTGCCCGGATCAGGGCCGAGGAATTTGCGGCGCTGGCCGCGCAGGGGGTGCCCTATGTCGGCCAGCTGGGTTGCGTGATCGAGCGCTTCACGGCCGGCGCGGTGGTCATCCGCCTGCCCTATGGCGACCTCTTGCGCCGGCCGGGCGGGACGATCTGCGGCCCGGCCCTGATGGCGCTCGCCGACATCACCCTCTACGGCGTCGTCTTGTCGATGATCGGCCGGGTCGAGCTCGCCATGACCACCAGCATGACGGTCCACTTCCTGACCCGGCCGCGGCCGGAGGACGTGCTCGCCGACGGGCGGCTCCTGAAGCTCGGCCGCCGGCTCGCGGTCGGTGAGGTGGTGATGCGCTCGGCCGGGGATCCGGAGCCCGTCTGCCACGTCACCGGCACCTATGCGATCCCGCCCGAGCACGGCTGAGGCGAGCGCGCCGATCCGCGTCCGGGCCGTTGACAGGGCGGCCGCTTGCGCCTAGCTATGCGGCCGCGCCCGGGTCGTGCTCGGCCCGGGCAGGGTGTCGTATGGCCACCGGGCCGGTTCCGGCCGGCCAGCAAGTTCGGGCCTCTGCCGATGAAGACGTATTCCGCCACGCCCAAGGACATCGAGCGGGGCTGGTGCCTGATCGACGCCGAGGGCCTCGTGCTCGGGCGGCTCGCCGTGCTGGTCGCGACCCGGCTGCGCGGCAAGCACAAGCCCATGTACACGCCGCACATCGACACTGGCGACCACGTGGTCGTGATCAACGCCGAAAAGGTGGCGCTGACCGGCAACAAGCGCGGCCAGAAGACCTACTACCGGCACACCGGCTATCCGGGCGGCATCAAGCAGCGCACGGCGCAGCAGATCCTGGAGGGCGCCCATCCCGAGCGCCTGATCGAGAAGGCGGTGCAGCGCATGCTGCCGGGCGGCGCGCTCGCCCGCCAGCAGCTCAAGAAGCTGCACGTTTATGCGGGCGCCGAACATCCGCATCAGGGTCAGGCGCCGGCCGCCCTCGACCCCGCCGCCCTCAACCGCAAGAACACGGTCAAAGAGCACGCCGATGGCTGATCATCCGACCCCGCGCACCCTTGCCGATCTCAAGGACCTGGCGCCGACCGTCGTCCCCGAGCCCGAGATCGCGCCGCCGACGCCGAAGATCGATCGCCAGGGGCGCGCCTATGCGACCGGGCGGCGCAAGAACGCGGTCGCCAGGGTCTGGATCAAGCCGGGCGCCGGCCGGGTGACCATCAACGGCCGCGACATCGAGGTCTATTTCGCCCGGCCGGTCCTGCGCATGCTGATCAACCAGCCGTTCGTGATCGCCAGCCGGGCGCAGCAGTTCGACGTCGTCTGCACGGTCAAGGGCGGCGGCCTGTCGGGACAGGCGGGCGCGGTGCGCCACGGCATCAGCCGGGCGCTGGTGGCCTACGACCCGATCCTGCGCCCGCCGCTCAAGTCGGGCGGCTATCTGACCCGCGACTCGCGGCGGGTCGAGCGCAAGAAATACGGCCTGCGCAAGGCCCGCCGCAGCTTCCAGTTCTCCAAGCGCTGACTTTGGTCGCGTAGGGCCGCCAGGGCGCCGCTCTCAGCCCTGCGGCTCGGCGTCGACCGCCGCGGTCGGATCGCCGGCCTGGACCCCGGGCGGCGCTTCGAGGGCGATGTCCGCGCCGGACGCTGCCCCCGTGCGATAGATGAAGATTCGCGAGCAATAGGGACATTCGATCCGGCCCGAGGCCGGAATCGCGAGCCAGACGCGCGGATGGCCGAGCACGCCGCCGCCGTCGCAGGCGACGCTCGACGCGTCGACCAGGATCTCCTCGGGCTCGATCATCAAGGTCTCCGCTGTGCGCGTCCACGGCCTCGCGCAGCGCCTCAGATAGAGGACGCCGCGCGCGCTTGGCAAGCCCGCATGCCCGGCCCGCATGCCAACTTGCGGTACAACCCCGGCGGTGGTCGCGATCGAGGACTTGGCAGTGCCGCGCGAATCCGCTCTAGATGGCGCGCCGTTCGGGGGGTGCGCTCATGCTGCTCGTGTTCGGATCGCTGAACGTCGACCTCGTGTTCCAGGTCGAGGCCCTGCCGCGGCCGGGCGAGACCGTGCTGTGTCCGGGCTACGCGCTCGTGGCCGGCGGCAAGGGCGCCAATCAGGCGGCGGCCGCCGCCAAGGCCGGGGCGAAGGTGCGCATGGTCGGCAAGGTCGGCGACGACGACTTCGGCCGCTTCGCGCGCAAGGCGCTCGCGGCCGCAGGCGTCGACGGCGCCGGCATCGGGACCTCGCCGCGGGCGACCGGGGTCGCCATGATCGGGGTCGACCGCCGGGCCGAGAACCAGATCATGGTCGCGAGCGGCGCCAATCTCGACACCGACCCCGGCCAGGTCGAGGAGGCCGAGCTGGGGCCTCGTGTGACCGTGCTCTGCCAGAACGAGATCCGGCCCGAGGCGACCTTCGCGCTGCTCGAGCGGGCCAAGGCGCGGGGCGCGCGCACGATCCTCAACCTCGCCCCGGCCGGGGTCGTGCCGGGGCGCGGGCTCGAGGCGCTGGATGTGCTGCTGGTCAATCAGATCGAGGCGGAGATGGCGGCGGGCGCCCCTGGCGACCCCGAGGGTCTGGCGCGCGCTCTGGCGCTCCGGCACGGTCTCGTCTGCGTGGTCACCCTCGGCGCCCAGGGCGCGCTCGCGATCGGGCCCGCGGCCGGCTATCGCGTCCAGGCGCTGCCGGTCGAGCCGGTCGACACCACCGGCGCCGGCGATGCCTTCGCGGGCGTCCTCGCCGCCGCGCTCGATCGCGGGCTGACCCTGCCCGAGGCGCTGCGGCGGGCGAGCGTCGCCGCGGGTCTCGCCTGCACCCGGCTCGGCGCCCAGACCAGTCAGCCCGATGCTGCCCAGATCGACGCCCACCTCGGCGAGCTGCCCGAGGTCTCGGTCCTGGCGTGAGGCTTGTGTGAGGGCTTAAGCGCCGGCGACCGGTTGCGAGGAGGTCATCTGATGCGCAGGAACCTGCTGCCCGCTGCTCTGGCGTTGGGCCTCGCGGCCGCCCTGGCGCCGACCGGTGCCGGCGCTTTCTGCGGCTTTTACGTCGCCAAGGCGGATACCAGCCTGTTCAACCAGGCCTCCAAGGTCGTGTTCGCCCGCCACGACGGCAAGAGCGTGATCACCATGGTCAACGACTTCCAGGGCGCGTTGCAGGAGTTCGCGCTGGTCGTGCCGGTGCCGAGCGTGCTCGAGCGCGGCCAGATCCACGTCGCCGAGAATGCCCTGGTCGACCATCTCGATGCCTACACAGCACCGCGCCTGGTCGAATCGTTCGACGACGATCCCTGCCGGGCGCCGGAGGAGATGCGCGCCACCGCCATGCCCGCCGCGCCCGCCGACACCAGCGGCGCCGCGGCGCTGGGGGTCACGGTCGAGGCCCAATACACGGTCGGCGAGTACGACATCGTGATCCTCTCGGCCGCCCAGAGCAGCGGCCTGATCGCCTGGCTGCGCCAGCAGGGCTACCGCCTGCCCGCGGGCGCCGAGCCGGTGGTCGCGGGCTACCTCGCGGCCGGCATGAAGTTCTTCCTCGCCAAGGTCAACCTCAAGGAACAGAGCAAGCTCGGCTACTCCTACCTCCGGCCGCTGCAGATCGCCTTCGAGTCCGAGCAGTTCATGCTGCCGATCCGGCTCGGCACCTTGAACGCCGAGGGCCCGCAGGAGCTGTTCCTGTACCTTCTGACCCGCGGCGGCCGGGTCGAGGCCGCCAACTACCGGACGGTCGAGATCCCGACCGGCGTCGATCTGCCGCTGTTCGTCGAGCAGGAGTTCGGCGGCTTCTACCGGGCGATGTTCGATGCCGCGGTCGCGCGCGAGAACATGCGCGCGGTGTTCCTGGAATATGCCTGGGACATGAGCTGGTGCGATCCGTGCGCCGCCGATCCCTTGACCTTCGAGGAGCTGCGCACGCTCGGCGTGTTCTGGGTCGCGGACCAGATGCAGGCGCCCGACCTCGCGTCCCAGCCCGGCGGCGGCGGCACGCCCGAGGTGTTCGTGACCCGGCTGCATCTGCGTTACGACCGCGAGCATTTCCCGGACGACCTGCGCCTGCGCGAGACCGACGACCGGACCAACTTCCAGGGCCGCTACGTGCTCCACCATCCGTGGTCGGGGGTGCCGCGCTGCCAGGCGGCGCGCGACTATCTGAGCGGGCTGCCGAAGCGGTTCGACCAGGAGGCGGAGAGCCTCGCCCGCCTGACCCGCTGGCCGATCGCCGGGATCCGGACCAAGATGGAGGCGGGCGGCCAGTCGTTCACGCCGGCCGACGTCGGGCCCGATACCCGCAAGTGGTGGGAGAAGCTCTGGCCGAACGAATGAGCCACTCTGGGGCGCCAGCTTGGGTGGCGCGCCGGGGAGTGCCGATGATGTCCCTCGACCAGCTCAGAAAGAGCGACCAGCGCCTGCACGAGCTCGCCGATGCGGTCGGCGGCCTCCTGGTCCGCGCCTTCCATTTCCTGGCCCTGTTCGTGATCGGCGCGACCACGGTCTGGTCGGCGGGCTTCGCCTTCCTGGTCATGTTCGAGCAGGGCAGAGCGTCGATCGAGGACATCCTGCTGCTGTTCATCTATCTGGAGCTGGGGGCGATGGTCGGGATCTATTTCCGGACCAACCACATGCCGGTGCGCTTCCTGATCTACATCGCGATCACGGCGTTGACCCGGCTCCTGATCAGCCACGCCAGCGTCGAGCACAAGGCCGACCTCGCGATCCTGATCATCGCCGGCGGGATTCTGGTGCTCGCGCTCGCGGTTTTGGTCCTGCGCTTCGGCTCCAGCCGCTTTCCTTCGCTCGCGTCTGCGGACGAGCGCGCCGGTCCGGCCGACGATCAGGCCGCCGAAGCCGGCTGAGCCGTGGCTATCCTTGGAGGAATCTGATGACCGGGTTGGAAGGCGGCTGCGCCTGCGGAGCGGTGCGTTATCGGCTGAACTCCGCGCCGATGTTCGTGCATTGCTGTCATTGCCGCGACTGTCAGCGCCAGACCGGCAGCGCTTTCGTGCTCAACGCCCTCATCGAGACCGATCGGATCACGTTACTGGCGGGCGCTCCGGAGCCGGTCGCGGTGCCGACCGAGAGCGGCGCGCCGCATGAGATCTATCGCTGCCGAACGTGTCGGACCGCGGTCTGGAGCGACTATGGCGGTCGCAGCGCGCTCCGCTTCGTTCGCGTCGGCACGCTCGACGAGCCCACGGCGCTGCCGCCGGATGTGCACATCTACACCCGCTCGAAGCTGCCTTGGATAGCGTTGCCCGAAGGGGTTCCGGCCTTCGACGTCTACTACGACTCGCAGACGCTCTGGCCGGCGGCAAGCCTCGAGCGCCGCCGCGCAAGGGGGGCGGCATGAAGCTGATCGGGGTCGACGTCGGCGGCACGTTCACCGACCTCGTGTTCGCCGACACCGGGCAGGACCGGATCGCGACCCACAAGGTCCCGACCACGCCCGACGATCCCGCGCAGGCCGTGCTCCAGGGCATCCGCGAGCTCTGCCGGCGGGAGGCGGTCGAGCCGGGCGCCATCGACCACGTCCACCACGGCACGACGATCGCGACCAACGCGGTCCTGACCTATGACGGCGCCCGCACCGGCATGATCACGACCAAAGGCTACCGCGACATCCTGCACATCGGCCGCCATCAGCGCCCGCAGCACTACTCGATCCGCCAGGAGATCCCCTGGCAGAACCGGCCGCTGGTCAGGCGGCGCCACCGCAAGACCGTGACCGAGCGCCTGATGCCGCCCAGGGGCGAGGTGCTGGTGCCGCTGGATGAGACCGAGGTGCGGGCGGCGGCCGAGGCGCTCAAGGCCGAGGGCGTCGAGGCGATCGCGGTCTGTTTTTTGTTCTCTTACCTCGACCCGGCGCATGAGGAGCGGGCGGCCGCGATCGTGCGCGAGGTGTATCCGAACTGCTTCGTCACCACCTCGGCCGCGGTCTCGCCCCAGTTCCGCGAGTTCGAGCGCTTCACGACCGCGGCCATCAACGCCTTCGTCGGCCCCAAGGTGCGCGCCTACGTCAACCGGCTCGAGCGGCAGATGGCGGCTGAGGACCTGCGCGCCGATCTGCACGTCATGGGCTCCAACGGCGGCGTCGCGACCGCCGGCATGGTCGCCGAGAAGCCGATCCTGACCCTGCTCTCGGGCCCGGCGGCTGGTGTCCTGGGCGGCGCCTGGGCGGGCAACCTCGCCGGCCGGCAGAGGTTGATCACGTTTGATATGGGCGGCACCTCGGCCGACATCGGGATCGTCGACGACGGCAGGATCGCGGCCGCGAGTGCGCGCGACTCCTGGATCGCGGGCTACCCGCTGCTGGCGCCGATGATCGACGTGCACACGATCGGCGCCGGTGGCGGCTCGATCGCGCGGGTCGATGCCGGCGGCGCCTTCCGGGTCGGGCCGGAGAGCGCCGGCGCGCGCCCGGGGCCCGCGGCCTACGGCCAGGGCGGCACCCGGCCGACGGTGACCGATGCCAACGTCGTGCTCGGCCGCCTGGATCCGGATTTTTTTCTCGGTGGGGCCATGGCCCTCGACCGGAAAGCGGCGGCGGCCGCGATCGGCGCGCTCGGGGGCGAGCTCGGGCTCGAGCCGGCCGAGGCCGCAGCCGGCGTGCTCGCGATCGTCGGCGCCAACATGGCGAACGCGATCCGCTCGCGGACCGTGCAGAAGGGCATCGATCCGCGCGCCTTCGCGCTGGTCGCGTTCGGCGGCGCCGGCCCCTTGCACGCGGTCGACGTGGCGCTCGAGCTCGGCATTCCCGAGGTCGTCGTGCCGCCGCATCCGGGCATCACCTCGGCGATCGGCCTGCTCACGACCGACCTCAAATACGATGCGATCCGGACCGCCTTCCAGATCAGCACGGCCCTCGACCTCGAGCGCCTGAACCGCGATTTCGGCGCCATGGCGGACGAGCTCGCGGCCCATTTCGGGCGCGATCGCATCGCTATGGATCAGGTGAGCTTCGCCCGCTACGGCGATCTCCGCTACATGGGCCAGGGCTACGAGCTGCGGATCGAGATCGAGGACGGCCCGCTCGACGGTGCCGCCACGCGCGCGCTCTTCGAGCGCTTCCACCGCCAGCACCAGGCCGAGTACGGGCACGTCTTCGAGGCAAGCCCGATCGAGATCGTCAACCTGCGCCTGACCGGGGCAGGCTCGGTGCCGACGATCGGTGCGACCCGCGCCGAGAGCGGCGGCTCGCTCGCCGCGGCGCGCATCAAGTCCGGGCCCTGCATGTTCCGCGAGGCCGGCCGCCTCGATCAGGTCGAGACCGCGTTCTACGCGCGCGAGCGCCTGCCCATGGAGCGACCGTTCGCGGGTCCCGCGATCATCCTCCAGAACGATTCCACGACCGTCGTGCCGCCCGGCCACAGCGTCGCGCTCGACCTGAGCGGCAGCATGATCATCCGGATCGGAGGCCAGGCATGAGCGGCGGGGCGAGCGAAGTGGCAGGCCAGGCCCAGGTCGATCCGGTGACCGCGAGCGTGATCCACGGCGCGCTCGAAGGCATCGCGGTCGAGATGGGCTACAAGCTGATGCGCATGTCCTATTCATCGATCATCCGCGAATCCGAGGACTTCGGCGCGGCGCTGGTCGATGCCAAGGGCCGCGGTCTTGCCGAATCGGCGCAGTCGACGCCGCTCCAGTCGGGGCCGATCCCGGGCTACGTGCGCGGCGTGCTGGCCCAGACCAAGGCGCGCGGCGATGTGCTCCGGCCGGGCGACGTGATCATGCACAACGACCCTTATGCCGGCGCGAGCCACGGCCCCGACGTCGCCTTCATCGTGCCGATCTTCGTCGCGGACCGCCTGGTCGCGTTCGCCGCGACGACCGCGCACCATCTGGATATCGGGGCGCTCGCCCCCGGCAGCTGCGGCATCGTCGATGCGATCGACGCCTACGCCGAGGGCCTGCAGTTCAAGTCGATCAAGGTGTACGATCAGGGCCGGCGGATCGAGCCGGTCTGGCAGATCTTGCGCGACAACATCCGGGCGCCGCAGCTCGTGGTCGGCGACATGGAGGCGCAGGTCGCGGCCGCAAGGATCGGCGCCGACCGTTTTTTGGAACTTTGCGAGCGCTATGGCCTGGCCACGGTGGAGGCCGCCTGCAGCGCGGTCATGGACCAGGCCGAGCGGCTGATGCGGGCGGCGATCGCGAAGGTGCCAGATGGCGTCTATCGCGCCGAGACCCGCGTCGACGGCTTCCTGGCGAGCGACGATCCGCGCATGAGGAATTTGCCGATCGTGGTCACGCTCACGGTCGCCGGCGACGAGATCACGGTCGATCTCACGGGCTCGGCCGACCAGGTGTCCAACCGGCCGATCAACATGCCCTTCGTCGGCACGGTCGACATCGCGGTCTGGCTCACGATCCGCTCGATCCTGCTCGACACCGCGGTGCACGGCCACATCCCGGTCAACGACGGCCTGACGCGGCCGATCCGGATCACGGCACCCCGGGGCTCGATCGCCAATCCGATCTTTCCGGCGCCGACCATCGCGCGCTTTTGCGCCGGCAACCAGATCGCGAACGCGGTCATGAAGGCCTTGGCCCAGGCGGTGCCCGCGCAGGTCGCGGCCGGGATCGGCAACCTCAAGGTGCTGGCGTTCTCCGGCATCAAGGACGAGAGCCACTGGGTGCACATGGAGATCATCGAGGGCAGCTACGGCGGCCGCGACGGCATGGATGGCATGGACGCGGTCGACACGCTTTACGCCAACACCCGCAACAACCCGATCGAGGACATCGAATCCCACCTGCCGCTGCGGGTGCTGCGCTACGAGCTGCGCGAGGACGCATCGGGCGCCGGCCAATGGCGGGGCGGGTTCGGCTCGGTCCGCGAGTTCGAATACCTGTCCGAGGGCGGCGGCTCGGTCGAGGGCGACGGCCACGGGACACGCCCCTGGGGCTTCCGGGGTGGTGCCGAGGGCCAGCCGGCGGCGCTGATCCTGGAGCGCGCCGCGGGCGGGAGCGAGCATCTGCCGTCCAACGTCCCGCACATGGCGGTGCATGCGGGCGATCGCTTCATCTGCCTGGGGCCGGCCGGCGGCGGCTTCGGCGATCCGCTCGAGCGCGATCCGGCGCGGGTGCTGGACGACCTCCTGGACGGCCTGATCTCGGCCGCGACCGCAAGGCGCGATTATGGCGTCGTGCTCGACCCGAGCGGCGGCCTCGACCCGGCGGCAACCGAGCGCGAACGGCGCGCCCGCGGCCGGTAGCTCAAGCCTCGCCTCAGGGCCGCCAGAACGAGGGGGTGAGGAGGACGAGGATGGTGAAGAGCTCGAGCCGGCCGAGGAGCATGGCGAAGCTCACGATCCACTTGGCGGCATCCGGCAGAGGCGCGAAGTTGCCGGCCGGCCCGATGATGGTGCCGAGGCCCGGCCCGGCGTTCGCCATCGCCTGCGCCACGCCGCTGACGCTGGTCAGGAAATCGACCCCGAACAGCATCATCGCCGTCGACAGGGCGGCGAAGGTCAGGATGTAGAGGAAGAAGAAGTTCACGACCGACCCCATCAGGTCCGGGGTCAGACGCCGGCCGCTGTAGGTGGCGACCATCACCTCGTGGGGCCGGCGCATGCTGTGAAACTGGCCGCGGACCGAGGAAAAGATGATGCGCCAACGGAAGATCTTGATCGCGCCCGCGGTCGAGCCGGCGCAGCCGCCGACGAAGAACAGCAGGAAGAATAGGCCGATGGCGAAGCTCCCCCACTGGTTGTAGTCGGCGGAGGTGAGGCCGGTATCGGTGATCACCGAGGTGACGCTGAAGGCGGCCTCGCGGAGCGCTTCTGCGGCCGGCATGCGGAGCTCGAGCCAGACCCAGGTCGCCATCGCCAGAATGGCGGTGCCGAGGACCGCGAGGAAGACCCAGACCTGGGCATCCTCGAGGATCGCGCGCGGCCCCTGCAGCGCCGCCCGCAGATAGAAGGTCAGCGGCAGCGCGCCCGCGGTCATGAACACGACCTCGATCCATTCGATCGCCGGGCTGTTGTAGAAGCCGATCGAGGCATCTTTGGTCGAAAAGCCCCCGGTCGCGAGCGTGGTCATCGCGTGGTTGCAGGCATCGAACCAGCTCATGCCGGCGAGCTTGAGGGAGATCGTGCACAGCAGCGTGAGCAGCAGGTAGGTCGAGCTGATCCAGCGGCCCATCTCGACCGCGCGCGGGAAGATCTTGTCCGAACGCTCGGAGGAACTCGGTGCGGAACAGCTGCATGCCGCCGACCCGCAGGAACGGCAGCATGATGATCGCCATGACGACGATGCCGAGGCCGCCGATCCACTGCGTCAGCGAGCGCCAGAGCAGGAGGCCGGGCGGCTGCTGGTCGAGGCCGACGATGACCGTCGAGCCGGTGGTCGTGAAGCCCGACATCGATTCGAAAAAGGCGTCCGTGACCGACAGCCGGCTCCGCGAGAAGATGAACGGCAGGGCGCCGGCGGCGACCACGGCGAGCCACGCCAGCGTGGTCAACATGAAGCCTTGGGATACGTCCAGGTTGAAGTTGTCCCCCCGGTTCGCCAGCGCCAGCGCGCCGCCGAAGAAGACGGTCGTCATGCCGGCCGCCATGAAGGTCCGCCAGTCGGAGTTGGTGACGTTCAGGTCGGCCAGGGCGAGCGCGAGCATGACGCCGCCCAGACCGATCAGGAGCAGGCCGACCACGTACAAGACCGGACCGAAGCGGGAAATCACGGGCGCGGCGCGGTCCCGCTTGCGCGCCGGCGTGCGCGGCCGCAGCGTCGGTCCGACGATGGCGCCGGGCGCGAGCGCGCGCCCGATCGCCGATTCTCCTTGTGCGTTCACCGCAGGCGGCTGGTCGGATCCGAGCGTTCCCGCCGGCTGCAACCGCGGGCCGGGGAGGTGCGAAATCTCCAAGCCGGTCACTCGCAATCAGCGTCGAGCAGGCGATAGCCGACCCCCGGCTCGTTGCCGATGTAACGAGGGCGGGTGGGGTCGTCGCCGAGCTTCTGGCGCAGGTGGCCGATGTAGATCCGCAGATAGTGGGTCTCGTGCTCGTGCGCCGGCCCCCAGACCTCGCGCAGCAGCTGCTGGTGGGTCACGATCCGGCCGGCGTGCCGGGCGAGCAGGCGCAGCAGCGCAAACTCCTTGCGCGACAGCCTGACCTCGGCACCGGCAACGCGAACCCGGCGGCGGGCAATGTCGATCGCAAGCTCGCCGACCGTCACCACCGCCAACGGTTGCTCGCCCTCGAGGCTGCGGCTGCGCAGCACGGCGCGCACCCGGGCGAGCAGCTCGTGGATGCCGAACGGCTTGGTGATGTAGTCGTCGGCGCCGAGATCGAGCGCTGCCACCTTCTCGGCCTCGGCGGCGCGCACCGAGAGCACGATGATCGGCACCTTCGACCATTCGCGGATGCGCGCGATCACCTCCTGGCCATCGAAGTCCGGCAGGCCCAGGTCGAGGATCACGAGATCGGGGCTGCCGGTCGCGCATTTGGCGCACGGCTTCCTCGCCGCGCGCGGCCTCGATCACCTCATAGCCGTGCGCGCTCAGGCTGATGCGCAGGAACTTGCGGATCTGGGGCTCGTCGTCGACCACCAGGATGCGCGCGAGGCGATCGGTGGTCATGGCCGGCTGACGCCGCCATCGGCGGCGGCCTCGCGCTCATCACCGCCCTCGATCATCTCGGGCACCGGCCGCGCCGGCAGCCAGAAGGCGATCGTGGTGCCGCGCCCGCCCGGGCCCGGCAGCGCCTCGATCCGACCGCCGTGGCCCTCGATCAGGCCGCGGCAGATCGAGAGCCCGAGGCCGGTGCCCGCGGTCTGCTTGTCGCCGGCGCGCACCCGGTAGAACACGTCGAACACGGTCGCGCGCGCCTCGGCCGGGATGCCGGGTCCCTGGTCGCTGACGCGCACGCTGACCTCGTCGCCTTCGAGGGCGGCCGCGATCTCGATCCGCCCGCCGGCCGGCGAGTACTTGGCCGCGTTGTCGAGGATGTTGACCAGGACCTGCTCGATCAGCACCGGGTCCACGTAGAGGAGCGGCACGGTGTCCGGGATGTCGACCTCGACCTTCAACGCCGACGCTGATCTCGCCATCTGGCGTGCCGCCCGGCCGACGATCTCGCGCAGGTCGACCCAGTCGCGGTTCGGCTGCAAAGCACCGTAGCCGAGGCGCGTCATGTCCAGGAGGTTCTGCACGAACCGGTTCAGCCGCTCGCTCTCCTCGAGGATCGTCTGCAGCAGCTGGGCGCGGTCGGCATCGGTGAGCGCGCCCTCGCAGCTGGCGAGGCTGGTCGCCGAGCCGATGATCGAGACCAGGGGCGTGCGCAGGTCGTGAGAGACCGACGACAGCAGCGCCGAGCGCAGCCGCTCGGTCTCGGTCAAGAGCCGCGCGTCCTCGATGTCGCTCGCCAGATGGGTGCGCTCGATCGCGACCGCCACCTGGTCGACCACGGCGTCGAGCAGGCGCCGCTGCTCCGGCGTCAGCGCGCGGCCCGGGTTTTCGAACGCGACCCCGAGCAGGCCGATCGAGCCCCGCCCGGTCGCGAGCGGCAGGAACAGCCAGTCCGAGGCCGGCAGCGTGTCCGAGCTCCAGCCTGCCGGCTGGCTGTGCTCCCAGGCCCATTGGGCGGCCCCCCAGGCGGTCGGCGAAATCTGATCCTCGGGCGGGTAGCCGGCCGCGATCTCGAGCCGGCCGTCGCGCGGCAACAGGACCAGCGAGCGACACTGCAGGGTCGAGGCGACATGGTGGACCGCCGCCCACAGCACGTCGTCGAGTGCTGCGGCGCCGGCGATCCGGCGGCTGAAGTCGTAGAGGTTGGCGGTGCGTCGCGCGGTCGTGCGCATGGTCTCGACCTGCGCCTTGAGGCGCGCCGCCAGATTGCCGACGATGACCGCGACCACGAGGAACAGGATCATGGTCAGCACGTCCTCGCGGTGCTTGACCAGGAAGGTGTGGCGCGGCTCGGTGAAGAAGAAATTGTAGGCGACGAAGCTCAGGAGGCTGGCATAGACCGACGGCCAGAGGCCAAAGCGGATCGCCGCCAGCAGGACCGCCATCAGGAAGATCAGGGACAGATTGGCGGTCGGCAGGAAGCGGTCCGCGACATGGGCGATCGCGACCGCGATGGCGACCGCGAGCGTCGCCCAGCCGAACGCGCGCAGGTCGGGCCTGAGCTCGGGCGTGCTCGACTGGATCACCTGACCCTCGGTCGCCGCCTCCTCCTCGGGGGTCACGATCGTGATCTCGAACCGGCCCGCCTGGTCGAGCAGGCGCTTGGTGACCCGCTCGCGCAGCCAGCCCGACCAGCGCCGCCGGCGCGGGCGGCCGAGCAGGATGCGGCTGATGTTGCGGGACTGCGCGAACCCCAGAAGCTCCTTGGCGACGTCGGATTCGGCATGCAGGGTCGCGGTCTCGCCGCCCAGGCTCTCGGCCAGCCGGAGCGCCTCCGCGATCCGGTCCCTGGCATCTTCGGGCAGGCTCTCGTGGCCCGGCGTGTGCACGTTGACCGCGAGCCAGGGCATGCGCGCCCGGTCGGCCATGCGTTTGGCGGTGCGCACGAGCTTCTTCGCGACCGGGGACTCGTTGATGCACACCAGCAGCCGGTCCTGGGTCGGCCACGGGCCGGCGATCGCGTGCGCGCGCATGTAGTCGACCATCTGCGCGTCGACCCGCGCGGCGGCGGCGCGCATGGCGAGCTCGCGGAAGGCGGTGAGGTTGCCCTTGCTGAAGAAGTGGCGGATCGCGTGCCCGACCTGGTCGCGGATGTAGACCTTGCCCTCGCGCAGGCGCTGGATCAGGTCGTCCGGCGGCAGGTCGACCAGCTCGATCTCGTCGGCCATCTCCAGCACCTTGTCGGGCAGGGTCTCGCGCACGCGCACGCGCGAGATGCGCGCGACCACGTCGTTCAGGCTCTCGAGGTGCTGGATGTTGAGGGTGGTGTAGACGTCGATGCCGGCGAACAGCAGCTCCTCGACGTCCTGATGGCGCTTGACGTGGCGGGAGCCCGGCACGTTGGTGTGGGCGAGCTCGTCGACGATCGCGAGCCTGGGCAGGCGCCAGAGCAAAGCGTCGAGGTCCATCTCGCCGAACACCCGGCCGCGGTAGGCGAGCTTGCGCCGGGGCACCAGCTCGAGGCCGCGCAGCAGCGCCTCGGTCTCGGCGCGGCCGTGGGTCTCGACCACGCCGACCGCGACGTCGACGCCCTCGCGGCGGCGTTCCTGCGCCGCCTGGAGCATGGCGTAGGTCTTGCCGACGCCCGGATAGGGGCCGAGGAAGATCTTGAGCCGGCCGCGGCCCTCCTTCTTCGCCGCCTCGAGCAGCGCCTCCGGGGTCGGCCGGGCGTCGTCGTCGTGGTCAGCCATCGGGATTGCGATCCGGCGCCGGCCCGGGACTCGGGCGCTCGGCGGCGAGTCGCTCGAGCGCCAGATTGAGGAGCAGGACGTTGACCCGCCGCTCACCGAGCAGGCCGAGGTCGCGGCCCTCCGTATGCTCACGGACCAAGGCCTGCACCGCCGACAACGGCAGACTCCTCGCCCGGGCGACGCGCGGCGCCTGAAAGAGTGCCGCCGCCGGCGAGAGATCCGGGTCGAGGCCGCTGCCCGAGGCGGTGACGAGGTCGATCGGCACCCGCGTCTCGTCCATCCCCGTGGTCAGCGCCGCCGCCCGCGTGCGCACCGCCTCGACCAGCACCCGGTTGGTCGGCGCGAGGTTGGAGCCGCCCGAATTGTCCGCCGCGTAGCCATCGCCGGCATAGGACGGCCGGGGGTGGAAATAGCGGGGATCGCCGAACCGCTGGCCGATCAGGGCCGAGCCGATCACGGTGCCGCCCTGCACGATCAGGCTGCCGTTCGCCTGCTCCGGAAAGAGCACCTGGGCGATTCCGGTCATGGCGAGCGGATAGGCGATCCCGGTCAAGGCGGTCATCAGCAGCATCATGACGATCGCGGGACGCAGTTCCAAAAGCATGTCCCCGGCTCCTCATACCAGTCCGATGGCGACCACCGCGAGGTCGATCAGCTTGATGCCTATGAACGGTACGATCAGGCCGCCGATGCCGTAGATCAAAAGGTTGCGCCGCAGCAGTGCCGCCGCGCTCGAGGGCACGTAGCGGACACCGCGCAGGGCCAGCGGGATCAGGCAGATGATGATCAGCGCGTTGAAGATCACGGCCGACAGGATGGCGCTCTCGGGGCTCGCGAGGCCCATGACGTTGAGGCGTCCGAGCTGCGGGTAGGCGGCAACGAACAGGGCCGGCAGGATCGCGAAGTATTTGGCGACGTCGTTGGCGATCGAGAAGGTGGTGAGCGCGCCGCGGCTGATCAGCAGCTGCTTGCCGACCCGCACCACCTCCATGAGCTTGGTCGGATCGCTGTCGAGGTCGATCAGGTTGGCGGCCTCGCGGGCGGCCTGGGTGCCATCGTTCATCGCGACGCCGACGTCCGCCTGGGCGAGTGCCGGCGCATCGTTCGAGCCGTCGCCGCACATCGCGATCAGGCGCCCCTTGGCCTGCTCGGCGCGAATCAGCTCGAGCTTGCGCTCGGGCGTCGCTTCGGCCAGGAAATCGTCGACGCCTGCCTCGGCCGCGATCGCGGCTGCCGTGAGCGGATTGTCGCCGGTGATCATCACGGTCCGGATGCCCATGCGGCGCAGTTCCGCGAAGCGCTCGCGGATGCCGGGCTTGATGATGTCCTTGAGGTGGACGACGCCCTGCGGCCGGCGGTCGCGCGCGACCACCAGGGGCGTGCCGCCGGACTTTGCGATCGGCTCGACGATCCGCCGCAGGCCCGTGGTCTCGGCGAGACCGGCGTAGGCCAGGATGGCGTCCTCAGCGCCCTTGCGCAGCTCGGTGCCATCCTTGAGCACGGCGCCGCTCATCCGGGTCTGGGCGGAGAAGGCGATGACCTGCGCGACCCGCAGGGCGTCGGCCTGGATGCCGTACCTGCGTCTTGCCAGCTCGACGATCGAGCGGCCCTCGGGGGTCTCGTCGCTCTGCGAGGCGAGCGCTGCCGCCTCCGCGAGCTCGTGCTCGGTCGTGCCCGGCAGCGGGATGAACGCATCCGCCCTGCGGCTGCCGAAGGTGATCGTGCCGGTCTTGTCGATCAGCAGCGTGTCGACGTCGCCCGACGCCTCGACCGCGCGCCCGGACTTCGCGATCACGTTGGTCCTGACCAGCCGGTCCATGCCGGCGATGCCGATCGCCGACAGCAGGCCGCCGATCGTGGTCGGGATCAGGGTCACGAGCAGTGCTGCCAGCAGCGCGACCGGGACCGTGGTGCCCGAGTAGATCGCGAACGGCTCGAGCGTCGCGACCACGATCAGGAAGATGATCGTCATGCCGACCAGGAGGATGTTGAGTGCCACCTCGTTCGGCGTCTTCTGGCGTCTCGCGCCCTCGACCAGGCCGATCATGCGGTCGAGGAAGCTCTCGCCGGGCCGCGCGGTCACCTGGACCTTGAGCCAGTCGGACACGACCCGGGTGCCGCCGGTGACCGCCGAGCGGTCGCCGCCGCTCTCCCGGATCACCGGCGCGGATTCGCCGGTGATCGCCGATTCGTCGACCGACGCGATGCCCTCGACGACGTCGCCGTCGGCGGGGATGACGTCGCCCGCCTCGACCAGGACGATCTGGCCCTGCTCGAGGTCGCGGCTCGACACCAGCTCGAAGGTCGCGGCCTCGGCCGAGGCCAGCCGCTTGGCGGTGGTCTCCTGCTGGGTCGCGCGCAGCGCGTCGGCGCGCGCCCGGCCGCGCCCCTCGGCGACCGCCTCGGCGAAATTCGCGAACAGCACGGTGAACCAGAGCCAGGCCGCAAGCTGGCCGATCAGCCCGACCTCCGCCCCGCCGGTCGCGAGGTCGCGCAGGAACTCGAGCGTTGCCAGGGCGGCGACCACCTCGACCACGAACATGACCGGGTTCCTGATCAGGCTTCGCGGGTCGAGCTTCCTGAACGCCACCCAGGCCGCCTGCGCGGCAATCCCTGGGTCGAGCAGGACGATGCCCGGCGCTTGCAGGATCGGATGCGCACGGCGTTTCGCGAGCAGCATGGGGCCCTGGCCTCGGCTCAGAAGGTCTGGCCGGCAAGCATCGCCAAGTGCTCGGCGATCGGGCCCAGCGCCAGCGCCGGAAAGAAGGTGAGGCCGCCCATGATCAGGATGACCGCGACCAGCAGGCCGACGAACAGGGCGCCATCGGTCGGGAAGGTGCCGGCCGAGACCGGCACGGTCCGCTTGGCGCCGAGGCTGCCCGCGATCGCGAGCGTCGGCACGATGAAGGCGTAACGCCCGAGCAGCATGGCGATGCCCTGGAGCGTGGCATGGAAGGGGGCGGCGGCGTTGAAGCCCGCGAACGCCGAGCCGTTGTTGCCGGTCGCCGAGCTGTAGGCGTAGAGGATCTCGGACAGGCCGTGGGGCCCTGGGTTCTGGATCGAGGCGACCGCCGCCGGCAGGACCGCCGACAGCGCGCTGAACATCAGGACGCCCACCGGCATCGAGAGGAAGGCCAGGACCGCGAGCTTGACCTCCTTGGCCTCGATCTTCTTGCCGAGGTATTCGGGCGTGCGGCCGACCATCAGGCCGGCCATGAACACGGTCAGCACGACGAACACCAGCATGCCGTAGAAGCCGGCGCCGACGCCGCCGAACACGACCTCGCCGATCTGCATGTTGAGCAGCAGCGCGAGCCCGCCGAGCGGCGTGAAGCTGTCCTGCATGGCGTTGACCGAGCCGTTGGACGCGGCCGTGGTGGCACTCGCCCAGAGCGCCGAATTGACGACTCCGAAGCGCACCTCCTTGCCTTCCATGTTGCCCGCGGAAGCGTCGATCGCGGCGCTCGCCAGCAGCGGGTTGCCCTGGCGCTCGAACGCATAGACGCTGGCGAGGCCGGCGGTGAACAGGACCGCCATGGCGGCGAAGATCGCCCAGCCCTGCCGCTTGTCGCCCGCCATGTGCCCGAAGGTCGAGCAGAAGGCGGCCGGGATCATGAGGATCATGACCATCTCGAGCAGGTTCGAGAGCGGCGTCGGATTCTCGTAAGGATGCGCGGAGTTGGCGTTGAAGAAGCCGCCGCCGTTGGTGCCGAGCTGCTTGATCGCGATCTGCGAGGCGGCCGGACCCTGCGCCAGCACCTGCCGGCCGCCTTCGAGCGTGGTCGCGCTGACGTAGGGGTCGAGGTTCTGCGGCGTGCCCTGCCAGACCAGGATCAGGGCGCCCGCGATCGAGAGCGGCAGGAGGACGTAGAGCACGGCCCGGGTCAGGTCGACGTAGAAATTGCCGAGCGTGCGCACCGTCCGGCCGACGAAGCCGCGGATGACCGCGATGCCGACCGCGATCCCGGTCGCGGCGGACACGAAGTTCTCGACCGTGAGGCCGGCCATCTGGCTGAAATAGCTGAGCGTGGTTTCGCCGCCGTAGGCCTGCCAGTCGGTGTTGGTGACGAAGCTCACCGCGGCGTTGAAGGCGAGGTAGGGCGGCATCGGCGGCAGGCGCTCGGGGTTCCAGGGCAAGAGATCCTGCAGGCGCAGGATGGCGTAGAGCAGCAGCCAGCCGACCGCGTTGAGCGCGAGCACGGCCAGCGCATAGCGGCTCCAGTGCTGCTCGCGCTCCGGATCGATGCCGCACAGGCCGTAGATCGCGCGCTCGACCGGCGCCAGCACCGGCGACAGCAGCGTCCGCTCGCCTTTGAACACCCGGGCCATGTAGCCGCCGATCAATGGCGTGCCGGCGAGGATGATCGCGAAGTAGATCAGGACCTGAAGCAGGTCGGATGGCACGGCGATGCGTCCCCCTGCCTAGAACTCTTCGGGCCGGAGCAGCGCGTAGCCGAGGTAGCCGAGCAGCAGCAGGGCGACCACGCCGCCGATCACGAAGTCGAGCAGCATGGCGGCCTCACAGCCGCTCGCAGCCGCGCACGGCGAGGGCGAACAGGGCAAAGCTCGCCAGCGCGAGCGCCAGGTAGGCGAGATCGAGCATCGGGCGGCCTTCGGCGTCTCTTTTCTAAGCACGCCAAATGGCAGCGCCGGGCGTAAAGGCGCCATTCCGGATCCGCGGGCCGGCCATAAAAACGTCGTCAAACCTTTACGGTGATTTTGCGGGCGGCCGTTCGTGGCGGCGCTCGGCGGTTTGCCAAGTTGGGCCGGTGGGCTCATCATGCTTGCCACCGGGTCGGCGCATGATCCCTGGCGGAGCCATCAGATGGCTGACGACGCTCACGTCCTCGGGGAAGCTTCCGCCGCGCCGGCCGGCACCGACGCCGGCGTTGCGGCGCGCGGCGCCAGGGCATCCCGCGGCCGGCGCCTGCAGCTGGCGCTCACCCTGCTCGCGATCGGCGCGGTGGCATGGGTCGTCGACTGGGGCCGGTTCGTCGACCTGGTGCGCACGGCGCGGCCGAGCCTTTTGGGTCTCGCGGCCGCGCTGTTCGCGGCCGATCGTCTGCTGATGAGCTACAAATGGCGCCTCCTGCTCACCGCGCAGGGCGCGCGCGTGCCGCTCTGGGAATGCTGGGGACTGTACTCTCTGGCGACGCTCTCCGGCATCATCATGCCCGCCACCGTCGGCGGCGACGTGCTGCGCAGCGCGTGGCTGTGGCGCCGCGGCGTGCCGGGCAGCAAGAGCATCGCCTCGATCGCGCTCGAGCGGCTGATCGGTGCCGTGGTGGCGCTCAGCGCGGCGGCCGCGGCGCTCGCGTATCTCAGCGCCGAGCTGGCCGGGCGCGCGGAGCTGCGGACGGGCCTTCTGGTCGTACTGGCGGCGCTCGCCCTGCTGGTCGCGGGCGTCCTGCTCTCCTTCTGGCGCGGCGTCCTGCGGCCGCTCGCGTGGTTGCGCGGCCGCCTGGGGCGAAAGCTCGCGGCCTCGCTCGCGGCGGTCCATGCCAGCTATGTCGCCTATCTCTCGAGCCCCGGCGTGGTGGCCGCCTTCGTCCTGCTCACGGTGGTCGAGTATCTGCTGATCCTGGTCGCGAGCTACGTCGTGGCGCTGGCGCTCCGGATCGCGGTCGGGCCGGTCGACTTTGCCGCCGCCCTCTCGGTGGCCATACTCCTGGCCCGCCTGCCGATCGCGATCGACGGCCTGGGCGTGTTCGAGGGATCGTTGATCGGACTGCTCGTTCTGGCCGGCGTCCCCCCGGCCGACAGTCTGGCTCTGGCGGTCGCCTCGCGGCTTTTGAACCTCCTGATCTGTGCGCCGCCGGCGGCGCTCCTGCTGGCCGTGGCGCCGGTCGGCCTGCAAGAGATCCGTCAATTTCGCGATCCGTGAAAAATGGCCGGCGCACTCCCGCGATGCGCGATACAACTCTAGGTTGGTGCGTCTTTTGCATCACACCACTGCGGCCCGCTTGCGACAGCTAACTTCAACCGTTGAAAAAGGGATTTAACTATCCGATAATTTACCATGCATTCCGTCTCGGTGGCGGCTGGCTGGTAGCGAGGGGGCATGAGCGCAACGGCGTGGTGTGATCGCGCGGAACCGTTACAGGTCGGACTGCACGGTCAAAACCCCCGGGTCAGTATCGGGCTGCCCGTTTTTAACGGCGCAAATTATGTAGGACAGGCCCTGGACTCGATCCTCC
This sequence comes from uncultured Alphaproteobacteria bacterium, assembly GCA_963753685.1. GTDB lineage: Bacteria > Pseudomonadota > Alphaproteobacteria > Geminicoccales > Geminicoccaceae > DATAOG01. The sequence goes on from CAVWDE010000002.1 coordinate 210,534, forward strand.
GCCAGACTTTCGAAGATTTCGAGCTGATTATTTCCGACAACGCCTCGACCGATGACACCCCCGCGATCTGCCAGTCCTATGCGGCGCGCGACCGCCGCATCCGTTACGTTCGCAGCGACCGCAATCGAGGTGCGAGTCCAAACTGGAACCACACGTTTGAGCTGGCCTCGGGCGACTATTTCAAGTGGGCAGCGCACGACGACGTTCTGCATCCCGAATACCTGGCGCGCACGGTTGCGGTCATGGATGCCAAGCCCGAGGTCGTCTTGTGCCAGTCCCTGGTCGAGCAGATCGATGCGGCCGGCCACCCTCTCAGCATCTACGACAGCAGCCTGACGGGTGCCGGCTCGCCCGCGGCCGCCGATCGGTTTGCGACGTTGGTGCTGCAATCCCACACCTGCACCGAGCTGTACGGGCTGATCCGCCGCGCGGCGCTGCGCCGCACGCGGCTGCACGGCGCTTATCACGGCGGCGATCGCGCTCTGCTCGCGGAACTCGCGCTGTGCGGCCGCTTCGTCCAGATCCGCGAGCCGCTCCTGCAAGTGCGCGACCACCCGGGGCGCTACACCCGGTCCGTGGCCGGGTCGCACGAGCAACTGGCCTGGCACGACGCCCGGCGGACCGGGCGGCCGGGAATTCCGAGCCTTCGCCTGTACGCCAACTACGTGGCCGCGGTCCGGCGCCACCTGGTCGATTCGGGCCAACGCTGGCGTTGTTTCGGCCACCTGCTGCGCTGGTGGACACACAACTGGAATGCGGCGCGGGTCGCGGTCGATCTGGTCGCGGTGTTCGTGCCGGGGGCGTGGAAGACCGCCGAGCAGGTGAAATGGCGCGTCTTCGGCATCCCGCCCGGTCTGCGCCGCCTGGAGGCGGAGTCCGAGCTGACCATCGAGAGGAGCCAGCTGGCCAGCCGGTAAGCTGGCTTCGACCGTGGTCGCAACATGGAGCAGGCGGGCGCAGACGAAGAGACCCGAGCCGCAGAACGGCCAAGCGACCGCTCGTCGGCGGCGGTGCCGGGGGCGCAGGGCCGGTGCCGGTTCTGTGGCTCGGCGTTGAGCCACACCTTCATCGATCTCGGCATGTCGCCGCTGTGCGAAAGCTACCTCGGCCAGGAGCAGCTCAACCAGGTCGAGCCGTTTTACCCGCTGCACGTCTGGGTCTGCGACCAGTGCCTCCTGGTCCAGCTCGAGGAGTACGTGAGCCCGCAGGCGATCTTTAGCGAATACGCGTATTTCTCATCCTACTCGCTGGCATGGCTGGGCCACGCCCGCGCCTACGCCGACGCCATGATCGAGCGGCTGGGCCTGACCGCGGACAGTCTGGTGGTCGAACTGGGCAGCAACGACGGCTACCTGCTCCAATATTTCGGGCAGCAGGCTATCCCGGTGCTCGGCATCGAGCCGGCGGGCAACGTGGCGGCGGCCGCGCGCACCAGGGGCGTGCCGACCCGGACCGCGTTCTTCACCGAAGCCGTGGCCCGCGAACTCGTCGCCGAAGGCCAGAGCGCGGATCTGATCGTGATCAACAACGTGCTCGCCCAGGTCCCCGACCTCGGCTCGTTTGTGCGTGGCGTTCGAGGTCTGCTCAAACCCCGGGGCGTGGTCACCATCGAGGTCCCGCATCTGATGCGCCTGATCGAGGGCGTCCAGTTCGACACCATCTACCACGAGCACTTCTCGTATTTCTCGTTCCTGGCCCTCGAGGCGATCCTGGCGGCCCATGGGCTGGTGATCTTTGGGGTCGAGGAGCTCTGGACGCACGGCGGCTCCTTGCGCATCTACGCCGGCCACGCGGGCGCGGCGCACCCGCACCGTGCCGCCGTCGACGCGCTGCGCGCCAGGGAGCGGGCCGCGGGCTACGACCGCATCGAGGGCTACGCCGGCTTCGAGCCGCGGGTGCGCGAGCTGAAGTGGCGGCTGCTCGAGTGTCTGATCGGGCTGCGCCGGGCCGGCAAGACGATTGCCGGTTACGGCGCCCCGGGCAAAGGCAACACGCTCTTGAACTACTGCGGAATCCGCACCGACCTCCTGGCGTTCACGGTCGATCGCAACCCCTACAAGCAGGGCAAGTTCCTGCCGGGCACCCACATCCCGATCCGGGCACCCGAGCTGCTCGAACAGGCGAAGCCGGACTACATTCTGATCCTGCCCTGGAACCTGCGCGACGAGATCGTCGAGCAGCTGGCCTTCGCGCGCGCATGGGGCGCCCGCTTCATCGTTCCGATCCCGGAGGTGACGCTGTGCTGAGGCTGCGTCGGCGCCACGGCCGGAGCGCGTGTCTGCGATGAAAGTCGTGCTGTTCTGCGGCGGTGAGGGCATGCGCATGCGCGAGCTCTCGACCACGGTGCCCAAACCCATGGTGCCGCTCGGCTACCGGCCGGTGCTGTGGCACCTGATGCGCTACTATGCGCACTACGGCCACCGCGACTTCATCCTCTGCCTCGGCTACCAGGGCGACGTGGTCCGACGCTATTTCATGGACTACAAGGAATGGCTGTCCAACGACTTCGTCTATTCGGAGGGGGGCGCGCGCATCGAGCTGCTCAAGCGCGATATCGATGGCTGGCGGATCACCTTCGCCGAGACCGGCCGCCGCAGCAACGTCGGCGAGCGTCTGATCGCCGTGCGCCGGCACCTGGAAGGTGAGGAGCTGTTCCTTGCCAACTACGCCGATGTGCTGACCGACCTGCCGTTGCCCGATCTGATCGAGCACGCGGTCCGCCGCCGCAAGATCGCAACCTTCCTGGCGGTGCGCCCCAGCCAGACGTTCCACGTCGTCTCGATCGGCAAGGACCATCGTGTCCAGGACATTCAGCTGGCGCGCGCGGCGGGCTTCTGGATCAACGGCGGCTTCTTCGTCCTGCGCCAGTCGATCTTCGATGTCATGCAGTCGGGCGAGGATCTGGTCAACGAGCCCTTCCAGCGCCTGATCGCCCGGCGCGAGCTGACGGCCTACCGCTACGATGGCTACTGGGTCGGCATGGACACGTTCAAGGAGCGCCAGCAGCTCGAGGATCTGTTCACCCAGGGGCGGGCGCCGTGGGCGGTCTGGGACCGTGACGGCGCGAGCCCGGCGACGGGCGCGCCGACCGACCGCCCCGTGAGCGCCGGCGATGACGAGACCACCGTCGCCCAGCTGGTGTTGGGAAGCGAGTTCGGGATGATCGGCTGGCACTGGGGCAAGCCGGCTCACCGCCCGCTGCGCGTGCTCTACCTCGGCGCGCACTGCGACGACATCGAGATCGGCTGCGCCGGCTCGATCCTGGCCCTGATCGAGCGCTACCCGGACACCGAGATCGACTGGGTCGTGCTCAGCGCGCCGGCCGACCGGCGCCGCGAAGCCGAGCACAGCGCCGCCGCCCTCTGCAAGCCGGCGCGCCTCCGGACCGTCTTTGCCGACTTCCGTGACGGGTACTTCCCCTGGCAGGGCGAGCAGATCAAGGACACCTTCGAGAGCCTGAAGACGGAGCTCGAGCCCGATCTGATCTTCACCCACTATCGGGACGATCGGCATCAGGACCACCGGGTCGTGTCGGACCTGACGTGGAACAGCTTTCGCGATCACCTGATCCTGGAGTACGAAGTGCCGAAGTACGACGGCGACCTCGGCACCCCGAACGTGTTCATGGCGTTGCCGGCGGTGCAGGCGGAACGCAAGGTGCGCCACGTGCTGGAGCATTTTCCCAGCCAACGGGCGCGAAGCTGGTTCGACGAGGCGACCTTGCTCGCCGTGCTGCGGTTGCGCGGGCTCGAATGCAACGCGCCCGAGCGGTTCGCCGAGGGCTTCCATGGCCGCAAGCTCATGATCAGCCACCCCGGCTGAGGTGGCGATGGCACCCGATCACGGATGTTGCAGGGCCTGCGGCCGGCGCGGGCTGGCGCCGGTTCTCGACTTCGGCGAGGTGCCGCTCGCCGAAATCCTGCTGAGCCGCGACCAGCTCGGCGCGCCCGAGCCCCGCTACCCCTTGATCCTCGCCTTCTGCGACGGCTGCGCCCTCCTCCAGCTGCGGGACACGGTGCCGCCGGAGGTGCTGTACGGCGCCGACTATCCGTATTTCTCATCGGTGCTGGGGGCTCTGGTCGCGCATTATGGCCAAAGCGCGCGGTCGCTGATCGAGACCTGCGCGCTGACGCCGGACTCGCTGGTCATCGAGGCCGGCAGCAACGACGGCTACATGCTCAAGGTGTTCGTCGAGGCCGGCATCCCCGCGCTCGGCATCGATCCGGCGCCCGGGCCGGTCGCGCGCGCGCAAGCGGGCGGCGTTGCGACGATCGGTGCCTTCTTCACCGCCGAGCTCGCGCGCCAGCTCGCCGCGGAGGGCAGGCGCGCGGACCTCCTGCTCGCCAACAACCTGATCAACCTGATCCCGGATCCGAACGACTTCGCGGCGGCGATCCGCGTGCTCCTCAAGCCCGCCGGCCGCGCGGTCATCGAGATGCCCTACGCCGTCGAGATGATCGAGCGCTGCGAATACGACACCATCTTCCACCAGAACCTGTCGTACTTCTCGCTGACGTCTCTGGACCGGCTGTTCCGCCGCCACGACCTGTTCATCGACGACGTCCTGCGCCTGCCGACCTTCGGCGGCTCGCTGCGTCTGGTCTTGAGCGAGCGCCAGCGGGCGAGCGCCGGCCGGGACGAGCTGCTGCGCGAAGAGACCGCCAAGGGTGCCGGCGCCTATGCCTTCTATGCCAGCTTCGCGGAGCGGGCGGCGGCGAGCCGGCAGGCGCTGGCCGACCTGCTCTCGCACCTGCGCGGCCGGGGCCAGCGGATCGCCGCCTACGGTGCCGCCGGCGGCATGGCGACCACGCTCCTGAGCTTCGCCGGCATCGATCGCCAGCTGATCGACTTCGCGGTCGACGTCAATCCGCACAAGCACGGCAAGGTCTGCGCCGGCAGTCATCTCGAGATCCGGCCGGTCGCGAGCCTGCTGGAGGAGATGCCGGACTACGTCCTGCTGCTCGCCTGGAACTACGAGCAGGAGGTGCTGCGCCAGCAGGCGGAGTACCGGGCGCGGGGCGGCCAGTTCATCGTCCCGGTGCCGCAGCCACGGATCGTCTGAGGTAGCAACTTGAACGGCGGCGAGATCTGACCGGCCGGCGCTCGGCGCCGGTGCATGGCCTCGCCGCGGCCATCGCGGATTGACGCACCCCGCCATTCGTTCGAGGATCGGGCCAAGGCGGGGCCGTCGACCTCGCCGTGAGCGCGAGGGTGCACGTGGCGAATCTCGGGGCAGCAACGGCCGGGGCGGAGGCTGGACAGGCGCCGCTCGTGGCCCTGCGCGGCATCGCGAAGAGTTTCGCGGGCGTGGCGGTGCTGAAGGGCGTGGGCCTCATCGTCCGCCCGGGCGAGGTCGTGATGCTGGTCGGCGAGAACGGCGCCGGCAAGTCGACGCTCAAGAACATCCTCTGCGGGGTGATCGCGCCCGATGCGGGCACCATCGAGTTCTTCGGCCGGACCTACCCGGCCCTCTCGACGGCGCTGGCCGACCGCCTGGGAATCGGGACCATCCATCAGGAGCTGAGCCTGTTCGGCAACCTGTCGGTCGCCGAGAACATCCACCTGCCGCATCTGCCGCGGCGGGCGGGACTGGTCGACCGCAAGGCGATGCGGGCGACCGCGGCAACGCTGCTCCAAGATCTCCTAGGCAGTGCGATCGACCCGATGGCCGAGGTCGATGCGCTCTCGCTCGGCGAGCGCCAGCTGGTCGAGATCGCGAAGTCGATCCACCGCTCGTCCTCGCTGCTGATCCTGGACGAGCCGACCACCTGTCTCAGCCTGCCGGAGCGCCAGCGCCTGTTCGAGGTCGTGCGCCGGCTGCGGACCCGTGGCTTCGGCATCCTCTACATCACCCATTTCATGGAGGAGGTGTACGAGCTCGCGGATCGGATCGTGGTCCTGCGGGATGGCGCCGTGGTCGGCGACGGCACGCCCGCCGAGATCCCGCTCGCGCGCCTCGCCCGGCTGATGGTCGGGCACGACCTCGGTGAGCCGGTGACCAGCCTGCCGGCGGGCCTCAAGGATGCGCCCGTGGTCCTCGAGGCGAGCGGCCTCGCCGATGGCAGCCTGGTGCAGGATGTCGGCTTCACCCTGCGGGCGGGCGAGATCCTGGGACTGGCGGGCCTGGTCGGCGCCGGGCGCAGCGAGACCGCCGAGCTGCTGCTGGGACTGCGCCGCGGCCAGGGCGAGGTGATCCTGGCGGGCCGGCCGTTCACGAGGCGAAGCCCGCGCGCGGCCCGCGCCCGCGGGCTGGTCCTGGTGTCCGAGGACCGGCGCCGCGACCAGGCCTACCTCGCGCGCCCGCTGCGCGAGAACCTGACGGCGCCCTGCCTCGCCGAGCTGCAGACGGGGCACCTGCGCCTCCTGGCTCCGGGCCGCGAGAGGGACCTCGCCGCGGGCATCGCGACGGCGTTCGGCGTCGACCATCCGGGCCTCGAGGCTCCGATGGTCACGCTCTCGGGCGGCAACCAGCAGAAGGCGATCCTCGGCCGCTGGTTCGAGGGCAATCCTGCGGTCTGCATCCTCGACGAGCCGACCAAAGGGGTCGACATCGGCGCCCGCGAGGCGGTCCACCGGATGATCCTGGAGCGGGCGGCGGCCGGCGTCGCCTTTCTGCTGATCAGCTCGGATCTGGCCGAGCTGCGGGCGCTGGCGCACCGCGTGCTGGTCCTGCACAAGGGCCGGCTGGTCGCCGACCTCGATCGCGCCGAGGCCGATCTGCATCACATCATGGCGCTGGCTTCGACCGGGCGGGCCGCCGCATGAGGCCCACCCTGTCGCGCGCGGCCGCCCAGGAAGTGTCGCTGCTGCTGGTGATCGTGCTCGTCTGCATCGGTTTTTCCCTGCTCTCCGGACGCTTTGCCGACCTCGACAACCTCAAGAACGTCCTGCTCCAGGCCTCGGCCACCGTGATCGCCGCCGTGGGCATGACCTTCGTGATCGCGACCCGCGGGATCGATCTTTCGATCGGCTCGGTCGCCAACCTCTCCTTGTGCTTTGCCGCCTTCCTTGCCGGCACGCGCATCGAGGCCCAGCTCACGACCCTGGTGGGCCCTCTCGCCTACCCGCTGGCCCTGCTGACCGGGACCGCGCTCGGGGCGTTCAACGCGCTGCTGATCGGGCGCGTCGGGCTCAGCCCGCTGATCGCGACGCTCGGCACGCTGACGCTCTACCGGGGTCTGGCACTGCACCTCACCGGCGCCGCGCTGACCGCGGTCAGCGGCCCGATCCTCTGGTTCGCGCGCGCCCAGATCGCGGGCATCGGCCTGCCGGTGCTGGCCGCCGCCCTGGTGGCGCTCGGCGGCGCCGTGGCGCTCGCCCGGACGGTTCCGGGGCGCCAGCTCCTGGCGCTCGGCGGCTCGCCGCGCTCCGCGGTCGAGACCGGTATCCCCATCCAGCGGCTCCTGCTGCTGGTCTACGGCTTCGCCGGCTTCTGCGGCGCGGCCGCCGGCCTGATCGTGGTCGGCCGGGTCGGCGTGATCAATTCGGATCTGGGCTTCGGCTTCGAGTTCACGGTGATCACCGCGGTGGTCCTGGGCGGCACCAGCCTGTTCGGCGGCCGGGCGGCGATTGCCGGCAGCGTGATGGGTGCGCTCCTGCTCACGATCATCGACAACGGCCTCAATCTGATCGGCGCCAACCCCTATGACTACGACGTCGTGCGCGGCCTGATCCTGGTCGGTGCCGTGTCCCTGGACGCGGCGGTGCGCAGCTGGCATGAGCGCGCCGGCGCGACGCTGCCGACGTGAGGGAACGGGGACCCGGCGCTCCGGCCCGGTAGTGCGACGAGCGACGTGATCGGTAACCAGCGGCGACCCCGAGAGGGCGCCCGCCACAACAGGGAGGCAAAGAAGACATGTCGAGAGCTGTCATGGGAGCCGCGATCGCGGGCACGCTGCTGCTGCTCGGGGCCACGGCCGGATCGGCCAAGGACATCACGATCGGCGTCTCCTTCGACAAGATCGAGCCGTTCCGCGTCGCCCAGCAGAAGGCGATCGAGGATGCGATCGCCGCGGCCGGCGTGAAGGAGAAGTTCGCCAACGCCGACAAGGACGCGCAGCGCCAGGCCTCGCAGGTCGACAGCTTCGTCTCGGAGGGCGTGAGTGCCATCGTCGCGATCCCCTGGGACATCGAGGCCGCGGTCGACCTCGCCCAGTCGTCGATCGCAGCCGGCGTGCCGTTCGTCTCGATGGACCAGGCCCCGGCCGACCTGAAATCGGTCACCTATCACGTCGGCGGCGACCCGTGCGCCGACGGCAAGGTGGCCGGCGAGTTCTTCGTCAAGGCCGCGGCCGGCAAGCCGTTCAAGCTGCTCGAGCTGCAGGGCGGCCTCGCCAACGACAACGGCATCCGGCGCTCCAAGTGCCTGGACGACGCGGTCGCGGCCGCCCCCAACATCCAGATCGTGGCCCAGGTGCCGACCGACTGGAACCCGCAGAAGGCGCTCGAAGGCACCGAGAACGCGCTCCAGGCGCACCCGGACCTCGCCGGCATCTACGCGCCCTGGAACGACGCGCTGCAGGGCATCTTCTCGGTCCTCAAGCAGAAGAACCTGCTGGTGCCGGTCGGCGACCCCAAGCACATCACGATCGTCAGCATCGACGGCACCCCGCTCGGCTGCAAGGCGGTCAAGGACAAGCTGATCGATCTCGAGATCGCGACGCCTTTGCCGGAGATGGCCAGGCGCGCGGTCAACGCCGCGATCAAGGCCGCGAACGGCGAGGAGATCTCGCCGCAGGCGGAGTTCCTGCCCGGCATCCCCTACGGCCCCGACAACGTGGCCGAGATGGCCCCGAAGATCTGGGGCTGCGCCTGAGCAAGCGCGGCGCCCCTGCCGGCGTGGCAGGGGCGCCGGCCCGCGAAGGACCCGGACCCTGATGACATCGATGCTCGAAAGTGATGCCGGCAGCGGCGCCCAGGCGCGGCTGAGCGAGCGGCCGGCCGCGATCCGGCGTCCGCCGCCCGCCTGGCGCCGGCTGCTGCAGGACGCGCCGATGCTGCCGGTGCTGGTGGTGGCAACCGTCGTCTTCTGCTTCACCGTCGACGGCTTCACCTCGGCCGCCAATCTCAGCAACATGGCGCGCTTCTTTGCGCCCCTGTTCGTGGCCGCGGTCGGCGCGATGCTGGTCTTCCTGCTCGGCGAGATCGACCTCAGCATCGGCTCCACGCTCAGCCTCGCCTCGGTCGCCGGGGCGTGGGTGATGCGCGAGGCCGATTCGGTGGCGCTCGGGGCCGCTGCCGGCGTCGCCGCCGGCATGGCGATCGGCGCCATCAACGGCATGGCGGTGGCCTGGCTGCGCTTCCCGGCCTTCCTGCACACGCTTGGGATGCTGATCACGGTCAGGGCGGTGGCGCTGCTGCTGACCGGCGGCCATTCGGTCGGGCGCCTGCCGCGGGCGGCGGTGGCGATCGGCCGCGGCGACCTCCTGGGCGTGCCCAACCTGCTGTGGCTGGCGGCGGCGGTCTACCTGGCGGTGGCGATCCTGCTCACGCGCAGCGTGCTCGGGCGTGAGCTGTTCCTGATCGGCGCCAATCGCCGGGCGGCGGTCTTCAGCGGCCTGCGGGTGACGCGCACGCGGTTCGCGGCCTTTTTCCTGTCCGGCAGCCTCGCCGGTTGCGCGGGTGTGGCGGTGGTGCTGCGGCTGGGCTCGGGGGGGCCGATCCTGGGCGACAATCTGTTGCTCATGGCGATCGCGGCGGTGGTGCTGGGCGGCACCAGCATCATGGGCGGCGAGGGCGGCGTGTTCCGCACGGCGACCGGGGCGGCGGTGATCGTGCTGCTCGACAAGGGCCTCAACCTGCTCGGGCTCGAGTTCTTCGACCAGGCGATCGTGATCGGCGCGGTCATCCTGATCGGCAGCGCGCTCGGCGTCCGCCTGCACCGCGGCCGCACCCAGACCATCGGCTGATCCCCGCCCCGGGCCCGGCTCACGTGCCGGCACCGACCCTCAGATGTTCTCCGGCCCGTAGAGCTCGAACGGCAGCGTGATCTGGCCGGCGGCGACGGTCGAGGGCTGGTGGACCGCGTCGAGGAGCGCGCGCACCGCGCGCTCGGCGAGGAGGGCGGTCGGGGTCGCGATCGCGAGGTCGACCACGCGGTCGATCAGGGCCGAGCGGATGGCCGGGGTCAGCTCGTTGCAGACCAGGATCACGTCGGCCGCCCGGCCGGCCTCGAGCAGGGCCTGAATGATGCCGTCGGTGCCGCCGCCGGCACTGTAGATGCCGGCGAGCTCGGGATGGCGCTTGAGCAGGGTGAGCGCGGCGTCGTAGGCGACCTGGGGCTGCTCGAGGTCGACCAGCGGTTCGAGCAAAGCGAAATCGGGGGCGTGCTCGCGCAGGTAGGAGCGCAGGCTGATCTCGCGGGTGTCGTGGTCGAGGTAGCGGTGGCTGCCGACGAAGATCGCGACCGCGCCCGGCCGCCGTGCCAGGCGGGTGATCGCCCAGGCGGCCGTGCGCCCGGCCTTGCGCGCATCGAGGCCGATGTAGCCCGCGCGCGAGGGCGCGCTGAGATCCGAGAGCAGGGTGAAGGTCGGGATACCCTCGCTGCGCAGCCGGTCGATCTCCTCGCTGACGCGCGGATGGTCGACCGAGACGACCGCCAGCGCCTCGACGCGGCGGCTGATCGCGCGCATGCGCAGGACGATGGTGGCGGCGTCGAGCTCGTCCACGAACTCGATCACAGGCCGGCTCTCGGGTCCGGCGAGGTGCGTGGCCGCGGCCTCGAGATCGGCCGCGAGCTGGCGGTAGAAGGGGCTCGATTCGCGCTGCAAAAGGAACCCCATCCGGCAGGGCCTGGCCTGCTCCTGCAGGCGTGAGCGCAGCAGCGAGGTGGCATGATAGCCGAGGCTCTCGGCCGCCTCGAGCACGCGCCGCGCGGTCGCCTCGCGGACCGGATGGCGCCGGTTCAGCACCCGGTCGACGGTCGCGACGCTGACGCCTGCGGCCGCGGCCAGGTCCGCGATCGTCGGCCGGCGGCGGGCCTCGGCCGCGCCGTGCAAGAATCCATCATTCATCGCGCCACCTGGTCTGATATGTTTTGATAGTAACTATCATCACGATCTTGCACGAAATGTCAAACTGAGATAACGCTCCGATCAGGGATTGGCCAACGCCGAACCTGTCTTGGGAGCATGATCATGGCCGTGGGACGCGACTACAGCCTGACCGGGGTCGAGACCGGGCGCGCCAGGGAGCGCGGGCTCGCAGGGGCCAGCTGGTACGCCTGCCCGATCCCGAGGAAGCGGATGAAGGAGCTGATGCAGCGCAAGGATCAGCCGGCGATCCGCGACACCCTGATCTGGCTCGGCGCGCTGGTCGTCTCCGGGGGCCTCGGCGCGTATTTCTGGGGCAGCTGGCTCGCCGTGCCGTTCTTCCTCGCGTACGGCGTGCTCTACGGCTCGGCGACCAACTCGCGCTGGCACGAGTGCGGCCACGGCACCGCGTTCCGGACCCGCTGGATGAACGATGTGGTCTACCAGATCGCGTGCTTCATGATCATGCGCGAGCCCACGGTCTGGCGCTGGAGCCACACCCGCCACCACACCGACACGCTGATCGTCGGCCGCGACCCGGAGATCGTGGCGATGCGGCCGCCGCGGCTCGCCAGGATCATCGCCAACTTCTTCGGCCTGGTCGACGTGCCGGTCGCGTTCTACCACATGACTCTGCACGCCGCAGGCCTGCTCACCGATGAGGAAAAGACCTTCATCCCCGAGATGGAGCAGGCCAAGGTCTTCAACCTCGCGCGCATCTGGCTCGGCATCTATGCCGCGACCGTGGTCGCCTGCGTCGCCTTCGGCAGCATCCTGCCGGCGATGTTCATCGGGCTGCCGCGCTTCTATGGCGCCTGGCACCACGTCCTAACCGGCCTCACCCAGCACGCGGGTCTGGCCGAGGACGCGCTCGACCACCGGCTCAACAGCCGCACGGTCTACCTGAACCCGGTCTCGCGCTTCATCTATTGGAACATGAACTACCACGTCGAGCACCACATGTTCCCGATGGTGCCCTATCACGCGCTGCCCGAGCTGCACAAAGAGATGCAGGGCGACTGCCCGCCGGCCTACAGCGGCCTGCTGGGACGCCTACCGCGAGATCGTGCCGGCGATCCTCCGCCAGCTCAAGGACCCGACCCACTTCGTCCGCCGCCGGCTGCCTGCGGGTGCCACGCCGCACGCCCCGGCGCTGGCGGACGCCCGGGCGGCGTGATCGGAGCGTTGGTCGAACGGGGCGAGCATGTCCCGGTTTGATCGTCCGGCGTTCCACCGTTTGATGTGATTGAGGCGATCGCTTGTTCCGAGCTCGAGGCGCCTGGGGAGGGCCCGAGCCCGTCAACCAAACTGGGAGACAGGACCATGAGCTGGATCGAGGCCTGCGCCGCCGACGACATCGAGGAGGAGGACGTGATCCGCTTCGATCATGCGGGCCGCACCTTCGCGATCTACCGCTCGCCCGACGACGCGTATTACGCGACCGACGGCTTTTGCACCCACGAGCAGGCGCATCTCGCGGATGGCCTCGTGATGGACAACATCATCGAGTGCCCCAAGCACAACGGCCGCTTCGACTACACGACCGGCGAGGCCAAGGGCGCCCCGGTGTGCGTCAGCCTCAAGACCTACCCGGTCAAGGTCGAGGACGGCACGGTGTTCGTCGAGATCGGTTAGATCGCCCGGCCGGGCCCAGGCAACGCCGGTGAGCCCATGCCCCCCGAGGGGGGCGGTGCATGGGCGACGGGAGACGAACATGCGCGATCAGGCGATGGTGATCGTCGGCGCCGGCCAGGCCGGCGGCCGCGCGGCGCTGACGCTGCGCGAGCAGGGCTTCGATGGCCGGATCGTCCTGCTCGGCAGCGAGACCGCAGCACCCTACGAGCGGCCGCCCTTGTCCAAGGCCTATCTCACCGGCGCGCGGGCGGCCGATGAGTTCACCTTCGCCAAGGCGGACGCGCTCGCGGCCGCGGGTATCGAGTTCCGCCCGGGCTGCCCGGTCGCGGCGATCGATCGGGCCGCGAAGGCGGTGCATCTCGAGGACGGCGAGCGGCTTGGCTACGCCCGGCTGCTGCTGGCGACCGGCCGCGAGCCGAGGCGGCTGCCGCTCGACGCCGCGGTCGCCGAACGCGTGCTCTATCTGCGGGATCTGACCGATGCCGACCGGCTCAGGGAAAAGCTCCGGCCGGGGGCCCGGATCGCGATCCTGGGCGGCGGCTTCATCGGCCTCGAGGTCGCGGCGAGTGCCATCGGGCTCGGCTGCCTGCCGGTCGTGATCGAGCTGTTGCCGCGGCTGCTCAGCCGCTGCGTGCCGGCCCCGATCGCGGACCTGCTCCAGGCCCGCCACGCGGCCGCGGGCGTCGAGATCCGGCTCGGCGCCCGGCTGCAGGGCGTCGCCGCGAGCGGCCACGGCGTCGCGCTCACGCTGGCCGACGGCGAGATCGTCGAGGCTGACGCCGTGCTGATCGGCATCGGTGCTGTACCGCGCAGCGAGCTTGCCGCCGCCGCCGGGCTCGCGGTCGACGGCGGCATCCTGGTCGACGCGACGCTCGCCACGGATGATCCCGACATCTTCGCCGCCGGCGATGTCGTCGCCTGCCCGCACGCCATGGCGGCCGGTCTTTTGCGCCTGGAAGCCTGGCAGAACGCCGACCGGCAGGGTGCGCATGCGGCCCGCAACCTGCTGGGCGCGGGCGAGACCTGGCGCGAGCTGCCCTGGTTCTGGTCCGATCAGTACGAGCTGACGCTCCAGATCGCGGGCTTTCCCGAAGCCGCTGAGCGGATCGTCGAGCGCGAGGTCGGCGCCGGGGCGCGGCTCCTGTTCCATCTCGATGGCGGCGGCCGGCTGGTCGGGGTCAGCGGGGTGGGGCCCTCGAGCCTCGCGCGCGATCTCCGGATCGGCCAGCTGATGGTCGAACGCGGCCTCTCGCCCGATCCGGCGGCGATCGCCGACCCCGCGACCCGGCTGAAGGCACTTCTGCAGTGAGCGCGCGCCCGTTAGGCTCAGTCGCAGTTCTCGCGCAGCACGAGCTTCGGCGGCTGCTGCACGAACAGCTTGGGATCGGCGGCGCCGGCGCGCGCCCGCCGCAGCTGCTCGAAGCACCCGCGCATCTCGGTCACGGTATCGTGGTCGATGACCGCATGCATGCGGTCTTCGAGCAGCAGCTGGCGCGAATTGCGGTTGAGCTCGTGGCCGATGAACACCGGCGGCCGCTCCAGCTGCAGTTCGGCCAGCGCGCGCGCGATCCCGAGATTGCCGCCGCTGACCGCATAGATGCCGAGCGGCTGCGGCCGGTTCGCGAACACCTTCCGGATCGCGTGGAAAGCCACCTCCGGGTCGTCCCGCACGTCGACGATCTCGCGCACCGCGAGATCCGGGCAGCGCTCGCGCAGGTAGCGGCGAAAGCCCATCTCGCGCTCCGCCTGGCAGCGGAAGGTGTTGCCGACCGAGATGATCACGTCGCCTTCGGGCCGGCCCAGGATCATCGCCATCAGATGCGCGGCGCAGCGGCCGGCCTGGAGCTGGTTGATGCCGACATAGCCGAGCCTTTGGGTTGCCGGCAGGTCGCTCGTGACGCAGATCACCGGCACGCCGGCCGCGACCACGTCGTCGACCGCGCGATGCACCAGCGGGTCTTCGAAGCTGATCACGACCAGGCCATCGGCGGTCGCCGCCGCCTCGCGGATGGCGTAAGCGATCAGCTGCGGGTCGGGCTCGGCGACCGCGCGCAGCTCCGCCTGCAACCCGCTCGCCGCGAGCTCGCCGGCCGCAGTCGCGGCGGAATCGACCATGGTCTGCAGGAACGAGCGCCCGGAATGGGCGACCAGGGCTACCCGCAGGCTGCCCTGATGGCCGTTGACCAGGCGCCGGTCGCGCTCGCCGTTCAGATGCGAGATCGCCTTGAGGACGCGCTCGGCCTTTTCCGGTCGGACGTTGGGACGGCCATGGATGACGCGGTCCACGGTCGCGACCCCGACGCCGGCGAGATGCGCGATCTCCTTGATCGTGGCCTCTCGTTTGATCGTCACACGTTCCACCTTCTTGATGCGGCGACGAGGCTGGGCGGACACGCCCACGAGACAGACAGTCTAGAGACCAGGAGAAAGTTTGCCAACCTTGCTGTCGGTCCCGATACCATCAAATCGCATCAATTGCGAAAAATAGATTGATGTATTTGAGGTAGAGAGCTATTCCAGAGCGGAGAGGCTCGGGGACGGCGCAACCACAGAACCACCGGCTCCACGAGCCAGCAAACGTGAACCCGTCGGGAGGCTGACATGAAACGTTGGAAGACCGCGCTCGCGGTCGGCACCATCATTGCCTGCTCCGGCTTGGCGATGACTCATGCCGATGCGCAGGACAAGACCTACCGGTTCGTGATGGTCTCGCACATGGGACCGAACGATTCCAACTCGAAGTGGTTCGAGCTCTCGCTGCCCGAATTCGAGAAGAAGTTCCCGGACGTCAAGACCGAGTATCTGTCGACCAGCGAGTACAATACGCAGAAGTACATCCAGCTGATCGAGCAGGCGGTCGCCAGCAAGCCGGATGGTCTCGCGGTCGCGATCACCGAGCCCGCGGCGCTCGAGGGCGCGATCAACAAGGCGATCGAGCAGGGCATTCCGGTGGTCGCGTTCAATGTGTCCGATCCGCGGCCGGAGGGTCAGAAGATCAAGTATCTGACCTACGTCGGCGGCGACGAGTACAAGACCGGCCTGCAGTCGGGCGAGGGTGCCCTGGCCAAGGCCAAGGCCGGGGAGATCCCGCAGCCGACGCATGTGCTGTGCGCCAATCCCGATCCCGCGCACACCGGGCTCGCCGCCCGCTGCCGGGGCATGACCGACGCCATGAAGACGGCCGGCGTCGAGACCGAGACGCTCGCGACCGACGCCGATCCGGCGCGCGCGTCCAACATCCTCAGCGCCTATCTGCAGAGCCACAAGGACGTGAACTACATCTACGCCGTCACCGGCGATTCCGGCCCGACGGTGTGGCGCGTGGCGGACGAGCTCGGCCTCAGCCCCGATGTCGACAAGGAAGGCATGACCATCATCGGCGTCGACGCCAACCCGATCTCGCTCACCGGCGTCAAGGAAGGCCATCTGCTCTCG
This sequence comes from uncultured Alphaproteobacteria bacterium, assembly GCA_963753685.1. GTDB lineage: Bacteria > Pseudomonadota > Alphaproteobacteria > Geminicoccales > Geminicoccaceae > DATAOG01. The sequence continues at coordinate 226,634 of CAVWDE010000002.1, forward strand.
ACCCACAGCCAGGGCTTCTGGCTGCAGGGCTACGAGCCGATGGAGTGGCTCTACTGGTATAAGAAGTTCGGCTACAAGCCGGCCGGCGACATCCTGACCGGGCCGGTGATCATCGACGCCGCGGTGGTCGACCAGTGGATCAGCTTCATCAAGAGCGTGTTCGGCGACCAGGCGTGGGAAGAGCAGGCAGCCGCCTGGTAAGCCCGCCCGAGGACGCTTCCCGGGACCCCGGCGGCAACCAAAAAGTCCGGTCCCGGGAAGCCATCCCGGCTCCCCTTTCCACCCGGCTCCAGGGGACGGTCATGTCCACGTCATCGATCCTCGCGAGTGTGCGCAAGCGCGCCGACCTCGGCGCGATCCTGATCGCGATCGTCCTGTTCGTGCTCTACGCGCTGGCCAATCCCGAAAGCTTCTTCACCTGGTTCTCGATCAGCAACATCGTCCAGTTCTCGGCGATTCTCGCCTTCGTCGCGATCGGCCAGACGCTGCTCCTGATCGCCCGCGAGATCGACCTGTCGGTGGGCTCGGTCTATGGCCTGGCCGGCATCGGCCTGATCCTGCTCGAGCGCCACGTCGGCGTGATCCCGGCGGTGCTGCTGGTGCTGATCGGCGCCGCGGCGATCGGGCTCCTGCACGCGTTCCTCGTGCTGCGCGGCCGCCTGTCCTCGATGATCGTGACGCTCTGCGGCCTGTTCTTCTACCGCGGCCTGATCTACCTCTGGGCCGGCGGCTCGATCCCCTCGCTCGCCCGGCCCGCGCGCACCAACTGGCTGATCGAGATCTTCGGCAGCAAGTGGCTGTTCTTCGGCAACGCGGTCCTGCTGCTCGTGATCACGGCGGTCATCTTCAACTTCGTGCTGACCCGGACGCCGTTCGGCAACCGCCTCTACGCGGTCGGCAACGATGAGCCCTCTGCGCTCTCGCGCGGCGTCGACACCATCCGGGTCAAGACCTGGGCGTTCGTGCTCTGCTCGATGCTCGCCGCCTTTGCCGGCATCCTCACCATCGCCGACAAGCCCAACACCTACGTCACCATGGGCTTCCAATACGAGCTCGAGGCGATCGCAGCCGCCGTGGTCGGCGGCTGCGCGCTGACCGGCGGCCGCGGCACGATCCTCGGCGCCGTGCTCGGGTCGCTGATCATCGTCTCGGTGCGCTACGAGCTGATCAGCATCGGCGCGCCGTCCTCCTGGTTCATCACCTTCGTCGGCATCCTCCTGATCGCAGCGGTCCTGTTCAACCGCTACGTCGAGCACTGGGTCCGCGGCGTCCGCCCGGCCACCGCCTGAACCCCTCCAGCAAGCGGGCTGCCACCATGTCGACCACCACCATCACCAAGGCGCCGGCGAAGAAGCGGAATCTCGCCCTCCTCTTCACGCGCCATCCGGAGAGCGGCGCCCTCATCGTCGCCGCCGCGCTCGTGGTCATCTTCGGCGCGACCTCCGGCGGGGTGTGGCTGAACGCCGGCAACCTGCAGTCGATCCTGCACGCGACCGCGATCCTGGCCGTGCTCGCCGCCGGCGAGGCGCTGGTGATCTGCACCGGCGAGATCGACATCTCGGTCGGCTCGATCCTGGGCATGGGCGCCTTCGTCTTCCTCGGCACGGCACCCGCGATCGGCGTGGCGCCGGCGGTCGTGCTGGCGATCGCCGCCGGCTGCGCGATCGGCGCCTTCAACGGCTACATCGCCTCCTACCTCGGCATCTCGTCCTTGATCACGACGCTCGGCACGCTCTTCATCTTCCGCGGGCTTGCCTACATGCTGAGCGAGGGCTGGCCGTTCCAGGTCGACATCGCCACCCGCCAGACCCTGGCGCTCTACAACTGGTTCGGCGCCGGCACGATCTTCGGCTACCAGAACTCGATCCTCTGGATGCTGGCGCTGGTCGCCGTGCTCCACGTGGTCATCTTCTTCACGCCGTTCGGCAACCGTCTGCTCGCCATCGGCGGCGACCGGGACAGCGCGCTCTCGCGCGGCGTGCGCGTGCAGTACGTGCGCTTCCTCGCCTTCGTCCTGGCCGGCGGCTGCGCCGCGTTCGCGGGCGTCCTGTCGGCCGACAAGATCGGCTTCGCCGACGGCACCACCGGGCGGATGATGGAGCTCGAGGCGATCGCCGCCTGCGTGGTCGGCGGCTGCCTGCTCGCCGGCGGCCGGATCAGCGTCATCGGCGCGCTCGCCGGCGCCTTCATCCTGTCCGGCATCCAGAGCTACCTCGTGGTCATGAGCGTCAGCCCGCAGTTCTACCTCATGGTGCTCGCGGGGCTGGTCATCGCGGCTCTGCTCGGCGACAATCAGTTCCGCGCCTGGGCGCTGCGCCGCCGCTAACGATCAAATCAAGGAGGCAAAGACCATGGCAGAGGCGACCCGCCCGCTGATCGAGATGAAGAACATCGATCTCTATTTCGGCACCTTCCACGCGCTCAAGGACGTCAGCGTCAACTTCGGCGCCGGCGAGCTGGTCGGCCTGGTCGGCGACAACGGCGCCGGCAAGACCACCCTGATCCGCGTGCTCTCGGGCATCCACACGCCAACCGCGGGCGAGGTCACCTTCGGCGGCCAGAAGATCACCCGCTTCCACCCGAAGCTCGCGATCGAGCTCGGGATCGAGACCATCCAGCAGGCGGTCGGCCTGTGCGACAACCTCTCGATCGCGCGCAATTTCTATCTCGGCCGCGAGCCCGTTCGGAAAAAATTCGGCATCCCGTTCCTCGACTTCGGCAAGATGAACGAGGCCAGCACCAAGGTGATCCGCGCGTTCGGGCTCCGCAGCAACGTCTCGGTCGAAGACGAGGTGGCACTGCTCTCGGGCGGCGAGCGCCAGTCGGTCAAGATCGGGCGGGCGGTCGAGTTCAAGAACCGGGTGATCATCATGGACGAGCCGACCAATCATCTGTCGGTGCGCGAGCGCGAGCACGTCAACGAGATCGCCCAGCAGCTGCGCGCGCAAGGGCTCCTGGTGATCTACATCACCCACGACATCTTCCAGGTCCACCGGATCGCCGATCGGGTCGTGATCATGGAGAACGGCGAGAAGGTCGCCGACGTCAAGAAGGACGAGATGACCGCCGACGAGCTGGAGCACATCATCCGCGACGGCGGCCGCGAAGTGGCGGCGGCTTAGCAACCAAGACTTCGGGAGCAACCCCGGTGAGCCATCTTTTGACCTTTGCCATCAACCACATGGTGGCGCCGCGCAAGACCGTGCCCGAGCTGGTCGCGCTGACGCGCGGCCTCGGGCTCGACCAGATCGAGATCCGCAACGACCTCGAAGGCGTCGCACTCCGCGACGGCACGCCGGCGGCCGAGGTCCGCCGGGCGGCCGAGGCGGGCGGCGTGCGCATCCTCTCGATCAACGCGCTCCAGCGCTTCAACGACTGGTCGCCGGCGCGCGCCGAGGAGGCCCGCTCGCTCGCCCGCTACGCCGAGGGCTGCGGCGCCGAGGCCCTGGTGCTGTGCCCGGTCAACGACGTGCGCTACCGGCCCTCGGAGAGCGAGCGCCAGACGAAGCTGCGCGAGGCGCTGGCTGCCCTCGCGCCGATCCTGGCCGAGGCCGGCATCACAGGCCTGGTCGAGCCGCTCGGGTTCGAGGAGTGCTCGCTGCGCTTCAAGCAGGACGCCGTCGAGGCGATCGACGATCTGGATCTGGCCGACCGCTTCCGTCTGGTCCACGACACCTTTCACCACTACCTCTCGGGCGAGATGCGCATGTTCCCGGACCGCACCGGGCTCGTGCATATCTCGGGCGTCGAGGACGCGACGCTGCCGCTCAGCCGGATCCGGGATGAGCACCGGGTCCTGGTCGGCGCCGACGACATCCTCGGCAACATCGGCCAGATCGTGGCGCTGATGGAGGGCTACAGCGGGCCCTACTCGTTTGAACCGTTCGCCGCGAGCGTGCATGCGCTGCCCGACATCGCCGCGGCGCTCGAGGCCAGCATGCACTGGATCGATCGCGAGATCGCCCAGGCTCAGGTCTGAGCGCGAGAATGACGATGGCCAAGACCCTGGACGTGATCTGCATCGGCCGCTCCTCGGTCGACCTCTATGGCGAGCAGGTCGGCGGCCGGCTCGAGGAGATGGCGAGCTTCGCCAAATACGTGGGCGGTTGCCCGACCAACATCTCGGTCGGCACCGCCCGGCTCGGGCTCAAGCCCGGCCTGATCACCGCGGTCGGCGACGAGCACATGGGCCGCTTCATCAAGGAGACGGTCACGGCCGAAGGCGTCGACATCCAAGGCGTCAAGACCGACCCAGAGCGCCTGACCGCGCTGGTCATCCTCGGCATCCGTGACGAGCACACCTTCCCCCTGATCTTCGTGCGCGAGAACTGTGCCGACTCGGGCCTGACCGAGGACGATGTCGACGAGGCCTACATCGCGAGCGCCGGTGCCGTGGTGGTCTCGGGCACCCACTTCTCCAAGCCCAACCTCGATGCCATGAGCAAGAAGGCGATCCGGCTCATGAAGAAGCACGGCGGCCGGGTGATCTTCGACATCGACTATCGGCCGGTGCTCTGGGGCCTGACCGGGCTCGGCCTCGGCGAGGAGCGCTTCGTCGCCAACGAGAGTGTCTCCGCCCACCTCCAGACCATCCTGCCCGAGTGCGATGTGATCGTCGGCACCGAGGAGGAGATCCACATCGCCGGCGGCTCGACCGACACGCTGGCCGCCTGCCGCAGGATCCGGGAGCTGGCGCCGAAAGCGTTGATTGTGGTCAAGCGGGGGCCCATGGGCTGCACCGTGTTCGATCGCGCGATTCCCGACGACATCGAACTGGGGATAAAAGGGCCGGGCTTCCCGATCGAGGTCTTCAACATCTTAGGTGCCGGCGATGCCTTCATGAGCGGTTTTCTCCGCGGCTATCTGCGCGATGCGCCGATCGAGGACTGCTGCAAGTACGCCAATGCCTGCGGCGCGTTCGCGGTCTCGCGCCACGGCTGCGCGCCGGCGGTGCCGAGCTGGACCGAGCTTGCCCACTTTCTCGAGCATGGCTCGACCAAGCGTGCGCTCCGCACGGACGCCGCGCTCGAGCAGCTGCACTGGTCGACCACCCGGACCAGGCCATGGCCGCAGGTCCTCGCGATGGCCTTCGACCATCGCGCCCAGCTCGAGGCAATGGCGGACGCTGCGGGCGTCAGCCACGAGCATATTTCCCACTTTAAAAGGCTCTGCCTGGCGGCGGCGCGGCAGGCGGCGCGGGGGCGGCCGGACGCCGGCATCCTGCTCGATGGCCGGCTCGGGCAGGCAGCGCTCGACGATGCGACCGGCGATGCGGCCGGCGGGGGCCTTTGGATCGGCCGGCCGATCGAGTTGCCGGGCTCGCTGCCGATCCGATTCGAGGGCGGCGCCGATGTCGGCTGCACGCTCCGCGAATGGCCGGTAGCACACTGCGTCAAGTGCCTGATCTTCTACCACCCGGACGACCCGGAGGATCTGCGCGCCGAGCAGGAGGCGCAGGCGCTCCGCCTGTTCGACGCCTGCCGCAGGACTTTCCACGAGCTCCTGCTCGAGATCATCCCGAGCAAATCCGAAGCCCCGGTCGACGAGCGGACGCTCGCGCGCGCGCTCGAGCGGTTCTATGAGCTCGGCATCTACCCCGACTGGTGGAAGCTCCCCGATCCCGCGAGCGATGCCGCCTGGCAGCGGATCGCGGAGGTGATCGAGCGCCATGACCCGCATTGCCGGGGGGTGCTGCTGCTGGGGCTGGACGCGCCGGCTGCCGAGCTCGAGGCAAGCTTCGCGCGCGCCGCCCGCCAGCCGATCTGCAAGGGCTTCGCGATCGGCCGGACGATCTTCGGCGAGCCGGCCCGCGCCTGGTTCAAGGGCGAGATCGACGATGCGAGCGCGACCGCGCGCATGGCCGAGAGCTACGCCCGCCTGATCCAGGCCTGGGACCGGCTGCGGCCGCCGGCTTTTTCCCACAAACCAACCGACCGCCCGAGCGGTCTCCTCGTGAGTAGGTGACGATGGTCAAATTCGCCATTCTCGGCTGCGGCCGCATCGGCCGCATGCACGCCCAGAACCTCGCCCGCCATCCGCAGGCCGAGCTGGTCTGGGCCTACGATGTCGCCGACGCCGCCGCGGCCGCCACGGCCGAGGCGACCGGCGCCCGCAAGGCGCGCACGGTCGATGAGATCCTGACCGACCGCGCCGTCCAGGCGGTGCTGATCGCATCCTCGACCGACACCCACCTGGATCTGCTGGTGCGCGCGGTCGAGGCCGGCAAGGCGGTCTTGTGCGAGAAGCCGATCGACCTCGATCTGGCCAAGGTCGACTCGTCGTGGGCGCGGATCAAGGACCGGGGGGCCACCATCATGGTGGGCTTCAACCGCCGCTTCGACCCGTCCATGCGGGCGCTGCGCGAGCGCATCCAGGCGGGCGAAGTCGGAAAACTCGAGCAGGTCGTGATCACGTCCCGCGATCCCGGGCCGCCGCCGGTTGCCTACATCAAAGTTTCGGGCGGCCTGTTCCGCGACATGACCATCCACGACTTCGACATGGCCCGCTACCTGATGGGCGACATCGTCGCGGTGCAGGCGATCGGCGCCCATCTGGTCGACCCGGCGATCGAGCAGGCGGGCGACATCGATGCCGCGATGATCACGCTGATCGCGAAGAGCGGGGCCATCTGCCAGATCAACAACAGCCGGCGCGCGTCCTACGGCTACGACCAGCGGGTCGAGGCGTTCGGCGAAAAGGGCATGCTCCAGGTCGGCAACCAGCGGCCGACCACGCTCTCGTTCTGGGGCGCGGCTTCGACCGCGGCCAAAGACCCCGTCCTCAACTTCTTCATCGAGCGCTACACGCCCGCCTACAACGCCGAGATTTCCCACTTTGTCGACTGCGTCGAGCAGGGCAGGACGCCCATGGTCGGCTATCGCGACGGCCGCGAGGCGCTGCGTCTGGCCGATGCCGCGCTCGAGAGCATGCAGACTGGCCGCCTCGTCCGGCTCGACTGACCGCCATGAACCGCAAGCTCGGCGTCTGCACCTGGACCTTCGGGCCGCGGCCGCTCGCCGGAGACCCTGGCCCGGATCGCGGCGCTCGGCTACGACGGGGTCGAGCTGCACGGCGACCTCCAGGCATTCCAGCCGAAGGCGGTCGCGTCGCTGATGCGCGAGCACGGCCTCGAGGTCTTCTCGCTGACGCCTGCCAACGTCGATCCCGCGACCCCGGATGCCGGCACGCGGGCGGCGGCGCTCGACTACTACCGCGAGCTGGTCGACTTCGCCGCCGGGGTCGGCGGCGCGATCGTCTCGTTCCACGGCCTGGTCGGTCGGATCGCGCCGCTTTCCTCCATGGCCGAGGAGGAAGAGCTGCTGGTCGCGGGCTTGCGGACCGTGTGCGAGCACGCGCGCCCGGCGGGCGTCCGCATCGTCTATGAGGTCCTGAACCGCTATGAGAGCCATCTGGTCAACACCGGCCAGGCGGCGCTCGCGCTCATCGAGCGGGTCGGCGCCGACAACTTCGGCGTCCTGCTCGATGCCTATCACATGAACATCGAGGAGGCCGAGCCGGCCCAGGCGATCCGCGAGGTCGGGACGCGACTCGGCCTGTTCCACGTCGCCGATTCCAACCGCGAGGGCATCGGCCGCGGCCATACCGACTTCGCCGCCATCGCCCGCGCGCTCGACGAGGTCGGCTACCTCGGGCCGGTAATCGTCGAGTGCACCGCCGCCGGCGCCAACCCGTTCACCCCGGTCAAGCCCGGCGATTATGTGGCCGTGCTCGAGGGCTATCTCGCGACCAGCCGCGACTGGCTGCGCGCCGCATGAGATCAGGAGAACCGCCATGTCCGAACTGCTCTTGAAGAATCATGCGCCCGACCGCCAGGGGCTGGTCCATCGGGTGACCCCGGCGAGCGCCGGCTGGGGGCACGTCGGGTTCGAGGTGTTCCGGCTCAAGCCCGGCCAGAGCCTGGCGGCGGAGACGGGCGAGCGCGAGGCCTGCCTGGTGCTGGTCGGCGGCAAGGCGCGCATCCGTGCCGGTGGCCAGGATTTCGGCGAGGTCGGAGAGCGCATGGGCCCGTTCGAGGGCAAGAAGCCGGTCGCCGTCTACGTCCCCTGGCAGAGCGACTACCGGGTCGAGGCGACCACCGACCTCGAGCTCGGGATCTGCACCGCACCTGGCGGCGGCGCCTACGAGGCGCGGCTGATCGGTCCGGACCAGGTCACCTATTCCAAGCGCGGCCAGGGCAGCAACACCCGCCACGTCTACGACATCCTGCCTGAGAGCGCCCCCGCGCATTCGCTATTGGTGGTCGAGGTGATCACACCCGCGGGCGGCTGGTCGTCCTACCCGAGCCACAAGCACGACACCCTGAACCTCCCGCACGAGAGCGAGCTGCAGGAGACTTACTACCACCGGCTCAACCCGGCCCAGGGCTTCGCCCTGCAGCGGGTCTATACCGACGACCGCGCGCTGGATGAGACCCTGGCGGTCGAGGACGGCGACGTCGTCCTGGTCCCCAAGGGCTACCATCCCTGCGGCACGGCGCACGGCTACGACCTCTACTATCTGAACGTGATGGCCGGGCCGCAGCGGATCTGGCGCTTCAACACCGAGCCCGCCCATCGCTGGCTGCTCGAGGGAGCCAAGGCATGAGCACGATCCGGCTGACTGCGGCCCAGGCGGTGGTCCGCTACCTCGCCGCCCAGCGCACCACCATCGACGGCACCGAGGCGCCCCTGTTCGCGGGCGTGTTCGCGATCTTCGGCCATGGCAACGTCGCCGGTCTGGGCGAGGCGCTCTACCAGGTGCGGGACGTGCTGCCGACCTACCGCGCGCACAACGAGCAGGGCATGGCGCACGCCGCGATCGCGTTCGCCAAGGCGAAATTCCGCCGCCAGATGATGGCGTGTACGACCTCGATCGGGCCGGGCGCCCTCAACATGGTGACCGCGGCCGCACTCGCGCACGTCAACCGGCTGCCGGTGCTGCTGCTGCCGGGCGACACCTTCGCCAACCGGCGTCCCGACCCGGTGCTGCAGCAGGTCGAGGACTTCGGCGACGGGACCGCGACCGCCAACGACTGCTTCAAGCCGGTTTCCCGGTTTTTCGACCGGATCACCCGGCCCGAGCAGCTGCTTGTCCGCGCTGCCGCGCGCGATCCAGGTGCTGACCGACCCGGCCGAATGCGGCCCGGTGACGCTCGGCATGAGCCAGGACGTCCAGGCCGAGGCCTACGACTTTCCGGACGCCTTCTTCACGCCGCGGACGGTCCGCTTCCGCCGGCCGGCACCCGATGAGGACGAGCTGGCGGCGACGGTCCAGCTGCTGCAGCGGGCCGAGCGGCCCCTGATCGTGGCGGGCGGCGGGGTGCTCTATTCGGGCGCCGCGGAGACCCTGCAGGCGTTCGCCGCGCGCCACAAGATCCCGGTCGCCGAGACCCAGGCGGGCAAGGGCGCGCTCGCCTTCGATCATCCGCAGAACGTCGGCTCGATCGGGGTCACGGGCTCATCGGCGGCCAACGCGCTCGCCGCCGAGGCGGACGTGCTGCTGGCGATCGGCACGCGGCTGCAGGACTTCACCACCGGCTCGCGCGCGCTGCTGCCCGGACCGGCGACCCTGATCCAGCTGAACGTCGCCGCCTTCGATGCCGGCAAGCATGCTGCAGTTCCGCTCGTCGGTGACGCGAAAGTGACGCTCGAAGCGCTGGATGCGGCGCTCGGCGGCACCACAACCGACGCATCCTGGCAGGCGCGCGTGCGCCGCCTGCGCCAGGACTGGGATGCGGTTGTCGATCGCGTCACGGCGGCGACCAACGCCGAGCGGCCCTCGGATGCCCAGGTGCTGGGCGCGGTCAACCGCAGCGCCGCGCGCGATGCGATCGTGGTCTGCGCCGCGGGCGGCCTGCCGGGCGAGTTGCACAAGCTCTGGCGGACCGGCGCGACGGGCGGCTACCACCTGGAGTACGGCTTCTCCTGCATGGGCTACGAGATCGCGGGCGGGCTCGGGGTCAAGCTCGCCGCGCCCGAGCGCGAGGTTTTCGTGCTGGTCGGCGACGGCAGCTATCTGATGCTGAATTCCGAGCTCGCGACCGCGGTCATGCTCGGGGCCAGAAGCTCACGGTCGTGGTGCTCGACAACCGCGGCTACGGCTGCATCAACCGGCTGCAGCGGGCGACCGGCGGCGCGTCCTTCAACAACCTGTTCGACCACGTCGACCACATGGCCGACCCGGGTTTGATCGACTTCGCCGGTCACGCCCGCGCGCTCGGCGCCGAGGCGGAGAAGGTGGCCGGCATCGGCGAGCTGGAGCTGGCGCTGAAGCGCGCCAAGGCGTCGGAGCGCAGCTACGTGATCGTGATCGACACCGACCCGCTGGTGACCACCCAGGAGGGCGGCGCCTGGTGGGACGTGGCCGTGCCCGAGACCTCGGCGCGCGGCGAGGTGCGCGCCGCCCGCGAGGCCTACGAGCAGGCGCTCGACGAGACAGAAGCTCGCCTGACGCGGGCAGGCTCGGAAAAAACCCGGGAGGGCGGCATGCCGACCGAGATCAAGCATTTCATCAATGGCCGGCTGGTTGCCGGCAGGAGCGGGCGCACGGCACCGGTCTTCAATCCGGCGACCGGCGAGGAGACGGGCCGGGTGCCGCTCGCCGGCGCCGAGGAGATGGCCGAGGCGGTCGGCGCGGCGCGCGCGGCGTTCCCGAAGTGGGCGGCGACCACGCCCTTGCGCCGCGCCCGCGTGCTCAACCGCTTTCTGCGACTCCTCGAGGAGAGCGAGGAGCGGATCGCCGCGGTGATCACCGCCGAGCACGGCAAGGTGCTCTCGGATGCCAAGGGCGAGGTCGCGCGCGGCATCGAGGTGGTCGAGTTCGCGACCGGCGCACCGCATCTGCTCAAAGGGGAAATCACCGAGAACGTCGGCACCCGGGTCGACAGCCACGCGCTCCGGCAGCCGCTCGGGCGTGGTCGCCGGGATCACGCCCTTCAATTTCCCGGCCATGGTGCCGATGTGGATGTTCCCGGTGGCGCTCGCTTGCGGCAACTGCTTCATCCTCAAGCCCTCGGAGCGCGACCCCTCGGCCGCCCTGGTGCTGGCCGAGCTGCTCAAGGAGGCTGGCCTTCCCGATGGCGTCTTCAGCGTCGTCCACGGCGACAAGCAGGCGGTCGACGCGATCCTGCAGGAGCCCCGGATCGCCGCGGTGAGCTTCGTCGGCTCGACCCCGATCGCCCGCTACATCTACGAGACCGCGGCCCGGACCGGAAAGCGCTGCCAGGCGCTGGGCGGCGCCAAGAATCACATGATCGTCATGCCGGATGCCGACCTCGACCTCGCGGTCGACGCGCTGATGGGGGCGGCCTATGGCGCCGCCGGCGAGCGCTGCATGGCGATCTCGGTCGCGGTGCCGGTCGGCGATGAGATCGCGGATGCTTTGATCTCGCGCCTCGAGCCCAGGGTGCGGGGCTTGCGGATCGGCCCGGGCACCGATCCCGAGGCCGACATGGGCCCGCTGGTCACCGCCCAGCATCTGGCCAAAGTCCAGGAATTACATCGACGTCGGCGAACGGGAGGGTGCTGAGCTCGTGGTCGACGGCCGCGGCCTCAAGCTGCAGGGCTACGAGGATGGTTTTTTCCTCGGCGGCACGCTGTTCGATCGGGTGACAACCGACATGACGATCTACAGGGAAGAAATCTTCGGGCCGGTGCTGGCGGTGGTGCGCGCGAAGGACTACGACGCCGCCGCGACCATGATCAACGAGCACGAGTTCGGCAACGGCACCGCGATCTTCACCCGCGATGGCGATGCCGCGCGCGAGTTCGCGCATCAGATCCAGGTCGGCATGGTCGGGATCAACGTGCCGATCCCGGTGCCGATGGCGTTCCACAGCTTCGGCGGCTGGAAGTCGTCTCTGTTCGGCGACCACCACATGCACGGCCCCGAGGGCGTGCGCTTCTACACCAGGCTCAAGACCATCACCTCGCGCTGGCCGACCGGCATCCGCGCCGGCGCCGACTTCGTCATGCCGACCATGCGCTGACGCGGGGGGGGGCACGACGGGCCCCGATTCGATGCTACAAGCGGGATCGCTGGCATCGAAGCTCAGGAGGGGCACGGAATGACGGACAGGGACGGGGCGCTCGAGACCGTCGCGGTGCAGGTCGGCGGCCACCGCATCGTCACCTACTCGCGCGGATCGGGCGACCAGGTGCTGCTCTGTCTCAACGGCGGGCCGGGGCTGCCTTGCGACTACCTGCGCGAGCCCCACGCCGTCCTGGCCGGGCGCGGCCTGCGCGTCGTGGCCTTCGATCAGCTCGGCTGCGGCGCCTCGGACCGGCCGACCGACAAGGCGCTCTGGACCATCGACCGCTATGCCGACGAGGTCGAGGCGGTCCGCCAGGCGCTGGGCCTGGGCACGGTGCACCTGCTCGGCCACTCCTGGGGCGGCTGGCTCGGCATCGAATATGCGCTCAAATACAACGGCTCGATCAAGAGCCTGGTGCTCGCCGATACCTGTGGCGACATGCCCCATCTGGTGGCTGAGCTCAACCGGCTGCGCGGCGCGCTCGGCAGCGAGACGGTCGCCATGATGCTCCGCCATGAGGCCGACGGCACGATCGAGCATCCCGAATACCAGGCCGCGATCACGATCCTGAACTACCGCCACGTCTGCCGGCTCGACGTCTATCCGGACCCGCTCAAGCGCTCGCTCGACGACTGGAACATGGACGTCTACGGCGCCATGCAGGGGCCGAACGAGTTCCTCTACACCGGCAATCTCAAGGACTGGAACCGCATCCCGGACATGCACCGGATCCAAAAGCCCTGCCTGGTGCTGGCAGGCCAGCACGACGAGCTGACGCCCGCCTGCGCCATGCGCATGCACCAGGTCCTGCCGAACGCCGAGATCGCCGTGTTCAAGAACAGCTCGCACACGCCGTTCTACGAGGAGCCCGAACGCTACTTCGAGGTGCTTTCCGACTTTCTGCGCCGGCAGGCGGGCGGCAGCGGCTGATCACGGTCGGCACGGAACTTGCGGCGCTGCCGAGCCAGGAAACATGCACCGCTTCCGCTTCGTCCTCTACCGACCCGTCCAGCTGATCCCGGTGCTGCTGGGCATCAGCCTCGTCACCTTCGTCCTGGTCCATCTGATCCCGGGCGATCCGGCGCGCATCCTTCTGGGCGTGCGCGGCACCAAGGAGACGATCGCCGCGATCCACCACCAGTACGGGCTCGATCGGCCGATCCTCGTGCAATATCTCTATTTCCTCTTCAATCTGGCGCAGGGCGAGCTCGGCCGCTCGATCATCTATCGGGCGCCGGTGCTTGTCCGTGGTCGCCGGTCGGATCGCGCCGACCGCTTTTCTGCTGGTCTACGCCGTCCTGCTGTCGACAGCGCTCTCGGGCCTGCTTGCCAGCCTTGCCGCCGCGAGGCGGGGGCGCGCGCTTGACCAGGCGATCCGGGTGTTCTCGACGGTCGGGCTCGGTCTGCCCGCCTTCTGGCTCGGGATCGTGCTGATCATGCTGTTCAGCATCCGGCTCGGCTGGTTTCCGGTCTCGGGCTATGGCGAGGACTTCAGCGACCGCCTGTGGCATCTGTTCCTGCCGGCGCTGACGCTGGCCGCGGCGCTGGCGCCGGTGCTGACCCGGAACCTGCGCGCGAGCCTGATCTCGGAGAGCACCGCCGACTACGTGATCGCCGCGCGCGCCAAGGGCCTGCCGCGCCGCGTCATCTTCTTCCACCACGTGTTCCGCAACTCCCTGATCCCGACCGTCAACCTGTTGGGCGTCAACGTCGGCTGGCTGATCGGCGGCACGGTCGTGGTCGAGACCGTGTTCTCGGTGCCGGGCATGGGCCAGCTGATGGTGGCCTCGATCTTCGCCCGCGATTACCTCGTGGTCCAGGCGGTGACCCTGGTCCTGGCGCTGGGCGTGGTGCTGACGAACTTCGTCGTCGACATCGTGACCGTGGCGCTCGACCCGAGGATCGCGTGATGGCGCTCGCGCTGGCCGTCCGCCTGCGCCCCCGGTTCGCGACCCTGCCGGTCCCGGCCGTGGCGGGTGGCGCGGTCTGCCTGTTCTGGCTCACCCTCGCGCTGGCCGCCCCCTGGGTCGCCCCCTTTGACCCGATCGCGCAGGATCTGAACGCGACCCTGCTGCCACCCGGCGGCGCGCACCTGCTCGGTACCGACAACTTCGGCCGCGACATCCTCTCGCGGATCATCTGGGGCACCCGCATCGATCTGCAGATGGGCGCCTTCGGCGTTTTTTTCCCATTTTTGATCGGCACCACGATCGGCGCGACGTCCGGTTACTTCGGCGGCCTGATCGACATGCTCCTGATGCGCCTGCTCGACGTCACCATGTCGTTTCCTTTTTTCGTCCTGATCATCGCGATCGTCGCGACCCTCGGCCCCGGCCTGATCAGCTTCTACATAGCACTCGCCCTGGTCGGCTGGGTTTCCTACGCGCGCCTGATCCGGGCGCAGTTCCTGGTCATCAAGCACGCCGACTTCGTGCTCGCGGCGCAGAGCCTCGGCTATTCCCATGCCCGCATCGTGTTCCGCCACATCCTGCCCAACGCGATCATGCCGGCCGTGGTGTTCTCGATGTCGGACGCGGTCCTCGACATCCTGCTCGGCTCCTCGCTCTCCTATCTCGGCCTCGGCATCCAGCCGCCGACCGCGGAGTGGGGCCTGATGATCGCCGAGGGCCAGAGCTTCATCGCCATCGCCTGGTGGATCGCCTTCTTCCCCGGGCTCGCGATCGTGCTGCTCGCGGTCGGCTTCAGCCTGCTGGCCGACGGCTTCGCCGAGCGCTTCGGCATCCGGGACTGAAGGCCCGTGGCGCTGCTCGACGTCCAGAACCTCTCGGTCGAGTTCGCGAGCCACGGGCGCTGGCTGCGGGCGGTCGAGCGGGTTTCCTTCGAGGTCGCCGAAGGCGAGGTCATGGGCCTGGTCGGCGAAAGCGGCTCGGGCAAGACCGTGACCTGCCGGGCGATCCTGCGCCTGCTCGACGGCCCTAAAGTGCGCACGCCGACCGGCGAGGCGCGCTTCGAGGGCCAGGACCTTTTGCGCCTCGGGGCGCGCGAGCTGCGGGCGCTGCATGGCCGGCGGATCGCTATGATCTTCCAGAACCCCTCGTCCTATCTGGACCCGCTGATGACGATCGGCCGCCAGGTGGCGGAGCCGCTGGTCCACCACGAGGGGCAGAGCCCGCGCGAGGCGCGCCGCCGGGCGGTCGAGCTGCTGCGCCAGGTCGGCATTCCCGATCCCGGACACACCGCCCTTGCCTATCCGCATCAGCTGAGCGGTGGCATGCGGCAGCGGGCGATGATCGCGGCCGCGGTCGCCTGCGAGCCGCGCCTCCTGGTCGCGGACGAGCCGACCACCGCGCTCGACGTGACCGTCCAGGCCCAGATCCTGCGCCTGCTGCTCGAGCTGCGCGACCGCACCGGGCTCGCGATCATCCTGATCACCCATGCGCTGGCCGTGGTCGCCGCGGTCTGCGATTCGGTGGCGGTGATGTACGCCGGCCGGATCATGGAGCGGGCGCCCAAGCGCGAGCTGATCGCGCATCCGAAGCACCCCTATACGATCGGGCTGATCCGCTCGCAGCCGGGCCTGGTGGCCGAGGGCGGCGAGCTGCCCTCGATCGAGGGCCAGCTGCCGGCGCTCGATCAGCTGCCCGCCGGCTGCCGCTTCCATCCCCGCTGTGCCCATGCGCTCGCCGACTGCAGCCGGCGGCCAGGTCGAGCTGGAGGCCGCCGGCAGCGAGCACGGCGTCGCCTGCATCCGCTGGCGCGAGCTCGAGGCGGCCCTCTGATGGCGCTCCTCGAGGTTAAGGACCTGCACGTCCACTACCGGGGCAGCCGCAGCCTCGCCGACCTGCTCGCCCGGCGCCCGGGCGCCGCGGTGCGGGCGGTGAACGGGGTCAGCCTCTCGGTCGAGCGCGGCGAAACCATCGGGCTGGTCGGCGAAAGCGGCTGCGGCAAGAGCACGCTCGGCCGGGCGATCCTGCGTCTGACGCCGGCAAGCGGCGGCTCGGTCCGGTTCGACGGCGCCGACGTCCTCGGGCTCGGCCGCGAGCCGTTGCTGCGCTTCCGGCGTCGCGCCCAGATGGTCTTCCAGGACCCGTTCGCGTCGCTCAATCCCCGCTTCACGGTCTTCGCGACGCTGGCCGAGGTGCTGCGCGTGCACCGCGTCTGCCCGGCCGGCGAGATTCGCGCGCGCGTGCACGAGCTGATGGCGCAGGTCGGCCTGCCGCAGGAGCTCGCCGGCCGCAAGGGCCGCTCGCTCTCGGGCGGCCAGTGCCAGCGGGTCGGGATCGCGCGCGCGCTCGCGGCCGGCGCCGAGTTCATCATCGCCGACGAGCCGGTCTCGGCGCTCGACGTCTCGATCCAGGCGCAGATCCTGAAGCTGTTCCGGCAGCTGCAGCGGCAGCGCCATCTGACGCTGCTGTTCATCTCGCACGATCTCGGGGTGGTCCGCTATCTGTGCCGGCGGGTGGCGGTGATGTACCTCGGCCGGATCGTCGAGGAGGGCCCGGTCGCGCGCATCTTCGCCGACCCGAAGCACCCCTATACCCGCTCGCTGATCGAGGCGATCCCGGCCATGGACCCCGACGCGACGCTGCGCGGGGCGGCGCTTGCGGGCGAGCCGCCGAGCCCGCGCGAGCAGCCGGCCGGCTGTCCCTTCCACCCGCGCTGCCCACAGGCCATGGCCGAATGCCGGGTCGGCGTGCCGCCCGAGGCGCGCGAGGTCGAGGGACGTCAGGTGGCCTGCCACCTCTATCCCGTGGCAGCGCGGGTCGAGGAGTTCCGCGCCCTCGCCGAAAGCGCTGCCGGCGGCGCTTGACGCTGGCGCCGCCCGGGCCGGATAGTGCCCCGAACTAGGGAGAGCAACATGATCGAGCAACGACGCCGCAAGGCGATCGGACGGGCGTTCGTGATCGGCGCGGCGATCGGCCTGTGGTCGGCCAGCGCGCTCGCCGGCGGCACGCTCAAGATCGCCCGCGAGCAGGACAACACCACCTTCGATCCGATCCTGACCATCCAGAACGCCGACATCTGGGTCATGGACAACATGAACGCAGGGCTGGTGCGGGTCACCAAGGACGGCCTGGGCCTGGAGCCGGACCTCGCCGAGCAGTGGACGATCTCGGACGACGCCAAGACCTACACCTTCAAGCTGCGCCCCGGCATCAAGTTCAGCGACGGCAGCCCGGTCACCGCCGGCGACGTCAAGTTCAGCCTGGAGCGGCTGCGCGACCAGAAAGACTCGGTCATGGCCGGCATGTACGGGATCGTGGGCGCGATCGAGACGCCGGACGATGCGAGCGTGGTCGTGCATCTCAACGAGCCGTCGGCGCCGTTCCTCTCGACGCTCGCGATGTTCGCGGCCTCGGTCGTGCCGGAGAAGGTGGTCAAGGCCGAGGGCGCGGATTTCGGCACCAAGCCGGTCGGCGCCGGCGCGTTCAAGCTCGACCAGTGGCAGCGCGGCGACCGGGTGATCCTGACCCGCAACCACGACTACTGGGAGGACGGCCGGGTCAAGCTCGACGGCGTCGAGTGGCTCTACATCCCCGACGACAACACCCGCATGCTGAAGCTGCAGGCAGGCGAGGTCGACGCCGCCATCTTCGTGCCGTTCAATCAGATCGACACGCTGCAGAAGAATCCGGACATCGAGGTTCACCTCGACCCGTCGAGCCGCGAGGACCACCTGCTGCTCAATCACGCCCACGTGCCGCTCGGCGACGTCCAGGTGCGGCGCGCGATCTGCATGGCGATCGACCGCCAGGCGATCGTCAAGACCGTCCTGTTCGGGCATGGCCAGGTCGCGAACTCGTTCATCCCGGCGGGCGCGCTCTACCACAACAACGACAACCCGACCTGCCCGTACGACCCGGACGCGGCCGGCCAGCTGCTGGCACAAGCGGGCGTCGGCGACGACCTCGAGCTCAAATTCCTGATCGCCGCCGGCAACAGCATCGACGACCAGACCGCCGTCCTGATCAAGGACATGCTCAGCAAGATCGGCGTCGCGACCGACATCGTGAAGGAGGAGCAGGGCCAGGAATGGGACAGCACGGTCGCCGGCGACTACGATCTGTCGCTCAACTACTGGACCAACGACATCATCGACCCGGACGAGAAGGCGACCTTCAGCCTGTACGGCAAGGATGACAACAAATCCTACTACACCAACTACAACAACCCGAAGGTGACCGCGCTGATCGACCAAGGTCGGGTGACCATGGACCCGACCAAGCGGACCGAGATCTACAATCAGATCCAGAAGATCGCATCGGACGACGTCAACTGGGTCGATCTCTACTACAGCCCGTTCCGCAACGCGTCGCGCGCCTACGTCAAGGGCTTCTATCAGAACCCGACCGGGCGCTTCATGCTCGAGGATACCGACATCGTGAAGTGATCGCGCGTACCGCGCCGGGCTTCAGGCGTCGCGCGCGCTGGCTCGTCACCGCCCGCGCTCAGGGCGGTGGTCAGCGCGCTCCGCGTCCTGCGAGCACCGCCCCCAGCGTCCGGGACAGGATGTAGAAGTCGATCCAGATCGACCAGTTGCGGATGTAATAGGTGTCGAGCGCCTGCTGCACCTCGAGGTCGCCATCGCTGCGCGCTGAGACCTGCCAAAGGCCGGTAATGCCGGGGACCACGCTCGAGCGCAACGACTGAAAGCTGGGGTCGAACTGGTCCAGGTGATACTTCGGGAAGGGCCGGGGGCCGACCAGGCTCATCTCGCCGCGAATGACGTTGACGATCTGCGGCAGCTCGTCGAGGCTGGTCCGGCGCAGGACGTGGCCGATGCCGGGCAGGATGCGGGGATCATTGGAGAGCTTGAAGTAGCGGTTCCACTCCTGGCGCGCGTCGGGATGCTCGGCCAGATGCTGCTCGAGGCGCGCCTCCGCATCGGCGTACATGGTCCTCAGCTTCCAGACCCTGATGGGGCGGCCGTCCTTGCCCGCACGCAGCTGGGCGTAGAACGGCGAGCCGCCGCTGACCGCCATGATCCAGAGCGCCAGGACCGCGATGATCGGCGCGCTGAGCAGCGCCAGCGGGAGTGCGATCAGATGGTCGGTGGTCTGCTTGAGCAGGCGGTTCCGCCTCAGCAGCAGGTTCCGCCGCATCTGCAGGCCGATCAGGCCGTTGAGGTCGCGGGTTCGCACCCACAGCGTCGGCAGCTGGCCGAGGTCGGGCACCACGATGATGTCGCGATAGCCGAGCTGCATCGCGACCGCGTCGGCCGTCTCCTGCGTCTTGGTCGGGGTGGTGATGATCGCGGTCTCGATGCGATCGCTGTACTTGGCGCTGTCGGCGATCGAACCGAGGACGGGCAGGTCCTGAATTCCGGTCTGCCATCCTTCGTCGCTGGCGTGGCGATCGTCGAAGAAGCCGACCGGGCGCAGCCCCAGTTCGGGGGCCTGCTGCAGGATGCGAACCACCTGCCGGCCGATCGGGCCGGCACCGATCACCACGGTCGGGACCCCCCAGAGCCCCAGCCGGATCAGCACGGTGCGCACGATCCGCTCGCCGACCAACGGCAGCACCACGGCGAGCACAAACATCGGCGCGGCGGCGCCGAGCGGCCAGAGCAGCCCGTGCACCGCGTAGTACCAGCCGAACAGCAGCACGAACAGCACGCAGGTCGCCTTGATGCGCAAGGGAAACCGCTCGATCGGCGCCTGGCCGTGGACCCGGTACACGTCCATGAGCCAGTAGCAAAGGGGCAGGGAGAGCGCGACCACGACCGGGTGCGGGACGGCCAGGCCTGCGGGCCCCTGGCCGGTGACCGCCAGATAGGCCGAGACGCCCAGATGAAAGGCGGCCAGAGCCGCGAGGCAGTCGACCGCCACCAGCGAGAGCAACATGGTGACCCGGCCGGACCGCCGCAGGCGGCCGGGCGCCGCCTGGAACTCGCGTGCGAGCTCGAACCGCGGCAGGGCCTGGCGGTCCGCGGTCAGTGCGGCCTCTTTATAAGCGAACGCCATCCCGGCGAACGATCAGACGGCTCGGGGGCAAGGACGCGAGGGCAGGGCGGCGGCGGCGGCCGGGTGGCCGCGCGGCGGTGACCGCCGAGCGGGCGTCGCGCATCCGGTGGCGGTCCGGCGATGCTCGCGGCGCCACGCCGGATCGGCGAGCGGGCGGTCCTGGCAACGAGCGCCGGCGGGCGGCCCGCTGCCGAAGGTTCGAGCAGCCGGCTCGCCGGCCGCGACGCCCACGATCAGGCGGCGACCGATGAAGCCGCAAGCGCCGGTCATGCCCAATCGCCCCGTCATCCCAACCTCCTCAAGACAATGCGTTGTGTGCTCATGGCCGGGCGATGGAACGGTAGTATGGGCCGGTGATCGCCGGCACCGTTGCAGACGTGGGGGACTGCGGGAAGAACGGGCTATCTCCCGGTATCCCGAACAGCCAGTCCCGGGCTGCGGGAGTCACCCGATTGGTTGCCAATCCTGCCGGTCAGGACCTTTGGAGGTGACGAGGCGATCAATTGGAGGTGAAGCGACGATCGAGCGGGGCTGCGATCGAACGGGTGGCCGGATGACCGTCGGCACCTGGACCAGCCGGGGCCACGCGGGATCACCGGCCGGGCCACTCGGGAGCAAAGGCGGATCGCCCGAGATTTTCCGGGCGGGATGCCGCCGCGCCGGCTGGTCACCGACGATGTTTCGCGTTCACCCTGCCCTTTTTGGGCGGCGCCCCGGATCTCCGGCTCGATCGGTCGAGCAGGCGGCGGCCATGGGTGCCGCCGGTGGCCACCCGGGGAGGGGGACCGCCCGGCGGCGCCGGCCGCAGACCGATCGGCCGGCACCGCTTAGGCCCTTTCGCCAGCGGCTCCCCTCCAATCGAGGCAGGGGCGACCCGACCCCATGAACCAAATCGCGCCATACTCACTTCGAATCTCGTGCCGTACAGAGCAGGACTAGACCAAATTTCGCCAGGGCTAATACCAATTCAGGGGTATTCCGGTCGCGCGCGTCACTCCAGGATGCTCCGGGGTGGGAAGAGAAGGTGATCGCGACCATGGGTGGTTGGCAGTCACCTTCGGCCGAGAGCGGGATCCACTCCTCCCGATACGCCGGCCTGCACGCCGGCCAGATGGTACGCGCGCTCTGAGGGACCTGGGCTGACCGCCGACCCACCAGAATTGGGAGCGCCAGCGCACCACATGTGGAGGACCAGCCGTGAACATGATCAAAGTCGTTTTGGTCGGCATGAACAATCTCTTCCTGCAGGGTCTACGTCACTTGCTCGACCCGGCCCAGTTCACGGTGGCGGGCGAGGCGCGCGATCTCGCCAGCTGGTACGCCCTGATCGGGGATGGCCTCGACCGGGACTTGGTCCCGGACCTGCTGGTGGCCGATCTGAATGGCTCTTTCGAGCACGATCTCGACAGCCTGCAGAGCGTGCGCGCGACCTTCGACGACATCCGGATCGTGGTCCTGGCGAACGAGCTCTGCCTGGTGGACATGGCCCGTCTTCTGAGGGCCGGCGTCGATGGCTACCTCCTCAAGGACCTGTCGGCAGAAGCCCTGTCGCTCTCCCTTCGCCTGGTCATGAACGGCGAAAAAGCCTTGCCGAGCACGCTCGCGAGCGTGCTCGCCGACGATCCCCGCACGGAGGTCGCCAACGGCGCCTCGGTCAGGGCGCAAAAGCACCTCACCGAGCGCGAAGAGCAAATTCTCCGGTGCCTGCTGAACGCCTACAGCAACAAGCACATTGCCCGCGCCCTCAACATCTCCGAAGGCACCGTCAAGGTGCATCTGAAGAGCGTGATGAAGAAAATTGCGGCCGGTAATCGGACCCAGGCGGCGTTGTGGGCGCGCAACAACGGGATCGCCAATGGCGAGCTGTTGACGGAGCGGGCCTAGTCGGCGCCCGGCGGGATCCCGGCAGGCTTCGACGTGGTGAAGATCGGGCGCGTGAGGCCGGAAAGGCTTTGAGATGAACAGGAATATTCCCGTCCGCAGCGGCTGGGAGCTCGGGGACGCCCGGTTCCGCGAGGTCGGACATCCTGCCCTACCGACGATGGCCGACACCGGCGAGATTGATCTGCACGGCTTCCTGCGGACGATTTACCGGCGCAAGTGGATGCTGATTTTGACCATGGGCGTGAGCATGGGCGCGACCATGGTCTGGCTCGCTCACGCAACACCTTACTACAACTCCGACGTCCTGATCGTGGTCGAGACGCGGCCGTCGAGCATCGTCCGGGTCGACGAAAAAGTGCAGGATGTCATCAGCGACAGCGCGAAGGTCAACACCGAGGTCGCGGTGCTCGAGTCACGCGGCCTCGCGACCAGGGTCATTCGCGATCTCGAGCTCGACCACGATCCCGAATTCAGCGAGAAGGCTATGGCCAACGACGACCCGACCGCAGACGGGGCGGGCGGGCCGACGCCGTCGGACAGCGGTTTCCCGTCCAAGGCGATGACCGCCATGATGACCGAAGCTCTGAACAGCTTCCGGTCTTTTCTTGCCGGCGCATGGGCCAGCGTCAGACGTGACGGCGAGCTGACGCCCGAAGAGGTGGCGCGCGAGGAACAGGCGAGCGCCCGGGTGCTGGAAATCAGCCAAGGCCGCGAAGCCGCGGCCCTGCTCGATCAGTTTCTCAAGCGTCTCACCGTCGAGCCCGAGGAGGGCTCGCGCCTGATCCGCATCGGGTTCTCCTCGACCGACCCGACCAAGGCGGCGCTGATCGCCAACACGCTCGTCGACGAGTACCTGAAGAGCCAGCTCGAGACCAAGACCGAAGGCGCACGCCACGCCGCCGAATGGCTCGAAGCCCGCCTGGCCGAGCTGGGCAAGACCGTGCGCTCGCTCGAACAGAGCGTGCAGCAGCAGCGCACCGACGCCGGCAGCAACAGCATCGACATCGTCTCCCAGCGACTCGCGCAGATCAATTTGCAGCTGATCGACGCCCACGCCAAGTCGGCCGCGTCGCGAGCGCGCTACGATCAGATGCGGGCGGTCGTCGAGACCGGCGGTAACCTGGACGCGCTGCCCGAGATCCTCAGTTCCTCGATCATCCAGGCGCTGCGCGCCAAGCACACGGAGCTGCTCGGCACGCTGTCGGAGCGGCGCACGATCTTTGGCGAAAACCATCCTCAGATTCAGTCGCTGCGCGCCGAGATTGCCGAGATCGAGCAACGGTTGAACAGCGACATCGGCAACATTCTGGCCGGGCTGCGCAACGAAATGCAATCCGACAAGATCCACGAAGCGACATTGCGTAGCGACCTCGATGACGTGAGCGCGGATATGCTTCGTCTGAAGGAGTCGGAAACATCGATTGCGCAAGCGGCCCAGAAACTGCAGGTGAACCAGGGACTCTATCGAAGCCTGCTCGAGCGTTTCACCGAGGCGGTGGCCCTGCGGGACAACCAGCAGCCAGACGCCCGGATCATTTCGCCGGCGCAGATCCCGCTGTACCCGTCGTCCCCGAACTTCCCGCGGGTGATCGTACTCTCGTTGGTGGGCTCGACCTCGCTCGCCGTGTTCTTTCTGGTGATCGCGGAACGCCTGCGCCAGAAGCTCGACACGGTCGACAGCGTCGAGCGCCACGTCGGGCTGCAGATCATCGGCGCCATTCCGGAGCTACCACGGCTGCGGCGTCTGGCGTCGAGCCCCGCCGGCTACCTGCAGCGCGAGCCGCTCTCCGAGTTCGCGGGGGCGTTCCAGAGGCTTCGAGCGCTGCTCAACATCGGTCGCGCGATGCCGCGCACGGTGCTGGTGACGTCCGGCTCCGCCGGCGAGGGCAAGACGACGGTCGCCATGTGCCTCGGCATCGCCAGCGCCTTGTCGGGACAGAAGGTGCTCCTGGTCGACTGCAACTTCGCCCGGCCGCAGGTGCACCGCATGGTCAACGTCAAGAACACCAAGGGGCTGACCGACGTTCTCAGATACGTGGCGCCGCTCGAGGAGGCGATCACGCGGGCGCCCGCCTACAACCTGTCGATCCTGACCATCGGCGGCTCGCGCGAGGGCGCGATCGATCTGTTGAATTCCGGCCGCATGCAAGAGCTCCTGGACGAACTCCAGACGATCTTCGACATGATCATCCTGGACTCGGCGCCGGTTCACGAGGTGTCCAACGCCCTGACCCTCGGCTGCCTTGCCGAAAAGACCATCCTCGTGACCCGCCGCGAATGGACGCGGCACCGCGACGCCTCGTACGCGGCCAGGCAGCTGCAGCTGTCCGGCGCCGACGTCGCCGGGGTGGTGTTCAACCGGGCGGTGCCGTGAGGTCATGGGACCGGACTGCCGTGGCGCGGACCGCGACGGCAGCGAAGGCCGCTGCCGGTTGCCGGGCGAACTCGGCCCCCGAACTCGGCCCCCGAACTCGGCCCCCGAACTCGGCCCCCGAACTCGGCCCCCGAACTCGGCCCCCGAACTCGGCCCCATGTCCCGGAAGATAAGTCGAAGTGCTGACTGTGTCTCGGTCGTTGCTGACCATCGGCCGCTGAGCAGGTCCCGATAGGGGGAAATCTGATCGGACTGACAACTTGTAGCGGAGTTCAGACCATGGCAATCGATCCGGAATTCGGGAGTCCCGAGCGCACTCTGGTCACGGGCGGTGCCGGATTTCTCGGCTCGCATCTGTGCGAACGCCTGCTCGACGCTGGCCACGAGGTTCTTTGCGTCGACAACTTCTACACAAGTCGGCGCAGCAATATCGCTCATCTGCTAAACTTGCCCCGCTTCGAGTTCATGCGCCACGATATCACCTTCCCGCTGTATGTCGAAATCGGGGAGATCTACAATCTCGCGTGCCCGGCCTCACCGATCCACTACCAGCGTGATCCGGTCCAGACCACGAAGACCAGCGTCATGGGTGCGATCAACATGCTTGGGCTGGCCAAGCGCACCGGCGCCCGGATCCTCCAGGCCTCCACCAGCGAGGTCTATGGTGATCCGACCGAGCACCCGCAGCGGGAAAGCTATCGCGGCAACGTCAACTTTCTCGGCCCGCGCGCGTGCTACGACGAAGGCAAGCGGTGCGCGGAAACGCTGTTCTTCGACTACCGGCGGCAGCTCGGGCTCAAGATCAAAGTCGCCCGCATCTTCAACACCTACGGGCCGCGCATGCACCCCGACGATGGCCGCGTGGTCTCGAACTTCATCGTGCAGGCGCTGAAGAACGAGCCCCTGGTCGTCTCCGGCGACGGCACGCAGACGCGCTCGTTCTGCTACGTCGACGACCTGATCGCGGGCCTGATCCGATTGATGAAGACGGCGGACGAGACCACCGGCCCGATCAATCTCGGCAACACCGAAGAAGTCCCGATTGGCGAACTCGCCGAAATGGTCATCCGGCTGACCAACTCGCGCTCGAGGATCGTCTATCAGCCGCTGCCGATCGACGATCCGCTGCAGCGCTGTCCCGACCTCTCGCGGGCGCGGGACCTCCTCGACTACGCCCCCAGGGTGCCGCTCAGCGAGGGTCTGCGCCGCACCATTCAGGACTTCAGGGAGCGTTTTCGCTAGGTCGCCGCCCCCTCGAGCGCGCCGACCGGGTCGCGGCCGGAGGCTGAGCCGGCCGGCTTTTCGGTGACCCGGGCCCTTGATGCTCCAGGTCCGCCGGCAGAGGCGCTGAAACTCCGGCAGCGCCAGGCGTAGCTTCCTCGATCGTGTCCGTCGAGCCGCGGGCCCAAAAGCGGTCCGCCTTCGACGTGCGCGACCAGGCGCTCGACCTGGCCTTGCCCTCGGACGGCGTCCCACCTGGATCGCGGCAACTGGCGTGGCGCCCGCTACGCGCTGGCGCCCGCGGTCGCCGGCCGCGGCATGGGCCGCCGCGTTCGCGCCCGAGCGCCCCGGAGGCGGCGACGTCAGTGGCCAGTTGCCGCTGTCGTCGAGCCCCGCCGCCGATCGGCGCGTCCCGATGAACCTTGGGGTCGAGCCGCCCGGACGCGGTCAGATGACAGGATCGCGCACGTCCAGGGACCTGGTGCCGGACACCGGGCTCGGGTCGCCGGCGATCAGCGACGCGAGGAGCTCCTCCTGCTCCCGCAGGCGGCTTTGGAAGCGCGCGCCCGCCTCGCGGATCCGGCCTTCGAGCACGGGCCGCTCAGAGATCAGCTGCAGGGTCTGCCGCTCGAGGCGGGCGACGTCCAGCCGCTCGATGTCCTGGCAGTAGTCGGCCAGGCCCATCTCGGCCAGGAGGACGTCATTCTTCTTTGCGTAGCCGATCGAGATCGTGGGCTTACCCACGCGCAACGCGCACACCACGTTGTGATAGCGGGTCGCCACCACGAGGTCGGTGTCGGCGATCTGCTGCATGACGTCGTGGAGGGTCTCGGCCGGCGTGAACAGGACGGCATCCTCGGCGCCAGCGGGCCGGCTCGAGCGCACCGCTTGAATGAGATCGCCGACCACGCGCCGGTCCGCCTGGTCGCCCATCAGAACGCGCACGACAAGGCCGCGACCGAGCAGCCAGACCACGTACCTGGTGATCTTCTCGAGATAGCCCGCATAGATCTGGGCGCCGCCGCTGGTATCGTTGCGCCAGCCGGAATAGGTCATGACCCCGACGCCAATGGTCAGCGGCTGGCCCTCGCCCCCGGGCGCCCGGGTCGATGCGGGCGCCGGCAGCCGGAACGCGATATCCGGATAGATCCGATCGTTGCGGGCATCGAACCCGATGCTCTCCATGAACGCCTTCGAGATCTGATCGCGATAGGACCGGTAATGGGCGGCTGCGGCGGCCGACTTCATCAGCCACCGGTTGATTGGATGGCGGATCGGTCCTGCGCCAATGCTGGCGAAGACGACCTTCACGCCCATCAGACGCCCCAGCAAACACCAGCTCAGGATCTCGTATGGCCAGCCGAGCGGGCGGACTCCGAAATCGTCCAGAACGCCCATTCCCGGAACGATCAGCACCTTGAGCCGCCGGAGATGGCGAATCGCGTGCAGCCACAGAGTGGCTTTTCCAGCCGCCCTCTGCAGGAGGACCGCAGCCCGGCTGGCGCCCAAACGTCGAGGCTTGTGACAGATCGGGACCGCCTCGAGTCCCAATGCCTTCTCTACCGCCGCGGGATTGCCGCAGATGCAGAGCAGCTGTTCTTGCGGCGCGACTCTGCGCAGAGAGCGCGCCATCGACTCGAGTGATCCGTCGTTGCCGATATTGCCAGTGCCGAACTGACCGAACAGACCAACGAGCTTTGGCGCGCTTGCCATCTATCTCTCCATTGACCCATCGAACAGGCTTTCTGGCGCCGACCGCCGAGGATTCGACGCCGCGACCGCGGCCGGACCATGTCCGGCCCAGCAATTATTCGACGTAACGGCGACGCCCGCTCCACAACAACTTAAACTCTATCAGTTGTCGGCGCAAAAACTCAAAAGGGTTACCAGGATCCGCAAGGACAAGTCCGGCAGGACGAGGCCGCCGCGGCGCGCCACCGTCCCGGCCGGCGGCATCCGGAGCATCCGGCAGGTTGCTGGCCGATCCGGGTAGGCCATCTGGCGCCTGGCGATTCCGGACGGGGTGGCAGTCTGCTCGAATGCACCGCGCGGCCGCGTGCCCGGCCCTGCATAATGATGGCCATGCTTGTGGACGGCATTCGAGCGTGGCTGCGTCGCCGACCTGGACGGCGGGCGGGCAAGGCAGCATGCCGTCCGCCGAAAGCTGAAGGAATTGGCGGGGCGTCCCGCATGAGCATACTTCATCAGACCCGCCCGGCCCCGCGCCTCGGCCGTGCGCGGGTGGCGACACCGCCGCAGCGACCGCACCGCGCTGGCGGCAGGCTCGGCTGGACGATCCGGCCCCTGGGCCTCCCCGGCACCGCGGCCATCCTTCGGGCCGTAGCAGGCTAGGCATGGTCATCTGGCCTCAAATCGCCGCCTTTCTGCTGATCGGCTATCTGAGCATGACCCGGTCCTTTGCCTATCTCGGGATCCCGCAGCTGAGCATCTTCATCGGCGAGATCGCGCTGGCCGCGTTCCTGCTTCTCAAGCCGCGGGTCGCCCTGGGAACGTGGCTCGCATCCCTGTTGCGCGCATCGCCCCTGAACGAGCTCGGCCTTGCCCTGCTCGTGTTCATGGCGTACGGCATCTGGCAGGTCGGGCGCGGCGTCGCCGATGGCAGCTCGATATTTTACACGCTCAAGTTTTTTACCTTCAATTACTATGCACTCTATCTGTTTATGGGAATTTGGGTGGCACTGCGAGCCCCCGAGTTCTTACCGAAGCTGGTTCGCATGCTCGCTTGGGCGCATGGCATCTACGGTTTGCTGTGGATCGTAGCGCTGAAGTACCTGATGGTCTTCATACCGGGGTCCACGGTGAAATTGTTCGGCCTCCCGGCGGGTGGCGCGGTCGTCATTCTCGGGTTGTTGTGCTTCGAGCGCGACCTGCGGGCGGTCTGGCTGGTTCTGGCGCTCAACATCACGATCACGCTGGCCATGCAGGCGCGCGCAACATGGGTGGGCCTGGCGCTGGGGATGCTCGTTTGGGGCGTCTTTACCGGCCGGCTCGGCCGGCTTGTCGTCATGGGCGTGGCCAGTCTCGCGGTGATCGGGATGATCGAGCTGACCGGCGTTACGCTCGCCACCGGCGGGGGGCGTGCGGTTTCGCTCGGCGAGATTATCGGCGGCGTCGTCGCCCCGATCGATTTCGAGCTGGCCAAGGAATGGAGCCCAGACGCCGGGCATTCCGCCGACACCGTCAAGTGGCGGCAGAGATGGTGGCATCAGATCTGGCTGTCGGTGAATTCCACGCCGATGCTCCAAGCCTTCGGGCATGGCTACGGCTTCTACCTGTTCGGCCTGGCGCCCGCGGACGTCAGAGCGGGCCAGGAGGACTGGGACGTCCGAACGCCGCACAGCGTCTTCTACTACACCCTCGGTTACACAGGATGGGTCGGAGTCGCCCTGTTTGGTCTTCTGCAGCTTGCCGTTCTCAGGCTTCTCTGGCGGGCGTATCGGGTCACCGGGCAGCCGGTCGGGGTGGTCTGGTGGGTGATGGGGATGTCGATGGCCTGCTTCGAAGTCAGCTTCGAATCACCGTACAAGGCGATCCCGTATTACCTGTTGTGGGGAATGGCGATGGCGCCGGGGTTGCAGCGGCAAGGAGCAGCGGGTCACCACGGGGGGGCCGGCGCCGCCCCAGCAGCGGTCATCGCGGCCGGCGGTCCCGAAGGCATCAGCTCCCGCCGCCCCGTGAGCAGCGCGTAGTAGCGCGCGCCGACGGCCTCCGGCGCGTAATGCGCCCGGAGGCCGAGCACGGATTCGGATGCGGGGCGATGACGCCGGGGGTCATCCAGCACGGCTGCCAGCGTCTCGGCAAGCTCGTGCGCGTCAAGCGGATCGTCGACGTAGTGCGCCAGCCCCCGCGTGCTCTCCGGCAGAGCGGTGCATTTGGTCGTGACCACGGGCAGCCCGAAGCCCAACGCCTCGACGGGCGGCATGCCGAACCCTTCAAACCGGGAGGGGAAGACAAACGCCGTGGCGTGTGAGTAAAACATGCCCAACGCCCGATCCGAGATATAGCCGGTCACCTGGACAAATCGCTCGAGACCCAGTTTCCCGATCAGCCCACGCACGTCTGACCGTTGGACGACGCCGATGAGGTTGTGACTGAGCTGGCCCGCAAGCACGAGCTTGAGGTCGTCGTAGGCCCGCCTCTTCACCAAGAGGGCGAAAGCGCGGATCAGCGTCTCCAGGTTCTTGTGCCGGTACTGCGCAGCTACGCTGAGGACATACCGCTGCTGCGGCACGCGCAGGCCGGCATCCGGCTTGCCTTCCTCGAACCGCGCCCACGAGATCGGGTTCGGAATGACATGCACCTTGTCCTGCCAACGCTCACCATAAGCTCGCAGCAGGTCCTCTTTGACAAAGTCGGAGATCACGACCACGGCATCGGCGAGCCGCAAAGTCAGCTCGTGGGTGGCGCGCAGCCACAGCCGTTTCTGAAGCGAAGCGTTCTCGGGAATATGACGATACTGAAGATCATGGATCACCGTGACGATCCGAGCCTGATGCGCCCGGACCGGTGGCGTGAAGTAGTTCGGGAGCAACATGGCGTCGACGCGCGGCAGGTAATGGCGCAGGTAGCGCCACTCCTCGAGGAAGCGACTGCGTGGTTGGCCGCCAGCCACCCACTGGACCGCCGCCTTGCCGTCCACCTGCAGCCCGCCGACATGCCCCAGCACCAGCAGACGGTCGTCACGGTCTGCGGTTTTGGCGAGCCCGCGAACCAGATTGTTCAGCATGTGCTCCGCCCCGCCGACGATGCCCGGCTTCATCGAACAGGCGGAAATGCCGATCACCCGTCCCATCTCCGTTTCCCCTAAAGCGTTGAGGTGCCAAGCGGATCGATCGACGATCCGGAGCAGTTGGTGCAGGTCGTCCTAAGGCGCCGCACGTTCCGGGACCCGAACCGTCGGCAAGGACGTCTCGATGGTTGCGGGCGGGCACGAGTCCGGTCAGCGAGGTGCCGTGCGGCAGGGGGCCCGGCAAAACTCATCAGGAGATTCGGGGCGGAGGTGGCTGAGGCGCTGCGAAGCTCCGGTCCATGGTACGGTCATCCGTCGGCCTGGGTCGGCTCGGCCGCGGCGCGCGACGATCGCACCATGGCCGGCTCGAAGGCGGCCGCGATGATCCGGCTGACCGCATCGTCCCGCCGGAGCAGATACCCGAGGGGGGGTAGGATCGCGGTTAACGGGCGCCGATTGATCGCAAACTGCCAGAGGTCGCGGCTGGTGCCGGTCTGGCCGCGGCACAGGCGGCCCACGGCCGCCCAGTAGGCGCGCGCCGCGAGACTTCGCCGGGCCAGCCGGTGCAGGCGGGCGCTGTCGGGCAGCCGCCCGCCCTCATGCTCGAAGAAGCTTTCGAACGCGGCTTCGTCGTGCCAGTGGGCGAGCCTTTGCTGGCGTTCGTGCTGCGGCAGATCCCGGGCGGCGACCTGCCGGGCCAGACCGGGCCGGTTCGATTCGTGCAGGCGCAGGATTCCCTGGCAGGCGGTCGTCTCGGCGGCCGGCCCCAGACATGCCAGACGCATCCACATCTCGAAGTCATCGGTATGCGGCAGCTCGGGGCGGTAGTAGCCGGCGAGCTTCTGCGCCACGGTCCTGACCACGACCGGTCCGATGACGTGATCGTAGGCGGTGCGGCAGAAGCGCTCGAGCAGATCCCCGCCCGCCACGATCCGCCATGGCGCGCCATGGGTGTCTGAAGCGAGGTCGGGCATCGGCTCGTGCGGCCGCAGCCACAGGGCACGGCCGTAGGCGAAGCCGACGCCCGGAGTCCGGTCCATGACCGAGACGGCACGCCCGAGGGCGCCCGGCGCCAACAGATCATCGGCGCACAGGACCATGAAATACCTGGAGCTCGCCCACTCGATGCCTTCGTTGAACGAGGCGTGCGGACCGAGATTGCGGCGGTGCGCAACCACCTCCACCCGCCGGTCCTCCGTCGCGAGCTGCTGGGCGATCTCCACGCTGTCGTCGCTCGAGGCATTGTCGATGACGAGGACGCGCACGTCCTCGATCCCCTGGCTCAGGACGCTGGTGACGCAACCGCGTAGATACCGCCCGTACTGATAGCAGGGAATGGCGACGTCGACGCCGCCCGAGGGCGCTTGCGCATGGTGGCTGCTCACGTCTCCGGCCGCCCGTTCAACCGGCACCGCCGGCACCTCGCAGCGTCCGGCGGCGGCGCTCGCTCCCGGGGAACGCACCGCTGCGGACGCGGTGCGCGGCCGTCGCGTCCAGCCATTCGACCCTTGCATTAACCATTCTCCGCCCAATTCACCTTCGCAAGCTCGGTCTTTTGACCGCAAAAAGAGCCGAAAACTCGACCTCTGGGAAGCCCACCAATGGATGTGCATCGGTAGACCTTTCGGTCACTTCCGTTTTCATCCAGGCACTTTTCCTGGCCGATTTGCTGCCGCGCGCCCGTTGTCCTGATTGCCAATCGGTCAGCGGCCAACTCGATGGCAACTCGCCGCGGCCGATCAGACCGGCCCGCGGCGTCGCTTGCGTGGCTTGCGCAACTGCCGTCGACATCCCGAAAGGCTAAATATTCGGGCGAACAACTTACCACGGCCGGGGTATCAGGTAGTAAGTCCGGTCAATCATGCGATTTGGAGGCCTGTGCGGCGCGGGATTTGCTGCTGTGATGGCGCGACACGACATGAGCGACGACATGGACATCGCGGCCTTTGGCCTCGGCTACGCGGGTGCGGTCGCGGCGGTCTGCCGGGTGATGGGCATGGGGTTGGCCGGGTTCGAAGCCAGCCTCGAAACCCGGCTTAAAGCAATTCCGGTCTACCTGCTGGCGGACGTGACCATCGCCCCAGGGCGGCAGCGGGACAGACCGGCGGACGCGCGTCCGCCACACGCCCGACTTCTGCCAGCGACCGGGCCAGCGAGGGCCGAAGGAGACCCGGGATGATTGCTCACTATCGCAAGTCGCATAGGCACATCACGCTCAGCCTCCTGATTGTCGGCCCGATCGCCGTGGCGCTCCTGCTGTTCACGCCCAAGCTCCTGTGGATGTTGGGCCCGAAATCATTGCGCGACATTCCGCAGGAGCAAGTTGCTCAGGAGGTCTATTGGCGTCTGCAGTTTTACCTGAAGAAGGCGACCGGCGGCGTCCCTGATCTTTCCTGGCGCGAAGTCATCCAGGGCACCTGGCCGGGAACGGTGCTCAAGGGATCCTGGCCGGGCAGCGGTTTCATCAAAGGGTCGATGGTCACCGACGGCCGCAGTCTGGACGCCGGCATCGAAAACCCGCTCACGAGTCCGGAGGACAGGGCCAGGGGGCAGGCGCTTTTTGCGGCCCACTGTGCGGCCTGCCACGGCAAGGACGGCCAGGGCGGGCATGCGCCGTCCCTGGCCAAGACCGACTTCAGTTTCGGCTCGAGCGACCTGGCGCTGTACAAGGTCCTGCGCGACGGCATTCCCGGCACCGCGATGGCCTCGGTCCATCTCTCGATCGCCGAACGGTGGCAGGTGCTCGCGTTCGTGCGCGCCCTGGGCGAGGGCGCGCGGGACGCGACCAACGCGGGCATCCGGCGGCAGCCGGTCGATGTCCGTCCGGACGACCTGTTGACCGCGAGAAGCCATACCGACGAATGGCTCACCTATTCCGGGGCCCTCGACGGCTGGCGCCATTCGCCGCTGCGCGAGATCACGGCGGCCAACGTCTCCGGATTGAAGCTGCGCTGGGCGCATCAGTTCGCGACCACGGAGGGCACCATCCAGGCGACCCCGCTGGTCGCCAACCAGACGATCTTCACCACCGAGCCGCCCAACACTGTGGTCGCCCTGGAGGCCCAGACCGGCCGCGAGCTCTGGAAGTACGTCCACCGTCTGCCGGACGAGCTGCCGGCCTGCTGCGGCCGCGTCAACCGGGGTCTGGCGATGCTCGGCAACCGTCTCTACCTGGGCACCCTGGATGCCATGCTGGTCGCGCTCGATGCCAATACCGGCAAGCTCCAGTGGCAGGTCCGGGTCGCCGACCCGGGCGACGGTTTCACGATCACCGGGGCGCCGCTGATCGCCAACGATATGGTGATCGTCGGCGTCTCGGGTGGCGAGTTCGGCATCCGTGGCTTCCTCGCCGCCTACGATGCGGCGACCGGCCAGGAGCGCTGGCGCTTCCACACCATTCCCGGCCCCGGCGAGGCCGGTCACGACAGCTGGCAGAACGACGCCTGGGAAACCGGTGGCGGTCCGACCTGGGTCACCGGCAGCTTCGATCCCGACCTCAACCTCCTCTATTGGGGGGTCGGCAACCCAGCACCCGTCTATGCCGGCGACGTCCGGCCGGGCGACAATCTGTTCACCAACAGCGTCATCGCCCTCGACGCCACGACCGGCAAGCTGGCCTGGCATTTCCAGTTCACGCCGCACGACGAGCACGACTGGGATTCCAACCAGACCCCGGTGCTCGCCGACCTCACCATCGACGGGCGCGCGCGCAAGGTCATCTGCTGGGCGAACCGCAACGGCTTCTACTACGTCCTGGATCGCACCAACGGCCAGTTTCTGCGCGGCGTCCCGTTCGTGAAGATCAACTGGGCGAGCGGTCTCGACGACCAGGGGCGACCGATCCTGACCGCCGCCGCGAAGGTCACCTCAACCGGCACGCTGACGATGCCCTGGATCGGCGGCGGGACCAACTGGCTGCCGCCCTCGTACGATCCCGACAGCCAGACGTTTCTGGTGCAGGCGACTGAAGCGGCGTCGGTCTACACGAATTCACCGAACGACCAGGTGAGGCGTGGTCAGGGCGGCATCTACGTCGGCAGCGGCTCGTCGGCCAAGGATCCGCCCGTGAACCTGGTCAAGGCCCTGGACGCGGCCAGCGGTGCCACCCGCTGGCAATACGTCGCGCCGAAGCAGCAGACGGATCTGGACTGGACCTATAGCGGTCTGTTGTCGACCGCCGGCGGCGTGACCTTCTCGGCATCCGCCGGCATCGTGTTCGCCTTGGACACCGCGACCGGCAAGGAACTGTGGCGGGCAAGTCTGGGCGGGCGGACCCAGGCAACGCCGATCTCGTTCGCGATCGATGGCAGCCAGGTCGTGGCGGTCGCCGCGGGTCGAACCTTGTTCGTGTTTGGCTTCTAGCGAGAGAGCCCCTGCCGCCTGAGACCAGGCGCAGAAAGTCCTGACGTTCGCGCTGGTCTGCGCGCCGGGTCGGCGGGCGGCGGGCGCGCCCCGCGAAGGTCAGCCTCGCCGGCGTCGGCACCGGCGGCACACCTCGCGACCGCCGCAAGGTGCCAGTCGCAGCGTAGCATCGCTGCCAAGCCGATCAGAAAAACCAAATACATTGCTTGTCTTCATGGGCGGCGGCACCCCGGGGAGCTAGGCATTCCAGAGGACCGTTTACCGCGGAAGCGGTAACGAGCCGACGTTCTGACGCTCATGCGATTTGCGGGCCTGTGCGGGGCCGGGTTTGCTGATTTGATAGCGCGACGGCAAAGAGGGAAGACATGGACATTGCAGTCTTTGGCCTCGGTTATGTCGGCGCGGTATCGGCGGCCTGCCTCGCGACCGCGGGGCACACCGTCGTCGGCGTCGATTCCAACGCCGGCAAGGTGGACCTGATCAACGCCGGCCGCAGCCCGGTCGTGGAGCAGGACGTCGACGAGATGATCGCTTCGGCGCTCGCCCGAGGCCGGTTGCGCGCGACCACCGATCACGACGCCGCGATCCGCGCGAGCGAACTCGCGATCGTCTGCGTCGGCACGCCCAGCCGCGCCAACGGCGACCTCGACCTCACCCACGTCCGGCGGGTGTGCGAAGACATCGCCCTGGTCCTGCGGGACAAAGCCGGGTTCACCGCGATCATCATCCGCAGCACAGTCCTGCCGGGGACGCTGCGCAACCTGGTCATCCCGACGCTGGAGGACGGGTCCGGCAAGCGCGCCGGCCAGGATTTCGGCGTCGGCTTCTTCCCCGAGTTCCTGCGCGAGAGCACGGCGGTCGCCGATTTCTACAATCCGCCCAAGGTCGTGATCGCGGCCAGCGATGCCCGCACCCGCGCAATGCTCGAAGCCCTGAACGTCAATGTCGATACGCCGGTCGCCAGCACCGACTTCGAAATCGCCGAGATGGTCAAATATGCCGACAATACCTGGCATGCGCTGAAGGTCATCTTCGCCAACGAGATCGGCAGCATCAGCAAGGCGCTCGCGATCGACGGCGGCGCCGTGATGGACATCTTCTGTCAGGACACCAAGCTCAACATCTCATCGAAGTATCTGCGGCCGGGCTTCGCCTTCGGCGGCTCGTGTTTGCCGAAGGACGTGCGCGCCCTGACCTACCAGGGGCGCAGCCTGGACCTGGAGCTGCCGCTGATCAACGCGATCATGCCGAGCAACCGCAGCCACATCGACCGCGCGCTGCAGATGGTCCTCGACCTGAACGAGCGCAACGTCGGCGTGCTCGGCCTGAGCTTCAAGGCGGGCACCGACGACCTCCGGGAAAGCCCGGTGGTCGAGCTCGTGGAACGGCTGCTCGGCAAGGGCCACGAAATCCGCATCTTCGATCGCAACGTCAATCTCAGCCGGCTGGTCGGCGCCAACCGCGCCTACGTCTACCAGCACCTGCCGCACATCGCGAAGCTCATGGTCGACCAGATCGACGAGGTCGTGCGCCACGCCGGCACGATCGTGATCGGCAACCGCGACCGCCTGTTCGCCGACGTCGTCGGCCGCCTCAACAGCTCGCAACGGGTGGTCGACCTCGTGCGGATCGACGCCGGGGGCGCCTACAATGGCATCTGCTGGTAGCCGCCGCCGCGTCCTGATCATCGTCCAGAACCTGCCGGTGCCGTTCGACCGCCGGGTCTGGCTCGAGGCGACCTCGCTGACCCAGGCGGGCTATGCGGTCAGCGTGATCTGCCCGAAGGCCAAGGGCTACACCGCGGCCTTCGAGACGCTCGAGGGCGTCGACATCTACCGCTACGGTCTGCCGATCGATGCCCGGGGTGCTGCGGGCTTCGTCGTCGAGTTCGCCTGGTGCTTCCTTTGCAGCTTCGTGACGTCGATCCGGGTCGCGCTCGCCGGCCGCGGGTTCGATGTCATCCATGCCTGCAATCCGCCCGAGACCTACTGGCTGCTCGGCTGGTTCTGGCGGCTGTTCGGCAAGCGCTTCCTGTTCGACCATCATGACCTGTCGCCCGAGATGTACGCCGCCAAGTTCGGGCGCGCCTCCGGGCCGATGTACCGGGGACTGCGGTTCCTCGAGCGCATGACCTTCCGGTCGGCGGACGTGGTGATCACCACCAACCAGAGCCACAAGCGGATCGCGCAGACGCGCGGTGGCCTCGCGGCGAAGGACGTGTTCGTCGTGCGCTCCGGCCCGGACCTCGCCCGCTTCCGGGTCTTCGAGCCCGACCCGGCGTGGAAGCGGGGCAAGCCCTTCCTGCTCGTCTATCTGGGCGAGATGTGCAAACAGGATGGCGTCGATCACCTGGTCCGCGCCGTCCGCATCCTGCGCCAGGATCTGAAGCGTGACGACTTCCACGCGATCTTCGTGGGCGGCGGTCCCGAGCAGCCGATGATCCGGGCCTACGCCGACCAGCAGGGGGTCGGCGACCTCTGCACCTTCACCGGCCGGGTCAGCGACGACGACCTCTGCCGCATCCTGTCCTCGGCCGACGTCGCGGTCGACCCGGACCCGAAGACCGCCTGGTCCGACCAGAGCACCATGAACAAGATCATGGAGTACATGTTCTTCGGCCTGCCGATCGTCTGCTACGATCTGACCGAGCACAAGGTCTCCGCGCGCGACGCGGCGCTCTATATGGCGGCGAACTCGGAACGGGCGCTCGCGGATGGCATCGGCGCGCTCCTGGACACCCCCGCCCGGCGCGCGCGCATGGGGAGGCAGGGGGCGGAACGGGTGCGCGAGAAGCTGGCGTGGCAGCACTCGGTGCCGCCGCTGCTCGCCGCCTACGACGCGATCTTCGCGCTGCAAAGGCGGCCGCTGCCCAGGGCGACGACCTGGCGGTCCCAAGATACGCCTGCGCCCACCAAGGGTGGACCGGGCGACTGATCGGGCGATCTGCGGCCCGCTGATCAGCGGGCGCTGCCCGTGACCGTGATCCGCTCGGGCGCCGCACGTTCGGTGCGCCCGGCGCCGAGCTCGATCCGAAGATCCGTGATCAGGCGCCCGCCGCCTGCGACCACGCCCCGACCGACCAGCGTCACGATCGGCAGGCGCGCGCCGAAGCCCGGCGAGTACCAGCCGAGCGGCGGCTCGGTCTGGCCGCGCACCGCGGACCAGTCGAGCCCCTCGGGCAGGCGCATGAGCGCGCGCCAGCGGCCGAGGTCGGTCTGCCAGCTGAGCTGCGCCACATGGCCGTCGAGATGGCATTCGACCTCCGGCCCGAGGTGGAACGCGAGGCGGCAGTCGTGGCGGCCGGTGCTCTCGAGGGCATCCTCGACGACCAGGCGCCGGGCCCCCCGATCGAGCGTGACCGTGCGCTCGTGGCGGGCCGCGGGAGCGAGCCGCCGATAGCCGTCATGGGCTGCGCGCCAGACCGCCTCAGGCCCGCCCTCGAGGCCGCTTACGGCGAGCTCCGTGGCCTTTGCCCACGTCGTCCACAGGAAGGGCCCCCCCGAGACCGACTGGTCCTGGCCGGCGAGCTCGAGGCAGTTGTGGCCGATGGTCGAGCGGAAATAAGCGCGCCAGGCCGCTTCCCCCTGGTAGGTATAGGTGCCGGGGTCGACCAGGACCTCGACGCCGCCGCACCGGAGCTCGATCGAGAGCGCGTCCGCATGGGCATGGGCGGCGATCGAGAGGAAGCCATGCGGCCCGTGGTCGGCCCGGCACCAGATCTCGTCCTCCTGGTGCGGCGCGGCGCGCAACAGCACCAGGCCGGCGTCCGCGAACCGGTGGGGCAGCGCTTCGGGGCGACGCCCCTGGGGCAGCCCGCCGCCGGCCAGCCCCCGCCAGAGCAGCGTCCGGAGATCGGTCGCCCCCTGATCCGGCCACCATTCAAGATCGCCGAACAGGGCGGCACCGGTCGCGAGCAGCGAGGCGCAGGGATTGACGTCCGGGTGATCGAGCAGCGGGCCGCGGCCATGATCGCCATCGCCCTGCCGCGGCGGCCGGCCGCGCACGTCGACCGTCGCCGCGAGCGCATCGATCATGGCGCAGATGCGCTGCCAGTACGCGACGCCGAGCGGGCATTTTGCAGCTTCCCCTTCGATGCCCGCGGCCAGCAGCAGCTCGAGCACGAAGATGTGGTAGCTGCTCGCGAGCTCCCGGTTCAGACCGCTCTCGAAGGTCTGCACCTGCACTTCGCGACCAAGCGACCTGGCGGCGTGCTCACGCCACCGCGGGGTCTCCGGGAAATATGGGAACGCGCAGCAGGCCGCGAACTGGCCCGCCTGCTCGGCGATCAGGTGGTTGTTCGCCGAGGAGCCGTGGCTGCTCAGGCGGGCGAGGTACTCCTGGTGATGATGGAGCTGGCGCAGGAACTCGGGATTGTCGTCGAACAGGGCCGCAACGCCAGGCCAGCCGGCCAGCAGGCGCCGAACCCAGACCCAGGACAGCAGCCGGACGCCGAGCTCGATGCCGCTGGTCCAATGGACGCCGGAGAGGAACGGGTTGCACCGCCACCAGGAGCGCAGCTGCGCGGCTGCGAAGTCGGCATAGCGCGCGTCCGACGTCAGGAAAAAGGCGGCGGCGAGGACGGTCAGCTGATAGTGGCGCGACGGCTCCCAGACATATTTGATGGTGCCGACTTCCTGGACATCGCGGCAGTCGATGTCGAACGCGTAGGCGTCCTCGGGCGCACGCCGGCCGGTCCGCGGGTCGAGGAACCAGTCGGGATCGCGCGTGAGATCCTCGCGTTCCCGGTCGAACAACGGGAACCGGCCGGCGAGCGCGGCATCGGCGGTGCGCACCAGCCGCGCTTTTGCCGCTTCGGGGAGCGCAGCGGCCAGCGCGGGATCGAGCGCGCTCGCGAACGCCGGCACCGACGCCGGCAGCGGCAATGGGTCAGGCTCAAAGGCCCGTAGCTGGCGCGCGCGCCAGCGCTGCTTCAGCCAGGCGTCGGCCACACGTCCCTTGATCTCCGCCGGCGACATCTGGGCCAGACGGCGCGCGTACCAGGATAGGTTCACTGCACGACCCGCAGCTCGTGCCAGCTGCCGTCGTCGGTCGTCTCGGGGTCCGCCGTGCGGTCCCAAGCGGCGACCGGCTCGGATCTGCCGCTCGCGATGCTGCGCCCGACCGCCAGCGTGCAGGCGGTGGTCGCGATCAGCGAGGCGAACGCGACCGGCATGTCGGCGCCCGTCCTGACCGCCCGGACGAACGCCTCGAGGGCGTGCTGTTGGCCCTTGTCCAGACCGGCGCGCGCGCGCCTGCGCCGGCCGCCGCGCCAGAGCTCGGTGCGCCGGAAATTGTCCATGCGCGCGACCTTGCCGTCGCCGAACGCCTCGAGGACCTCTTTGGGGTACTTGGGGTCGCCCTTGGTGACATAGGCGATCCTGGCGACCGAGCCGCCCCGATAGGTCAGCAGCGCCAGCAGGTTGTCGGGGTCGCCTGGGGTCGCGATCGCCTGCGCGGTGACCGGATCGGCGCCCAGCCACCAGGAGATCGTATCGATGAAATGGCCGCCTTCGCCGGCGAAGCGGGTGCCCTGGGATTCGGTCTGGGCGTACCAGCTGCCGGCCTCGAGCGGACCGGCATTGATGGTGTAGCTCACGACCTCGGGGCCGCCGCAGCCGCCCCAGCCGGCGTGCAGCCCGGTCAGGACGGGCGCGAAGCGGCGGTTGAAGCCGACCATGAGCCGGTCGTTGCCGGTCTCGGCGACCGCGTCCCGAACCGCGGCCAGCTGCTCCGCGCTCACCGCGAGCGGCTTCTCGACGAACACCGCCTTGCCGGCCCGCAGCGCCTCGCACACCAGGTGGGCATGGCTGTCGTGCCGGGTCGCGATCAGGACCGCGTTGATGTCCGGATCGGCGAGCAGGCTCTGGTAGTCGGTCGAGACCCGCCCGAAGCCGAACTTCGCGCGCGCGTTGGCGGCGGACAGCGAGGTTGCGGTCGCGACCTCGATCAGCTCGACGTCCGGCCGGCCCTTGAGATGGGGCAAGAGCATCGTGGTCGCATAGTTGCCGCAACCGATCACACCGAGGCGGACGCGGTCGGTCGGCGCCGCACCGCGCTGCCGCAGGCGGGCCGGTGCGGGCGGGGTCCGGGTCAGGGCTTCGAGCGCGCTGCCGTTCAGCGGATACTCGAACACCACGCCCAGGCCCTTGAGCTCGCCGCGGTCGATCTTGCCATAGACGGCGACCGCATCCTCGAAGGCGACCACCTCGCTCGTGATCGCGTCGAAATTGAGCTTGCCCGCCGCCAGCAGGTCGAGAATGCATTCCATGTTGCGGCGCTCGGTCCAGCGGACGTAGCCGATCGGATAGTCGATGCCGCGTTCCTCGTAGTTCGGATCGTAGCGGCCGGGCCCGTAGGAGCGCGAGAAACGGACGTCGAGCTCCTTGCCGTAGTAGGCGTTCCAGGGCAGATCCAGCCGGCATTTGCCGATGTCGACGATGCGGGCGCGATCGCGCGCGAGCTCGGCCGCGACCTCGACGGGCTGGTTGGTGTTGCCGCCGGCGGTGAGGAAGAGGCAGTCCGCGCCGGCACCATTGGTCAGCGCCGACAGCCTGGCCTTCAAGGCATCGAAGGACGGCTCGCCAGGGATGCCGCAGGCGGCAGCACCGCTCGCGATCGCGAGATCGCAGCGGTCCTTCGCGACGTCGATGCCCAGGACCTGCACCCCGGCCGCGCGCAGGATCTGCACCAGGATCTGGCCGACCAGCCCGAGCCCGATCACGCAGGCGGTCTCGCCGAGCCTGGCATCCGACTGGCGGAAGCCCTGCATCGCGATCGAGCCCACGGTCGTGAACGAGGCGTGCAACGGCGCCACGCCGTCCGGCACCGCCACGCACATGTTCTTCGGCACCCAGTTGTATTCGGCGTGCAGGGCGAACTGGTTGCCGCCGCAGGCCACGCGCTGGCCGACCTTGAACTCGTCGATGCCGGCGCCCACCGCGACCACGACGCCGGCCAGCGAGTAGCCGAGCGGCGTGTAGCTGTCGAGCCGGTTCATCACCTTCTGGTAGGTGGCGACCGGCCCCAGCTGGGCCATCGTCGCCATCACCTTCTTGACCTGGTCCGGGCGCGCCCGCGCCTTGCCGATCAGCGAGAGCTTGCTCTCGTGGATCTTCATGGCCTCGGTGCCCATCGAGATCAGCGAGAAGTCGCTGCGCACCAGGACGCCGCCCGCCTTGCAGGCCGGCACCGGCACCTCGAGCAGCTTGATCTCACCGGTCTTGTAGTTCTGTGCGATCTGCTTCATGGCCCTCTGCCTGGAAATCAGCTCCCGCAATCAAGCTCGGTGCCGGCGGCGCTACAGCGCTGCGGACTGTTGCTGCAGCCAGGTTTCCAAGGTCATCAGCTGCCAGATCTCCTTGGAGCGATCGGCGAGGCCGGCGCGGTCCTCGTCGACCATCCGGCGCAGGTAGCCGGCGTTCAGGAAGCCGGAGCCGGCCATGCGGCCGCCGATCAGGAGATCCTCGACCATGGTCTGCAGGTCGCGGCGGATCCAGGCGCGCAGGGGCGCGCTGAACAGGCCCTTGGGCCGGTAGATGACCGCCTTCGGCAGGTACGGCTCGGCGGCCTTCTTGAGCACCGCCTTGGTTTGCCAGCGCTCGATCTTGCGCCGTCCGGAGATGGCGAAGGCGGCGGCCGCGACTTCGCGGTCGACGTAGGGCACGCGAACCTCGGTCGAGGCGGCCATGCTCGCGCGATCGGTGTAGGCGAGGTTGAGGCCCGGCAGGAAATGCCGGACGTCGGTGTAGCACATGCTGTTCACCTGATCGCCGCAGTTGGCGCTACGGTATTGATTGTAGAGCTCGGCGTGCTGGTCGATCAGGCCATCGACCGCCCCAAAGAGGTCCGGATTGAGCAGGCCCTGGAACTCCGGCACGCCGCAATGGGTGTAGCTGCGTCGGAAGGCCGCTTCCTCGGGCAGATCGGCGAACGCCAGGAAGCGTTTGGCCCAGCGTACGGTCCGGTAGCCCTTGCTCTTGCCGGCCACGGGCAGGCGGTCGACGGTCGGGCGCACCAGCCCGTTGCGGATGAAGCCCGGCAGCCTCCGATATTGGGCGGCGAGCATGCAGGCGAGGTGTTTGCGGTAGCCGCCGAACAACTCGTCGGCGCCCATCCCGGACAGGAGAACCTTGACGCCCGCGGCCCGCGCCGCCTTGCAGATCAGGTAGGCGTTGATCGCCGCGGCGTCGCCGATCGGCTCATCCAGGATCGCCACCATGCGCGGCAGCATGTCCGCGACGTCGGGCGCGATCTCGATCTCGTGCAGCTTGATGCCGTACATTCCGGCAATCTGGCGCGCGTAGAACAGATCGTCGGGCATCGCCTCGAGCTTCTGGTCTTCGGCGCGGAAGGAGATGGTGTAGCCCTCGATCGCATGACCCTGGCGGGCCGCGATCGCGGTGATCAGGCTGGAGTCGAGGCCGCCGCTGAGGAAGGCCGAGACCGGGACGTCGGCGACCAGGTGGGCCGCCACGGACTCCTCGATGATCGTCCGCAGATCGGCGACCTCGATGTCCTGGTAGGCCTCGTGCACGAATTCGCGCCGCGGGTCGAAATAGCACTCCTGCCGGTAGCTGCCATCGGGCAACATCTCGGCCCAATGGCCCGGCGGCAGCTTGCCCACGCCCCGATAGACGCAGTGCGCTTCGGGAACCCAATAGTACATCAGCGACGAGATCAGCGCCGTCGAATCGATCTCCAGACTGTCCCCGAGCGCCAGCGCCAGCGCCTTGAGCTCGGACGCGAAGGCGAGGCCGCCCTGCCGGCGGGCGATGAACAGCGGCTTGATGCCGAACGGATCCCGGCCGAGGATCAGCCGGCCGGTCCGTTGGTCGAGCAGGGCGAAGGCGAACATGCCGCGCAAACGGTTGAGGCTGGCGGGGCCCCACCGCCGCCAGGCCTCGAGCAGGACCTCGGTATCGGAGGTGGTCCGGAAGCGGACGCCCTCGGCCGCCAGCTCGCGCTGCAACGCCTGATAATTGTAAATCTCGCCGTTGTAGACGAGGACCAGGCCATCCTTCTCAAACGGCTGGTTGGCCGCCTCCGACAGGTCGATGATCGACAGCCGGCGATGGCCCAGACGGACGTCGGTGCCGTGGCCTCGCCATTCGAGAATGCCCTCGGCATCCGGACCGCGATGCGCGCTGGCGTGCAGCATGCGCGCGAGCGTGTCCGCCTCGGCCGCGAAGTTGAACAGGCCGACTATGCCGCACATGGCGCGGGCTCCGTGGCTGCGGTGACGTCGGGTCGAAGCGGATGAACTTCGGGCGGCCGGTCGGCCATGCCGATGCTCTGCCTGCTGGAGTGCATGCGGGCGATCTCTCGAGCGGAGCTATCGGTCACAGGACAGCTCCACCGGCGCTCGCTGCCCGATGGTCAGCTCGCCGTTCCTCTCGAACCCCAGGTGCCCGATCTGGTCCCAGGCGCCGCTCCGACCGTCCGAGGTCCAGTATTGGCCGCCTCGATCGGCGACCACGTAGGTGTTCCAATCGAAGCTGTTGCCGGCGTCCTGCCAAAACTGCGCATCGTCGGTGTCCGTCACGACACCGTTCTGCCCACTCCGGCCGCGGAAGATAATCGTATTGTGATAAACCGAATTATTGACCGCCCGCCAGGGTCCATACGTGCCACTGCCGCGATCTTGATAAATCACACCAATCCCATTGCCGAAGTCGCTCGCGACCTCGACCAGGTTGTCATAGACTTTGACATTGCTGCTGTCCTGAATGAGGATCTGCGATCCCCACAGCCAGTTGTCGAAGTGGCTGGTGCCGTTATCAGCTACCAGGTTATTACGAATGATCGCGGCATAGGACACCTCGTGCTTGATGCCATCGTTGGCGTTCCTGAACACTTTATTGCCATCATAGACGGTATCGATATTGTCGGTATCGGTCCAGAGACCGGGGCCGCCGTTGTCATGGATGCAGGAGTTCTGGACCACGAGTCCTTCCGTTCCCCAGAACTTGGTGCCGCCGGCTTCCCATTTGGGATTGTAGCCGGCGTAGTTGTTGAAGGCGATCTCGACGCCGTCGATCCGGGAGCCGGCGCCCGAGGCGGCCGAGATGCCCAGCTGGCCGTTGTGGCTGAAGGAACC
This sequence comes from uncultured Alphaproteobacteria bacterium, assembly GCA_963753685.1. GTDB lineage: Bacteria > Pseudomonadota > Alphaproteobacteria > Geminicoccales > Geminicoccaceae > DATAOG01. The sequence continues at coordinate 271,277 of CAVWDE010000002.1, forward strand.
ACCGCTCACACGCGTCCCTGGGCCGAAGGAAAGGCCCTGGCCGTGGTTCCAGCGGGCGGTGACGTCAGTAATTTGCCAGCCGCGTGCATCGTCGGCGTAGATGGCTCCCTGTTGTGCGTCCGAGGCGTACTTCTCGACGATCAGGCTCTTGAGCACGACATCTTCAGCCTCGCCGCCAAATGCCCGCGGCGTGACGCCGAGTTCGATCGTCTGGCCGGTCGGATCGTCGGCCAGCCAGGCCCGGCCGTCCTCGTAATACCAGCGCCCCGGGCCCAGCTCCTCGAGGGATCCGACCCGTGGATAGAGGCGACCGTCGAAGAACAGATCCTCCCGCAGCTTGCACAGGTCTCGACCGTCAGCGCATTCGCCGTGGAAGTCTAACGGAGGAGGCAGACCCGCCGCCGTCCAGAAACCGGAATCCCGGGTCCAGGTTTTCAGGACCATGGCGCCGTTCAGGATCACGCCGTCTTGGCCGATGAACTGCTGGCCGGTCTTGGGAGTGATGGTTTGCTGGCGGTAGACCCCCGGCTCGAAACGAAACCGCGTGCCCTCGGGCGCGCGCGCCACGATGGCTTGAATGTCCTGCCCGGGCGTCAAGACGACGGTGCCGTCATCGGCCGCCGCCAACGCGCAAGCGCTACCGGCGAGGGCCGTGACCGCGGCGAGCCAGAAGGTTCTGCGCGGCGACGTCGTTCGGATCATCTGCTACGCCTTGTCAGGTCACCGGCCGCAAGCCGGAGGGGGTGCCGGCGCTCGGGGCCGGAAGTGGACGTCAAGCCTGCTACCCGAGCCTGGCTTTGCGCACGACGAAGGCCTCGGCGTAACGCTCGGGGGCGCGACATTCCATGCCCCGCAGGCGAGCGAGCCCCCGGAAGGTTTCGTCGTCGAACCATTGCTTGGAGCGCTGGGTCCCGAAATGGGCGTGCAGCAGCTCGATCTTGCGCTCCATGACCGCGGCCGTGAGCGGCACGTAGAGGTTCGGCCGGCCCAGATCGCCGTCCCATTTGGGGATCTCGTACTCGAGGATGAGGTGATCGCGAAACAGGTTCCAGGTGAGCCCGCACACCTCGCGATGGTCCTGGTGCGCATCGCTGCCCCGATGGGTCAGCACGACATCCGGATCGACCCGCGCGCGCACGTCTTCGAGCCAGGCCTTGATCTCGTCGCCCTGATAGGGGAACAAACCGTCGTCGAACTGCGCGAGCTCGATCCTGGCCCTCGCGGCGCCGGGCAGGAACGCCGCCGCCGAGGCTCTCGCCTCCGCGGCCCGCGGGCCCGGGGCGCTCAGCACGCACCAGTCGACCTCGAGCCGGACCCCGGACGCGATCCAGCCGAGCAGCGTGCCGCCGGCGCCGATCTCGATATCGTCGGCATGGGCGCCCAGGCACAGAACCGAGAGCGTCTCGCCCGGCCGCGCCAGCTGCAAGGGGATCATAGCGCTGCGATCGACAACGCTTGGGCCTGCTTGCCGGAGTCGCCGGTGCGCCACGGCATCTTGCCCTGCTCGACCATCTCCTCGAGGACCTGGCGGTCCTTCAGATTGTCCATGCAGCGCCAGAAGCCCTCGTGCTTGTAGGCCATCAGCTGGTTGGCCGCGATCAACCGCGAGAACGGCTCGAGCACCAGCTCCTCGCCCTCGTTCATGTAGTCGAAGATCTCGGGCCGCAGGATGAAGTAGCCGGCGTTGATCCAGATATCCGAACGGTCGGACGACCGGAACTCGCGCACCCGGCCGTCGGCTTCGATGTCCGCGAGATGATAGGTGAGCGGCGGGCGCACCGCGAGAAAGCAGGCGAGCTTGCCGCTCCTTTTGAAGCGCGCGACCATGTCGTCGAGGTCGACGTCGGTCAGCCCGTCGCTGTAGTTGGCGAGGAAGATCTCCTCGTCCTTGACGTGGTCGCGCACCGCCCACAGCCGCTCGCCGATACTGCGCCAGATGCCGGTATCGATGAGCGTCACGCGCCAGTCCTCGTCGGGCTCGCGCAGCAGCTCGACATGGGCGCCGAACCCCGACACGACGCAGTCGGCGTACGCCTGCGGCCGGTAGTTCAAAAAGAACTCTTTGATGATGTTGGCTTTGTAGCCGAGCGTCAGGATGAAATCCCGGTGCCCGTATTCCCTATAGTATTGCATGACGTGCCACAGAATCGGCTGATGGCCGACCGGGATCATCGGCTTCGGGATGTTCTCCGAATACTCGCGAATGCGGGTGCCCAGGCCCCCGCAGAAGAGCACGACCTTCATGATCTCGGTTCCTTCGGATCGATGACCGTCATGTCGGGGATCGGGACGATGAACTTGCCGCCCCAAGCGGCCACATGACGCATCTGCTGGATGATCTCGTCCTTGAGGTTCCACGGCAGGATCAGGACGTAATCGGGTTGAAGCTCATCGATCGCCGCGACCGGATGGATCGGGATGTGCATGCCGGGCGTGCACCGGCCGTGCTTGTAGGGATTGCGATCGACCGTGAATTCGAGGAAGTCGGGGCCGATTCCGCAATAGTTCAAAAGGGTATTGCCCTTGCCCGGCGCGCCGTACCCGCAGATGACCTTGCCCGCGTCCTTGGCCGCGATCAGGAACGACAGCAGCCGGCGTTTGGTGCGGGCGACCTGCTCGGCAAAGGAGGCGTAGGTCGCGAGGTCGCACAAGCCCTGGCGCCGCTCGCGGGCGAGCAGCTCAGGGACGCTCCTCGCCCGCGGCCGTGCCGAGCCGAGGCGGGCGAGATAGACCCGCAGCGAGCCGCCATGGGTCAAAAGCTCCTCGACGTCGATCAGTTTCAGGCCGTGGCGGGCCGCCAGGCGCTCGATCGCGATCAGCGAGAAGTAGGAGAAGTGCTCGTGGTAGATCGTGTCGAACTGGTTGTCCGCCATCAGCCGCTCGAGGTGCGGGAACTCGAGCGTGATGACGCCCTCCGGCGCCAGCAGCCGGGCCATGCCGGCCGTGAAGTCGTTGAGGTCGGGCACCTGCGCGAGCACGTTGTTGCCGACGATCAGATCCGCCTGCCGGCCTTCGGCGACCAGCGCTTGCGCGAGTTCGACCCCGAAGAAATCGACGCGCGTCCTGATGCCCTTGGCGATCGCGACCCTGGCGACGTTCGCGGCCGGCTCGATCCCGAGCACGGGGATCCCGAGCGGCAGCAGGTGCTGCAAGAGATAGCCGTCGTTGCTCGCCAGCTCGACGACCAGGCTGTCCGGCCCGAGGCCGAGCCGGCGCCCGATCATCTCGCAATAGGCCTTGGCGTGGGCGACCCAGGTCGTGGAATAGGAGGAGAAGTAGGCGTATTCCCGAAAGATCAATTCCGGGCTGACATACTCTTTCAATTGAACCAGAAAGCAGCTCTCGCAAACGAGCGCGTGCAAGGGAAAGTAGGGCTCCATCGCGTCGAGCTGGCCGGGTGCCAGGAAGCTTTCGCAGAGCGGCGACATGCCGAGATCGACGAAGGTGTGCGCCAGCCCGGCGCCGCACAGCCGGCACGGCCCGCCAATGTGCACTGCGGCCTCCGGCGATCGTTCGAGGACTTGAATGGTCATGGGCGATCTCGATGGCCGCGGCATGCCCGCTTGGGCAGTTCACCGCCGACCGGCAACGCTATGGCGATTGGCATGATGTTCCCGACTGGCTGTCCGTGTGACAGTCCGCCAAACCTCGCGGCGGCGACCCGCACAAAGATAGCCGCATCGAAGGCTGTGGAGAGCTTACCTTTGCGGGGGGGCTCAACCCACCAAACGCGCGCGGATCTACCCCTTTCAGGGAAATGCTCGCGGATTTGCTTATGCCGGGCGGTCGGTACCGCGTCGAGATCGGTCAAGCTGCAATATTCACTGCGTGCAGGCCGGCCGGCCGAGGCCGCTGCACTTTCTCTGCACCAGCATTCTTTTGCAGCCGGCGAAAGGCGTCAGATCATGGTGACGCGCTCGACGCCGCCTGGACCAGGCCCGCTTAGGCCGTAGCGGCGTAGGCGGCGGCTCGAACTTGAGGTCATGGCTGCGCTCAAAGGGCGGGGCGTCGACCCCTACGACGATCTTGGTACGGGCGTCGCGGTCGAGCCGGCCGTAGAATACTGGAAGAGCAGGCAAGCGGTGGTGCCGGCGCAGCTGCGCCGGGCCTGGGTGCTGTTCCGTGCCCGCTGCGCGCCAGCGAACGACCCCTGTGGCCCGGACGCGGCGGGCAACGACCAGAGTTTGCCCAGAAGAGGAATTGAGCAGCGTGGTCAGACGTGCGCTCGCCATGGCCGCCACTGAACAATATGGCCGGTTGGCCATCGGCTTCGCCTCGATCGCGATCGTCTCGCGTCTGTTGACGCCGGCCGAGATCGGGGTTTCCGTGATCGGCACGGGGATCACGTTGATCGCGCTGGGATTGCGCGAGTTCGCGACCTCGGACTTCCTGATCCAGCGTCAGCAGATATCGCGCGACGACATCCGGACGTCGTTCACGCTCGCCTTCCTGTTGACGGCTCTGATCACGGTCGCGATGTGCGCGCTCGCGCCGTGGTTCGGGAGCATGTACGGCGAGGAAAAGCTGGCGCGCTTTGTTCGGATTGCCGCGGTCGGCGGCCTGATCGAGGCCCTGTCGCTACCGATCCGCGGCCTCCTGCGGCGCGAGATGGAGTTCGGAACGCTGGCCCTGGTCAATACCGCGAGCGCGGCGGCGACGGCGGTCGTGACGATCCTTTTGGCGCTCGCCGGCTTCAGCTACATGAGCGTCGCGTGGGCGATGCTGGCGGCCGCCGGCACGACCACCGTTTTGTCCTTCTGTTTCCGACCGGACCTGTCGATCCTCCGCCCGGCCTTCAAGTCCTGGAGCAGCGTCCTGACCTTCGGCGGCTACAACGGCGTCAGCTTCATGGTCAACCAGACCTACCTGGCGCTGCCTCAGCTGGTGCTGGGCCATATGCTGCCGCATGCGGCCGTCGGCTTGTACAATCGCGCGCAGATGGTGTCCGACATTCCTGATAAGATCGTCTTGACGAGCGTGTTCTCGATCGCGTTTCCCGCGCTTGCGGCGGAGATCCGCAGTGGCCGCAGCCTGAAGGAGCCGTATCTGCGGGCGCTCGGCCATATCACGGTCCTGTATTGGCCGGCGCAGGTCCTGGTTGCGCTCCTGGCCTATCCCGTCGTTGCGCTTCTCCTGGGCCCGCAGTGGCGCACCGCCACGCCTTTGCTCCAGGTCATGGCGGTCGCCGGCCTGGCCTGGTTCCCCGTGGTTCTGACCTCGCCGGTCCTGCTGGCGGTCGGTGCCAACCGGGACCGCGTGCTCGCCGATCTCTGGGGGCGCTCGGTGTCCGCCGTCGCCCTGTGCGGCGCGGCTTCGTTCGGGATCATGGCGGTGGCGGCGAGCAAACTCGTGACGCTCCCCTTCCAGATGGTTCTCTCGTTCTGCTTCGTCCGTCGCCACATTGACTTTCGGTGGCGCGAGCTGGGGGCGGCGCTCTGGAAGAGCGCGGTGGTGACGGCCGGTAGCGCCGCCGGGCCCGTCGGTGTCGTGGCGCTGTCCGGCTCGGGCTTCGATCTCTCCTTGGCGGCGGCCGTGCTGGCGGCGTTGCTGGCGGGGGCCGGCTGGCTGGCCACGGTGCTCGCGACGCAGCATCCCGTGCTGCCCGAGTTGAGGAACGCCACCGCCGCGCTCGCACGGACCTCAGTCGCGCGCCGCTGCGCGGGTCTCCGCGACCGGATCCTCGCGCTTGGCCCGCGCGCCCGGGAGCCTGGCTAGCCCGCTCGCACGCCTGTCCACGAAATACAGTGTTTCTCTGAACGAATGACCTGCAGCACGGTCCGCTGATACCGACCGCAGAAAGTCCTGACTTTCTGCGCTTGGTCTGCGCGCCCGGGTTGGCGGGCGGCGGGCGCGCCCCGCGAAGGTGAAGACTTCGCGGGAACCGTATGAATGGTGCTGCGGCAGCGCAGCGCCGGGCTGAAGCCCAGGGATCACGCGATGTCGGCCTCGAGGCCGGCCGCGGCCGTTGCCTGGCGTGCGATCGACCTGACGGCTTCTGACCAATCTTCGATCCCTGACGATCGACCCCGTGCGAGCCGATGTCGCCGGTGGTTGTTGCGGCCGTTGTTCATGCCCGGCACACTTGCCAGCAAGAGGGAATGCCAGACCTCATCTCACCCTGAGCAACGTTCGTGGTAACAACAGCCAGGCCCGAAGTGCCGCGCGCGGCGACGGCGCGCTCGGGTGGCCGCTGACGCGGCGCCCCGCCACGGCTCGTGGGCTCGCTGACCCTTGGGTGAGCTGCTCAGCCGGCGGGCGGGGAACCGGTGCCGGGAGGAGACCGCACGGCCGGGTTTTGCCGGCGGCGTCGCTCCGCCAGGTGACACCGCCAGCGCCGCTACCGTGAGCTGGCGTCCCGATATCTGGAGGATGTTCTTCGGGTCAGGCTTTGCCCGGCTGCCGCCGGTCGTGGCGCCCGAGGACATCGACGCTGCAGCCGACGATCCCCGCGATCCGGCGGCGACCCGGGAGCAGGTCAGCCGGTCCCGCCGCCTGCCCGAGTCGAGATCTCACACTTCAGAACACGGGCTCGCGGAAATCGGGCCAGGTCAGGTCCTTCTCCGAGATCTCGGTCGGCGGCAGGGGCCAGTCGATCGCGAACGCCGGGTCGTCGTAGCGGACCCCGCTCGCCGCCCGCGGCGCGTAGAACGCGGAGATCAGATAGCCCACCTGGGTGTCGTCGCACAGCGTCTGAAAGCCATGGGCGAAACCCTCGGGGACGTAGAGCTGGCGCTGATTGTCGGCCGTGAGCTCGAACCCCTGCCAGCACCGGTAGGTGGGTGACTCCGGCCGCAGATCGATGATCACGTCCCAAACGGCGCCTTTCAGGCAGCGCACGACCTTGACCTCGCTGTGCGGCGCGCGCTGGAAATGCATGCCCCGCAGGGTCCCCCGGGCCACCGACTGGGAGGTGCTGTGCTGGACGAAGCCCGTCTTCAGCCCGTGATCCGCATAGGCCTGCACGCAGAAGGTGCGGGCGAAAAAGCCGCGATGATCGCGGGCCGGCGCAAGGTCGATCAGCCAGGCACCGCAAAGATCCGTTTCTTCAAAGCCCATGGGAAGGCTCCTCAACAGAGAGTGCAGAAGCTCGAGAAGGCGGTATGCGAGCGCGTCCATGCGTTCCAGACATCCGTCCGACTCGGGCTCGCCCGGCGGGAGGCGCGCGGCAATCAAACCATCCCTGGAGATGACCGGGATGGTCCGGCGAACCGCGTCATCTTTCCGACTCGGCGTGCGGCCGGTTGCGTTACCCTCGTAGGTACCGCTGCTGCTGGCACGCCAACAAGTCGGGCAAACGGGGTAGTCATCAGGGCAAGAGGTGCTCACGTCCTATCTCAGTAGGGGGCAAGCTCTTGCACCCGGACCATTGGTCGGACTTCGTAGTCGTCTTCGACGAGCAGCCCGCTGTCCTTGAGCAGGTGGGCGGCATCGGCGACGACACTGAACGGCAGCTTCGCCCGCTCGGCAATGTCGAGCAGCGAGTGGTGACCGTCGGCGAGATTGAGGATCCACAGGAAGGCCATGCTCTTCGCCGCTCCCTCCCGGTCGCCGCCCAGGGCGCTGTAGAGACCGCGCCGACCGAGCTGCGCCTCGCATTCGGGCGTCGTGCTCCGCGGCCGCCAGTCGCGCTCGACGATCTCGAGCACGGCGGCGATCATCCGATACGACGCGGCCAGGTGTTGTGGCCGGATGAAGTCGAGATTGTCTGCGGAGGTATGATATTCCGGGAACGTGCCGAACTGACTGCGCTGAAACAGACCGACCGGCAGGTTGAACCCCGGTGAGCAGTATTGCCGCTCGTCATAGCCGTAGGGAAAGAAGTCGAGGATGGTCGGCGACTGCCCGGTGTGCTGCAGGACATGGATCATGGCACGGTCGATGAAGGCATCGCCGCGCCGGCTTTTCTTGTAGGTGGGGCCGCCGCCGTCGCCGACGCAGGACAGGACCAGGCCATGTCGGATGCGGGCCGCCCGATGCTCGTTGCGAGCCAGCCACGCGATCGCCCCGATCGTGCCCGGAGCGAACACGAAACGATAGCTGTAGCGGGTCTTCAGCGGCGCCAGACGGGCCGCCAGATGGGTCAGCAGCGCCAGACCCGAACAGTTGTCGTTGGCCAGCGAGGGGTGGCAGATGTGGGCGGAGAACAGAAACTCGTCGTCGGTTTCTCCCTGATGCAGGTATTCCCCGTAGGTCAGACTGCCGTCTTCGAGGCTGGCGTCGATCAGCACTTCGTAGACGCCATCGGGCAGCGCTGCCAGCTGGTTGTGGGCCATGCAGAAGCCCCAGCGCTCGGCGTAGTAGGAGGTCCGATACGGGATCAGGTCCGGCTGGTCGGGCAGCGTGAACACGTGCTTCTTCAGCTCGTCCAGCGAGATCTTGGCGTGCACTGGCCGGCTGTAGTTCAAGACGTGGAGATTGGAGGTCCGGAGGTCGACGATCCGCTGCCCCGCCGCATTCTTGATATAGGCATCCCGAATGGTCCACTCGGGCGGGATCGACCAGTCGAAGACCTGGGTGCCGGTCGGCACTTCGTGGACGTCGAGGTCGATGTGCCGAGCCAGATGGCTGAGCGTACGGCGGACGCCATCACCAGTGATGCTGCGACAGATCGGAAAGATCTCGGCCGCCAGGGCAAAGATCTGGTCGCCGATGCCGGCGTCGTCGAGGAGATTTTTCACGGGCGTCACCAATGACATCTGCCGCTCTGCGGCACGGGTATCGGCCAGATCCGGAATCATGCCGGTGCCGCCGCCGCGACCGCGAGCTTCGGGGCGGGGAGCTCGCGGTGGCGAAGGTCGTCGCCGAGTTGGCCTTCGCGCATCAACCTCTTGATGTGGCTGATCCGCTGATAGCGGTCTTCGACCTGCTCGAGCGTGAGGCCCGCGGCGCGGTAGGCGGCGTGGAGCTGCTCCGCCCCCTTGCGGACGTCCCAGCGCGGCTCGAACTCGGGCAGGACGCGCGCGATCTTGGCGAAGCTCACCCGATAGGAGCGCGTGTCGGGCCCCGCGTCGGGTGCGATCTCCAGCCGACAGCCGGGAACGACCTCGGCCACGACTTGGGCGATCTCGCGAATCCGATAGTTGTGCTCGGTCCGGCCGACGTTGAACGCTTCGTTGAAGACCTTTGCCACCGGCGCCTGCAGACCGGCGAGGAAGGCGCGCGCGATGTCCTCGATGTGCACGATCGGGCGCCAGGGCGAGCCGTCGGACTTCAGGTAGATCAAGCCCGTGGTCACCGCCGAGGCGACCAGGTTGTTGAGGACGACGTCGGCCCGCAGGCGCGGCGAGAGACCGTAGGCGGTCGCCGGCCGGAAATAGGTCGGGCAGAAGCCGTCGCCGGCCAGGTGGGAAATGTCGCGCTCCGAGAGCACCTTCGACTTGCCGTAGGCGGTCACCGGATTGAGCGCCGCGGTCTCGTCGACCATGTCGTCGCCGGCGAAGCCATAGTTGCTGCAGGACGACGCCAACAGGAAGCGCCTGACCCCGGCCTGCTTCGCCAGAACCGCGAGCCGAACGCTGGCCCGATGATTGATGTCGTAGGTGATGTCGGGATTGAGATCGCTGAGCGGATCGTTCGAGAGCGCCGCCAGGTGGATCACGGCCTCGAAGCCCGCAAGATCGCGCACCGTGGCGTCGCGGACGTCCTTGCGGAGGCTGGGCACCGCGGCGATCGAGCCGCCGTTCGCAAGCGTGCAGCGCTCGTAGAGATCGCTGTCGTAGCCGGTGACGTCGTGCCCCGCCTCGAGCAGCATCGGCACCATCACCGTGCCGATGTACCCGCGATGGCCGGTTACCAGAACTCGCATCCGTGGCGCTCCTTGATCTGGGTCGAGAAATGGCCGGGTCGCGGCGACGTCATCGATGTTCCGGCTCGGATCGCGCAAGGCTAGGGCCTGAGGGGACGGTTTCGCCAGAGACCCGATCGGGCGTTCGCCGCTTACAATCGGGGTAGCCCACCTTCCGACGGCGGAATGCCCGCCCGCCGTGACCCCGTCTTTCGGGTGAGGCAGGAGCAGATCGGCGCGCGCCCGGTCGATCGCCGATCTCCGGGGATTACCTGAAGGAGGCGCGGGGTCGGGGCCGCAACCGGCGGCAGCGAGGCCGGCAAGACGGGTTGCCGCCGGCAATCCGCGCGCCACCCGAGGACACGACGCCGGCCAGGCGCGATGCCCCTCTTGCTGGTCGGCGCCGCCGCGAGGACGAGACGGTCAGATCTTCCCGTGCCGGGTCTTGCGCATCCTCAAGACGCCGATTGCAGGATCAGAGCCCAGTCGTCGAAGCCGGAACGGCTGCTCGTGCGCTCCGGCTGCAGCCGTCGCAGGCCGGCCGCCGGAAAGGGCGACCCGCTGACGGCGAGGAACCGGCCGTCGGCCGGGTCGTACCAACGCGCGACGACCTTGGGGCCGGCGAGCTGCCCGAGATCGATCGTGATCGCGCGCCTCGTGGGCAGGTAGACGATCGCGAACGATCGATCCGAGGCCTGCGCCGCCACCGCCTGCGCATCCAGGGGTCCGAGGCCGCCGGTCAGGAAGGCGTGGTCGATGTCCGGCGCCAGCAGCCACCAGGGCAGCATCGCCATGAGCGCGTGCAGATGGCTCATGCTGCGCGCCCCGCGGCTGTCCAGCGCCTGCTGCCACGTCAGCGGTGTCGGAACCAGGCCCGGACCGCGGAAATGCCAGATCGGATTGTTGCCGAAGATCTGCCCGGCGGCACCCGAAAGCACGGCCTGGTAGGCCTGCGTCCGGAGGTCCCGCTCGGTGGTCTTGTGCTCGTTCTCATACGCGCTCTCGATCAGAAAGAAGGGCATCCGCCCGGGCCGCGCATCGTGCGCGCGCGCGGCCGCGTAGACGGGCTTGTAGGTGTACACGGTGCTGACCGCGAGCCAGGGCTCGCCCCGCCACTGGTCGGGCACCGGGGTGTCCGGTCGGCCGTGCACGCTGTGCAGAGCCCGGCGGTCGAACGCGCGGATGCCTTCGGCGATCGCGCGCACCAGGTCCTTGTCCGGAGGATCATAGTCGCCGCCATGAACCCAGAGAATGTTGGTGAAGTCGCGATAGCGCCGGCCGAGATAGGCGCCGTAGGCGCGCAGCCGCTCCGGCCCGTTCGCGACCATCGCCCGGTACCAGCCCTGCGAGCCGCCATCCCAGCCGGCATAGGACGGCGCCAAAAGGACCAGAAAGCCCTTCTCCGCCGCCCGGCGCACCACCCAGTCGGCGTGGGCGAAATAGGCTTCGTTGGGCGACGCGTAGTCCGCGAACCGGCTGGCGACGCTGGTTGCGTACGGCGCAAGCCTCTGCGGCAGCCACGCCGCGAGCGCGGCGACCAGCTTCGAACGCCCGACCACGGAACGGCCGGTCGCCATAGGCGTTGGCCGCCGGGTTGCTGGCGAAGCGATGCTCGATGAGGTTGACCAGGACGGTATTGAAGCCGCGCGCGCGCCGGTCGTCGAGGTAGAGAGCGACCTGCTCGCGGGTGAGGTCGGCGATCAGGGACCAGGCCGTGTCCCCCTGAATGAGGAACGGCGCTCCGGCGGCATCGACCAGGTAGCGCTTGCCGGGCTCGACGGCGAGCGGGAAGGCGGGCGCACTCGCTGCCCCGGCCAGCGCGGCTGCGGGTTCGACCCGAGCGGGAGCCGCGGTCGACGCCGTGTCGGCTTCGACACCCGCGCCCCGGGCCGCGGTCACGCCGCATCCCAGGACAGCGACACGAGGCTGGTGTTCGCCAGAACCAGGACGGCGCGCAGGCCCGCCGGCCAGCCGCAAGCGCATCGACGAGCAATGCCGACGGCTGGCTCCCGGGACTCCGCTATCGTCGCGCCGCCATCTCGTGGGCAGCCGCGGGCGGCACCTTGGGCACGCCGTCGGGGTGGTTGTAGCGCCGGTAGACGATCTGCGACGGCCGGCCGGCGAGATACCGCTCGACGCCCTGGTCGAGCGCCTGCCGGTAGACCCCGAGCGCGCCATCGATCGCCCCTGCCGTGAGGTCGATGTCCTGGTCGGTGTGCGCATAGCTCACGACCAGCGAGGGCATCAGCACGCCGCGCCGGATCGTCTCCTGCAGGAACAGCGTCCGGAACGCCTGCGAGGGCCGGCCGTCGGGACCCAGCGTGGCGTAGGACAGGCAACAGGGCTTGCCCAGGATCTTGACGAACTCGCTCAGGCCGTGCCGGCGGACGGCGTCCTCGGCCAACTGCCGCAGACGGGCGCCTTGCCGGTACAGATGCTCGATCACGCCCTCGTCCCGATAGACCTGCATGGTCGCGATCGCCGCGGCCAGCGCGTGGGTCTCGCCGCCGTGCGTGGTCGAGAGCAGGAACACGCGCGGCCGGTCGTCGTGGTCGAGCCCGCCCAGGCGCATGAACTCGCGCCGGCCGGCGAGCGCGGACACCGAGAAGCCGTTGGCGAGCGCCTTGCCGAAGGTGGCGAGGTCGGGAACGATGCCGTAGAGCTTCTGCGCGCCGCCGTTGTGCCAGCGGAAGCCGGTGATCATCTCGTCGAGGATCAAGAGCGCGCCGTTGGCATGGCACAGCCGCTGCAGCGCCTGCAGATAGCCCGGGGGCGGGTCCTCGCTGCGCGCGGGCTCGAGGATCAGCGCTGCGATCCGGCCCGGATACTGGGCGAACAGCGCCTCGGTGCCGGCGAGGTCGTTGTAGCGGAAGGTGACGGTCAGCTGCCGGATCGCCTCGGGAATGCCGGCGTTCATGGGCGTGGTGCCGATGAACCAGTCGTCGACCGAGAAGAACGGGTGGTCGGCGCAGCAGGCGATCAGGTCGCGGCCGGTATAGGCGCGGGCCAGCCGGACCGCACCCGAGGTCGCGTCCGAGCCGTCGCTGCAGAACTTGACCATCTCGGCGCCGTCGACCAGGTCGAGGAAGGTCTCCGCGCACGCCACCTCGATCGTCGACGGGCGGGTGAAGTTGCTGCCGCGCAGGAGCTCGCGCTGCACGGCCTCGACCACCGCGGGATAGGCGTGGCCGAGACCGACCGACCGGTTGCCCATGCCGTACTCGATGTACTGCCGGCCGGTGGCGTCCCAGACCCGGCAGCCGGAGCCGCGCGCGATGAACCCTGGCGCGAGAATCGGGAACTGATCATCGCCCTTGGCATAGGTGTGGCAGCCGCCCGGGATCAGGTGATGGGCCCGCGCCTGCAGGGAGGGCGGCGTCGGCGATGGCTGCAATCCAACGTGGCGCAAGGGATGACCGTTCAGCTGCATGCCGCCGTCCTCGAAAGTTCGCGACGCGCTCGGGGCGCCCGCCGGGAATCGTCACCAGCGTCAGGGCACCGTCGCGAGAACGACCATCCGCGCGGCCGGAGCCCTTGTTGGGGTGGGCCGGCGCCTCGCCTCCAGAGCTGCCGGTGATGCGCCGGTTCCGGAACCCTACCGCAAGCACCCGGCCAAGCCCCGTCTGCAAAACGGGCTAGCGCCGCGCAAGAAAGGCGTAGCCGCTGCCGACCGACCGCCCCCGTCCGCCCCGACGACATCCGGAAGCGGGAGCGGCCGGACGGCGGCGATCCAAACGGCGTGCCGACCTTGACGGAACCATCTTCCGCCTTGCCCCGGGCCGGAGTCGCGCAGACGCGCCCGCGAAGGTGAAGGACTTCGCGGGCGCGGTCTCAGATGGCGGGTCGCTGCCGGCTCGCGTGGCTGCGGTTTGCGACCGGCGTCGATGATCGACCCGGCGCTCGAGCGTCAGATCGCGCGTCGATACTGGCTGCCGGCTTCGAAGAAACCGTTGGTCAGGTACACGACCTGGGTGCGATTGGTCGCGTTCAGCTTCTTCATGATGTTGCGGATATGAACCTTGACGGTGCTTTCACACATGTTCAGCTCGTAGGCGATCAGCTTGTTCGCCATGCCCCGGCGCAGGCAGTCCAGAATCTGCGCCTGACGCTGCGTGAAGCCCTCGATCGCGGGCGCGCCGTCGGTGCCGCTGCGCGTGCCCGCGGACGACAGCAAGGCGGCCGCCGGCGCGAACGTGCCGCCGGCACAGACCAGATGCAGCGCCTGGACGGCCACCAGCGAGGCGAGGCTGGTGGTCAGGTAGCCGCGCACGCCGAGCTCGAACGCGGCGCGGATGTTCTCGGAATCCTCGTAGTCGGACAGGACCGCCACCGGCACCGACGGCATGAGCTCGCCCACGCGCGACATCAGGCTCGCGAACGCGGGCGACGACATGCGCTCGGGACCGGTATTGATGATCACGGCCCGGATTTCCTCACTGACGGCCGGCGCCGTGATGATCTGTTCCGGATCCGGCAAGGCGCAGATGCTGAACCCTTTGAGGTGGCTCTGCAGCCAGCGTCCGATGCAGTCACGGGTGAAGGTCCGGGGGTCGAGGTAGATGAGCGTGGCGGTCGCTTCCGGGACGTGGCTTGCCCGGGGAAACACCGCATCCGTTCCCCGTCGCCCCGCGTCGCGGTCGATCGCCGTCAGGCCGAAGTCGTCCAGGGATGACTCCGAGGCCTGGCCGCCGGCGCGCGACCTGACCTCACTCCAGCCGATCCCTCGGCTCATGCTTTCGCCCGGTTCCATGTCTTGGCGCCCTCTAGTATGCCCATTCAGGCTTGGTGCTCGCGTCAATTTCGTCATGCCTGCCCGCTAGTCGAGCCTGCCTTCTACTCATGCGTTCCTAATTCCGATATCCTCCGATTGCAGGTGGGATGCACGCAAGCAGCATGACGTTCAGACGGGAAAGGCGCCTACCCCCGAATGGGGGTGGTTAGATTCAAATTTGTGGTATAATAAAGTCTCAAAATGGGGAGCGCGGCAAATGGCAAGCGAAGTCGATCTACTTAAGGTAATACCTTTAATTTATAACACAACCACCTGCGTGGACGCGCTTCCAGAACTCATCCGTGCCTTGCAGCAACTGTTCGGCGCACGCGCCTGCGGGGTGGCTGCCTTCAACTTTCAATTTCGAGAGGGGACGATGAATTCGAGCAGTGGTTATTCCCCCGAGTTTCTGCATTCGTATCGTGACCACTACTCGCGTCACGATCCATGGTTGCGTCATGAAGAGCTTTATCGCGTACCCGGTACCGTCCATGTAGGTGAAGAACTCGTGCCCGAATCTGAACTGATTAAGAGTCAATTTTATCAAGAATGGCTACAACCGCAGGGATTATTCTATCGACTGAGCGCAGTATTAATCAGAGAGGAGGCGAATGTCTGCTATTTCGCGACCTTGCGTGGCCGCAAAGATACCCGGTTTGGTTTCGACGAGATCCGACTGTGCCGCACGTTGGCGCCCCATCTGCGCAGCGCGGTGCAGATGCGCCGCCAGCTCGCGATGCTGGAGGTGGAGCGGAACGCAGTCGTGGAGGTCCTCGACCGGCTGCCCAGGGCGGTGGTGCTGTGCGACCAGAACGGGGCGCCCGTGATCGTCAACAGCGCCGCCCGCGAGATCCTTGCCAGCGGCGACGGGCTGGTCGTGCGCGGCGGCAAGCTCGCGGCGCGCCGGCAACTCGAAACCAACATCCTCGAGAGCCTGATCGCCGGCGCCGCCAGCGCCGCGCGCGGTGAAGGCGACCGTGCCGGCGGCTCATTGTCGGTCTCACGCGCCTCCGGCTCGCGCCCGCTGTCCGTGCTGGTCTCGCCGATGCGGGCGCCGAGCACGGTCCCCGGGCACCGCCGGATCGCCGCCGTGGTCTTCATCAGCGATCCCGAATTGGTGACCATCACCAATGAGGAGCGGCTGCTGCAGTTGTACGGGCTGACGCGCGCCGAGAGTCGCCTGGCCGCCAAGATCGCCCAGGGCAGCTCGCTCGAGGAGGCGGCGGCGATGCTCAACATCACGACCCAGACCGCCCGCAGCTACATCAAGCGCATCCTCGGCAAGACCGGCACCAAACGGCAGGTCGAGCTGGTTCGCCTGCTCCTCCTCAGCCCCGCCCAGCTGAGCTGAAAACGCGGGGTCGCCGCCCCCTTGAAGCCCGCGGGCCGGGCCGCGGGCGACCGCCCCGACGGCGCAAAGACTGGCGGTTCGAGCGCGCGCATCGACCAGCAGACGTTGCTCCGGGCGATTGCTCGCCGGCGTTCCGCGCGCAAAGCGTTACCCTCAAGCCGCAGGACGCTCGCCCGATCCGACCTCGAACACGGCGCCCTCGCAACCACCCGACACCCGAAACGCGGGCTTGAAACGGCGCACCGCCTCCCCGAGCAGGCGCTCAAGGGTCTCATCGTCGTGCGAGGGGTCGTGGTGGAACAGGACGACCTCCTTGGCACCCACGCGCGCGGCGAACTCGAAGGCGTCGCGGAAGGTGCTGTGCCCCCAGCCGACACAGTGCTGGTATTGCTGTTCGGTGTATTGGGCGTCGTGGATCAAAAGATCGGCGCCGGCCGCGAGGTCGTAGCCCGAGGTCCATGCCGGCTCGAGCCACTGGCCGTCCTTGAGCCCGAGCGCGGGTTCGTGGTCGGGCAGGTAGGCCACGATCCGGCCCTGCTCCTCGATGCGATAGCCGACGGTCGGATTCGGATGACAGACCAGCGCGGTCGCGATGCGGAACGGGCCGATCTCGAACGGCGGCCGCGGCACCTGGTGACAGATGATGCCCGGCAGGTCGCGCAGGTGGACCGGGAACAGGGGCGGCGAGAGGTAGCGCGAGAGGCGGGCCTCGAGCGAGAGGGTGCCGCTGGCCGGTCCCCAGATGTTGACCTCGATGCCTGGGTTGTAGAGCGGCCCGAAGAAGCCCAGGCCCTGGATGTGGTCCATGTGCAGATGGGTGAGCAGAATGTCGACCCGCCTGGTGTCCTTCGCGATCTGCGCCCCGAGCCGGCGGATGCCGGTGCCGGCGTCGAGCACCAGGAGCGTGCCGTCACCGCCCTGCACCTCGACCGTCGAGGTGTTGCCGCCGTAGCGGGCGGTCTCCGGTCCTGGTGCGGCGACCGAGCCGCGGGTGCCGAACAGGGTTACGCGCATCTCACTCGATCTCCCAGAACAGCGCCGCCGCGCCCAGGAACTCGCCCTGGAGGCCGACGATCGGGATCGAGGCGACCTCGATCTGGCGGCGCACGCCGTTCATGCCCTGGAGGAAGAACCGCTTGTAGACCGGCCGGTGCTCGGCGACGGTGATCATCAGGGGCCGGTCGGCAGACGGGATCGGCTGGCCGTGATCGTCGACCGCGGGCAACATCGCCGACCAGACGGCCGCGGGCATGGCGCCGGTCTCATCGAACCGCCGGCCGAGGATCGCCTCGGCGGGCTCGTTGTAGAACAGGAGATCCCCCTTCGGATCGACCAGGAACAGCGGCACGCTCAGATAGCCGGCGAGCTGCCGGGTCAGGATGATCTGGATCGGCAGGCCCATCTGCCCTCTCCTGTGGCGGCGCCAATTGTTCGCCGGATCAACGAATTGCGCAACGCTTGAATGACGGGCGGCGTTCCCGCGGCGCTGACCGGCGGGCCGTGACCGAAGGTGTGGCCGGCGCCCGCCGGGCCGCGGCGTCGGGCTTGCCGCCCGGCCGACCGGCAGCTCGCCGGCATGAGCCCCCCTGGAGCCTCGGACCGGTCGGCCATCCGGATGGTCCTTGTTACAGGATCAGGCGTCGAATACGAGCCCAATTCCCTTCTACGCACGGTTCGGTTAGGCTGGGAGCATTCTCAAAGGAGTGCGACGCCATGACAATGACATTCGGTGCGTCCGCCGGCCGGACAACGTCGTGGTTCGATGGCGCCTGGCAAGCCCTTCGCGACCGGCGAGAGCGCGATGCGCGGGTCCTGGGGCTGATCGACCAGTTTTACTCGACCCTGGCCGCCACCTACGAGCAGATCAAGAGCTCGGGCGCCGACCTCACCGCCTTTGCCGACATCAAAGCCCAGATCGAGCACGTGCTCGCGGCCGACCGTTCCTGGCGCGACGCCTATCGGGTCGAGCAGCTCATGGTGCCGCTCTACAGCGGCGCCAAGCTCGACATCGAGCTCCGGCGCCGGCTGCTCGAGGCCGAGCGGATCACCCCGCCGATCAACGGCTACTACAGCCACCTCGATCTCGAGAAAGCCGATGACGAGCGCAAACGGGCGCTGCTCGCGCGCCTCGTCAACGATCTCCAGTGGCGCTACGAGAACCGGCAGGTCGAAGCGTACTACCGGGGGCTGCTCGCGCAGCGCACCAGCTGGGTGTTCGTGATTGCGACGATCCTGTTCCTGATCCCGGTTCTGATCGTCTTCTTCGATCTGAGCGGGGTCGCGATGCCGCCGGGCGAGGCCGGCGCCGCCGCGGCGAAGCCGACGCAGACCATCGTGGAGTGGCAGACCCTGATCCTGGTCACGACCATGGCCTCCGGCCTGATGGGGGCGGCGTTCAGCATGCTGCTGACCGTCAACGCCCGGGCCAACGAAGGCGACATCGAGGACCTCAGAACGTCGCGGCGCTGGACCTTCATCCTGTCACGCGCGTTCGTGGGCATCGGCGCCAGCCTCATTCTCTACTACCTGATCGCCTCGAAAGTCGTCGACGGCGTCGTGTTCCCGGACCTCGAAAAGCTGTTCGTGACGCCCGCGGCCGACTGAGTTCCGAAACAACTTCGCGCTCCTGATCGTCGCCTGCTTCCTGGCCGGATTCTCGGAACGGCTGGTACCGAACCTGCTATCGAGCGCGGAAAAGGACGTCGCGGTCAGGCCGGCGCCACCACCCCGGCCGACCACCACCGGCTGATCCCGTCGACGAAGGGGGAGAGATCTACCGCGTCTCGAGGGTGAGCTCCGCGATCATCGGGGCGTTGCCGGCGGTCAGGCCGCCGTCGACCACGAGGTTGGCGCCGTTGACGAAGGCGGCCTCGTCGGCGGCCAGGAAGGCGATCGCGGCGGCGATGTCCTCGGGCCTGCCGACCCGGCCGACCGGGTACCAGCGGGCCAGCTTCTCGAACACCTCCGGGTCGCGGGCGAGGCGTTTCTGCCAGCTCGGGCTCTCGGTCCGGATCGTGCCCGGGCTCACCATGTTGGCGCGGATGCCCTTGGGGCCATATTCGGTCGCGAGCGCGCGGGTGAAGCTGAGCAGGCCCGCCTTGGCGGCGCTGTAGCCCGGGTTGCCGAGCGCCAGCAGGCCGTTGACCGAGCCGACGTTGACGATCGCGCCCCGGCCTTTCGCGACCATGCCGGGCAGCACCAGACGGCTCACCAGGAATGCCCCGTTCAGCGTGCCGGCAAGTTCAGAAAACCAATCCTCGGGCGTGGTCTGCTCGAGGTTGCCCTTGAGCGCGCGGGCGGCGTTGTTGACCAGCACGTCGATCCGGCCGAAATGCCCGAGCGCCCGCTCGATCGCGGCCTCGAGCGCCGGCTGGTCGGTGATGTCGGCCGCGAGCGCCAGCGCCTTCGCGCCGACTTTCGACAATTCCGCGGCGGCCGCAATCGGCCGCCGTCTCGTCCCGATCCAGGATCGCGAGCGCCGCGCCCTCAGCCGCCAGGCGCGCCGCGGTCGCCCGCCCGATGCCGCGTCCGGCCCCGGTGATCAGCACGACCTTATCGGCAAATCGCACCTCAATCCTCTCCTCCGCCAATTCAATCGGACCGACCGGCTCGGTCGGCCTCATCGTCCACCTCGCGGCTCCGCTACTTTGAAGCTGCTCAAGGATCCTGATCCCCGCGGATCAGCAGCGTGCTGTCCGAGAAGACGCGTTCACCCCATCTGCGCTGCCATTTGTCGATCATGGCCAAGGCCTCGGCACGCGTCGCGGTCGCCGCGGCCTGCTCCAAGATCGCCTTCACCTCACCCTGCAACGAACGGTGATTTTGGCGCGCTCGCTCCTTGAGCCGCCCAACCACCTTGGCGTCGAGATCACGAATCAGGAGCTGGGACATCTTCGCGCTGTCCTATCCTATGGCAGCCAGGGCGGCGGCAACGTGGTCCAGGCTCTTCAGGCGCAGATGGCCGTAGTTGTAGAAGGCAATCCCGGCCATGCCGACCTCTTTCAGGCGAAGCGCGGCCGCGACCGTCTCGGCGCCGTTGGCGAGGTCGGGAAAGCTGGGGCGCAGGATGAAGTTCAGGGTCGCTGTCTCGCCGGCGCGCGCGCGGACGTGCCAGGCGCTGAGAAAGGCCTCTTCGGCGCTCGGCTGGTAGGCGGGCACCTCGAGCGCGTCGGCGGCCCCGGCCAACAGGGAAAAATCGCTGCCCTCGAGCCAGCAGGCGGCCGGCGGGCGCTGCACGGTCGGGATCACGGCGAGGCGCGTGGTCGCCGGCAGAGCCGCCTTGACCGCGGCCACGAGGTCGGAAACCACCCGGCAGCGCCAGTGCAGGAAAGAGCGCGAACTCGGGATCGCTCACGATCTCGGCGAGCCACCACTCGGTCGCCAGCTGATCGGGCACCGCGAGGTCGGCTGCGAACCAGCGCTCGAGCAGGGCGCGCGTCTTGGCCTGCAGGCGATCGGCGTCGATGCCGGCGGCGTGGGCGGCATGGCGCGTGCTCTCGGCGAAGCAGAGCGCCAGCAGGGTCTTCGCGAAGCGGTCGAGCGGCAGCAGCGCGAACTCGTGGTGGAAGCCATGGTCGTAGGGCAGCCAGCCCGGGGTCTCGAGCGCCAGGCCCGCGAGATCGTAGCGGTCGGCGAGGTCGCTGCAGAGATTGACGACGTAGTCGCGGACCGCCGGATGGGCCGGGCACAGGCTGTACGGATAGGGGTCGCCGAAGGCGTTGCGCGCGGTGAAGTCGGGATGCAGCTGCCCAAGCGGCGTGTTGTGGCAGCAGACCACCCAGGCGACCCGGTCGAGATCCGGCGCCTGCTTCTCGAGCTCGGCGAGCGCGTCGAACTCGGCGACCAGCGGGTTGATCAGCGGCTTGATCTGGCCGTAGCGCTCGGGCCGGGCCTGGAAATAGACCGTGCCGTCGGCCGGAAAATAAACCTTGCCGCCGACCCCGTGCGGGCGGACGAACTTGCCGGCGTGGTAGCTCGCCGCGAGCGTGATGGTGTTGATGCCGGTCGGCCGGATGCGGCCGAGCGCGACCTCCAGGCCCTCGTCCGCGAGGTCCCAGGCGTAGGTGTAGAGGGCCCGATAGCTGCGGCTCATCCGGCCACTTCGCCCCCGGACCAGAGCCTGCCGCCGAGCACCATCGCCGCAACCTCGAGCCGGCGATCGCCGCTGATCCGCTCGCCCATGACGTCGACGTAGTCGAAGGGGCCCGCGGCCTGGTTCAGAACCGTCGCATCGCCGATCGCACCCGGGGCGAGCGTGCCGAGGTCCGGTCGCCGGAGCGCCTCGGCCGGCCGCGCGGTCGCGGCCCGGATCACCTCGACCAGCGGCACCCCCAGGCACAAGAGCTTCGACATGCAGTGCAGCAGGTCGAACGCGGGCCCGTGCTCGGACAGGATGTGGACGTCGCTGCTGATCACATCCGGGAGAAAACCCGCCTCGAGCATCGGCCGGGTCGAGGCGAAGCCGAAGCCGCCCATGCCGTGGCCGATGTCGAAGATCACGCCGCGCTCGCGCGCCGCCCACATCTCGGGCCGGACCTCGCCCCGGACCACGGGCGCGTTCGGAAACGGCCGGTAGCAGTGGGTCAGCACGTCGCCCTTGCGCAGGCGCTCGAGCATGTCCTTGCGCGAGGGCGGCGGGAAGTCGATGTGCGCCATCACCGGCAGGTCCAGCTCCTGCGCGACCTCGATCGCGAGCTCGAGCGGGAACACGCCGTAGCCCTCGCTGGTGTTGCGCCCGATCCGGACCTTGATGCCGACGATCAGGTCGCGGTTGCGCCTGGCGACCTCGAGGCACTCGCGCGCATCCAGCAGGCGGACATCGCTGCATTCGCCGACCATCACCGACTTCGAGAACGCGAAGATGCCGGCGAAGGAGATGTTGAGATAGGGCAGGATGCGGATCGGCGAGGGCTCGATGATATGGGCGCGAAAGCCGTGGAAATTGCCGGGCCCGGCGCTGCCGGCATCGACCAGGGTGGTGGCACCTGAGCGCTTGGCGACCGGCTCCGGCTTGACGCTCAGGCTGGTGCCGCCCCAGTAGACGTGGGTGTGCAGGTCGATCAGCCCCGGCACCACGAGGCGGCCGTCGGCGGCGATCACCTCGCGCGCCTCGCCGGCGTCGATCGACGGCGCGACGGCGGCGACCTTGCCGTCCTGAAACGCCACGTCCAGCCGGGCGTCGCGGCCTTGGGCCGGATCGATCACCCGGCCGCCGCGAATCACCAGATCATACATCGGCCTCCCCATCTTTCCTGATATCTTGGTTTGGGCGTGCGGGTCCGCCTGCCTCGGCGGCCTTCGACCGTGCGGCCAGAATAGGCGCGCGCCTGGGGTTCGCCAAGGGCTCGCCAGCCCGCGCCGGAGCCATGCCGCACGCCGGCTCGAGGCTGCCGACATCCTCAAGTCGACCTGCCCGTGGCCCCTGGCTTGGCCCCCGCCGACCTGAGGCCCTCGGTGTGGCCGCCCGGCCACGCTCGCCCGTTCGCGAGTTCGGCAGACCTGAGAACTTGGTTTAACAATCGAGATCAACCATCTCACAAGTTAACGGGTCCCCGCCCACAATAGCGCGACCGGCTGGGACCCGACCATGGGCTTGCTTTTTCAACCCCAGGAAGAATAGTATTGCTCCTAGGCGCGCACAGCGCGCTCCGATCAAACCGGCAAAAAGCCTTGGGGAAGAAGGCAATGAGCGCAACTGTCGAGATCGAGAAGCAGGAGATCCAGCGTCTGATCGCGCTGATGAAGAGCCCGGGCTACTGGCGCGACCGCGACCCCGAGGTCGTGCGCGCGGTGCGCAGCGGCTTCCAGCGTCTGTACGGCAAGCCCGCCAAGCCTGCGGCGGCGGCGCGCCAGAGCTCCGCCGAGGTCCAGAGCGCCGCCTGACGTCCAAGCGCTACGCGAGGTGCCAGAGCGGCACCGCGACGAACCAGAGGATGTAGGTGAGTGCCACGACCATCAGGCCGTCGATGCGCTCGGCATGCGGCGCACGGGCCCCCTGGCGCGCGAGCAGGAGCAGCAGCACCAGGGCGTGCGGCAGGACGCCGTAGCCGATGCCGCCGAGCAGACGCGCCAGCACCGGCAGTCGCTCGAGGCCGAGCGCGGCCGTGGCCGCGAGCGCGGTGCACAGGGCGGCAATTCCATAGGCGCCACGGATGCCCGCCCGGACCGCGAGCGTGCGTTTGCCGACTGCGCGGTCGGCGTCGTGGTCGGGCACGCCTGAGAGCGTGATGCTCGGCAGCACGGCCAGGAACAGCGGCAGGCTGAGCAGCCAGGGCAGGCCCACGGACCAGGCGCCGCCCTGAAAGACGAAGCCGGCGAGGATGGCGCCGGCGCTGTGGGTCAGGCCGACGTCGAGCTCGCCCAGGCCCCGGTAGCAGAGCCTGGCCGGCGGCACGGTGTAGCCCAATGCCAGGACCGTCAGAGCGGCGAGCAGCGGCGCGGCGGTGGCGCCCGATGCGCCGGTGCCGGCGATCAGCCCGAGCGCGGACAGCAGCGCGAGCATAAGCGCGGCGGCAAGGCCTTGCCGGACCTCGTGAAAAGTGAGCGCGCCGGTCGTCAGCACGCGCGAGCCGCCGGTGAATGGCCCGAAGTTCCGGTTGAGGCGGTCGGTCTCGAAGTCGAACTGCTCATTGGCGAGCACCGCGCCCACCTCGATGAAGAACAGGCAGAGCAGCCCCCACCAGAAGGCCCCGGCATCGATCCCACCGGTGATCGGCGCCGCCGCGAGCGCGCCGATGGTGTAGGCGAGCCAGGTCATCGGATAGAACTGCAGCCGGATCGCCCTGAGCCAGCTCGCAAGCTTGCGGCGGCTGCGCTGAGCGCTCGAGAACGGCCCGGCGTGCAGCCGGGCGCCCGCCGCCTCGGCCATCCGGAGCCAGGCTTGCCGCTGCTCCAGCCGGGAGCCCCGGACCGGGCCGAAGCGGCCGATGCGCACGACCCGCATGCCACAAAAGCCGAGGATCGCCCGCGCCATCGCCTTGTCGCCGGGGGCGCCATAGAGCCAGCGCCAGACCCAGCCGGGCGTGTCGGTGGTGGTCAAGAGCTCGGCCGTGCGGCCGGTCAGCAGGGGCAGGTAGCCCGAGCCGCCGGTCTCCGCGAACGCGAACCCCGGCGCCAGGACCCGGTCGAGGAAGCCCTTCAACAACGCCGGCATCGTCCCCCACCAGGTCGGGTAGACGAACGCCAGATGGTCCGCCCAGGCGATCAACGCCGCGGCCTTGCCGAGGTCGGCCTCGACGCTCTGGTCCGCGAACACCCGGGTCCGGACGTTGGGATCGAACTCCAGCCCGGCCAGCTCCAGCAGCTCGACCACCGCCCCGGCCCGCCTCGCCCCGGCGGCATAGGCGGCGGCGAGCTCGCCCGCGAGGCTCGCCCGCCGCGGGTGGCCGACCACCACCAGAACCTTGAGCGGTGCACGCTCGCTGCGCGTGCGCACCCAAACCCGGTCGGCCGGGCCTCGACCCATGCCCGGGCCCGTCACCGCCTCGTTGCTCACAATCCCGACGCCCTCCTCCAGGAGCAGCCGGCCGCGGGCCGCCCCGGGGGACAACAGTCCGACCACAAGGCGGGTTCCTCCGGCGTCGGCCCGATGATCAGCGGGCGGCCGCCGGATCGAAGGCGGGTGCGGCGTCGGGATCGAGGGCGCGCGTGACGTAGGCGTCCAGCTGCGGCGCGTACTCGGTCCAGAGCGCGCGCAGCACCGCGATCGGCTGCTCTGCCCAGTCGACCCGCAGATCGACCACCGGCCAGGGCTGACGGTCCGCGACCAGGAGACCGGCCGAGCGCACCGGGCTGGTCTCACCGCCGGCGGCGAGGCCGCCCTCGAGGGCGCTGACCAGACGCTCGGCAAGCTGGCCGGCGGTGCCCTCGAACGCCTCGATCATCGCGGCTGGGATTCGCGGGCTGGCGAGCAGATTGCCGATCGCGACGCAGCCCCTGCCCTCAGCCGCGGCATGGATGCCGAGCGCCCTGGCGCCGCTGTAGTGCGCGGTGCCGCCCTGGCGATCGATCGCCGCGAGCTGGCGCCAGCCGATGTGCCGGGCGTCCACCTGGACGCGGGCGAGCGCGGCGGCCGCCGACAGCCCGTCCGCGATCAAATCGAGCGCTCGCGGCCCGAGGCGCGGGTCGGTGACGTTCTGGCTCAGCGCCGCGCCAGTGCCCGCGCGCACGAACGCGCAGCGACTGGCGACGCAGATCGAGGACGAGGTGATCGCGACGCCGAGCGCGCCGGTCTCCAGGTCGAGTGCTGCGATCGAGAAGGTCATGACCCTGGCTCCGCTTCCCGCCGGTCCGGGATGACCGCGATCACATCGATCTCGACCAGCCATTCCGGGCGCGCGAGCGCCGTCACCACGAGCCCGGTCGAGACCGGAAACACGCCCTTCAGCCACGTGCCGACGGCCCGATAGACGGGCTCGCGGTAGCGCGGGTCGGTGAGGTAAATGGTGATCTTGCAGATGTCCTCGAGCCGGGCGCCGGCCTCGGCGAGCAGCACCTCGACATTGGCCATGGCGCGCTCGGCCTGGCCCGCGGCATCGCCGATCGCGACCGAGGCGCTGGAGCTCAGGTCCTGCCCGACCTGCCCGCGCAGGAACACCATGGTGCCCTGCGCCTTGACCACCTGGCAGAGATCATTGTCGAGCCGCTGCTCGGGATAGCTGTCGCGGGTGTTGAACTTGCGCAAGCGCTCGTGGGTCATACCCTGCCTTCAAGGCTCGGCAATCCGCCGCCGGCACACCGGTCTACCCTTGCCTGGGGCACGGATTCCCACGGTCCCATGGACCACCCGAACAAAGCGTTAACGCGTCTCGGTTAACGAAAGATTGACGGACCCCGTGGACTCAGCGCACCCGGTCGGAGAGGCCCGCCGCTTTCTGAACCAGGTCGAGCGGGTGCTGCCAGTCGAAATTCGCGTAGACGGCGTTCAGATGGGCGAACGGCGGCGACTGGGCGAACAGCTCGAAGGTCACCCGGTGGCCGGCGTAGTCGGAGTTCAGGAGGTCGCGCGCGAAGGCCAGGAGCTTGAAGCGGTCCAGGGCGGCCCAGGCCTCGTTGACGCTATAGAATTTTTCCAGCCAGGGCGCCGTCTCGGGGTTTTCGAAGCTCGCCCAGTCCGGGGTCAGGCAGATCTGGCCGCCGCAGAGCTCGCGCGCGAGATGCATCATCGCCGCCAGCTCCGAGCAGGCGCGCACCCGGCCGGTATAGAGCAGCGCCTGGTTCGGCATCAGCAGGCCCGCGGGACTCGGTTCGGCGGCCGCGATCGCCGCGGTCAGGTGCGCGTTGATCGTCTCGCGGTAGCAGGCGAGCTGGGCCAGTTTTTCCCGAACGGCCGGCTGCTTCTCGAGCCCGGTCTGGCGCAGGTTGAACAGTGCCGTGCCGATCATCAGCTCGGCCAGCCGCTGGATCCGCTGCACGAATGGGAAGGCGCTGTAGCGGTGGAGACAGGAGCGGATGAAGGTCGCGGCCCGCGTGTGCCGGTAGAACAGCACATCCTCCCAGGGGATCAGCACGTCGTCGAACACCAAAAGCGTGTCGACCTCGTCGAAGCGGTTGGCGATCGGATAATCGACGGCCGGCCGCTTGCCGGCGAACCCGGCGCGGCAGATGTGCTTGAGCCCCTGCGCGTTCATCGGCACCACGAAGCCGACCGCATAGTCGGACAGCTCGGCGTCGCCCCAGTTCGCGATCGTCGGCTTGACGAACGCCTGATGGGCATAGGCCGCGGCGGTCTCGTACTTGGCGCCGCGCACCACGATCCCGGCATCGGTCTCGCGGACCGCATGCAGCAGCATGTCCGGGTCCTGGTCCTGCGGCCGCTTGGAGCGATCGCCCTTGGGGTCGGTGTTGGCCGAGACGTGGAACACATCGCCCTGCTCGACCCGTTCCACGTGGCGGCGGATGTTGTCGGCAAAGCGCGCATCGACCTCGTTGAGCACGTCCTGGCCGTCGTAGAGCGACCAGAGCTCGCCCACCGTCTCGTCGCCGACCCGGATGACCACGCCGCCGAGATCATCCAGGGTCGCCTCGACCGCGGCGCGCTTGGCCTGCCAGTTTTCCCGGGTGCGCGGCAGCTGATGCGCGACCAGCCGGCGCTCGCCGGACGCCGGGTCGGCCAAGGTCAGGACGTCCCGCAGCGCCGGCTCGTGCGCGAGATCGTAGATCCGGGCGCGCGCATCGACGATCGGCTTGAACGCCGGGTGGCTCGGGACGTCGTCGACCCGCTGGCCCTCGATCCAGACCGCGCGACCGTCCCTGAGGCTCGCCCGATAGTCGTCGCCGGTCCGCAGGGTCACGGGCGCGGGACCTCGGGGACCGCAGTCCCGATCATGCAATCGCGGGTGACCAGCGCCGCGAGCGCCGCCTCGCCGAACGTCTCGGTGCCCGCCGGCCGCATCGGCAGAACCAGGTAGCGGAGATCGGCGGTGCTGTCGTGCACCCGGATCTCGACGTCGTCCGCAACCTGCGTCCCGAACTCGGCCAGCACCGCGCGCGGCTCGCGGATCGCGCGCGAGCGATAGGCGCGCGCCTTGTACCAGTCGGGCGGCAGGCCGAGCAGGCCGCGCGGATAGCAGGAGCAGAGCGTGCAGACGACGACGTTGTGCAGGCGGGCTGTGTTCTCGAGCGCCCGGATCGGGATCGCGCCGGCATCGAGGCCGCACTCGAGCGCGGCGGCGTTGACGTCCGCGAGCAGGCGCGCCTTGAACGCCGGATCCAGCCAGGCGCGCGCGATCAGCTTGGCGCCATCCGCCGGCGTGCGGGCATCGATCGCCTCGAGCGTGCGCCGCAGATCCGCGGCCCCGAACACGCCCTTCTCGATCAACAGCTCGCCGATCGCCTCGGCCATCAGCTGGTAGTGGTCGAACGGCTGGTCCTCGAGGTCCGGCTGCTTGGGGTGCGGCGGGTGCCGGTGATCGTGGGGATGGGGATGGGCATGCTGAGGCTCAGCCGTCATGATCCGGCCTCCTTGGCGGGCTCGAGCCAGTGCTCGAAGAGGTCGACGACCGCGCTGTCCGAACCCTGGCCGGAATCCGCCGGCCAGAGCTCGCCCAGGCGAAAGCGCACCCGGTAGAGCGTCTCTCGCGGCAGGCCGTCGCGGCCATAGGCGAGCTCCTCGGGATTGCCGAAATGGCCTGCGACGGCGTCGATCACGCCCTGCCGGCCGCGCACGTAGTGGGGGGTCCGCACGTGGCCGGGCGGCCAGGCGCGGCGCACGCGCACCCGCTGGCCGATGGCGAAGGCATCGCTCATCCGTCCGCCCCCGGCGCTGCAGGCCCCGGCCGCCCTTCGGCACGCCAGCGGGCCTCGACCTCGGCGAGCCGGCGGCCGAGCTCGTCGACCGTGACCACGCCCTTCTCGAGCAGGTTGTTGCCGATCGAGGCGATCCAGCGCTGGTAGTAGCTGAGCTCGTCGTAAGCGCCGGGCCCGAGCTCCTCGATCCCACGCCGGAGCTCGTCGACGGTCATGACCTTGCATCCGGGGCCGACCAGCAGACGCAAAATCGCATCGACCCGCTTCTCCCACAGCGCGTAGTCGTGCTCACCCCGCTCCACCGGACCCGCCGGCTCGCCACCCATGTCATGGTGCCGCCGCATCGCGCCTGCTCCCTTACGCGCCTGCCACTATCGCGCGCCGGAGCGGCAGCGACAAGGGCCGCCGGCAATGGACGGCCGACGCGCCGGTCTCAGTGCGACATCAGCACCGGCACGGTCATGTCGGACAGGATCGTCCGCGTCACGCCGCCGAGCATCAGCTCGCGCAGGCGCGAATGGCCGTAGGCGCCCATGACCAGGAGGTCGGCGCTCTGGTTGGCGAGCTCCGAGAGAATCATGTTGGCGATGTCGATATCGCGCGCATCGACCCTTTGGACCTCGACCTTGATCTGGTGGCGGGCAAGGTGCAGGCCGATGTCGGCGCCCGGCTGCTCGCCGTGGCCGAACGGCTGGTTTAAGGGGTTGATCGTGACCACCTTCACGGTCTTGGCGCGCTCGAGCAGCGGCAGGGCGTCGTTGACCGCCCGCGCCGCCTCGCGCGAGGCGTCCCAGGCGACCATGACCCGCTCGCCGAGCGTCGCCGCCGGGCCGATGTAGGGGATCACCAGCACCGGCCGGCCGCAGCCGAGGATCACCTCCTCGCGCAGATAGTGCGGCGCGGTCGCGCCCGGATCGTCCGGATCGAGCTGGCCGAGAATCGCCAGATCGACATAGCGGGCATGGGTCGCGAGCGCATCGGCCGCCTCGGTGTACAGCGCCCGGTCGATCCGGCCCTCGAAGGCGATCTGGTTGCGCCCCGCGACCTCGCCGAACCGCGCGAGCGCGGCCTCGCCGCGGGCGCGCAGCTCCTGCTGCAGGTCGGTCAAAAGCTCGGGCGGCAGATAGCCCCGCACGAAGCTCGCGGGCGAAGGCTCGGAGATGATGTAGACGCCGGTCAGATGCGCCTCATGCGCGGCCGCGAGTGCCACCGCGGCCTCGATCCGCTGCGCACATCCCTTGGTGTCGTCGACCTGGACCAGAAGGTTCCTCAAGGCCATCGCGCTCCACTCCTTGACATTGCCCTCTGCGCGCGCCTCCGGTTGCGTTCGCGCCGGTCTCAGTCCGGCCAGAACGCCCGGATCGGCCGCGGCAGGATGCTCTTCACGTCCTCGATCTCGCCCTTGCTGACGCGCTCGGCGAGCAGGCCGAAGACCGCGCGCACCGCGGGCTCCGGGTCGAAGTTCGGATCGCGCGCCTCGGCCCGGACGTGCGCGAGGAAGGCCTCGCCGGTCCGCTCCCGCAGCGGCTTGCCGGCGGGACGCCAGTCCTCGTAGTAGATGCCGCGCACCAGCATCGGCAGCTGGGCCCCGAGATGCGCCGCCTCGTCCACGGTCAGCCGGTCGCGGAGCGCGTGCAGGGTCGTGCGCAGCGCGAGATAGGCAAGGTGCCGGTCAACGGTCTCGAGCCGGCCCATCAGATCCTTGAGCCAAACATTGGTCACCTGCACCGAGCGCTCGAACGCCTCGATCCCGGTCATCGCTCCACCGCTCCTGGGCGCCACGGTCGCCTGGTTCAGGGCACCCTGGACGGCCATCGCCCGCCCCGCCTTGATCTGGGTCAACGTGCCAGCGGAACAAGCGGGCCCGGCTCATCCGGCCGGAGCAACCGGCGACGGCTTCAGCCCGCGCGCAACGCCTCGAGCCCCTGCCAGTCGAGCTCGACCCCGTGGCCGGGGCGCTCGGGCGCGATCGCGAGGCCGTCCTCGATCCGCAGCGGCTCGGCCATGAAGCGCTCGAGGCCGAAGCCGTGGACCTCGAGGTAGGACGCGTTCGGCACCGCGGCCAGCAGATGGACGTGGAGGTCGTGGACGCCGTGCGAGGTGACCGGCAGATTGGCGGCCTCGGCCAGACGCGCGACCTTGAGCCAGACCGAGATGCCGCCGCAGTTGGAAAGGTCGGGCTCGGGGAAGGCGACGCCGCCGGCCGCGATCATCGCTTGGAACTCGTAGAGCGTGTGCAGGTTCTCGCCGGTCGCGATCGGCAGGCCGCCCTCCCGGGCGATCCGGACGTGGCCCTGGACGTCGTCCGGGATGGTCGGCTCCTCGAGCCAGGTGACCTGATGCGGGGCGAGCGCGCGCGCCGCCCGGATCGCCACATCCGCACGCCAGCGCATGTTGGCATCGACCATCAGCGGCAGATCGGGGCCAAGCAGCTCGCGCATCGCCGCGACCCGCGCCACGTCCTCGGACAGCCGCGCGCGTCCGACCTTCATCTTGATCGCCCGAAAGCCCTTGGCGAGGTTGTCCTCGGTCTGGCGCAGCAGCTGCTCGAGCGGAAACTGCAGATCGATGCCACCGGCATAGGCGGACACCTTCGGGTCATGGCCGCCGAGCAGGCGCCAGAGCGGCAGGCCGCGCCGCTTCGCCATCAGGTCCCAGAGTGCTGTGTCGATCGCCGAGAGCGCGTGCACCGCGAGCCCGCCCCGGCCGACG
The DNA here is from genome assembly GCA_963753685.1 of uncultured Alphaproteobacteria bacterium. Taxonomy (GTDB): domain Bacteria; phylum Pseudomonadota; class Alphaproteobacteria; order Geminicoccales; family Geminicoccaceae; genus DATAOG01. The sequence goes on from CAVWDE010000002.1 coordinate 302,141, forward strand.
TAGTGCACCGCCCACCAGAGCTGCTGCCAGAGCGCCTCGATCCGGGTCTCGTCGGCGCCTTCGAGCAGCGGCCCGAGGTCGCGCGCGATCAGGTCGCCGATCGCGCCGCCGCCGGCGCCCACGGTATAGGTGTAGCCCAGCCCCTCGGCGCCGTCGGCATCGCGGATGCGCACGGTGACCAGCTCGAACGCGCTCATCGTGCCGTGGGTCGAGTCCGAAAGCGCCACGGGCAAGGGCACCCGGTAGTGGTCCGCCCGAACCGATGCGATCGCCATGCGCTGCCTCCCCAAGCTGGCTTCAGCTATGGCACAAGACGTCGCTCCGTCCTACCCCGAGGCGGTCGGCCGACGCGCGTGGCGAAGCGCTTGACGCGCCCGCATGCGAAATGCATGTTTTGCACATGTCGAAGATGATCCAGATCCGCCACGTGCCCGACGCCGTGCATCGCCGGCTCAAGGAGCAGGCGGCGCGCGAGGGCATGAGTCTGTCCGGGTTTCTCCTGCGCGAGGTCGGCAAGATCGCCGGGCAGCCTTCGCTTGCGGAGATCATCGCCCGTGCCGAGCAGAGGAAAGCACTCAAGCCCGCCGAGGAGCCGACCAAGGTGATTCGAGAGTTGCGCGGCCGTTGAATCTGATCGTGGTCGACGCTGCCGTGGTCGTCGACTTCCTGGTCGACGTCTCGCCGCAAGCGCCGGCCGTGCGGGCGCGGCTCGCATGCGAGCCTGCTCAGTGGGCGGCACCGGAGCTCATGGATGCCGAAGTCGCCCATGTGCTGCGCCGCCAGGTTGTACGCGGCGAGGTTTCGTCAGCGACGGCCGGTCTGGCGCTCGCGGACTTGATCTCGCTGCCGGTGCGGCGCTACCCGCACCTGCCCATCCTTGCCCGGGCTTTTGAGCTGCGCCACAACGCGACCCTCTATGACGCTCTGTATCTGGCCCTGGCCGAGGCGCTCGACGCGCCTCTCCTCACGCGCGACGCGGCGCTGGTTGGCGTCCCGGGGGTTGGCGCGGCGGTCGAGCTGATCGCACCCGTGCCTTAGATGGCCGGCGCAGCCCCGGGCTTGAAATCGGCAACCCCGGTTGGCTCAAGCACCAATCGCAGACGAGAGCGTCGCCGAAGCCAAGCGCCCGGCACGACGATACACCCGACGGGGTGCCCGCTGCTGGGCCCGGCGCAACAAAAAACCGCCGCTCCGGGGAGCGGCGGTTGGCCGTCCGGGACGATCGTCCCGCTCAGCCGTCCTTCCTGCCGCTCGGCAGGACGATCGGCTTGCTCGACTTGCCGTCGGTCGATGCGAGGGTCTGCTGGTTGCTGTTTTTGACCTGCTGGTCGGGGCAGGCGAACGCGGTGCCACTGCTGGCCGCCAGGGTCAACAGCGCCGCGAGCGCCAGAACGGTACGGATCATGACGTCACTCCCCGCTGGAGAGGTACCAAGCTTAACCGCCGCCAGCGCCCGCTGGCAAACCCTTTCTGCCCGGTCGCGATCACAGCAGGTTGAACAGCGCGCCAAGGAAATACACGTAGAACAGGATCGCGAGCCAGCCCTCCCACTTGGTCATCTCCTTCTCCATGATCATGAAGAAGGCGAGCAGGGTCGCGATCACCATCATCGGCAGCGCGAAATCGAGGATCGTCGGCGGCACCGCCAGCGGGCCGACCAGGGCGCTCACGCCGATGATCCCGAAGGCGTTGAAGATGTTCGAGCCGAGCACGTTGCCGACCGCGAGCTCCGGCTGGCCGCGGCGCGCCGCCACAATCGTGACTGCGACCTCGGGCAGCGAGGTGCCGAGCGCCACCGCGCTGGCCGCGATCACGTCGCGGCCGATGCCGAGCAGGGTCGAAATCTCGATCACGGCCGCGACCGTGTAATCCGCGCCGAAATAGATCAGCACGCCCGAGCCGAGCAGGATCAGGCTCGAGCGCAGCCAGCGCGGCTCGCGCGTGAGCACCCGCTCCAGCGCCTCGAGCTCGGCGTCGATCGGGGCCTTGCTCGCCACCGCGTACCAGACATAGAGCCCCATGCCGACCAGACAGAGCGCCCCCTCGGGCCGCGACACCTGGCCGTTCCAGAGCACGAGCGCAAGGAAGAAGGCCGAGCCGGCAAGGAACGGCAGGTCGACGCTGACCAGCTCGTAGCGCACCCGGAGGTGGCCGCCGAGGATCGCCGCGAGGCCGAGGATCAGGAGCAGGTTGGCGACGTTGGAGCCGACCACGTTGCCGGCGACGATCTCCGAGGCGCCGTGCAGCACCGCGAGCACCGACGACACCAGCTCAGGCAGGGAGGTGCCGAAGGCGACGATCGTGACCCCGACCAGGAAGCTCGGCAGGCCGAGGGCGAGGCCGATCCGCTCGGCCGCGGCGGTGAACCAGCTCGAAGCCTTGAGCAGGACCGCAAGGCTCACCAGCAGCACCAACGACCAGGTCAGGAGCGGCGGCAGGGGCAGGCTGCTGATCGCGACCTCCGCTGGCTGAGCGCGGTCGCCGCCGGTCGGGCCAGGGGACACCCGGGACTGCGCGGGCGGCGGCAACGCCGACGCTTACGGTCGCCGGCGCGCGCGACCCGCGATCGCGGCGATGCTGCCGGCACGGAGTTCCAGGGTCGCATGAACCAGCCACGCCAGGGCTTAGCGCGCCTGGGTTGATAGATGGTTGACGCCCGCGATCGCGCCCGGGTCGGTCCCTCGCCCATGGCGGTTCAGGCCGGCCGGGTCTCGGCCTCGATCCAGCGCAGGTAGTCGGGATTGCCGCCGATGATCGGCAGCGCCACGACGCCGGGGCACTCGTAGCCATGCAGCTGTCTGACCCGGGCGGTCAGGGCCGGCACCAGCACGGCCCTGGTCTTGAGGATCACAAGCGCCTCGCTCGCCTGCTCGAGCGCGCCCTGCCACCAGTAGAGCGAGCTCAGGCCGTCGACGATATTGGCAGACGCCGCCAGGCGCTCCTCGACCAGCGCACGCCCGAGGCGCACGGCCTCCTCGCGCGAGCCCGCGGTGATGTAGCAAAGGCAGGCGGCGCCCGCTTGCCGAGGCTCCGGCGTTTCAACCAAGAGCTCAACAACTATCTTTAAAAGTTTGAAAGATGGTCGGAGCGCCGAGATTCGAACTCGGGACCCCCAGTCCCCCAGACTGATGCGCTACCAGGCTGCGCTACGCTCCGACCGGTTGCGACCCGAGGCCCACGCGAGGCAGGGCTCCAGCCCCTTATAGCGACCTCGCGCCGGCGCGACAACGCCATCCACCTGCACGGCTGCGTTCGGGGCCGCGCCCATGAGCACAGGCGGTGGCCGCGTCGCCGACCTCCTTGGCAACATCATCTAGCTAATCGGCGGCGTCGTTCAACTCCGCGCGCAGGGCGACCAGCTCCTCGCGCAGCTGGCGCAGCCGGCTTCGGACGTCCGGCGCCAGGGCCACCGGCGGCACGCGGCGCCGGCTCGGCCGCGACCGGCGCGGCTACGGCCGGCTCGGGCCGGCGGACGATCACGTCGTCCACGCCGCCATCGTCGTCGGCGCTGTCGTCGCCGGGCGCCCGCTTTTGCCCCCGCAGCAGCTTCTGGGCGCCCTTGATGGTATAGCCCTCCTCGTACAGGAGGGAGCGGATCTGGCGCAGCAGATCGACGTCCTCGGGCCGGTAGTAGCGCCGCCCGCCGCCGCGCTTGAGCGGCCGCACCTGGGGAAACTTGCTCTCCCAGAAACGCAGCACGTGCTGGGCCACGTCCAGTTCGCCCGCGACCTCGCTGATGGTTCGGAACGCCGCCGCCGACTTCGGCGGCCTCGCGCCGGCGCGCTGCCGGGTGGTGCCGTTGGTAGCGCCTTCCGCCGAGCCGACCATCAATCATCCTCCGCGTCGGGCGTGGTTTCGCCGTCGCCGTTGATCCGATCCTTGAGCAGCTGCGAGGGACGGAACACCAGGACCCTGCGCGGCATGATCGGCACCTCCTCCCCGGTTTTCGGGTTGCGGCCGATCCGCCGCCCCTTGCGGCGCACCGAGAAGGTGCCGAAGGACGAGATCTTGACGACGCCGTCTGCGACCAGGGAATCGCCGATTTCGGTCAGAATCAGGTCGACCAACTCGGCGGACTCGCTGCGCGACAGCCCGACCTCCTGATAAACCGCTTCGGCAAGATGTGCCCTGGTCAGGGTCCTGCCCTTCATGTCTCCGGAACCTCGATTAGGCCTGCAATCAAAAAACCTAGCGGTTTCAGCAGGTTCCGTCAACAGGCGAAGATCGAGCCTCGACCCGGCAAAACAGCCCCCGAGTTGGGCCTCGCGGCTACCAGCGAACCAGCGCCGCACCCCAGGTAAATCCACCCCCCATGGCGTTCATGACGAGCAGCTGTTCGCTTTGCAAACGGCCGGCCGCGGCCGCCTCGGCCAGCGCCAAAGGGATCGACGCGGCGGAGGTGTTGGCGTGCCGGTCGACCGTCACCAGCACCCGCTGCTCGTCGATGCCAAGCCGCTTGGCGACCGCGTCCAGAATCCGCCGGTTGGCCTGATGGGGCACCAGCCAGTCGACGTCCTCGACCGTCAGGTCGGCCGCCTCGAGCACCCTTTGGCTGGCCGTGGTCAGGGTCTGCACGGCGTGCCGGAAGACCTCGCGGCCGTGCATGCGCAGATGGCCGGTGGTGCCGGTCGAGGACGGGCCGCCGTCGACGTAGAGGTCGTCGTAATGGCGGCCGTCGCCGCCCAGATGGGTCGCCAGCAGGCCGCGATCGAAGGTCGTGCCGGTGCCGGTCTCGGCGCGCAGGACGACCGCGCCCGCACCATCGCCGAACAGGACGCAGGTGGTGCGGTCCTGCCAGTCGAGCAGGCGCGAGAAGGTCTCGGCGCCGATCACCAGCGCGATCTTGGCCTGGCCGGTCACCAGGAACTTGTCGGCGACCGCGAGCGCGAAGATGAAGCCGCTGCAGACCGCCTGCAGATCGAAGCCGACCGCGCGCAGCGCGCCGAGCTTGCGCTGCACCGCCATGGCGCAGGCGGGGAAGGTGTGATCCGGGGTCGAGGTCGCGACCACGATCAGATCGACCCGCTCGGGCCCGATGCCGGCGTCCGCGAGCGCGGCTGCGGCCGCCGCCCGGGCCAGATCCGAGGTCAGCTCACCCTCGGCCGCGATGTGCCGCTGGCGGATCCCGGTGCGCTCGACGATCCAGGCGTCGTTGGTGTCGACCGTGCGCGCGAGCTCGTCGTTGCTGACCACCCTCGCCGGCAGATAGGCGCCGCTGCCGATCACCCGCGCGCGGATCATCCCTGGCCGCGCGCGTCAGGAGGCCCGCGCCGGCCGGGCGCGCAGTGCCTCTTGCTCGAGCTGGCGCAGTTCGGCCGTGATGCGCTCGTTGGTGCCCTGCTGCACGAGGTCGACCGCGACCCCGATCGCATTGGCAAAGCCGAGCGCGTCGGTGCCGCCATGGCTCTTCACGACGATCCCGTTCAGGCCCAGGAACATGGCGCCGTTGTAGCGGCGCGGGTCGAGCCGCTGGCGCGCCAGCTGCAGCGCCGGCCGCGCCAGCAGGTAGCCGAGCTTGGCCATCAGCGAGCTCTTGAACGCCTCGCGCAGGCATTGGCTGTAAAGGGCGACGGTGCCCTCGGCGACCTTGAGCGCGACGTTGCCGGTGAAGCCGTCGGTGACCACGACGTCGACCTTGCCGCTGGTGAGATCGCTGCCTTCGACGAAGCCGCGGAACTCGATCGGCAGCTCGCTCGCGCGCAGCAGGGCTGACGCCTCGCGCAGCGTGTCGTGGCCCTTGACGTCCTCGGTGCCGATGTTGAGCAGGCCCACGGTCGGCTTGGCGAAGCCGAGCACGGCGCGCGCGAACACCTCGCCCATGACCGCGAACTGGACCAGATTGGCGGCATCGCACTCGGTATTGGCGCCGAGATCCAGCACCACCGCCTCGCTGCGCCGGGTCGGCATCAGGGTCGCGATCGCCGGCCGCTCGATGCCGGGCAGGGTCTTGAGCGCGAACTTGGCAAGCGCCATCAGGGCGCCGGTGTTGCCGGCCGAGACCGCGGCGCTGGCGTGGCCGTCCTTGACCGCGTCGATCGCCAGCCGCATGCTCGTGCTGCGCCCCTGCCGCAGCACCTGCGAGGGCTTGGCGTCGGCGCCGACCTGGTCGGGCGTGTGCTCGACCGTGGACCGCGCGGCCAGCGCCCGCCGCCCGTCCAGCCAGCGGTCGAGCACGCTGCGGTCGCCATAGAGCAGAAAGCGCAGGCCGGGAAACCGCTCCCGAGCCATGTCAGCACCCGCGATCACCACCTGCGGCGCATGATCGCCGCCCATGGCGTCGAGGGCGATGGTCAGCGACACGGCTGCTGACCGCTCACGCGGGCGCGCCGTCTGCAACCCGCGCCGTGACCTCCCGCCCGTTGTAATGGCCGCAGGCCGGGCAAATGTGATGGGGCCGCTTGAACTCGCCGCAGTTCGAGCACTCGCCGAGGGTCACCGGGCGCAAGCGGTGATGGGAGCGGCGCATGTTGCGCTTCGATTTCGACACCTTCGCTTTAGGTACTGCCATCGCTCTCGACCTCGGCTTGCGCGCCGGTCGTCACCTGTGCGCGCCTGGGCTGGAGCTGCGCGAGCGCAGCCAAGGGGGTCTCGGGCGGCTCGGCCGCACCGAAGCTGATATTGGGACCCAGGCGCTCCGATACCAGAGCCCAGGCATCGGCGGCGCGCGGATACGGGTCGAGCGCCAGCGCCAGCTCCTCGGCGACCGCCTCGCCGAGATCGAGGGCCCGACCGGTCACCAGGTCGACCTCGTCGTCCTCGAGGCGCCAGACCTCGGGTCCGGCCGCGGCCGGCGCGAGCCCACCTTCGAGCTGACGCCAGCGGCGCGCGATCGGCTCGCGCAGGGTCGAGGGCACCGGTTCCAGGCTGAGCACGCACGCCTGCACGACCGCAGCCTCCAGCCAGCCCTCGAACCAGATCTCACCGCTTGGCGCGTGTCGCTCCAGGCGACCGGTCGCCCGCAGGGCTTCGAGCTCGAGCAGATCGAACCGGTGCGCGAGCGCCCGCCGCTCGGCCGGATCGGCCGCGAGCGCCACCTCGACCCCGCCGTCCGGCCAGGGCTCGATGACGACCGGACGGGAGAACTCGTTCGCCGACGCCACTTGAGGAACTCCGCTCCGAGGCGAGGCTCGCAGGAAAAACGGCGCTCACCTTAGGGCCAAGGCCACCTGAGGGTCAATGGGCTTGCCGGTCTCCGGGCCGATCTCCCGGCCGATCCCCGGGCCGACCATCGCACCGATCGCCGGGACCTGGCAGCGCGCCGGCCGGCGTGGCAAACGTGGCCTCGCCGCAAAGGAGCCGGTCTGAACTCTGATCACCGAGCCGGCGCGCGCATCGGACCAGGTAGTCGGCGAGCGCCTCGACCTGAGGCGCGCCCGGCGCAGGGCCGCCGTGCCAGACATTGGCGCGCAGCACCGCCCCGAGGCGCTCCATCTGGTCGCTGGCGCCGAGGCGCTCCGCTTCGCCGCGACCGAGGAGATCGTCGAGCGCGCGCAGCCGGGCGTAGAACTGGCCGGCTAGCCGCTTCACCTGCTTGCCGACCCCGAGATCGCCGACCCCGAGCTCGCGCAGGCTCTGGTCCAGATCGGCGACCATCAGATCGAACAGCGCCTGGCCCAGCGCCTGGCCGGGGGCGCCCTCGGCGCGCAGGCGCAAGAGGATCAGCCCGGCATGCAGGCCGATCATCTCGAACCGGCCCTCGGGCGTATCGGGCACGCCGAGCTCGCGGTAGAAGCCGGGGCTGCGCGCCTGGCCGACCAGGTCGCCGTACAGCCGGGCCGCCGTCGCTGCCAGCGCCGCGCGCGCCGCCCGCCCCGTTCCGAACCGCCCCATCCCGAAGCGCCCCGTCCCAAAATGCCAAGGCCCGAACCGCAGGGCCTCCAAGCGCGCGAGCAACGCCCGCAGACGGGTCGCCCGGCGACCGGTCGCGCCCTGGCTGGGTGATTGTGCTCGGCTCATCGCGTGCTAGACTGTCAAGAGCGCGTCCGAGGATCAAGACGATGGCACGAACCGGCCGGCGCCCAGCTCTGCTCACCGGCGTCCTGCTCACTGGCGTCCTGCTCAGAGGCGCCCTGCTCACCGGCGGCCTGCTCACCGGCGGCCTGCTCGGCTGCGCGCCCGAGATCAGCACCCACGGCTATCGCTTCGACGAGGCGACGCTTGCCCAGATCGAGCCGGGCCGGACCAACAAAGATGCCGTCACCCGGCTGCTCGGCTCGCCGTCGTCGGTGGCGACCTTCGACAACAAGGTCTGGTACTACATCAGCCAGCGCAGCGAGCATAAGTCGTTCTACCAGGACCATGTGGTCGAGCAGAAGGTGATCGCGATCGCCTTCGACGACGCGGGCGTGGTCCAGACCATCGACAAGCGTGGCCTCAAGGACGGCCACGACGTCGCCTTCGTCAGCCGCGAGACGCCGACCTCGGGCAAGCAGCTGAGCCTGCTCGAGCAGTTCGTCGGCAACATCGGCCGCTTCAACCCGCAAGGGCAGGAGAAGCCCAACACCGGCCCGTGAGCACGGCCCCGGCGGCCGCGCGCAATCTGACTGGACGCCGCCCGCCCGTGGCGCGGGTCGCGCGCTTCGGTACGGTCGGCCAGGCCCCGACCGCCATCGGATCCAGACAAGGCTCCTGAGCTGGTCCTGACTCCGTCCCTGCCGAGCCCAATCGCGGGCAGGAAAACGCTTGCGCCAACGTTTCGATCAGCCTATGACGATGCCAACGAGACGAGCGTCGGACGGTCCCAATCCTGACTGCGGACCAACGCCGGCGCCGGCTGGGAGGATCTGCGCGGTGTCGTTGCCCGACCGGCGCCCGATCACGGCACCTGCTCGCCGCAGCGCCCGGCCCGCCGCCGTGGAGGGCGATCGTGGCGACCATCGTTGATGTCGCGCGCCGCGCGGGCGTCTCGGTCTCGACGGTCTCGCACGTGGTCAACCACACGCGTACGGTCAGCCCGCAGACGACACGGTCGGTCGAGCAGGCGATCGCCGCGGTCGGCTATACCCCCAACACCATCGCCCGCTCGCTGGCGCGCTCGGCGACCAACAGCGTCGGCATCGCGATCTCCGCGATCTCCAATCCCTATTTCAGCGACATCATCTGCGCCATCGAGACCGAGTGCGCGCGGCTCGGCATGATGGTCTTTCTCTCGGACACGCAGGAGGATCCGGCACTCGAGCTGCGGGTCGTGCAGGCGCTCCATCAGCGGCGCGTCGATGGCATCATCCTCGCCCCCTCGGCCGATCCCGAGCGCAAGGCCCTGCGCTACCTCGAACAGAGCGGCGTGCCCTGCGTCCTGGTCGACCGGCTGCTGTCGAGCCGCTTCGATCGCGTCGGCGTCCAGAACCGGTGGGCGATGGACCTGCTCGTCTCGCACCTGATCGGCCACGGCCACCGGCGCATCGGCCTGATCGCCGGCCAGCCGGGGTTCGCGACCACGCTCGAGCGCATCGACGGCTACCGGGCCGCGCTGCGGGCCCATGGTCTGCCCTGGGACGACGACCTCGTGCACGCGGGCAACCCGACCGTCGCCTCCGCGGCTGCGGCGACCGCCAAGCTGCTGGCCCTGCCCCAACCGCCGACGGCGCTCGCGACCGGCAACAATCTCGCGACCATCGGCGCGGTCCAGGCGATCCGCGCCGCCGGCCTGCGGGTGCCGGCGGACCTGGCGCTCGCGGGCTTCGACGATTTCGAATGGGCGAGCTGCTTCGAGCCGCGCCTGACCGTGATCGCCCAGCCCTGCCAGGAGATCGGCAGGCGCGCCGCCGCCCTCCTGGTCGAGCGCATCAAGGGGGCGGACGCCAGGAAGCGCAGCATCCGCCTCAAGCCGACCCTGATCATCCGCAACTCCTGCGGCTGTCCCTAGATGGCCGAGGCGCTGCTGCAGATGCGCGCGATCGAGAAGCGCTTCGGCGGCGTCCAGGCGCTGCGCGGGGTCGATTTCGACCTCCACCCCGGCGAGGTGCATGCGCTCCTGGGCGAAAACGGCGCCGGCAAGTCGACCTTGATGAACATCCTCTCGGGCGTGATCGCGCCCGATCACGGGGAGATCCGCGTCGACGGCAGTCCCGCGCACTTCACCAGCCCGCGCGATGCCCAGGCGAGCGGCATCGCCACGATCTTCCAGGAGCTCGATCTGGTGCCGCGGCTCGACGTCACCGCCAACCTGTTCCTCGGCCACGAGCTGACGCGCCTGCCCGGCCGGCTCGACAACCCGCGCATGGAGCGCGAAGCCCGCGCCCGGCTCGCGGCCGCCGACGTTCATCTCGACACGCGCCGTCCGGTCGGCGATCTCAGCATCGGCCAGCGCCAGCTGGTGGCGATCGCCAAGGCGCTCTCGCACGCCTCGCGCATCCTGGTCATGGACGAGCCGACCGCCGCGCTGACCGCGGCCGAGGCCGAGCGGCTGTTCCAGGTCGTGCGCGCGCTCTGCGCCCGCGGCGTCGGCATCGTCTACATCTCGCACCGCCTCGAAGAGGTGCCGCGCGTCGCCGACCGCGTGAGCGTGATGCGCGACGGCCTGATGGTCGGCGAGACGGGGCCGACCGCATCGCAGGCCGAGCTCGTGCGCATGCTGGTCGGCCGCCCGGTCGAGCAGCTGTTTCCGCCGCGGGCAGAACTCGGTCGGCGACGTCCGCCTCCGGCTCGAGCGCGCGCGCTTCGTTCCCGCGCGAACGCCGCCCGGCTGGCAGGCGCCGCTCGACGTCTCGCTCACGGTGCGCGCGCGGGAAATCGTGGGCCTCGCCGGCATCATGGGCGCCGGCCGCACCGAGCTGCTCTCGACCCTCTACGGCGCCGGCCCGCGCGGCCGCTGGGCGGGCACGGTCGAGGTCGCCGGCCGGCCGGCAAGCCTCGCCTCGATCCGGGCCGCGCGGCGCGCCGGCATCGCGTTCGTGACCGACGACCGCCGCGGCAGCGGCCTCATGCTGCAGCAGACCACCGGCCGCAACATCGTGATGTCCGTCCTGCGCCGGATTTCCCCCTTCGGCCTCATGTCGCGGCCGGCGGAGGGCGAATCGGTCGCGCGCTCGATCCGCGAGTTCGGCATCCGCCCGCCGCGCGGCGACCTCGTGGTCGGCAACCTCTCGGGCGGCAACCAGCAGAAGGTGGTGTTCGCCAAGGAGCTGCTCGGCGGCCCGCGGCTCCTTCTGTTGGATGAGCCGACGCGCGGCGTCGACGTCGGCGCCAAGGTCGAGATCTACCAGCGCCTGCGCAGCCTCGCCAACGACGACCTCGGCGTGCTGGTCGCCTCGAGCGAGCTGCCCGAGCTGGTCGGCCTGTGCGACCGGATCGTCGTGATGCGCGCAGGCTGCAGCGTTGCCGAGTTCGCGGGCCACGTCGACGAGCACGAGCTCTGGGCGGCCGCGACCGGCGACAGCGCGGCGGCGGCGTGATGGAGCAGCCCATGGACATCGTCCGCTCGAGCGCACCGGTGCCGGCAGCGCCATCGGCGCCCAGGTTCTGGCGCGATCCCTTGGTCCTGATCGTGCGCTTCCAGAGCGTGATCGGGCTGGCCCTGGTGCTGGCCGGCGGCATCGCGTTCTCGCCCAGCCGCCACGGCCAGCTCCTGTTCCTCGCCCCCGACAACGTCGCCAACATCGTGCGCGCGATCTCCGAGACCGGGATCATCGCGCTCGGCATGACCTTCGTCATCATCACCGGCGGCATCGACCTCTCGGTCGGCGCCGCGCTCGGGCTGGCGAGCGTGCTCACGGCCACGCTGCTGGTCAACTTCGGCTGGGGCATCCTTGCGACCCTGCTCGCGGTCGCGGCCGCCGGCACCGCCTACGGCGCGCTCCAGGGCGCGATCTCGACCCGCTTCCGGCTCGAGGCCTTCATCGTCACGCTCGCCGGCCTGCAGGTCGCGCGCGGCCTCGCCCTGGTCGTCTCGCACAACGAATACATCAACATCTCCTACGGCAACGGCCCGGGCCTGGCGCCGCCCGCCTTCAGCGTGCTCGGCGAGCGGCTGTTCGACAACACCGTGCCGGTCGCGACCCTGATCTTCCTGGGCCTGGCGATCGTCGCGACGCTGGTGCTCAACACCACCCGGTTCGGCCGCTACGTGTTCGCGGTCGGCGGCAACGAGCGCGCGGCGCGCCTGTCCGGCATCCCGGTCGCGGCCGTGAAGACGTCGGTCTATGCCATCACCGGCTTCGCCGCGGCGGTCGCCGGCACCGTGCACGCCGGTCAGTTCAGCTTCGGCAGCCCGAACGATGGCGCCGGCTACGAGCTGACCGCGATCGCCGCGGTCGTGATCGGCGGCACCAGCCTGTTCGGCGGCGCCGGCACCATGGTCGGCACGATCGCCGGCAGCATCATGCTGGGCGCGCTCGCCAACATCCTCCAGCTCAACAACATCAACGCCGCCCTTCAGCTGCTCGCGACCGGCGCGATCATCGTCGTGGCGGCGGTGCTGCAGGCCCTCGTCGGTCGCCGGGAGGGCACCATGCGCTGATCAAAGGCGACCTAAGACCCCGGCGCCGGAGCCAACCCGACGCCGGGGTCTCGAGACAGCGTCAACCCCAACCGATCCCTCAGCGGAGGATTGAACATGCCTCAGGCTCCCATGCTTACGGGCCGCAACCGCCCCCTGCAAGCCGCCTGCCTTTGCATCCCGCTCCTGCTCGCAAGCACCGCGATCGTGCAGGCCGGCCCGATCGCCAAGGCCTGCGGGCCCAACGATCACTACGTGATCGGGTTCTCCCAGGCCAACTACGCCGAGCCCTATCGCCAGCACGTCAACAACGACCTGATCGCGCGCGCCAAGGCGATCCCGCAGTTCGAGCTGCTGGTCGCCGACGGCGCCGGCAACGACAACACCCAGACCTCGCAGGTCGACAACTTCATCACCCAGAAGGTCGACCTTCTGATGATCTCGCCGTTCGAGGCCGCCCCGCTGACGCCCGCGGTCGGCCGCGCGGTCAAGGCCGGGATCCCGGTGATCGAGCTCGATCGCAAGACGGTCGGCGATCCCGGCAAGGAGTACACGGCCTTCGTCGGCGGCGACAACTACAAGATCGCCTACGAAGCCGGCACCTACACCGCGAAGACGCTGCTCCCCGAGGGCGGCGAGGTTGCGGTGCTCGAGGGCCTGCCGAGCTCGACGCCCGCGGTCGAGCGCCTGAACGGCTTCAAGGACGGCGTCAAGCAGAACCCGAAGATCGAGGTGGTCGCCGAGCAGGCGGCCGACTGGCTGCCCGACAAGGCCGAGACCGCGTTCGCGGCCATGCTCCAGGCGCACCCCGACATCAAGGTCGTCTACGCCAGCAACGATCTGATGGCGGCCGGCGCCTACCTCGCCGCCAAGGGTGCCGGCAAGGCAGGACCAGATCGGGATCATCGGCACCGACGGCCTGCCCGGCCCGGCAGGCGGCATCGCCGCGGTCGCCTCCGGCCAGTGGGCAGCCACCTTCACCTACCCGACCGGCGCCGAGGAATCCCTGGATCTCGCCAAGAAGATTCTCCTGGATTGCGCCGAATCGGTGCCCACGACGGTCACGGTGCCGACGCTTGCGATCACCCAGGACAACGCCAAGGAGCTCAACGAAAAGCTCAAATTCTGACCGCAACGCCGAAGGCCTCCCTGCCCTTCCCGCACGGGACGGGGCAGGGACGGGCCGGTCAGACGCCGCCCCCTGCCGCAGCTGCTGTCGTCTCGCCCAGCTGCACGCCCGCCAAAGCTTCGGCAAGGCTCACTTCGAGCCCCAGCGCCTCCAGGCGCAGACCGGCGCTGGCACCGCGCAAATACACACTCCGCCAGACCTCGCCATCGCCGGACGAGACCTCCGCCTCCGCCCGATCCTGCGCGATCAGCACATAGTGCTTGAGCGACGGGATCGTGGCATAGGCCCAGCGCTTGAACCCGTGGTCGCGCTCCTCGGTGCTGCCGGAGAGCACCTCGACCACCACCACCGGATCACGAACCTCCTTGTCGCCGTCCCGCCTTGCGCCACAGGCGACCAAGACGTCCGGATACATGACATCGCCCCGCGGGGTGACCACGCGCACGTCGGCGGCGAAGACCCGGCAATCGGTCCCCGCCAACCGCTGCCGGAGCGCCACCAGCCGGCCCGTCCAACCGCGAAGGCTCAGGCGCCGCCCGCCCCTGCGGCGGCTGCGGCTTCGGTAAGCTCGACGCCCATTCACCTTCGCCGTCGGCCGGCGATCCGGATGGCTTCGGCGATGACGGCGAGCGGCAGGATGAGCTTGAGCGGGTCGTCCAGCAGGGCGAGCGCGCCGAAGCGCTGGTACCAGCGCGCGGCCTGCTCGTCCTTCGCGTCGATGGCGAGCGCGACGCCGCCCACTTCCGCTGCCACCGCGAGCGCGCGCGCGCCGGCCAGCAGCAGCAGCTCGCCGCCGAGCCCCTGGCCCTGCATGGCAAGGTCGACGGCCAGCCGGCCGAGCCGGAAGACCGGGACCTCGTAGCGGCCGAGCTTCCGGGTCAGGTTCGCAGGCACGCGCGCGAACTCGATCGCGCCCGGGCTGATCGAGTAGAAGCCCAGGACCCGCGTCCGCTCCGCAAAGGACGCCGCGACGAAGGTCTTGGCGCCGCCGGCGACGTGGTTCTGCCGGGCATAGCGGACAAGATACTCGTTGAGGTCGGGCGCGCCGCAGTCGAAGCGCCGGCGGTCGTGCTGCCGGCCGATCGGCTCTTCACGCCAGTCCAAGAGGGGCGCCAGTCCAAGAGCGCGGGGTCAGCTCCGGGCGCGCCGGCGTGCGGCGGCCAGCAGGGCAGCCGTCGGCGCGGGCGGATGTTCCAGCAGCTCGAGCACGCGCGCCGTGTCGCGCTCGCTGAGCACGATGCGCTCGGCCCGGTCCACGACCTCGCGGGCCGCCGGCAGCACGGTGCGCATGATGAAGCTGGTCACATCGAGCCGCTCACAGGCGGCCGCCGCCGCCAGCAGCCGCTTCTCCTCCTTGGTCGCGCGCAACTCGATCCGATCCTCGCGAGCCGCAGTGCGCGCCGCCATGACAACCTCCCTATCCCGATAGCGTACGGACATATCCGTACGCCACGCCGAGTGTCAATCCGCCGCCTCCTGGACCTCCACCACCGCTCCCACATCGACCAGATCGACCGCGCCCTCGCCGCGCTCAGTAAGCGCCTCGAGGTGCGGGTGGTGGACCCAGCGTATCTCAGCGCCCTACCCGGGTCCGTTGTCGAACGTCCTACAGCGATTGTCCCAAGATCGTAATCCCGTGGAATTACCTCAGGGCAGCGTTGATTGCTCCGATCAGGCCGATCCACTGCTGGCGTTCCGTGTCGGAAAGATCATACGCACTGTGGTCGCGCGTCCAGCGCAGAAAAGCCTTCGCGAGCCTGTATTTCGAAAAATCTTTTATCGCGCCCTCGAAGATATCGACGATCGGCCTGCTGGGTTGCGATGTCGCGTCACTTCCGATGTTCCATCCCAGATCGCGCGCGGCAACCGTTGCAAGCGTGTCCCGCAAAGTATCCTCGATCTCCGGTTTCGCAATACCACCTTCGATGAAATCCTTCGTACGCAAAATGCGCTTGTGGCCGAGTCTGTGAACCAGAACGTCCTGGTTCGCTGCTTGGTCGCCGGCGTTATCCGAATCGAGGAGCGCCGCCACTTTTAAATTGTGGGCATGCAAGATCGTTGCATAATAGACGACTTTGCCTGCCGTGCTGGCGGGTATGAGCGCAATCTTGCTGTTTAGGATCGCCACGCCCGCGTCGCGGAGAAGAGCTGCGACGGCCTCTACGTACCAGTAGTCTGTGAGGCCCTCCAGCACCAGATTTCGAAGTTGGGAGAACAGGCTCTGCGCTAAGTCGTATTCTGGCGCCTCCTGCAATGCAGCAGCGCTTTGGTCGGCGGATCTAACCGAGGGATGCGCCCTAGGCCTAAGTCCCGTCGTCATCTGCACTACCCGCACAGATCAAGTTCGTCGGCCGCAACGAGAAACGACGAGTGAGTTTGTACAAGTTTGATTGTTTTCAGCGAAACATGAAATCTCATCGAAATCGCGTTGCTTCAGTCCATGTAGACTTAGGCCGGGGCTCGTCAAGAAGTAAGATCGCGTTCTCGTGTTTATTTGCAGCTTCCGCGAAGAATACAATGAAAATCGATACCAACCATGAAATCCTCTCCGACGTTGGTCAAGCTCGACCTCCACTCCGAGCTCGTCCTCAACCACCACTTTAAGATACTGTGCGTCCGCTTGTATGCGCACTTTTCAGCCTCGGCTCGATCGGGATTGGGATTTACACTGACCGAATTTCTCTCGTCAAATGGACACTCGCAGCGTTGAGTTGGTAAGTTCGTTTGTCTAGTTGATCACGATAGGCCTGCAGCGTTTGAGGTTGGTTCGGATCGGGTTCCGCCGCTCTACCGAGATCCGAGAGAGAACGTGCCGTGAAACCAAGTAGTTGCAGAAGGCATGAGTTGCCATAGTCATATTGTTCGTCGTCCAGCACTTTAGTCTCAAGTCGATCAGCAAGATGATTGAGATGAATTAACACCCGCACACGAAAGTAATTGTTGAACAGCACAAAGATGGGAAAGGCGATCATGTAATATCGTCAAAACTACGTTGCGATCTTCCCAAATTCGCACTTGATATGTTAAATTATTGAGACGCGTTTCTTCTTTGTCACCGCTTCCGTCGACTAGTTGTTCTGCAGAATAGAGCCACTCCTTCAAACGAGTCGCCTCATCTCCTCGGAGGATCGCATCCTCTCGCCAGCCGCGTGTGATTCCCGCAAGTCTGTCACTCGGTTTCAAATTACTATCGTCGCTTTCCATCGTCCTGGAAGCACGCTGATCCATGTGTGCGGCAAGACGAGACAGATCCTTTCGAAGGTCGCCATAGCGTGGTATCGTTGGCGCGTTGATCAGGCGGTGGGTACAGTTGTTAGCGAGATAACGAGTGAATTCATATTCACAGCTTTTGAATGGTGCTGGGAGCAGCGCCTTGTCGGTCTCATCCAGGGCGAATGTAGCCGTGACACTGGTGCTCGCTCGGGGTCGACCCTCCCGGCCGATATGTCATTATAGAGGTGGGATAATCTCGCAGCGAATCAAACCCTTGTCGTGCTTAGGTGCGGGGATCTGCTGAAGGGCTTGGTCGTGCCTTAGGTGCGTGGATCTGCTGAAGGGCTTGCAAAATCGCCGACTTCCTGCTCATTCGGGCCTACGAGTATCGTCTTTGCGTGCTCGATCTCGAATTCACCCGTATCTCGTATGCAGCGATAGTTTTGGATTTGGGCTTTCTTCAGTCTCATGCTTAACCTCCCTCGGGTGGGGAGTCTCCCACTGGTAGCCTTCGCGAGCGCATTGATCGCACAATGCGCGTTCGTTCAGGGTCGTCGTTCCAACCGAAGAAATGAGACGCGATGGTCGCCAATCCAGCTTTTTGAATGGATTCGAGGCAAATTCGAGCGCGAATGCCAGTCATTGAGCCCGATTGATGATGCGTGGAGGCGGATCAATCGGGGTGCCGGAGCACCGTCGCACCAGTGGCGCAAAGCGACCGGTCGGTGGCGCACAAGTGGCGCGTCGGTGTCGCCTTTTTGCGACGGAAGTGTGCACCGATGGCACACTTCCGTCGCCTAGTTCGGCCTGCAGGCGCCGCCTGCTAGCCGTGGCCGAGGGCGGCTAGGATTAACAGGGCGACGATGTTGATGATCTTGATCATCGGGTTGATGGCCGGGCCGGCGGTGTCCTTGTAGGGGTCGCCGACGGTGTCGCCGGTGACCGCTGCCTTGTGGGCGTCCGAGCCCTTGCCGCCGTGGTGGCCGTCCTCGATGTACTTCTTGGCGTTGTCCCAGGCGCCGCCACCGGAAGTCATTGAGATCGCTACGAAAATGCCGGTGATGATGGTGCCGAGCAGCATCGCGCCCAGGGCCGCGAAGCCCGCGGCCTGGCCGGCGATCGTGCTGATCACGGCGTAGACCACGATCGGGGCCAGGACCGGCAGGAGGGAGGGGATGATCATCTCCTTGATCGCGGCCTTGGTCAGAAGGTCGACCGCGGTCGAGTAGTCGGGCTTGGCGGTGCCGGCCATGATGCCCGGGATCTCGCGGAACTGGCGGCGGACCTCGAGCACGATCGCGCGACGCCGAGCGGCCGACCGCCTGCATCGCGAGCGAGGCGAACAGGAAGGGCAGGAGGCCGCCGATGAACAGGCCGACCAGGACGAACGGGTCGGAGAGCACGAAGCGGACCTCGAGCTCCGGGAAATAGTAGTGCAGGTCCTCGGTGTAGGCCGCGAACAGGACCAATGCCGCGAGGGCTGCGGAGCCGATCGCGTAGCCTTTGGTCACCGCCTTGGTGGTGTTGCCGACGGCATCGAGGGCGTCGGTCGTCTGGCGGACATTGGGCGGCAGGTCGGCCATCTCGGCGATGCCGCCGGCGTTGTCGGTGACCGGGCCATAGGCATCGAGCGAGACCACGAGGCCGGTCAGCGCCAGCATGGTGGTCGCCGCGACCGCGATGCCGTAGAGCCCGGCCGAGAGGTAGGCGAGCAGGATGCCGGCGCAGATCACCAGCACGGGCAGGGCGGTTGCCTCCATCGAGACCGCGAGGCCCTGGATGATGTTGGTGGCATGGCCGGTGGTCGAGGCGGTGGCGATCTTCTGTACCGGCCGGTGGTTGGTGCCGGTGTAGTAGTCGGTGATCCACATCAGGCAGCCGGTCACCAGCAGGCCGACCAGGTTGCAGCCGTAGACGCCCCAGCCGGTGAAGGCAGCGCCGCCGCCCTCGTAGACGGTGCGGCCGCCGAGGAACAGGAGCGTGATCGGCAGCAGCACGATCGCCGAGAGGATCGCCGCCCCGAGGAAGCCCTTGTAGAGGGCGGCCATGATGTTGCGCGAGGGCCCGAGCTTGACCAGGAAGGTGCCGGCGACCGAGCCGAGCAGGCAGACGCCGCCGACCAGCAGCGGGAACAGCATCAGCGCGGGCCGGGCCGGACCGGCGAAGAAGATCGCGCCCAAGAGCATGGTCGCGACCACGGTCACGGCGTAGGTCTCGAACAGGTCGGCCGCCATGCCGGCGCAGTCGCCGACGTTGTCGCCGACGTTGTCCGCGATCACCGCCGGGTTGCGCGGATCGTCCTCGGGGATGCCGGCCTCGATTTTGCCCACCAGATCCGCGCCGACATCGGCGCCCTTGGTGAAGATGCCGCCGCCGAGCCGGGCGAAGATCGAGATCAGGGAGGCGCCGAAGGAGAGCCCGATCAGCGCCTCGAGCACCGAGCGGGTATCGAGGCCGAGCAAGAGGAGAAGGCCGTAGTAGCCGGAGACGCCGAGCAGGCCGAGCGCCACCACCAGGAGGCCGGTGACCGCACCCGCCCGGAAGGCGACGTCGAGGCCGCGCGCGAGGCCGCGTCTTGCCGCTTCGGCGGTGCGCACGTTGGCCCGCACCGAGACGTTCATGCCGATGTAGCCGGTCGAGCCCGAGAGCACCGAGCCGATCAGGAAGCCGAAGCCGACGTGAAACCCGAGAAAAATCCAGAGCAGCAGGAAGACCACCACGCCCACGCCTGCGATCGTCATGTACTGCCGGTTCAAATACGCCATGGCGCCTTCCTGGATGGCGCCCGCGATCTCGCGCATGCGCGCGGTTCCCGACGGCTCGGCCAGGACCAGCTTGCGGGTCATCACGCCATAGGCGAGGCCGACCGCGGCGCAGGCCAGGATCAGCAGATAGAGAACCCAATCGACACCCGACATCGTTTTTCTCGTCCCTCTGCGGCTGCGCTGCGCCCCGGGCCGACCCCGTCCGGACGCCGCCGCGGAACCTAGAAGAACCACGTCCGGGTGACAAGCACGCGCCTCGCGGCGGATGCGGAAGCGTGGTGCCGATGGCATCACCGCGAAGGCGCGGGCCCGGCGTCGGGCAACGGGCTTCGTGCTATCCTTTGGCGACGCCTAAGGGCGGAGCGATGCCCGGGGTCCGGATGCTCGTCGCCAGGCTTTCGCGGAGCCGCGCGATTACGACTCGCAACAACTCCTCGGCCTCGCCGAAGCGGCCGAGCGCTACCAGCGTGGTTGCCAGACGGTGGCCGCTCCTCAGCGTGCTCGGGTGGACAGGCCCCAGCGCCCCTTCCTGCTCGGCACCGACGGAGCGAAGCTGCCGCTCACTCTTCGTACCGTCCGAACCGCAGAGGATCGCCCCGCGCAGCGAGTGGGTGACGAGCGTGCCGAGGTCGGGGCTCTGCTCGCGAGGCGGAGGATGCCCGGCCGCTTGTCGGTGCCGTCGATCTCGGCGAGCGCCTGGTCGTAGCGGCCGAGGCTTTGGAGGATGGACGCGCGCAGGTGGCGGGTGCTGAGGGTAGAGGGGTGCGTCGGGCCGCGGTCGGGGCTCTGCTCCATGAGAGGAAGAATGCCCGGCCGCTTGTCGGTGCCGTCGATCTCGGCGAGCGCCTGGTCGTAGCGGCCGAGGCTTTGGAGGATGGACGCGCGCAGGTGGCGGGTGCTGAGGGTAGAGGGGTGCGTCGGGCCGCGGTCGGGGCTCTGCTCCATGAGAGACAGAATGCCCGGCCGCTTGTCGGTGCCGTCGATCTCGGCGAGCGCCTGGTCGTAGCGGCCGAGGCTGTGAAGGATGGACGCGCGCAGGTGGCGGGTGCTGAGGGTAGAGGGGTGCGTCGGGCCGCGGTCGGGGCTCTGCTCCATGGACAGGAAGAATGCCCGGCCGCTTGTCGGTGCCGTCGATCTCGGCGAGCGCCTGGTCGTAGCGGCCGAGGCTGTGGAGGATGGACGCGCGCAGGGAGCGGGCGGGGAGGGTAGAGGGGTGCGTCGGGCCGCGGTCGGGGCTCTGCTCCATGGAGAGAAAGAATGCCCGGCCGCTCGTCGGTGCCGTCGATCTCGGCGAGCGCCTGGTCGTAGCGGCCAAGGCTGTGGAGGATCGAGGCGCGCAGGGAGCGGGCGGGGAGGGTAGAGGGGTGCGTCGGGCCGCGGTCGGGGCTCTGCTCCATGAGAGACAGAATGCCCGGCCGCTGGTCGGTGCCGTCGATCTCGGCGAGCGCCTGGTCGTAGCGGCCGAGGCTGTAGGAGGATGGACGGCGCGCAGGTGGCGGGTGCTGAGGGTACGAGGGGTGCGTCGGGCCGATGTCGGGGCTGCTGCTCCTTGGAGCAGAAAGAATGCCCGGCCGCTCGTCGGTGCCGTCGATCTCGGCGAGCGCCTGGTCGTAGCGGCCAAGGCTGTGGAGGATCGACGGCGCGCAGCGAGCGGGTCGGCAGAGGGTACTGGGGTGCGTCGGGCCGATGTCGGGGCTCTGCTCCTGGAGAGAAAGAATGCCCGGCCGCTTCTCGGTGCCGTCGATCTCGGCGAGCGCCGGGTCGTAGCGGCCGAGGCTTTTGAGGATGAGGGCGCGCAGCCAGCGGGTGGCGAGGGTATCGCGGTGCGTCGGGCCGACGTCGGGGCTCTGCTCCTGGAGAGAAAGAATGCCCGGCCGCTTCTCGGTGCCGTCGATCTCGGCGAGCGCCGGGGCTGAGCGGCCAAAGCGTTCGAGCGCCCTCGCGCGCTCGTATCCTGCTGTTAGGGCCAGCGGTTCCTTGTCGCCCAGGGTCCAGCGCCGCGCGGAGAGGAAGGCGATGTCGGCGAGGGCGTGGGCATGCTGATAGTGGCCGCGGCCGTAGGCGGTGCTGGCGTCGGCAAGGAGGGAGGCGACGGCCTCTCGCGTCCGTGGGAGGCCGTAGTAGCCGACCGAATCGTCCTCGGGCACGAACACGTCGTCGGTGAACTGCACGTGCTCGAAGGGCCGTTCGCCGCGGAGTTGCTGGATCTCTTTCAGGAGCTCGCCGGCTTCGCCATGGCGCGGGTCCAGGTGGAAGGCGAGTAGCGCGAACCGCTCGGCGGGGACGAGGTGCCGGTCGCGATCCTGCTCGGTGACCAGCCCGAGATGGAAGTGGGCGATCTGGCGAGCCATCTCGCTCAGCCGGGCGCCCTCGCTCTCCAAGTAGCGGCGCAGCGCGCGGATCGCGGCTTCCTCGTTGTCGTCCAGGCGCTCTCGCCGGGCGAGTTCCCAGGCCGCCTCCGGCAGACGCTCTTTCAGACGATCGACCGTGTTCTTGAGTGCGGCGATGTCCTTTTCGAGCCGCTCGTTGGTTTCCTCGAATTCCCGGCGGATCCGGTAGGCCTTGTCGACGAACCTGTGGCGCAGCCAGAGGAACCCGGGCACGGCGATCCCGATCAGGGCAGCTGCGAGCGCAAGCGGCGGCCCGAGCCAGGGGTATTGCTCCCCCACGGCTTTGAGCGAGGCCAGGAATGTGCTCAGCATGGGACCCGGCGGCCCTGACCGTTAGGCCCGGACATACGCTTCTGGCGGCTTCGCTGCCATGCCTTGGCCTCGAAATCACAAGTCTCATCCGGCAGAATAGCAGCCTTACCTAAAATTGCATCAGGCCACCCGGCGGCAATCTCACCCGGGCGCGTCGGGGCGGAACAGGCGGCGGGCGGCGAGGCTGACTGTGGTGCCTTGGACCGCGACCGAGAACACGACCACCACGTAGGTCGCGGTCAGGAGGAGGGCCTGGAGTTCGCCTGCGGGCAGGGTCAGGGCGAGCGCGATCGAGATGCCGCCGCGCAGGCCGCCCCAGACCAGCATCGGGTAGGTGCCGCGCTCGAAGGCTTGGAAGGGCGCCATCAGGGCGAGCGGCAGGCCGACACTGATGGCGCGGGCCGCGAGCACGAGCGGGATCGCGAGCAGGCCGGCCAGCAGCTCCATCCGGCCGATCGCGATCGCCACCACCTCGAGGCCGATGATCAGGAACAGGACCGAGTTCAGGATCTCGTCCAGGAGCGACCAGAAGCTCAGCAGGTGGTCGCGGGTGCGATCGCTCATGGCGTGCTTGACCGCGGGGTCGCCGATCAGGAGGCCGGCCACCGCCATCGCGATCGGGCCGCTGACGTGCAGCCGCTGGGCGAGCGCGTAGCCGCCCATGACGATCGCGAGCGTGATCAGGATCTCGAGATTGTGCTCGTCGATCGTCTTCATCAGCGCAAAGCCGGCGCCGCCAAGCGCGAGGCCGAGCAGGAGGCCGCCGCCCGCCTCGAGCGCGAACAGCTCGGCCGCGTGGCCGAGCGAGAGCGGCTCGCTGCCGGTCGCGGCCAAAAGGAGGATCGTGAACAGGACGATCCCGACGCCGTCGTTGAACAGGCTCTCGCCGCCGATCTTGGCCTCGATCGCGCCCGGCACGCCCGCCGACTTGAGGATGCCGAGCACGGCCACCGGATCGGTCGGGCTGATCAGGGCGCCGAACACCAGGCACCAGAGCAGGCTCACCTCGAAGCCGAGCAGTGCCGTCACCGCCTTGAAGCCGAGGCCGACCAGCAGCGTCGAGGCGAGCACGCCCGCGGTCGCGAGCACGGTGACCGTCCACTTGCGCGCGAGCAGGCTCGGCAGGTCGACGTGCAGGGCGCCCGCGAACAGCAGGAACGAGAGCAGGCCGCGCAGCAGGGTCTCGGAGAACTTGATGCTGTACAGGAACGAGCGCTCGGCCTGCTCGATCGGCAGCGCCGGCAGCAATGCGTCGATGCCGACCACGGCCAGCGCCGCGAGCGCGCCGGTCACGGTCAGGCCGATGGTGTGGGGCAGGCCGATGAAGCGGTAGTTGACGCAGCCGAGGATAGTGGCGAGGACGATCAGGATCGCCGCGACCTCGAAGGGCGTGAAGCTCGGGATCGGCAAGGGACGCTCCGGTCGGGCCGCGCTGGCGCCCTTGCGAAGGCGCGATCCCGGGCTAGGGCTCGCCCGCTCGGCCTCCGAGCACGAACAGGGTGACCTCGGGCGGGCAGTTGAAGCGCACCGGCAGGCTCGACAGCCCGGCGCCCGGGCTGGTGTAGCCGGTCATCGCCCGATAGCGCCAGAGGCCACGGGCAAGGCGCCGGTGGCGCGAGAGGTTGGTCGTCACCGGCCGGCCGCCCGGCAGGCAGACCTGACCGGCGTGGGTGTGGCCGCAGAGATAGAGGTCGTAGCCCGCGGCCGCGGCCTCGCCCGCGAACTCCGGCGAATGCACGAGCGCCAGGCCGAACATGCCGGGCTCGAGCGCGCCGAGCGCGGCCGCGGCCGCCGGCGTGTAGAAGCGGTGCACGTCGTCGAGCCCGGTCACCAGGATCTCGGCGCCGCCGCGCCCGAGGCGCCGGCTGCGGTTGACCAGGACCTCGAAGCCCAGCCGCTGCAGCGGCGCCACCATGTCGGCGCAATCGTGATTGCCGAGGGTTGCAAGGAAACCGTCGGCCGCCTCGACCGAGCGCCGGATCGCCGCCAGCGGCTCGAGGATCGCGGTCTCGGTGAAGGGACCGCGGTCGTTGGCGCGGAAGTCGCCGGTGCAGACGCACAGGTCGACCTCGAGGCCGGCGACCCGTTCCAGGAGCGTGGCCGCGAGGCCGGGCGCGGCATCGAGATGCGGGTCGGCGATGTGCAGCACGCGGTAGCCCCGGAACGCGTCCGGCAGGCCCGGCAGCTCGAGGGCGAGGGTGCGCAGGCGCAGGTCCAGGCCGTTGGCCACGCCGCGACGCCAGAGGCCGGTGAGCAGCAGACCGAGACGGAACGCCTCGAGCGCCGGCCGCGGCGTGCCGCCTGCGCGCCGGAAGCCGTCTGGCGTGCTGCGGCGTCGCGATTGCTCCAACGCCCGCCGACGCTCGTCCCAGACGGCGTGCGCCGCCGCCGGATCAGGCGCGCGCCCGGGGCGTGGGCCGGCACCCAGCGCGAGCTCCACATCCAGCACCTGCGAGGCCATTCGAACCACCTCCAGACGTCCCCCGACCCGGATGACGGGCCGAGCCTAGGGAATCCCGGTCGCCGCTGTATAGAACGAATCCGGCCTCCAGAGCCAAGACCGGCGCGCCAGCGCGGCACCGGCGGTCCGGCGGCGCCAGCGCTCAGAACCAGCCGGCGCGCCGGAAGCGATAGTACAGATAGCTGCAGACCCCGACCACACTGACCATGACCGCGGGATAGCCGTAGGGCAGGCGGAGCTCGGGCATGTCCTGGAAGTTCATGCCATAGAGGCCGAACACCGCGGTCGGCATGGCGAGGATCGCCGCCCAGCCGGCAAGCTTCTTCATGACGTCGTTCTGGCGCACCGAGGCGAGCAGAAGATTGGTCTCCATCACCGAGTTGAGCAGCTCGCGCAGATCGTCGATCGCCTCGCCGACCCGGATCACGTGGTCGCGCACGTCGCGGAAATAGGGGTGCATGTTCTCGCCGACCTCGGGCACGTCGAAGCGGGTCAGCCGGTCGCAGATCTCGAGCAGGGGGGCGACCGCGCGCCGCATGGTCAACAGCTCGCGGCGCAGGTCGTAGATGCGCTCGATGTCCCGGCTGTCGGGATCGTGCCCGACCACCTCGACCTCGAGCGCGTCGACCTCGGCCTCGAGCGCGTGCACGATCGGCAAATAGTTGTCGACTACGAAGTCCATGAGCGAATAGAGCACGAAGCTTTCGCCCAGGCGCAGCATCGCCGGCGCGTTCTCGCAGCGCGCCCGCACCTCGGCGTAGGAGAGCGACGGCCCGTGGCGCACCGTGACCACGTAGCCCTTGCCGACGAAGATGTGGGTCTCGCCGAGCTCGATCTTGCACTCGCGCAGCTGGGCGGTGCGCAGGACCACGAACAGGGAGCCGTCGTAGACTTCGAGCTTGGGCCGCTGATGGGCGTGGAGGGCGTCCTCGATCGCGAGGTCGTCCAGCCAGAACCGGTTCTGCACCCTGCGCAGCAGGTCCTCGTCCGGCTCGTGCAGGCCGAGCCAGACGAAATGGTCGCGCCCGACATCGCCGTCCGGCCCCAGGTCGCGGATCGGCTCACCAACCTGCTCGGCCGCGATGTTGACCAGGCGACGCCCGTCCTGATAGGCGGCACAGTTCACCACCATCCGCATCGGCAAAAGCTCCCGAACGCCCTTACGGTGCCGCGGAGTATAGGATCGCGAACCGTTCCCGCTCTCTTAAGACGGCCCGCGCAGGCTTGGACGATAGCGGGTGCGGACGATAGCGGGTGCGGACGGGGGCGGTGCAGACGGGGGCGGTGCAGACGGGGGCGGTGCGGACGGGGACGAGAGCGGTCGAGAGCGCGCGGGGCGATCTCAGGGGACGGCCTGGCAGCTTTTCGCTCGCGGTTCCGGATCCGAGGCAAAGAGGGGCGCCTGAGGCCGCTCCGCGCTTGCCAGACGGCAGCGCCTGCACCGGCGGCCGGCCGGTGCAGGCATATGCGTCGAAAGGCGAAGACGCCGGTTACTTGTAGTAGCCGACGCCGCAGACCTGGTCGGCGACCTTGGTCACGTAGGACGCTTTCGGCACGGACTCGGTCTCGCCCGGGCGCGGCCACACGTACTCGACGACATTGAACTCGCCCGGCACGGCCGCCGCGTAGATCGCTTCGCCGAGCTTCATGCCGGCCTTGTCGGTGATGTCGCGCATGCTCTGCCCGACCAGAGCGGGCTTGGCGCCGTGTGCGGTCATGATGCCATCGGCACCGCCGCAGAACACATACAGGTCGCGGTCCTTGAAGCCGTCGGTGCCGGCGGTGAACGCCGCGAGCGCCGCCGCCTGATCCGCGTCGACCGCGACGACGGCGCGCTCGAGCATCGCCTTGGCCTCGTCGGCGGTGCCGCCCTGGTCAGCCCATGCGCCTTGATTCGCGGCGACGAGCAGCCCCAGAAAGGCCAGCCCGGCGACCGCAGGGTAGAACCTCTTCAGCGAATTCTTCATTGGTAAGTCCCTCTCCTGACACGTGATTACCAAATAACAGCACGAGCGCCTTAACACCCGCCAAAATCACCGCTGCCATGGCGCAGCGCGCTTTAGCGACAACTCTGAACCGACATTATCGATATGCCAGCAGCTGATGCGCAAGACTGGCCTGATCGACGGGACATAGCAAGTTTTTTCTGTCCAAACGCGCGATAATATCAGCCATCCGATACCTCGTCTGAGAAACCGGGGCGAGCCAGCGCATGCCGATCGGCGGTGGATTGAGCTTGTACAGGGCGCACCCGCGCTGGCAGCATCGGCCGACCCCTTGCGAGGCGACGATGTGCGGACGCTATCTGTTGACGACGCCGGTCGATGCGCTGGCGCAGCTGTTCCGGTTCAGCGAGCGGCCGAACCTCGGGCCGCGCTACAATATCGCGCCGACCCAGGACGTGCCGATCGTGCGCCTGAGCCGGGAGGGCGACCGGCGCGAGCTGATCCCCGAGTTGATCATGGTGCGCTGGGGCCTCGTGCCCTATTGGGCAGACGATCCGAAGATCGGCAACCGGCTGATCAACGCCCGCGCCGAGACCATCGAGCGCACGCCTGCGTTCCGCGAGGCTTTTCGGCGACGCCGCTGCCTGGTGCCGGCCGATGGCTTCTTCGAGTGGCGCAAGGAGGGCAGGCAGCGGCAGCCGCTGCTGATCCGGCGCCGGGACCAGGCGCCGTTCGCGTTCGCCGGCCTGTGGGAGCGCTGGAAGCAGCCGGATGGCGGCGCGCTGCGCTCCTGCACGATCGTGACCTGCCCGCCGAACGCGCTGATAGCACCCGTGCATGACCGCATGCCGGTGATCCTGGCGCAGGACGAGCATGACGCCTGGCTGGACCCCGAGGCGGGCGGCCGCGAGCTGCTCCGGCCCTGTCCTCCGGATTGGCTCGAGGCCATCCCGGTCAGTCCGCGGGTCAACAGCCCGGCCAACGATGATCCCGAGTGCATCGCGCCGATGGCCGGTGCGGCCGAGCAGCCGCGCCTGATCTGAGCGCGCCCGCGCCGCGAAGCGCGACTCGGGGGAGCGGTTCCCCTCTTGCATTTTATCCACAGTTGCTTTGTCATGGAACTGTCGCATGACCATATCGGCAGGCGGACGCCGTTTCCCCGATCTGGGGGCGGAGGGGTGGAGGGGCGGCCGGACGCCAACGATTCGGCCACGAACGAAGCCATGTACGACCGGGAACCAAGGCCGGCGGGCGCTGCCGAGCCGCTGCCCGACGACGAGACCGAGCTCAAGCTCCGGGGCGAGCCGGAAGCCTTGAAGGCGATCTTCGCGGGCCCGGCGATCTGCGACAAAGCGACCGGCCGCGGCAGTAGCCGCCGGCTCGAGAACGTGTACTACGACACCGCCGATCAACGGCTGCGGGCGCGCGGGCTCGCTTTCCGGGTGCGCCGGGACGGCCGCCGCTACGTCCAGACGCTCAAGTCCGGGGATGTCGGCGGGCTGGTCGCCTACCGCGGCGAATGGCAGACGCCCCTGGGTTCTGCCGACCCCGACCTTGGCCTGCTGCCGTCGGCCGCGAGCCAGGTTTTGGACGGACTGGTCGCGCCCGGCGAGCTGCGCTCGCTGTTCACGACCCGGGTGCGGCGGCAGACCCGGCGGCTCGCGGCCGCCGTCAATGGCGGTCCGCCAAGCGTGATCGAGGCCGCGCTCGACGTCGGCGCGATCGAGGCTGACGGGCGCTCGCAGCCGATCGCCGAGATCGAGCTCGAGCTGATCGACGGCTCGCCCCGGGCGCTCTACGACCTGGCGCTGGAGCTCGATGCCCTGACCCCGCTCCAGGTCGAGACCCGGAGCAAATCGGTCCGCGGCTATACGCTCGCCCGAGGCGAGCCGCCGGCCTGGTGCAAGGCCGAGGCGGTGGCGCTCGCGCCCAAGGCCACGGTCGACGCGGCGATCGGCCGGATCCTGCGGGCCTGCGTCCAGCACTGGTGCGCAAACGATGCCGCCGCGCTGGATGGCCGCGATCCGGAAGGCGTGCATCAGTTGCGGGTGGGGCTGCGCCGGCTGCGCTCGGCGGTCTCGGTGTTCGGTCACCTGATCCGGCCCGAGCGGCGGTGCTGGCTGACGGACGAGGCCAAGCGGATCCTCGGTCGCCTCGGGCCGGCGCGCGACTGGGATGTGTTCCTGACCGAATCGCTACCGCCGGTGCTGGCGACGCGCCCGCACGACCGCTTGCTGGTGGCCCTGCGCACGGTGGCCGAGGCCGCGCGCACGGAGGGCTACGCGGCAGCCCGCGCGGCGATCGGCGACCCCTCCTACACGCGCTTCCTGCTTCAGCTTGGCCGCTGGATCGAGGCCGGCGGCTGGCGCGAGGACGCGACCCCGAAGGGCTCCGCCTGGCTCGACCGGCCGATCGTGGCGTTCGCCGACCGGCTGCTCGCAAGGCGCCACCGCAAGGCCCTGAAGCTCGGCCGCGAGTTCGCGGATCTCACGCCCCCGGAGCGCCACCGGCTGCGGATCGCGCTCAAGAAGCTGCGCTACGCGACCGAGTTCTTCGACAGCCTCCATGCCGGCAAGCGCGTGCGGCCCTATCTCGAAGCGCTGAAGCAGCTTCAGGACGCGCTCGGCCATCTGAACGACGTCGCGGTCGCCGAGCGGCTGCTGGGCAGCCTGAGCGAGCCGGCCGGAGAGCCGCGCGCCGCGCTCGGGCGCGCGTCCGGCCTGGTGCTCGGCTGGCTCGCCCGCGGCGTCGCCGAGGCCGAGCCGGAGATCCAGGACGCCTGGCAAACCTTCGTCGCGCGCAGACCATTCTGGAGTTGACACGCGCCCGGCGGCGTTCGATCGATGGTCGATGATCTCGGTCCTGATCGCCAATACCAAGGGCGGCTGCGGCAAGACCACCATCGCGACCCACGTCGCGGCGGCGTTCGCCGCTGAGGGCCGGGCGACCGCGCTCGCCGACGCCGATCGTCAGCGTTCGAGCCTGTCGTGGGCCGGGCTGCGGCCGGGCACAGCGGCGCCGATTACAGCCCTCGACTGGGTCGACGAGCTGGCGCCGCCGCCGCGCGGCACCGAGCGGCTG
The DNA here is from genome assembly GCA_963753685.1 of uncultured Alphaproteobacteria bacterium. Taxonomy (GTDB): domain Bacteria; phylum Pseudomonadota; class Alphaproteobacteria; order Geminicoccales; family Geminicoccaceae; genus DATAOG01. Next base: position 331,874 of record CAVWDE010000002.1, read on the forward strand.
GTGATCGACGCGGCCGCGGCGATGAAGCGCAAGCACGTCTTCGAGCTGGTCAGGCAGGCCGACGTGATCATCGTGCCGGTCCTGCCCTCGGCTTTCGACCAGAGCTCGACGGCGGCGTTCCTGGATCAGCTGCACGAGCTGAAGTCGATCCGCAAGAGCAAGAAGCCGGTCGGCATCCTGCGCAACCGGGTGCGGCCGCGGACCCGGGCGGCGGCCCGCCTGCTGCGCTTCCTCGACCGGCTCGAGCATCAGGACCTGGGCGGCCTGCCCGATCGGACGATTTACAACGAGGTCGCGGCCGACGGCCTCTCGATCTTCGATCTGCCCGGCCAGCGGGCGCAGGCGCTGCGCGCCGACTGGGCGGGCCTGCTCGACTACATCGGCGAGCTCGCCTGACGCCCCTTCATGGGCGGGGCTAGAAGTGCTGCCAGCCGGTGCGCTCGGCATGGATCTCGCGGCCGGCGGCATCGAGGACGCGAAGGCCAGCCTCGGCGCGGAGTTGGCCGATCCGGGTGAGCGGCAGGCCCAGGCGCGCCCCGAGGGCGGCGATTTCGGCGCGCCGCTCGGGCGAGGCCGTGAACAGCAACTCGTAGTCGTCGCCACCGGCAAGCGCCGCGGCGCGGGCGCCGGGCAGATCGCGCGCGGCGGGCGACAGCGGCAGCTGGTCGGCCTGGAGCACGGCGCCGACACCCGAGGTCTCGAGGATGTGGCCGAGATCGGCGAGCAGGCCGTCGGAGACGTCGAGCGCGGCGTGGGCGAGGCCGCGCAGCGCCTGGCCGAGCGCGAGGCGGGGCTGCGGCAGCCGGTAGCGTTCGATCAGGAAATCACGGGCCTCGGGCGGCGGATCGAGCTTGCCCTGGAGCACGAGCAGGCCCTGGGCGCCGTCGCCGAGCGTGCCAGAGACCCAGAGATCGTCGTCCGGCCTGGCGCCGCTTCGCCGTAGCGCCTGGCCCTTGGGCACTTGACCGATCGCGGTCAGCGACAAGGTGAGCGGCCCCGGCGTCGAGACCGTGTCGCCGCCCAAAAGGCCGATCCCGAACTCCGCCTGATCCTCCGCCAGGCCCTGACAGAAGTCGGTGAGCCAGGTCTCCGGCGTTTCTCTGGCGCGCGCGAGCGCCAGCAGATAGCCGACCGGCGAGGCACCCATCGCGGCGAGGTCGGAAAGATTGACCCGCAGGAGCTTCTTCGCGATCGCGCCGGGCGGGTCGTCGGTGAGGAAATGCACGCCCGCGACCATGGCATCCTTGGTCAGGACCAGGGTCATCCCGGGCGGCGGGTCGAGGAGGGCGGCATCGTCCTCGAGATCGAGCGCGCCCGCGGTGCCGGCGGCGAGCGGCCGCAGCCGCGCGGCGATGAATTCGAACTCGCCGAGTGCCATCGCCCCGCCTCAGGCGGAGGCCGGCTGTGGACCCGGCTCGGCGGCCGGGCGCACCTTGGCGGCCAGGCGATCGAGCACGGCGTTGATGAAGCCCGCCTCGTCCCGGCTGAGAAAGTCGTGCGCCAGCTCGACGTACTCGTTGATCACGACCCGGACCGGGACCTCGGGGCGCGCCGCCAGCTCGAAGGCGCCGGCGCGCAGGCAGGCGCGCAAAAGATAACCGGCGCGGACCAGGGTCCAGCCCTCGGCGAGCAACGCCTCGATCATCGGATCGAGCTCAGCCGCGCGCTGCCAGGCGCCGCGGGTCAGTGCCGCGAACCATTCCCGGTCGACCGCGGGCGCCGGGCCGCTGCCTTCGAGCGGCTCGAGCAGGTCGGCCAGGCGGTGCGCCTGGAACTCGGCGATCACCGCCTCGACGTCGGCGCCGGACAGCTCGGTCTGGAACAGCGCCTGGATCGCGCCAAAGCGGGCGGCCCGCCTGCGGGTCATGGCTGCAGCCGCGTTTTCAGCCGCCAAAGCGCGAGCGCGGCCTTGGCCGCGGCCCCGCCCTTGTCCTTGCCGCAGGGATCGGCGCGGACGTGGGCCTGGGCACCGTTGTCGGTGGTCAGGATGCCGTTGCCGATCAGGGCGCCATGGTCGAGCGCCAGGTCCATCAGGCCGCGCGCGCTCTCGCCGGCGACGATGTCGTAGTGCGAGGTCTCGCCCCGGATCACGCAGCCCAGCGCGACGAAGGCGTCGTAACGCTCGCCATCGAGCGCGATCCTGATGGCCGCCGGGATCTCGAGCGCGCCCGGCACGGTGACCGTCTCGAAGCTCGCGCCGGCCGCCTCCAGCGCGCGGGTCGCGCCAGCCAGCAACAGGTCGGAAATCTGGTCGTAAAAGCGCGCCTCGACGATCAGAAGATGCGGCCGATCGCTCGCCGGCATGGTGCTCCTCAGGCCCCCGCCCGGAAGGCCAGCTGGCGGGCGACGTAGCGGGCGAGCATGTCGACCTCGACGTTGACCGGGTCGCCGACCCGCCGCTCGGGCAGGTTGGTCTCCTGCCAGCTGTGCGGGATGATGTTGCAGACGAAGCTGCCGGCGCCGATCTCGTTGACCGTCAACGAAATGCCGTCGACCGCGATCGAGCCCTTGACGGCGATCAGCGGGGCGAGGCTTGCGGGCACCTGGACCTCGAGGCGGTGCAACTCGCCGACCGGCGCGAGGCTGAGGATCGTGCCGACGGCATCGACATGGCCGAACACGATGTGGCCGCCCAGCTCGTCGCCGATCCGAAGCGAGCGCTCGAGATTGACCCGCTCGCCCGCCTGCCAGCGCCCGACCGTGGTCACCTCGAGCGTGGCCCCGGAGGCCTGCACCGCATACCAGCCCTCGCCCTTGTCGACCGCGGTGAAGCAGATGCCCGAGGTCGCGATCGAGCCGCCCTGCGGGATCTCGGCGAGCGGCAGCCGGGTCTCGATGGTCAGTCGCCGGCCGCCGACTTCGGCGTGGTCCTCGGCGACCTCGACGATCCGGCCGACGTCGGTGATGATGCCGGTGAACATGGTCCCCCCTCGGACAGCAGGATATAGGACTGGAGCGTGTCCTCCGCCAGCGTCTGACTGCGGACGGGCGCGAGGCGGATCGCCTCGGCGAGGGTCTGGGCCTCGAGCTCGCCGATCGCCGCGAGGCCGTCGCCGCCGACGATCAGGGGCGCCCGGAACCAGGCCAGGCGGTCGACCAGGCGCGCGCGCAGCAGGGCGGTCGCCAACCCGGCACCGCCCTCGACCAGGAGGCGCGTGATCCCGCGGCGCGGCGAGGGCCGCGAGCACGGCCTCGAGATCGAGGCCGTCGCCATGGCTCGCGGCCACCTCGATCAGCTCCACGTTCTGCGCGCGCAGGGCTTCGGCCCGCGCCGGCTCGGCGGGCGCCCTGGTCATCAGCCAGGTTGGCACCGCGCGCGCCGTGGCCGCGAGCTGGCTGGTCGGCGGCAGGCGCAGCCGGCGGTCGAGCACGACCCGGACCGGCGAGCGGTCCTCGAGGCCGGGCAGGCGGCAGGTCAGCGCGGGGTCGTCGGCGAGTGCCGTGCCGCTGCCGATCATGATCGCGTCGTGGCGCGCGCGCAGCCAGTGGCCGCGGGCACGCGCCGGCGCGCCGGTCAGCCACTGGCTGGCCCCGGTCCGGGTCGCGATCCGGCCGTCAAGCGAGGTCGCGAGCTTGAGCGTGACCAGCGGCCGACGGGCCCGCTCTTTGAGGAAAAAACCGGCGTTCAGCGCCTCGGCCTCGGGCCGCAGCAGACCGAGCTCGACCTCGACGCCCGCCTGCCGCAACTGCGCCAGGCCCTGGCCGTCGACCCGCTTGTCCGGGCACTGGGTCGCAGCCACCACGCGGCGCACGCCGGCATGGATCAGCGCCATGGTGCAGGGCGGCGTGCGGCCGTAGTGGGCGCAGGGCTCGAGGCTGACGTAGACGGTGGCGCCGAGCGCTTGGTCGCCCGCCCGCCTCAGCGCCTCGGTCTCGGCATGCGGCCGGCCGCCCGGCTGGGTCCAGCCGCGGCCGACGATCCGGCCCGCCTTGACCACGACGCAGCCGACCGCGGGATTGGGCCAGGTGCGGCCGAGGCCACGCTCGGCCAGGCGGAGCGCCAGCGCCATGAAGCCGGCATCCTGGTCATCCGGCGGGGTCGGCATCGGAGCGCTGCAGGGCCGCGGCTTCGGGCTCGACCTCGGTGCCCATGCGCGCGATGAACTGCTCGAAGTCCTTGATGCCGGTGAAGTCGCGGTAGACCGAGGCAAAGCGCACATAGGCGACCTGATCGAGCCCGGCCAGGCGCTGCATGGCCAAGGCGCCCAGGCGCTTGGCCTCGATCTCGGTCTCGCCGGTGATCTCGATCTCGCGCACGATGCCGTTGACCAGGCGCTCGATGCGCTCCTCGTCGATGCCGCGCTTGCGGGTCGCGATCATGATCGAGCGTTTGAACTTCTCGCGATCGAACGGCACCCGCCGACCGTCGCGCTTGATCAAGGTCAGCTCGCGCAGCTGGATGCGCTCGAAGGTCGTGAAGCGGGCGCCGCAGGCGTTGCACTGCCGCCGCCGGCGCACCGCACCGCCCTCCTCGACCGGCCGCGAATCCTTGACCTGGTTGTCGTCCGAGCCGCAAAACGGACAGCGCATGGCTTATTTCTCAGGCTTCTCAGCCGAATGTTGAGTCAGCTCCTTGATCAGATTCTCCGCAAACGCTGGCTGCTCCAGCTCGGTAAGAGCCACTCTCTTGTAGGCTGACGGCTCTATGGGAGGCGCCCACTCCACTTCTCCTTCTGGCGTCACGATGACGATTGGCTTACCCAGCGCCCACGCGCCGCCGAGTTCCTGAAGCACGAAATCGGACCTGGCAGACGCGGGCGACCCAATCACGATGAATACATGAGCCGTTTCGAGTGCTCGCCGAAGTTCTTTCCGCCAATCGACCCCTCCAGGAAGCATCCGATCGGTGAAGACCTGCACGCTGCCGCCGAACAAGAGGCCGCGCATGATTCTTTCCACAAGCGGCTGGTCTTCCCGGCTGTGGCTGATGAAGACATTGAAGGGCGGTTTGAGTGGGACAGCGCTTGCGCTCATCGCTTCACCTCTTGCCCCTTCTACGCCTGATCAGCTCGTCCACGTAGCGATCGAAGTCGTTAAGGTCGTAGCTCTTGTCGTGGTCGATAATATCAGGGAGCTTGTCGGCGGTCAGATCGTAGGTAATAGCCATGATGCGCTTGTCCAGCGTCCATGCCCCGCCAAGCTCGACGAGCACCCACTGCCTGGTGATGGCATGGGGGCTAAGCAAGATCACGAACTCCCCGCAGGCATGGAGATTGCCTTTGATCGTGGCCGGGATGCGGTCACCACCGACCAAGTCGACCTCATCGAGAAAGGTTCGTACGCCGTAGCGCTTCGCCTTGCGCTCGATGATCGCCGCCATCTGTTTCGCGATCCAGCGATCCTTCGAAGCATGGCTGATGAAGACGAGATAGTCCGTCCGACGAGTGGCCATGTCACGACGTATGCAGCCCAGCGTAGATCGGGAAGCGGGCGCAGAGGGCTTCGACCTCGGCGCGGACCGCGGTCTCGGTAGCGGCGTTGGCGTCGGGGTGGGCGACGAGGCCGCGCAGGACCTCGGCGATCAGGCGCCCGGTCTCGCGGAACTCGGCGACGCCGAAGCCGCGCGTGGTCGCGGCCGGGCTGCCGAGGCGGATGCCCGAGGTCACGGTCGGCGGCTCGGGGTCGAACGGGATGCCGTTCTTGTTGCAGGTCATGTGGGCGCGCTCGAGGCTCGCCTCGGCCGCCCGCCCGGTCAGCCCCATCGGCCGCAGATCGACCAGCATCAGGTGGGTGTCAGTGCCGCCCGCCACGAGATCGAGGCCGGCCTCGGCCATCGCTTCGGCGAGCGCCTTGGCGTTGTCGACCACCTGGCGGCCGTAGAGCTTGAAATCGGGCCGCAGCGCCTCACCGAAGGCGACCGCCTTGGCGGCGATCACGTGCATCAGCGGGCCGCCCTGCAATCCCGGGAAGATGGCCGAATTGATCTTTTTGCCGATCGCCTCGTCGTCGGCCAGGATCAGGCCGCCGCGCGGGCCGCGCAGCGTCTTGTGGGTCGTGCTGGTGACCACATGGGCGTGCGGAAACGGGCTCGGGTGGACGCCGGCCGCGACCAGGCCCGCGAAATGCGCCATGTCAACCATGAGGACGCCGTCGACCTCGTCCGCGATCGCGCGGAACGTGGCAAAATCGATGATCGGCGGGTAGGCCGAGCCGCCGGCGATGATCACCCTCGGCCGGTGCTGGCGGGCGAGGTCGCGCACCTGGTCGAAGTCGATCCGATGGTCTTGCCGGCGGACGCCGTAGCCGATCGCCTGGAACCATTTGCCGGAGAAGTTGGGCGGCGCGCCGTGGGTCAGATGGCCCCCGGCGGCGAGCGACATCCCGAGGATCGGGTCGCCGGGCCTGGCGAGCGCGAACAGCACGGCAAGGTTGGCAGACGCCCCGCTGTGCGGCTGGACGTTCGCGAACCGGCAGCCGAACAGGCGCCGCGCGCGCTCGATCGCGAGCGTCTCGGCGACGTCCACGTACTCGCAGCCGCCGTAGTAGCGCCTGCCCGGATAGCCCTCGGCATATTTGTTGGTCAGCACCGAGCCCTGGGCCTCGAGCACCGCCGGGCTGACGATGTTCTCGGACGCGATCAGCTCGATCTGGTTCTGCTGGCGGGCGAGCTCGCCCTGGAGCGCGGCGAGCAGGTCGGGGTCGTCCTGATCGAGCCGGCGATCGAAGAAGCCACGCGCGGCATCGGCGAGCAGGGCTGGGGCTGGCTGGCTTGGCGACATGGGACCTCGATGCCGGGCTCGGCCGGCGGCAATGAGACTGATCGGAGGCTCGCGACCCGCCGAGCCGTTGGCGACGTGGTAGCACAGTCGGGCGCGAATCCAAGGGCAACGAATTGGCGGCGCCGACCTGCGGCGATGGCTCGCGCCGCCAAGGGCGTCGACGCGTCGACTCGCGGGACATCATGACCGCTTGCCGCCGGTCACCCTTGCCCCCACGTGGGGGCAGGCGTATCATCGGATTGGTGACAAACGGAGGTCTTATGGCTGATCTCAAGGTCCGCAACCTCGACGACCACGTCGCGAGCGTGCTCAAAGCCCGCGCCGCGCACAAGGGCATCTCGCTCGAGGAGGAAATCAGGCGGACCCTGGCGGCGTCGGTGGACGCGGATCGGGAGGCGTTCATCCGCCGAGCCGCGGCGGTCCGGGCGGCTGCGGGGGGGAGACCGGGTCGTCCAGAGTTGGATAGCGCCCAGATCATCCGCGAGGAACGGGATGCGTGGGGCTGACGGATCACCTCGTGCCGCCGTGGTCGACGCGTCGGTTGCCGTCCGCTGGATCGTTCCCGAGCGGGGCAGTGAGCAGGCGGCCGCCCTGCTCAGGCAGTCGTTTCGCTGGCTCGCGCCGCGTTTGCTGCTGACCGAAGTGGCGTCGGCGCTGCGGCGCAAGGTCGTCGAGGGCGAGCTCTCGACGGAAATCGCTCTCGAAGCTTTGGATGTCCTCATGACAGGCCCGGGCGGCGCGATCGAACTCGCCGCGGACGAGACGGTCATGCCGCTCGCCCTCACGCTGGCGCTTTCGCTGCAGCACAAGCTCCCCGACTGCGTCTACTTGGCCCTGGCCGAACGCTCGGGCGCGGATCTCGTGACCGCCGACCGACGACTCGATCAGATGGCTCGGGTTCGGGGCATTCCGACCACTCTGGTGCCCACCACGTAGGACGCCCGCGGCGCCAGCACGGGTAGGCCGGGCGCGTATCGCCGAGGGCTCCTGACGCCATTGAGGAACAATCGAATGACGAGGTCCCTTCGGTTGTCTCCTGGCCGACTGAACATGCGCGAGCTGCAGGGGCTGGCGAATGAACACCTGTCCGTCAGTCTTGACGATGCCTGCTGGCCCGCGGTCGAGGCGGCGGCGCGCGTGGTCGAGCGGGCGGCGAGCGGCGAGGCCGCGGTCTATGGCGTCAACACCGGCTTCGGCAAGCTCGCGACCACCCGGATCGCGCCCGCCGACATTCTGGAGCTGCAGCGCCGCCTCGTGCTCTCACACATGTGCGGGCTCGGCCCGCCGCTCCCGGACCCCGTGGTCCGCCTGGTCCTGGCGCTCAAGGCCGCGAGCCTCGCGCTCGGCCATTCCGGGGTGCAGCGGCGGACCATCGAGCTGCTGCTGAAGCTCCTCAACCATGACGCCCTGCCGGTGATCCCGGCCAAGGGCTCGGTCGGCGCCTCCGGCGACCTGGCGCCGCTCGCCCATCTCGCCGGCTGCCTGCTCGGCCAGGGCGAGATTCGCTTTACCGGGGTCGTGAGACCGGCCGCCGAGGTTCTGGCTGCGATCGGGGCGGCGCCGCTCGAGCTTCAGGCCAAGGAGGGCCTGGCGCTGCTCAACGGCACCCAGGTCTCGACCGCGCTCGCCCTGGTCGGCTGGTTCCGGGCGCAGGCGGTCTTCGAGGCGGCCCTGGTCGCGGGCGCCATGAGCGTCGATGCCGCCCTCGGCAGCGACGTGCCGTTCGATCCCCGGCTCAACCGGGTGCGCGGTCAGCAGGGTCAGATCCGGGTCGCCGAGCGGCTGGCCGGGTTGCTCGCCGGCAGCGCGATCCGCGCTTCGCACCTGACCGACTGCGCGCGCGTCCAGGACCCCTACAGTCTCCGCTGCCAGCCCCAGGTCATGGGCGCCTGCCTGGACCTGCTCGAGGCCGCCGGCGCGACGCTCGGAGCGCGAGGCGAACGGCGTCTCCGACAACCCGCTGGTGTTCGCGCCGACCGCGGAGGGCGACGCCGGCGAGATCCTGTCGGGCGGCAACTTCCACGGCCAGCCGGTCGCCTTCGCGGCCGACCAGATCGCCATGGCGGTGGCCGAGATCGGCTCGCTGGCCGAGCGCCGGATCGCGCTCCTGACCGATCCCGTCCTGAGCGGCCTGCCGGCCTTCCTTGCGCCTGAGCCGGGCCTCAATTCCGGGTTCATGCTGGCCCAGGTCACCGCGGCCGCGCTCGCGAGCGAGAACCAGCACCTCGCCCACCCGGTTGCGATCGACAGCCGGCCGACCTCGGCCAACCAGGAGGACCACGTCAGCATGGCGACCTACGCCGCCCGCCGCCTGCTGGAGATGACCGCGAACGCTGCCCACATCGTCGCGATCGAGCTTTTGGCCGCGGCCCAGGGCATCGAGCTGCGCCGCCCGCTCCCGACCAGTCGGCGACTGGAGGCCGTACTTTGCACGGTGCGTGGCCATAGCGCGTTTCTGGCCGAGGACCGCTCGCTCGCCCGCGACATTTCCGGGCTTGCGGCGGCGATCCTCGCAGGCGAGCTTGCGGTCGAGCAGCCGCTGTTGGCGTAGCGGGAAAAAAGGAGAAAAAACATGGATCTGGGGATCGCGGGCCGCCGCGCGATCGTCTGCGCGTCGAGTTGGGGTTTGGGCAAGGCCTGCGCGCGGGCGCTGGCGCGCGCGGGCGTGGCCGTCGTGGTCAACGGCCTTGATGAGGCTCGCGTCCAGGCGAGCGCGGAAGAATTGCGCCGGGAAACCGGCAGCAGCATCACGCCCGTGGTCGCCGACGTCACGACCCGCGAGGGGCAGGCGAAGCTGCTCGAAGCGCTGCCCGATCCGGACATCCTGGTGACCAATGCGGGCGGGCCGCCGTTCAAGGATTTCCGGGCGCTCGACCGGCAGGCGATTCTGACCGGCGTGACCTGGAACATGGTGACCCCGATCGAGCTGATCCAGGCGACCATCGATCCGATGATCGCGCGCGGCTTCGGCCGGATCGTCAACATCACCTCGATCTCGGTCCGGATGCCGATCCAGGGCCTCGATCTCTCCTCCGGGGCGCGCGCCGGGCTGACCGCATTCGTCGCGGGCGTCGCCCGTTCGGTGGCGCATGCCGGGGTCACGATCAACAACGTCCTGCCAGGCTTCTTCGACACCGACCGCTACTGGGCGGGGATCGACGCGACCGCCAAGGTCCAGGGCAAGCCGCGCGAGCAGTTCGCCAAAGAACGCGAAAACCTGGTACCGGCGCGCCGCATCGGCGACCCGCAGGAATTGGGCGATGCCTGCGCCTTCCTGTGCAGCGCGCGCGCCGGCTACATCACCGGCCAGAACCTTCTGCTGGACGGCGGCCTGTTCAACAGCGCGTTCTGACTCAGCTGCCGACCAGCCCGCGCAGATAAGCGAGTTCTGCGGCGAGCCGCTGGTCGATGTCGCGGGGCGGCAGCGAGGCGTCGGCGAGATCCTCGGCGACGTAGCCCCGGTGCCGGACCGGCACCCGCCAGAGGTTCTCGAACGACAGCCAGCCGTCCCAACCGACCGCTTTGAGGACGGCGATCACCGCGGGCCAGTCGCACTGGCCGTCCGCGAGTTCGTCGAACCGCCAGCGCCATTGGCCGGCTGCGGTCTGCTCCCAGCGGATGTTCTTGACGTGCACGAGGTCGACGAACGGGCCGATCATGTCGAGCGCCATGCGCAGATCCATGGCGCCCTCGATCACCAGGTTGGCCGGGTCGAGCACGACCCCGATCGTGGCGGGATCGAGCCCGCGGAGCAGCTGCCAGGCGAGCGCCGGGCTCGAGATGATGGTGCCGAAGTGGATCTCGAGCAGCGCCTTGACGCCGCTGCCTTCGAGCAGCCGCGCAAGTCGCTCGAGCTGTCCCCGGGTCTGGTCGCGAAGCGGAAAATAACCGACCGCCGGATCGTACAGCGCCGAGAAGATGCGAAAGCGCGGGCAGCCGAGGATCTGGCAGGCGGCGATCAGGCGGCGGATCGCATCCTCCTCGTCGGGGCGGACGTAGGTGGTGAGCCCGGCGACCGCGAGGCTGTGCGCCGCGCATAGCTCACCGATCCGCGGCGCGTCCCGGTCGATGGTCGCGGCCCGCCAGTGATATTCGCCATTCACCCGCCACTCGACGCCGTCATAGCCGTGCCCCGCCAGGCGCGCGCACACCTCCTCGGCCGCCAGCTCCGGCAGTACCCCGCTGAACAGGCTGTACTTCATCGCGGTCTCTCCTGCGCGGTGTCGGCTGAGGTGCTCCGGGTCGGAACCGGTCGCTCAAATCGCCTCGTGGACCAACTCTATCGCTCGTCACAGGTCGGCGGAACCGCGGTGCGCGACCAGCGTTGGCGGACATGGCCAGCGCGCGGGCGCGTCGATGCTGATTGACGCGCGACGCTGCGTATGGCATCATAGTGATGCAATAAGAAAAATCATGGAGGTGACATGGCACGGTACACGGACCCCGCCGACGACTGGCCGGGCGGCGACCTACAGATCCGGAACGATCTCGACGACCCGGCGCTGATCCGAGCCCAGCTCGCGCGGATGAGCGAGGGCCAGCTGCGCCGGCTGCTGGTCTGGCTCGACCAGCGCGGCGCCTCGGCCGGCAAGACCTTCGCGGTGCATCAGGCCGACCCGCGCGACCCGGCCTCGCGCGACCTGATCGAGCTGCAGGTCGGCGGCTTCGGCGCCGAGGCGGCCCGACCCAAGCTCCGCCTGCGGGGGTTCGGCCTGCACGGCCAGGTCGCCCACGCCTGAGGCTCGGTCTACGCCTTGATCCCGGCGCCGGGTGCGGGCTCGGCCCCGGGATCGAGCGGCCAGCGGGCGCGCGCTGAAGCGGTGAGGTCGTCGGCCAGGCCAAGCGCCAGGCGCTCCTGCCCGGCCCAGGCGATCATCACGGCGTTGTCGGTGCACAACCGGGGCGGCGGCACGATCAGGCGCAAGCCCTGCTCGGCCGCGAGCCCGGCGAGGCGGGCGCGCAGATGGGCGTTGGCGGCGACCCCGCCGGCGACCACGACTGTCTCGGCGCCGGGGCAGTCAGCGCGCAAGATCTCAGCCGCGTGGCGGGTGCGATCGACCAGGATGTCGCCGGCCGCGGCCTGGAAGCTGGCGCAGAGATCGGGCAGATGCCGGCGGCTCGAGGGCCGCGGGTCCGAGCCGCTCGATGGTCTGGCGGAGCGCGGTCTTGAGGCCCGAGAACGAGAAGTGGCAGCCCGGCTGGCCCCGCATCGGGCGCGGCAGCGGAAAACGCTGCGGGTCGCCTGCGATCGCCGCGCGTTCGAGCGCGGGCCCGCCCGGAAAACCGAGGTTCAGCATCTTGGCGGCCTTGTCGAAGGCTTCGCCCAGGGCATCGTCCAGGGTCGTGCCGAGCCGCCGGTAACGCCCGACGCCCAGCACCACCAGCAGCTGGCAGTGGCCGCCCGAGATCAGCAGCAGCAGATACGGGAAGGCGAGGTCGTCGGTCAGGCGGGCGGTCAGCGCGTGACCCTCGAGGTGATTGATCGCGAGCAGCGGCCGGCGGTGGACCGCACAGATCGCCTTGGCGGTCACGAGGCCTACGATCAGGCCGCCGATCAGGCCGGGACCGGCGGTCGCCGCGACGCCTGCGAGCTCGCCGAACCCGAGCCCCGCCTCGGCCATCACCCGGGCGATCAGCCGGTCCAGGCTCTCGAGGTGGGCGCGCGCCGCGATCTCGGGCACGACGCCGCCGAACGGCGCATGCCGGTCCTCCTGGCTGAGCAGCGCCTCGGCCAGCACCCGCCGCTCGCCATCGACCAGCGCGGCCGCGGTCTCATCGCAGCTGGTCTCGATCCCGAGCACCACGGGCGGCCCTGATGTGCTAAGGGTTTTGGCCATGAGCCCACCACATAGGCTGCCGTCGGCATGACCGCCAGGGTTCGAGTCGGGGCCGGCGAATGACCGCGCGTCTGCGCATCGGCACGCGCGGATCTCCGCTCGCCCGCGCCCAGGCAGCGCTGGCTTTGCGTGCGCTCGAACGGGCGCATCCGGACCTGGCCGCGCCCGGGGCGCTCGAGGTCCTGGCGATCCGCACGACCGGCGATCGGGTCACCGACCGGCCGCTCGCCGAGCTCGGCGGCAAGGGCCTGTTCTGCAAGGAGCTCGAGGCGGCGTTACTCGAGCAACGGATCGATGTTGCCGTGCACTCGATCAAGGATCTGCCGACCTGGCTGCCGGATGGCCTCCTGATCGGCGCCGTGCTCGCGCGCGCCGACCCGCGCGATGTCCTGATCACCCGGGACGGGGCCGGCCTCGACGGCCTGCCGCCGGGCGCCGTCGTCGGCACCGCCTCGCTCCGGCGCCAAGCGCAGCTGCTGGCGCGCCGCCCCGACCTCAGGGTCGTGAACTTTCGCGGCAACGTCGAGACCCGCCTGCAGAAGCTGGCGGCCGGCGCCGTCGATGCGACCCTGCTTGCGCTGGCCGGCCTCGAGCGCCTCGGGCTCGCGCCGGCGGGCGCCACCGTCCTGGCGCCCGAGGTCATGCTGCCGGCGGTCGGCCAGGGCGCGATCGGGATCGAGTGCCGGGCGGACGACGCGCCGACCCGGGCCCTGCTCGCCGCGCTCGACGATCCGGACAGCCGCACCTGCATCGGCGCCGAGCGGGCGCTGCTGGCGGCGCTCGACGGCTCCTGCCACACACCGATCGCAGGCCACGCCACGGCCGCACGCGGACAGCTGCGGCTGGCCGCGCTGATCGCGCGCCCGGACGGCAGCGTCTGCCTGCGCACGACCCGCGAGGGCGCGCTCGCGGAGGGCGAAGCGCTCGGGCGCGATGCCGGCCTGGAGCTGAAGGCGCGCGCCGGGCCGGGCTTCTTCGCCTGAGATCCGGACCAGCCGTGCGGGAGCTCCTCCTTTGCGCGTCCTGATCACCCGGCCGCGCGCTGATGCCGAGGCGCTCGCGCGGGCCCTCGAGGCGCGCGGCCACGACGCGCTGGTCGAGCCGCTCCTGACCATCCTGCCGATCCCGGACGCGGTTCCGGACTTCGCCGGGGTGCAGGCGATCCTGCTCACCAGCGCCAATGCCCTGCCGGCGCTCGGCGGAACCGATCCCGGCCGGCCGGTGTTCGTGGTCGGCGAGGCGAGCGCGCGGGCGGCGCGCGCGGCCGGTTGCGGCGACGTGCGCGCAGCAGGCGGCGATGGCGCCAGTCTGGCGCGCCTGATCATCGCTCAGTGCCGGCCGGCCGACGGCGCGCTCCTGCACCTGGCCGGCACCGAGGTCCGCCCGGGGCTCGCCGAGCCCCTCCTCGCAGCGGGCTTCGGGTTTCGCCGGCAGGCGGTCTATCGGGCGGTCGCCGCGACCGCTTTGTCTCAACCGGTGATTGCAGCACTCGAGGCTCGCCTGGTCGATGCGGTGCTGCTGTTCTCGCCCCGTAGCGCAGCGATCTTCGTCGACCTGATCGCTCGGCACGATTTGTCGGACCGTCTCGGTCAAACCGAGGCAATTTGCCTCAGCGCCGCGGTCGCTGGTCCTTGCCGTCGCCTGAGCTGGGCGGCGGTGCGGATCGCCGCCCACCCTGAGGTTGAAGGGCTCTTGCGGCAGCTTGAAGGCCGGGAGCGAAGGTGCTAGGCGTGCCCCGCGTCGCCGGGCGGCAGCGCACGACAACTCCGCATCATCACCCTCGATCAGCGGCGAAAGGTTTCCGGAGAGGTTTCCCATGGCGCGCACCAGAGGCAGACGGCCCGCCGAGCCTGCCAAGCCGGCCTCGGAGACCCGGTCGGCCGGCCCCGCAGACCCTGGCGAGCATGCCAACGGCAGCGCGCGCGCGACCGCCGACCCGGGTGGCGGCTCAGCCAGCGCGAGCGCTTCGTCAAACGCGGCGCCCGGCGGGGCGGCGAGCGCCGCCCGAGGGTCGGGAGCGCCGGGCACGTCCGGGACGTCGCCGGGTCGGCCCGGGGCGCCTCCGGCCGGCGCCTCGCACCCGGGCGGGCGGCCATCGTCCGACGGTGGCAATCCGGCGGCCAAGAGTTCGGCCGCCAACCGATGCGCCACCGGCGGGCGGGTCGCACCGCGCCTTACGCAACGGTTTGATCGGCGGCCTGCTCAGCGGCCTCGTCGGCGGCATCGCGGCCTGGCTGGCGCTGACCTATCTCGTGCCGCCGAATGCCGGGGGCGAGCTCCAGGCCTTGCGGGCCCGGGTCGAGCAGCTCGGCAGCGGGGTCGACAGCCTGCAGGGCGATCACCAGGCGCTGGCCCAGCTCAGCAGTCGGGTGCAAGCCCTGGAGCAGGCGCCGCCCGCGGCCGGTGGCGATCTTGCGGCCCGCGTCGATGCGCTCGAGAAGGCACGCGCGGCCGGCTCTGAACAGACCCAGCCCGGGCCCGACCTCGCGGCGCTGACCAAACGCCTCGATGCGCTCGAGCACAGTGTCAGCGCCACCGAAAGTAGTGCCCCGAACACCGACCTCGAGGATCTTCGGTCCCGCCTCACGGCGCTCGAGGGTCAGCTTGCCAGCCTCGCCACCGACGTGGCCGGGGCCGGCGATGCCCGCACCGGCGATGTGGCCTCGCTGGAGGCCCTGCAATCCCGCCTCGGCGCGATCGAGAGCCGCCTGCCCGAGGCCGACGCCGCCGCCCATCGGCTCGACGCGCTCAGCGCGCGCGTTGACGCCCTCGAGCCGACCGGCGCCAAGCTTGCGCAGCTGGCCGGCGAGGTGCAGCAGATCAAGGAGCAGAGCGCCGCCGCCCGAAGCCACCTGGACGGACTCACGGGCCAGGCCCAGGGGTTGGACCAGCAGGTCCAGACGTTGCACGGCGACGTCAAGAGCCTGCAGACGGCGCTCGCCGAGATCCAGAGCCGGGCCGCGGCCGCTGGCGACCGGCACGCGCAGGCGGCGGCTCTGGCTCTGATCACCAGCCAGATCGATACTGCGCTCGGCCAGGGCAAGCCGTACGAGGCGCCGCTCCGAAGCCTGGTCGCGCTCGGCGACCAAGACGAAGTCGTGCGCCAGTCGGCCGCCGACCTGGCATCGGGTGCGGCGACCGGGGTGCCGGGCCTGGCGGCGCTTCGGCAGTCCTTCGCGGCGGTCGCGGACGAGATCGTGCAGCGCGAGCGCGCGCCCGAGGGCGGCAGCCTGATCGACCGGGCGACCAGCAACCTTTTGCGGCTGGTGACGGTGCGCCCGGTCGGCGCCGACGTCGCGGGCGAGGATGCCGCCGCCCGCGTGGCGCGCGCCGAGGGGGACCTCGATCAGGGCGACCTTGCCGCCGCGGTCGCCGAGCTCGAGGCCCTCAAGGGTCCGGCCGCCGAGGCTGCCGCGGCCTGGCTGGCCGACGCCAAGACCCGCCTGCAGGCGACCAAGGCGCTCGCCAGCCTGCGCGCCCACGTCACGGCATTGCTGACCCCGGGCGATTGAGCCACCCCCGCCCCGAGCCACAGCAAGGACCGCCATGATCCGGCTGATTCTGTTTCTTATCGTCGCGGTCGGCCTGTCCCTGGTCGCGGCCTGGTTCGCCGACCATCCGGGCCGGGTCGAGCTGATCTGGCAGGGCCTGCAGATCGAGACCTCGGTCGGCGTGCTGGCGCTGGCCGTGGTGGTGTTCGGCATCGTTCTGGTGATCCTGTTCGAGCTTCTGCGCCTCCTGCGCCGCGCCCCGAAGCGGTTCGGCCAGCGCCGGCGGCGGGCGCGCGTCGATCGCGGCTACCACGCGCTCGCCCAGGGTCTGGTGGCGGCGGCTGCGGGCGACGTCGCGGCGGCGAAGGCGCTCAACCGGCGGGCCGAGAAGCTGCTCGATCACGCCCCCTCGACGCTGCTGCTGAGCGCCCAGGCGGCGCAGCTGGACGGCGACGAGGGGGCGGCGCGCCAGACCTTCCAGCGGATGCTGAAGCATGGCGAGACCGAGTTCCTGGGCCTGCGCGGCCTGCTCGCCCAGGCGATCAAGGATGGTGACAACGCGACCGCGCTCAGGCTCGCGAGGCGCGCCTATCTGCGCCGGCCGAACACGCCCTGGGTGTTGACCACGCTGTTCGACCTGCAGACCCAGGCGGGCCTCTGGACCGAGGCGCTGAGCACGGTCGGCGACATGGCGCGCTACCAGCTGATCGACCGGGCCACCGCGGTCCGCCACCGGGCGATCCTGTTCCATCAGCAGGCGGTGAGCGAACGCAAGGCGGGGCGACCGTACGAAGCGCTGCGCCTGGCGCGCAAGGCGCACAAGCTGTTGCCGAGCCTGGCGCCGCTCGCGGTGCTCGCGACCGAGCTCGCGGAGCAGACCAACCAGCCCCGCGTGGCGCGCAAGATCATCGAAGCCGGCTGGCGCGCCGAGCCACATCCGGCGCTCGCGCGCGCGTATCTGGCGCAGGCCGCGGGCCAGCCGCCGGCCGAGCGCCTGAAGCTCGCCGAGCGTCTGCAGCAGCTGGCGCCCGAGCACGTCCAGAGCGATCTGGTGCTGGCCGAGCAGGCGCTGGCGGCCGGGCAGTTGCCGACCGCACGCACGGCGCTCGAGCGCGCCCGCAAACGGGCGCCGAGTGCCTCGGTCTACCGGCTGCTCGCGGAGGTCGAGCAGGCCGAGGGCCAGGGCGAGAAGGCGCGCGCCTGGCTCGCCAAGGCGGTCGACGCGCCGCCGGACCCGGCCTGGCTGTGCCGCGCGACCGGCGAGGTGCGCGCGCGCTGGTCGCCGTTCGGCCCGGACGGCCGCTTCGACAGCCTGCGCTGGGGCTCGCCGCCGAAGATCGTGCCGCTTCTGCGCGAGGACGCCGAGGCGCAGCTGATCCCGCCCGCGAGCGGGTCCGGGCGCGGCGCCGACGGCCGCGTCGCGCCGGCGCGCCCGGCCGCCGGCGCGATGACCACGGTCGCTGGCCCGGACGCGCTGCACGCCACCCGCCAGACCGCGGTCGTCCGCGCCCCATCGTGATGAGCGGCGCCTCCCAGGGCGCCCCCCGCGCGCTGAGCTGCCACGGCTGCGTGCCGCGCCTTGACGGCGGGCCGGCCGCCCGGTACCTAGCAGCCACCTCGCCGGCCGGAGTAGCTCAGGGGTAGAGCGGCTGATTCGTAATCAGTAGGTCGGAGGTTCGAATCCTCTCTCCGGCACCAGCTATCGCAAGGGCCAGCGTACCGGCACCCGAGCCGGAGCCGCCCGTCTCTCTCAGAGCTGCTTCACGAGGGTCGCGACGACCGCAATCCCGCCCGCCATCATAAGGCCGAGGCGGATGGTCAGCTGTTCCTTCAGCCGCTCGATGTCCGTCCGCAAGAGCGCGACGTCGTGCTTCGTGGCCAACTGCTCGCCGAGCAGCAGGGCGTTCTCCTCGGCCAGGATCTCGGCCTGGGCCTCGGGCATGCCGGCGGCGGTCAGGCGCTTGACGAAGGCGTGGGTGTCGAAGATCGCGCTGGCCATGCGGGCCAGTCTGATCTCAGCCGGCGGGTTCGGCAAGCAGGCGGGCGGCGAGCCCGGCGCGCGCGACCTCCGCCTGCTCGCCCCGGTCGAGATCGCGCAATACGATGCTGCCCCTGGCGATCTCGTCCTCGCCGAGCAGGAGCGCAAAGCGCGCCTGGCGCTGGGTGGCGCGCTTCAGGCGCTGGCCGACCTTGCCGCGAAAGTCGAGCTCGACGATCAGGCCGGCCGCGCGCAGCTCCTCGGCCAGGCGGAGCGCCTCGAGCTCGGCCGGCTCGCCGATCGGCACCACGGCGACCGGCCGCGGCACGGCCGGCGTCGCGTCGAGCAGCATGGCGAGGCGCTCGATCCCGGCCGCCCAGCCGATGCCGGGGGTGTCCGGCCCGCCCATGGTCGCGACCAGGCCATCGTAGCGGCCGCCGGCCAGCACCGCGCCCTGGGCGCCGAGCGCGGTGGTCGTGAACTCGAAGGCGGTGTGGGTATAGTAATCGAGGCCGCGCACCAGGCGCGGGTTGACCTGATAAGCGATGCCGAGCGCATCGAGGCCCGCGCGCACCTTCGCGAAGAAAGCCCGCGAGGCCTCGTTCAGGCAGTCGGTCAGGACTGGCGCGTCCTGCAGGATCTCGCGGTCGCCCGGGTCCTTGCTGTCGAGGATGCGCAAGGGGTTGCGCTCGAGGCGCGTGCGGCTGTCCTCGGACAGCTGCGCACGGAAGCCCGCAAGGTAGTCGACCAGGCGCTCGCGATAGGCGCGCCGGCTCTCCGGGTCGCCGAGCGTGTTCAGCTCGAGGGTCACCTTGGCGTCGAGACCGAGCGCCTCGAGGATGCGCCGGCCGACCGTGATCACCTCGACGTCGGCCTCGGGCTCGGGCGCGCCCAGCACCTCGATGTCGATCTGATGGAACTGGCGCAACCGGCCCTTCTGCGGCCGCTCGTAGCGGAACACCGGGCCGGCCATGAACAGGCGGATCGGCAGGCTCTGGCCGAGCGCGCCGGAGATCAGCGCGCGCGCGACCCCGGCGGTGAATTCCGGCCGCAGCGTGATCCGCTCGCCGCCCCGATCCTCGAAGCTGTACATCTCCTTGGTCACGATGTCCGAGGTCTCGCCGAGGGTGCGCGCGAACACCTGGGTCAACTCGAACACCGGGGTGGCGATCTCGGCGTAGCCGTAGCGCGCCGCGACCGCGCGGCCGGTCTCGATCACGCGGCGATGCCGGCGCGCATCGTCGCCGACGATGTCATGGGTGCCGCGGACGGGGCGTAGCGCGCTCATCGCCCGCTCTCCGTGCGCTCGCGGGTGAGCGGCTTGATCAGGTCGAGCATGCCAAAACCCCAGCGCTCGTGCGGGTAGGCGGCGATCTCGGTCCAGCCGTGGGCGGCGTAGAAGCGTCGGGCGCGCTGGTTGTCCGCGACCACCCGCAGATGTGCGACCGCGTGGCCCTCGGCCGCGATCTGGCGCTCGCCCGCCGTCAGCAACCGGCTGCCCAGGCCGCGCCGACGATGATCCCTGGCGACCCAGAGGTCCTCGATCCAACCGTCGTCGGCAACCACCACGCCGACGATCCGTCCCCGCTCTTCGGCGATCAGGCTCTGCGCCCAATTGCCCTCCGGGCGGGGCACGTCGCCCTGGAACAGATGACCATAGACCTCGCGGCCGACCTCGAGGACCAGCCGCTCGATCGCCGCGAGGTCGGCGGCGACCGCTGGCCTGAGCGTCAGCTCGGAGAGCGCCTGCCTGGTCCGGGACAAGGCGCAATCGGCCGATCAGGCGCTTTTGGCGGCGGCGCCGCCATAGCGGCGCTCGACGTAGCCGTCGACCAGGACCTGAAATTCCTCGGCGATCCGCTCGCCGCGCAGGGTACAGGCCTTGTGGCCGTCGATGAACACCGGCGCCACCGGGCTCTCGCCGGTGCCGGGCAGGCTGATCCCGATGTCGGCGTGCTTGCTCTCGCCCGGGCCGTTGACGATGCAGCCCATGACCGCGACATTCAGCGTCTCGACCCCCGGATAGCGCTGCTTCCAGACCGGCATCTGGGTGCGCAGATAGCCCTGGATGCGATCGGCGAGCTCCTGGAAATACGTGCTGGTGGTGCGCCCGCAGCCCGGGCAGGCGGCGACCTGTGGCGCAAAGGAGCGCAGGCCTAAGCTCTGCAGCAGCTCCTGGCAGACGATCACCTCCTGGGTGCGCGCCTCGCCCGGACGCGGCGTCAGCGAGGCCCGGATGGTATCGCCGATCCCCTCCTGCAGCAGGATCGCGAGCGCGGCACTGGTCGCGACGATGCCCTTGGCGCCGATCCCGGCCTCGGTCAGGCCGAGGTGCAGGGCGTAGCGGGAGCGTTGCGCGAGCGCGCGATAGACGGCGAGCAGGTCCGGGACCCGGCTGACCTTGGCCGAGATCACGATCCGGTCGGCCGGCAGCCCGATCGCCTCGGCCTGCCCGGCGCTCGCCAGCGCCGAGACGACCAGCGCCTCGCGCAGCACATCGTCAGCCGACTTCGGCTCGGACAGGCGCGCATTGTCGTCCATCATCCGGGTCGCCAGCGCCTGATCCAGGCTGCCCCAGTTGACCCCGATGCGGACCGGCCGGTCGTGCCGGAGGGCGACCTCGATCATCATCTCGAACTGGCGGTCGCGCTTGGCGCCGAAACCGACGTTGCCGGGGTTGATGCGCAGCTTGGCGAGCGCCGTGGCGCACTCCGGATGCCGGGTCAGGAACAGGTGGCCGTGGTAGTGGAAGTCGCCGACCAGGGGCACGTCGTAGCCGCGCAGCCAGAGCCGGTCGCGGATCTGCGGCACCGCGCGCGCCGCCTCGTCGGTGTTGACCGTGACGCGCACGATCTCGGAGCCGGCCTCGGCAAGCTCGATCACCTGCTGGGTGGTGGCCGCGACGTCGGCGGTGTCGGTGTTGGTCATCGACTGGACGACGACCGGCGCCCCGCCGCCGATCACGACCTTGCCGACCCGCACGGCATGCGTGCCGTGACGCTCGATTCCGCTCAACGCGACCATGTCCGCTCCATCCTGGCGACCGCCGGCCCTGGTGGCGCGCGCATCATACGGAGTTTCGTGGCCGATGCCAGATCACGGCCGACTAACGCCCGCGCGCCTGCCCCAGGCGCCCGCGCAGGCTCGCCGGATCGAGGGAGACATCACGGACCACGGCGCCGCTGTCGCCGAGCGGTGCCAGGACGGTGCCGTCGACGATCACCTCCAGGCCGCCGGCATTGCCGGTCCAGAGCTCGAGGTCGGGCCGGTTCGGAACCAGGAAAACATCGGTCGGCTCGAGGGTGCGATCGCGCAGATAGTCGCCGCTCGGGCTCGAGATCTGGATCCAGCTGCTCTCCAGCGCCCGGATCACCACCCGGGCATCGGAGTTCTCCTGCTCGTGGATCCGGCCGATCGGGCCGATGGCGGCCGGATCGAGCGACAAGGCGGCGAGCTGCTCCTGGCGCGCGCCCGCCTCGGCGTCGGTCGTGAGCGGGGCGGTGCCTGCGGCCGGGGCCGGATCGGTGACGGGGCTCGCGTTCTGGCCCGCAGATGCGGTCGCGGCCGGCGCCGCCGCGACCACCGCCGGCGGCGGCTGGCTCGCTATCCCCCCGGCCGGCGCGACCAGGCGATCGGGCGCCGACGTCGGCGGCTCCGGTGCCGTCCCGGCCGGCGCCACGTCCGGCGCGGCGGACGCGGCAGGAGCCCGCGCTGTCGGTCCGGTCGCGGGCGATGCAGCGCCCGGCGTAGCGTCGGCCTGAACCGCGCCGGTCGGCGGTCTGACCTCCGGCTGGACCGTCGGGACCGGCGGAGCGCCAGGCTCGATCACGGCGGTGGGCGCGCGCGTGCCCGGCGGATCGGAGGCCGCCGCGCGCGCTGCCTGAGGATGGCTCTCGGGCGCCGGGGCCGCAGCGCCCCGCTCCGGCATCGGCGCCGCCCGCGCCACCGTGGGCCTCGGCTCGTGCGCCATCGGCTCGGTCAAGGCCGCAGCCTGCCGCGGCCTCGCCCCGCCGGCGTCCGCGCCGGGCGCCGGCGCAACGCCGCCGTCGCCGCGGTCCCGAAAGGCGCCCAACGCCAGATTGCGCAGATTGCCGGGCACCTCGGCGACCGTCTCGATCACGATCTGGCTGCCGTGGTTGACATAGGACCAGCCGCCATAGATGCCGGCGACGACGGCCAGCGAGAGCACCAGAAGCGGCGTCTTGGGCAGCCGGGTCTCGGCCAGCGGCGTGCGGATCCGCAGCCGGGTCTTGTCGGTCAGATTGGCGACCGTCGACTTGATCTGGCTGATCAGGTCGTCGCCGTCGAAGCCCAGGTAGTCGGCATAGCTGCGCAGGAAGCCCAGCGCGTAGGTGCGGCCGGGGATCGTCGACAGGTCGCCCTGCTCGATGCCGAACAGATAGGTGGCCTTGATGCGCAGCTGCTGCGCGACCTCGTCCAGCTCCTCGCCGCGCTCCAGCCGGACCTGACGCAGCTGGGCGCCGACCTCGCGCATCAAGGCTTCGGCGGGGTCGAGCTGGTCGTGGTCGTCACTCTTCGAGTTGAGCATGGGGTCCGCAGCCGCGGCCGGGGTCGGTGCTCCGCTTGGTCGGACACTCAGACGCGCACGCCATCGGCGAGCCCTGATGAGCGCTCACGACGGCATCGACCCGACGCGGCCACCTGTCAGATATGCAATTGCACGCCGTGATCAAGCGCGTAGCTGCGCAGCCTAACACGCAGGCTGTGGTCGGGCAAATCATAGAGCTGGGCCAGATAGCTCGCGAGCCGGCCGCAGCGCAGGGACCGGAGCATGGCCTTGACCGGGCCGACGTCGGCGGGCGTCAGCGACAGCGTGCGTACCCCGAGACCCAAAAGGACCATCGCCTCGAGCGGGCGCGAGGCCATCTCGCCGCAGATCGAGAGCGCCACGCCCGCCGCCCGGCAGCGCTCGACCAGCTCGCGCAGGAACGAGAGCACCGGCGGCGACAGCACGTCGTAGCGGCCGATCAGCTCGGGATTGCCGCGATCGCAGGCAAACAGGAACTGGAACAGATCGTTGCTGCCGATCGACAAAAAGTCGATCCGCGGCAACAGCGCGGTCAGCTGCCAGAACAAGGACGGCACCTCGAGCATGGCGCCGACCCGGAGCTGGCTCGGCAGGACTTCGCCCCTGGCCCCGGCGCGCTCGAGCTCCATCGCGAGCAGCTGCCTGGCGGCGGTCACCTCGGCGACTTCGGCGATCATCGGGAACATGACGTCGAGCGGCCGGCCGGCAGCGCTCCGGATCAATGCCCTGAGCTGGGTGCGCAGGATCGCCGGCCGGTCCAGGACCATGCGCATGGCGCGCCAGCCCATGGCCGGGTTCTCCTCGTCGGGGAAGTTCCAGTACGGCAGATGCTTGTCGCTGCCGACATCGAGGGTGCGGAAGACCACCGGCTTGTCGCCGGCCGCCTGGCGCACTTTGGCATACAGCTCGCACTGGGCGTCGACGTCCGGCAGCCGGCTGCCGACCATGAAGGCGAGCTCGGTGCGGTAGAGGCCGATGCCGTCGGCGCCGGTCGCATCGAGGGCCGCGAGATCGACCAGGAAAGCGGCGTTCAGATGCAGGCCTACGCGCATGCCGTCGAGGGTCACCGCGGGCTGGTCGCGGAGCGTCGCGTAGATCCTCTGGCGCTCGGCACGGGCGGCGAGCGAGCGGCCGAACGCCTGTTCGACGTCCTCGCCCGGGCGGATGATGACCTGGCCGTTGTCGCCATCGAGCGCGACCCGGTCGCCCGGCTCGATCCGGCTCATGGCACCCCGCACCCGGCCGACCATCGGGATGCCGAACGCCCGGGCGACGATCGTCACATGGGCGGTCGGCGAGCCCTCCTCCACGATCACGCCGCGCAGGCCCGCGCGGCCGTAGTCGATCAGCTCGGCTGGGCCGAGCTCGCGCGCGACCAGGACGAACTCGTCCGGCAAGGCTGCCGGGTCGTGCGGCTGGCTGCGCCCGGTCAGGTGGACCAGCAGGCGATCGGCGAGCGCGTCGAGGTCGTGCAGCCGCTCCTTGAGATAGGCGTCCGCGACATGCGCCATGCGCAGGCGGGTCTCCTCCTGGACCCGGCGCACCGCCGCCTCGGCGGACAGGCCGGTGCGGATCGCCTCGCGCATGCTGCGCCGCCAGCCGGCATCGTGGGCGAACATGCGATAGGCCTCGAGGACCTCGCGGTGCTCGCCGTTGGCGATCTCGGGCAGCAACAGCAGCTCGTCGACCGAGGCGCGCAGGCTGGCGATCGCCGCCTCGAGGCGCACCAACTCGCTGTCCGGATCGTCGGCGACCAGCCGGGTGACCTCGATCCGCAGCTGGTGCAGGACCGCGCTGCCGAGCGCCACGCCTTCGACCAGGCGCAGACCCTCCAGCCGCTCGGCGCCGGGCGCCCGGCCGGCCCCGGCGGGGAAGTGGCTCGGATCCAGCAGGCCGCCCGAGGCGAACATCTCGGCGAACACGGTCGCGATGATCTGCAGCGCCTCGACCTCTTCGTCGGAATAGTGCCGGCGGGTGCGGTTCTGGACCACGAGCACCCCGGTCACCCGCCCGCCGTGCACCACCGGCACGCCGAGGAAGGAGTGATAGATCTCCTCGCCGGTCTCCGGCCGATAGGCGAACTCGGGATGGCTCTGCGCGTCCGGGAGATTGACCACCGAGCCCTGGGCCGCGATCAGGCCGACCAGGCCCTCGCCGACCCGCAGCCGGGTCTGGTGCACCGCGGTTCGTCTGAGGCCCTCGGTCGCGAACAGCTCGAGGTATTCGCCGGCGCGCATGACGTAGGCGGAGCAGACCTCGGCGACGATGTCGGCGGCGATCATGCGGACCATGCGGTCGAGCCGCTCCTGGGGGCTGACCGGGGCCGCCATCACCTGGACCAGGCGCCGGAGCAGGCGGCGCGCGGCGCTCAGCTCGTCGCCGCGGCGTTCGACCGTGGGCCCGGGCGGGCCAGCGCGACCCGCGGCCATGGTCATTCGGCGGCCGCCGGCAAGGGGCAGAGGGTCGCCGTGTCGCGCTCGAGAGCCGCCACCGTCTGGCCCACCAGCTCGGCCAGGATCGCGGCCACGGGCTGCTCGCGCTCGATCAGCCCGACGCTCTGGCCGGCCATCAGCGAGCCGCTCTCGACATCGCCGTCGATCACCGCCCGGCGCAATGCCCCGGCCCAGAAATGCTCGATCTCGAGCGCCGCCTGCTCGTAGCTCAGCTCACCGGCGCGGTGGCGACCGATCACCTCGAGCTGGGTCTCGGCGAAGCGGCGGGTCGCCTGATTGGCGAGCGCGCGCACCGGGATCACCTTGAACTCCGGATCGATCTGGACCGAGGCCACGGCATCGCGGGCGCTCGCCCGGATGAACGCCCGCTTGAACGCCGGATGCGCGATCAACTCCTCGGCGCACACGAAGCGGGTGCCCATCTGGCAGCCGGCCGCGCCCATGCGCAGATAGGCGCAGATCGCCTCGCCGTGGCCGATGCCGCCGGCGACGAACACCGGCACCGCGCGCAGCTGCGGCAGGATCTCCTGGGCGAGCACGCTGGTCGCGACCGGGCCGATGTGGCCGCCCGCCTCCATGCCCTCGATGATCAGCGCATCGGCGCCCTGGCGCACCAGCCGCCGGGCGACCGCCAGGCTGGGCGCGAAGCAAAGCAGCCTGGCGCCGCCGGCCTTGGCCTGGGCCATGGTTGCGCGCGCCGGCAGGCCGCCCGCGAGCACGATGTGGCTGACCCGCTGCTCGAGGCAGACGGCCACCAGCTCAGGCAGCTTGGGGTGCATGATGATCAGGTTGACCCCGAACGGCCGCTTGGTCAGCGCCTGGGTGGCGGTGATCTCGGCGCGGAGCTGAGCGGGCGTCATGGCACCGCAGGCGAGCACGCCGAAGCCGCCGGCGTTGGAGATCGCGGCGACCAGTTGGCGCTCCGAGACCCAGGTCATGGCGCCACCCATGAGCGCTAGCGGGCAGCCCAGGAACTCTGTGCCCGCGCGCCACAGCTGGTCGAGCCGGTGCCGTCCCGGGGACCCTTCGGGGGGCGCGGCGGGCTCACGCGGCATCGAGGCCATACGCCGTGTGCAGCGCGCGCAACGCCAGTTCGGTGTAGGTCTCGTCGATCAGGATGCTGATCTTGATCTCCGAGGTCGAGATCGCCTGAATGTTGATGCCGCGCTCGGCGAGCGTCCGGAACATGACGTGCGCGATGCCGGCGTGCGAGCGCATGCCGACCCCGATCACCGAGATCTTGACCACCTCGCCGTCGGCATCGATTCGCCGGCAGCCGAGCTGGGCGCTCATGGTCTCGAGGGTGGCGAGCGTGCGCTCGAGATCGGCGCGCCCGACCGTGAAGGTCAGATCGGTGGTCTCGCGGTCGGCCGAGACGTTCTGCACGATCATGTCGACGTTGATGCCGGCCTCGGCCAGCGGGCCGAAGATGGTCGCGGCGACGCCCGGCCGGTCGGCCACCCCGACCAGGGTGATCTTGGCCTCGTCGCGGCTGTAGGCGATGCCGCTCACGACTTGCTGTTCCACGATCTCGCTCTCGTCCACCACCAGGGTCCCTGGGCGCTCCTCGAAGCTGGAGAGCACCTGCACGCGCACGCCATACTGCATCGCCAGCGCGACCGAGCGGGTCTGCAGGACCTTGGCGCCCTGCGAGGCCATCTCGAGCATCTCCTCGTAGGTCACGAGGTCGAGCTTGCGCGCCTTGCTGACGATCCGGGGGTCGGTGGTGTAGACCCCGTCGACGTCGGTGAAGATATCGCAGCGCTCGGCGCCCAGCGCGGCCGCCAGCGCCACGGCGGAGGTGTCGGAGCCGCCGCGCCCGAGGGTGCTGATCCGCTGGCCCGGTGCTACGCCCTGGAAGCCCGCGGCGATCGCGACCTGGCCCTGATCCAGGCAGGCGCGCACGGCGCCGGCATCGAGGTTCCGGATCCGCGCCCGGCCGTGGCCGGCATCGGTTTCGAGCGGCATCTGCCAGCCCATGAACGAGCGCGCCGGCACGCCGATTGCCTGCAGGGCGAGCGCCAGGAGCCCGCTGGTGATCTGTTCGCCGGAGGCGACCACGACATCGTGCTCGGCGCCGTCATGCCGGGGACCGCCGATCTCGGTCACCCACCGGATCAGTTGATCGGTGGTGCCGGCCATGGCGGAGACCACCACGGCGACCCGCTCGCCCGCCTCGCGAGCCGCCTTGACCCGGCCGGCGACGGCGCGAATCCGGTCGAGATCGGCCACCGAAGTGCCGCCGAATTTCTGCACCACCAGGGCCAAGGCGCCGACCTCCGAGTCGAGCGAAGCCCGCGATCCCGTCACAATCGGGCCACACGGCGGCGCCGCCGGACGGCGCAACCTCTGGCCAATCACAGGCTGGCGTGTACATAGTCGGCCCGGATCACCGAAGCAACCCTGGGCAGCGTCGACCGCCGCCGAAGGCCGTCCCAGCCATGCCGAAGGCCGTCCCAGCCATGCCCAAGGCCGTCCCGCCCGAGGCGAACGCCGTCGGACCAGAGCCGAAGGCCGCCGGCGCCGACTCCGCCGAGCGCCTGCGGCCAGCCGCGGGCGCCGATCCGGATGAGCTGCGGCGCTTCGCCGGGCTCGCCGGTCAATGGTGGGACGAGGCCGGCCCGCTGGCACCCCTGCACAAGCTCAACCCGACCCGGCTCGGCTACATCCGCCAGCAGGTCTGCCAGCGCTTCGGCCGCGACCCGCAGGCCGAGCGCCCGCTCGCCGGCCTCGAGGTGCTTGACGTCGGCTGTGGCGGCGGCCTGCTCTGCGAGCCGCTCGCCCGCCTGGGCGCGCGCGTCACCGGCATCGACCCCGAGCCCGCGAACCTCGCCGTGGCCGCCGCGCACGCCGCCGCCCTCGGGCTCGCGATCGGGTATCGGGAAACCCCGGCCGAGCAGCTCGCGGCCGAGGGCGCCCGGTTTGATCTGGTGTGCGTGATGGAGGTCGTCGAGCACGTCCCCGATCAGGCCGGCTTCCTCGCCGCCTGCGGCCAGCTGGTCAGACCCGGCGGGGCGCTGGTGCTGGCGACCCTGAACCGGACGGCGCGTTCGTTCGCGCTCGGCATCGTGGTCGCGGAGTACG
This sequence comes from uncultured Alphaproteobacteria bacterium, assembly GCA_963753685.1. Classification (GTDB taxonomy): domain Bacteria; phylum Pseudomonadota; class Alphaproteobacteria; order Geminicoccales; family Geminicoccaceae; genus DATAOG01. Next base: position 359,985 of record CAVWDE010000002.1, read on the forward strand.
TGCTCGGCTGGCTGCCGCCCGGGACCCATCGCTGGTCGCGCTTCGTGCGCCCCTCGGAGGCCGCCCGCGCGCTCCGCCGGAGCGGCCTCAGGGTCGCCGATCTGACCGGGGTGACTTACGACCCGCTGCGCGACCGTTTCCGGCTCTGCGCCGATCCCGCGGTCAATTACATGCTGTTCGCGGTGCGCGACTGAGGCAACGCCCCGCCTCAGCCGTCGTGGCGCGGCAGCCAGGGGATCTGGCCGACCTCGATGCCCTCGTCGCGCAGCTCCTTGGCCTCGACCGCGTTGGCTTCGCCATAGATGCTGCGCTTGTCGGCCTCGCCGTAGTGCATCTTGCGGGCTTCCTCGGCGAAGCGCGGCCCGACGTGGTCGAAGTTCTTCTCGATGTGGTCCTGGACCTGGCGCAGGGCGCGCATCGCGGCCGCCGCGCGCTCCGGATCGAGCTTCGGCCCGGTCGCCACCGCGGGCGCCATCAGCGCCTTGCCGACCTTGCCGTCGCCGCAGATCGCGCAGGCGATCGCGCCGGCCGCGGCCTGCTGATCGTAGGTCGCGCCATCGCGAAACCAGGCCTCGAAAGCATGACCCTGCGAACAGCGCAGCTCGAACAAAATCATCCTGCGGGTCCCGCCTGCTCCTTGAGCGATCGGCCTCAACTAGACCTAGGGGGCGGCAGGCACGCGTGCAAGGGTGCTGGCCACAGGGTCGGCTACGGGCGATCGAGCAGGCCGTCGAGTTCGCCGCTCGCCTCGAGCGCCACCAGCTCGTCCGAGCCGCCGATCGCCCGGCCGTCGATGAACAGTTGCGGCACCGAGCTCCGCCCGCCCGCCCGCTCGACCATCTCAGCCCGGCGCTCCGATGCCTGCCAGAGGTCGATCTCGGTGAACGCGAGGCCCTTCTTCTTGAGCAGGTGCTTGGCCCGCCAGCAGTAGGGGCAGATGGGGGTCGTGTAGATCTCGATCTCGGCCATGACCGGATGTCTCGGGTCCCGTTCGCGCGCCAGCGCCGGCGGTCGCCCGGCCGACCGTGGCGCGCCGTCACCAGATCGGGGCTCTCATGATATGGGGGTCGCGGCGTCGCGCACCACCCTGGTCAGCGTCAGCACGTCGACCTGAACCGCGCCCGCCTGCCGCAGCACGCGCGTGCAGGCGGCGACCGTGGCGCCGGTGGTCAGCACGTCGTCGATCAGGACCACGCGGCGCTCCGGCAGCCGGCGGCGGTGCCAGGGGTGCACGCGGAAGGCGCCGGCGGTGACATTGGCGACCCGCGCGGCGGCGGAGAGCCCCTGTTGCGAGGGCGTGGCGCGCCGGCGCTGCAGCAGATCGGGGATCGTCGGCAGGCCGGTCTCGCGGGCGAGCGCGCGCGCCAGCACGGCGGCCTGGTTGTAGCCTCGCTTGAGCAGCCGCCAGCGGTGCAGCGGCACGGGCACGATCAGATCGGCCTCGGCCAGCAGCTCGGCGCCGGCGCGCGCCAGCCAGCGGCCGAACGCCGGTGCGGTGTCGGTCCGATCGGCGTGCTTGAAGGCCAGGACCAGGCTGCGCGCGCGGTCGTCGTAGCGGAGCGCCGCCCGCGCCCGGTCGTAGGCCGGCGGCTCGACGGCGCAGCGGCCGCACAGCGGCGCATCGGGCACGGCATGGGGCAGGGGATAGCCACACAGCCGGCAGTGCGGCGGCCCGAGGAAGGTCAGCCCGCGCCAGCAGGCGGCGCACAGGCGGCCCTGGGTCTCGACGGTGGCTCCGCAGGCCAGGCAGCGGGACGGCAGCACGAGGTCGAGCAGACCCCGCAGCACACGCCCCGGCGCCGCCGCGATCTCCACCTCAGCATCCGGATTTCGGTTTCATCAACCATGGGTTATATCAGCGCCGCACGCCCAAAGCCAGCGCGGACCACGACGGGTCGCGGGACCAGACCTGGTCGCTCGGCGAGCGCGGGGCTTGTATCGCCCGGACGATCTCGGCAGAGTCCCGCACCTTGGTTCGCGCCGACAGAGGATCTCGTGATGGCCGCAGCCCCGAAGCCCGAGCCGATCCGCCTTGAGGACTACCGGCCGCCGGACTGGCTGGTCGATCGGGTCGAGCTCGACTTCGCGCTTGGCGAGGCCGCGACCGAGGTCACGGCGCGCCTTGCGGTGCGCCGCAACCCTGACGCTGAGGCGGGCATGCGGCCGCTGGTCCTGGACGGCCAGGAGCTCGAGCTGCTCGGGCTCGAGGTCGACGGCCTGCCGCTCGGCGCCAATCGCTACGCCCGCGATGACGACCATCTGACCCTGCACGACCTGCCGGACGCCTGCAGCGTGCTCACGCGGGTGCGCATCGAGCCCGAGCGCAACACCGCGCTCGAAGGTCTCTACGTCTCGAATGGCGTCTTCTGCACCCAATGCGAGCCCGAGGGTTTCCGGAAGATCACCTACTTCCCGGACCGGCCGGACGTGATGGCGCGCTACCGGGTGCGGATCGCGGCGGACCGGGAGCGCTACCCGGTGCTGCTCGCCAACGGCAACCCGATCGAGGCGGGCGCGCTCGCGGCCGGGCGCCACTTTGTGCTTTGGGAGGACCCGTTCCCCAAGCCCGCCTATCTGTTCGCCCTGGTCGCGGGCCGGCTGGCCAAGCTCGAGGATCGCTTCACCACCCGCTCCGGCCGCGAGGTCACCCTGCAGATCTATACCGAGCCCGCCGAGATCGACAAATGCGCCCACGCCATGGCCTCGCTCAAGAAGGCGATGCGCTGGGATGAGGACCGCTTCCAATTGGAGTACGATCTCGACCAGTTCATGATCGTCGCGGTCTCCGATTTCAACTTCGGCGCCATGGAAAACAAGGGCCTGAACATCTTCAACACCAAATACGTGCTGGCGAAGCCGGCGAGTGCCACCGATGCCGACTATCTGGGCATCGAGAGCGTGGTGGCGCACGAGTATTTCCACAACTGGACCGGCGACCGGGTCACCTGCCGCGACTGGTTCCAGCTGTCGCTCAAGGAAGGTCTGACCGTATTCCGCGACCAGGAGTTCACCTCAGATTTGCATTCGCGCGCCGTCAAACGGATCGCCGACGTCCGTCGGCTGCGCGCGAGCCAGTTTCTGGAGGATGCGGGGCCGCTCGCCCATCCGGTCCGGCCGGAGAGCTATGTCGAGATTAACAATTTTTACACCACGACTGTCTACGAAAAGGGTGCGGAAGTCATCCGCATGCTGCATACGCTGATCGGCGAGGCGGCGTTCCAGGAGGGGATGCGGCGCTATTTCGAGCGCCACGACGGCCAGGCGGTGACCTGCGAGGACTTCGTCGCCGCGATGGCCGACGCCTCGGGCAAGGATCTCGGGCAGTTCCGCCGCTGGTATTCGCAGGCGGGCACGCCCAGGCTCGCGGTGAAGGGGGCCTACGACCCCGAGGCGCGCAGCTACACGCTGACCGTCCGCCAGGCGACGGCGCCGACGCCCGGCCAGCCCGAGAAGCAGCCCCTGGTGATCCCGCTCGCGATCGGTCTTTTGGATCACGGCGGCCGCGAGCTGCCCGTGCAGCTTGCGGGCGAGCCCGCAGCGGTCGGCACATCCCGCGTGCTCGAGCTCAAGGAGGCCGAGCAGAGCTTCACCTTTCAGCAGGTGCCCGAAGCGCCGGCCCTGTCGCTGCTGCGCGGCTTCTCGGCGCCGGTCGTGCTCGAGAGCGACGCCGACGACGCCAGCCTGCGCTTCCTGATGGCGCACGATCCCGACCCCTTCGTGCGCTGGGAATCCGGCCAGGCCTATGGGCTGCAGCTGATGCTCGACCTGGTCGCGCGGCGCCGGCGGGGACAGGCTCTGGCGCTCGATGACGGCCTCGCCCAGGCGTTCCGGGCGACCCTTCGGGACGGCCGCCTCGACCACGCTTTCCGGGCCCAGGCGCTGAGCCTGCCCTCGGAAACCCACGTCGGCCAGCAGATGGCCGAGATCGACGTCGAGGGCGTGCATGCGGTGCGCGAGTTCCTGCGCCAGGCGCTCGGCCGGAGCCTGCACGGCGACTGGCTCGAGACCTACCACGCCCTGCAAAGCCGCGAGCCCTATCGGTTCGAGGCGGGCGAGGTCGGCCGGCGGGCGCTTCGCAACCTGGCGCTCGGCTATCTGATGGCGGCCGAGGGCGAGGCGGGCCGGAGCCTGTGCCTCGCCCAGTTCCAAAACGCCGACAACATGACCGACACGATCGCCGCCCTCGACCTTCTGGCCGAAAGCGACCTTGCCGAGCGGCCGCAGGCGCTGGCCGATTTCTATGCCCGCTGGCGGGACGACGCGCTGGTGATCGACAAATGGTTCGCGCTCCAGGCCGTGGCGCAGCGCCCCGATGCGGTCGAGGTCGTGGCCGGGCTGCTCGGCCACGAGGCGTTTACCTTGAAGAACCCGAACCGGGTGCGCGCCCTGATCGGCGCCTTCGCCGCCGGCAATCCGACCGGCTTCCACCGCGCCGACGGCAGCGGCTACGCTCTGATCGCCGACCACGTGCTCGAGCTCGACCCGCGCAACCCGCAGGTCGCAGCACGCCTGGCGAAAGCCTTCGATCGCTGGCGCCGCTACGACCCGAAGCGCCAGGCCAGGATGCAGACCCAGCTCGAGCGCATCCTCGCCGCGCCCAAACTGTCCCGCGACGTCTACGAGATCGCGAGCAAGAGCCTGCAATGATAGGGAAGTCAACCGCGAGCGTACTCAAAGTGTCAGATCGGCGAACTCAGAGAAATCAGGCGCCATTCAAAGAATTATCTAAGTCGACGCCAGATCACCGATGCCGCCCTCCGCGAGGCCTCGGATGGAGGCGAGCTTGAGTCGGGCCATCACCGCGGCGTTCGAGGCGCGCCGGTCGGCCGGCCGCACGCCCAATGAAACTCTGGATCTCGTTCAGAATTGGTGGCCTGTTGCGCCGACCGGACGTCCATATATCTCAATGACAGGCACGCTATTTTCAGATTATGCAAGTAATAGGTCGAACTGACAATTGTCCATCCGTGGATGATTACATGGAAGGTCACACAGGGTGTCGCGAAGTGTCGCGTCCGGATCTGGCGGATGACACAGATGTGTGACCACCAATGACTTTGGCCAGCCAAATGGTGCCGGCGATCAAGCAGCATCAACCAAAAATCAACCGCCAATCAAGCTGAGAATTGGCTATTATATCTCTTTGTAACATGTTCAATTTATGAACTTATAGGGTTCTGCATTTGATTATATGTATAATTTCATGAGCGCCTGTTTGCCAGGGGCATGGAGCCAGGTTGATTGCGGGCGTGGGTGATCACATGTGGCGCAAGACGCTCCACTTGTGAGGCGCACCCGCGTCCGCGTGGCCGGCAGATTGGCGATGGAATGGGAACGAAACGGGAATCCGATGCACTCAGACGTTCAAGTTGCAGCCGGGTGTCCTGGCTGCTATCGTAAGAAGAGAGAAAGTATTCGCGGGAGTGGAATTGCGATGTGGCGCTGGCTGCAGCGCAGCAGCAATCAGAGGGTGCTGGCCCTGCTCGGACCGGCGATCGCGGCGGTCGCGGTCGCGGCCTGGACCCTTTTTTCCCACTTTCACCGGGACGACGGCCGCGATGCCGGGCCGCGCGTGCAGGCGGACCATGGCGTCGCCGCCGGCGGCAACATCGAAGGCAGCACGGTCACGATCGAGGGCGGCTCGAACGGCGGGGCCAAGGAGAAATAGGCGATGGCGGGCGCGTCGCGTCGTCGTCTGATCCTGGCGAGCGTCCTAGTGCTCGGGCTCTGGCCGGCGTTCGCGCGCGCGGCCGGGAATGTCATGGCCCAGCACGGCGTCGCCGCCGGCGGCGACATCCGGGACAGCAGCATCACGATCGGGCTCACGCCGAAGCAGGTGCAGGAGCTGATTCAGTCTGAGGCGACGGCGCAGATCGTCGGCCTGGCGACCAGGCTCGGGGTCACACAGGAGGCCGTGACGACCTTCCTGCGCACGCTCGGCGAGAAGGACGTGCCGATCGAGGAGCTGCCGGCCAAGCTCGGCGAGATCGCCGAACGGCACAAAGCCCTGCTGGCGCAGATCGCGAGCGTGCGCTCGGCAAGCCCGGACGTGCAGGCGGTCAAGGAGGAGGCGCATGCGGCGGTCGAACGGGGCGACTACGAGCGGGCCGACCGCCTGCTGACCAAGGCGGAGGACGCGGCGCTCGCGAGCGCCGACCAGCTCCGGCTCGATGCCGCGGCGCTGCGCGCCCAGCGCGGCGAGCTGGCCTTCGCGCGCCTGGACTACCGGGTTGCGGCTGGGCATCTCGCGTCCGCGGCCAGCCTGGTGCCGCCGACCAAACCGTTGATCCGGGCTGACTATCTGAACATGGAAGGCCGGGCTGCCTACGAGGCCGGGAACTATCCGGAGGCCGGCCCCCCTTGGACGGAGGCCTTCCGCGTGCGGCAAGCGCAGCTCGCAGCCGACGACCCGGCCCTTGGCGTCAGCCTCAACAACCTGGCGACCTTGTATGAGGCCACGGGCCGCTACGCCGAGGCCGAGGTGATGTGCCAGCGGGCGGTCAAAAGCGCGGAGACCGCGGCTGGCCCGGACCATCTGGAGCTCGCTACTGCGCTCAACAATCTGGCCGCGGTGTACCAGGCGACCGGCCGCTACGCCGAGGCCCGACCGCTTTACGAGCGGGCGATCGCGATCGACGAGACAGCCTTAGGGCCTGATGATCCGAAGTCTCGCAGTCGATCTCAACAACCTGGCCGTGCTCTACCAGGAGATCGGCCGCTACGCCGAGGCCGAGGCGCTGTTCCCGCGAGCCGGCAGGATCTGGAAGACCGCCCTTGGTCCGAACCATCCGCAGGTCGCCTTGGCGCTCAACAACCTGGCCGAGGTGTATCGGGTGACCGGCCGCTACGCCGAGGCCGAGCCGCTGTACCAGCAGGCTGCCAAGATCTGGGAGACCGCGCTTGGCCCGGATCATCCGCAGGTCGCCTTGGCGCTCAACAACCTTGCCGGAGTGTACCAGGCGACCGGCCGCTACGCGGAGGCCGTACCGCAGTTCCAACGGGCTGCCAAGATTTCGGAGACCGCCCTGGGCCCGGATCATCCGCAGGTCGCTTTCGCGCTCAACAACCTGGCCGGGGTGTATCAGGCGACCGGCCGCTATGCCGAGGCCCAGCCGCTGTACCAGCGGGCTGCCAAGATCTGGGAAACCGCGCTTGGCCCGGATCATCCGCAGGTCGCCTTGGTGCTCAACAACCTGGCCGAGGTGTATCGGGCGACCGGCCGCTATGCCGAGGCCGAGCCGCTGTACGAGCGGGCGATTGCGATCGACGAGAAGGCATTGGGGCCAGATCATCCGGATCTGGCGCGCAGCCTCAACAACCTGGGCTTCCTGTACCAGACGACCGGCCGCTACACCGGGGCCGAGCCGCTCTACGAGCGGGCGATCGCGATCGACGAGAAGGCGTTGGGACCCGATCACCCGGACACGAAAACGTTCCGCGCCAATCTCGAGGGGCTGAAGCAGGCCATTGCCGATCAGGAGCGCGCGGTGATCAAATAGCGTCCTGCCGCGCCGCAAAACGGGAGATTGTGGACAGTGTCGCCCTTAAGCCTGCTGCTCAACATTCTCTGGGTCGTGACCGGCGGCATCTGGATGGCGTTCGCGTGGCTGGTGGCCGCGGTGATCATGGCGATCACGATCATCGGGCTGCCTTGGGCGCGGGCCGCGGTCAACATCGCGAGCTACACGTTTCTCCCCTTCGGGCGGGTGGCGCTGGCGCGCGACGAGGTCGCGGGCGAGGAGGATCTCGGCACCGGGCCGCTGGGGGTGCTCGGCAATCTGATCTGGTTTGTGCTGGCCGGCTGGTGGCTGGCGCTCGGGCATGTGATCACCGCGGTGGCACTCGCGGTCACGATCATCGGCCTGCCGTTCGCCTGGGCGCACCTGAAGCTGGCCGCGCTGTCGCTGTGGCCGATCGGGCGGACGATCGTCAGCGTCGAGGAGGCGGACGCGCTGCGCGCCCGCAGGGTCTAGGGCATCGACCGCCGGCGAGGGGCCTCGTCCCGGCCCGCCCGATCGGGCTAGATCCAGCCCTGCTTCTGCGCGGCCACCTTCAATTGCGCTGCGATCTCATCGGCGGTCGCTTTGGCCCGGCCTTCGATCGTGGAGGAGCCTGAGATCTGACCGTAAGCCTTCGCCCCGCCAACCACGATCAGACCGATTGGGTTCGCGGTTGCGGCCATGACCGCCAGGGGGACGATCATGCCGGGCGTTTTGTTACCCCCCGAATTGACATCGCCGCCGCCCAGCTTACGCAGACCCTGAGGCGTCATCTGGTAGCCTTCGACCACCGTCTTCAGGTCCGCCGCGCCGGAGCCGAAGCCGATCAGGATGCGCTTGCCGGCGCTGCCCTGGTCGACCGTGACGAACGAGCCCTTGATCACGATGTCGTTGACCCGGGGCGCCGGTTGGCCCGCAGCCTCGACAGCTGGCAGCCCCATGCCCTGGAGATCCATGACCAGCTGCTTCGCGACGGCCGCGCCGAGCTTGTGGCCCTCCTCGATATCCGCCGCGGTTTGCGGCGTAGCGCCGGCAGATTGGGACGCCACAGCGGATTCGGCCGGGACCTCGGCAGGAGTTGCGGCGAAGTCGTAGACGAGGATGCGATCGGGCCGCGCGAGCTTGGGGCCCTCGTACGTCTGGCGATCGGAGACCGTGGTTGACGCGCACCCAACCAAAAGTAGCAGAACGAACAAACAGGATGCGGTGCGGCTGAGCGGCGTCATTGTATCCCTCCCTGGGCAAGTCCCGGTCCGATACTAGCGCGGATGTCCGATCGGAGCCAGCGGATCGCGCGCCGCGTGGCGGTGAGGCTTGGCGGCAAAAAGCCGGATAGCGGGGATCAAGCCTGATGGCGACCGGCGAACCGGGACGCCGCGGCAAGCGAGAAATCCGACGTTTCGCGGAGGGCGGGGTGAGGGCTCGCCATGGGCCGCTGGCCGGCGTATGCTCGCCCGTGCCCAAAACAGGCAGATTCGGTGAACGGCCAGGGGAGGCGGAGGCATGTTGGAAGAGCTGGATGAGGTCGTGGCCGCGGGGGCGCCGAACGATCTGGAATCCCTCTGGCTGCCGTTCACCCCGAACCGCCAGTTCAAGCAGCAGCCGCGGATCGTGGTCGCGGCCAAGGGCATGCACTACCGCTCGCACGACGGGCGCACGATCCTGGACGGCTCGGCGGGCCTATGGTGCGCCAATCTCGGCCACAGCCACCCCAAGGTGGTCGAGGCCGTGCAGCGGGCGGTCGCGACCTTGGATTTCGCGCCGACCTTCCAGTTCGGGCACACGCCGGTGTTCGAGCTCGCATCCCGGGTCGCGCATGCGATGCCGGCCGATCTCAATCGCGTGTTCTTCGTCAACTCGGGCTCGGAGGCGTGCGATACCGCGCTCAAGATCGCGCTCGCCTACCACCGGGCGCGCGGCGAGGGCCAGCGCATCCGGCTGATCGGGCGCGAGCGCGCCTATCACGGGGTCGGCTTCGGCGGCATGTCGGTCGGCGGCATGGTCGCCAACCGGCGGACCTTCGGGCCGATGCTGCCGGGTGTCGACCACATCCGCCACACGCTCGATCTCGAGCGCAACGCGTTTACCCGCGGCCAGCCGAAGTTCGGCAAGGAGCTGGCGGACGATCTCGAGCGGCTGTGCGCGCTGCACGATCCCTCGACCATCGCCGCCGTGATCGTCGAGCCGGTCGCGGGTTCGGTCGGGGTCTACCCGCCGCCCGTGGGCTATCTCGAGCGGCTGCGCGAGATCTGCGACAAGCACGGTATTCTCCTGATTCTCGACGAGGTGATCACGGCCTGGGGGCGGCTCGGCTACGCGTCGGCCGCCGAGCGGCTCGGCATCGTCCCGGACATGATCACCATGGCCAAGGGGCTGACCGCGGCGCATGTGCCGATGGGGGCGGTGGTCGCGCGCGACTTCGTCTACGACGCCTTCATGAAGGGGCCCGAGCACGTCATCGAGCTGTTCCATGGCTACACCTATTCCGGCCATCCGGTGGCCGCGGCGGCCGGCATCGCGTCTCTGGAGGCGTATAAGGAAGAGGGCATCTTCGAGCGCGTGCGCGAGATCGAGGGCTATTTCGAGGACGCGCTGCACGGCTGCCGCGACCTGCCGCACGTGATCGACGTCCGCAACCTGGGCCTGATGGGCGCGATCGAGCTGGCGCCGCTTGCCGGCCAGCCGGGCAAGCGCGGCTTCGAGTGCATGATCGCCTGCTACGAGGCGGGCCTGATGGTGCGGATCGCGGGCGACACCTTCGAGTTCTCGCCGCCCTTGATCTGCGAGCGCCGCCACATCGACCAGATCTTCGAGACCGTCAGCACGGTGCTGCGCAAGATGGGCTGAGCAGCGGGCCGCTGCGCGTTCCCGTCGGCGCGGACGCTTGCCGCCGGGCGGCGTTGTGCCTACGTTGAAGGCATAATGCAGGCGAAGCGGAGGCGACGATGGGGCAGTTGACGGTCCGCAAGGTCGATGACGACCTGATCCGCCGGCTCAAGATCCGCGCCGCCGAGCACGGCCGCTCGGCCGAGGCCGAGCACCGTGAGATCCTGAAGCAGGCCCTGCTGCCGCAAGCCGCGGCGGAAGACTTCTGGACGCTGGCTGACCGCTTGCGCAAGGAAGGTCCGAAAATGCCCGGCGACAGCGCCGACATCATCCGCCAGATGCGCGATGAGCGGTGAGCCCGGCGATCATCGTCGACGCCAGCGTGGCTCTGAAATGGGTGCTCGACGAGGATGACTCGCCGCTGGCACGAGCCCTTGCCCAAAGGGACCTTGGGGCGCCGGATCTGCTGTGGTCGGAGTGCGCGAATGGACTCTGGAGATGGGCGCGCAGAGGGGCGCTCCCGGGTCGCATCGCCCACCAGCGGTTCGCCGCCCTGCGACGGGCGCCCGTCACGCTGAGCCCCACCGGGAGACTGCTGGACCGGGCGCTGACGCTCGCCATCGAGATCGATCATCCGATTTATGATTGCGTGTACCTTGCGCTCGCGCTCGCGCAGGGGGCGCAGGTGGTTTCCGCCGACCGCCGGTTCGTGAACGTCGTCCGCCGGCACGCCGGCATCTCGGACTCGATTCTGTTGCTGGCGGAAACGGCGCATTAGGGGCTGCAGGCTGGACGCTGCCAAGCGGCGGGGAGTATTGCGTAGCCGGATTGGGAGACGCATCGCTGTGGCAACAGGCCGAGGACAGGAGGGCGAGATGAGCAGGGACGTCGGGCACTGGATCGGCGGCCGCGGGGTCGCGGGTGCGAGCGGCCGCTATGGCGACATCTTCAATCCCTCGGTCGGCGAGCGCGCGGGCCGGGTGGCGTTGGCCTCCGCCGCCGAGGTCGATGCCGCGGTCCGGGCCGCGCAGGCGGCCCTGCCCGGCTGGGCCGACACCACGCCGCTGCGGCGTGCGCGCATCCTGTTCCGGCTCAAGGACCTGCTCGAGCAGCAGAGCGACGAGCTGGCCGCGCTGATCAGCGCCGAGCACGGCAAGACGCTGGCCGACGCCAAGGGCGAGGTCGTCCGCGGCATCGAGGTGGTCGAGTTCGCCTGCGGCATTCCCCAGCTGCTCAAGGGCGAGTTCAGCGAGAACGTCGGCACCGGGGTCGATCTGTTGTCGTTCCGCCAGCCGCTCGGGGTCTGCGCCGGGATCACGCCCTTCAACTTCCCGGCCATGATCCCGCTCTGGATGTTCCCGATGGCGATCGCCTGCGGCAACACCTTCATCCTCAAGCCCTCGGAGAAGGACCCGTCCTGCCCAATTCGGATCGCGGAGATCGCCAAGGAGGCAGGGGTGCCCGACGGCGTGCTCAACGTCGTCAACGGCGACAAGGCGGCGGTCGACGCGGTTCTGACCCATCCGGAGATTGCCGCCGTGAGCTTCGTCGGCTCGACCCGGATTGCCGAATACGTGTTCAGGGCCGGCACCGCCCACGGCAAACGGGTGCAGGCGTTGGGCGGCGCCAAGAACCACATGGTCGTGCTGCCCGACGCCGATCCCGAGCAGGTGACCGACGCCCTGATCGGCTCCGCCTACGGCTCGGCCGGCGAGCGCTGCATGGCGATCTCGGTCGCGGTCGCGGTCGGCAACGCGGGCGACCGGCTGATCGCGGACCTGGCGCCGCGGGTGCGCGCCCTCAAGATCGGCCCGAGCCACGAGGCGGGCGTCGAGATGGGCCCGCTGGTGACCGCCGAGCACAGGGCCAAGGTCAAGGGCTACGTCGACCTCGGGATCGAGGAGGGAGCGGAGCTCGTGGTCGACGGCCGCGACTTCAGGCTCGACGGCTTCCAGGGCTACCAGGACGGCTATTACCTCGGCGGCTGCCTGTTCGACCGGGTGCGGCCGGAGATGAAGATCTACCAGGACGAGATCTTCGGGCCGGTGCTCTCGGTGGTGCGCGCCCCCGATTTCGACGCCGCGGTCGAGCTCGTCAACAAGCACGAGTACGGCAACGGCACCGCGATCTTCACCCGCGACGGCGACGCGGCGCGCACCTTCGCGCATCGGGTGAACATCGGCATGGTGGGGGTCAACGTGCCGATCCCGGTGCCGATGGCCTTCCACAGCTTCGGCGGCTGGAAACGCTCGCTGTTCGGCGACCACCACATGCACGGCCCCGAGGGCGTCCGCTTCTACACCCGGCAGAAGGCGGTGACCTCGCGCTGGCCGACCGGCATCCGCGCCGGCGCCGAGTTCAAGATGCCGACCATGGGCTGAGCCCGCGGCGCGGGCGGGCCGATGCCTGCCCTGTGGTCGAGAGCGCAAACTACGGTGGCGACGTCATCACGGGGTCACAGGTTAGGCCCCAGGATGTCGTCATAGCCATACAAGATGTCGTTGTGGTCATAGGTGGGCTGGAGCTGCGCCGCTCCGGCTGACCGCCGCGAGCCCGCCGCCCCGACGCGGTCCGCAAAGCTGAGAAGGGCGGGCGGGCCGTTGATCAGGCGATCGATCTCGGCCCGAAGACGGGTCGCGGTCCGATCATCACCGCATTCGATCGCGCGCGCGTAGCGGCGCTTCAGGAACTCGACGACGCCTGCTGGATCTGGCAAGTGACGCGTCCTGCTCGGTGGCTCGGGCCCGATCGGGCCGGTTGTGAATCCTGAGCGCCAGATGTTAAGAAATGGTTAATCGCGACCACCCGATTCACCTCGAGTTGTTCCCGCAGCGCGCCCTCACGGATCGGTCAGCCGGCGCTCAGGTCGGCCAGCTCAATCTCTGGTAGCCTTCTTAACCATTCGTTAAGGTTAACGGGTTAGCAACCGGGCTTCTTGCTTGTCGGGGCTTGGGCTTGTCGGGGCTTGGGCTTGTCGAGGTTGGAGGTCGGGCCAGATCATGGGGCGTCGGGCAACCAAGGCCATGGATCGCGGGTAGCGAAGGCTGGTGGCGGATGAGTGCGCTGACCCGGGCCGGATGTGCGGCGCTGGATGCCGTTGATCCTCTGGCGGCGCTGCGAGCGCGCTTCGCGCTGCCGGCGGGGGTCATCTATCTGGATGGCAACTCGCTTGGACCCTTGCCCAAGGCAACCCCGGCAATCGTCGAGGACGTGCTGCGCCGGCAATGGGGGCGGGATCTGATCACCAGCTGGAACAGGCACGGCTGGATCGACCTGCCGGCGCGGCTCGGCGCCAAGATCGCGGAGCTGATCGGGGCGCGGGCGCAGGAGGTGGTGGTCGCCGATTCGGTCTCGGTCAACCTCTTCAAGCTGATCGCGGCGGCGCTGGGGTTGCGGCCCGGACGGCGGATCATCGTCTCGGAGCGCGGCAATTTTCCGACCGATCTCTACGTCGCAGAGGGTCTTGCCGAACTGCTCGACGGACGGGTCGAGCTGCGCCTGGTCGCGAGCGCCGAGCTCGAGGCGGCGCTCGACGCGGAGGTGGCACTCCTGATGCTGACCCACGTCGACTATCGCAGCGGGCGGATGCACGATCTGGCACGGCTGACCAGAGCGGCACACGACGCGGGCGCGCTGGCGCTCTGGGATCTGGCGCACAGCGCCGGCGCCGTGCCGGTCGACCTGAACGGCGCGGACGCGGATCTCGCGGTCGGCTGTGGCTACAAATATCTGAACGGCGGGCCGGGCGCGCCCGCGTTCCTGTTCGTCGCGGAGCGCTGGCAGGATGCGGCCCGCCAGCCGATCACCGGCTGGCTCGGACACGCTGAGCCGTTCGCGTTCCAGAGTGAGTACCGGGCCGCCGCAGGCATCCGGAAATTCCTCGCCGGCACACCATCGATCCTCGGGATGGTGGCGCTCGAAGCGGGCGTCGATCTGCTGCTCGAGGTCGATCCGGGGGCGCTGCGGGCCAAATCGGTGGCGCTCACCGATCTGTTCATCGACCTGGTCGAGGAGCACTGCCCGGCCTTCGGGCTCGAGCTTGCGAGCCCGCGCGCGGCCGGCGAGCGCGGCGCGCAGGTCGCGCTCCGGCATCCGGACGGCTACCCGATCGTCCAGGCGCTGATCGCGCGCGGCGTGATCGGCGACTTCCGCGCGCCCGATCTGCTGCGCTTCGGGTTCGCGCCGCTCTATGTCCGCTTCGTCGACGTGTTCGATGCGGCCCAGGCGCTTTGGGCCGTGCTGGCCGAGCGCGCCTGGGACCTTCCGGAATACCGGCAGCGGGCCGCCGTGACATGACCGAGCCCGCTGAACCGGCCCTGGAGCCGGGCGTCGCGACCGACCTCGCCGATGCCCTGACCTACGGGCGCTACCTGGCGCTCGACGAGCTGCTCGCCTGTCAGCGGCCGGTCTCGGACAGTCACGACGAGATGCTGTTCATCGTGATCCATCAGGCGAGCGAGCTGTGGCTGAAGCTGATGGTCCACGAGCTGCGCGCGGCGCGCCGGCGGATCGCCGCGGACGACCTGCAGCCGGCGTTCAAGATGCTGGCGCGGGTGGCGCGCATCCAGGTGCAGATGATCCAGTCCTGGGATGTGCTTTCGACCCTGACGCCGGCCGATTACCTCGTCTTCCGCGACCGGCTCGGGCCGGCGTCGGGCTTGCAGTCGCACCAGTACCGCCTGGTCGAGTTCCTGCTCGGCAACCGGCAGCAGGCGTTGCTCGCGGTGCACCGGCACACGCCCGAGGTGCACGCCGAGCTCGCGGCCGAGCTGGCCCGGCCGAGCCTGTACGACGAGGCGATCCAGCTTCTGGCGCGCCGCGGCTTCGCGATCGCGCGGGCCTGCGTCGAGCGCGACTGGAGCCGGCCCCACCGGTCGGATGCGAGCGTGCTCGCGGCCTGGGCGGCGGTCTACCGCGACGCCAGTCACCGATGGGATCTGTATGAGCTCGCCGAGGATCTGGTCGATCTCGAGGACGGGTTCCGGCAATGGCGCTTTCGTCATGTCACGACGGTCGAGCGGATCATCGGCCACAAGACCGGCACCGGCGGTAGCTCGGGCGTCAGCTACCTGAAGCGGGCGCTGGAGGTGGTTTGCTTTCCCGAGCTGTGGCAGGTGCGCACCGAGCTCTAGGTGGGAGTGCTGTGAACGCTGTTCATGCGCGGCGGTCCGTGGTGCGGCGTTGCCTTCCGGCGGAGCCCTCTCGCCGGGTCGGATCGCGGACGGCCAAGGCCAGCGCCTGCCAGCTTCGCCGGTTGCAGCCTTGACCGGCCGCGACCGCCCGGCAGGCTCGCCGGCGAGAGGGAGCGCCGCAGACTTCATCTCACCCTCACGAATACGGTCCCCGCGACGTCGTCACCTTCGCGGGGCGCGCCCGCCGCCCGCCAACCCGGGCGCGCAGACCAAGCGCGAACGTCAGAATTTTCTGCGTCTGGTGTAACGGTAACGACATCTGGCAGGGTGCGGAAAAGGATCGTCTTGGTCGGTGGATCTGGTAGGATCGCTGTGATGAACCAACAGATCTGACGCGGGCGATGCGGGGCGGGGACGTTCGAATTGAGGCTCTGTCCGGTGGCGTGAGCTGCGCGGGACGGGGTGCCGAGGGATCACTTGCCGGGGCGCCTTCTGGCGCTGGTCGACGATGGGCAAATCTGGGGCTCTCCTCTTGGAGGAAGGTTCGCGCGATGCCCTGCCGTCCCGCCCGCCGTCGGCCAGCGCCCGCCCGCAACGGAGGCAGCCTTCGTTGAAGTGCCTCCTGGTCGCGGACCTGCACTACGATCTGCGCAAGTTCGACTGGGTGGTCGATGCGGCGGGCCATGTCGATGTGGTCGTGCTCGCCGGCGACCATCTCGACGCGTTCTCCGTGGTCGACCGGCCCGCCCAGACGATCGTCGTGCAAAAGTATCTGCGCCGGATTCGCGAGCGCGCGCCGTTGCTGATCTGCTCGGGCAACCACGATCTCGACGGCTATGACAGCCGGGGCGAGCTGATCACGCGCTGGATCACCAAGGCGCGTCACTACGACGTGCTGACCGATGGCGACTCCCGTCTGATCGGCGACACGCTGTTCACGATCTGCCCCTGGGGCGGCGGCAGCGGCACGCGCGCGGAGATCGCCCGCCATCTGGCGAAAGACGCGCCGAGCCGGCCGGCACGGTGGGTGTGGGTGCATCACGCGCCCCCGCAGGGCTCGCCGACCAGCTGGGATGGCAAGCGGTCGTTCGGCGACCCGGCGTTGCGCGGCTGGATCAGAAAATATCAGCCGGATCTCGTCCTGTCCGGCCACGTGCATCAGTCGCCGTTCACGCCCAAGGGCTCGTGGGCGGACCAGATCGGCAGGACCTGGGTCTTCAATGCCGGTCATCAGATCGGGCCGCTGCCAACGCATGTGGTGGTCGACATGGCCGTCCCCGACGCCTACTGGATCTCGCTCAAGGCCGCCGAGGTCGCGCCCTTGAACCAGTCGCCGACCCAGCCGCTGGCGCCGATGGCCGCGCCGCCGCCGTGGCTGCTCGCTATGGCTCCGCGGGCAGATCGGCAGCCGGAGGAAAGCTCTCCTCCTGCTGGTGAGTGAGCGATTCCAGCACCTCGTCGACCATGCCGAAATGGTCCTTCTGGTCCTGAAACTGGTGTTTGAGATTGACGAGATAGGTGGTGGCGCTCTGCAGGCGTCGGGCCAGGAGGGTCGCGATCGGCAGCAGGACATGGGGATTGGCGTTCAGGAACTGGGCGCCGTCCTCGATGAGGTGGACCTTGGCCGCGGTCACGGCCCGCACGCTCGCGGTGTGGGGCTGGTCGAGGAGCACCGCCATCTCGCCGAAGACCGCGCCCGGCTCGCTCACCAGTGCCACCTCGACATCGCCTCGATAGACCGCCAGCGTGCCGTCGGTGAGGACGAACAACCGGCCGGAGCGTTCGCCCTCCCGCAGCAGCACGGCGCCGGGCGCGATCTTGCGCTCGCTAAGTCCGCGGCAGTGATCGAGGAGCGATGGCATCTTGGGCATCCTGGTCGGCGGGCGACCCCCTTCTAGGGGCGAGCGCGCCGGGCCGGCAAGCCCGCTTCATGCCGCACGCGGATGCCGGGCGCCCGGGGGGCGGCGCCTTCTCGTCCGCTCGGCGCAGAGACAGAACTTGACCCCGCCCGGGCCGTAGACCGCGACCGCGTGCACGGGTGCGTTGGCTGCCGCCCGGCGAGGTGATTGCGGCGCGCGCCCACTCGGCCTGAACGCCCGCGACTGGGGCGTCAGCTACCTGGAGCGGGCGCTCGCCGTGGTCTGCTTTCCCGAGCTTTGGCAGGTGCGCACGAACTGTGGCAGGCTGCCGGGCTTCTTCGGCAGCCTGTCAGCACAGTTCGTCAACAGCGTTCAGGTCGCGTCCTTCTCGGTGGTCGCGGTCTGGTCCGGCGTCGGCGCCGGCACGGTCGGCACGGTCATCTGCTGCTGGATGCTCTTGGCCGCGCTGAACAGCTGCTCGCGATCGAGCGCGCCGATCAGGGCATAGGCGAACGGCCCCTCGATCCAGTAGACCATGTTGACCCCGTCCTCGCCGGCGAAGCTCACGCTGCCGTCGTGGGCGCCGTTCACGGGCGTCTGCCAGCGGCCGCGGACGTAGAGCGTGATCCGGTGCGCGTCCGAGTTCTCGTACATCAGCTGCGCCGCCGGCTGACCGGATGCGGGCAACAGGCGGCCGCCGACCAGGTTGAAGCCGATCGCCTTCAGGTTGGGGGCGTGCACGGCCTGGCCGAGCCGCTCCGACAGCCACAGCAGCATGCTGTCCTGCTGATCGGCGCCGAACTCGACCGGATGGCGGAGGTCGGGCGCGAACAGCAGATGCGCATTGGCCGCCTGCCGGGCGAAGCTCATCGCCGGCGTCTCGGCCTCCTGGGCGGTGATCTCGCTGTGCATCAGCCAGCCGCCGCCGCTGCTGCCGAGCAGCAACAGAGCGATCCCGGCGACCCGCACGGTCAGGCCGCGCCGGCCGACGCCGAACCAATCCTGCAGCCGTCTGGCCCAGGATGACCGGCCGCAGTAGTGTTCGACGCGCAACCGCTTGGGCAGCGGCTCATAGAGCACCTCGTCGTAGGCGAGATGCAGCGCCTCGGTCAGCGTCCGATACTGGTCCATGCGGGCCGCCTCGTCGGGATGGGCGGCCAGGAAGGCCATCACGGCCCGGCAACGCTCGGGCGGCAGCTGGCCATCGACGAACGCCTGGAAGTCGTCTTCGTCGATCGAAGTCTGGCGAGTGGTCATGGCATGTTGCGCAACTTGGGGTCTTGCCCCGCCGCCTTCGGCGCGGGTCCGTACGCCATGAAGCGGCGTAGGGCTTCGCGGCCGCGGTGCAGCCGGGACATGACGGTACCGATGGGAATGTCGAGCACGGCGGCGACGTTCTTGTAGTTCATGCCCTCGAGGCCGACCAACAGCACCACCTGTCGCTGGGGCTCGGGCAACAACTGCAATGCCCTCGCCAGGTCGCGGATCTCGAGCGTGCGTTCCTGGTTCGGCGCCGTCGCCATCTCGGGTTGGTCGTCATCGAGCTCCTGGTAGTCGGCACGGGTACGGCGCTGGCGCTGGTTGTTGATGTGGATGTTGTGCAGAATCGTAAACATCCAGGCCCGGATGTCGGTCCCGGGTTGCCAAAGATGGCTGCGTGACAGCCCTCTGAGTAACGCTTCCTGCACCAAGTCATCCGCCCGTACGGGATCGCCGAGCAAAGACCGCGCATAGCGACGCAGCTTCGGGATCTGCTCAGCGATCAAACGTTCGGTTTCCGACACGCCACCCTCATCACACGTCCCCGCGCCGGGGTCCTGCGTGGGGTTCGCCCACGCGGTCGTTTGCACGTACGCCAACAGACCGTCACTTACATTATTCCGGCTTGGCGCCGCCCCGCCAGCCGGCGTGGTATTTCCGTTGTCAACTGTTGCGGTACGGCCACAGCTGGCGCCGGCAAACCTACCGGTGAGGGGACATCTCCGCGGCTTGGCGCGATCCCGGTGCGCCCGGGCCTTGTGGCCATCGCGCCACCCTGATGCGGCGCGACGACGGCGCGCAGCTCAGGCGGCGCGCAGCCGGGCCACCAGCGCCCGGTGCAGGGCGGTGGTGCCGGCGGCGGCGAGCCCGCTGTGGCGGACCGCCGGTTTGTTGAGGATCAACGGCGCGCCATCGGCCTCGCTGATGCGGCCGCCGGCCTCGCCGATCACCAGGGCCGCGGCGGCGAGGTCCCAGTCGTGGCTGGCGCGCAACGAGATCAGGCCGTCGAAGCGGCCGGCGGCGACCAGGGCGAGCTTGTAGGCGAGCGAGCCCATGGTGGTGAACTGGGCTTCGGGGACCAGTTTCGGCCAGTCGCGCTGGGTGATCTCGGTGCGGCTCGACAGCAGCCGGGCGCCGGCCAGGTCGCGGTGGTCGCTGATCCGCATCCGGACCCCGTTCAGCCGCGCGCCGCCGTCCCGCTGCGCCTCGAAATGCTCGTCGGTCGCGGGGTTGAGCACGGCGCCCAGTACGGGCGCGCCCTCGACCACCAGCGCGATGCTGACCGCGAATTCGGGCACGCCTTCGGCGAACGCCCGGGTGCCGTCGATCGGATCGACCATCCAGACCCGGCGGCGCCGGGTCCGCGAGCCGTCGTCGGCGCGCTCCTCGGACAGCCAGCCATCCTCCGGCCGGGCGCCGATCAAAATGTCGTGAAGCAGGCGGTCGATCGCGAGATCGGCCTCGGTGACCACCTGGCCGGGGCCCTTGTACCAGTGGCCGGGCCCGGCGCGGAACTGCTCGAGTGCGAGCGCGCCCGCCGCGGTGACCGCCCGCCGCAGCAGCCGTCGGTCCGCTTCGAGGTCGGGACCGTCGCTCACTGGCCGGCCACGGTCATGCCGTCGATGCGCAGGGTCGGCGCGTCGATGCCATAGCGGAACTCGAGGTCGTCGGCCGGGGACAGGTGCTGGAACATGTCGATCAGGTTGCCCGCGACGGTGATCTCGCTCACCGGCCAGGCGAGCGCGCCGTCCTCGATCCAGAACCCGGCCGCGCCCCGGCTGTAGTCGCCGGTGACGTAGTTGATCCCCATGCCGAGCATCTCGATGATGTAGACGCCTTCCTTGATGTCGGACATCAGCTCGTCCGGGCTGACCCCGCCCGCCTCGAGATAGGCGTTCGAAGGCGCGGGCGAGGGCGGCGAGGTGACGCCGCGGGCCGCGTGGCCGGTGGTCTCGAGACCGAGCTGGCGGGCCGAGGCGCAATCCAGGAGCCAGGTCGTCAGCACGCCGGCATCGACCAGCTGGCGGCGCCGGGCGCCGATGCCCTCGGCATCGAAGCTACTGGAGCGCAGCCCGTCGGCCCGCTGCGGATCGTCGGTGATGGTCACGCCCGGCGGGAAGATCCGCGCGCCGAGCTTGTCTTTGAGGAAGGTCGTGCCGCGGGCGACCGCGGGCCCGGCGATCGCGCTCGCGAGATGGCGGACGATGCCGGAAGCGACCCGCGGATCGAACACGACCGGCAGGCTCCGGCTCCTGACCTTGCGCGGATTGAGCCGGCCGAGCGTGCGCTTCGCGGCCCGGCGGCCGAGTTCGGCGGGATCGGGCAGATCCTTGAGGCGGACCACGGTCGCGACCTCGTAGTCGCGCTCCATCTTGCCGTTGGCGCCTGCGATCACCGCGGCACTCAGGCTGTGGCGCGAGCGCGCCGTGCTGCCGGCGAAGCCGTTGCTGGCGACCAGCGTCGTGCGCGTGCGCGACCAGCCGGCCTCGGCACCCTCGGAATTGCTGATGCCGGGTTCGGCCAGCGCCGCGTCCTCGGCGGCGGCGGCGAGTGCGGCGAGGGTCTCGGCGGCCGGCTCCTGGCCGTCATCCAGGTCGAGCTCGGGCACCTCGCGGGCGATCTGATCCGGCGCCGCGAGGCCGGCGTAGCGGTCCTCGGGCACCGCCCGCGCGATCGCGAGCGCGCTCTCGACCAGCCGCTGCAGGCTCGCCACGCTGAGGTCGCCGGTCGAGACCAGGGCCTGGCGCCGGCCGACGAACACGCGCAGGCCAAGGTCGGAGCCCTCGGCACGCTCGATCTTCTCCAGTTTGCCAAGGCGGCGCTTGGCGCTCAGGCCGGCGCTCTCCACCAGCATGGCATCGGCGGCATCGGCGCCCGCCTTCCTGGCGCGGGCAAGCAGGTCGTCGAGGAGGTCGAGCCTGCGGTCGGCCTGGGTCATCGCTCACCAGCAATCGTGGGTTCAGAGCCGGTGTCGCAGATATGGTCACGCGTTCAGTCGTCCGCCACGCCCTCGCGGCAAATTCCGCTGGCGCCGGCAGCCAGCGCGGGCGGCGGCGACCCCGGCCTCAAAGGGCCAGCACCAATCGCAGGCCGTGATCGATCTCGCGCATCTTCGCGCTGGCGACATTGCCGACGTGTCGGATCAGCCGGCTCCGATCCAACGTCGCCAGCTGCGACGCGTTCACGACCGATGGTCGATCGAGCCCCGTGTCGCGCGGCGACACGTAGACATTGCCGGGGAAAGCGCTGAGCCGGAGGTTGCTGGTGATCGCGGCGACCACCACGGTCCCCACCCGGCTGCGGTTCAAGGGGTCCGCCTGGATGATCACGACCGGGCGACCAAACCCGGGTTCCGAACCGGCCGGTTCGGGAAGCTCCGCCCACCAGACCTCGCCCCGCTGCACCTACCATTCGACCTTGCGCAGCGTCTCGAGCTGGAGGGCGTCGAGCACCGGATCGAGCTTCGTGGCGTCCGGGTCGGCGTCGACGATCTCGTTGATCCGCCTGGTGATGGCCTCGTCCGAATGCCGCTCCAGATAGGCGCGCAGCGCATCGGCAAACAGCTGGCTGCGTGACTTACCGAGGCGCCTTGCGAGCTGCTCGGCGGCTTCGAACAAGGGATCGGGGATCGAGATCGCGGTCTTCATGGCGAAATGGTATAACTACGGTCATACCAGAGGTCAAGCAGGAGGGCGAGACGTCAAGCAAGAGGGAAGGCCAGCGCTCGGCCATAGCCCGCAGGTCGGCGCTCAGTTCGGCTTGCCGCGCTCGGACAGCCAGATGCCGCCGAGGACGAGGCAGAGGGCCAGACCGTGGAACGGCTCGAAGGGCTCCTTGAGGATAAGGAGAGCCAGGATCGAGGCGAACACCGGCACCAGGTTGACGAACACGCCTGCCCGGCTCGGGCCGATCAGCGCCACGCCCTGGATGAAGAAGATCTGCGCCAGAAAGGAGGGGAACAGCGTGACCAGGCCGAGGATGATCCAGCCGGTCGCGGTCGGCCATTGGAATTGGCTGAACGCCGCCTCGGTCAGCGCCAGCGGCAGCGAGGTGAGGAACGCAGCACCCGCCATCACGGTGAACAGGCCGAGCGCGGATGCCTTCGGGCGGCGGCGCAAGGCCAGGATATAGCCGGCATAGAGGGCGCAGGCAGCGATCAACAAAAGATCGCCGAAGTTGAACCTGAACGTCGCCAGCCGCGCGAGGTCGCCGCCGCAGGTGACGATGACGACGCCGAGCAGGGTCACGAGCACGCCGGCCGCCTGCAGGCCGCCGACCGGGGTCCGATCGACCACCAGAGCGCCGGCCAGGACGAACACCGGCACCGCGCCCTGGATGATTCCGAGGTTGACGGCCGTGGTCGAATGGGCGGCGATGTAGTAGAGCGCGTTGAAGGCCGTGAAGCCGATCGCCCCCATGGCCGACACGAACATCAGGCGCGGGCGGATGGCCGGCCAGTCGCGCCGGACCTGGGTGTGAGCGAACACCCCGAGCAGGCCCAGCGCGCCCAGCCAGCGCAAGGTGACCAGCGCCATGGGCGAGACCTCGCCGACCGCAAGCCGCCCGAAGATCGCGTTGGCGCCCCAGCAGAGCGCGGTGAGGGTGAGCAGGAGATATGCCCGCCCGCTGCCTCGGACGTGCGGCGCCTGCGTGGTCATGCAAGGCTGAAAGAGCATGCGCCCGGCAGGCTGCCCGCAATCGGCCCGTGGATCGGTCTCACGGCCTTAAGGCTACTTCCAGATCGGCCGGCCGGAACCGGGCAGGCCGAGCTCGGGCCAGCGCTCGGTGACCCGGGCGACGATGTCGTCCGACATGCGGATCTTGGTGCCCCAGTCGCGTTTGGTCTCGGGCGGCCATTTGTTGGTGGCGTCGATGCCGAGCTTGGAGCCGAGGCCCGATTCCGGCGAGGCAAAGTCCAGATAGTCGATCGGCGTGCTTTCCAGGATCGTGAGGTCGCGCGCGGGGTCGACTCGCGTGGAGATGGCCCAGACCACGTCCGGCCAGCTGCGGGCACAGATGTCGTCGTCGGTGACGATCACGAACTTGGTGTACATGAACTGGCGCAGGTAGGACCAGACGCCGAGCATCACGCGCTTGGCGTGGCCGGGATAGGCCTTCTTGATGGTCACCACGGCGACCCGGTAGGAGCAGCCCTCGGGCGGCAGCCAGAAGTCCACGACCTCGGGGAACTGCTGGCGGAAGAGCGGGAGAAAAACCTCGTTCAGGGCCTCGCCGAGGACCGAGGGCTCGTCGGGCGGCCGGCCGGTGAACGTTGAAAGATAGATCGGCTCGCGGCGCATGGTCATGGCGGTGACCGTGAACACCGGGAATTTCTCGACCGCGTTGTAGTAGCCGGTGTGATCGCCATAGGGGCCCTCGTCGCCATAGTCCGTGAGGCTGACCAGGCCCTCGAGCACGATCTCGGCGGCGGCCGGCACCTTGAGGGGCACCGAGACGCAGTCGACCAAGTCGACCCGCTTGCCGCGCAGGAGGCCCGCGAACTGGTATTCCGACATGGTGTCCGGGACCGGGGTGACCGCAGCCAGGATGGTGCCGGGATCGGCGCCGATCACAGCGGCCGCGGGCAGGGGGTCGGGGCGCGCGGCCTGCCAGCGGCGATGGTGCTGGGCGCCGCCCCGGTGCTTCAGCCAGCGCATCAGGGTGGTCGTGCGGCCGGTGACCTGCATCCGGTAGATGCCGAGGTTGAAGCCGTCGGCCGGGTCGCCGCCCGGTCCGCGGGTCACCACCAGCGGCCAGGTGATCAGCGGTGCGGGTTCGCCCGGCCAGCAGGTCTGGACCGGCAGGCGGCCGAGGTCGATGGCGGCGCCTTCGAGCACCACCTCCTGGCAGGGCGCGCGCCCGACGGTCCTGGGCTTCATGGTCAGGGCCGCCTTCAGCAGCGGCACCATCTCAACGGCCTCGCGCCAGCCGCCAGGGGGTTCCGGCTGCTTGAGCAACGCCAGCAGCTGCCCGAGCTTCTGCAGGTCGCCCGGCTCGCGGTTCATGCCCCAGGCGACCCGCTCGACCGTGCCGAACAGGTTGGCGAGCACCGGCATGGCGCTGCCCTCGACGTTCTCGAACAGCACCGCCGGCCCCCGCTCGGCGAGCAGCCGGGTGTGGATCTCGGTGATCTCGAGCACCGGCGAGACCGGCGCCTTGACGCGCACCAGCCGGCCGGTCCGCTCCAGGTGGTCGATGAAGTCGCGCAAGGAGTCGTAGGCCATGGCGGGTTCAGCCGCGGGCCATGGCGGCCAAGCCCCCGAGGCCGATGGCCGGGGTGCCCACGCCGCCAGCTCCGGTTGCCGGCCGATGCTGTCCCGTTAACGATTTGTCAACCATTGACGCCTAGCGTGATCAACGGTCCATGCGATCCTGGGAGTCCGCCGCCGCCAAAAACGGGACCGGGATTCCCATGGTCGCATGGACCTTCCAAAGAGAGAGCTGGCTGTCGTTGCCGCGAACGTGATTCTGTCCGGCAGTTCCTGGTGCGGCATTGCCTTCTGGCGGGTCCGCCCCGGGCCTTCGGGCGGGTCCGCCCCGGGCCTTCTGGCGGGTCTGCCCCGGGCCTTCTGGCGGGTCTGCCCCGGGCCTTCTGGCGGGTCTGCCCCGGGCCTTCTGGCGGGGTCTGCCCCGGGCCTTCTGGCGGGTCCGACCCGGGCCTTCTGGCGGGTCTGCCCCGGGCCTTCTGGCGGGTCCGACCCGAGCCTTCTGGCGTGTCCAAGCCGAATGAGCGTCCTCAGGCCGCCTTCCACTTGATCGAGCAGCCCATCGAGGGGATCTGCTGCTCGGGGCCGCGGCCGGTCTCGGCGATCTGGACCATCGCTTCGTAGAGCTCGCGGATGGCACCCGGGATCGGCGTGGTCTTGGACGCGTCGAGCCGGCCCCGGTACTGCAGCTCGAGATCGGCGTTGTAGCCGAAGAAGTCGGGCGTGCAGACCGCGCCGTAGGCGCGCGCCACGGCTTGTGACTCGTCGAACGCGTAGGGGAACGGCAGCTGCTTGGCCTGCGCCAGTCGCTGCATGTTGGCGAAGCTGTCGTCCGGATAGCTGGTCGGGTCGTTGGCGTTGATCGCGATCACGCCGATCCCGTGTTCCTTGAGGTCGCCCGCGTCGCGGATGATCCGGTCGAGCACCGCCTTGACGTACGGGCAGTGGTTGCAGATGAACATGACGAGCGTGCCGTTGGGGCCGCGCACGTCCTCGAGCGTATAGTGCTTGCCGTCGGTCGCGGGCAGGTCGAACGGCTTCGCCGGCTCGCCGAAGTCGCAGATCGGGGTTGCTGGGGCCACGGGTGATCGCTCCGTTGTCGAGATTGCCAGCCCTCTATCTAGCGCGCCGCGCGCGGCCTGACGAGGCGCTCGCGACCCCACGCCCGCCGGGATCGGGAACGCGACCCGATCGCTCCAATCGGGCCGCCGGAGCTTGCCCTCACACGCCCTCGGCTGCGGCCAGCTCGCGGATGCGGTCCGGCGCTCCCTTCAGCCGGTGCACCCGGCCGACCGCCTTCTGCTTGGGCAGGGTGCCGATGCCAAGGCCGAGCAGGCCGAGGTAGAAGACCGTCCCGAGCAGCAGCACGACCTGCCCCGGCAGGGGGCCGACGGCGGTCCGGGCCCACAGCTCCGGGAACGAGTTGATCGGGGTCGGATGGATGCCGATCTTGCCCCAGTAGCTGACGATCTGGACGGCGAAGATCCAGCTGTAGTTGCGCCGCAGCCGGCGGCCGGCGGCTTCGAAGATGCTGATGTGGAAGTGAATGTCGGCGTAGTCCTCGGCCAGAACCTCGCCCCAGCCGTTGTCCATGCGCAGGCCCTGGCCGCGCAGGATCGGGCCGTAGAAGCAGGTCTCCATGACCCGGACGCGCGTCCGCCAGATGTCGAAGAAGCGGTAGCGGCGGGCTTCGAAGATCAGAAAGACCGCGACCAGGAACGAGACCAGCACCATCGGCAGCGGCGAGGCGGCCGCACTGCTGTAGGTCGCCGAGATGGCGATGCCGGTGGTCACCACCGCCCAGTTGGTGCTGGTGTCGAGCCGGGTCCGCCAGACCTTGCTGCGGTACATCTCGCCCCGATAGAGATGGGCGATGGCGCCGATCTCTGCCGGGCCGAACTGGGTCTGCTCCACCGGAATGTCGATTTCGGCCATGGCCGGATCCTCCCTGCGCCGAGGCGGTCTCCCACGCCCAGTATAGCGCGGCCGCGGTCCGCAGGCGTCTGTCAAGCGCGCCGTGGCGCTTTCCGTTCGAGGCTTGTGCCCGGCGCGCGCGCCGGGCATACCCCAGGCCATGACTTCTCCCGCATCCCGTCTCGGGCAGGTCTCGTGGGCGCTCTACGACCTGGCGAGCGCCGCCTTCTCGGTGGTGATCATCACCTTCGTCTACGCCACCTATTTCACCAAGGGGATCGCGGCCGACGACGTCCGCGGCACCGCCGAATGGGGCTGGGCGATGTCGGCGAGCGGCATCGCGATCGCCTTGCTGAGCCCGGTGCTCGGCGCGATCGCCGACGCCGGCGGGAGGCGCAAGCCCTGGCTGTTCGCCTGGACCCTGGTCGCGGTGGCCGGCTGCTGTCTGCTCTGGTTCGGCCGGCCGACGCCTGAGGTCGCAGTAAAGATCCTGGTGGTGGCGGGGCTCACCAACCTCGCCTTCGAGATCGCCGGCGTGTTCTACAATGCGATGCTGCCCGAGATCGTCACCCGGGAGTACATCGGTCGGCTGTCCGGCTGGTCCTGGGGACTGGGCTACGCCGGCGGCCTCGTGTGCCTGACCATCGTCCTCTACGGCTTCATCCAGGCCGACCCGCCGCCGTTCGGCCTCGATCGCAGCCAGGCGGAGGATGTGCGCATCTGCGGGCCGCTGGTCGGCGCCTGGCTCGCGCTGTTCAGCCTGCCGTTGTTCCTGTTCACGCCCGATCGACCGAGCACCGCCGTGGCGGCCGCCGAAGCGATCCGCCGCGGGCTCGCCCAGCTCCGGCGCACCTTCGCCCACATCGGACGCTATCGCGAGATCGGCCGTTTCCTGATCGCGCGCATGATCTACACCGACGGGCTGAACACGCTGTTCGCGTTCGGCGGCATCTACGCCGCCGGCACCTTCGGCATGGCGATGGCCGAGGTGATCAAGTTCGGCATCCTTTTGAACGTCACCGCGGGGCTCGGCGCGCTCGCCTTCGCCTGGATCGACGACTGGCTGGGCGCCAAGCGGACCATCCTGATCGCGCTCGTGGGCCTGCTCGCCGCCGGCACCGCAGCGGTGATCGCGACCGACCCGCTCGCCTTCTGGATCGCGGGCGGCGTGCTCGGGATCTTCGTCGGGCCGACCCAGGCCGCGAGCCGCTCGCTGATGGCGCGCCTGGCACCCGCCGAGGTCCGCACCGAGATGTTCGGCCTCTATGCGCTGACCGGCAAGATCACCGCCTACATCGGCCCCTTCCTGCTCGGCACGGTGACCTTCTGGACCGGCAGCCAACGGCTCGGCATCGCCACGATCCTGGTCTTTTTCGTGATCGGCGGCATCCTCCTCTGGCCGCTCAAGGAGCCGGAGGCAGGCGAGCCGGTCGTGCCGGGCTAGAAGCGGATGCGGGCGCCGAGCTTCAGGACCTGGGCGTCGAGCTTCAGGCCCTGGGCCTCGGTCGTGCGGGCATCGGTACGCTCGCCCTCGTCCAGGACCAGCCGGTAGGACGGCACCAGCGACAGGCCCGCGAGCGGGTCGAGGTCGATCCCGACCTCACCATAGAGCGGCGGCGCATCACCCGGGCTCCGCCCCGCAGGCGAGGTCCGCCCGAGATGGATATCGAGATGCATCCGACGCTCGCTCTCGGGCGGTGCCAGGAGATCGGCTCCTGGCGCGGCAGGAGCCGTCTCGGCGCCGAAAGCCGAGCCGTCCAAGCTCAAGGCCTGGGGACCGACATCGAGGCTGAGATTGTGCTTGATGGCAGCCGCTGCCGGCGGGGTCGCCGGTTGCTGACCCGCCAGACGGGGCTCCGCCGCCAGGCAGGTGCTGGCGACCCCGACCCAGACGGCCAGCACAAGCGGCGGCCAGCACCACATGACTTCCCCCAACCTCCGTCGATCGATGCCCGGCTCTCCTGGATCGCGACTGGCAGCGCCTTCGCCATCGTGGCAACTTGGCTACCCGAGCACGAACGTCGAGAGCTTCTGCGCTGGCACTAGCCGGACCGGAAGCCGATGGCCAGCCCTGAATCGGCCGGCAGGTGTCGTTTCGCCCACACTGCGACCTTTTGGCCACAGTTCGCTGGCGGCATGCTAAACTATGGGTCGCCGCTCGCCACCATGGAGACGATCGCGCTGCGCGAGAGGGAGCCTTGCTGTTCACGATCGGCCATTCGAACCACGCGATCGAGGTCTTCCTCGGTCTGCTGCGCCGCCACGGCATCGAGGCGGTGGCCGACGTGCGCTCGCGGCCCTATTCCCGGTTTGTGCCCCATGTCTCCAAGCCGCGGCTCGCACGCCTCCTCGCCGAGGCCGGGATTGGCTACCTGTGGCTGGGTGCCGGGCTTGGCGGCAAGCCGCCGAAGGGCGAGGCGCCGCCGGTGGCGGAGGACTACGCCAGCCGGGTGCGCGCGCCGGACTTCCAAGCCGGCATCGAGCAGCTGCTCGGGGCGGCCCGGGAGCAGCGCGTCGCCATGCTCTGTCGCGAGCGCGATCCCCTCGATTGCCACCGCCTGCATCTGATCTGTCGCTACGTCAGGCCCCTGGTCCGGCCGATCTGGCACATCCTGCCGGACGGCGGGATCGAGGCGCAGGAGGAGACCGAGCGGCGCCTGGTCGAGCGGGTCCTCGGGCCGCAGCCCTCGCTGTTCGAGGCGGCTTCCGAAACGCTCGAGCGGGCCTATGACGAATGGTGGCAGCGCGGACGGTGAGCCCCTTGTCGCAGGCTGCGCACGCGATCGCTCGGCGACTGTCACAAACGGCGCCTTAACTGCTAAGTGGATAATCGCGATCCTCCGGAGGCAACCATGGCGCCCATCCGACCGACCTCGACCCTCAACCGGCGGGCCCTGCTCAGGCGCTCGGCGCTGGCGGGTGGCGGCCTGCTCGCGGGCGCGCTGGTGCCGGCGCGCGGGTTCGCTCAGGCGAGCGCGCCGGCGGTGATCACCAGCGAGCGGATGCGCCCGACGCTGCCATCCGGCGTGCAGGCAGGCGATCTTTCGGGCGATCGGGCGATGCTCTGGGCCCAGGCCGACCGGCCGGCGCGCCTCTTGGTCGAGTGGGCGACCACCGAGAGCTTCGCCGATGCGCGCCTGGTCCAGGGTCCGGCGGCGCTCGAGGATGCCGACTTCACCGCCAAGCTCGATCTCGACGGCCTGCCGGCCGGGCCAGCGGGTCTTCTACCGCGTGCGGTTCGTCGATCTTGCGGACTGGAAGCTCGCGAGCGAGCCGGTCGCCGGCAGCTTCTGGATGCCGCCCGCCACCCGCCGGAACCTCCGCTTCGTCTGGTCGGGCGATACGGCGGGCAGGGCTGGGGCATCAACCTCGACTGGGGCGGCATGAAGATCTACGAGGCGATGCGCGCGGTCGAGCCCGCCTTCTTCATCCATTCGGGCGACACGATCTATGCCGATGGCCCGTTCGCGGCCGAGCAGGCGCTGCCGGACGGCAGCGTCTGGAAGAACCTCACGACCGAGGCGACCTCGAAGGTCGCCGAGACGCTGGCCGAGTTCCGCGGCAACTACGCCTACAATCTGATGGATGCGAACCTCCGGCGGTTCAATGCCGAGGTGCCGATGCTGGTGCAGTGGGACGATCACGAGGTCCTGAACAACTGGTACCCGCACGAGGACCTTGCGAGCGATCCCAAGAAGGCGGTCTTCAAGGTCAAGAGCGTCGACCTGCTGGCGGCGCGCGCGGCGCAGGCGTTCTTCGACTACATGCCGATCCGCGAGCATCCGCTCGAGCGCAAGCGGGTCTATGGCTCGTTCAGCTATGGCCCGTCGCTCGAGGTGTTCCGGCTCGACATGCGCTCCTACCGCGGGCCGAACAGCAAGAACGATCAGACCGTGGCGGGGCCGGACACGGCGTTTCTCGGGGCCGTGCAGGTGCGCTGGCTGCAGCAGGCGCTGCTCGCCTCGAAGGCGACCTGGAAGGTGATCGCGGCCGACATGCCGATCGGCCTCGTGGTGCCCGATGACGGCCTGTTCGAAGCGATCGCCAACGGCGACGGGCCGGCGCGCGGCCGCGAGCTCGAGATCGCGGGCCTGCTCCGCTTCATCCGCGACGCCGGGATCAGGAACGTGGTCTGGCTGACCGCGGACGTGCACTACACCGCCGCCCACTACTACGACCCGAACGCCGCCCAATTCCAGGAGTTCGCGCCGTTCTGGGAGTTCGTCTCGGGACCGCTCCATGCCGGCACCTTCGGCCCGAACCCGCTCGACGATACCTTCGGGCCCAAGGTCGTGTTCCAGAAGGCGCCGCCCGCGGGCCAGGCGAACCTCGCGCCGTCGGCCGGCCTGCAGTTCTTCGGCCAGGTCGACATCGACGGTGCCAGCGAGGTGATGACCGTCACCCTGAAGGATCTGGCCGGCACCGCCTTGTTCACCCAGGAGCTGATGCCGGAGGCGTAGGCTCCGTCCCCGGCATGAGGAATGTCGCTGATGGCCATCTGGTTCAAGGAGTTCTCGGTGAGCTACGCGCAGGAGCGCGGCCGCGGAACCATGATTGAGCACCTCGGCATCGAGATTCTCGAGGCCGGGGAGGACTACCTCAAAGCGCGGATGCCGGTGAACGACCACACGCGTCAGCCGGCCGGCATGCTCCACGGCGGCGCGTCGGTGACGCTCGCCGAAACGCTGGCCTCGTGGGCGGCAACCTTTTGCGTCGACACCAGCAAGCATCACTGCGTCGGCATCGAGATCAACGCCAACCATCTGCGGCCGATGGCCGAGGGCTACGTCTACGGCACCGCGCGGCCGGTCAGCCTGGGCAGGACCCTGCAGGTCTGGGAAGTCCGCATCAGCAACGAGCAGGAGAAGCTCGTCTGCATATCGCGGGTCACGATGGCGGTGCTGAGCGTCGCGAGCCAGTATTGAATGGCGGCAATGGCACGCGAGCCGCCGGACGGGTTATCAGCCGCCGACGATGTTGTGCTCGGGGCCGAAGGGGAAGCGGGTGATGTCTTCGGCCCCGGTTTCGGTCACGATCAGGATGTCGTGCTCGCGGTAGCCGCCGGCGCCCGGCTGGCCGTCCGGGATCATGATCATCGGCTCCATCGAGATGACCATGCCGGGCTCGAGCAGGGTCTCGACGTCCTCGCGCAGTTCCAGCCCCGCCTCGCGGCCATAGTAGTGGCAGAGCACGCCGAACGAGTGGCCGTAGCCGAAGGTGCGGTAGTCCAGCAGGCCCTGCGCGCGGTAGATCTCGTTGAGCTCGGCCGCGATGTCGCAGCAGCGCGCGCCCGGGCGGATCAGCTCGAGGCCGCGGCGGTGGACCGCGCAGTTGATCTGCCAGAGCGCCCGATGCCGCTCTGAGGCGTGCTGGCAGAACAGCGTGCGCTCGAGGGCGGTGTAGTAGCCGGCGATCATCGGGAAGCAGTTGAGGCTCAGGATGTCGCCGGCCGCGATCCGGCGCGCGGTCACCGGATTGTGGGCGCCGTCGGTGTTGATGCCGGACTGGAACCAGGTCCAGGTGTCCATGAGCTCGGCGTGCGGGAAGGTCTCGGCGATCGCGCGCACCATCGCCTGGGTCGCGTGCAGGGCGACCTCGTGCTCGGGCACGCCCGGCCCGATCGCCTCGACGCAGGCGGCGCCGCCGAGGTCGGCGATCCGGGCGCCCGCCCGGATCAGGAGCGGTCTCCTCGGCGGATTTGACCATGCGCTGGCGCATGCAGGCGGCCGCGACGTCGACCAGCAGGGCTGCCGGCAGCGCGTCCTGGAGCTTCTGGTGGCGCTCGAGGGTCAGATGGTCGCGCTCGATCCCGACCCGGCCGCGGTTCGGGATCAGCTCCTGCACCGCACGGAAGAAGTTGTCGCGCTGCCAGTCGGTGTAGACGAGGTTGTCGCCGAAGGTCCGCCGGAACGGTTGGCCGCCGTCGATGTTGGCCGAGATCGAGGTCTGGCGGTCCTGGGTCACCACCAGCCCGAACGGCCGCCCGAAGGCGCAGTACAGGAAGTCGGCGTAGTAGTTGATGTTGTGGTAGGAGGTGAACAGGACGGCATCGACCCCCTGATCGGCCATGTGGCGGCGGAGCGCGTCGAGCCGCCGGCGCATCTCCGCGGCCGAGAAGGTCGGCCTGGCCCGGGTCCCGTTCGGCAGGCGCTTGATCGGCTCCACCTTGGCAAATCCCCTCGGCTGCTCCCGGCATCGCTCGCACTATCCGGCCGCCGCCGGCCGCGGACAAGGTGGCTGGCGGCAGCGGGACCTGCGCTCCTCGCTCAAGTGACCGGGACCAGCCGGTCGCCCTCGACTCGGGCGAGCACGCCGGTCTCGATGTCGAAGCGGAAGCCGGCCAGCTCCAGACGCCCGGCCGCGACCGCCGCCGCGATCCAGGGGAAGGTTGTGAGGTTGGCGAGCGACAGGCGCACGACCTCGATCTCGCCCTGCGCGAAGAGGTCGCCGGCGGGGCTGTGCGCGGCGAGCAGGCGCCGGGCCGGATCGGCGATCCTCATCCAGGGTTCGACGAAATCGCGCGCCTGCTCGGGGGCGCCCTCGACCATCGCCCGGACGCCGCCGCACTGCGTGTGGCCGAGCACGACGATCCGGGCGACGCCGAGGACGCGGACGGCGTACTCGAGCGCCGCGCTGGTGCCGTGGTAGTCCGCGTCCGGGTGGTAGGGCGGCACCAGGCCCGCGACATTGCGTACCTCGAACAGCTCGCCCGGTGCCGCATCGAACACGATCTGCGGATCCACCCGCGAATCCGAGCACCCGATCACCATGGTCTCCGGCCGCTGCCCCTGCCTCGAGAGCGCCTCGTAGTGGGCGCGCTCGGCCGGCCAGACCTCGGCGCGGAACCGGCGATAGCCTTCGAGCAATCGGTCCATGACCGTCTCCTCAGACCCGGGCCCGGTCGAGCCGGCCGGCGAACGCTTCGCAAGGAGCGGGCCAGGATTCGGTCCGGGTCGGCGAGGCATGATTGACGCATTCCCATCGGATGGCCAGATTCAGGCGTGCAGGACGCCATGAGCCAGAGCACCGAGCGGGCAATCATCACCACCGACGAGACCGGCGATGCGGCCTTGAGCCGCGCCGGCGCGGACGCCGGGGCCGGGCTGAGCGGCGCGGCCGCGATCCAGCGGCACGTCGCGAGCCTGCCCAATGGGCCCGGCGTCTACCGGATGCTGGATGCCAAGGGCGAGGTGCTCTACGTCGGCAAGGCGAAGTCGCTCCGGAAGCGGGTCCCGGCCTACACCAAGCCCGCGGCGCTGAGCGCGCGGCTGCAGCGCATGGTGGCGCTGACCCGCGGGCTCGAGGTCGTGACCACCGCGAGCGACGTCGAGGCGCTGCTGCTCGAATGCAACCTGATCAAGCGCCACCGCCCGCCCTACAACATCGTCCTGCGCGACGACAAGTCGTTTCCCTACATCTACGTCGGCAAGATCACGGCCGAGCAGCCATTCCCGCGGATCGGCCGGCACCGCGGGGTGAAGCGCAAGGACTGCGATTATTTCGGGCCCTTCGCGTCCTCGGGCGCGGTCAACGAGACGCTGGGGGCGCTGTTGCGCGCGTTCCCGATCCGCTCCTGCCCGGACAGCATCTTCGAGAACCGCACCCGGCCCTGCCTGCAGTTCCAGATCAAGCGCTGCACCGCACCCTGCGTCGGCCGCATCGAGCCCGATCCCTACGCCCGGCTGGTCGAGCAGACCCGCGAGTTCCTGGCCGGCCGCAGCGGCGCCATTCAGGCTCAGTTGCAGGCCGAGATGGCGACCGCCGCCGAACGCCTGGACTTCGAGCAGGCGGCCACGATCCGCGACCGGCTGAAGGCGCTGGCGCACATCGGCGCGCGCCAGGGCATCAACGTGAGCTCGGTCGACGACGCCGACGTGGTGGCACTCGCCCAGGACGGCGGCCAAGCCTGCGTGCAGGTGTTCTTCTACCGGGGCGGGCGCAATTACGGCAATCGCGCCTATTACCCGAGCCACGCCCAGGACGCCGGCCCGGCCGAGCTGGTCGAAGCGTTCCTCGGCCAGTTCTACAGCGAGCGGCCGCCGCCGAAGCTGATCCTGATGAGCCACCCGGCGGCCTCGCAGGAGCTGCTCGCCGAGGCGCTCGCGGTGCGCGCCGGGCGCCGGGTCGAGCTGGTCTGCCCCAAGCGCGGCGAGCGTTGCCAGCTGGTCGGCCAGGCCCTGACCAACGCCCGCCTGGCGCTCGCCCGCAAGCTCGCCGAGAGCAGCGCCCAGGCGAAGCTTCTGCAGCGCCTTGCCGAGCGGCTCGAGCTGCCGGAGCCGCCCGTGCGGGTCGAGGTCTACGACAACAGCCACATCATGGGCACCGACGCGCTCGGCGCCTTGATCGTCGCCGGTCCGGAAGGATTGAATAAAGCCGGCTATCGGAAGTTTACCATCAGGGGTCGGGATCTTACGCCGGGCGACGACTACGCGATGATGCGCGAGGTGCTGGGGCGTCGGTTCAGCCGGCTGCAGCGGGAGGACCCGGAACGGCAGAGCGGCCAGTGGCCGGATCTGGTGATCATCGACGGCGGCCCGGGGCAGCTGTCGGCGGCGCTCGAGAGCCTGGCCGGGTGCGGCGTGAGCGGCCTGCCGCTGCTCGCGATCGCCAAGGGCCCCGACCGGGATGCCGGGCGCGAGACCCTTTATCTGGAGGGTCGGCGGCCGCTCAGGCTGGACCCGCGCGACCCGGTCCTCTACTTTCTTCAACGGCTGCGCGATGAGGCCCACCGGTTCGCGATCGCGGGCCACCGCAGCAAGCGGGGCAAGGCGGTCGGCCGCTCGGCGCTGGATCGGGTGCCGGGGGTCGGCGGCAAGCGCAAGAAGGCGCTGCTGAGCCATTTCGGCTCGGTGCGCGCGATCGAGACCGCGGGGCTGCTCGACCTCGAGCGGGTGCCGGGGATTAACAAGGCGGTTGCCAAGGCCGTCTACGATGCCTTTCACGAAGGAAGCTAGGGGCGGCCCGATGCTGACCAATCCGCCGAACCTGTTGACCGCATCGCGGATCGCCGCGGTCCCGGCGCTGGTCGCCGCCTTTTATGTCGAGGGCGACTTCGGCAAATGGGCGACCTGCACGATCTTCACGCTGGCCGCGATCACCGATTTCTTCGACGGCTATCTGGCGCGCAGCTGGTCGATGCAGTCGCCGCTCGGGCGCATGCTCGATCCGATCGCGGACAAGCTCCTGGTCGGCGCGGCGATCCTGATGCTGGTCCATTTCGGCCGCGCGCCGATCCTGCCGGCGCTGGTGATCCTGTGCCGCGAGATCCTGGTCTCGGGCCTGCGCGAGTTCCTGGCCGAGGTCCAGATCGGCATGCCGGTCTCGCGGCTCGCCAAGTGGAAGACCGGCGTCCAGATGACCGCAATCGGCTTCCTTTTGGCCGGCACGGCAGCACCCTGGTGGCTGTTCGCGGATCAGGTCGGCCTCTATGGCCTCTGGCTGGCCGCGGTCCTGACCTTGATCACGGGCTTCGACTACCTGGTGATCGGCCTGCGCCACTCGAGCGCGCCGGCGCCGGACAGAGGGGGGCCCGAGACTCTGCGGGGGCGGGCCGAGCTGGTCGGGTCGCGCTCGAGCGAGGTCCGCTTGTGAGGATCCTCTATTTCGCCTGGCTGCGGACCAAGACCGGGACCGCCGCCGAGGAGGTGGCACCGCCGGCCGAGGTGACCACGGTCGGCGAGCTGATGCGCTGGCTGGCCTTGCAGCGGCCGGGCTTCGCCGCGGCGCTCGCGGCGCCGGGCGTGGTCCGGGCGGCGGTCAATCAGGACTATGCCGAGGCCTCCGATCCGGTCCGGCCGGGCGACGAGGTCGCGTTCTTCCCGCCGGTGACCGGCGGCTGAGCCTCCCGAGCTGCAGCCCTTGATCCGGGTCCAGGAGGCGCCGTTCGACGTCGGTTTCGAGCTTGCGGCCTTGACCCGCGGCCGGACCGACATCGGCGGCCTCGCGAGCTTCGTGGGCCTGGTCCGGGATCTCGCCGGCGAGCAGCCGATCACGCGCCATGACGCTCGAGCACTACCCGGGCATGACCGAGAAGAAGCTCGCCGAGATCGAGGCCGAGGCGAACCGGCGCTGGTCGCTGCAGGCGAGCCTGATCGTGCATCGCTACGGCCGCATGCTGCCGGGCGAGCCGATCGTCCTGGTCGCGACCGCGGCGGCGCACCGCGCGGCCGCGCTCGAGGCCTGCGCCTTCCTGATCGACTGGCTGAAGACGAAGGCGCCGTTCTGGAAGCTCGAGGAGGGCCCGGACGCCAGCCACTGGGTCGAAGCCCGCGCGACCGACGATGAGGCCGCCGCCCGCTGGCGGCCTGAGCGGGTGCCGCTGCTGCCGCCGACCTGACCTCGGGGCGCGGCACGCTGGTCAGGAGCGGCGGCCGCCGATCCAGCCCTTGCGCCAGAAGTAGGCGAGCAGGCCGAGGGCGAGCGCCAGCATCAGGCCGAGCGCGAACGGGTAGCCGAAGTACCAGCTCAGCTCCGGCATGTTCCAGGGCGACACCTCGGGCTTGAAGTTCATGCCGTAGACCCCGGCGATGAAGCCCAG
Source organism: uncultured Alphaproteobacteria bacterium (assembly GCA_963753685.1). Classification (GTDB taxonomy): domain Bacteria; phylum Pseudomonadota; class Alphaproteobacteria; order Geminicoccales; family Geminicoccaceae; genus DATAOG01. The sequence goes on from CAVWDE010000002.1 coordinate 397,218, forward strand.
CGGGATGAAGATCGTGGCGATGATCGTCAGGACCTTCATGATCTCGTTGGCGCGCAGGCTGACGCTCGAGAGGTGCAGGTCCATCAGGCCCGACGCGAGCTCGCGATCGATCTCGAGCATGTCCATGAGCTGGAACACGTGATCGGCGCAGTCGCGCAGGTAGACCCGGGTGGCGGCGCCGATGAAGGGGGTGTCGTCGCGCAGGAGGTGGCTCATGATCTCGCGCATCGGCCAGAGCGCCCGGCGCAGCTCGAGGAAATCGCGCTTGAGCGTGTGGATGCGCAGGACCAGGCCCGGGTCCGGCTGCTCCACGACCCCCCGCTCGAGGTTGTCGAGCGCCTCGCCGAAATGCTCCAGCACCGGGAAACAGCTGTCGATCAAAGCGTCGAGCAGGGCGTAAGCCAGATAGTCGGCGCCATGGGTCCGCATCCGCGAGGGGTCCTGGCGCAGCCGCGCGCGCACCGGGTCGAAGCAGTCGCCGGGGCGCTCCTGGAAGGTCAGGACGAAGTCCTTGCCGACCACCAGCGACAGCTGTTCGGTCCACAAGGCCTCGCCCTGGTGGGGCATGCGCACGACGATGAACAGATGCTCCTCGTAGGCCTCGACCTTCGGGCGCTGATCGGCCTGGACGATGTCGGCGAGCACCAGCGGGTGCAGGCGGAAATGCCGGCCGACGGCGCGCATGATCTCGAGATCGCCGAGCCCCTGGACGTCGATCCAGGTGACCGGGAAGGCGTCCGCCGGCCGATCGAGCTCGCTGACCGCGGCGAGCGGCCGTTCCTCGAGCCGCTCGGGCGCGTAGGCGATCATCTTGATGCTGGGCGGCAGCGCCTCCTTGGGCGGTGCCACCAGCGTGCCGGGCGCGGAGCCGGGCGGCGGTCGCCGGAGCCAGCGCCCGCGGCGCCCGTGCAGCCTCGCCCGCCCGGTCATGGCGCCATCGGAACCGCGGTCGGCGTTTTGTCGTTGATCATCGCGTAGAACCTCTTGGATCCTGCGGCCTGCCCGCGACCCGCAGCCAGAGGCCGAAGCGCGGATACGCAAGGGAACCTGCCATGCAGATCGTCTTCGTCCAGCCGCTGGTCGCGTTGATCGCCGGCATTCTGATCCTGATCTTTCCGCGGCTGCTGAACTATATCGTCGCCATCTACCTGATCGTGATCGGCCTCGCGGGCCTCGCGGCCCACGTCACCTGACGCTCCGGGTCCGCCTGCGGGCGCTGGCGCCGCCGCTCACAGGGCGACCCGCTCGAAGGCCGCCTCGCCGGGCACGCCGGGCGCGAACTTCATGACCGGCCGGCCGGACGGCGGCAGCGCCACCAGGCTGCTGCAGACGGTGCCGTAGTCGCCCGCGGTCGCGATCGCCATGGCGTTGCGGGGATCGCCGTCCGGGGCCGTGCGGTCGGCCAGGAGCTCGGTCCAGGCCGCCCAGTCGTCGGCGTCGGGATCGGGCGGCGGGGCGGCCCGCCAGCGCTCGAGGTAGTGCGCGATGCGCGCCGAGGCCGGATCGTTGAGCTCGCGCGCCGTCAGCATCGACAGGCCGGCCGGGATTGGGTGGCACTCGATGCTGCCCGCGTGCGCGCGCTCGGGCAGCGCCGCGCCCGGCAGCCGGATCGGCTCGATCGCGCGCAGGCTGCCGTCGCGGGCGCGGAAGGCGAAGTTCGGCAGGCCGCCGGCGTGACGCAGCCAGTAGGCGTCGCGGTTGTCGGCGACGATCAGGTTGAAGGGCCGGTAGGCGGCCGGCTCGAGGTCCGCCAGAGCGGCAGCCGCGGCGGTCGCGTCGGCGTGGTCGAGCGCCTCCAGCACCAGCTCGCCACGGGAGCGCTTGCCGGTCTCCGGACCGAGCGTGCCGACCCGGTTGAGGACGGTCGCGACCAGCCCATGGTCGTTGATGCCGAGCCAGCTGCCGCCGGCCTGCTCGTCGAGTCCGGCGACCACGTCGCGCCGGTCCGGCCAGTGCCGCCCGGGCGGTCGCCAGGGCCGGCTCTTCAGCTCGTCGCGATTGGCGGCCAACAGCAAGGGCCAGCGCGCGCCCGGGCGCCGCAGGAGAACCACCGTGCACATCCGTTGCCTCGGTCTCTGTCCGGCGTTGCCTCGGTCTCTGTCCGGCCGGCTGGCCTGGCGGCCCGCGCGTGGTTATATTGGACAGCAAGCGTAGCCCTGAATGCCATCAAGCGCGAGGCCAGGATGACCACTTTCGATGATCGCGAACGTCACGAGGAGACCCGCTTCAAACACGATCAGGAGCAGCTCTTCAAGGCCCGCAACCGCGGCAACAAGATCTTCGGCCTGTGGGTCGCGGGGCAGCTCGGTCTGACCGGCGACACCGCCGCCAGCTATGCCAAGGACGTGGTGCTGGCCGACTTCGAGCTGCCGGGCGACGACGACATCTTCACCAAGGTGAAGGCTGACCTCACAGCCAAGGGGGTCGAGATCAGCGATCACACCCTGCGCAAGCACCTGCTGGAGTGCCGCGCACTGGCCGCCCAGCAGATCAAGGCCGAATGAGGGCCCTGGTGGCCAGCCTGCCAAGGAAGCGACCCGCTTGACCGGGGAGCAGCGCCCACCCGTCCCGGACGAGCGGCCGGTCCCGCCGGCCGAGCCCAGTGCTACGCCGGCGGGCCCGGGGCGCGAGCGCGCCCGGCCGGTGCCGCCCCGGGTGCCGCCGGCGGTGCCGGAGATCGGCGGGCCGAAGGGTCCGGAGCCGACCCGCTACGGCGACTGGGAGAAGGGCGGCCGGTGCACCGATTTCTGATCCCGGGCCGCTGACCCGGGCCCATCCCCACGCCATGGCCAGTTCCGGCATCCGCGAAGGCGCGATCGCGCCGGTCGCGCGCGCGGTCGACGGCCTGCCGCGCTCCGGCATCCTGCTGCTGGTGGTCCTGACCATCGCCTGGGGCGTCAACTGGCCGATGATGAAGCTGGCGCTGCAGGAGGTCCAGCCCTGGGCGTTCCGCTCGCTCTGCCTGATGGTCGGGGGCACGACGCTGCTGGTCGTGACCGGGGCCAGCGGCCGGCCGGTCCGCTTCCCGGCCGGATGCTTCCTGCCGCTGGCTCTGGTGGCGGTCTTCAACATCACGGCCTGGCATCTGCTGTCGGCCTACGCGCTGCTCAACACCGGCTCCGGACGGGCGGCGATCATCGGCTACACCATGCCGCTCTGGGCGGCGCCGCTCAGCGTGTTCCTGCTCGGCGCCCGCCTGACGCTGCGCCAGGTGCTGGCGCTGCTGCTCGGCATGGCGGCGCTGGTCCTGCTGATCGGCCAGGATCTGGCGGTGGTCGGCGCGGCCCCGGTCGGCGCCCTGCTGATGGCGGCGGCGGCGCTCGGCTGGGCGATCGGCACGGTCCTGATCAAGAAGTTCGCCTGGCGCGGCATGCCGGTGCTGGCGCTGACCGGCTGGCAGCAGCTGATCGGCGGGGTCCCGATCGTGCTCGGCTGGTGGCTGCTCGAGCCGTTCCCCGACCTCGGCGGCCTGAGCCTGAAGGCGGCGCTCGGCCTCGGCTACGCGATCGTGGTCGGCACGGTCGTCTGCCACGCCATCTATTTCAAGCTGGTGAGCCTGCTGCCGGCCCATGTCGCGGCGATCAGCGTGCTCGCGGTGCCGGCGGTCGGCGTGATCAGCTCGGCCTGGCTGCTGGGCGAGCCGGTCGGGCTCGCCGAAGCGGCGGCTTTGCTGCTGGTGGTGGGCGGCCTGTTCCTCCTGATCCGCGCCCCCGGGCGCTGAGGGTCAGCGGCCGGAGAGCGCCTCGCGGACCAGGAAGACCCCGAACAGCGTGTTGGTCACCAGGTAGCGGCGCCAGAGCCGGCGCGGCTCGGAGATCACCCGGAACAGCCATTCGAGGCCCGCGCGGCGCATCCAGACCGGGGCCTCGGGCACATGCCCGGCGATGATCCCGAACGCCTGCCCGACCCCGACCAGGACCGCGTCCAGATGTGGCCGGTGGGCCTGCATCCAGAACTCCTGCTTGGGGCAGCCGAGGCCGACCAGGACCAGGCGCGCGCCCGACGCCCGGATGCGCTCGACCAGGGCGTGGTCAGTCGCGGGCTGCCGCGGCAGCATCGGCGCGGCCTCGGCGCCCGCGATCCTGAGCGTCGGGACCCGCCGCCCGAGCACCGCCTTCAGCTCGGTCATCAAGGTCGTGTCGCCGCCATAGAAATAGACCGGCAGGCCCGCCGCGGCCGCCTCCTCGCACAGTCTCACGGTGAGGTCGGGCCCGCGCACCTGCTGGGCCTGGGCAAAGCCATGTCGGTGCAGCTGCCAGACCAGCGGCAGGCCGTCGCTGAGAACGAGCGTCGCGTCATCGAGCACCTGGCGCAGCTCCGGATCGTGGCGCGCCTCGACCAGCATGTGCACGTTGGCGACGCAGACATGACCACCGGCGCCATCGCGGCCGCGCCGCAGGATCTCCCGGCTGACCGTCGCCGGCTCGCCGACGGTGACCGGCAGCCCGATCACCCGGCCCCATTCGAGCCCGCGCGCGGACGGTTGCTCGTCCGGTCCGGTCATCGTCCCGACCTGTTCCACTGCGGCGGATCCTCGTTCCAGCGTGCTCTTCCGGCAAGCTATCGCCGAGCTCGTAATGTCACGTTAAGCGATCGACGCGGGTTCAACCCATTGGCACTGGCAATTGCCGGGAGTTAGCGCGTCGGTGATCTTGGTGCGCCGGTTCCGGTGGTGTCAAGACTGCGGCTCTGGCGAATTGCGGCCTCTGGACGGCCCGGATTTCGGCCAGTTGGCGGGCCGGTGCTAATCGCCGCGGTCGATCGCGCCCAGGATCTCGCCCGCGGCGCGCTGCAGGAGCAGGGTGTCGAAGCCGGTCAGGATCAGCCGGTAGCCGCGGCCGATCATGGCGTTCGCGATCTCGCCGGTGAGTGCCAGGCCGCCGAGGTGGACCGGGCTCGCGGCGATCGCGCGTTCGGCGCGCGTGATCGCGGCCTGGACCTCGTCGTGCGCCGGGCCGTCCCGGTAGCCGTAGCTCATCGCGAGATCGAAGGGCGCGATCAGGCAGGCATCGACGCCTGGCACCGCGAGGATCGCATCGATGTCGTCGATCGCGTCCTTGTGCTCGATCAGGAGAATGCAGAGGATCTCGCGGTCGGCGGGATCGGCGTAGGTCTGCATGGTCAGGCCGAAGCGCGCGGGCGCGTAGAACGGCCCGAAGCCGCGCTCGCCCGCGGGCGGATAGCGGACCGCGCGCACCGCCATTTCGGCATCGGCGGCGCTCCGGATCATCGGGAAGATGATGCCCATGGCGCCGGCGTCGAGCACGGGCTTGGCCAGCCAGTGCACGTTCCAGGGCACGCGCACGACCGGCGCGCAGGCCGTGCCGCTGGTCGCGGTGATCATGGCATGCGCCGATTCGATCCCGATCGGCCCGTGCTCCATGTCGAAGAACAGCCAGTCGAACCCGGCCGCCGCCAGCACCTGCGTCAGGTGCACGCTCGGCATCGAGACCAGCAGGCCGACCGCGGGCTTGCCGGCCGCCAGACGCGCCTTCAACGGGTTGATGGATGGTCCGGTCCCTTGGGCGCTCACCTTGCTTCCCCTCCTTGACGGATTGTCGCTCGAGGACAAATGCAGCCAGCCCTGCGGGCTCTCCTACCACGATCTTTGCGGACAGGGCCACGGATCCGCGATCCGCCCCCGACCGCGCGCCGGCGCTTGCGCTCCGCACGCGATCGGCGCAAGCTCAACCAAAGGACATACCGCAGCTGGGAGCTGTCGGATGTGCCACTGCCTCATGGTGGAGAGCGGCGGCAAACTCCTCAATCAAAGAAAAGCAAGGAGGCTCGTGATGCGGCATCTGTGGTCGGCGCTCGCCGCGCTCGTGATCTTGGGGGCGGCGGTTGGCGGTCAGCAACTGCAAGCGGCCGAGGCCGCCAACTACGCCTATATCGGGACTTATACGCACGATGCACCGGGTGGCGATTCGGGCAAGGCGCACTCCGAGGGCATCTATGTCGCCAAGGTCGACCAGGGGACGGGCAAGCTCGACCTGGTTCAGACCGTCACATCCGACAATCCTTCGTTCCTCGCGTTGTCGCCCGATCAGAAGTTCCTGTTCGCGATCAACGAGGTCGACAACTACGAAGGCAAGAACGCGGGCTCGGTCGAGGCCTATAAGATCGACCAGGACAGCGGCAAGATCGCGCTGATCAACCGGCAAGCGCTGCCGGGGCCGATCCCTGCCCATCTCCAGGTCGACCCGAGCGGCCAGTACCTCGTCGTGGCGCTCTACATGGGCGGCTCGTTTGCGGTCTTCCCGATCGGCGCCGACGGCAGCCTGGGCGCACCGACCGACGTCGTGCAGCAGCACGGCAGCGGCCCGAACAAGGAGCGCCAGGAGGCGCCGCATCCGCACGCCGTGATGTTCGATCCGGCCGGCCACTACATCGCGACCGCCGATCTCGGCATCGACAAGGTCGAGACCTGGCAGCTCCAGGATGGCAAGCTCGACAAGGTCAGCGAGGTCGCCCTGCCGCCGGGCAGCGGCCCGCGCCATCTCGCCTTCAGCCCGGACGGCTCGATGCTCTACGTCATCAGCGAGCTGAAGGCGACCGTCACCGCGCTGCCCTACGACGCCCAGAGCGGCAAGCTCGGGGAGCCCATCGCCGCGGTGTCGACGGTGCCGGACGACTTTCCGGCGGCCAAGAGCACGGCCGAGATCATGGTCCACCCGTCGGGCAAGTTCCTCTACGGCTCCAACCGCCGCTTCTCGGATCATCCGGATGCCGACGCGATCGTCGTCTTCAAGCTCGACGACAAGGGCGTGCCGGAGCGCGAGCAGTTCGTGACCAAGGACATCGCCTTCCCGCGCGGTTTCCAGCTCGACCCGACGGGGACCTGGCTCTACGCCCTCAACCAGAAGGGCGACAGCATCGTCCAGCTCGCGATCGATCAGAAGACCGGCGAGCTGACGCCGACCGGCAACATCGCCGAGGTCCCGACCCCGGTGAGCCTGGTCTTCACGACCAGTAAGTAAGTAGTCTTCGGGGGTGGCTTGGCCGTCCATCGCCGAGGCGATGGCGGCCAGCGCACCGTTGGCGAGCTTGGTTGCGGCCAATCCAGGTCAATAAGGTTCGCCATTCTTGTGGACGAAGACGTGGCCGCCTTCGGGGAGCGGCCGGGCTTCCATGTCGATGTCGGAATAGACCGCGCCGTCCTCGGCGATGCGGGTGCCGATCTCGAGATAGACGGCGGGTGCGTTCGAGCGGTTGATCAGGTGATGGCCATCGGCCTTGCCGGCCTTGAAGCCCGCGACCATGCCCGGCCCCATGAGCTCTTCGCCGGCGTCGGTCACCAGCGTGAGCTCGCCGCTGACGACGTAAACGAGCTCGTCCCCGTGGCTGTGCCAGTGGCGCTGCGAGGACCAGCAGCCGGGCGGCATCTCGACCAGGTTGATCCCGAACTGGGTGAGCCCGAAGGCATCGCCCAGCGCCCGCTTGATCCGGCCCGCGACCGCATCGCGAAACGGCGCCGGATAGCCCGAGCCGCTGCGCCCCGGCAAGGTCGCGGGGTCCAAAGCCGGGGCTCGAGGATCGTCAGTCATGGGGGCCTCCGACGCTGTCACGCCGCGAACGCGGCTCGCCGGCACTGTGCCACAGCCGAAAGGGACGGCAAAGAGGAGCGAAACACCAGGAGATCGAGGAGATCTATGCCGGCAGTCCCGCGGTGAGGAGCGCTTCGCTCAAAGGTTCGGCGAGCGAGGGGTGGATGTCCATGGCGGCACACATTCCGCTTATGGTAAAGCCCGGCTCCAATTCGAGGACGCGCGCCGCAGCGGACTTGGCGGCGTCGAGCCGCCCGAGCTTCACGTGCGTTGCCGCTAGCAGGACGTGCGCCGGGCTCCAATAGGGATTGGCTTGGAACATCTTCTGCGCTGCCTCCGCCGCCGCCTCATACTCGCCGCGCTGGAAATGGCCACGGCTGATCGCGGACCAGGGGACGTAGCTCATCGGGTCGAACGGGCTCAGGCGGAGCGCGCGCTCGCCCCATTCGATGCCGCGATCGGGATCGCCGGCGAAGGCCCTGACGACACTGCCGAACATGTAGGTGAGCGCGCACGACGGGCTGAGGGCCAGCGCGGCCTCGAAGGCCTGGCGCGCGGCTTCGCGGTCGTGCGCTATCAAGCCCAGGCCGAAGCCGCCGAGCGACAGCGCGACGGCGTCGTCGCGCCCGTGGGCGATCGCCGCATGGGCGTGGCGGATCGCTCCAAGGCGGTTCTCTTCGCGCCCGCCGCCGCGCGCGAAGACGATCTCATGTGCCCACGAGGCAAACCCGTGCGCCAGCGCATAGTCGGGCTCCTTCTGCAGTGCGCTCTCGAGCAGCGAAAGTGCCATCCTGGCCCCGTCCGGCATCGCCGTATAGACGTGGGGGATGGCGCGCAGCACGAGGTCGTAGGCGTCGAGATTGTCGGGCCGCTTGCGCTTGACGCGCTCGATCTCCGCCTGGCGCAGGCTCGGCTCGATCGCGGCGACCACGCTCATCGTGAGTTCGTCCTGGAGCGCGAAGATGTCGTCGAGCGTGCGGTCGTAGCGATCCGCCCAGATGTGCCGGCCGGTGTCCGCCTCGACCAGCTGACCGGTGACGCGCACGCGGCTCGCCGCCCTGCGAACGCTGCCCTCGAGAACGTAGCGCACGCCGAGCTCGCGCCCGGCCTGCTTCACGTCCACCGATCTGCCCTTGTAGGCGAAGCTCGAATTGCGTGCGATCACGAACAGCCACTTGATGCGCGCGAGGCCGGTGATGATGTCCTCGACCATGCCGTCCGCGAAATAGTCCTGCTCGACGTCGCCGCTCATGTTGGTGAACGGCAGGACGGCGATCGAGGGCCGGTCGGGTAGCGCGAGCAGCGCCGGCTGCGGGTCGTGCTGCGGGACGTTCTCGGGCTCGACGCGCGCCTCGATGCGATAGACATGGACCGGCCGGGCGATGTTCTTGACGCTATGCTCGCCGAGGTCGGCAAAGCCGATCGGCAGCTTCTCGCCGACATGCTCGCGCACGGTCGCGCTGACGCAGATCTCGCCGGGCTGGGCCAGCGCCTCGAGCCGGGCTGCGACGTTGACGCCGTCGCCGAAGATGTCCTCGCCTTCGACGATCACGTCGCCGACGTTGATGCCGACGCGAAAGCGGATTCGGTGGCTCTCGTCGACATTGGCGTTGCGGTCTGCCATGCCCAGCTGCATCACGACGGCAAAGCGCACCGCATCGACGATCGAGGCGAACTCGATCAAGAGGCCGTCGCCCGTGGTCTTGACGATGCGGCCCTGGTGCTGGGCGATCAGGAGGTCGATGAGCTCCTTGCGGTGCGCCTTGAGCGCGGCGAGCGTCCCTTCCTCATCGGCACCCATGAGGCGCGAGTATCCCGCCACGTCCGCGGCGAGGATCGCGGCGAGCCGGCGCGCGGTGCGGGACTCTTCGCTCATTCGCTGTCGCCTTCAGCCTGGGCCCGACACTTTTGGTCCGGCCCGCGAGCTGCCCTGACCATGGAGCGGGCAAGCTCGCCCGAGCGCTGCGGAAATGCAAGGCGCCTTCCTGAGCGGGAGGCTCTGAGCTAAGCTCGCGGTCCACTGAGGCTTCGGGGATCAACGAAAATGCTGAGCCAGTCCGAGATCGAGCACTACCACGAGGCGGGCTATGTCATCCCGGACTTCCGGCTGCCCGAGGACACCCTGGAAGAGATCCGGGCCGACCATGACCGCTTGCTGGCGAGGCATCCCGAGTTTCGCGATTATTGCTCGTGCCTGCTGCGGTATGATACCGGCTTCCTGAACTTCGCGCGCGAGCCCGCGATCCTGGACATGGTCGAGCAGGTGCTCGGGCCCGACTTCGCGCTCTGGAACTCGAGCTTCTTTGCCAAGCCCGCGCGCGACGGCAAGCGCACGCCCTGGCATCAGGATGGCGAGTATTGGCCGATCCGGCCGCTCGCAACCTGCACGGTCTGGATCGCGGTCGATGCCGCAACGCCGGAAAACGGTTGTCTGCGGGTGATCAAGGGCTCGCACAAAGACAGAAAGCTGCGCCGGCATCGGACGGTCGAGGCGACCGACGTGACGCTCAACCAGGAACTGCAGCCGGACGAATACGACGAGACCCAGGCGGTCGACCTCGAACTCGCCCCGGGCCAAGTCTCGCTGCACGACGTTTTTCTGCTGCACGGCTCGGAGGCCAACACCTCGGACAAGTCGCGCCGCGGCATGACCTTGCGCTTCATGCCGACCAGCTCGGTTTTCGACCGCGAGCGCGCGACCCAGCTCTACCATCGCCTCGGCATCACCGACCATTCGGTGCGCACGCTCTATCTGATGCGCGGCATCGACGCGTCCGGGCAGAACGACTTCCGCGTCCGGCTCTGACGGAGGGCGGGGGTGACCCCAGACGCCGACGTTCCGGATGAATAATGATGCCACGATCGCCCGGGCCTGTTATAGCAGCATAGCATTTTGCCGGGAAAGGGTTTCGATCATGCGCTACTTAGCCGCCGTAGCCGTCGTCATGTTTGCTGCTGCGCTCGGCTGGCCTGCTCGGGCAGGTGTCGTGATCGGAATCGCGGGCCCGATGACGGGCAAGAATGCCTGGTTCGGCGAGCAGATACAGCGCGGGGCGGAGCTGGCGGTGGCCGACATCAACGCGGCGGGCGGCGTGCTCGGTCAGCAGGTGCGGCTGATCACGGCGGACGACTTTTGCGATCCCGAGCAGGCGGTCGCGGCCGCCCGGAAGCTGGTCAGCGAGGGTGTGATCCTTGTCGTCGGACACTTCTGCTCGCACGCGTCGATCCCGGCATCAGAAATCTACCAGGCAGCGGGCGTCCTGATGATCTCGCCGGCGTCGAGCAACCCGCTGTTGACCGAGCTGGGCCGCGCCAACGTTTTCCGCGTCACCCACCGCGACGATGCGGCCGGCATCACGGCCGGCAACTATCTGGCCGATCATTGGCCCGACAGGAAGATCGCGATCTTCCACGACAACACGACTTTTGGGAAGGGGCTCGCCGAGGAGACCAAGAAGCAGTTAAATCGTCGTGGCGTGACTGAAGTGATCTACGGAGCTTACGTCCCCGGCAAGAATGACTATGCTGCTGAAATCGCTGACCTTCAGGCGGCGCATATCGCGGTGTTGTATATTGGTGGATATCACACCGAGATCGCGCTCATGGCGCGTCTGGCACGCGACCGCGGCTACGTGGTTCAGCTGGTCACCGGTGCCACTCTGGCGAGCGAGGAGTTCGGCCTCATTGCCGGGCCCGCGGCCGAAGGAGCGCTTTTCCTCGATGTCGCAGACCCGCGCCGACGCGCCGGAGCAGCGCCGGTCGTCGAGCGGTTCCGAGCGTCGGGCTTCGAGCCAGAGGGTTACACCCTTTACGCCTATGGTGCCGTTCAGGTGTGGGCGCAGGCGGCCGAGAAAGCGGGCTCGCTGGAGCTGCAGGCGATGATCGCATCCCTGCGGGATCACCAGTTCGACACCGTGCTGGGCCCGCTCGCCTTCGACGAGAAGGGCGACCTCAGGGTTCAACACCCGGTCTGGTACGTCTGGCGGGGCGGCACCTATATGCCGCTGGAGAAGCCGACTGCGGTTCGTTGAAAAATACCGTCATGCCGCGCCAGGTTTCGCTCGCGCTTGCTACCGGAAGAGCCGCCGCCGTGGTGGTGCCGTCCGCACTGGCCCCTTCCAGGCTTGAAACTGGAGGCTGCGGGCTTACGTGCAGGGCTGCAAGGGGAGCGGTCCTCGGGAGCTTTCGGCAGGACGGCCGGCCAACGGCCCGCGCCGAAACGGCTCTCGCGGCCCATTTTCGCAACATCACGGCAGCGGCACGGGCGTCGGGCGGCGCCGGCGTGCAGCACCGAACAGTGGAGGGTACAGCATGGCGACGGCGCTCAAGGACTTTCGCATCCAGCTGTCCGATCCGAGCCTGTTCCGCGAGCAGTGCTACATCGACGGCGCGTGGGTCGACGCCGACAACCGGGCGACCACCGAGGTCAGCGATCCGGCCTCGGGCGACGTCGTCGGCAGCGTGCCGAAGCTCGGCGTCGCCGAGACCAGGCGCGCGATCGAGGCAGCCGACCGGGCCTTCAGGAGCTGGAGCAGGACGACCGCCAAGGAGCGCGCCAAGATCCTGCGCAAGTGGTTCGATCTGATGATGGCGAACCAGGAGGACCTGGCGATCCTGATGACCCGCGAGCAGGGCAAGCCGCTTGCCGAATCGCGCGGCGAGATCGCCTATGGCGCGGCCTTCGTCGAGTGGTACGCCGAGGAGGCCAAGCGCATCTACGGCGACATCATCCCGACCGTGGCCGAGAGCCGGCGGCTGATGGTGTTCAAGCAGCCGGTCGGCGTGTGCGCCGCGATCACGCCCTGGAATTTCCCCAACGCCATGATCACGCGCAAATGCGCGCCGGCGCTGGCGGCGGGCTGCACGGTCGTGGTCAAGCCCGCGAGCTTTACTCCGTACTCAGCGCTGGCGCTGGCCGAACTCGGCGAGCGCGCCGGCATCCCCAAAGGCGTGTTCAACGTCATCACCGGCAGCGCCAAGGAGGTCGGCGGCGAGCTCACCAGCAACGACCTAGTCCGGAAACTGTCGTTCACCGGCTCGACCGAAGTGGGAAAAATCCTGCTCAAGCAGTGCGCCGACACGGTCAAGAAGGTGAGCATGGAGCTGGGTGGCCATGCGCCCTTGATCATTTTCGACGACGCCGACATCGATGCCGCGGTCAAGGGTGCGATCGCCTGCAAGTTCCGCAACTCCGGCCAGACCTGCGTCTGCACCAACCGGATCTACGTGCAGGAGAGTGTCTACGACGAGTTCGCGAAGAAGTTCGCGGCCGCGGTCGCCAGGCTCAAGGTCGGCTCCGGCCTCGAGGCTGGGACGGAGCAAGGCCCGCTGATCGAGCCCGCGGCGATCGCCAAGGTCGAGCGCCACGTGTCCGACGCCAAATCGCACGGCGCCAAGGTGCTGACCGGCGGCAAGCCTCATGCGCTGGGCGGCCTGTTCTACGAGCCGACCGTGCTCTCGAACTGCACGCCCGAGATGCTGATCAGCCACGAAGAGACCTTCGGGCCGGTGGCGCCCTTGTTCAAGTTCAGGGACGAGGACGAGGTGATCGGGCTCGCCAACAAGACCGAATACGGGCTCGCCAGCTACTTTTACGCCCGCGACGTCGGCCGGGTGTTCAAGGTCGCCGAGGCGCTGGAGGCCGGCATCGTTTCGGTCAACGACGGTATTTTTTCCACTGAGGTGGCGCCGTTCGGGGGCTACAAGCACTCGGGCATCGGCCGCGAGGGCTCGAAGTACGGCATCGACGAGTACCTCGAGATCAAATACGTCAACCTCGGCGGCATTTCCTGACCCGGGGTCGATCGCCGCGCGTCGTTCTCGACGTCAGTGGAGTGGCCGGGCCTCGCGCCCGGCCATCTCGTCTGGCGAAACCGCTCGCGATCCAGGATGCGGATCGAGTATGCTGAGCATCGTCGCAAGGAGAAGACGATGGCGCGCATTCGATTGCTGCGTGACGGGCAGGTGACCCTGCCGGCCGAGGTTCGGCGGGAGCTCAAGCTTGTGCAAGGCGACTATCTGGAAGCGGAGCTGGTCGAAGCCGGAGTCCTGTTGAAGCCGGTCGGGGGCGCCAAGCGCGAGCGGGCGCTCGAGCGGATGCTCGCGGCCAAGGCTCGCGTGCGGCCGACACCGGAGCAGGCCAGGAAGAGTCCCGAGGAGCAGGAGCGCGAGGCCTTCGAAGAGGTCAAGGCGATGCGGCGCGAGTATGCTCAGGGCGGTCCTCGATAGCTCGGTCCTGGTGAGTGGCTTCCTGACCGACGGAGGTACCACCGCAGCGCTTCTCAGCCGATATCGGCAGGGCGCGTTCGTCTGCTGTTGCTCGCCCTGGATCGTTGCCGAGACCGAGCGCGCGCTCCTGCGGCCGCGGAACATGCGCCGCTACCGGTACCGACTCGAGGACGTGCAGCAATTCCTCGACGGCTTGGCCGGATCAGCCCAGTTCTTCCGCGACGCAACCCAGGTGCCTGGCGTCACCCGCGATCCGAGCGATGACCGGGTCATTGCCTGCGCAGTCGCGGCACGGGCCGAGTATCTCGTCACGGGCGACGACGACATGCTCGTCATTGGCGAGCACAAGGGGATCACCATCGTGACTCCGCGGCAGTTCCTCGACCTGATCGGTTAGCTGCCGCTCCGGTCACGCTTGCCCGCCGCCTGCGGTTTGGGCACACTCGTGCGCAGACAACGGTCGGGGAGGCCAATGAGATGAAGGGGATTGTTTACGCCCTGGGCGCGGTCGGTCTCGCGGCGATCGCGGTGCCGGCGGCGGCGCAAGAGGTCGACATCCATAAGGCGGTGGACTGTCAGACGCTGGCCCAGCAGTTCGGCGATTCGCTCAAGGCCGCCAAGGCCGACGACGACGCCAAGAAGGCCGCGACCGCGCTGGAGAAGCAGGGCGATCAGGCCTGTAACGGACACAACTACGATGCCGGCATGGATCAGATCCGCCAGGCCATGGCGCAGGTCGGGATGAAGCCCGTGCGCTGAGCTTGCGGCCCGCGGCCACGTCGGGCCGCGCCGGGGTGGTTGAACTCTCGCGCCGGGCGGGCTAAGTCCGGCCGACTGCCGGCGTTGGATCGGGCGCTCCTCATACGCCGCGATCGGTGGTGACCGGGCAGCGGAGTTGTGGACCGTGGCGGAGTTCGACCTGTTCGTGATCGGCGGCGGCTCGGGCGGGGTTGCCTGCGCCCGCCGGGCCGCGGCCCATGGCGCGCGGGTCGCCTTGTGCGAGCCCGGCCGGGTCGGCGGCACCTGCGTGATCCGCGGCTGCATCCCGAAGAAGCTGATGCGCTACGGCGCGGTCTTTCCGGACCATTTCAAGGCCGCCGAAGGCTATGGCTGGCGGCTGGAGCCGCCGCGGCTCGAGTGGAGCGCGCTGATCGAGGCCCGCGACCGCGAGATCGCACGCCTCAACGGCGTCTACATCAGCATGCTGGAGAAGGCAGGCGTCCAGCTGCTCAAGGCAAGGGGGCGGGTCGCCGGCGCGCATGAGGTCGAGGTCGGCGGCGAGACCCATCGCGCGGAGCGCATCGTGATCGCGGTCGGCGGCAAGCCGAGCCTGCCCGATCAGCCCGGCATCGAGCACGCGATCACCTCCGACGATGCGCTCGAGAACCTGCGCGAGCGGCCGCAGCGCCTGGTGGTGATCGGCGGCGGCTACGTCGCGGTCGAGCTCGCCTGCATCTTCCAGGCGCTGGGGGTCGAGACCTCGCTCCTTTTGCGCCGCGAGCAGCCGCTGCGCTGGCTCGACCCCGACGTCCGGCAGTTTCTGACCGAGCAGATGCGCTCGCACGGCCTCGACATCCGCGGCAGCACGCCGGTGCACCACATCGAGCGAGCGGGCGGACGGCTGGTCGTGATGACCGCGGCCGGGCCGATTCCGGCGGACGCGGTCCTCTACGCCACCGGCCGGATGCCGATCCCCAATACCAAAGGCCTCGGCCTCGAGCAGCTGGGCGTCGCTATGACCGAGAATGGCGCGGTCATCGTCGATGCCGCCTACCGGAGCAGCGTGCCCCACATCTACGCGGTCGGCGACTGCAGCGATCACGCCGCCTGCGGCATCGATCCGGCGCAGTTCGATCTGACCCCGGTCGCGATCGCCGAGGGCCGGGTGATCGCCGAGACCCTGTTCAACGCCAATCCGCATGTCGTGAACTACGACCAGGTGCCGACCGCGGTGTTCGGCATCCCCGAGGTCGCCTCGGTCGGTCTCGGCGAGGCGGAGGCGCGCGAGAAGGGCCACGATGTCCTGGTCTTCAAGACCAGCTTCCGGCCGCTGCTGCACACTTTGACCGGCGAGCCGGTTCGGACCATGATGAAACTGGTGGTGGACCGGGCGAGCGATCGCGTGCTCGGCTGCCACATGGTCGGCGACGATGCCGCCGAGATCATCCAGGGTCTGGCGGTCGCGCTGACCGCGGGCGCGACCAAGGCGCAATTCGATGCGACCGTCGGTCTGCATCCGACGGCGGCGGAAGAGTTCGTCACCATGTATCAGGCAACGGCGTGAGCCCGAGCCCAACCAGATGGCGTGAGCCATGTCCAACCATAAAGGGGACGCCGTGATGGCGCAGACCTGGACGCCCGCGAGCTGGAGGTCGAAGCCCGCCCGCCAGATGCCCGAATACCCGGATGCCGGGGCGCTGGCCAAGGTCGAGGCGCAGCTGTCGCGCTATCCGCCGCTGGTGTTCGCGGGCGAGGCGCGCAACCTCAAGAAGCAGCTGGCCGACGTCTCTGCCGGCAAAGCCTTCCTGCTCCAGGGCGGCGACTGCGCGGAATCCTTCGCCGAGTTTCACCCCGACAACATCCGCGACACGCTGCGGGTGTTCCTGCAGATGGCGGTGGTGCTGACCTATGGCGCGGCGATGCCGGTGGTCAAGGTCGGGCGCATGGCGGGCCAGTTCGCCAAGCCCCGCTCGGCGCCGACCGAGCGCCAGGGCGACCTCGAGCTGCCGAGCTACCGGGGCGACATCGTCAACGGGCTGGAGTTCGACGCGGCGACCCGGCTGCCTGATCCTGCGCGCCAGATCCAGGCCTACGCCCAGGCGGCCGCGACGCTCAACCTGTTGCGCGCCTTCACCGACGGCGGCTATGCGGCGCTGACCCGGGTGCACAGCTGGATGCTGGGCTTCGTCGACCGCTCGCCCGAGGGCCAGCGCTACCGCGACATGGCCGACCGGATCACCGAGGCGCTGGCCTTCATGGAGGCCTGCGGGGTCACCGACGCGTCGACGCCGGAGCTCAAGCGGACCACGCTCTACACCTCGCACGAGGCGCTGCTGCTCGGCTTCGAGCAGGCGATGACCCGGGTCGAATTCGACCTCCGGCCTCTGGTACGACACCTCGGCGCATCTGGTCTGGGTCGGCGAGCGCACCCGCCAGCCGGACGGCGCCCACGTCGAGTTCGCCCGCGGCATCGCCAACCCGATCGGCGTCAAGCTCGGCCCGAGCGCCACCGCTGACGAGCTGCTCACGCTCTGCGACCTGCTCAATCCGGCCAACGAGCCGGGACGCCTGACGGTGATCGTGCGCATGGGCCACGAGCAGGTCGAGCGCCGCCTGCCGGCACTGGTGCGCGCGATCCAGCGCGAGGGCCGCCACGTGGTCTGGACCTGCGATCCGATGCACGGCAACACGATCAAGTCGAGCAGCGGCTACAAGACCCGGCCGTTCGAGCGCATCCTGGCCGAGGTGCAGCGCTTCTTCGCGGTCCACAAGGCGGAAGGCACGCACGCGGGCGGCGTCCACGTCGAGATGACCGGCCAGGAGGTGACCGAATGCACGGGCGGCGCCCAGGCGATCACCGACGAGGCGTTGGCCGACCGCTACCACACCCACTGCGACCCGCGCCTCAACGCCTCCCAGAGCCTGGAGCTCGCCTTCCTGATTGCCGAGGCCCTCAAGGACGAGCGCCAGGCGCTAAGGGTCGCGGCGCAGTAGCGAAGCGATCGTGAAGCCGACGATGCCGGCGGCGCATAGGGCGACGCCGGCGGGCAGACTTCGGGCGCGCGGGCTCGGCGTGCCGTTCGAAGGCGAGCCGGGCCCGCATAACGCGATCACGGACGTCGCAGGAGTTCGGGTGGGCTATACGACCCTGATCGAGGGCGCCGGTCCGCTCGTGGTCGGACGGGGCCCGGTGCGCACCGGCGTGACCGCGATCCTGCCGCGCCCGCCCGATCAGCTGCGCGTGCCGGCGCTGCCGCACGGCCCGCTGTTGGCTCTGCTTGGGGAGCGGGCGACCGGCTAGACGCGCCGCCGGGTCGCAGGCGGTCGGGTAGGCCCGGCCGGTCGCCCGGCTTGCCTCCGGGCGGCCAAAGTGCCTAATTCGAAGCGGTGCGCGAGGCGAGGGGGAGCCGGCGATGAGCCCGGACGCAGACGAGCTGGCGAGCTTCACCGACAAGTATTTCCTGAAGACCCGGGAGGTCGTGCGCCGGTTCGGCGATGCCGAGGTGACCTACGCCGTGTTCATGCGCCGGCCGGTGGTCTGCACGCCCAAGCTCGCGGTCGACTGGCTCCACGCGATGGCGGCGGCGCGCGGCACCGCGTTCGCCGTCGAGCTCTGCTATGCCGAGGGCGACTGGGTCGGCGCCGGCGAGCCGTTGCTCTACATCACTGGCCCGCTCGAGCATCTGGTCGACCTCGAGACCGTGTTCCTGCAAAAGCTGGGCCCGCCCTGCGTGGCCGCCTTCAACGCCTTCCTGATGTGCACCGACCTGCCCTACGTCGGTTTTCTCGCCATGGACGCGCGCCACTGCGCCGGCGCCGAGATGGCCGAGATGATGGCCTACGCCGCGAGCGTCGGCTCGGCCAAGGCGCAGCGCGAGGCCAACGCGCGCGGCTTCATCGGCAATGCGACCGACGCCACCGCTCACTACTTCGGCAATCCGCGCGGTCTCGGCACCATGCCGCACGCGCTGATCGGCTACGCCGGCTCGACCCTGCGCGCGGCCGAGATGTTCCACGCGACCTTTCCCGACGATCCGCTCTACGTGCTGGTCGACTATTTCGGCCGCGAGATCACCGAGACCCTCGAGGTCTGCCGCGCCTTCCCGCAGCTCGCCGCCCTGGGCCGGCTCGGCATCCGCCTCGACACCCACGGTGGGCGCTTCGTCGAGGGTCTGGACACCGCCGCCTCCTACGCCGTGCTCGACCGCCACTGGCCGGATGCGATCCGCACCTACCGGACCGAGACCGAGCTGCGCTGGCTGGTCGGCACCGGCGTCACCGCGGCCGCGATCTACCATCTGCGCGAGACCCTCGATGAGGCCGGCTTCGACAAGGTCAAGATCATCGCGAGCTCGGGCTTCAGCCCGCGCAAGTGCAAGCTGATGGCGAGCGTGCGCGCGCCGATCGACATCATCGGCACCGGCTCCTTCCTGCCCGAGCTGTGGAGCGAGACCTACGCCACCGCCGACGTGATCGCCTACAACGGCGTGCCCCGGGTCAAGGTCGGCCGCGAGTTCCTGTTCCCGGACCGGCCCAAGGCGGCGGAGTGAGAAGCGACCGGCGCAGGAGGATGTTGACTGGTGCGCGGCGCGACGTTTTGACGGCGCGCGCGCCGTCTCCTAGGATGCCCAAAAGCGCTCACGCGCGAACGTGATGGCGCGCCCCGGCGGGGCCGGTGGGGAGACGGGCCTTGAGCCTCTTCGTGCAGATCCTGGTGTTTCTGATCATCGCCGCGGCGCTCGGCTTTGCGCTCGGCTGGCTGATGCGCGCGAGCCGGCTCCAGGCCGAGGGGGCGAGCGGGGAGGCGGAGTTGCGGGCGCGCGTTGCGCGCCTGGAGGACGAGCGCGACCGGCTGCGCGCCGAGCTTGCCGCGGCCGGAGGTGCCGGCGCGGTGGCTGGAGGTGTCGGTGCGGCGGCTGGGCAGCGGGCTGCGGCGGACCCGTCGGAGCTGGCCGCCCGCATCACGCAGCTGCAGGACGAGCTCGCTCGGGCGCAAGCGGCCAATGCCAGGCATCAGGCGGAGGTCGGGCGGCTCGAGGCGCGGATCGCCGACCTCGAGGCAGGCGCCGCCGTGACCACGCCCAAGGCGGTGACCACCGGCCGCGCCGACCCTCCGCCAGCCGAGCGGGCCGGGTTGCCGCCCGCGGCGCTGGCGCGGCCCGAGGGCACGCCGGACGATCTGCAGCAGATCAGCGGCATCGGTCCCGGCATCGAGCGCACCCTGCACCAGCTCGGGATCTTCCACTTCCGCCAGATCGCCGCGTTCACCCCGGACAACGTCGCCTGGGTCAACCAGCGCCTGCGCTTCAAGGGCCGGATCGAGCGCGAGGACTGGATCGGGCAGGCCAAACGCCTCGCCGCCGGCGGCCAGGCGCTCCAGTGAGCGCCGCCGCTGGCGGCGGCAGCCCGGGCCGCGGGCGAAAAATCATCTGGATCGGGAGCGCCCGGGCGCGGTATAGCTCGGGTGCTTGATCATCCTCGGGGAGACGGGCCGTGCGCGCACCCTGTGTCGCCAATCTGGATACCGCCAAGAAGCTGCTCGAGTTCGGCGTGACCGGCGAGGCGGCCAAGGCGCTGGTGGACCTGCGCCGCTGCGCGCAGACGCCGGGCTGCGAGGATTGGCAAAATTGCAGCTCGACGATCGAGGAGGCCTGGCGCGCGGCGGCCGAGCCGCTGCCCGAGGCCAAGGCGCGGGACGACGCGCCGGGCCCGGCCCCGGACCAGGGTTGACGCCCGGCCGTAACGAGCAGCGTCGGAGCCGTGAGTTCGGCCGGACCGGCGGCGCCGCCGCTGCCGCCGGAGCCGTGCCGATGGCCATTGCTGAGGCCTTCGACTATGTGATCGTCG
Organism: uncultured Alphaproteobacteria bacterium; assembly: GCA_963753685.1. Taxonomy (GTDB): domain Bacteria; phylum Pseudomonadota; class Alphaproteobacteria; order Geminicoccales; family Geminicoccaceae; genus DATAOG01. The sequence continues at coordinate 417,560 of CAVWDE010000002.1, forward strand.
GCGCCGGCTCGGCGGGCTGCGTGCTCGCCGGTCGCCTGACCGAGGACCCGGCTGCGAGCGTGCTCCTGCTCGAGGCGGGGCCGGTCGACCACGCCTGGGACTGGCGCCTGCACATGCCGGCAGCACTCGCCTATCCGCTCAAAGGCAAAACCTACAACTGGCACTACGAGAGCGAGCCGGAGCCGTATCTGGATGGCCGCCGGATCTACTGCCCGCGCGGGCGCGTGCTCGGCGGCTCGTCCTCGATCAACGGCATGGCGTACGTGCGCGGCCATGCGCGCGACTACGACCGCTGGGCGCAGGCCGGGCTCCAGGGCTGGGACTACGCGCACCTCCTGCCCTACTTCAAGCGCGCCGAGACCCGCGACCGCGGCGCCGACGCCTATCGGGGCGGCGACGGGCCGCTCCACGTCGCGACCGGCGCCGGCCGCAACCCGCTCTACCCTGCGTTCATCGAGGCCGGGCGGCAGGCGGGCTATCCGGTGACCGCCGACATGAACGGCTTCCAGCAGGAAGGCTTCGGCGCGATGGACCGGACCACGCACCGGGGCCGGCGCTGGAGTGCGGCCAAGGCCTATCTGCGCCCGGCGCTTAAGCGGCCGAACCTCATGCTCCGCACCCGTGCGCTGACGACCCGGATCCGCTTCGAGGGGCTGCGGGCAAGCGGCGTCGACTATGCGACGGCGGCCAGCTCCGGCACGCCCGCGCGACCCGCGAGGTGATCCTCGCCGGCGGCGCGATCAACTCGCCCCAGCTTTTGCTCCTGTCCGGCGATCGGCCCGAGCCGATCAGCTGACGCGCTCGGCATCGAGGTGGTCGCCGACCGCCCGGGCGTCGGCCGCAACCTCCAGGACCACATGGAGATCTACGTCCAGCACGCCTGCACCCAGCCGATCTCGCTCTATGGTTCGGAGAGAGTGGCAAAAAAGCTCTGGATCGGCGCCAACTGGCTGTTCCTTGGGCGCGGCATCGGCGCCTCCAACCAGTTCGAGGCGGGCGGCTTCATCCGCTCGGCGGCGGGCGTCGAGCACCCGGACCTGCAGTATCATTTCCTCCCGATCGCGATCAATTACGACGGCAGCAATCCTTATCCGGGCCACGGCTTCCAGGCCCACGTCGGCCCGATGCGCCCGACCTCGGTCGGCCGGGTGCAGCTGCGGTCCGCAGACCCGCGCGAGCCGTCCTCGATCCTCTTCAACTATATGGCAACCGAGGGCGATCGCGCCGAGATGCGCGCCGCGGTCCGCCTGACCCGCGAGGTTTTTTCCCAGAAAGCCTTCGACCCCTACCGCGGCGCCGAGCTCGCCCCCGGCCAGGACGTGCAGAGCGACGCCGAGATCGACGCCTTCGTGCGCACCCACGCCGAGAGCGCCTACCACCCCTCCTGCAGCTGCAAGATGGGCCCGGACAGCGATCCCATGGCGGTGGTCGACGCCGAATGCCGGGTTTACGGGGTCGAAGCCCTGCGCGTGGTCGACGCTTCGATCATGCCGAGCATCCCGTCCTGCAACCTCAACGCCCCGACCATCATGCTGGCCGAAAAAGCCGCCGACCTGATCCGCGGCCGCCCTCCTCTCCCACCCCTCGACGCCCCGGTCTGGATCGCCCCCGACTGGGAGACCCGGCAAAGGTGAGCGGCCGCCGAAGGGCTGGAATTTGCGTGCTCGTGATCGTACATAAGTGTCCGATGGCATGCCGGTCGCGAGTTCATCAGGCGCGTGCGCCGGCTGGCGAGAAAGCGTGGCCTTCGGGTGGTGCTCGACGTGGCTGCGGCAAAGGCGACCACGCGACGCTCTATCTCGATGGCCGCAGGACGGTCATTCCGGACATGCGCCATGACATACCGCGGGGTACGTTCCACAACATGTGCCGGCAGCTAGGTATCGAACCAAGGGATCTGTAGAGGGAGGAGGCGTGACGATGGTCGCATATCCCGCGCTGTTCCTGCCTGAGGACGACGGTGGCTTCAGCGTCATCTTCCGGGATCTGCCGGAGGCGAACGCGTTCGGCGACGATCTCGAGCGGACCCTCGAGGCCGCCATGTACGGCCTGGGCGTCGCGTTGGAGTTTCGGATCAGGTACGACGAGCCCTGGCCGGAGCCGTCGCCGGTCGCCGAGGGGGAGCGGCTGATCGAGCTGCCGGTGCTGATCGAGGCCAAGCTCGCGCTGATGCGGCGGATGCACGAGACCGGCACCAATAAGGTCGAGCTCGCGCGCCTTTTGGGGGTGAGCGAGGGTGCGGTGCGCCGTCTGCTGCGCTTCGACCATCGCTCGCACATCGACCGCATCGAGGCCGCGCTGAAGCGCCTCGGCGGTCGGCTGGAGCTGAAACTGGGCCGGGCGGCCTGAGCGGACCGGTAGCCGATCAGCCTCTGGCAGCTACGTCAGAAGCCGTCGCCCTCGCCCACCGCGAACCCGTGCCCGAACCGTGCCCAGGTGGCTTCGGCGGCGGTGATGACCGGTCCCGGGTCGGCTCGGACCAGGTCCCGGCCGTGCTGGGAGTGATTGATGTAGAGCCGGCCGTCGATGATCGACCAGTTCTCGGGGTTGGCCTCGATGAGGTAGCCGAGCGACAGACCGCCGGTGCAGAAGCCGCCGAACTGCGGCGCGTAGCGCTCCGGGTCGCGGGCGAACAGGTCGCGGTGCTCGGCGCTGGTGAACCACCACCTCGATCCCTGCCAGACCTGCTCGAACTCGGGCTTGCCCTTGAGCGCGCGACCGTCGGTGAAATAGGCGACGGTGTCGTAGCCGTCGATCGCGACCTCGTCGGCGGTCGTGTTGATGCGCTCGTCGGCCAGGGCAGGCAGTGCCACGATCACCCATAGCGCGAGCGCCGCCGGCGTCAGGGCCCTAAGCACGGGGGTCAGCATAATCCGCCCTCCAGGCAGGCGGCCGCTCGCGCCTGCCACTCCCAATCACATGAGACTGGCGGCTCGGGGCCGCAACCGACCACGAATGATGTCAACTCCGGCGAACTATCGTAGGATCACGCAGGGTCGTCAATTCGAGAGTACGGGGCGGAGTTTGTCCGGCCCGGCCGGCGGTGTCATGGTCGCACCCGATCGCCGCGTGAAGCCTGTCGATGCGGCTCTCGCCAAGCGAAAGCTCACCGCGATCCTGTCCGCCGACGTCCATGGCTACAGCCGGCTGATGGGGGCCGACGAGGCCGGCACTCACACGATCCTCACGACCTACCGCGGGGTGATCGCCGAGGCGATCGCCCGGCATGACGGCCGCATCGTCGGCACCGCGGGCGACAGCGTGCTCGGCGACTTTCCGAGCGTGGTCGGCGCTCTCAACGCGGCGGTCGAGATCCAGCGGGCGCTCGCGGTCCGCAACGGCGAGCTGCCGGCCGACCGGCGGCTCGAGTTTCGGATCGGCATCAACGTCGGCGACGTGATCGTCGATGGCGAGGACATCTTCGGCGACGGGGTCAATGTCGCGGCGCGCGTCCAGGCGCTCGCCGCGCCCGGCGGCATCGCCATTTCCGGCGCGGTCTACGATCAGGTCCGCAACAAGCTCGATCTCGACTTTCGCGACCGCGGCAGCCACCGGGTGAAGAACATTGCCGAGCCGGTCCGCGTCTATGGCGTCCCGCTGGAGGGCGCCGCCAGGGGCCGGACGATCCGGATGGCGCGCGGTCTCTGGATCGGGGCCATCGCAGCGGGCCTGGCGGTCCTGCTGCCGGCGGTGCTGCTGACCATCTGGCCGGGCGGCTGGCCGCAATGGCGTGGCGCGGAGCGGGCGGCGCCCGGCGCCCCTGCCGAGGCGCCAGCGACGGCCGGGCCCGGGCCAACGGAGCCGGTCGCCGGTGGCAGGCCGACCATTGCAGTTCTGCCGTTCGCCAATCAAAGCGACGATCCCGCGCAGGACTACTTCAGCGAGGGCGTGACCGAAGACATCATCTCGGCGCTCGGCCGGTTTTCCAGCCTCTCGGTGATGTCGTGGAACGCGGTGGCGCCCTACCAGGGGCAAACGGTGGCCCCCGGTCAGCTCAGTCGCGATCTGGGCGTACGCTACGTCGCCGACGGCAGCGTGCGGCGCTCGGATGCTCGGATCCGCGTCACCATCCAGCTGACCGACGCCAGGCGGGGCGTCCTGCTCTGGTCCGAGCGCTACGACCGCAGCGTCGACGACCTCTTCGCGCTCCAGGACGACATCACCCGCCAGATCGTCAGCGCGCTCGCGATCCGCGTGACCAATCTCGAGCAGGAGCGCGCAACCGCGCAACCGACCGACAGTCTGAGCGCCTATGATTATTATCTGCGCGCCCGGCAGAGCTTTCGACAGTTCACGCGTCCGAGCAATTTGCGGGCCCAGGAGCAGCTCGAAAAGGCGATCGAGCTGGATCGCGACTATGCCGACGCCTACGCGGCCCTCGCCTGGACGCACAGCAAGTCCGCGGAGATGGGTTGGACCGAACGGCCCGATCGCGAGCTGGCGCACGCGCACGAGCTTGCCCAGGCCGCGCTGCGTCTCGACCCGACCAATCAGCTCGCCCACGTCCTGCTGGCGATCGTCGACACCTATCATCAGGACTACGACCGCGCGCTGGAAGAGCTCGACCGGGCGACCGCGGCCAATCCCAACCAGGCGGCCAATGACGCCGAGCGCGGCTGGGTCCTGCTGGTCGGCGGCCGGACCAGCGATGCCGTCACGGCGCTCGAGGACGCCGTGCGCTTCGACCCGAGCCCGACCCCCAATACGTTCAGCAATCTCGCGATGGCTTACTACCTCCAGCACCGCGACGACGATGCGATCCGAACTGCGGAGCGTGGCGCCGGTCGCTATCCGCAGCACGTCATGTTCTACATCGCGCTCGCTGCCGCCTACGCCGATGCCGGGCAGTTGGCCGCGGCGGCGCGCGCGGCCGCCGACGTCCGGCGGCTGCATCCGTTCTTCGAAGTTGGCTCGTTCGGTCAATTCTTCCGCAATCAGAGCGATCGCGACCGCTTCGGCACGGCGCTGCGCAAAGCCGGGCTCGGATGAGCACGGACGCCGTTAACCGGCTTTCTCAACGGACCGCTTACCTCGATGTTTTACGCTCCGGGCTTGAGGAAACGCCCGGGGAGCGCAGCGCAGCGCCATGTTGTTTCGGACCGCGGTCAGCCAGCACAGCTCCTCCTTGCTGGTGAGGTACGGCGCGGAGCTGGCGCGGATCGTCGATCGCGGTCAGGCCGAGCTCGCGCTCGCCCACGGCCAGAAGCTGCAGAAGCTCGACGCGCTGATGCGCAACATCGTGCAGCAGAGCTTCGATGGCATCCTCGCGGTGCGCGCCGACGGCCGCATCGACACCGCCAACGAGGCGGCGCTGCGCATGTTCGGCTGCCGGCCGGCCGAGCTGATCGGGCGCCACGTCCTGCAGCTGTTCCCCGAGCTGCCCAAGTACCGGCCGCTCGAGGCCGCCGGCGGCGACCGCCTCGAAGGCCTGGCGCGCCGCCAGGACGGGGCTGCCTTCCCGGTCGAACTGTCGCTGCGTCCGACGGTGGTCGAGGACGAGCGCCTGCTGATCGCGATCGTGCGCGACATCACGACCGCCAAGGCGCAGGAGACCCGGCTGCGCCATCAGGCGGTGCACGATTCGCTGACCGGCCTGCCCAACCGCCTCCTGCTCAACGATCGTCTGGCCCAGGCGCTGCGCGCCGCCGCCCGCGAGCACAAGCCCTTGGCGCTGCTGCTGCTCGATCTCGACCGCTTCAAGGAGATCAACGACACGCTTGGCCACCACGTCGGCGACCTGCTCCTGACCCAGTTCGCCCAGCGCCTGCACGAGTGCATCCGCGACAGCGACACGATCGCCCGCCTGGGCGGCGACGAGTTTGCGATCCTGCTGCCGGCCGCCTCCGACCTCGAGCGCGCCTGGACGGTCGCCGGCCGGATCGTGGACGCGGTGCAGCGCCCGTTCGAGGTCACCCGAGGGCTGCGCGTCGAGGTCGGGGTCAGCATCGGCATCGCCCTGTTCCCCGAGCACGCCGACGACCCCGCGCGCCTTTTGCAATGCGCCGACGTCGCCATGTACGCCGCCAAGAAGGGCGGCGGCCCGGTCCAGCTCTACGATCGCGTCAAGGATCGCAACACGATCCGGCACCTGACCCTGACCGGGGCGCTCCGCCAGGCGATCGAGGGCGGCCAGCTGTCGTTCGAGTTCCAGCCCAAGCTCGACCTGCTGGCCGACACGATCCGCAGCGTCGAGGCGCTGGCGCGCTGGCGCCACCCGGCTCAGGGCGCGATCCTGCCCGACGAGTTCATCCCGCACGCCGAGAAGACCGGCCTGATCCAGCCATTCACGCACTGGAGCTTCGATGCCGCGCTCGCCCAGCTGGCGCACTGGCAGGGGACCGGCCTCGACATCAGCATCGCGGTCAACCTCTCGACCCGCAGCCTGCACGACGAGGGGCTGCCCGAGGTCATCGCCGCCCTGCTCGGCAAATGGCGGGTCGATCCGCGCCTGCTCACCCTCGAGCTGACCGAGACCGCGGTGATGCACGATCCGGAGCGCGCGCGGCGCAACCTGTTCCGGCTGCACGAGCTCGGGGTCCGGCTGTCGATCGACGACTTCGGCACCGGCTATTCCTCGCTCTCGCACCTGCAGCGGCTGCCGCTGCACGAGCTCAAGATCGACAAGTCGTTCGTTCTGCAGATGATCGACAACGACAACGATCTGGTGATCGTGCGCTCGACCATCGATCTCGCCCACAACCTGGGCCTGACCGTGGTCGCCGAGGGCATCGAGAGCGAGCGGCACCTGGCGATCCTGCGCCAGCTCGGCTGCGATTCCGGCCAGGGCTTCTTCGTATCGCAGCCGTTGCCGATCGAGCGCCTGACGACCTGGCTCGACCAGCCGTCCTGGGACCACCTGCAGCGCGCGCGCGGCGCTGCAGCCGCCACGCCGGCCGCCGGCGCCGGGCGCGCCACGCCCGAGCCAGCTCCGGCCCTGGTGGTCGTGCGCTACTGATCCCCGGCGCGGGAAGATCCGGCCGCCTCGTCCTGGCGGCGGCACCCCCACCCCGGCGCTCCCCCATCGAGGGGGAGGGGGCAATCTATCGCCGGCGCCGGCGGTCGGTCAGCGCTGCTGGCGGCGCCAGCGTTCCACGACCTCGGCGACGAAGCTCTCGTCCTGGCCGTCGTGCTGCCAGGATTTGGAGAATCGGGCGGTGCCGCTGTGCGGCTGCTGATCGGGCGGCAGGCGGTCGAAGCGCACGCGCAGCGGCGAGGCGACGCCTTCGCCGGCCACGATCGCTTCGGCATCGCCCAGCGAGGGCAGGAAATCGAGCAGGCCGTAGGCGGTGTCGATGGTGATGCCGCGCACGATCTCCTGATCGCGCAGGCTGGTCAGGCGGAAGGCGAAGGTGGTGTTGCATTGCGACAGGATGCTCGGCGCCAGCTCCGAGGGCCTTTGGCTCACGATGCCGAGCGAGAGGCCGTATTTGCGGCCTTCCTTGGCGATCCGGGCGAGCGCCTCCTTGGTCGGCTCGAAGCCGAGCTCGGGATTGGCGGGCGCGTAGCGATGCGCCTCCTCGCACACCAGCAGCATCGGCTGCGCGCCCCGGCTCCAGAGCGCGAAGTCGAAGGTCATGCGGCAGACCACCGAGACCACCACGTTCAGGACCTCGGACGGCACGCCCGAGAGGTCGATGATGGTGACCGGCCTGCCGTTGACCGGCATGCGCAACAGGCGCGAGAGGATCCGGACCATGTTGTCCTGGACCGAGATGCCGCCGAACATGAAGGCAAAGCGCGAGTCGGCGGTCAGCACCTCGAGCCGGCTCTTGAGCCAGCGATAGGGTGCCAGGCTCTCGGGCTTGTCGAGCCGCCCCAGGGCCTCGTCGAGCAGCTGGCGGATGTCGGTCAGGCGATAGGGCACCGGCGTGTCGATGGTGATCTGCAGGCCGCTGTAGCGGTCGCGCTGCAGCGATGCCTTGGCGAGCGGGATCAGCTCGTTGAGGATCGCGATCACGGCGCTGCGGTCGGTCGTCTGCGGCTTGTTGCCGAGGATCACCGAGGCGATCTCTTCCGAGTTCAGGAGCCAGTAGGGCAGCTGCAGGCTGTCGGGGCCGAGGACCTCGGCGTGGTCGGGGAAGGCGCGCGCGTACTCGTTGTGCGGATCGAGCAGCAGCACGTGGGCGTTGGCGTGGGTCTCGAGGATCCGGCGCAGGATCAGGGCGACCGCGCAGGACTTGCCGCAGCCGGTGGTGCCGAGGATCGCGAAGTGCTTGCCGAGCAGGTCGTCCGGCGAGATCAGCACCGGCTGGGTCTGGTTCAGATGGACCGTGCCGATGCGCACGGTCGAGCTCGCGGAGGAGGCATAGACGCAGGCGAGATCGTCCTGGGTGACCGGCAGGAGGGCGTCGCCGAGCGCCGGGAAGGCCGAGATGCCGCGGCGGAAACGGGCCGGCCGGGCCGGATCGGCGGCGGGTTTTGCCTCGCCGATCAGCTCCAGCTCGGCCAGATGGACCTGGCCTTCGGCCGAGGTCTGCGCCGGCACCGGGATGCTGAGGCCGCTGACGATGCCGTAGGTCGTGAGCTCGGCGATCCGCATCTTGACCAGGCTGCCCTTGTGCAGCTGCTGGGACGCGTCCGGCTCGATCACGGCCACGACCTGCGAGCCGGACACGCACACCACCCGGCCGATCTGATGTTGCTCCGCTCCGCTCAAGACCCTCTCCCGAGGCTGTGCGCCAACCCTGTACGCGGCCAGGACGCGTTCGCGGCCGAGCGGGCGGCATGCGCCGCGCGCGCCTATGACAGACGTGAGATTGTTGCCCGCAGCGCGTTAACGATCCGCTTCGCGGCGGCGCGCCGCCGACGCTGGACTGAGACTAGGACTGGGATTCGGGCGGCGCGAGGGCGGGGATGTGCGGCAGGGCGAGCTTGCCCTCGCGGTGGAACGGGATGGTGCCGAACAGGAGGCTCGCGAGCTTGGCCTCGCCGGACAGGCGATAGTCGAGCCGGCGCTCGACGCCGAGCGCCAGCAGCCGGTCGATCAGATCGTTGGTCGGCACGTTGACCATGACCGGCACGACCGTCTCGCCCTGCGCCGGCAGATCGAACGCCTCGGTGGTCCGGCCGTGGGCGAAGGCCTTATCGTTGACCTCGAGGTCGAAGGTCACCTGGTCGATCCCGAGCTCGAAATCGTTGGGGTTGCGCACCCGCAGGTCGATCCGCAGCTGCTGCTCGAACAGCCCGGGCTCGCCGAAGCCAAGGCCGGCGAGGCTGACATCGGGCGGCGCGGCGTTGCTGAACACGCTGGCGCAGCCGGCGAGCAGCAGGAGGCCGATCAGCAGCCCGACCGACCGCCGTGCGGCGGGCGCGCCCCGCAGTCGTTCGAGCGCCTGGCGCAGGATCGTGATGACCCTGCGGTCGCGCGCGTGTGCCCCCATCGCCCCTCTCCGCCTGGACCGGACCGGCGGAGCTTATGCGGAAGCGGTAAATTCTTCACCTTCGCCGACGGCCGCCAACCGCGATGCGCCGCCCCCTTGACGGCGCGCCGCCCCCCTTGACGGCGCGCCGCGAGGTCGGCGCGAGCTAGGGTTCGAGGCAGCGGGCGTCGACCAGATCTGCGGCCTGCACCGGGGTCGTGAGCCGGCCCAGCCGGGTCCACAGCTCGACCGCGAAGCTCGCGGTCCCGAGCGCCGTGCCCGGGCCGCTGCCGCCGAACAGCTGCGCGCTTTCCTCCTTGCCCTGGAGGGCGAGCCCGGCCAGATCGGCCTGGACGTTCTCCGCGCTGCCATAGTCCAGCCCCTTGGCCATGATCGCCGCGGCCTCGTCGGGGTTGCTCTTCTGGTAGGCGACCGCCTTGTTCCACGCCCGCACCAGGCGCTGACAGGTGTCCGGATCCGAAGCCAGCGCTTCCGTGCGCATCAGCAGCACGTCGGTGATCAGGCCGGGCGTGTCTTTCGAGGTGATCAGGATTTCGACGTTCGGATCCGCCGCCGCCTTGGCCAGGTACGGGCTCCAGGTGACCGCCGCATCGACCTCGCCGGCCACGACCGCGGCCGCGGCCGCCTCGGCGGACAGATCGACGAGCGTGACATCGGCCTCCGACATCCCGTTCTTTTGCAGCAGATAGTTGAGCAGGAAGTGGGAGGGCGTGGTCAGCCACAGCCCGATGCGTTTGCCTTTCAGGTCGTTGATCGAGGCGATGTTGCGATCGTGCCGCACCAGGACGCCATCGCCGCCCGCGGACACGTCGGTCGCGAGCATGACCGCGAACGGGGTCTCGGCTTTCCAGTAGAGAGCGGCTTCGTCGAGGGTGCTGAAGCGCCCGTCGATCTCTTCGTTGGTCAACAGATCGAATCCGGCCTGCGGCGTGGTCGGCTCGATATAGGCGATTTCGACCTCGAGGCCTTCGTCTGCAAAATAGCCCTTCTGCGCCGCGACGTAGAACGGCCCCCACCCCACCCAGGGAGAACCATACGCGAGCTTCAGGGATTGCGTGGCGGCCGCGGGCTGGACCAGGCCGCCGCCCAAGGCGATCGTTGCGAAAACCGCGAACCCGAGCGAGTGCATTGGCTTGTTCATGACTTAATCCCCTCCTGACGCCAGTGCGGCCGAAGGTTAATTCTGCTCGGCCGACTCCTGGACGGCCCATCAACAAAACCCGATGAAAATGCGCTGCTCCGGCAGCTGTTGCAAGTTCGAAAGGACCCGCCGCGTCAGCCCGCAGCGGCCTATTCCCAGCCGTGGGCCTCGAAGAAGCCGGCGCGGTCGAGGACGTCACGTGCATAGTCGCGGCCGACCGTGTAGAAGTCGAGGTCGAAGCCGTGCTGCACCGCCCGCATGACGTTGCCGGTGCCGCAGTTGTAGGCGGCGAGCGCGGCGCGCAGGAGCGCCTGGCCGTGCAGCACCGTGCGGCGGCGGAGCTGCGCCTTGGCTTCGTGCAGGAGACCGCAGGCATAGCGGAGGTTGGCATCGGGGCTCTGCCAGTCGCCGCTGCGGGCGAACTCGTGGCCATCGTAGTCGATCTGCATCAGGCCCCGCCGGAAGCCGCGGCCATCGGCGGGCAAGGGCAGCGAGCGGTGCGGCCGCGTGAACGGGCGCGGCACGAGATCGCTGGTGCCGCCCGGGCCGCGCGGCGTGAGCGCCAGGCCCCAGCGCGACTCGCGCGAGCCGAGGGCCGCGATGATCGCCGGCGGCAGGCCGAAATCGGCGGCCGCGGCGACGATCGAGGCGCCGTAGCGGGCGGCGCCGTGCAGCTCGTCCAACAGCGCCGGGTGATCGAGCGCGTAGGTGGTCGTGAAGTGATCCGGCGGCATCACCAGTTGCGGCTCGATCAGCGCCTGCCAGGTCGCCGGGCCGACCACGCCGTCGGCCGGCAGGCCCTGCGCCCGCTGGAACGAGCGCACCGCCTGCTCGGTGCCGAGGTCGAACAGGCCATCCATGGTCACCCGGCGGTCGTGGCGCCGCAGCACGGCCTGGAGCTCGCGCACCGTGCCGCGCAGGTTCGGCGAGGTATGCGCGAAGCCGTCGTACAGACGCAGCAGAGGTGCAGCCATGGTGACTCCCGGGAAGCTCAACAGGTTTATTTTCCTATACTAGATCGCCCGCCCCGTCAATCGAAACCGTCGATTGAAGACGCCCGCGGGTAGCTTTGCGACCCACGCTTGCCCTTTGGTCCCGCGCTGATCAAGATGACGGTCCGGGGTCGCGCCCGCCGCGCGACCGTGCGCGCCGCATCCGCCAACCCCTCGGAGCTTGCCGACGTGTCGCCCGCCCCGCCCGTGCCACAGCCCGGCGCGCCGCCGCCGGCCGCAGCGGCGGCTGATGCAGCCGGCCCGGCTGCTCGCGCGCACGGTGTGGCTGGCGCTGCCGGCGACGTTGACGTTGCTCGGTCTGGTGCTGCTCGGCGCGCTCGCCTGGCTGCCGGCGGTGCTCGCCTGGCTGCTCAGCGTCGTGCTCAGCGGCGCGCTGGCCTGGCTGCGCGAGCGCCGGCTGCGGGCGACCGGGCGCTACCTCGAGGCGCTGGCCGAAGGCCGCGACACGCCGCCGCTGCCCGAGTTCGGCCAGCTCGGCGGCGACCAGCTGGCGACCGCCCTGCATCGCCTCGACCGCGCTCTGGCCGAGCAGCGCGCGCGCCGCGCCGAGACCGACCGCCTGCTCGCGACTCTGCTGGACGCGCTGCCCGACCCCCTGCTGCTGGTCGGCCGCGAGCGCCAGGTGGTCGGCGCCAACAAGGCCGCGGCGGCGCTGTTCGGGCAGCCGCCGGTCGGCAGGCCGATCGAGGCGAGCCTGCGCGATCCGGGCCTGTTGGCGGCGGTCGACGAGGCGCTGGGCGGCCATGGCGAGGTCCAGCTCACCCTGCAGCTGCCGGGGCCGCCGTCGCGCGCCTTCGGCGTCCTGATCGTGCCGGTGCGCCTGCGCCGCCAGGCGGCCGCCCTGGTCGGCCTGCGCGAACTCACCGAGCAGCTGATGATCGAGCGCATGCGCCAGGACTTCGTCGCCAACGCCAGCCACGAGCTGAGAACGCCTCTGACTGCCCTGCGCGGCTTCATCGACACCCTCGCCGGGCCGGCGCGCGACGATCCGGAGGCGCGCGAGCGCTTTCTCCCGACCATGGCCGCCGAGGCCGCCCGGATGTCGCGCCTGGTCGACGACCTTCTGTCCCTGTCGCGGATCGAGCAGAGCGAGCATCAGGCGCCGAGCGATCAGGTCGACCCGGTCGACTGCCTGAAGAGCGTGGTCGGCGCGCTCCGGCCCTATGCCGAAGAGCGCAAGGCGCGCCTCGACCTCAGGCTGGCGGACCGGTTGCCCGCGGTCACCGCCGATCGCGATCAGCTGGTCCAGCTGCTGACCAACCTGATCGACAACGCGGTCAAATACGGCGGGCCCGCGGGCGCGGTCACGATCACCGGCGAGCACGTGGTCGCGGCCCCGCCCGGCGCCGGCCCCTTGACCGGGCGGGCGGCCCTCCGGATCGTCGTCAGCGATCGCGGCCCCGGCATCGCGCGCGAGCATCTGCCGCGGGTGACCGAGCGCTTCTTCCGGGTCGATCCGGCGCGCTCGCGCCAGCTCGGGGGCACCGGCCTTGGCCTCGCGATCGTCAAGCACATTCTCCGGCGCCACCGCGGCCACCTCGCGATCGAGAGCGAACTCGGCCGCGGCACCACGGTCACGGTCTACCTGCCGACCGGTGCGACATAACGTCGGGCTCGAAGCGGTTGCGACCGGGGCCGGGGAGGGCCGGGTGCCACGCCCCGCGGCGGCAACGCTGCCGACGAGGCCGAAGCCCGGCCAGCTGTTGTCATGAAACTGTCACCGAAACGTCATCAAACGCCCACCTGGCGGGCCGACGTTCAGCCGCATCGCACATGCACATGGGAGACGCGGCCATGAAGCGCACGACGCCCTCAGCCGTCCGGAGCGACCGTCCGGGCGCCTGGACCCTCGGAACCATCACCCGCGCCGCCCTGGTCGGGGGCGCCGCCGTCCTGATGACCTCGGCCGCCATGGCCGCCGAAATCTCAGGCGCCGGCGCCACTTTCCCCTATCCGATCTATGCCAAGTGGGCCGAAGCCTATGCGAAGGAAACCGGCAACCAGCTGAACTACCAGTCGATCGGCTCGGGCGGCGGCATCCGGCAGATCAAGTCCAAGACCGTCACCTTCGGCGCCTCCGACAAGCCTTTGGAGCCGGCCGAGCTGAAGGAGGCCGGCCTCGTCCAGTTCCCGATGATCATGGGCGGCGTGGTCCCGGTGGTGAATGTCGAGGGCATCAAGACCGGCCAGATCAAGCTCGACGGCAAGACGCTCGCCGACATCTTCCGGGGCGAGATCGCGAGCTGGAACGACGATGCGATCGCCAAGCTGAACCCCGGCGTTCAGCTGCCGGACACCGCGATCGCGGTCGTCCATCGCTCGGACGGCTCCGGCACCACCTTCCTGTTCACCAACTATCTGTCCAAGGCGAACGCGGACTGGAAGAGCAACGTCGGCGCCGACGCGTCGGTGCAGTGGCCGGTCGGGATCGGCGCCAAGGGCAACGAAGGCGTCGCCAACAACGTCCAGCGCACCCAGGGCGCGATCGGCTACGTCGAATACGCCTACGCCCTGCAGAACAACCTGCCCTACGTGCTGATGGTCAACAAGGCGGGCAAGGCGGTGGCGCCGACCAGCGACGCCTTCCAGGCGGCGGCCTCGCATGCCGACTGGGCCCATGCCGAGCGCTTCTACGTCATCCTGACCGACCAGCCCGGTGACGACAGCTGGCCGATCACTGGTGCCAGCTTCATCCTGATGTACGAGCAGCCGAAGGATCCGCAGGCCTCGCTCGAGGCGCTCAAGTTCTTCTCCTGGAGCTACGCCAACGGCGACAAGATGGCCGAGGAGCTGCACTACGTGCCGATGCCCGACCCGGTGGTCAAGCTGGTCGAGGACATGTGGAAGAAGAGCATCAAGGCCGACGGCAAGCCCCTCTGGACGGCGTCCGCCCAGTGATCCGTCGGTGAGCCGGCTGGAGGGGATCGCGCGCTGCCGCCGGTCCCCTCCCGATCCTTCCCCCTAGCGTTGCGGTCCGCGAGATGGCGATTGCGATCAGCAGCATGCCCCAGGCCCAGTTCGCGCGGCAGGTCCGCCGGCAGCGCCGCCTGGACGACATCTTCCGCTACCTGACGCTCGGCTTTGCGCTCGCGGTCCTGCTGGTGCTGGGCGGCGTCATCGCGGCCCTGATCAAGGGCGCCTGGCCGGCGCTCTCGACCTTCGGCTTCGGTTTCCTCACCACCGAGGTCTGGAACCCGGTCACCGAGCAGTTCGGCGCGCTGGCGCCGATCTACGGCACCCTGATCACCTCGCTGGTCGCCATGATCATCGGCATCCCGATCAGCTTCGGGATCGCGGTCTTTCTGACCGAGCTCGCGCCGCTCTGGCTGCGGCGTCCGGTCGGGATCGCGGTCGAGCTGCTCGCGGGCATCCCGAGCATCATCTACGGCATCTGGGGCTTCTTCGTGCTCGCCCCGATCCTGCAGACCTCGGTGCAGCCGTTCCTGATCGCCACGTTCGGCCACATCCCTCTGATCGGCGTCCTGTTCAAGGGGCCGCCCTACGGCATCGGCATGCTGACCGCCGGCCTGATCCTCGCGATCATGGTGCTGCCGTTCATCACCGCGATCATGCGCGAGGTGTTCGAGCAGGTGCCGCCGATGTTGAAGGAGTCGGCCTACGGTCTCGGCGCGACCACCAGCGAGGTGGTCTGGCAGGTGGTCCTGCCCTCGACCCGGGTCGGCGTGGTCGGCGGCATCATCCTGGGCCTCGGCCGGGCGCTCGGCGAGACCATGGCGGTCACCTTCGTGATCGGCAACGCGCATCGGGTCTCGGCCTCGCTGCTGGCGCCCGGGACCACGATCTCGGCCTCGATCGCCAACGAGTTCACAGAGGCGGTCGGCGACCTCTATCTGTCGTCGCTGATCGCGCTCGGCCTGATCCTGTTCGTGATCACCTTCTTTGTGCTGGCGATCGCCAAGATCCTGCTGATCCGCATGAAGCTCCGCCTCGGCAGCTGAGCCCCCCGGAAGCCGAACCCCCCGGAAGCTGAAACCCATGACCCTCTACGATCGCCGCCGCCTGACCAACTACACGGCGCTGACGCTCGCCGTCGCGGCGGCCGCGATCGGCCTGTTCTGGCTGATCGCGATCCTCTGGACGCTGGTCTACAACGGCATCGACGGCCTCAGCCTCGCCGTGTTCACGCAGTCGACGCCGCCGCCCGGCAGCGCCGGCGGCCTCGCCAACGCGATCTTTGGCAGCGTGGTCATGACCCTGGTCGCGACCCTGATCGGCACCCCGGTTGGCATTCTCGCCGGCACCTATCTCGCCGAATATGGCAAGAGCCAGCTGCTGGCCGAGGTCATCCGCTTCATCAACGACATCCTCTTGAGCGCGCCCTCGATCGTGGTCGGGCTGTTCATCTACGAGATCATCGTGGTCCCGGTCGGCCACTTCTCCGCCTGGGCCGGCGCCATGGCGCTCGCGATCATCGTCCTGCCGGTGGTCGTGCGCACGACCGAGGACATGCTGAACCTCGTGCCGTCCTCGATGCACGAAGCAGCCGCGGCGCTCGGCGCCGCGCAGTGGAAGGTGATCACCGGGGTCGCCTACCGGGCCGCCCGCAACGGCATGATCACCGGTGCCTTGCTGGCGGTCGCGCGCATCACCGGCGAGACCGCGCCCTTGCTGTTCACCGCGCTCAACAACCAGTTCTGGACCAACAACATGAACGGCCCGATGGCCAACCTGCCGGTGGTCATCTTCCAGTTCGCCCTCAGTCCGTACGAAGACTGGCAGAAACTGGCCTGGGCGGGTGCTTTGCTGATCACGGTGTTCATCCTGGCCCTCAGCATCTGCGCCCGCGTCCTGGCCGCCCTGAGCACCAAGGGAGCATCGCGATGAGCCTGGCCCAGACGAAAGCGGGCACACCCTCCTACGTGAGCGGGGCCCAGGCGAATTCGCCGCCCGCCGCGGCGGCGCGGCCGGCGGACAAGATCAGCATCCGCAATCTGTCCTTCTACTACAACAACTTCAAGGCGCTGCACGAGATCAGCCTGCCGATCTCCGAGGGGCTGGTCACCGCTTTCATCGGCCCGTCCGGCTGCGGCAAGTCGACCGTGCTGAGGGTTTTGAACCGGATGTACAGCCTCTATCCCGGGCAGCGCGCGACCGGCGAGGTGCTGTTCGAGGGCGACGACATCCTGTCGCCCAAGCAGGACCTGAACCTGTTGCGCAGCCGGATCGGCATGGTGTTCCAGAAGCCGACGCCGTTCCCGATGTCGATCTTCGACAACATCGCCTTCGGCATCCGGCTGTACGAGAGCGTCCCTGGCTCGGAGATGCAGGACCGGGTCGAGGCGGCGCTGCGCGGTGCGGCCCTGTGGGACGAGGTCAGCGGCAAGCTGCAGCAGAGCGGGCTCGGGCTGTCGGGGGGGCAGCAGCAGCGCCTGTGCATCGCCCGCGCGATCGCCGTCAGCCCCGATGTGATCCTCATGGACGAGCCCTGCTCGGCGCTCGATCCGATCGCGACCGCCCGCATCGAGGAGCTGATCGACGAATTGCGCCAGAACTACACGATCGTGATCGTCACCCACAACATGCAGCAGGCGGCCCGGGTCTCGCAGTACACGGCGTTCTTCCATCTCGGCAAGCTCATCGAGCACGGCGAGACCGAGCAGATCTTCACCAATCCGCAGCAGTCGATGACCCAGGACTACATCACCGGCCGCTTCGGCTAACCCCCATCCCGGACCCTCGTTCATGCCCAACGACCACACCGTCAAGTCGTACGATCAGCAGCTCAACCTGTTGACCCGGCACATCATGGAGATGGGCGGCCTGGTCGAGCAGCAGCTCGCGGCGGCGATCGATGCGCTCGCCAACCGCAACATCGAGCTCGCGGCCCGGGTCATCGAGCACGACGACCGGGTCGACGACCTCGAGGAGGAGATCGACACCCTCGCGATCCGCCTGCTCGCCACCCGCCAGCCGATGGCGATCGACCTGCGGCTGATCGCGATGGCGATGAAGATCTCCAACGACCTGGAGCGCATCGGCGACTACGCCGCCAACATCGCCAAGCGGGTCGAGCCGCTCGCCAAGGTGCCGCCGGTGCAGTCGCAGTACGCGATCCCGCGCATGGCCCAGATCACCCAGGCGATGATCAAGGAGGTGCTCGACGCCTATGTCGAGCGCGACGCGCCGCGCGCGGTCGCCGCCTGGCACCGCGACGACGAGGTCGATGCGATGTACAACAGCCTGTTCCGCGAGCTCTCGACCTACATGCTCGAGGACCCGCGCAACATCACCGCCTCGATCGACCTCCTGTTCATCGCCAAGAACCTGGAGCGGGTCGGCGACCACATCACCAACATCGCCGAGAAGATCCACTACATGGTGCACGGCCAAAGGATCAACCGCATGCCCCAGCCGGCCGCATCGATGCCGCCCGCGGCCAGGCAGCCGGCGGCGACCTCGTGAGGCCGGGCGCGCCATGAAGCCGCTCGTGCTGGTGGTCGAGGACGAGGCCGCGCTGCAGCAGCTGCTGGCCTACAATCTGCAGCGCGCGGGCTTCGCGGTCGAGCAGGCGTTCGACAGCGACGAGGCGCTGACCCTGATCGCCGAGCGCCTGCCGGACGTCGTGCTGCTCGACTGGATGCTGCCCTGGATGTCCGGGCTCGAGCTCTGCCGCCAGCTGCGGCGCAAGACCCGAGACCGCCAATCTGCCGATCATCATGCTGACCGCGCGCACCGAGGAGCCCGACCGCCTGCAGGGCCTCGATACCGGCGCCGACGACTACATCACCAAGCCGTTCTCGATCGACGAGCTGATCGCGCGCGTGCGCGCCGTGCTGCGCCGGGTGCGCCCGGCGTTCGCGGCCGAGGTTCTCCGGTTCGCCGACCTGTCGATGGACCTGGTGGCGCACCGGGTCGCGCGCGGCGAGCGCGAGGTCCACCTCAGCCCGACCGAGTTCCGACTTCTCCGACAGCTCCTGCAGAGCCCCGGCCGGGTGTTCTCGCGCGACCAGCTTTTGGATCTGGTCTGGGGCCAGAACCAGGACGTCGAGCTGCGCACGGTCGATGCCACCATCCGCCGCCTGCGCCGCGCGCTGAATGCCGGCGGCGAAGCGGACATCCTGCGCACCGTGCGCGCCACGGGCTACGCCCTCGACCACAGCCACGCCCTGCCGGGCAACGGCACCGCCGCCTGACTTTTTCCGAACTCGAGCTTCGGCGTTTCGCCGGCCCCGGAGTCGTGTAGTGTCGCCCGGAGTGTCGTGCCGGAAGCGTCGGCAACCGGCGCATCGACGCCAGGGTCAGGGAGGCTCGGGATGCTGAAGGGGCTCGATCCGCTGCTCGGCGCGGATCTGCTGTACGTGCTGCGCGCGATGGGCCACGGCGACGAATTGGTGATCGTCGATGCCAACTTCCCGGCCGCGAGCTCGGGCCCGCGGGTCGTGCGCCTGGACGGCATCAGCGCCACCCGCGCCCTGCAAGCGGTGCTCTCGGTCATGCCGCTCGACGACTTCGTCGACCAGGCCTGCGCGCGCATGGAGGTGGTCGGCGATCCGGCCGCGGTGCCCGCGGTCTGCAAGGAGTTCCAGGAGATCATCGAGCGCGCCGAGGGCAGCCGCTTCCAGCTGGGCAAGCTCGAGCGCTTCGCCTTCTACGAGCGCGCGCGCCACGCCTTCGCCCTGCTCCAGACCGGCGAGACCCGCCTCTACGGCAACGTCCTCCTCAAGATGGGCATCGTCCGCCCGGATTGATCCGCCGCCTCCAGCGGGGCTCGAACTCCATCCGCCGATCCAGCGCCTCCAGGGCGGATGGAGGTTGATGCAATCCCTGGACAACCCCTCGACGAGCCCTCGTTGTCTTGCCCTCTCGCTCGGACGTGCCAAGGTTGCGCCAAATAATATCACGCAATCTCACACGAATACTTACCAAGCACAAGCTCAGGTCGTTATGAATCTCGGATCAATAACTCACTTCCGTGCGGCTATTGCTTTCAGAAGAGCCTTGAACCAGCCAACCTTTAGCGGGATCCTGGCGGCGGGTGCACACTTCTGGCGCATGCGGTCACAGTATAGATTGCGGATCAGCGTGAATTTATCGATGGATGCTGATGCAGGCCCGGACGG
This sequence comes from uncultured Alphaproteobacteria bacterium, assembly GCA_963753685.1. Classification (GTDB taxonomy): domain Bacteria; phylum Pseudomonadota; class Alphaproteobacteria; order Geminicoccales; family Geminicoccaceae; genus DATAOG01. The sequence continues at coordinate 437,175 of CAVWDE010000002.1, forward strand.
TCCCCTCTGACACCAGGATTCCTGCGGCCTGGCGGCGGCGTCACGCTGAGCCTGACGTTGATGCTGATGCCGGTTGAGTTTGACGCCGGCGTGCGGGCGGGCACACATGTGGCGCATCCCGACGGGGCCGGGAGGCGTTGGCCTCGTCCACGAGATCACGCGCGCAGAACAAATCCAGGCCCCGCTTTATAGCCCCGCACTTTCCGGCACCCGAAAAGGTTCGAGTGGCACGATCTCCGCCGCCGTGCCTGGCGACACGGACTCTACCTGCCCATCAGACGGCGCGCGTCGCGCCCCCTCGGCTTGGCTCACTTGCCGAGCGCGCGCCGAAGGTGTAGCTCAGAGTGTTGCGAGAGGAGAGGACGATGCCCGCCGTATCGTGCAGCGCATGCGGAGCGCCGATAGAGCCGACTGATATGCAGGCGCCATGCCCGCGGTGTGGCTCGGCAGATCGCCATGTCTACTCGACTGATCGCATCGCGCTGATCCTCTACCAAAAAACGCACGTCAAGCAGCGCCGAGGCGGTGAAGGCAAGCCCGCTCGAGAAGAAGTGCGCGGCGACGATTTCCGACGTTCGACAGGTCAGTGGCTGCACTTGAGCCGCACAATCGATCGTGCCAACGACCAGTATAGCGAGGAGGTTATAGATCCGCGCACGGGCGAGATCGTGCATCAATGCGAGGAAGCGCTAAGCGCTCACCGCGGGCACGGGTCGGCCAAGCGCCGCCAGTCTTGAGCTGACACCTTTCCCTTCCCTGCGCCTTTCTCTCCCCGCTGGCACCTTTTCCTCCCCGCAAAGGATTCATCAGCGCATTCCGAGGACGCGCGTTGTGTGCTAACGACCAATATTTGGACTGCGAATTGTGCGTAACAGTTTAGTGAAAGAGAGATTTACTGTGGACGAGGTCTCCAGAAACAGGTATCGATGTCGATTTTAGTAATCTTATGGGGTTGCATTTAGCGTTGCGATAACGCTTGCTAGCCATTGTGGAAAAACAAGCAAGACTTCAACCACACTCATGCCGCTGAAGAGCGGCGCTATCTGACCGTAAATGACAGTGGCAACTAAACTGGCCAGAACCGCCAGCCAAAAATTCTTAGATCCTTTTAGAAGGGAACGTACATGTTTTGGAATAAAGCTCACTCTTGTTTTCGAAGCCTAAGCATGTTTCCTTCGCAGCGAGCAACGTCGCTCTGAACCAAGCAAGTGGACTATGGAAGGTGATTTTGAACCTTCCTTCGATTGTTACAAGAGGCTTCGGTTTGTTCATCCCACGGTCTCCAGGAGGCCACGAGCGTTGCTATCAAAGACGAGGATCACTATCAAAAATCTGAGCGGTCATCTTAGCGTCGAGAAAATTCTATTCACGCTGCCTCTATGCAAAGACGCATCAACTCACTTCACTGTCTCATTCAAGATAAACTCCGGTAGTCTAGAGGTCTCAACATACCTCTACGCGCGTCGCTCCGTCCAGAGCCAGGCGTTTTCCTTAAAGCCAGCCCCCCAACGTGTGCGGTCGGCAGCTTACACTGCGGGAGCCACTCGCCTCATGCGTTCATCCATTCTCTTAGGGTACATAGTTCCCAGCGCTTTCAAGTTCGTTAAGGAACGCCCTGTGGCAGCAACGTGCAACATACTATGATATGCGCCATTTGAATATAACCTACAAACCCCTGTCTCCCTGCCTCATTGGGGATGCGGTGCCTTTCGTGCTAACGCAGCATATACAACGCTGTTCCCTCGACGGTACCGCCACATTGGGGGAGGAACAGTGTCAGGGGGGACGGTGTCAGGAGCGGTGTCAGGAACGTGTCAGGAACCAATTGCCTGCTTCGGGCGGCCGCGGGACGCGCGGTGGAGTCAGATCGTTGGAAAGTTCCTCGTATCTCTGGACGTGTCGGTTCGGATGGTCCCGGCCGCAGCCGGGTGACCCGGGGCCGCGTCACGCCTTCGTCAGGCCGGCGGCGCGTGGCGGTCGCGGGCGGTGACGAGGCGGGTGGTGACGCGGCTGACCTCGTCGGCGTCGCGGTAGGGCCAGGCGTGGATCACGCGGGTCACGCCCAGGGCTGCGAGGTCGCGCAGCCGGGTCGCGAGGCGGTCGTCGTCGTCGACCGGCAGCGGTTGTAGGAGGACGACCTCGGGGGCGGGCTTGCCGGCGGCTGCCATGCCTGCGCGCAGGCTTGCGATGCCGTTTTCGAGCACGGCGGCGTGGGCGCCGGTCGGCAGCCAGCCGTCGCCGAACCGGACCGCGCGGGCGATCGCGTGCGGCGGGGCGCCGCCGACCAGGATCGGTGGCCGGGTCGGGCGGGGCCGGAACAGGAAGGTCTGGCCGTTCGCCTCGACCTCGTCGCCGGCAAAGCAGGCGTGCAGGAAGGCAAGCGTCGCATCGGTGATCGCGCCGCGGCGGCGCGGGTCGACCCCGAGCGCCCGGAATTCCTTCTCCATCCAGCCGACCCCGACGCCGAGAACCAGGCGCTCCCCGGACAGTTCCTGGATGGTTGCGAGCCATTTCGCGCTCAGCAGGGCGGGGCGGTAGGGGACGATCAGGACGCCCACGGCCAAGCGCCACCCGTTCGGTGATCCCGGCGAGAAACGCGAGGGTCGCCAGCGGCTCGAGGTAGCGCCCGCCCGAGCCCTCCGAATCCTCGGGCGCGAGGGCCAGGTGATCGGCGACCCAGAGATCGTCGATGCCGGCCGCCTCCGCGGCGCGGGCCGCAGCCGCGATCAGAGGGCGGGTCGACTGCGGCCCCATGTTGCGCAGGTAAAGACCGAGCTTCATGTCCGTCTCCGATGGCAGGGCAAGTGGGCCGCTTCGCGCTCCGGGAGCAGGAAGGACGTATGAAACACCCGGGGCGTTGATGTAAACAGGGGATGGGTGCGCCTTCTGCAGCCACACGCACCAACGCGCGACGCACGGGCGCAGGGCGAGACGGGGGGAACGGGTCTAGATCTGCAGGGCGGCCGGAACCGGCGCGCGACCAGCTTGGGCTCGATGCATCCGGTGACGGCGAGGCATACGGGCGGCGTGACCATCAAGGGGAGGGATGTCCGATGCGCGGTTCGTACCTTGGGAGCGGCGGGCGCGTGGCTGGCGTCATGCTGTTGGCTGCGGGCACGCTGCTGGTTGGGCCTGGGGCGCGCGCTGCGGGCGCCGATGCGGGCGCCAAGGTGACGCCGGTGATCGCGGAGCAGCTGCCGAACGTGCCCGGCAAGACCCTGACCGCGGTCGTGGTGACCTACGCTCCGGGCGGCAAGTCCGGCAAGCATCATCATGCCGGCAGCGTCTTTGCTTACGTGCTCTCGGGCGCGATCCGCTCGCAGACCTCGACGGGCGGACCGGCCAAGGTCTACCAGGCCGGCGAGAGCTTCTTCGAGCCGCCGGGCAGCGAGCATCTGGTCAGCGAGAACGCGAGCGCGACCGAGCCCGCGAGCCTGCTCGCCGTGTTCGTGGCCGACGACGGCGCCAAGCTCACGCATTTCGACAAGTGAAGGGGCGGGTCGACAAGTGACGGAGCTGGGCCGCGGCTTCGCCGTGCTTGTGCAGCCCCGGTCTTCCCGCTGCACCCGAACCTGAGGGGACCATCGTCATGGACCGGCTCAAGGACAAGCGTGCCCTGATCACTGGCGGCACCAGCGGCATCGGCCTCGCGACCGCCAGGCGTTTCCTCGCCGAAGGTGCCAGGGTCGCGGTCACCGGCACCAATCCCGGCGACCATCGAGGCGGCGCGGGCGGAGCTCGGTGGCGATGTCCAGGTGATCCGCGCCGATGCCGGCGACGTCGCCGCCCAGCGCTCGGTCGCGGCGACCATCGAGGAGCTGTTCGGTGCGCTCGACATCCTGTGCGTCAATGCCGGGTTCGGCGATTTCCGACCGCTCGAGCAGATCGACGAGGCGGCCTTCGACCGCTCGATCGCGGTCAACCTGAAGGGCCCGCTGTTCCTCGTGCAGGCGCTGCTGCCGGTGTTCGCCAATCCCGCCTCGATCGTGCTCAACACCTCGATCAACGCCCACATCGGCATGCCCAACACGATCCTCTATGCGGCCAGCAAGGCGGGGCTCGCCTCGCTCATCCGCACGCTCTCGGGCGAGCTGATCGGGCGCGGCATCCGCGCCAATGCGGTCAGCCCCGGCCCGACCGCGACCCCGATGCACGACAAGCTCGGCCTGGTCGGCGCCCATCTCGATGCCCTGGTCGCCCAGATCCCGCTCGGCCGCCGCGGCCATGCCGATGAGATCGCCCAGGCGATCGTGTTCCTGGCCTCCGACGAGGCCGCCTTCACGGTCGGCAGCGAGCTCACGATCGACGGCGGCATGACCACGCTCTGAAGCGCCGTGGCCGGCCCGGCAACCTCGAAGGCGACGACCATGGACGACCTCCGGCTGCCGACCATCCAGCCCTCGGACGAGGTTCGCAGGCCGTTGCGCCCGGCGTATGATCAGGGTTGTGTCCAGATGATCGCGTTGAGCTTCCAGACCATCGCCGCCGCCCACAAGCGGTGGCGGTGAGGGCCACGGCCGCAACACCGGGCTTGCCGGAGAGGGAGATTTTCGATGGACCTCGACCCGCTCTTCCTCTCGCGCTTGCAGTGGAGCTGGGTGATCGCCTGGCACATCCTTTTGCCCGCGTTCACGGTCGGCCTTGCCTCCTACATCGCGGTCCTCGAGGGCCTCTACTTCTTCACCCGCCAGGAGATCTGGTTCCGGATCTCACGTTTCTGGACCCGGATCTTCGCGGTCTCGTTCGCGATGGGCGTGGTGTCCGGGATCGTCATGCCGTTCCAGTTCGGCACCAACTGGTCGCGCTTCTCCGATGCCGCCGCCAACGTCATCTCGCCCTTGCTCGCGTATGAGGACCTGATGGCCTTCTTCCTCGAGGCGACCTTCCTCGGCGTGCTGCTGTTCGGCCGCCAGCTGGTGCCGGCCTGGGCGCATTTCTTCGCCGCCTGCATGGTCGCGATCGGCACGCTGTTCTCGGCGTTCTGGATCCTGGCGGCCAACAGCTGGATGCAGACGCCGGCCGGCTACGAGATCCGCGATGGCCGGTTCTTTCCCACCGACTGGCTCGCGATCATCTTCAGCCCGTCCTTTCCCTATCGGCTCGCTCATAATGTCAGCGCCTTCTATGTGACCACCGGGTTCGTCGTGCTCGGGGTCGGCGCCTGGCTCGTGCGCCGCGGCGGCTTCGGGCGAGATGGCCGGCTGATGGTCGGGATGGCGCTGGGCTTTCTGTCGCTGTTCGTGCCGCTCCAGATTTTCCTGGGCGACCTGCACGGCCTCAACACGCGCGATCACCAGCCGGCCAAGCTCGCGGCGATGGAGGGTCGCTGGGAGACCGCGGCGCCAGCACCTTTGACCCTGTTCGCCATCCCCGACCAGGAGGCCGAGCGCAACGACTATGCGATCGACGTCCCCTATCTCGGCAGCCTGATCGTCACCCATTCGCTCGACGGCGCGATCAAGGGCCTGAAGGACTGGCCGCCCGATCAGCGGCCACCGGTCTGGCCGGTGTTCTTCGCCTTCCGGATCATGGTCGGCATCGGTTTCTTCATGCTCGGCGTGGTGGCACTCGGGGGGGTGCTCTGGTGGCGCGGCCGGCTGTTCGAGACCGACTGGTTCCTCCGGCTCTGCCAATGGGTGGCACCGCTCGGCTTCGTCGCGGTCATCGCCGGCTGGACGACCACCGAGGTCGGGCGCCAGCCCTGGACCATCTATGGCCTCTTGCGCACGTCCCAGTCGGTCTCGCCCTCGCTGACCGGGCCGGACGTGCTCCTGTCGCTGCTCGCCTACATGGTGGTCTATCTGATCATGTTCCCGGCCGGGGTCGCGGTGATGGCGCGGATCGTCCGCGCGGGCCCGGTCGCCGAGACGACGCCGGACGAGCCGCTCGAAGGCGTGCAGCGCAAAATCCCCCTGCCGACGACCGCGGAGTAAGGGCGATGGGCGGCGGCCTGCTCGATCTGGTCCTGATCTGGACGCTGATCATTGCGCTCGGCGTGTTCCTCTACGTCCTGCTCGACGGCTTCGATCTCGGCGTCGGCATGCTCTATGGCCTCGCCTCCGAGGCGGACAAGAGCATGGTCATGAACTCGGTGGCCCCGGTCTGGGACGGCAATGAGACCTGGCTGATCCTGGGCGGGGTCGCCTTGCTCGCGGTCTTCCCGCTGGCGTTTGCGATCATCATCCCGGCGGTCTACTTTCCCGTGCTGCTGATGCTGCTCGCGCTGATCTTCCGCGGCGTGGCGTTCGAGTTCCGCTTCCGCAAGCCCTGGATCACCCGGTTCTGGGCGCAGGGCTTCTGCTTCGGCTCAGGCCTCGCGACCTTCGCCCAAGGGACCGTGCTCGGGGCCTTCATCCAGGGCTTCGATGTCCAGGGCCGCGAGTTCGCCGGCAGCTCCTGGGACTGGCTGACGCCGTTCTCGGTGCTGACCGGGGTCGCGCTCATGCTCGGCTACGGCCTCCTGGGTGCTGGCTGGCTGGTGATCAAGACCGAGGGCGAGCTCCAGGCCTGGGCGCGGCGCATGGGCCGGATCTGCCTGATCGGCGTGCTCGCCGCGATCCTGATCGTCAGCCTCTGGACCCCGATCGCCGACCCGGACATCGCTGAGCGCTGGTTCTCCTGGCCGAACCTGATTTTCCTCGCGCCGGTGCCGGTGCTGACCGCCGTGATCGCCTACGCCGCCTGGCTGGCACTCGCCGGCTGGGGCGGCGACGTGGCGCCGTTCGCGGCCGCGATCGGCCTGTTCCTGATGTCCTACATCGGCATCGCGATCAGCCTGTGGCCGATGATCGTGCCCTACCACTACACGCTCTGGCAGGCAGCGTCCTCGGCGGACACCCAGGCGTTTCTCCTGATCGGCACGCTGTTCCTGCTGCCGATCATCCTGATGTACACGGCCTGGTCCTACTGGGTGTTCCGCGGCAAGCTGCGCGGCGATGTCGGCTACCACTGATCGGCTGGCCGTAGCTCGATCAGTCGAAGATCGATACTCCCGGGCCGGATCGCCGGCCGGGAAGAAGCTGTCAGCGGCACTGCCTCGAAACGCTGGGCTGCGTGCGCGGTGGCGAAAAATTTCTCCAAGAAGGCGGGGCATCAATGCGTAGCCTGGAAAGCCTGGCGATGTGCCTGACGATTGGCATGCTATGCTCGCTGCCGGTCACGGTGTCGGCGGCTGAAATCACCTTCGCGGACCAGCGTGGCAAGCTCGTCAGCCTCACCGGCCCGGCGAGTCGGGCGGTCGTGTTTCCCAAGCCGATCGCCTCGATGTTCATCGCGGTCGACGGCGGCATCGAGCATCTGGCCGGCATCCATCCGGCTGCCCAGAGTGTCATCATGAACAGCGTTCTTGGCAGGTTTTATCCTGGAGTCGCCAGTATCGATACCAAGATCGTCAGCGCCGGATTTATACCGAATATCGAAGAATTGCTTAGTATTAATCCCGACGTCGTGTTGCAGTGGGCACTCAAGACCGCAGAATACATTGAACCGATGGAGCGAGTTGGCTTGACCGTAGTCGGACTTAGCTACGGCACATTGGAGCTCGAAAAAGAACGGTTAAGCATCGTCGGTAAGGTGGTTGGTAAGGAAGCGCGCGCGGCGGCATTCGTGGCCTGGCACGATCAGGTGCACCATGATCTTGATGAGGTTCTGGACAAAATTCCTCAAAATAAGCGAGCTCGGATGATATTTGTCGATGGATTCGAGGGCAATCAGCTGGCGCTGTTCGGAAGGAATGAGTTTTTCTTCCAGATGGCCGGCTTGAGAAACCTGGTATTCGAAGCCGGCATGAACGAGCCGAGGGTGACCGTGAGCGCGGAACAGGTTCTATCCTGGGATCCTGAGATCATCTTCTTGAACTACTATGATGCCGAGTCGACGCCAGCCAATTTCTACGACAACCCCGTGTACGACAGCCTGTCGGCCGTGAAGAACCGGCGGATCTACAAGACGCCGACCCTGGATCCGGCCGCGCACGAAGGCCCCTTGGTATGGATGTGGCTGACCATGCTGGCCTACCCCGAGCTCCGCGATTGGGATCTGCGGCAGATCCTCAAGGAGAAATACACCGAGATGTATGACCAAAGTCCATCCGATTTAGATGTCGACAAGATCATGCTGCTCGCGAACAATGCCGACAGCAAATACTATGTGGAGAAATTTGCGAAGTGACTACGGGCAGACCACCAGAAAGCCGGCCGAAGAGGCGAGTCCATGAGGGTTCGGCGGGCAACCGGGGCGGGACTCCTGGCCGCTCCAACCGTTCGAGATCATCACCCCGTCTTCGACAGCAAGGCCAACCGCTTCTCGACCTAGAAAAATCCAGCCGGCCGCCCCCGGCAGCGCCGCGGTCGCCAGGCAGGCCGTCGCGGTCATCCTGGCCGACCTGCCGGGCCCGACCACGACGACAGCCGGTTGGCCCGGCGTGTGCATGGCGGAGGTTCGATCTTGGCAAGGAGACGACCGGATGATGAGCAAGCTGGAGATGACGGAAGCGATCCTGGCGGCAAAGTTCGCCAAGGGAACCAGCTGGACCGAGATCGCCGCCGCGGTCGGCATGTCGGAGGTGTTCGTGACCTCGGTCTGCCTCGGCCAGAACAGCTTCACCAGGGAGCAGGCCGAAAAGCTCACCGACTACCTCGACTTCGGCAACCGCAGGAGCGAGGTGGCGATTGCGCTCCAGCAGTTCCCGCTCAAGGCGCAGAACCTCGATCCGGTGGCCAGGGACCCGCTGATCTACCGGTTGTTCGAGATCGCCTATGTCTATGGCGATAGCATCAAGGCGATCATCCACGACAAGTTCGGTGACGGGATCATGAGCGCGATCGATTTCGACATGAGCGTCGAGCGGATCGAAGATCCCAAGGGCGATCGCGTCCAAATCACCATGAGCGGCAAGTTCCTGCCCTACAAGCGCTGGTAGCGGCCGCGGCTCGCAGCAAGGCGTGCCGGGCCGAGTCGTAATATAACGGGGTCTGGACTTTTTCGCAGCGCTGTCGGCACGCACAAGGGATCACGGCGCGCCGTTGACCATCTCCGCTACGCGTCCGGCCGGGCCCGCACCTCAATGCGCTCGACGCGTCTCGCCGGCCGCTGGTGGCGGCTTGTGCATGGCGCGGACCTCGACCACGAGGCTCTGCGCTGTGGCATCGATCCGGTCGAGACGTGCCATGACCACCATCGCGTCGTCCTTCAGCGTCGCGAGGTCGGCGATCACGCGCTCGAACTGGCGGGCGAGGAACTCGAGATCGACCTTCGCCATCCGGGCTGCTTCCGTCGAGGATGAAGCGCGCCGATCCTACGCGGTCTGCCCGGCGAGGTCGAGCGCGGCGCCGGTTGCGTGACGGCGGCCTCAGACGCCCTTGCCGGCATCCGAGCCGAGGCGGGCGCGGCGGCGTTGGATCAAAAGGACGCTCATGAGGCAGATCATGATCACCGCAAAGGAGAGGCCGGTGGTGAGCGTGCCGAGCGCGTAGATCACGGGCGTGGTGGCGTTGGTCTGCATCGCCTGCAGCTCGAGCGGCAGGGTGTTGAGGGCGCCCGCGGACTGGGAGGTGCGGGCGAGCTCGTCGTAAGACAGGGTAAAACCGAACAGGGCGACGCCGACCAGGCTTGGCAGCACGATCGGCAGGACCACGTGGTTGACCGTCTGCAGGCCCGAGGCGCCGAGGTCGCGGGCGGCCTCCTCGTAGGCCGGGTTGAAGCGGTTGAAGACCGCGAACATGATCAGGAGGCCGAATGGCAGGGTCCAGCTGAGATGCGCGCCGAGCGCGGAGGTGTACCAGGTGCGCTCGATGCCGAGCAATTCGAAGCCGGCGCCGATGCCGAGGCTGACCACCACGGACGGCATGATCAGGCTCGCGACCGCGGTGTAGAAGAGCAGGGTCGCGCCCTTGAAGCGGTGGCGGAAGGCGAGGCCGGCGAGAAAGGAAAAAACCACGGTCAGGACCATGACGATCAGGCCGAGCTTCCAGGAGCGCCCGAACGAGCCCCAGATGTCGCCGATCGACTGCGGCCGGAACAGATCCGCAAACCAGTGCACCGAGACGCCGCGCATCGGGAACACGAGGCCGCCTTCGGGGCCCTGGAACGAGAGCACGACGATGGTCAGGATGGGCCCGTAGAGGAACAGCACGAACAGGCCGAAGACCGTGGCCAGCACGTAGAAGCTCGCGGGCCGCCGCTCACCCATGGCTCAGAGCTCCTTCCTGATGTCGACGATCCGCATCAGGGCCACGATCATCAGGATGACCACGGCCAGCAGCACGATCGAATCGGCGGCCGCCGGCGGGAACTGGAGATAGGAGAGCTCGGTCCAGATCGCCTTGCCGATCGAGGCGAGCTGGCCGCCGCCGAGCACGTTCACGGTCACGAAGTCGCCCATCACGATGGTCAAAACGAAAATCGAGCCGATCGCGATCCCGGGCTTGGAGAGCGGAATGATGACGTTGGTCAGCGTCTGCCAGCCCGAGGCACCCAAGTCGTAGGCCGCCTCGATCACCGCCCGGTCGATCCGCATCATCGAGTTGAAGATCGGCACGATCATGAACACGGTATAGAGATAGACGTAGCCCAGGATCACCGAGAACTCGGAATACAGCAGCCATTCCTGCGGCTGCGAGACCAGGCCGAGCTTGAGCAACGCCGAGTTGACCAGACCGTTGCGCCCGAGCAGCGGGATCCAGGCGATCATGCGGATGACGTTCGAGGTCCAGAACGGGATGGTGCAGAGCAGAAACAACGTCATCTGGGTGGTCAGGCTGCGGACGTGGAACACCAGAAAATGCGCGATCGCGAAGCCGAGCACCAGCGTGATCAGCCACACGATCAGGCAGAACTTGAGCGTGATCCAGTAGGTCCGATAGGTGACTTCGGACGAGAAGACGTCCTCATAGTTCTGCCAGGTGAAGTCGGGGATCAGGATCTGATAGCTCTCGTAGTTGAAGAAGCTGACCACGACCACCAGGCCGATCGGCAGGATGAAGAACAGCAGAAACACCAGCGCCAGCGGTGCGGCCTGGAGATAGGGGGCAAGCCGGTTCATGGCGCTCAGGCCCAGAACCTGCGGACGTCGTAGGCCGAAAGCTTCCGGTCGACGGTGATCAGGGTGAGGTTCTCGACCCGGGCCTGAGCAACCAGCATGCGATCGAAGGGGTCGCGATGGTGGAACGGGAGAGCCTCGACCTCGTCGACGTGCTCCAGGGTCAGGGGCAGGAACTGGAGGCCCGAGGCTTCCACCGTTGCTCCGAAGGACGCTGCGAGCCGGAGCTTGCCCGAGGAGGTCTTGATGGCGACCTCCCAGGCACTCGCAAGGCTGACGTAGGCAAAGCCGCGACGCCGCACGGCATGGTAGCAGGCGTCAGGTAGCCTGGTGCTGTCCTCCATCCACCAGATCGCGGCGTGGGTGTCGAACAGGAAGTCCCGACCGTTCACGGCTTGTCGTCCTCCGGCGGGAAGATCTCGCCCTCCTCGAACTCCCGGATCAGCCACTCGGGGGTTTCGTCGAAGTCGTCGGCCATCCAGACTTTGCCCTTGAGTAAGCCGGACCGCAGGGGCTTGCGCCCAAGACCGACCAGCTTCGCCATCGGCTTGCCGGCCTTGGCGATCACGATTTCCTCGCCGGCGGCGGCGCGCTCGACCAGCTTCGAGAGCTGGGTCTTGGCCTCGTACAGGTTCAAGGTGACGGTCATGGCGAGCTCCACCCGTTGGTGCTGGACTCCCCATATCGGCTCCGGCGGCCAGTTGGTCAAGCTTGGTCAAGTTGGGAAAAAGGAGGGCCGGGCCGGCCCTCCCGCGCGCTCAGGCGGCGATGAACTCGTTCCATTTGCGGACCATGTAGCGGTCCTCGTCCATGACCGTGTTCCAGACCGCGATGTGGCTCATGCGCTCCCAGTAGGAGCCGCCGTCGCGGACCTCGCCGGCCTCGGCGATCTTCTCGCCGGTCGGGCTGACTACGGCCTGGGCGGCGGGCTTGCCCTCCATCCAGTAGTCCCACTCCCAGGGCGCCATCTGGGCCTGGGCGGTCTCGAGCACGGCGGTGTAGTAGCCTTGGCGGTTGAGGAAGGCGCCGGCCCAGCCGGACAGGTACCAGTTGACGAACTCGTAGCAGGCATCGAGCATCTTGCCTTTGACGTGGGTCGGGATGCCGAGCCCGGCGGCCCACGCCCGATAGCCTTCCTTGAGCGGCTGGTAGACGCAGGGGATGCCCTGCTGGCGGACCTTGGTGACCGCGGGCGACCACATCGACTGGATCACCACCTCGCCCGAGGCCATCAGGTTGACGCTCTCGTTGAACTCCTTCCAGAACGCCCGGAACTGACCGGCCCGCTTGGCCTCGGTCATGACCGCCATGGTCTTGTCGATCTCGTCCTTGGTCATGTTGCCCATGTCGCCATAGGTGACCTTGCCCAGGGCCTGGGAGGTCATGGCGGCGTCCATGATGCCGATCGAGGGGATGTTGAGGATCGCGGACTTGCCCTTGAACTCGGGGTTCAAAAGCTCGGCCCAGCTCGAGATCGGCCGCTTGATCAGGTCCGGCCGGATGCCCAGCGTGTCGGCGTTGTAGACGGTCGGGATCAGGGTCATGAAGCCGGTCGGCTCGTCGGCGAACTTGTCCGAGGTGGCGCCGGTCAGGTAGCTCACCTTGATCGGGGCGATGCCGATCCGCGAGATCTCCTTGCCGTCGGGCAAGGCACCTTTGGTGAAGATCGGCACGATCTTGTCGTAGTCCTTGACCTTGCTGACGTCCATGCCGCTCAGATTGCCGGACGGCACGATCTTCTTGAGCATCCAGTATTCGGAATCGAGCAGGTCGAACGAGGTCGGCTGGGTGACCGCGCGCTTGACCACGTCGTCGGAGGTGAGCGTCGTGTACTGGATCTCGATGCCGAGGTCCGCCTTGGCCTTCTCGGACAACTCGCGGAACGCGTTGACGCCGGTGCCGGCGTAGCGGATCACGATCGGATCGGCGCTGTGCACTGCCGGGAAGCCGTCGATCAGCCCGCTGCCAAGGGCAAGGCCGGCGGTCGCGGCGGTGCCCTTGAGCACCTGGCGCCGGGACAGGCCGGTTGCAGCGCTGGCGGTCGAGGTCGGGTCCGTCGCTTTGTTGATTGTCATGGGTGCCTCCATTCTGGCTGTGCTCTCTTGAATGGCCGGGCGTCAGCCCAGCGGGTGGACGTCGTCGACCGTCCAGCTCGCCTCGACGCGGTCGCCGATCGCGACCGGGTGGGCGAAGAACCGGCTCTCGCCGAGGCTGATCGCGAACTCGTCGCAGCCGTCGGCGTGCAGTCTGACCTGGACCAAGGCACCCTGATACTCGACCGCGGCGACCGTCGCGCGCAGCCGGTTGACCGGGGTCGTGTCGCTGAGCTCGGCGCCGACCGCCTTCAGCTGCTCGAGCCTGGCGCCGAGCCCGACCTTGTCGGCGCGCAGCGCGAAGGCCACCGTCTGGCCGGGGCGCGCGGCGCGGCTGGGGACCAGGAACCGGGTGCCGGCCGGGCCGCGCAGCAGCGCGTGCTGGCCCTCCAGCGCGGTGACCTCGCCGGTCAGCACGTTGTGGCCACCGATGAAGCGGGCGACGAACGCGGTGCCCGGCTGGTTATAGACTTCCCGGGGGGCACCCTGCTGCTCGATCCGGCCGTCGTTCATGACCACGACCAGATCCGAGAGCGCCATCGCCTCCTCCTGGCTGTGGGTGACGTGGACGAAGCTGATGCCGAGCTCGATCTGCAGGCGCTTGAGTTCCTCGCGCATGCGCACGCGCAGGAACGGATCGAGCGCGGAGAGCGGCTCGTCCAGCAGCAGAACGGAGGGGTCGGTGACCAGAGCGCGGGCGAGCGCCACGCGCTGCTGCTGGCCGCCCGAGAGCTGGGCCGGGCGGCGTTCGGCGAAGCCTCCCATCTGCACCAGCTCCAAAAGCGCCATCGCCTTGGCCCGGCGCTCGGCCTTGGCGACGCGGCGCATCTTGAGGCTGAAGGCGACATTGTCGATGCAGGACAGATGCGGGAACAGGGCGTAGTTCTGGAACATCATGGCGGTGCGGCGACGCGCCGGCGGCAAATCATTGACCACCGTGTCGCCGATCCGGATGTCGCCGCCGGTCAGTCGCTCGTGGCCGGCGATCAGCCGCAGCGTCGTGGTCTTGCCGCAGCCGGACGGCCCGAGCAGGCAGCAGTAGGTGCGCGCGGGAATCTTGAGCGCGATGCCGTCGACCGCGGCGATCGACCCATAGCGCTTGACGACGGCGATCAGCTCGACATCGGCCGTTTCGGCCATTCGTTGGATCCGTTGGCTGCCCTTCTCAAAGGAGCATCAGCAATCAACATGCCAGCTTTTGAATCCGGGGATCGGTGGAGGGCAGGGCGGCCACGCGTGCAGGCCTCCTGCCCGATTTCGAGCACGGGCTGCCCAATCTGCGATCAGCCCTACCGGGCCGCGCTGGGACCAGGCATCACCGCGTTGCCATGAACCCGGCGAAGCGGTCGAGCGCCCGCTCCAGGGTCGGCAGGCTGGCCGCGAAGCAGAGGCGAAGGTGGCCCTCGCCGCCCGCGACCGAAGGCGACGCCGGGCGCGAGGCCGACCGCGGTGGCACTCAAAAGGTCCTTGGCGAATGCCAGGCTGTCGGTCAGGCCATCGACCCGCAGGAAGGCATAGAAGGCGGCGGCCGGCGGCGCCAGGCTGAGCCGCGGGATGCTGCCGATGCGCTCGATCACCAGCGCGCGCGCGGCGCCATAGCGGGCGACCGTCTCCTGGACGAACGGTTCGCCCTCCTGCACGGCGACCACGCCCGCGCGCTGAACGAAGCCCGCGGGGCCCGCGACATTGTACTCGGTCAGCATCTCGAAGGTCGGCCCGAGCGCCGCCGGCAGGGTGATCCAGCCGAGCCGCCAGCCGGTCATCGCCCAGGCCTTGGAGAAGCTGTTGACCACGATCAGCCGGTCGTCCGGCGCCGCCTGCTGGAGAAAGGAGGGCGCGACCGGCCGGTCGTAGACGATCCGGGCGTAGACCTCGTCGCTCACGACCCAGATGCCGCGCGCGCGGGCGAACCCGAGGACCGCCTGCTGCTGCTCGGCCGACATCATCCAGCCGGTCGGGTTGTTCGGTGAGTTCAGGAAGATGACGCGCGTGTGGCGGTCGCAGGCATCGAACAGCCGGTCGAGATCGAGCCGCCAACCGTCGTTGCCCGGGCTCAGCGGCACGCTGCGGACGCGCCCGGACAGGATCGCGGGCAGCGCCGGCAGGTTGGGCCAGGAGGGCGTGGTGGTCACCACGGTATCGTCGGGGTCGACCAGCGCCTGCATGACCAGCATCAGCGCGTTCATGGCCGAGACCGAGACGATCACGTTGTCGGCCGCGAGCCGGGTGCCGTACAGGCGATTCATGTAGTCGGCGAGCGCCGAGCGGAGCTCGCCGATGCCGGCGTTCGGCTGATAGTGGGTGTCGCCGGCCTGGAGCGCGCGGCTCGCGGCCGCGCAGATGAAGGCGGGCGTCGGCACGTCGGACTCGCCGTACCAGAGCGGGATCAGGCCGGCCTGGCCCAGGCCCGCGTCCGCCACCTCGCGGATTTTGGACGCGGACAGGCCGGCGATCCTTGGGCGCAGGGCATCGATCAACCCGGCCTTGGCCGGTACGGGCTCGAGCATGGCACGCCTCTTTGATGGCGCCGCGATCTGAGCCGATCCCGGCGCCGGGCGCAAGCGCGTCGGGACGCTCGGGGCGTCAGCAGGCGATCGCCTGGACGTGGCCTTGCGCGGCGTAGGCGAGGATGCGCCGGTCGCGGGTCACCAGCGGTACATCGAGCTCTCGTGCGGTCGCGATCAGCAGCCGGTCGGCGGGATCCCGGTGCAGTTGGCCCGGCAGGTAGGACGCGCTCAGCGCAACCTTCGGCGCCAACGGTGCGAGGCGGATTCCCGGCCGGGCGAGGAGATCGGCGAGCCACGCCTGCGGGGTCGGCAGCAGGATCAGCGGGTTGCCGCGATACCGGGTCGCCAGGCCGATCTCCCAGCCGGTGATCGGCGAGATCAGCAGCTCGACCCGAGCCGCCGCCGCCCGGATCGCCTGCAGGGCCGCCGGAGCCAGGAAATCGCGGTTGCCGACCCAGATCGCCGCACAGGTGTCGAGCAGCATGCGCCGCACCCGGCTAGAACGGCCCTTCGCCCAACTCGGCTTCCGGAATGTCCTCGAGAATCGGCGCCGTGAGGTCGAGATCGGGGGGGATGATCGCGCGGCCCTTCAGCGCCCCGTAGATGTCGGGCACCTCGCCGGGCGTCGGGGTGAGCTCCGCGATCGGCTTGCCGCGGCGGGTCACCACGACCTTGTCGTAGCGGCGCGCCTCGAGCTGCTTGAACAGCTCCAGGCACTTGGCCTTGAACGCGGTGACGTTGATCTCGAGCACGGCTTCGGTCATGACGCATCTCATATGGTCATTGCCAATGACCATATCGATGGTTGCGCCGCCGGGTCAAGCGCTCCATCATGCGCTCCTTGCCAGCGCGCGGGGTGCGCCATGATCGAACCGTTGGGCGGCCCGGTCTACTGGCTGCCGTTCCTCCTGGGCTTCGTCGTCGCCTATCTGATCGGCTCGATCCCGTTCGGGCTGATCCTGGCCCGGGCGGGCGGCGCCGGCGACATCCGCGCGATCGGCTCGGGCAACATCGGCGCCACCAACGTGCTGCGCACCGGCCGCAAGGGCCTGGCGCTGGCGACGCTCGTCCTCGATGCGCTCAAGGGCGCGCTGCCGGTCTGGCTCGCCTGGCGCTGGTTCGGCCCCGACATGGCGGTGACAGCCGGCCTCGGCGCGGTGGTCGGCCACTGCTTTCCGGTCTGGCTCAAGTTCCAGGGCGGCAAGGGGGTCGCGACCGCGGCCGGCGTGGTCCTGACGCTCACCCCGCTCGTCGGCCTGATCGTGCTCGCTCTCTTTGCTCTGATTGCCTTCGTCTCCCGCTACGTCTCGCTCGCCTCGATCCTGGGCGCGGCGGCCGCCGGCCCGGTCGCGTTCTGGCTCGGCCATGTTCAGGCGGCCGAACTCTACCTCGCGCTCGCCCTGCTGATCATCATCAAGCACACCGCCAACATCCGCCGCCTCGTCGCGGGGCGGGAGTCCAAGCTCAGCCTCGGCGGCTCCAATTCAAACTCGCAGGCTGAGGGATGAGCGCCTCGGGGCGACGGGTAGCGCCCGCCAATCCGCCCACGACCGCGCGTACTCAGACCCGGATCGGTCGATCCGGTGGCAGCCTGACGAAGGGATCGACGAAGGGGACACCCAAGGGCTCGAAGTGGCGGGCGTTGTGGGTCAGGACCGTAAAGCCGCGGAGCTTGGCCGTCGCGGCGATCGCCACGTCGACGAAACCGGGCGTGTGACCCTTGCTGCGCGCCAGGTCGGAAAGCCCGCCGGCGATCCGCGCCGCCCGCACGTCGAACGGCAGCACTCGTTGGTCGTAAAGGTGCAGCAGCGTTTCGAGCCAAGCGGCGAGATCGTCGGCCCTGCGCCTGGCCCCTTGCCGATGGAGCTTGGCGATCCCGGCCTCGAGCTCGGCGATCGAGACGGCGGACATGTAGAGATCGGCGGAATTCTCGTCCATCCAGGTCACCAGCGCCGCCCTCGATCGGGTCTTCGAAGGGGCCCCGGTCGAGATGATGTCGGTGTCGACGAGATACACCCGCTCAGAGCTCGACCTCGCGCATCGGCGCAGGGTCGCGCTCGGGCAGATCGCCCGGCGCCAGCGGCGCCGACATCAGGAGCCGACCGAACGACGGCACGCTCGACAGACGCTTCCAGTCCTCGAACCCGATCACGACCGCCTCGGGCCTGCCATGGCGGGTGATGATCGACGGCTCGCCCCGAACCGCGTCGTCGACGACCGCGGACAAGGCGGCCTTGGCGTGGCGCAGCTGAATCTCGCGCATGTCCCCCTCCAGCGGATGACCATTGTAGTCATATAGTGAGCGGGACCAGCGTGCAAGACATCCAGTCGGCAACCGGGCGCATGCAGGCGTGAGCGCGATCGGCGAGATAAATTCTACTCAGGGTTGACAGTCGATCTCTGATTTGCGCATCTTCGCACCATGGCGCGAACCCTGTCACCGGCAGAAAAGCTCGACTGGCTGCAGCTGGCCCGATCGGGTGGGGTCGGGCCCAGGACCTTCTTCAAGTTGTTGGAGCGGTTCGGCAGCGCGCGCCGCGCGTTCGAGGAGCTGCCGCGGCTGGCGCGCGAGGCGGGCTCGGAGGAGCAGTGGCGCCGCTGCGGGCGGGACGAGGCCGAGGCGGAATTCGAGGCGTTGGAAAACCTCGGCTGCGAGCTGATCGCCAAGGGGGAGGCCGGGTACCCGGAGCGCCTGGCCGAGATCGCCGACCCGCCACCCTTGCTGATCGTGCTGGGCCGCGCTCGAGCTGCTGTCGGCGGCAGGCGTCGCGATCGTCGGCGCCCGCAACGCCAGCGCCAACGGCAGAATGTTCGCCAAGGGCCTGGCGGGCGAGCTCGCGGCCGGCGGGCTGGTCGTCGTCTCGGGGCTCGCACGCGGCATCGACACCGCGGCGCACGAGGGCGCGCTCGCGGCCGGCGGCGCCACGATCGCGGTGATCGCCTCGGGCATCGACGTGCCCTATCCCGAGGACAACGCGGCGCTCATGGCGCGGATCGCCGAGACCGGTGCCGTGGTCACCGAGCGGCCGCCCGGCAGCGTGCCGCAGGCGCGCCATTTTCCGAGGCGCAACCGGCTGATCGCCGGCCTCTCGCTCGGGGTCGTGGTGGTCGAGGCGGCGCCGCAGTCGGGCTCGCTGATCACCGCGCGGCTGGCCGCCGAGCAGGGCCGCGAGGTCATGGCGGTGCCGGGCAGCCCGCTCGACCCGCGCCATCGCGGCACCAACCAATTGCTGCGCGACGGCGCCACGATGATCGAGACCGCGGCCGACGTCCGCGCCGCGCTCGGCCCGTTCCAGGTGGCGCCAAAGACAGCGCGTGCGGAGCCGAAGCCGCGCCGGATGGCGTCCGAGCGCCGCCCTTCACCGTCCGCACCAGCGCCCTCGGTGCGAATGGCGGCCGCTTGCGCGACCAACGGCGACCTTGCCGACCGCGTGCGCGAGCGGCTCGGGCCCGAGCCGCTGCTGGTTGACGAACTGATCCGGCAGTGTCATGCGTCGACCGCCGAGGTGCAGCGAGCGTTGCTCGAGCTCGAGCTCGACGGGCGCATCGAGAGGCATCCCGGCAACCGGGTCTCCCTTGCATTGGCCTGACCCGGGCACATATCAGGGGCGCCGCGTCGATCCCTGACGCTCAGGGGTGCGCGCCCATCCAGGGAAGGGCCGTCTTCGCCGCATGGACGTCGTCGTCGTCGAATCCCCGACCAAAGCCAAGACCATCAACAAATACCTGGGCTCAGGCTACCGCGTGCTGTCCAGCTATGGGCATGTGCGCGACCTGCCGGAGAAGGACGGCTCGGTCCTGCCCGAAGAGGATTTCCGGATCATCTACGAGCCGCTCGCCGACCGCAAGCCGCGGCTCAAAGAGATCGCGAGCGCGGTCAAGGGCGCGCAGCATCTCTATCTCGCGACCGACCCGGACCGCGAGGGCGAGGCGATCTCCTGGCATCTGGTGGCGGCGCTGAACGAGCTCGGCGCGATCAACGGGGTCGATGTCAAGCGGGTGGTGTTCTACGAGATCACCAAGGGGGCGGTGCTCGAGGCGATGCGCCATCCGCGCGAGCTCGACGTCGACCTGATCGACGCCTACCAGGCTAGGCGCGCGCTCGACTATCTGGTCGGCTTCACCCTCTCGCCGGTGCTGTGGCGCAAGCTCCAGGGCTCGCGCTCGGCCGGCCGCGTGCAGTCGGTGGCGCTGCGCCTGATCTGCGAGCGCGAGAACGAGATCGAGGCGTTCAAGCCGCGCGAGTACTGGACCATCGATGGCCAGTTCGCGACCCCCGCGGGCGCCACCTTCGGCGCCGGCCTGTCCCGCCTCGATGGCAAGAAAGCTGGGAAAATTCGATCTCGCGAGCGAGGCGGACGCGAAGCGCGCGCTCGGGCTGATCGAGGCCCGGGAGTTTACGGTCGAGAGCCTCGAGAAAAAACAGGTCCAGCGCCATCCAGCACCGCCGTTCGTGACCTCGACCCTGCAGCAGGAGGCCTCCCGCAAGCTCGGCTTCGGCGCCGATCGCACCATGCGCACCGCCCAGCGTCTGTTCGAGGGCATAGCACTCGAGGGCGAGACGGTCGGCCTGATCACCTACATGCGCACCGACAGCGTGCAGATCTCGCGCGAGGCGCTCGCCGCCTGCCGGCAGCAGATCGCCAAGCGCTACGGCGAGCGCTACGTCCCTGAGCAGCCGCGCGCCTATCGCACGCGCACCAAGAACGCCCAGGAGGCGCACGAAGCGATCCGGCCGACCGAGCTCAGCCGCGCGCCGGAGGACGTCGCGCGCTTCCTCGACCACGACCAGCGCCGGCTGTACGAGCTGATCTGGAAGCGCACCATGGCGAGCCAGATGGCGAGTGCCCTGCTCGACCGGGTGATCGCCGATCTGAGCTCGGCCGACGGTGAGGTCGGCTTTCGCGCGACCGGCTCGACCATCGCCTTCGACGGGTTTTTCCGCCTCTACCAGGAAGGCCGGGACGATCCCGCCCAGGACGACGACGAGGCCGGCGGCATCCTGCCGCCGATGGCGCCGGGCGATCCCTTGCGCCGCGGCGAGGTCCTGCCCAAGCAGCACTTCACCGAGCCGCCGCCCCGCTACACCGAGGCGAGCCTGGTAAGGAAACTCGAGGAGCTCGGCATCGGCCGGCCCTCGACCTACGCCAGCATCATCTCCGTGCTGCAGGAGCGCAACTATGTGCGCCTGGAGCAGAAGCGCTTCCGGCCCGAGGATCGCGGCCGGCTGGTGACGGCGTTCCTGGTCGCGTTCTTCGACCAGTACGTGCAGCCGGGCTTCACCGCCGATCTGGAGGGCCAGCTCGACGACGTCGCGGCCGGCGCCCGGCACTGGAAGCAGGTGCTGCGCGAGTTCTGGAACCCGTTCAGCGGCCAGGTGGACGAGGTCAAGGAGCGCCGCGTCGCCGAGGTCATCGATGCGCTGAATGAGCTCCTGGCGCCGCTCCTGTTCCCGCCCCGCGAGGGCGGCGGCGATCCGCGCGTGTGTCCGCTCTGCGGCAACGGCCAGCTGAGCCTGAAGCTCGGCCGGTACGGCGCCTTCGTCGGCTGCTCGAACTACCCGGAGTGCCGGTTCACCCGCAAGCTCGGGGTCAAGGCCGAGGAGGGCGAGACGGATGGCGAGCCGAAGCAGCGCGTGATCGGCGTCGATCCCGCGACCGCCGAGGAGGTGCTGCTCAGGCGCGGGCCGTATGGTGTCTACGTCCAGCGCGGCCATGGCGAGAGCTTGAAGCGCTCCTCGCTGCCGCCCAATCTCGAGGCGGCCGAGCTCGACCTCGAGACCGCGCTGGCGCTGCTCGCTCTGCCGCGCGAGCTCGGCCGCCACCCCGAGACCGGCCAGCCGATCGAGGCCGGCATCAACCGCTACGGCCCTTATATCAAACACGACCACTTCGTCCGCCTCGGGCCCGGGGACGACGTGCTGACGATCGGCATGAACCGCGCGATTGCGCTCTTGGCCGAGGCGGGCAGCAAGCAGCGGCCCGCGCCGAAGGCGCTGAAGGAACTCGGGGCCCATCCCAAGGACGGCAAGCCGGTCACGCTGTACGAGGGCCGGTTCGGCCCCTACCTCAAGCATGGCAAGCAGATCGCCAGCCTGCGCAAGGGCGAGAGTGCGGAGGAGCTGACCCTCGAGCGGGCGGCTCAGCTGCTCGCCGAGCGCGCCGCCAAAGGCAAGAGCGGTGCCAAAGGCAAGGCTGGAGCCAAAGCGAAGATCGAGCCGAAGTCCGGGCCCAAACCGGTGCGCACGGCGGCGGGCAAGCGCGCGGCCAGCACGGCCAAGGGGCGCGGCCGGGTGGCAGCGCCGAAGAAGGCAGCCGCCGAGTGATGGGTTGCGCGCTCCTGAGCGCCGGGCCCACCGGGCACGACCGGACCTGAATCGATGGTCAAGGCGGCGGCGCGCCGGCCACGGTCGTCATCGGCCGGGCGGCTGCCGGGTCGCGACGAGCTGCAGCACTACCTCGAGGGCAACCCGGATGCGGCGACGCTCCGCGATCTCGCGCGCGCCTTCCAGCTCAAAGGTCAGGATCGCACCGAGCTGAAGCGCCTGCTGCGCGAGCTGAAGCCCGACGTCACACGTAGCGGACGGCGGGCGGCGGGTGCCGGGCGGTTGCCGCCGGTCGCGGTGCTCGAGGTGACCGGGGTCGATCCGGATGGCGAGCTGATCGCGCGGCCGGCGGCCAAGGCGCAGGACGATCCGAGCCCGGCGTCGATTGTGCTGCTGCATGACGCGGCGCGTGGGCGGGCGCCGGGGATCGGCGACCGGGTGCTGGCGAAGATCAGCCAGCGGGGCGGCGAGGCGCAGGGCAAGATCATCCGCGTCCTGCCGCGTTCGCCCGCGCGCGTGATCGGCACCGTCGAGCGGGTCGGCCTGGGCCTCGGCATCCGGCCGGCGGGCGCCCGTGGGCGCGAGCTCGAGCTGCACGCCGCCGATGCCGGGGGCGCAGAGCCCGGCGAGCTGGTGGTCGCGGAGCGGATCGGGGAGCGCGCGCTCGGTGCGGATCGCGCCCGCGTGCTCGAGCGGCTGGGACGGCCGGGCGATCCGCGCACGGTCTCGCTGCTCGCCGCCCACAGCCTGGAGCTCAGGATCGCGTTTCCGCCCGAGGTCGAGGGCCTGAGCGCGGCCGATCTCACTCCCTGGTCGCCCGCGGGCCGGGAGGATCTGCGCGCGCTGCCGCTGGTCACGATCGATGGCGCGGACGCGCGCGATTTCGACGATGCGGTTGCGGCAGCACCCGATGACGATCCGGCCAATCCCGGCGGCTGGCAGGTGGTGGTCGCGATCGCCGACGTTTCTCATTATGTCCGGCCGGAGGACCCGGTCGATCGCGAGGCGCGCCAGCGCGGCAACTCGGTCTACTTCCCGGACCGGGTCCTGCCGATGCTGCCGGAGGTGCTGTCCAACGACCTCTGCTCGCTGCGCCCCGATGCCGAGCGTGCCTGCGTGGCGGTGCGCATGGTGTTCGACCGGCAGGGCCGGAAGCTTCGCCATCGGTTCGAGCGCGCCGTCATGCGCTCGCGAGCAAGGCTCACCTACAAGGCGGTACAGGCGGCGGCCGATGGCGCGCCGGACGGCCTCACGGCGCCCTTGCTGGCGCCGGTCATCCGGCCGCTCTACGGCGCCTTCGGGGCGCTGCTCGAGGCCCGCCGCCGGCGCGGCACGCTCGACCTCGATCTGCCCGAGACCACGGTCCGGCTCGATGCCGACGGCCGGCCGGTCGCGATCGAGCGCCAGGACCGGCTGGATTCGCACCGCCTGATCGAGGAGTTCATGATCGCCGCCAACGTCGCCGCGGCCGAGACCCTGGAGCAGGCCGGCTGGCCCTGCATGTACCGGGTCCACGACCGGCCCGACCCGGTCAAGCTCGAAGGCCTGGCGCAGCTGCTGGAGCAGCTCGGCCTCGGGCGCGGCCGGGGCGACCTCGCGCGGCCCCGGGACGTCGCCCGGCTGCTCGAGCGCCTGCACGAGCATGAGCTGGCGCCCTTGATCTCCAATCTTTTGCTCCGGGCGCAGAGCCAGGCGGTCTACAGCCCGAACAACATCGGCCACTACGGCCTCAATCTCGGGCGCTACGCCCACTTCACCTCGCCGATCCGGCGCTATTCCGACCTGCTGGTGCACCGCGCGCTGATCCGGGCGCTCAAGCTCGGCGAGGGTGGCCTGCCGGATGCCGGGGTCGACTGGCATGAGCTCGGCACCTGGCTGTCGCGCTGCGAGCGGGTCGCGATGGAGGCCGAGCGCAGCGCGCGCAGCCGCTTCACAGCGTTGCTGCTCGCCGAACGGATCGGCAGCGCGTTCGAAGGGACGATCGTCAGCGTGCAGCGCTTCGGGCTGTTCGTGCAGCTCGCCGAGACCCTCGCCGACGGCCTCGTGCCGATCGGCACGCTGGGCGCGGAGTTCTTCGCCCACGATGCCGGCCGGCACGCGCTGATCGGTCAGGAGAGCGGGGTCGTGTTCGCGCTCGGCGACCGGGTCCGGGTCGAGCTGGTCGAGGTCGACACGCTCGTGGGCCAGCTTGCCTTCCGCCTGCTCGAGCACACGCCCGGGGCCGCGGCGCTGGCCGCCGCCGAGGCCTGGCGCCGGCGCCCGCGGCGCCCGACCGGCCTGCGCCGGCGCTCCACCCGGCGGTAGGGCACAAAACGCATCCCTTGGCTCACCTGCATGCCCGGCCTTGAGCCAGCGACGAGCCCCCTACGCGCCATGCAGGGTGACATCCGAAATCGGGCGTTGCTCCTGCCCGATCGACCTCCTGGTGGTCGGCGCCGCCGCCGCTCCGGGACATCCTGAGAGCCTGTCAAAGAATGCCCGAAATGCTCCGATCGGGCGGCAAAGCGCCAATGATTTCAACGGGCATTCTTTGGCGGGCCCGATTGATTTACAAACTCTGAGTGCAGCTACCCGCTCCTCTCCCGCAAGGGAAGGACGCCAGCTGGACGAAGTTTGTGCCCCTCTCCGGCGGTTTGCAGGACCTTCCGTACAGGGCTGTGACCGATTAACCCGACGTTAACGATTTGGCGTTAAAACCTATCTTCGGCGGGTCCATGGGACCGTGGGAATGCGTACGCTTGGTCGACCCTGCGAGGCACGCACTCCCACGGTCGCATGGACCTGGATGAAGCACGATAGAAGGCAAAGGTTAAGCAATAGCTAAGGCCACGGAGCCGGATATGGATCGGGTCTGAATCCGGCATCGATGACCGCGACACCGGATCCAGGAGGCATATCCCGCGTCGTCACAAAGATGCCGCCTTGCCGTCGCCGTCGATGCTTTGGTCGCAATCCTCGGCTCGAGCAGCCGCGGCTCGGGGTCACCGTTCGGGCAGCGGGATGAACTCGGGATCGTCCGGCACCGGCGCGAAGCGGCCGGCCTGCCAGTCGGCCTTGGCCTGCTCGATCCGGGCCTCGCTGCTGGCGACGAAGTTCCACCAGATGTAGCGCGGGCCGTCCATAGGCTCGCCGCCCAGGAGCATGAAGCGGGCGGGCGTCAGCGCCCGGATCGTGACCTGGTCGCGGGGGTGGAAGACCAGGAGCCGGCCGGCCTCGAAGCGGTCGCCCGCGATCTCGACGGTGCCGTCGACCAGATAGGCGCCGCGCTCCTCATGCGCCGCGTCGAGCGGCAGGGAGGCGCCCGGCTCGAGCGCGCAGTCGGCGTAGAACATCTCGGAGAAGGTCGCGACCGGTGCGTGCTGGCCGTAGAGCGCGCCCGCGATCAGGCGGACGTCCTTGCCCTCGCCCGAGATCAGCGGCAGCTCGGCCTTGGCATGGTGCGAGAAGCCGGGATCGCGCTCCTCGTCGCGCCTGGGCAGGGCGACCCAGGCCTGAATCCCGAACAGCTGGCCGTGGCCGTCGCGCAGAGCGGGCGGCGTGCGCTCGGAATGGGCGATGCCGCGGCCGGCGGTCATCCAGTTGACCTCGCCCGGGCGGATCGGCAGGTCGGTGCCGAGGCTGTCCTTGTGGGTGATCTCGCCGCGGAACAGGTAGGTCACGGTCGCCAGGCCGATGTGCGGGTGCGGCCGCACGTCCATGCCGCGCCCGAGCAGGAACTCGGCCGGCCCCATCTGATCGAAGAAGATGAAGGGCCCGATCATCTGCCGCTTGGTCGACGGCAGCGCGCGCCGGACCTCGAAATCGCCGAGGTCGCGCGCCCGCGGCAGGATCAGGGTCTCGATCGGGCTGCGCGTCTCCTGAAGGGTCTCGCATTTGGGATCCAGGGCGTTCGACCAGCTCATGGCAACCTCCGCTTGGTGGGCTCCGGGCCCCTCATGGTGTCGTCGCGTCCGGGCGGCCTGCCCGCTCAGGATGTCGCGCGCTCGGCATCGATGGCAAGGGCGGCGCGCTCGGTCTCCGGCGGCTGGCCGGCCGCGCCTTCGATGAGGCGCCGCTGCCTGGCGATCCCGGCCGCGAGGAAGTCGAGAAACACCCGCACCCGCGCCGCATGGCGCAGATCGGGGTGGGTGAGCAGCCAGAGGTCGGCCGCGAACTCGGGCTCGGGGGGCGCCAGGCGCACGAGCCCGAGCCGCTGATCGGCGATGAAGCAGGGCAGATGCCCGATGCCGGCACCGGCTTCGATCGCTTCCGCGAGCCCGAGCGGCGTATTGGCCTTGTACACGATGCGCTCCGGGGGCACGTGATCGCGCACGAAGCGCGCGGCCTTGAGCCCGGCGAGGTCGTCGCCGAGCGCGACCCAGCGCCGGGTCAGCAGGTCGGCCTGCGCAGGCGGCTCGAGCGCCGGAAAATCCTGAGCGCTGCCATAGAGCGCCCAGGCGATCCGCGCCACCCGCCGGCCGACCAGGGTCTCCGGCGGATGATCGCTGGCGCGCACCGCGACGTCCGCGTCGCGCTGCGAGAGGTTGAGCGCCTGGTTGCCGAGGACGACGTCGAGGCGGACGTCCGGGCATTGGCGCTGGAAGCGCGCGAACAGCGGCGTCAGCAGGTGGATCAGCAGCGTGTCGCTGGTCGTGACCCGAAGCTCGCCCGCCGGCAGGAGCTGGCGTCCCGCGAGCCGGCGGCTGAGCGCGCTGACGTCCTCCTCGATCCGCGCCGCGAGCGCCGCCATCTCCTCGCCGGCGCAGGTCAGCGCATAGCCGGTCCGATGGCGCTCGAACAGGGTCGTCCCCGAGCAGGCCCTCGAGCTGCCCCAGGCGGCGGAACACGGTCGAGTGGTTGACGCCCAGCCGCGCGGCCGCGCCGGCCAGACCCTTCGCATCCGCGATCGCCTTGACCAGCCGGATGTCGTCCCAGGCGGGCGTCTTCGAGGGGTCGGCCATGGGCGCTGCGAGCCCCTGCCAATCGCACTCCTCAGAGCGGCTTCAGGTTGGCCTCGATCGCCGCCCGGCGGGGCTCCAGGAAGGGCGGCAGCGACAGGCGCTGGCCGAGCGCCGCCAACGGCTCGTCGGCTGCGAAGCCCGGGCCTTCGGTC
Source organism: uncultured Alphaproteobacteria bacterium (assembly GCA_963753685.1). GTDB lineage: Bacteria > Pseudomonadota > Alphaproteobacteria > Geminicoccales > Geminicoccaceae > DATAOG01. Next base: position 464,230 of record CAVWDE010000002.1, read on the forward strand.
GCGATCTCGAACAGGATCCCGTTCGGCTCGCGGAAGTAGAGGCTCCGGAAATAGAAGCGGTCGACCGGGCCGCTGGATGGCATCCCCGCCTGCCGCAGCCGCTCCGCCCAGGCCGCGTAGGCGGCATCCGGGGTGCGGAAGGCGACGTGATGGACGCCGCCGGCGCCGGGCGACACCGGAGGCAGCTTCGGCTCGACCGCGACATGCAGCTCGGCCGCGGCACCGCCCTCGCCCATCTGGTAGACGTGGGTCGTGGCGCCGGCGGAGCCTGGCGTCGGGTAGTCGCGCACCCGGGTCATCTCGAGCACGCTCGTCACCACGCGCTCGGTCGGCTCCAGGTCGGGCACGCTGAGCGTGATCGGCCCGAGCCCGCGGATCTGATGCTCGGCGGGCACGGGGCTTGGCGCCCAGGGATGGGCGGGTCCCGCGCCGCCGTCATCGACCAGGCTCAGGCGCTGGCCCTCCGGGTCCTCGAAGTCGAGCGTCCAGCGCCCGTCGCGCAGGGCGATCTCGCCGTGGTGGACGCCCTGGTCCGCGAAGCGCTGCCGCCACCAGGCGAGCGCCTCCTCGCCGGCGACGCGCAGGCCCGTGCGGCTGATGCTGTGGGTGCCCCGGCGCTCCCGTCCGACCGGCCAGTCGAAGAAGGTGATGTCGGTGCCGGGCGAGCCCAGGGCGTCGGCGTAGAACAGGTGATAGGCGCTGACGTCGTCCTGGTTCACGGTCTTCTTGACCAGCCGCATGCCGAGCGTCTGCGTGTAGAAGGCGTGGTTGCCGGACGCCTTCGCGGTCACCGCGGTCAGGTGGTGGATGCCAATCAGTTGCATGCTGCGATGTCCTTCTCGGCTGCGGCCGGGAGCTGGTCCAGCCACGCTTTGGTGGCGGCAAGGTCGGCCTGGGACAGGTTGTGCCCGCCCGGCAGGGTCTGGTGGCGGACGCTCGCGCCGGCGCTCGTGAGCAGGGCCGCGAGGCGGCGGGCGTTGTCCAGCGGCACGATCGGGTCGGCGGCGCCGGACAGGATCAGGACCGGCTTGCCGGAGAGCGCCGCCGCCGGCGGCTCGCTGAGGGGCACCATCGCCCGCAGCAGCACAGCACCGGCCAGCGCCTCGGGGCGCAGCAGCAGCAGTGCTGCCGCGATATTGGCGCCGTTCGAGAAGCCGAGCGCCACGAATGCTGGCAGATCGTAGGCCGCGCGCGCCTCGGCGATGAAGTCCGCGAGTTCGCCCGCCCGGCGGCGCACGTCCGCCTCATCGAACACGCCCTCGGCCAGGCGGCGGAAGAAGCGCGGCATGCCGCCTTCCAGGACCTTGCCGCGCGGGGAGAGGAGAGCCGCCCCGGGCGCCACCGCGCGGCCGAGCGGGAGGAGGTCGTTCTCGTCGCCGCCGGTGCCGTGCAGGAGCAGAAGGCTTGGACCCCCGGGCAGGGTCGCGGGCTCGAAGCGATGCGTGAAGGACAGTGGCTTGGTCATGACATCCTCGTTGGGCAAGCTCGTCGGGACCGCGGGCGGGGCCCGCGATGTCAGGCGACCGCCGGCAGGACCGCCTCGATCCGCGGGCGCTCGGGCTCCAGGAAGGCCGGCAGCTTCAGGGCCGCGCCCAGCTCGGTTGCCGGCTCGTCGACGGCGAACCCGGGCTGGTCGGTCGCGATCTCGAACAGGACGCCGCCCGGCTCCTGAAAGTAGACCGAGCGGAAATAGTTGCGATCCCTCTGCGCGGTCGTGCGGATGCCATGGTGGTCGGCGAGCCTCTGCACCATCAGGGCCTGCGCGGCGTCATCCTCGGCGCGGAAGGCGATATGGTGGACCGAGCCGCCGCCCGTCCGTCCGCGCGGAAAGCCGCCGACCGCGCGCAGATCGACGATGCCGCCGATCGCCGTGTCAAGGGACTGAAACCGGACCACCGAGCTTTCCTGCCCCACCTCCTGGAAGCCCAGGACGTCAGTCAGGATCGCGCCGGTCGGCGCTGCCTCCGGGACCAGCAGGCTGACGCCGTGGAAGCCCCGGATCGCATGCTCGAGGGGGACCTCGCCGCCGCTCCAGGCGGGCTCGCTCTCGGCGCCGGGGACGGCGACCAGGGCAAGGCGCATGCCGTCCGGGTCGCGGAACGCCAGCACCGTCTCGCCGAAGCGCCTGGCCACCGCCTCGCGGCGCATGCCATGCTCGATCAGGCGATGGATCCAGTAGCCGAAAGCACCCTCGGGCACCCGCAACGCGGTCTCCTGGGTTTCGCCGACCCCAAGTCGGCCGGGCACGGGGTTCTGCCACGGAAAGAACGTCAAGATCGTGCCGGGCCGTCCCACCTCGTCGCCGTAATACAGGTGGTAGGTGCCGGGGTCGTCGAAGTTGACGGTCTTCTTCACCAGCCGCAGCCCGAGCGTACGCGTGTAGAAATCGAGATTGCGACGCGCAAGCCCTGCGATCGCGGTCACGTGGTGGATGCCATTCTGGCGCATGTTCGTCCTCCGTCGGGGTCACCGATCGCCCCTTGGTTGGACACAGAGGTAAGCACGCTTGCCCCGAACGGAAGCATCCGCATCTTGCATGGTTGCAAAGAACATATTGCATGTACCGCAAATCGGCTGCTCTGGTGCAAGATTGCACCCGGTCCCGGCAACGCGGTTCAGCCAGGGGGCCATGCGGCGCCGTATCGCCATCGCCGGAGCGGCGACCCGTGCTAACTGTCCCTGCGAGCGACCCATCACGCTTCGGCCGTTGCCTCGGCCGCCCATGTTTTCGCGTCCTGAACGGGAGGGAGAGATGTACACGACCCACAACAGTCTGCCGGACAACGTCCGCAAGTCGGCGATCGGGCTGCTCCAGGCGCGGCTCGCCGACGCGGTCGATCTCAGCACCCAGACCAAGCAGGCCCATTGGAATGTCAAGGGCCCGAGCTTCATCGCGCTGCACGAGCTGTTCGACAAGGTGGCGGCCGAGGTCCTGGACTATACCGACCTGATCGCGGAGCGGCTCGTGACCCTGGGCGGGGTCGCGGAGGGGACCGCGGCGGTGGCGGCCGAGCGCTCGACGCTGCCCCGCTATCCGCTCGATCTGACCGAGGGCGCGCAGCACGTCGAGGCGCTGGCGAGCGCGCTCGCGACCTTCGGCAAGACGGTGCGCGGGAACATCGACCAGGCCGCCGAGATGGGCGATCAGGATACCGCCGACATCTTCACCGAGGTCTCGCGCGGCATCGACAAGAACGTCTGGTTCGTCGAGGCCCATATCCAGGCCAGCCGCTAGGTCTCCGATCGATCGCCAAGGGTGAGGCGGGCAGGGGCATCCCGCCTCACCCCGCGGGCGGCTGGCCGGTGTGCTGGAGGGCCGGACCGAGCGGGATCTCGGCGTCCGCGCGGACGAAGACTGGGAAGCGCTCGAGCGGGCAGGTGAGAGCCAGCTCGCGGCCGCCTCTGAAGCTCTCGCCGGTCGTGAAGTCGCGCCAGCGCCCCCTGGGCAGCCGGATGCGGACCTGGCCGCCCGGCCGGAGGATCGGCGCCACCAGGAGGTCGGGGCCGAACATGTACTGGGTGTCGGGCAGCCAGCACTCGGGTTCCTCGGGAAAGGCGAGCGGCATCGCCCGCATCACCGGCATGCCGGTCGTCGCCGCCTCCTCGAGGCAGCGCTCGAGGTAGGGGATCAGCCGGTAGCGCACTTCCAGCCAGCTGCGGATGATGTCCTCGATCGCCTCGCCGAAGATCCAGGGCTCGCGCGGCCCGATGCCGTGAAAGCGCAGGTGCGAGGCGAACACGGCCGCCTGGGTCCAGCGCACGTACAGCTCGGCATCCGGCGGGCCGGCATAGAAGCCGCCGATGTCGGTGGCATAGCAGGCGCCGCCCGAGAGCCCGAACGACAGGCCGCCGCGGATGCTGCCAGCGAGCCCCTCCCAGTCCGACTGCGGGTCGCCGCCCCAGTGGGTCGGCCAGCGCTGGCAGCCCGCCCAGCCGCATCGTGCGAAGATGAAGCCATGGCCCTTGGCGCGCTGCGTCGCCTCGGCGACGCACTGCTGGTAGAGCAGCGGATAGACGTTGTGCAGCCGGCGGCCGCGATCGCCGTTCCAGGCGACGCAACCGTCCGGCACCTGCTCGCCGAAGTCGCATTTGATGACGTCGACGCCCAGCGCGAACAGGCGCGCGTGCTCATCCCGCCACCAGGCGTAGGCGTCGGGATGGGTGAAATCGATCAGGCCGCTGTCCGGCAGTGCCACCAGGCGCCAGACGTGGCGCCAGGCGCGGCCCGTCTGCGGGTCCTTGAGCAGCCAGCCTTTGGCCTCGAACTCGGCGAACAGAGGCCCCTGGACGGCGACCAGCGGATATTCCCAGACGCAGACCTTGAAGCCGAGGTCGTGCAGCTCGTCGAGCACCGCTTTGGGGTCGGGATAGCGCGCGGGATCGAAGGCGAAGGTGAAGCGGGTGTCGGTCGCCTGCCAGGCGCGGCCGTCGAGGACGATCACGTCAGCCGGGATCCGGCGTTCGCGCAGCCGGCGGGCGGTTGTGAGGACCTCGGCGGCGTCCTGGTAGTAGGCGCGCGAGAACCAGGCGCCGAGGCTCCAGCGGGGCGGCCGGTGCGGCCGGCCGGTGAGCCAGCCGTAGCGTTCGAGAACGGTGGCCGGAGCATCGCCCGCGATCAGGAACAGATCGAGCGCTGCGTCCTCGACCATCAGGACATAGCTCCGGTGCGACCAGCCGGGATGGCCGATCCCGTGGGTCACCGCGCCGGGGGTATGGACGAACAGGCCCCAGCCGCGCGGGCTCCAGGCGAAGGGTGCGTTCTTGTAGGAGGCTTCGGCGTTGACCCCGAGCGCGTCCTCGACCCGCGAGCGCAGCAGCTGGCCACGGTGATTGAGCGGCCCCCACTTCTCGCCGTGGCCGTAGACGGGCTCGCCGCTCGCGAGCGCCAGCGACACGATCCAGCCGTCGTCGGTGCGGGCGAACGGCGGTAGACGCGGTGCCCCGTTGAACACCGCGTCGGTGACCGGGCCGAGCAGCAGCTCGCCCGCGCGCCAGAGCTCGAGGCGAAGCGGCTGGCGATGGAGGCAAAGCCGGCAATCGCCGACGGCCAGAACCACGTCCTCGGCGGATTCGGTGACCGCAACCCCCGGCGGCGTGGGCTGTGCGCTCAGAATGCCATAGTCCGGCGCATGCAGCTCGCCGAGCGTCAGGCGAAAGATGTTGGACGCGAACGCCGTGACCGTGAGCGGTCCCGCTTCGGTGGTCGCAACAACGCCGGCGGCGGTGCGCTCGACCCGGTCGAGCTCGCCGATCGGGACGAGCGTGGACCAGTCCGGATCGAGGGGTTCCAGGAGCATCCGTGCCGCCGCCTCAGTCCGCGACCAGGCGGATGGTCGTCCGGACCAGGTCCTCGCGCCGGGCGCTGCGGCCGACGAACACTTCGATCAGGCCGGATTCCAGCCGCGGTTCCAGGTCGGGGCCGAGAAAGGCGAGCTCGCGGGCGGCAAGGCTGAAGCGGGCGCTGCCCCGCTCGCCCGGGCCGAGGGTGATCTTGGCGAAGCCCTTCAGCTCGAGCAGCGGCCGGACGATGCTCGCGACCGGGTCGCGTATGAACAGGAAGAGCGTCTCCTCACCCGCGACGCTGCCCTCGTTGACGACTTCGGCCTCGACGCTCAGCTCGCCCTCCGGCCGCAGCTCGGCCGGCTCGGCGCGGACGCTGGCGAGCGCGAAGCGGGTGTAGGACAGCCCGTGCCCGAACGGGAACAGGGGCTCGACCGGCAGATCGAGGTATTTGGCCGAATAGTGCACCGCCGGGTCGGCCGGACGACCGGTCGGGCGCTGGCCGTGGAAGATCGGGATCTGGCCGACATCGACCGGCCAGGAGACCGGCAGCCGGCCGCTCGGGTTGCAGCGGCCGCTCACCACGTCGCCCACCGCATGGCCCGCCTCGCTGCCGAGGAACCAGGTGGCGAGCACCGCGTCCGCCCGCTCGAACAGCCAGGGGACCATGAGCGGGCGGCCCGAGGACAGGAGCACGATCACCGGTCTGCCGAGATCGAACACCGCGTCCGCGAGCTCGCGCTGGCGTCCGGGCAGGTCCGGGCGCGCCCGGCTCGCGGCCTCGCCGCTCATCTGCCGGGCTTCGCCGAGGCAGAGCAGGACCGCATCGGCCGCGCGCGCGAGCTCGAGCGCGCCCGCGAGGTCGGAGGGCGTATCCGCCTCGATCTCGACGCCCTTGGCGTAGCCGATGTCGCTGGCGCGGGAAAGCCGCGCGCAGGCCGGCCAGCAGCGGCACCATGTCCTCGGCGCGCCCGGACATCGTCCAGGGCCCCAGCATCTCCTCCTGGGTGTCCGCGAGCGGACCGATGACCGCGAGGCGGCGCCCGTCCGCGAGCGGCAGCAACCCGGCGCGGTTGGTCAGGAGCACGACGCGCGCGGCAGGCGGCCTCGCGGGCGAGCGCCCGGTGCGCGCTCAGCTGCTCAGGCGTCGAGCCCTGCCCGGCGCCCCGTCGGTACGGATCATCGAACAGGCCGAGGCGCACCTTGAGCTCCAGAACCCGGCGCACGGCGGTGTCGATCTCGGCCATGCCGACAAGGCCGCGCTCGAGCGCTTCGGGGAGGCCGCGGGCGTAGGCATCGCCCATCAGATCGAGGTCGACGCCCGCCTTGAGCGCGAGGGCGGCTGCCTCGGCGAGGTCGGCCGCGACCCCGTGCACGATCAACTCGGCGATCGCGCCGTAGTCGCTGACCATGACGCCCCCGAACCCCCAGCGCTCGCGCACCAGGGCGCAAAGGATCGCGGCATTGGCGGTCATCGGCACGCCCGCGAGATCGGTGAAGGCCGGCATGATCGTGGCGACCCCGGCCTCGATCGCGGCCCGGAACGGCGGCAGGTAGATCTCGTGCAGCGAGCGCTCGGAGACGTCGACCGAGGCATATTCGCGGCCGGCCGTGACCGCACCGTAGCCGGCCAGATGCTTGGCCGAGGCCGCAAGGCTGTCGGCGGCCGCGAGGTCCTGGCCCTGCAAGCCCTTGATCTTAGCCTCGCCGAAGCGTGACGCGAGCCAGGGGTCCTCGCCCGGGCTCTCGGCGATCCGGCCCCAGCGCGGGTCGCGCGCCACGTCCAGCATCGGCGCGAAGGCGAGCGCGACGCCGTCGGCCGCGCCCTCGCGGGCGGCCGCGCGCGCCGTCCGCTGCCACAGGTCCGGATCGAATGCGGCCGCTTCGGCGAGCGGAATCGGGAAGACGGTGTGGTGGCCGTGGATGATGTCGAGGGCGAACAGCAGCGGGATCCGAAGGCGCGTCTCCTCGAGCGCGATTTTCTGCAGCGCGCGCGTCGCCTCCGGACCCCAGAGGTTCAAGACGGCACCGACCCGCCCGGCGCGGATCGCGTCCAGATAGTCGAGCGGCCCCTGCGGTCCGGTCACCGCCTGGCCCGCCGAGACCAGGGTCAGCTGGCCGATCTTCTCCACGAGCGTGAGCTCGGCGAGCAGCGCCTCGACCGGATTTTCCGAACTTGCTGCGGCCATCGTTCCCGCTTTCGCAGCCGGCGGGGAGCCGGAGGCCATGAGGATAGCCGCGGCCCGCGCGGCTCGCCAGAGCGGACGGTCGGTGGTCAGCGCTTGAGCAGGCGGGCGAGCAACGCGGCGAGCCCTCGGCCCGGGCGGCGCGCGGGCGCGAAGCCGAAGTCGCGCTCGAGCGCGTCGAGGTCGAGCTTGACCGCATCCGCGAGGCGCCCCTTGAGCGCCTGCGGCGGCACCAGCTTCTCGAACCGGGCCGCCTGGTTGTGATCGCCGCCGAAGTCGATCACCAGATCGCCGCTCGTGCGGTTGATCCGCACCCGCTCGCTGTTCTGCTCGAGGATCTCCTCGAGCAGGTCGAGCAGCGGCTTGTCCTTGAGCCGCTCGATCTCGTCCTGCGCGACCGGGCGCGCCCAGTCCGGCGCGGCGCCCAGCGCTTCGGCCAGCAGCCCGCTCAGGATCTCCGAGGCGACCAGCAGCAGATCCGGCGGATGGTGGGGATCGCTCCCGAGCCGATCGGTCAGCTCGGGCAGCCGGGGCACGAGGCGGTCGAGGTAGGTGCGGTAGAGGGCGGTGCCGACCCCGGACAGGGCCGCGCGCGCCGGGGCTTCGGGCATGCCGCGCGGGCGCGCGCCGTCGATGTGGCAGACGACCATGCGCTTTCTGAGGTCCGGGGTGACCGCGGTCACATCGCGGTTGGTGCTGATCAGGATCGGCGCGTAGCCCTGCCCGCTCTCGTGGTCGAACTTGACCAGGTCGGGGACGTACTGGCTGAAGCGGTCGCGGTTGACGTCGTCGACGATCAGCGGGATCGCGCCCAGGCGCTCGCGCAGGCCGAGGGCGCGCTGGGTCGTGAAGTCCTTGCCGCGGATCATCTGCTCGAAGCCGAACATCGAGCGGCTGACGACGCGGGAGAACATCGTCTTGCCGCCGTCGGAGCGGCCGTAGAGCACGGCGTGCACAGGATAGGCGAGCGGCGAGCCGTCGTGGCGGAGGGCGGCGGTGCGCAGCAGGGGCGCGAACGGCGCCGCATAGAGCCAGCAGGCGAGCGCCCAATAGCTCCGCTGCAGCCCCGCCGCATCGCCATAGAATCGGCCGAAGCCCTCGAAATAGGGCGCGAGCAGGGCGGCATCCTTTTGGACTTCGGACCACGGTACGGGCGCGCCGATCCGATGCCAGGCTCGCCCGTCGAGGATCACGAGACCGGTGTCGAGATCGATCCGGGCCTCCGGCACGCGGTCGGTCTTGTCGGTGATCGGGCGCGCGGCGTGGGCGCGGTAGGCGCGCATGAAGCCGGACGCGCTGACCACGGTGGCGCCGCTCCGGTTGCGGTCGAGCGCGATCTGCTGCAGCTCGGCGCCGAGCGCGCTGGCCGCGCGCAACGCCGCCGCCGACAGGTCCGGCAGCACCGGCCGCCCGGGCGTCTCGACGATCGCCCCCTGCGCCTCGAGAAAGCGAAAGCACGGCACCTCCTGGATCGCCACCGGGTCGGCCGGCACGTCGAGCTGCGCCGCCTCGCCGTCGCTCGGCGTCACGACCAGGAGGTCGGCGGCGATCGGATCGGAGCGCGCCTCGTTGTCGAGGTAGGCGTCCAGGAAGCGCCGGTAGTCGACCTCGCCGTCGGCGACGAAGAAGGTCTCCCGCTGGCGCCCGGTGAAGGCCGCGAAGCTGAGGTTGGCCGAGCCGGCGACCGCGCGGAAACGGTCGTCGGCCGCCAGCAGGTAGAGCTTGGCATGGGAGGGCGCCCCGCGCAGGAGGCGAAAGCGCAGGGAGCCGTCCTGCACCCGCGCGAGCAGCCGCTCGCCCCGTTGCGACAGGGCGGGGCGCACGCAGCGCTCGATGAACGCCTTCTGGTCGGCCAGCGCATCAACGAAGCGGTAGCCCGCGGCGGTCGTCGCCTGCTCGAGCGCGCCGAGCTCGCGCGAGAGCACGCGCTCGGAGCCGAAGGTGATCTCGACGTCCTCGAACAGGGAGGCCAGATCGAGAATCGCCGGCACGCTCGCCGAGAAGGTCAGCGCCTTGAGGCTCCGAAAGCCTCGGAAGAGGTCCTGCCAGGCGGTCTCGCGTGCACCCTGGACGATGATGTCGAAGACCAGAATGCGCTCGCGCTCGGCAGCGCGGCGCGGCGCGCCATCCAGGGCCGCCGGGCTCGGGTCGGGGGTGGAATCGAAGAGGTCGGGCACGCCCGGACCCCGCTACGCCTCGCGCGCCGAGGTCGCGGCGAGGATCTGCCGGGCGCGCGGGTGGTCGATCGTCTCCAGCGCTTCGAGCGCCGCCCCGGCGAGCGCCGGCTGGGTGCGGACGATCCGGCCCAGCAGGATGACGCACTCCTCATCCGCGATCGGCACGATCGCGTCGATCACGGCCGGCGACGGCGCGTCGCGCAGCTGCCGGGCGAGCGCCGGCCTCGCCTCGCGCCGGCCCATGCGCCCCAGCGCGCAGAGCGCGGCGGCGCTGACCTCGCGCTCGCCGTCGCGGGTCAGATCGAGGATCACGGGCACGACCACCGGCCACGGGCCGGAGCAGCGGCAGGCATCCGCGCGCACCTCGGCGTCGGGGTCCTGAAGCAGGGCCAGCACGGTCTCGGCGGGCAGCAGCGACTTGAGCCCGGCCGCGACCCGGAGTGCCACCTTCCGCGTCGGCCCCCGAACGACGTCCTTGGCGATCAGTCGCGTGACCGCCTGCGCCGCCTCGCGGCCACCGATCAGGGCCAGCGCCTGCAGCGCCGCGACCTGCTCTTGGACCGGGCGCTCGATGCCGAAGCCCGCAAAGCGCCGACAGAGCTGCTCCAAAGCCGGCACGGCGACGGCCAGCCCGCGCCGGCCGGCTTCGGCTGTCAGGGCCGGCGCCGCCGCCAGGCCCGCCCAGGGGATCGCTTCGATCAGCGCCTCGTCGTCGAGATCCGCGGGTGCCAGCTCCGGTCGTCCGGCGTCAGGCCGAGCGTCACCGCCGGGCGGAACGCCGCTCGCCGCAAAGAGATCGAGCTGCGATTCGCGCATCGATCTTTCCCAAAAAGGGGGCTTGGTGGCAGGTCGCGGCTGCTCGCGGACGGCGACCGGTGACCAGCCCGGACGCCCTCGGGGCAGATTGCCGCCATCCGGGTCGGGCGACAAGGGGCCGGGAGCGCGCGGCGGCGCGTGCGGCGAGCGGTCTGGACGCGGCCGACCGCGGTGATCAGGGCAGCGGAGCAGCGGGCGCCGCCACTTGCGCGGATATGGAGGCAGGGCTCGGGACGAGCTGGACCAGGGTCCGGGCGATCTCGTCCGGCGCCAGCACGTGGGTCGCTCCGTCGAGCGCGATGGCGACGCCCGGCATGCCGTGCACGACCGAGCTTTCCTTGTTCTGCGCGATCGTGACCGCGCCCGCGTCCCGGAGCAGCTTCAGCTCGGCCGCCCCATCCGCCCCCATGCCGGAGAGCAGGACGCCGGCCACGTCCGCGCCGATCGTCTCGGCCAGCGACCGGAACAGATAGGACACGGCCGGCCGCTGCCCGTGCTGCGGGGGGCCGTGGTCGAGCACGATGCTGCCGGCCCGCCCGAGGCCCATGTGCGCGCCATCGGGTGCGATGTAGACGTGCCCCGGCAGGGGATAGTCGCCCGCGGCCGCAAGATGGACCGGCAGGGCGGACGAGGTCCCGAGCCATTCGACGAAGCCCTGCACGAAGCCCGGTGAGATGTGCTGGACCGCCAGCACCGGCACCGGAAAGTCCCGGCGCAGCCCGGCCAGGATGGTCTGCAGGGCGAGCGGGCCGCCGGTCGAGCCGCCGATCGCGACCATCCGGGTCCCCGCGTGCGAGCTCGGCCTCGGCAGAGCCGAAGGTGCCGCCCGCCCGTCGCTGCGCGCCGGCCTGGGCCAGCGCCGGACCACCCGGATCTCGGCCATCAGCCTGACCATCTGCACCAGGTCCCCGGCGCTCGCGGGATGGTTCTCATGGCCGATGCCGTGCGGCCGGGGAACGAAGGCGAGCGCGCCGGCCTCGACCGCGCGAAAGGTGGTCGCGACATGGTCGGTCGAGGTGCCGCTCACGATCACGATCGGCACCGGATGGCCTTCCATGATCCTGCGGGTTGCCTCGAGGCCATCCATCCGCGGCATGTGGATGTCCATGGTCACGACGTCCGGCTTGAGCCGCCGCACCGCCTCGACCGCATGCACGCCGTCCGCGGCGGTCGCGATCACCTGCAGATCCGGCTCGGCGCTCAGGATGCCGACCAGGAAATCGCGCAGGGTCCGCGAATCCTCGGCCACCAGGACTCGGATCACGTGCGCAACATCCTCAGATCAGGTGGCCGACGAGGTCGAGCAGGTTGTTCTGATCGAACTGGTCCTTGACGAGATAGGCATTGGCCCCGGCATCGATCCCACGCTCGCGGTCCTCGCGCGAGCCACGCGAGGTCAACAGGATCACGGGCAGCTCGTGGAGCTTCTGATCGTCCCGGATCCTGGCGGTGAGATCGAAGCCGCCCATGCCCGGCATCTCGACGTCCGAGACGATCAGGTCGAAGTCTTCGGTGTGCAGACTGGTCCAGGCGTCGACCCCGTCGACCGCGGTCTTGACGTGATAGCCGGCGGCTTCGAGGACGTGCTTGAACAAGGTCCGGGCGGTGATCGAATCCTCGGCGATCAGGATCGATTTGCGCCGTGCCGCCGCGGCCGCGAGCTTGCCGGTGGAGCGCAGGGTCTGCGGCGCCGCGACCGCGGAGCGCATCAGGTCGCGGACATTCAGGATGAGCGCCAGCGCGCCGCTCGCGAGCACGGCCGCGCCGGCCAGGTTGCGCACCCGGGCGAGCTGCGGCCCGAGGCCTTTCATGAGCACCTCCTGCTCCTCGCGGATCGCGTCGACCACGAAGCCGATGCGCTCGCCGGCCGCAGCCAGGACGATGACGGTGCGATGGTCGATCGGCGCGACCGCCGGCCCGGGCAGCTCCAGGACATCGCCAAGGTGCACGAGACAGACCGTGCGGCCGTCGAGCCGGATCGTCTCCCGACCCTCGACGGTCGCAATCTCTTCCGATGGCACCCGAAGCACGCGCTCGACATGGCCGGTGGGGAGGATGAAGGTCGCGGCGCCAACCTCGACCACCACCCCGCGGAAGGACGCGAGCGTGATCGGCAGCACGACCCGGAAGGTGGTGCCGGCACCGGGGCGGGACTCGAGGGCCAGCAGGCCGCCCAGTTTTTCGACCTTCTCCTGCACGATCGCGAGCCCGAGGCCGCGGCCGGAGATGTCGGTCACCAGCGGGCTGGTGGTGAACCCCGAGCGGCAGATCGTCGACAGCAGCAGGGCCTCACCGGTCCGCCCCTCGTCTTCGGCCGCCGCCATGCCGAGCCGGCTCGCGGCCTCGCGCACCTTCGCGCCGTCGATCCCGGCGCCATCGTCGGAGATCGCGATCTCGGCCTTGCCGGAGGCGTGCTGCACGATGGCGATGGCGATCGTGCCGCGCGCCGGCTTGCCCTTGCGGGCGCGCTCCGCGGGCATCTCGATGCCATGATCGATCGCGTTCCGGACGAAGTGCAGGAGGGCGTCCTTCATCTCCTCCTGGATGCGCCGGTCGATCTCGAGGTCTTCGCCGCTGATCACCAGCTCCGCCTCCTTGCCCTGGCTGCGGGCGAGATCGCGGACCAGCTGGGGCAAGGGATCGAGGAGCGCCGAGAAGGGCACCATCAGGACCTGCTTTGCGCTCTCGAGCAGGCTGTCCACCATCTTGCCGAGCCACCGCAGATCGTGCCGGGCGGCGGCGGCGAGCGCGGCGATCTGGACGGCGAGCGACCGGAACGCCTGGTCGTCCTGCTCGACCAGGTCGCGCGCACCCGACGCGCCGACGACACGGCGTTGGGCCGCGCCGCCGTTCGCGCGTAGCGCGGGACCCGAGCGGGTCAGCGCGATCTGCTGGCGTCGCCGCTCGCGGGCTTTGCCGCGGCCGGCCACTTCGGCGGCGAGCCGGTCGAGTTCGGCGGCCAGGCGGGCGGCGGCCAGCTTCGCCGAGATCAACTCCTCGGCCTGGTGCAGCAAGGCATCCAGCTTGGCGGTCGAGACCCGGATGGTCGGCAGGGCCGCCGCCGGCGGGGTCGGCGCGCGCGCCGGTGCCTCGGATCGAGCGCCCCCGCCCGCACCATCGGCGAGCACCTGATCGGTCCCGGCGGGCGCACCCCGCTCGACCGAGGTCGCGACCGGCGGCGCCGCGAGCGGCGCTCCGGTGGCCGCGGCCGCGAGGCAATCCATCAACGCCCTCAGCTCCGGCGCGCGCTCGGGCGGGGTGCTGCCGTCGCCGCGGGCCAGGATCGCCTTGACGTGGGTGAAGCCCTGATGGAGCAGATCGAGCAGCTCGGGCGCCAGCGCGATCTTGCCGAGCTTGAGGGCGGCGAACACGTTCTCGAGCGTGTGGCAGATCGCGACCACGTTGCCGAGATTGACCGCGCGCGACGCCCCCTTGAGGGTGTGGACCTCGCGGAAGATGGTCTCGACCAGCTCCTGCCGCCGCTCCGGCGAAGGCGCCTGCTCCAGGGCGAGGAGGCCGCTCGAGATGGCGGCGAGATGCTCCTCGGCCTCGGTCGCGAAGACCGCCAGCAGCTGCTTCAGGATGTCGTCCGGCCCGGCCATGGGCGCCCGCCTCAGGCCACGTACTGGCCCGCCATGGCCTTGAGCTTGTGGCCGAGCTCGTTGAGGTTCTGGGCGGCCATCTCGGCCTGCTTGGTGCCGCTCATGTTCTGGGCGCTCGCCAGCTTGATGTTCTCCATGGCGAGTGCCACCTGATCGATGCCGACCTGCTGCTGCTGGTTGGAGGCGACGATCTGGATCGCGGCCTGGGTTGCGGTGGTGATGCTCTGGCCCAGCCGCTCGATCAACTCGCCGGCATCCGCCGACTGCTTGACGCCGGCATCGACGGCCTTGCTGCCCTGCTCGGCCGCCAGCACCGCGGTCGCGGTCGCCTTTTGAATGTCGCCGAGGATGGTGCGGACCTGGGCGGTCGCCTGCTTGGACTGCTCGGCCAGGCTCTTGACCTCCTGGGCGACCACGACGAAGCCCTTGCCCTGATCGCCGGCGCGCGCCGCCTCGATGCCGGCGTTGACCGCCAGCAGGTTCGACTGCTCGGCGAGGTCGTTGACCGTGGCCACGATCTCGCCGATCGCCTGGCTCTGCTCGCTGAGCAGCATGACCGCCTCGGCGATCGCGCCGATCTGCTCGCGCACGCGGTTGATGCCCTCGATCGACTGCTCGACCGCGCGCTTGCCGCCCTGGGAGACCTGCGCGGTCGCCTGCGCGGTCTCGGAGACGTAGAGCGCCTTCTCGGTCGAGACCTGGGAGGTCTTCTTGACCTCCTCCATGGTCGAGCTGGTCTGGGCGAGCGCGGTCGCGGTCTCGGCGGCGCCGGCGGCGACCTGGGCGGTGATCGTGACGATCTGCCCGGCGGCGGTGCCCAGCACGTTGGTGCCTTCGCGGATCTCCTGGATCAGCTGCCGGAGATTGGCGACCATGCGGCTGAAGGTGCGGGTCAGGATGCCGACCTCGTCGCCGCGCTCGGTGCTCGCCAGGCTGACCGTCAGGTCGCCGGAGCCGATGCGCTCGGCGATCGCGGTGATCTCCCGGAGCGGGCCGGCGATGTTGCGGCTCAGGAACAGGCCGGCCGCGACCACCAGGAGGGCAGCCAGCATCGCCCCGCCGACGATTACCCAGATGGTGTTGTTGGCACTTGCGTCGGTCTCGGCGTCGCGATCCCGCAGCCGCTGGTCTTCGATGTCCTGCATCTGGCCGATGATCCTGCGGATCTCGTCCATCGCCTTCTTGCCCTCATTGTTCTGGACGAGCTGGCGCGCGGCATCGAAGCCCTGGCTGCGGCGGATCTCGATCTTGTCTTTGAGCGACTCGAGCTTGTCCTTGATCGGTTGGCGGAGCGCTTCGATGTTGCGATGCTGGACCGGGTTGTTGGTCAGGTCATCGACCTCCTGCACCAGCCGATCAATGTGCGGCAGAGCCGCCTGGTAGGGCTGCAGATAGCCTTCGTCCCCGGTGATCAGGAAGCCGCGCTGCCCGGTCTCCGCGTCCTGCATCGCCGAGAACAGGTCGTTGAGGCGGTCGCGCACCTCGTAGGTATGCGCGCGCAGGGCCGCCGCGTCGGTGAGGTCCTGGGTATTCTGGAACGAGACTGCTGCCACGACCAGGAAGACCAGCAGGACGCCGGACAGGCAGGTCCAGATCTTGGTGCCGACCGATAGTGTCATGATCCTGTTCTCCTCCCTGCCACGCGCGGTCGCGTCGGGAGTCTCTCGGGGTTCGGGATTGCGGCTCGACGGTCGCTACGCGGCGACGTCCGCATGGACGACGATTTCCGGGTCAGACAAGAGCGACTGCGCATCGATGATCGCGACGCCGGTCCGGCTCACACCTTGGAGATAGCGGGCGCGCCGGCCGGCCAGCGTCGGCAGGGACGTCTCGAGATCCTCGCGCGCGACACTGCCCAGGCCGATGATCGCGCTCGCGAGCACGCCCACCAGCATCGCCTCGGTGCTGAGCACGACGACCTGGTCGAGCTCGACCGGCTCCGACGCCGCCAGGTCGAAATACTTGCCGAGGTCGATCACCGAGAGGATCTGCCCGCGCAGGCTGATCAGGCCGGCGACGAACGAGGGCGTGCACGGCACCGGGGTCACCGCGGTCACCGCGGCGACCTCCTGGACATGGCTCGTCTCGAAGCCGTAGCGCTCCTGCGCCAACGCGA
This sequence comes from uncultured Alphaproteobacteria bacterium, assembly GCA_963753685.1. Classification (GTDB taxonomy): domain Bacteria; phylum Pseudomonadota; class Alphaproteobacteria; order Geminicoccales; family Geminicoccaceae; genus DATAOG01. Next base: position 480,407 of record CAVWDE010000002.1, read on the forward strand.
ACTCGAGGAACTCGACCTGCTCCCCGGACCCGGCCTCGCGCGTGGCCTCGCGCGCCAGGGCGCGCGCCCGCTCGCGCAGGATCCGCCGCGTCTCCTGCGCGTCCGGCGTCCAGCTCAGATCGAGCCGGCCGCGCGCTGCCGCGAGACGGCGGTGAATGTCTTCCCAGTTGACCATGTTCGGTTCCGTGTTCATCCGTCCCTGCCGGGCGGGGTGGCGTGGCGGCCGATCTCCAGGAGCAGACGACCGACCGTCAGGCCCTCCAATTCGGGCAGGACCTCGTCCGGGTCCCGGCCTTGGAGCAGCGCCAGCGCGTTGCGGTAATGGCGGTTCGCTTCCAGGGCTTTGCCTTGCAGGCGACAGAGGTTCGCGAGCGCAAACTGCGCCAGGACCCGTTGCGGCTCCAGGAACAGCACCCGCTGCAACGACGCCGCGGCGGCAGCGAGGTCGCCCAGCTCCTGCTGGACCATGGCGAGCAGGTAGTGGTTGCCCGCGGCCAGCCGGTCGCCGGCGATCGCCTTCGTGCACCAGTCCAGCGCCTCGGTCAGCCGGCCCTGATTGGCGTAGGTGCGCGCCAGCAGCAGGATCGCGGGGGCGTCGTCGGGTTGCGCGGCCAGATGCGCGTCCAGCATCTCCGCAGCCTCGCCGTAGCGCCCCTGCTCATGCAGCGTCACCGCCGCCTGATAGGGCGACGCCGCCACGGCTGCGACGGCAGCGGGCGCCGCCGTGGACGCCGGCCGCAGGACCATGGGGGCCGGCGCTGCGGTCGACGATGCGCCGCCCGCCGGCGCCGCCGCGCAGGGCGGCCGCGGCGCGGCTGCGATCGCGGTCTCGACCTTCCGGTACAGCACCGCGCCGTCGATATTGGTGAACACGAACGGCTCGAACAGAGGCGGCACGGCCTCGACCGAGCCCGGCAGCAACCAGCCGCCATCGATCACCGAGCGGTACAGATGCCGGACCACCGCCCGCGCGCAGTCGGGGCTGAAATACATCAGCACGTTGCGGCACAACACGAGATCCATTGCGTTGGTATTGCTCTCGAACGCCGGGAAGGGGTCCTCGAGCAGGTTGTGGTAAGCGAAGGTTACCATGGCTTTAATGCGCGGCAGGATCGCGTAGCCGCCACCCTGTTTGGTGAAGTACTGCGCGCGGATCGCCAACTCGACGCCGCGAAAGGACCAGTCGTTGTAGACGCCGGTGGCCGCGCGCTCGAGAAATTGCGGATTGATGTCGGTGGCCAGGATGGTGATCTGCCACTGGGCGAGATCCGGCAGCAGCCGGTCGAGCAGGATCGCGAGCGAGAAGGCCTCCTCGCCGGTGCAGCAGGCGGCACTCCAGAGCCTGAGACTGCGAAACGACCGCCGGCGCGCGCGGATCAGCTCCGGCAGCACGTGGCTCTCGAGGGCCTCGAAGGCCTTCGGTTCGCGGAAGAAGTAGGTCTCGCCGATCGTCAGGTGGCTGGCCAGGATCTCGATCTGCGGCCGCTTCAGCTCGGCCGACAGCAGCCAGCGCCCGCAGGCGGCCGGGTCGTCGAAGCCGAGACCGGGCGCCGCCCGGCCGAGGCCGCGCTCGAGGTCGGCCCAGCGGTCCCTCGGGAAGTGCAGGCCGATCCGGGCCGCCAGGCAATCGCTGACCTGCGCCAGCAGCGGCTCGGGCAGGCTAGGCTGCCCCATCCACGGCCTCCGTGCCGGTCAGGATGGCGGCAGCCAGGGCCTGGTCCTCTTCGAGCGAGAGGAACCGGTCGAGGTCGTGGATCAGGAGCGCGCCGTCGTCGAGCTTGACGACGCCCTCGACATAGGCCAGGCCCGGCAGGATCTCCGCGGCCGCAATCACCGCCGCGGCCGAGCTTTCGACGACGCCCTCGACCGCATCCACGAGCAGGGCGACCGGGCGTCGTGCCGTGCGGGCGACGATCAGGCGATCGCGCAGGGTGAGAGCGCGCGCGGGCAGGCGAAAGCGCTTGCGGATGTCGACCACGGGGATGATACGCCCGCGCAGGTTGAGGACGCCGAGCACGATCTCGGGCGCTTCGGGCAGCGGCGTGATCTCGACCGCACGCTCCACCCGCTCGACCGCCGGCAGGCGGAGCCCGAACCGCTGGTCGTCGAGGGTGAACACGAGCAGCTGGTGCGTGAGCGTCGTCACGCCGGCCGGCCGCGGCGGGGGCGACGGCTCCGGCCGCTGCGGGATCGGCGGTGGGGGCGGCGCCGTCTGCTGACCGCGGGCTGCGCTCTGCACGTGACCGTGGGCTGTCATGCGCGGCCTCTTTATCCCTGCTTGGGAAAGCGCAGCACGAAGCGCGTCGGCTGCGCGCGTTCGATCGTCTTGGTCGCCGCCAGCTGATCGGCGAGCAGGTCGACCAGCTGCAGCCCGAGCGTCTCGGTCTGGGCCAGATCGAGGCTTTCCGGAATGCCGATCCCGTTGTCGCTGACCGAGAGCACGACTTGGCCGTCCGGCTCGTTGGCGAGCTCGACTCGAACCTCGCCGGCACGGCCGTCCGGGAAGGCGTGCTTGAGCGCGTTCGCGATCAGCTCGTTGACCAGCAGGCCGCAGGGGATCGCGTTCGCGATCGGCAGCAGCACGTTGGCGGCATCGATCACGAGCCTGATCCGGCTCGGATCGACGCTGTAGGAGTCGAACAGCGTCGGCACCAGCGCGTCGAGGAAGCCGGCGAAGTCGACCTCCGCGAAGTCGCCCGACTGGTACAGCGTCTGATGGATCAGCGCCATCGAACGGACCCGGTTCTGGCTGTCCTGCAGAAGTTGATGGACGACCGGGTCGGCGATCCGTTCGGACTGCATGGCGAGGAGGCTGGTCACGACCTGCAGGTTGTTCTTGACCCGATGGTGGATCTCGCCGAGCAGGAGCTCCTTCTCGCGCAGGGACGCCTCGATGCGCCGCTCGTTTTGCCTGCGCTCGGTGACGTCACGCGCGATCTTGGCGGCACCGATGATCGCGCCCGACGCCGATCGGATCGGCGAGACGCTGAGCGAGATCGCGATCTCTTTGCCGCTCTTGTGCGCGCGCACGGTCTCGTAATTCCGGAGCGGCTCGCCGCGGAGCAGCCCGATCAGGACCTGCCGCTCCTCGTCACGCCGGTGCTCGGGCAGGACGATCTCGATGTTCTTGCCGATCGCCTCCCCGGCGGGGTAGCCGAACAGGCGCTCGGCACCGGGATTCCAGGCGGTGATCGTGCCGTCGAGATTGCTGGTCAGGATCGCATCGTCGGAGGACTCGACGACCGCCAGGAACAGGCGCTCGGTCACGGCGACGCGCTCGAGCTCGGCCTGGGCCCGGCGCCGCTCGTCGACCTCATGCTGCAGGGCCGCGGCCCGTTCGCGAACCTCGCCCGCCATGCGATTGAAGGCGCGCGCGAGCGCCCCGATCTCGCCGCCGACCGCGGTCGGCATCGCAACCGGCTCGGTGCCCGTGAACCGCTCCACGGCGGCGACCATCCGCGCCAGGGGACGGGTCAACGAGCGGGCGACCAGCGCCGCCAGCAGCAGCGCGCACACCGCCGCCACCAGCCCGACGGTCAGGGTCGAGCGCCGGATCGGGCCCGCAGAGGCGGTCAGGATTGCCTCCGGAAGGGTGGCGGCGACGCCGACCCACGGCCCGCCGGCCAGCTGCACCCAGGCGAACGCCGCGCCGTGCCGCTCACCGGCGTGGTCGCGCACCAGCTGCGCCGCGTCCGCGTGGCTCGCGAGCGCGTCGGCGAACTCCGGGAAGTCGTCCTGGACCAGGGCCGGGTGGCCGAGCTCGAAGCCGAACTCGCGAGCCGGGTCCGGGTGGACCAGGTAGTCGCCGCGGTCGTCGAACACGTAGACCTGTCCGCCCGCGGGCGCCTGGCGCCGCAGGCGCGCGAACGCCGGACGCAGGTCGGCGTCGATGATCAGGGCACCGAACGGCCGGCCATCGGGAGCGTAGACCGGGGTCGCAGCCCGTAGCACCGGGACGTGCGGTGTCTCGATGATGCCATGCACATCGTCGAGATCGATCGGCGACAGGTAGATTCCACCCGCGGCGAGCGCCAGGGTCCCCCTCATGTACGGCCGGTCGCCCTTGGCCTGCAGCTCGGCCTCGGAAACGACGCGGACTGCGCCACCGCCGCCCGCGCGGTCGACCCGCACGATCTCGCGGCCATCGTCCGCCACGCCGACGTAGCGGAGCTGCACGTACGCGGGCTTGGCGGTGAGGGCGGCGACGAACAGGCGCGTCAGCTGGTCGCGCCATATTGACTCCGGTTGCCCGGTCACTGGGTCGACGCCACCGGCCAAGTGCGCCCGCACGATGCCGTCGACCGAGGCGGCGCCGCGCAGCGCCAGAACGTCGCTCTGGACCCCCAGGACATGCGCGTTCAGCCCGGTCGCCAGCCACCGCGCGTCGCCCTCTAGGCGCTTGAGCTGCTGCGGCACGATCGCCACCGACACCGCGCGGTCGGTCAAGAACCCGACCGCCGCCGCCGTGACCAGCACCAGGGCGACCATGGCGATCATCAGCCGGGTCGACAGGCTGAGGTCGTCGTGCCACGCCAGCAGCGCGGCTCCTCGCGCCAGCAGCGCAGCTCTTCGCGCCAGCGGCGCGGCACCCTGAGCGCGGCGGTCACCGGCGACATGAGCTGCCATGCGCGGCCTTTATGCGTGAGGGGTAAAGCGCAGCACGAAGCGCATCGGCCGCGCGCGTTCGATCGTCCTGGTCGCCGCCAGCTGATCGGCCAGCAGGTCGACCAGCTGCAGCCCCAAAGTCTCGGTCTGCCCCAGATCCAGGCTCTCCGGAATGCCGACCCCGTCGTCGCTGACCGAGAGCATGACCTGGCCGTCCGCCTCGTTGGCAAGCTCGACCCGGATCTCGCCGGCGCGGCCGTCCGGAAAGGCGTGCTTGAGGGCGTTCGCGATCAGCTCGTTGACCAGCAGGCCGCAGGGGATCGCGGCCTTGATCGGGAGCAGGACGTCGTCGGCGTCGACCACGAGCGTGATCCGGCTCGGATCGGCGCTGTAAGAGTCGAACAGGGTCGGCACCAGCGAGTCGAGGAAGTCGGCGAAGTCGACCTCGGCGAAATCGCCCGACTGGTAGAGCGTCTGATGGATCAGCGCCATCGAGCGGATCCGGTTCTGGCTGTTCTGCAGCAGGTCGAGGACGACCGGATCGGCGATCCGTTCGGACTGCAGGTCGAGCAGGCTGATCACGACCTGCAGGTTGTTCTTGACCCGGTGGTGGATCTCGCCCAGCAGCAGGTTCTTCTCGGTCAGCCCGGCCTGCAGGCGCTGCTCCTTCTCCTTGCTGTCGCTGACGTCGCGGGCGATCGCGACCAGACCGGCGATCTCGCCTTTCTCGTCGCGGATCGGCGCCCGCGTGGTCGACAGCCAGATCTGGCGCCCGTTGTCGCCGGCCGGCCGGGCCTGGGTCTCGATCGTCGGTACGCCGGTCGCGAAGAACGCGGTCGTCCTCGGCCTCCAGCGCCCGGGCTTCCTCGGGCGGCAGGAAGTCACCGACCTTCTTGCCGACCGCCTGCCGGGACTCGGCGAGCCCGAGCGCGCGCGCATAGGTCCGGTTGCTGCGCAGGAAGCGATGCTCGCGATCCTTGAAGTAGATCGCATCCGGCATGTTATCGAGCAGGTTGTGCAGCAGCCGCTGCTCGTCGGTCAGCGCCCGCACCAGCTCGCAGTGGTCGGCCGCCTGGCGGATCAGCAGGCGCAGCTTGGCCGGATCCCAGGGTTTCGAGATGTAGCCGAAGATCCGGCCGGCGTTGACCGCCGAGACCACCGCATCGATGTCCGAGTAGCCGGTGATCAGGATGCGCGTGGCGTCGGAGAGCTCGCGCGCCTTGCTCAAGAACTCGTGGCCGCTCAGGCCCGGCATGCGCTGATCCGAGATGATGACCGAAAGGTTCCTCTCCCGCGTCAGGATCTCGATCGCCGAGTGCGGGCTGACCTCGACCAGCACGCGAAAATCGTCCTCGAGCGTATCGGCGATGGCGGCCAGCACCTCCGCCTCGTCGTCGACCACCATGACGCGCGGCGCGAGCGCATCCAGTCTGTTCATCCGCTTATCCCCGCACCTCGACAACTCCGTCGAACGTTGGTCCCTGCTCGCCGGCCGATCTCATGCCGACCGCGCCTTCGGCTGGTCGAGGTCGGTCGGGATCTTGATCGTGACCTCGGTGCCCTTGCCTTCCTCGCTCTGGATCAGGAGCTGGCCCTTGTGGCGCTGCACGATGCCGTAGGAGATCGAGAGGCCGAGGCCGGTGCCGACGCCGATCGGCTTGGTCGTGAAGAACGGCTCGAACACCCGGTCGCGGATGGCGGCCGGAATGCCCTTGCCGGTGTCGGCGATCGAGATGACGACCATCGGGCCCGCACGCCCGGTGGTGATGGTGACCGTGCCTTGGCCCTCGATCGCGTCGACCGCGTTCGAGAGCACGTTCATGATCACCTGGTTGAGCGGGCCGGGATAGCAGGACAGAATCCTCGGATCGCCGTACTGTTTCACGATCGTGATCCGCTCGCTGAGCTTGTGTTGCAGGAGGGTCAGCACCGCCTCGACGCTCTCCTCGATCGAGATCGCCTTGATCTCGGCTTCGTCGAGGCGCGAGAAGGTGCGCAGCTTGACGATCAGATCCGCAACCCGCTCGACGCCGAGGTTCATCGAGCGCAGGCGCTCGCGGATCTTGGTCAGGATGCGGACGCCGGCCTCCGACAGCTGCCCCTCGATTTCCGGCGCGATCGTGTCGACGCCCCGGGTCACGGTCGCCAGATGGCTGGCGACGAAGGCGAGCGGGTTGTTGATCTCGTGCGCGATGCCGGCGACCAGCTCGCCGAGGGAGGCCATCTTGGCCGAATGAACCAGCTGGGACTGGGTCTCCTGCAGCTCGCGGTACGCCGCTTCGAGCTCGCGATTCGAGCGCTCGAGCGCCTCGGCCAGGGCCGCGCGGGTCTCGGCCGCGCGCTTCTCCTCGCGGGTCCGCTCGAGCTCGAGCTCCTTGTTGCGGAACTCGCCGGTGATGCGCAGGTTCTCCTCGTGGAGAAATTTGCGGCGCAGCAACGCGCGGATCCGCGTCTTGAGGACCTCATCGTCGCCGGCCTTGCTGACGAAATCGTCGGCACCGGCCTCGAGCCCGCGCACCATGTCGTCCTTGGAGTCGCGGGCGGTCAGGATGATCATCTGGAACAGCCGCCCGTCCTTGCGACGGATGGCGTCGAGCTGCGCGCAGAGCTCGGTGCCGCTCATCTCCGGCATCACCAGATCGACCACGACGCAGTCGAAGGTCTGATGCGCGATCACCTCGAGCACCTCGCGGCCGGTCGCGACCGCCACGACCTCGTGACCGTCGTGCTCGAGCTGGGTGCGCAGGAAATAGAGGTAGGTCGGACTGTCATCGACGATCAGCAGCCGGCTGCGGCGGAAGCTCGGCGCCGTGCCATGGGTCACGACCGATGGGCTGGCCCGGCGCAAGAGGGCGTTGGCGCGGGACAGCAGAATCTCGGTATCGGCGGACTTGGGCACGTAGGCGTCGGCGCCGCTGTCGAAGCCGCGCCGCTCGGTCTCGCTGGTGTCGCTGTCGGTCAACATCAGGACCCGCAGCTCACGGGTCTGCATGTTCATGCGCACGCGGCGCACGAACTCGTCGCCGCTCATGCGCGGCAGATGGAAATCGACCAGGACGAGGTCCGGCAAGGGACCGTCCAGCCGTCCAAGCGCGGTCTCGGCGTCGCCGCACAGGGTCGATGTCCAACCCTGATGGGCGAGCGTCATCTGCAGCTGCATCGCCTGAGTCGGCGAATCCTCGATGACCATCACATGGGGGGCTGCTTGCGTCATCGGAGATCCTGTGACCGTGACTCCCGGCTATGGCCGATCACGCACTACACCCTTGACCTTTGCGAAGGGTGAACGCCGCCAGGCCCGAGTTTCCCTGGCCCCGACCGTCTTGCCACGAGGCGGCATCCTCAACCTGTGGCGAATTGTCTTGTAGGATAAAACGCGTTTGGGTTGTAAGGCCTGATCCGCTCGCGTGAGCGCCGCTTCGCTGGGGCGCCCGGCCGCTCACCGAACGTTAGGACCTGAGCGCATAGGGTCCTCACGACGTGAGATAGCCTCGTCCGGTCGCGCGCGTCACTCGGGACCAGCGCCCTCGACCGATCGAGGCTCGTTGCCGGCGGCCGGCCACGCCCTGCGCCGGGGTGGGACAGCGGTTGCGGCGGACCTCGACCATGGCGCGCACCGGGAGAGCTGGCCCATGCTCGGACCGAGCCCGCAACCGCCGGCGCCGCGACGTGTCGAGCAGACGGAGCGAAACATGCCGACCGTGATCATGGTGGTCGAGGACGAACGCATCGTCGCCATGCATTTGCGCCAACAGCTGACCAAGCTCGGCTACGAGGTCGCGGGCGTGTTCGCCTCGGGCACGCAGGCTCTGGAGACGGTCGCCTCGCTGCGCCCCGACGTGGTGCTCATGGACATCCACATCGAGGGCGACCTGGACGGGATCGAGACCGCAGCCCGCCTGCCGGAGGGGCTCGACCTCCCGGTCGTCTTCCTGACCGCCTATTCGGAAGAGGCGAAGCTCGCGCGCGCCCGCTCGACGCGGCCCTACGGCTATCTGATCAAGCCGTTCGCGGCGCGCGAGCTGCACGCCACCATCCAGATGGCGCTGGAGCGGCGGTCCGCCGACCTCGCTCTGCGCGCAAGCGAGCGGCACCTGCGCCAGACGTTGGAGGAGGCCGCCGCCGGCTCGCGCAACCTCACGCTCGCCAACGAGCGCCTGCATGCCGAGATCGTCGAGCGCCGGCGCATCGAGCAGGAACGCGAGCGGCTGATTGCCGACCTGGAGCGCAAGAATCAGGAGATGGAACGGTTCTGCTACACCATCTCCCACGATCTCAAGGCGCCGCTGATCACGATCCGCGGCTTCGCCGACCTGATGCAGAAGGGCACCGCGGCCGGCGACTTCAAACGGCTGGATGAGGACGTCGCGGAGATTGCCCGGGCCGCGCGCGTCCTGCAAACCATGTTGGACGATCTGCTCGAGCTCTCGAGCAATGGTCAGATCGTCGAGGTCAGCCGCCGGGTCTCCCTGACGAAGGTCGTGCAACACGTGACGACTCTGCTCGACGCGCAGATCGCCGCCAATCGCGTCCAGCTCAACATCGCCGATGATCTGCCCGACGTGGTCGGCGATTACAACCGACTGCTGTCAGTCTTTCAGAACCTGATCGACAATGCGATCAAATACAAAGGCGAACAGGCCAATCTGCAAATCGAGGTGGGGGCGGTGCGGCGCGACGGTCAGGTCGTCTGCTCGGTCCAGGACAACGGCCGGGGCATCGAAGCGCGCTATCAGGAGCGGGTGTTCGGGCTGTTCGCCCGCTTCGAGGCCGAGGGCGGCGGCAAGGGCATCGGGCTCGCTCTGGTGAAGCGGATCGTCGAAGCCCACGGCGGCCGCGTCTGGCTCGAATCCGAGGGCGAGAATCGGGGCTGCAAGTTCAGCTTCAGCCTGCCAGCGGCGCCGGACCAGGCCCCCGCAGGCCGCGCGCGCCCGGCCCTGACGCCTGCTCGCGAGCCGGCCGCGGCGCAGCCGATGCTAGAGCCAGTCCCGGCGTAGCCCCACCGGCCTCAGCTTAAGGCTGCGCGGCGACCGCCTGTGCCGCCGAGGCGGCGCGGGAGCGCATCGTCGGGGTCGCCGCCGGCGCGGCGCGGCATGAAGCGTCAGGAAGCCCTCGCGGAAGCGACCCAGAGCTTTTCTTGAGGGCGCGTTCACCCTGGCGGGCCGCGGGATCGACGCCACGCCGGGAGCCAGCGTGCATCACAGACGACCGCACGTTTGGTGAATCCGAAATCGCTGCCGTGCGATCGGATCGTACTCTGGGCTAGCCGATCAGCCAGCGCACCCCGAACAGGATCAGCGCCCACAAGCCGCCGCTCGCCAGCGTGACGAACATGGCTGTCTGGGGCACCGACCAGCGGTCGTCATCCGCATCGATGACGGCGTAGGGGCTGGCTTTGGTAAGCTCGGCCATCACGACCCTCCGAGTGGCATGCCTGCGAAGGGTCGCCCATGGGTCTTAAGGAATGGTTAACGAACCGGCGGTCGAACTCTGGGCGCTGCGCCTGCTGGCCGTGGCGCCGCCGGCCGCCGGGCGGTCACGACCACGCGCGCGTCATCGAGCGTGCCCCCGGCGCAGGCGCCACGAGTCGTCCATCAACCTGCGAGCGATAAAGAAAAAGGAGGCCGAAGCCTCCCCAGCGAGTGATGCTCTAAGAGCGGTGCCGTTTCCGGCTTATGTTCACGACCTAAGAACTACCGGTTTTCCACAGGCTGTGCAAGATCCATTCTGATTGAATAATTAGAGTTTTCTTTCAACCATTAGTTTCTTGATGCCGGCGATCGCCTGCGCCGGGTTCAAACCCTTGGGGCAGGTGTTGGCGCAGTTCATGATGGTGTGGCAACGGTAGAGGCGAAACGGGTCCTCGAGCGCGTCCAGCCGCTCGCCGGCATGCTCGTCGCGCGAGTCCGCGAGCCAGCGATAGGCCTGCAGCAGCACGGCCGGCCCGAGGAACCGCTCGCTGTTCCACCAGTAGGACGGACAGCTGGTCGAGCAACAGGCGCAGAGGATGCACTCCCACAGGCCGTCCAGGCGGGCGCGCTCGGCCGGGTCCTGGTGGCGCTCGCGCTCGGGCGGCGGCGACTCGGTCTGCAGCCAGGGCTGGATGGTCTCGTATTGGGCCCAGAAGTTGGAGAAATCGGTCACCAGGTCCTTGATCACCGCCATGTGCGGCAAGGGATAGATCGCGACCTCGCCCTCGATGTCGTCGATCGCCTTGGTGCAGGCCAGCGTGTTGCGGCCGTGGATGTTCATCGCGCAGGAGCCGCACACGCCTTCGCGGCAGGAGCGGCGGAAGGTCAGGCCGCTGTCGATCTCGCTCTTGATCTTGATCAGCGCGTCCAGGACCATCGGCCCGCAGTCGTCGAGATCGACCTCGAACCGGTCGAGCCGCGGATTGGCGCCCCCCTCCGGGTCGTAGCGGTAGATCTTGAAGGTCCTGGCCCGTCGGGTGCCGGGCGCGGCCTCATGGGACTTGCCTTCGACCACCCGCGAGTTCTTCGGCAGCGTGAACTCAGCCATGGCGCCCCTCAGTAGACCCGCTTTTGCGGCGGGATCGGCTCGACCTCGTTGGTCAGCGGCCGGGTGTGCACCGGCCGGTCGCCGAGCCGCGGCCGATACTCGCCGTCGACCCAGCAGAGCGTGTGCCTGAGCCAGCCGGCGTCGTCGCGCTCGGGATAATCCTCGCGCGCATGGGCGCCCCGGCTTTCGGTCCGGTAGAGCGCCGAGTGCATGGTCGCGACCGCCTGCAGCATCAGGTTCTGCAATTCCAGCGCCTCGACCAGGTCCGAGTTCCAGATCATCGAGCGGTCGGTGAGCCGGATCTCGCCGAGGCTGCCCGCGACCTCGCCGAGCTTGCTCACGCCCTGCTCGAGCACCTCGCCGGTGCGGAACACGGTCGCATAGCGCTGCATGGTGCGCTGCATGCCGGTCCGGATCGCACCCGTCGACAGGCTGCCGGCGGCGTGCCGCGTGCGATCCATGCGCTCGATCGCGGCCTCGCCGGCGTCCTTGGCGAGCGGCTTCTGGCTGGCGCCGGCGGTCACCAGCGTGGCCGCCCGGCGCGCCGCCGCCCGGCCGAACACCACGATGTCGAGCAGCGAGTTGCAGCCGAGCCGGTTGGCGCCGTGCACCGACACGCTGGCGGCCTCGCCGATCGCCATCAGGCCCGGGACCACGGCATCGGCATCGCCGTTCTGGGGCGCCACCGCCTCGGTCAGGTGGTTGGTCGGGATGCCGCCCATGTTGTAGTGCGCGGTCGGCACGACCGGGATCGGCTCCCTGGTGACATCGACGCCGGCGAAGATGCGCGCGGTCTCCGAGATGCCGGGCAGGCGCTCATGCAGGATCTTGGGATCGAGATGCTCGAGGTGGAGGTCGATGTATTCGCGCTCGGGGCCGCAGCCCCGGCCCTCGTTGATCTCGATGGTCATGGCGCGCGAGACCACGTCGCGCGACGCGAGGTCCTTGGCCGAGGGCGCGTAGCGCTCCATGAAGCGCTCGCCGTCCGAGTTGGTGAGATAGCCGCCCTCGCCGCGCGCGCCCTCGGTGATCAGGCAGCCGGCGCCGTAGACGCCGGATGGGTGGAACTGCACGAACTCCATGTCCTGCAACGGCAGCCCGGCGCGCAGCACCATGGCGTTGCCGTCGCCGGTGCAGGTGTGGGCCGAGGTGCAGGAGAAGTAGACGCGCCCGTAGCCGCCGGTCGCCAGCGCCGTGAGCTGCGCCTTGAAGCGGTGGAGGGTGCCGTCCTCGAGGCAGAGCGCGATCACGCCGCGACAGCTGCCGTCGTCGTCCATCAGCAGATCGAGGGCGAAATACTCGTTGAAGAACTCGGCGTGGTTCTTGAGCGCCTGCTGATAGAGGGTGTGCAGCAGCGCGTGGCCGGTGCGATCGGCGGCGGCGCAGGCGCGGTGGACCGGCGCGCCGGCACCGAACTCGGACATGTGGCCGCCGAACGGGCGCTGATAGATCTTGCCTTCGGGGGTGCGCGAGAACGGCACGCCATAGTGCTCGAGCTCGAGCACGGCCGGCACCGCCTCGCGGCACATGTACTCGATCGCGTCCTGGTCGCCCAGCCAGTCGGAGCCCTTGACGGTATCGTACATGTGCCAGCGCCAGTCGTCCGGGCCCATGTTGGCGAGCGCCGCGGCGACCCCGCCCTGGGCGGCGACCGTGTGCGAGCGGGTCGGATAGACCTTGGAGATGCAGGCGGTCCGGAGCCCGGCCTCGACCATGCCGACCACGGCGCGCAGGCCCGAGCCGCCGGCGCCCACGACCAGGCAGTCGTGCTCGTGATCGATGATCGGGTAAGCCTTGGCCATGGGTCAGCTTCCGAGTGAGACTTTGAGCACCGCGACGATGCAGGTGACGGCCAGCGCGAAGATCACGAGCGGGATCGCGATCAGGGCCGCGAGCTTGGCGGCCTCGTCATGGACGTAGTCCTCGACCACGACCTGCAGGCCCAGGCGCGCGTGATAGAAGGTCGAGATGATCAGGAGGATCATCAGGCTCGCCGACAGGGGCGTCGCGAGCCACGCCCGCACCTCGGCATAGCCGGCTCCGGCCAGCACGAGCGTGCTGAACACGAACCAGAGCACCAGCACCACGTTCGCGATCGCGGTCAGGCGCTGGGCGCTCCAATGGCCGACCCCGGTGCGCGCCGCCCCGAGCCCCCGCACCCTGGCGATCGGCGAGCGCACGCTCATGCTCCTCTCCTCTGCCCCATGGTCTCAGCCGATCATCACCGGCACGAGCCAGACCAGGACGGTCGCGACGCCCGCGAACACCAGCACGGCGATGCCCGAGCGGGCCGCGACCTCGATGTCGAACCCATAGCCCGCATCCCAGACCAGATGGCGGATGCCGTTGCCCAGATGATAGAACACGACGAACGTGTAGAGGAACAGCACCAGCACGCCGGGCCACGAGCGCATCACCGCCTGCACGGTGGCGAACGCTACGGGTCCGCTGGCGAGCGCGAGCAGCCACCAGGTGAACAGCAGCAGGCCGAGCGCGAGACCGACGCCGGTCACCCGATGGCCGATCGAGAGCGCCATCGTCAGATACCAGCGGTAGATCTGCAGGTGCGGCGACAGCGGCCGCTCGGACCTCGCCATGACGCTCTCCGGGCCGCCGGACCGGGCGGCATTTCGCAGCTGCACAGGAGCATAGTCAGGGCTAAAGCCGAGTCAACGCCGGCGCCGGCGCGGGCGGCCGCCCGTCGAGTTCCAAGCTGCCTTGGGTCGTGGTATCTGACCCTCTCCGGTGCAGATCGAGGTCCAAGCAGGAGCCGACACATGAAGCCGATGCTCGTGAAGGTCTCCGGCACGGGCCGCCTGACCCTGCCGGCGGAGGTCAGGCGCGCGCTGGGGCTGCAGTGTCCGGGGCAGATGGTCCTCAGGGTCGAGGACGGCCAACTTCGGCTCCTGACGACGCGGCAGGTGCACGAGGAGGTGCGCGCGCTCGCGCGACCCTATCGGCCCGTGGGCGAGCTCGCGTCCGAACAGCTGATCCGGGAGCGGCGCGGTGAGGCGCCCCGCGAGGGCGAGGGCAGCTGACGCGACTCCCTCACGACCTGCTTCCGTCGGAGCCGGCCAGGCGGTTGTAGATCCAGGCGCCCGCGGCGAAAAAGACGAAGCCGACCAGGAAGCCCCAGAGCGCGCCGATCACGGCACCGATGAGGGTCGGGCCGAAGCCGGCGTAGAGGCCGCCGATGATCTCCGCCATCGCCGCACCCCAGCCGAACAGGGCGGCGAGCAGGCCATAGAGAAAGAACACCACGGCGTAGACGATGCCGAAGGCGATCCCAAACCGTACCGGGTCGATCCGCATGTCGGCCACCTCATCCTCGGACGCCGGCCGCCGTCAGCGCGGCAGGATGCCCCAGTAGTCGAAGTCGAGGACGACCTCCGGCAGATAGTCGCCCGCGGCGTTCTGGTAGGGAAAGTCGTGGCAGGGGCGGTCCTTGGTCGCGACCAGGCGCAGGCGCAGCGTGCCGAGATCGGGGTGGCCCGGCAGCTCGGCGCGGTCCAGGACCTCCGACCAGGCGTAGATGGTGTCGCCCGCGAACACCGGATTGGCGTGCCGGCCGCCGTTGATCGCGATCACGTGCAGGACATTGCCGAGGCCGTTGAACGAGAGCGCGCGGGCGATCGAGAGGACGTGGCCGCCATAGACCAGGCAGCGGCCGAAGCGTCCCGCGCGTTCGCGATGGGCGTTGAAGTGGACGCCGGCCGGGTTCTGGTAGAGGCGGGTCGCCAGCCGGTGCTCGGCCTCGTCCACGGTCATGCCCTCGATGTGGTCGATGCGCTCGCCGATCTGGTAGCTGTCGAACCGCTCCAGCGAGCCGGACAGCACCCGGTCGAAGTGGCGCGGGCGCAGGCCGGGTGGCACCGAGAGGTGCTTGGGTGCTACGTGGTCGGGCAGCTCCGGCACCACCGGGGCCGGCGCCGGGTGGCCCTTGTCGCGCTTCCTGACCAGCACCCAGCGGACGTACTCGAGCAGCTTGCGGCCATCGTCCTTGAGCGCGCGGGTGCGCACCCAGACCACGCCGGTCTCATGGTTCGAGCTCTCCTTCAGCCCGATCACCTCGGAGGTCGCCTGGACGCTGTCGCCCGGGTACAGGAGCGCGCCGAAGCGGCCGTCGGCGTAGCCGAGATTGGCGATCGCGTTGCGCGAGACGTCCGGGACCGTGCGCCCGAACACCAGGTGAAAGGTCAAGAGGTCCTCGAGCGGCGGCCGCGGCAGCCCGGCCATGCGGGCGAGCGTCGCCGAGCAGTGAATGCCGAAGCGCGAGCCGGTCAGCGCCAGATAGAGGGTGGCGTCGGCTTCGGTCACGGTGCGCGGCGTGGCGTGCTGGATCTCCTCGCCGAGCTGGAAGTCCTCGAAGAAACGGCCGGCGAGGGTCTTGCTCATGACGGCTCCCGATCCTGACGCTGGTCGTGCACGGCGGCGGCGGTCCGGTGCCGGATTCCCGACCTCTGGTCGTCGCTACCAACCCTCTGGCGCAACGGCATGCCAGTTTCAACCCTTGGGCGACAATCGATCCTCTGGACAGCGGGCCAGGCTATGTGTAAACGCCGCAGGAGCGGCATGCTTCTTGCCCTGCCGCTCACCAACTGGCTGGCAACAAATGGGCACCCGCCTGCGGCGCGAAAGACCGTTCTCATGAATACTGGCCCGAATTGCGTTCGCTCCGGCCCCGGCGCGCTCGCCCTGAGCGCCGCGCTCGCCGGCTTCTGCCTCCTGGCGCCGCCCGCGCTCGCCGCCGACGCCAAAGGCGATCTGCACATCGAGCTCAACAAGCTCGACGACACCGACCAGGGCTGCCGCTCGGTGTTCGTGTTCGACAATCGCACCGGGCACGAGCTCGACCGCTTCCGCATCGACCTGATCCTGTTCGATGCGAAGGGCGTGTACAGCAAGCAGCTGCTGCTCGACATGGCGCCCCTGTACGCGGACAAGAAGACGGTGGCGTCGTTCCTGCTCGACGACCACGCGTGCGATGGCATCGGCAGCATCCTGGTCAACGACGTGCCCTGGTGCGAGGACGGCTCCGGCACCTCGCTCGAATGCGTCAAGATGCTGGACGTCGCGCTCGCTGACCAAGGTTCCGTTGCAGAAGTAGGCGCGCCGTTGGCGTTGCCGCCGGTCGCGGGCAGGGCGGCCAGGTGCCTGCCGGCCGTCCTGGTGGCGGCCGCGCTGGCGGTGGCCGGTTGCTCGGGCGATCTGGCGCGCATCCCGGCGCAGGGCGAGATCGACGGCACGGTGATCGAGACCACGGTCGACGCGCCGGTCGCCAAGTACTACCTCGAGGACTATCTGCCCGGGCGCCGGACCCGGCCGGCGCTCGATCACGCCCTCGAGCAGAGCTTCGCCGCACTGCCCGAGAAGCCCACGCGCGCGGCCTATCGAGGGCTGGCGGAGCGCTTCTCGGTCGATCTCGCGACGCTGCATCTGATCACGGTCCTGGCCGGGCAGCCGGACAACGCCCGGGCGCAGGCGCTGTTCCGGGCGCAGCTCGCGCGGCTGCGGGCGCTCGACGAGACGGGGCGCAGAGCCTGCGTGGCCGCCTTCGGTCTGCCGACGGTCCTGTTCGCGCCCGGCTGGTTCTACCGGAGCCAGCTCGGCACCGGCGCCGATTTCGCCAGGCAGCGCGCCCTGCTCGGCCGGCTCGGGGTCGACAACCAGCTGATCCCGGTGGTCGAGAACGGCACCGTCGAGCAGAACGCCCGGATCATCGCCCAGGACATCCGCGGGTTCGATGCCGCCGGGCGCCCGGTCATCCTGGTCAGCGTCAGCAAGGGCGGGCCGGAGGTCGCGCATGCGCTCGGCGCCGTGCTGAAGCCGGACGAGACCGCCGCGGTCAAGGCCTGGGTCAACGTCGGCGGGTTGCTCAAAGGCGCGCCGATCGCCGACTGGGCGAGCGTCTGGCCGCGCAGCTGGCTCACCGGGCTGTACTACTGGTGGCGGGGCCAGGACCCGGCGGACAGCATCGCGAGCCTTACCAGCGCGCGCAGCGCGGCGCGGTTCGCGCGCGAGACCATCCCCGCCCACATCCTGATCCTGAACTTCGTTGGCATTCCGCTCTCGGGCGACATCAGCCCGGGCGGCGAGTTCGCCTATCAGCACACGCGCGCGGCCGGTCCCAACGATGGCCTCGCGCCGATCGTCGACGAGAGCGCGCACGGCGGGCTGACGATCGTCCAGCCCGGCCTCGACCACTACTATCGGGACCCCGAGCTCGACCTGAAGACGCTGGCGCTGGCGCTGACCGTGATGCTCGAGCTCCAGCCGCCGGTGCCGGCGCATGTCAGCCCTGATCCGCGGCGGAGTTGCCCATGGCGGCGATCGCGTCGGCCTGCTGGACCTGGCGCCTGGCCTCGATCACGTGCAGCTCCTCGATCAGCCGGCCGTCGACCAGGACCACGCCCTGGCCCCGGGCGCGGGCCGCCGCGTGCGCCTCGATGATCCGCCGGGCGTGCGCGACCTCGGCCGCATCCGGCGCGAAGGCCCGATTGGCCGGGGCGATCTGCTTGGGGTGGATCAGGGTCTTGCCGTCGAAGCCGAGCTCCGCCCCCTGCCGGCAGGCGGCCTCGAAGCCCGCCTCGTCCTGAAGGTCGAGAAAAACGCCATCGAGGATCGCGAGATCCTGCGCGCGCGCCGCCAGCAGGCAGAGACCGAGCGCGGTCAGCAGCGGCAGGCGGAGCGGCGTGTGGGCGGCGTGCAGCTCCTTGGCGAGGTCGGAGGTGCCCATCACCAGGCCGCCAAGGCGCGGACTGGCGGCCGCGATCCCGGCCGCCTGCAGCATGGCCCGCGGCGTCTCCATCATGCACCACAGCGCGAGGTCCGCAGGGGCGCCCCCGGCATCGAGCACCGCCAGCGCCTGCCGGACCGCCTCCGCGCTCTCGACCTTCGGCAGCAGGACGCCATCGGCGCCGGCCATGGCGGCCGCGACCAGGTCGGCATGGCCCCAGGCGGTGGCGAGCCCGTTGACCCGGATCAGCACCTCGCGCGGCGCATAGCCGCCCGCCCGGACCGCGGCCACGACCTGCGCCCGCGCCGCCTCCTTGGCATCCGGGGCGACCGCGTCCTCGAGATCGAGGATCAGCCCGTCCGCCGGCAGCGACCTCGCCTTTTCGAGCGCGCGCGCATTGGAGCCCGGCATGTAGAGCACGCTGCGGCGCGGACGGACCTGGGCAGGCATCGGGCGCAGTTTCCACTCGCCAAGGGTGCGGGCCGGCACCGTTCAGCCGGACCCGCTGCACCATAGCGTCCAGCGCCGCCGGCGCCAAATCCCCCGAACCGGCGGTCCGGCAACGACCCGGGGTCGAGCCCACGCTTGACGTCCTCGGGACAAACGTGGGCCGCCTGCGGTATGGGGGTGTTCGCGCGGTCGGGCGGCGCCGACCGCCGGCGGCGGACAAGGGCCATGTCTTTGCCAATCCGTGAGGTTCGCCTCGGGCCGTTCGGTCTGGTGTGCGAGCAAAGCCCGGACGGGAGCCTCCGCGCCCGCTCGCCGCATCCGCTCGGCAGCTATCCCACGCGCCTGACCCAGTGCCTGGAACGGTGGGCGCTCGAAGCTCCCGAACGCACCTTCCTCGCCAGGCGCGGCCTGGATGGCGCCTGGCGGCGGCTGACCTATGCCGAAACGCTGCGGCGTGTGCGCCGGCTGGGCCAGGCGTTGCTCGAGCGCAGGCTGTCGGCCGAGCGCCCGCTCGCGATCCTCTCCGGCAACGATCTGGAGCATGCGCTCCTGGCGCTCGCCGCCCTGCACGTGGGCGTGCCCTATGCGCCGATCTCGCCCGCCTACTCGCTGGTCTCCAAGGACTTCGGCAAGCTGCGGACGATCCTCGATCTCCTGGCCCCGGGGCTGGTCTTCGCCGCGTCCGGAGCGGCTTACGAGCCTGCGATACGAGCGGTGATCGCACGCGGGACCGAGCTCGTGGTCACTCTCGACCCAGTGGAGGGGCGACCCGCCACGACCTTCGCCGAGCTGCTGGCGAGCGAGCCCACCGGCGCCGTCGAGGCCGCGGCTGCGAGGGTGGGACCCGATACGATCGGCAAATTCCTGTTCACCTCCGGCTCGACCGGCCTGCCCAAGGCGGTGATCAACACCGAGCGCATGCTCTGCAGCAATCAGGCGATGATCGGGACCATGCTCGCGTTCCTCGAGGACGAGCCGCCGGTCATGGTCGACTGGCTGCCCTGGCACCACACCGCGGGCGGCAACCACAACTTTGGCCTCGTCCTCTACAATGGCGGCTCGCTCTACATCGACGACGGCAGGCCAACCGCCGCCGAGATCGGCGCGACCGTCGACAACCTCCGCGAGATCGCGACCACCTTCTATGTCAACGTGCCCAAGGGCTTCGAGGTCCTGCTGCCGCATCTGGAGCAGGACGCGGCGCTGCGCGAGCGCTTCTTCAGCCGGCTGCGCCTCATGTTCTACGCCGGCGCCGGGCTCGCCCAGCACGTCTGGGAGGCCTTGCAGCGGCTTGCCCTCGAGACCACCGGCGAGCGCATCCTGATGCTGACCGGGCTCGGCGCCACCGAGACCGCGCCCTTCGTTTTCATGCCCGGCAGGGAGGTGAGCCGGGCAGGCGAGGTCGGCCTGCCGGCGCCCGGCATCGAGCTCAAGCTCCTGCCGGTCGAGGATGCGCGTTTCGATGTGCGTCTCAAGGGTCCCAACATCACCCCCGGCTATTGGCGCCAGCCGGAGATCACGGCCGCGGCGTTCGACGACGAAGGCTTCTACAAGCTCGGCGACGCCCTCCGTTTCCTCGATCCCTCGCAACCGGAGAAGGGCTTCGTCTTCGACGGTCGGATCGCCGAGGAGTTCAAGCTCTCGAGCGGCACCTGGGTCAACGTCGGGGCGCTCCGCCGCGCGCTGGTGGCCGAGCTCGCGCCGCTGCTGCGCGACGCCGTGATTGCCGGCCAGGACCGCGACGAGGTCACGGCCCTCCTGATCCCCGACCTCGAGGCCTGCCGCCGCGCGCTCGCCGATTTCTCGACGGCGGATGTGGAGCTGTTGCAGAGCCCGGGCCTGCGCCGCCGCCTGCAGGACGGTCTGAACGAGCTCGCCGAACGCGCCACCGGCGGCTCCAACCGGATCACGCGCGCCCTGTTGCTGAGCGAGCCGCCCTCGATCGATGCCCACGAGGTGACCGACAAGGGCTCGATCAACCAACGCACCGTGCTCCGCCACCGCGCCCATCTGGTCGAGCAGCTCTACACCCAGCCTTACGCGCCCTGGGTCCTGGTGGCGGCACGGGGTTGAGCCTCATGCGCGTCGTACTTGACACCGACGTGGTCGCCGCCGCCGCCAGGAGCGATCGCGGTGCGTCGTTCCAGTGGCTGCTTGCCGCGCTGGAGCATCGGGTCAGATTGCTGTTGTCGGTCCCGCTGTGTCTTGAATCGAGGCCGTACTCACCAGGTCAGAGCATCTCCAAGCAGCGGCCGCCGCCGCGGCGGATATGAGGCGCCTGGTTGATGCTCTTGCAGCGGTCGCAGAACCGGTGGAGATCCGATTCCTCTGGCGGCCAGATCTGCGCGATCCCGACGATGCCAAGGTGCTGGAAGTCGCGGTCAATGGCCGGGCGGATTGGCTGGTGACCTTCAATGTGGCAGACTTGGCCGTGGCGGCGCGCTTTGGGATCAACGTCGGCCGACCGGGGACCGCGCTGCGCGTGATGAGGCTGAACTCCGATGGCAGAGAAGCCTGAGCCAATCCGGTTGCAGCGATCTCTCCTGCGCGAGGTCCAGAAGCTCGCCCAGGAAGAAGGCACTTCGGTGTCCGAGTTCGTCAACGTGGCCGTCGCCGAGAAACTCGGGGCGCTGCGCACGGCCCGCTTCTTCGCCGACCGGCCTGTCCGCGCCGACGTCCCCGGCGCTATCGAGCTGCTGCGTCGCTTCGGCGCCGGAAAGCCGCCGGTCCCCGGCGACGAGATCGACGCCCCGGAAACGATGGGCGATCTGACGCCTGCCGGGAGCGCCGTGGGGGAGAGTAAAGCCTGAGCCCTATCCAGAGAGCATGCCGATCGGTGGCGATGTCGCCATGGACCTCTGATTCTGCGCCTTCAGCCCATCGTCTGCGGCAGGAACAGGACCAGCCAGGGGAAGGCGACCAGCAGGGCGAGGCGGACGAGGTCGGTCAGGATGAAGGGCGCGACGCCCTTGAAGATCGCGAGCAGGCTCACGTCCGGGATGATCGAGTTGATGACGAACACGTTCATGCCGACCGGCGGCGTGATCAGGCCGAGCTCGACCGTCATGACCACGATGATGCCGAACCAGATCGGGTCGAACCCGAGCGTCTGAATTACCGGGAAGACGATCGGCACCAAAAGGATGACCATCGCCATCGCGTCCAGCACGCAGCCCATGAGCAGGAAAAAGGCCAGGATCAGCGCGAGCGTGCCGTAGCGGCCGAGCTCGAGGGCGACCAGGAAAGCCGTGATCTTCTGCGGCGTCTGGGTGATCGCGAGGAAGTAGCCGAACAGCAGTGCCCCGATCAGGATCGTGAAGATCGCAACCGTGGTGCGCAGCGCCTCGACCAGGCAGGCGATCAGCGCCTTGCCGTCAAGGCGGCCGCGAAGGACGCCGATCAGGCCGGTGAGGAACGCGCCCGCGGCCGCGGCCTCGGTCGGGGTCACGACGCCCATGTAGATGCCGCCGATGATCAGCACGAACAGCAGCATGACCGCCCAGATGCCGCGCAGCGAGCCGAAGCGCTCCGGCCAGCCAGTCGGCGCGCCCGGCGGCAGCGAGCGGCCGTAGGCGATCCGGACCGTCAACATGTAGAGGCCGACCGCGAGCAGGCCCGGCACGATGCCAGCGATGAACAGCCGGCCGATGTCCTGCTCGGTGATGAAGCCGTAGACCGCGAGCACGACCGAGGGCGGGATCAGGATGCCGAGCGTGCCGCCGGCGGCGATCACGCCGGTCGCGATGTCGGGGCGGTAGCCGAAGCGGCGCATCTCAGGGTACGCGATCGTGCTCATGGTCGCGGCGGTCGCGACCGAGGAGCCGCAGATCGCGGCGAAGCCGCCGCAGGCGCCGATCGTCGCCAGCGCGAGCCCGCCCTTG
The DNA here is from genome assembly GCA_963753685.1 of uncultured Alphaproteobacteria bacterium. Taxonomy (GTDB): domain Bacteria; phylum Pseudomonadota; class Alphaproteobacteria; order Geminicoccales; family Geminicoccaceae; genus DATAOG01. The sequence goes on from CAVWDE010000002.1 coordinate 502,598, forward strand.
AAGCGGCCGAGCCAGGCGTGGCCGGCGCGGAACAGCTCCTTGGACATGCCGGAGCCGGTCGCGAGCGCCCCCATCAGCACGAACATCGGGATCAGGCCGAGGTTGTAATCGGTGACCGTGCGCACGGGCGAGATCGCGAGCAGGTTGAGCGCCGGGCCGAAGCCCGCGATCGCGCCGAAGCCGCCGACGCCGGTCAGCGCCATGGCGATCCCGATCGGGACGCGCAGCAGCATCAGCGCGAACAGCAGGACGAAGCCTGAGATCGCGACGACGTCCGGCGAGCTCATCCGGGGCCGGCCTCGTCGCCCTGGCCGGGCTGCAGCGTCAGGACGATGCGCGCCGAGATCGTGAACACCGACGCGATCACGCCCAGCCAGATCATGGCGAGCCAGGGCCAGACCGGCAGGCGCAGGTCCATGGTCGCCTCGTGGGAGGCGAAGGCGCTCCCGACCCGGTCCGCGAGCTTCCAGGCGAGCAGCAGCGTGAACAGCAGCAGAACCAGGGCGCCGAGGACGTCGAGCCAGCGCCGGAGGCGCGCCGGCAGGAGCTCGGCGAGCAGGTCGACCTTGATATGGGCGCCGCGGTAGCCGACGCTCGCAAAGCCCCACAGGATCACGACCCCGAGCAGCAGCCGCGAGAGGTCGAAGGCGTCCGGGATCGGCGCCGCGAAGACGTAGCGGAGGGTCGCCGACAGGAACACGAGAATGGTGATCGCGGCAAGGAACAGGCCGGCGATCTTTTCGATCAGGGCGGCAAGGCGGTCGAGCCGCTCGGCGAGCCGCACTCTCACACCCGGTGCGCTTCTAGGCACTCAACGCTCGGGCGCTGCGGGTCGCCGCCCGCCATGGGATGAAGAAGGTCAAGGTGGCGCCCGCCCGCAAACTTGCCGTCGTCCTGCATCGGATCACCATTGCTGGTTGCCCGCAGTAATGATGGCGACCGGACGCGGCGCGACGGTCGGCGCTCCGGCGTTCCCGCCGCGGCATCCCGCCGTCCGGCTACGACCTCAGGGACCGGAAGCTGGTGGTGAACCCGGCCGAGGCCGAGCTGGTGCGCCTGATCTTCCGGCGCTCCTGCTGATCCGGGAGCTGAACGCCCGCGGGTGCCGAACCAAGTCCTGGACGATACAGTCGGGCGCTGTCGCGAGGGGCGGGCATTCGGCAAGGCTCGCTGTACAAGATCCTGCGCAACCGCACTTACCTCGGTGAGGCGGTGCACAAGGGCAGGAGCTACCCGGGCGAGAACGAGCCGATCTCCGACGGCGTGAAGCTCCTCCAGGGCGGCGTTGCCGAAGTCCCGGTGAGCGCTTTCGATGCTGAAGGTCGTCGAAGTGATCGGCGTGGCTAGCACTGGTGGGTGCGAAGGCGATGCCTGCGGGGTCACTCGGTCACTCGGACGGAGATCGTGCATCAGCACCGTGCAGCCGCTTTCTGGTGTCGGGCCATCATCGGCCGCCCGCCGGGCGACGTCGAGGGTCGAACCCGCCCGAGCCGCGCTGCTCGCCGCCGCCTGTCCCTTCCGCCTTCGACCGCATCAGCGGCCGGTCCGGTGGCCACGGGCTCTGGCCTGTCGCTGCGATCGTCAGGGTTGCCCGGGGCTGCAGCCATTCGTCTTGCGCTGCCCCCTGACGACGCTAGTGTGAGACTCGATCGGAGATGGAGGCACGTGCCCATCGAACGCCTGCCCCGCAACGCTGCGGATGCTGTCGTCGGGAGGCGGCGCGAACTTTCCCTGCTGCTTACCGCCGTCCGCCTGCGCAAACCCGTGCTGCTGGTCGGCCCGCCCGGGGTTTCCAAGACCACCATGCTCCGGGTGCTGGCGGGCGGTCTCGCCCGGGACGCGGAGCGCTTCATCTGGGTCACCGGCGACGAGCAGCTGACCGCCCACAGCCTGGTCGGGACCTTCGACCCGCCGCTGGTCCTCAAGGACGGCTATCGGCCCGAGCATTTCCAGCCCGGCCCGCTCGCGCGCGCCATGCAGGCGGGCGCTGTCCTCTACGTCGAGGAGATCAACCGGGCGCCGAGCGGCGCGCTCAACGCCATGCTCACAGCCCTCTCGGAGGGCTACCTCGAGGTCCCGCGGCTCGGCCGGATCGAGGCGCGCGCGGGATTCATGCTGGCGGGCGGGGCCAATCCGCTCGACGACGTCGGCACGACGCGCCTCTCGCGCGGCCTGCTCGACCGCTTCGTGATCGTCGAGCTCGGGTACCAGTCGCGCGAGGACGAGATCGAGATCGTGCGACGCCACACCGGCGGGCGATTGCCGCGTCTGCGGGCGTTCGCCGTGGACCTCGGGCGCGCCAGCCGCAGCCACCCAGAGCTCCGCTATGGCGCTTCGATCCGGGCGGCGATTGATTTCGTCCTGCTGGCGGCCGAGCAGCCGGCCGGCGTGCGCGCCGACCTCGAATGGCTCGCCTGCGCCGCCTATGCCGGCCGGGTGCGCGTGCGGCCGCCGGCGACGAAGTCGGCTTGCGAGATCATCGTCGAGCTGTTCGATGCGACGCTCGTCAGTCACTACGACGGCGACGTTGACGCCCTGCTGCAGCCGGCGCCGGGCGGGACGCCCGTCGAGGTCGACGGGCCGCCCGGCGGCACGATCGCCGAGGAGGGTGCCGCCGGCCTCGCCGAGGGCGGGCAGCGCAAGCCCGCCGAGGCGCCCGACGAGGTTCCCGGGCGGGCCCGTCCCGGGGGCGGCGGCGAGCCGGGACGCTCGCGCTCGGTGCCCATGACCGGGCGCGATCGCGCGCCTGCCGGGGGCGAGGTGCTGCGCCCGCCGACGCGCGTCGCGCAGGAGCCGCTCGCCGACTTCCAGGACGTCATCGCCCGTGCGCGCGACCTCGTGCTGCGCGTCCGGGGCGCGCCGCTGCCGGCGGCACCCCGGGGCGGCGGCTCGACCCTCGACCAGCGCGCATGGCAGCCTGGCCTGACCGGCGAGCTCGACGTGGTGCGCACGCTCGACCAGTACGTTGCCAATGGGGCGGATCTGCGGGCCCGGGACGTCCGCCTGCTGACGCGCGCGGCGGAGAGCTGCAACTACCTGGTGTTGATCGACCATTCGGGCTCGATGGTGGGGCGCAAGCTCAACCTCGCCGCCGTCATGGCGGCGGTGCTTGCCAAGCTGGGCGCCGCCGGCCGGGCGCGCTACGCCGTGATCGCGTTCGACGAGGAGCTCGCCGCGCTCAAGCACCTCGAGGTCGAGGAGGACGTCGAAGTGGTGATCGAGCGCATCCTGCGGCTGCCCGAGGGGCGCTCGACGGATCTCTCGCGGGCGCTGCGCGCCGCCGCCGAGCTGGCCGAGGGACAGATCGAGCCGACCGAGGTGATCCTGATCAGCGATTGCATGCCGACCAAGGGCAACACCTCGTTCGGCGCTTTGCAGAAGGCGGCCGGGGCGGTGCCGTCGCTGCACATCTGCTACATGGACGAGCAGCTGCCGGCGATCGAGCTGTTCCACGAGAGCGGCACGTTCGACCTGTACGAATGGTGGGCGCGCCGCTGGGTCGGGGACGAGCGGGTCTATCGGATGCGCGGCGAGGTCGACACCGATCTCGTCATCGACAGTCTCTCGGCCGGCCGGGGCTCTGGCCTGTGAGAGGAGGGCGGCCCGTGAGGGGAAGGGGGACATGAGCATGGCAACCGCGGCGACGGCTGCGAAGTCGAAGGTTCTCGTCAACCTGCGCGTCAACGGTTGGGAGCGCGATCTGGCGATCCGGCCCGACCGCTCGCTCGTCGACGTGCTGCGCGACGATCTCGGGCTCACCGGCACCAAACGCGCCTGCAACGAGGGCGAATGCGGCTCCTGCTCGGTGCTGCTCGACGGCCTGGTCGTGAACGCCTGCATGGTGCTCGCGATCCAGGCCGAGGGCCAGGAGGTCACGACCATCGAAGGCCTCGCGGCGGGCGGCGCGCTCGACCCGCTGCAGCAGGCGTTCGCCGAGAACTTCGCGTCTCAATGCGGCTACTGCACGCCCGGGATGATCATGACCGCCAAGGCGCTGCTCGCCCGCAACCCCAAGCCCAGCGAGGAGGAAATCCGCCAGGCGATCCGCGGCAATCTCTGCCGCTGCACCGGCTACAGCAAGATCGTCCAGGCGATCCAGGCGGCGTCCGGGCAGGCGGGGGGACGCAGCTACCGACCGTCCTCCTACCCGGTCGTGGGCCAGCCCGTCGGCCGCATCGATGCCTTCGAGAAGGTCACCGGCCAAGCGCCCTATGCCTACGACATGGCGCTGCCCGGCATGCTTTGGGGCGAGATTCTCAGAAGCCCGCACGCGCATGCCCGGATCAAATGCATCGACACCACCGCCGCGAAGGGCCTGCCGGGGGTGGTCGCGGTGCTGACCCAGGAGGACATGCCGAAGACCAAGTTCGGCGCCTTCGTTCAGGACGAGACCGCGCTCGCCGACGGGATCGTGCGCTTCGTCGGCGACGGGATTGCCGCTGTGATCGCGGTCGACGAGGCGACCGCCCTGGACGCGCTCCGCCTGATCGAGGTCGACTATGAGCCGCTGCCGGTCGTCGCCGATCCCGAAGACGCGATGCGCGAGGGAGCGGTGCAGATCCACGAGGGCGTCGAGCGCAACATCGTCGCCCACAACCGCGTGGTCGGCGGCGACGTCGAAAAGGGGTTCGCGGAGGCCGACCTCGTGTTCGAGGACCGCTACGAGACCTCGCGCCAGTGCCACGTCTGCATGGAGCCGCACGCAGCACTCGCCAACTGGGACGCGTCCGGCCGCCTCACCATGTGGCTGTCCTCGCAGTCGACCTTCTTCGACCGCTTCGGCCTGATGACCTTCTTCGGTCTCGCGGCCAACAAGGTGCGGATCATCTGCCCCTACCTCGGCGGCGGCTTCGGGGCCAAGAGCGAACCGCACGCGATCTACCTGGTTGCCGCCCAGGCCTCGCGGCTGACCGGCCGCCCGGTCAAGATGTTCCACTCGCGCGACGAGGAGTTCACGTCCAGCCGCACCCGGCACCCCGAGATCATCACGATGAAGACCGGGGTGAAGAAGGACGGCACGATCACCGCGCGCCAGGCCCGCGTGATCCTCGACAACGGCGCCTACACCTCTTACGGCCCGGGCGTCTCGCTCACCCAGTCGATGCTGGGCGGCGCCGTCTACCGCATCCCGAACTACCGCTACGACGGCTACACGGTCTACACCAACACGCCCTTCGGCGGCGCGTTTCGCGGCTTCGGCAGCCCACAGTTCACCTTCGCGGCCGAGATCCACACCGACCAGATCGCCGAGCGCCTCGGCATGGACCCGCTCGACTTCCGCCTGAAGAACCTCTCGGAGCCTGGCGACGTCGCGATCTCGGGCCCGCGCCTCACCACCTGCGGCATCCGCGAATGCGTGCAGCAGGCGGCCGACGCGCTCGGCTGGCGCGAGCGGCGCGCCCATCCGCAGCCGAACCGCGGCATCGGGCTCGCCTGCGGCACGCATTTCACCAGCGGCAAGTTCCACCCGGGCCTCAACGCCGACTTCTGCGCGGCGATGGCCAAGATCAACCCGGACGGCTCGGTCAGCCTCGGGATCGGCGCGATCGAGATGGGCACCGGCGCCGCCACCACCGCGATGGCGCAAATCTGCGCCGAGGAGCTCGGCGTCCGGGTCGCCGACGTCGATGTCGTCACCAGCGATTCCGAGACCCTGCCGGCCGACTTCGGCACCTATGGCAGCCGGGTCACGACGCTCGGCGGCAATGCCGTGCGCCTCGCCTGCGCCAAGCTCAAGGAGGACCTCCTGCGCTACGCCGCCGAGGGCCTGGGCGTCGAGCCGTCGGCGCTCACCATCGGCGGCCGCCGGGTCTACGTGACGGCCGAGCCGGATCGCGGCATGACGCTCGGCGAGATCGCGCTGTCCGCCCTGTTCCGCGATCGCGACGGCCGCCAGCTGCTCGCCTACGGCCACTACGACGCGCCGTGCGATCTGCCCGACCCGGAGACCGGCGTCGGCGACTTCGCCCAGTCCTACTCGTTCGGCGTGCACGCGGTCGAGGTCGAGGTCGACCCGGAGACGGGCCAGGTGAGGATCCTGAAATTCGTCGCGGCGACCGACTGCGGCAACCTGATCAACCCGCCACTGGCCGAGAGCCAGGTCGAGGGCGGCGTCGCTCAGGGCATCGGCTACGCGCTCACCGAGGATCTCGTCTGCGACGCCAACGGCCAGGTGCTGAACCCGCATCTCGGGGGCTACCGCATCCCGACCGCGCCCGACATGCCGCCGATCACGGCGCTCTGGGTCGAGACCGACGACCCGCGGGGGCCGTATGGCGCCAAGGGGTTAGGCGAGATGGGCCTGGTGCCGACTGCGCCGGCGGTTGCGAACGCGATCCGCCACGCCACGGGAGCGTGGCTCAGGCGGATCCCGATGACGCCCGAGCGGGTGCTGGGCGCGATCGAGGCGTCGCGCGTCCAGGAGGGAGGCTGACCATGGCAGTCGAGCGCTATGAGGCGCCGTCCGGCGTCGAGGAGGCCCTGCATCTCCTCCACGAGATGGGCGACGACGTCAAGGTGATCGGTGGCGGGCAGTCGCTGCTTTTGCTGATGCGCGAAGGGTTCCTGGCGCCCCGCATGCTGGTGGGCCTGCGCAACATCGAAGAGCTCGCCGGCATCACGGTCGACGGCAGCGCTCGCATCCGCGCCCGCGCCACCCATAGCGAGGTGCTGGCCCACCCCGAGATCCGGGCACGCTGGCCGGTGCTCGCCGCGGCGGAGGAAGCGGTCGCCTCGGTGCAGGTGCGCAACCGCGGGACCTTGTGCGGCAATCTGGCCCACGCCTTCCCGAACGCCGACCCGCCGGCGGCCCTGCTCGTCCTCGACGCGATCGCCGAGGTGTCGGGTCCGGGCGGCGCGCGCGAGATCCCGGTCGAGGACTTCATCACGGGCGCCCTGACCACGGCGCTCGCCCCGGACGAGCTCCTGACCGGCATCCTGCTGCCGCCACCGCCCGCCGGGGCGCGCACCGCCTATCTCAAATATGCGACGCGGGCGCACGACCTGCCGATCCTGGGCGTCGCCGTCCGGCTCGTGGTCGACGAGGCCGGCGTCTGCCGCGACGCGCGGATCGGCCTCAACGCCGCGGCCGACCGGCCGCTGCGCGCGCGGGCGGCGGAGGCCCTGCTGGCCGGCTCCGCGCTCGGCGACGACGCCCTGGCGGCGGCCGCCGCGGCCGCCGCGGACGAAGCCGATCCCCCGGCCGACATCGACGGCTCGGTCGCCTACAAGCGCAAGGTCATCCGCGCCTACGTGCGCCGGGCGCTGGCCAAGGCCATGGGCCGATGAGCATGCGGATCGATTTCAACTCCGACATGGGCGAGAGCTTCGGGCTCTGGCAGCGCGGCGCCGACGAGGCGATGCTCGCGTCGGTCTCCTCCGCCAATGTCGCCTGCGGCTTCCACGCCGGCGATCCGGGCGTGATGCGGCGGACCCTCGAGCGCGCCGCCGCGCGGGGGGTCGCGGTCGGCGCCCATCCGGGCCTGCCCGATCTCCTGGGCTTCGGGCGCCGCCGGATCGACGTCGCGCCCGCCGACGCGCGCGACTACGTCCTCTACCAGATGGGCGCGCTCGCCGCGTTCTGCCGGGTCACCGGGCTGGCGCTGCATCACCTCAAGCTGCATGGCGCCTTCTATATGATGGCGCTCGACGATGCGGCGCTCGCCCGTGCGGTCGCCGACGCCGCGGCGGCCTACCAGGAGGGGCTGCTCGTCTATACGCTCGCCGGCAGTGAGATGTGGCATGCGGCCGTGGCGAAGGGCCTGCGGCCGGTGCCCGAGTTCTTCCTCGACCGGCCCATGCGCCGCGATGGCACCGTGATCATGTTCAACTGGTGGGAGCATTTCGAGGCGACGCCGGAGGTGGTCGCGGCCCGTGCCGTCAGCGTTGCGACGACCGGGCAGACCGAGTCCCTCGAGGGCGGGCCGGTCCCGGTGAACGCCGAGACGCTCTGCGTCCACTCCGACACCCCGGGCGCCGACCGCCTCGGTCCGGCGGTGCGTCATGCTCTCGAGGCGGCTGGGGTCGCGCTCAGCGCACCTTGAAGGCTCGGTCCAGTTGCCGGCCAACTCAAGGAGGGCAAACGGAAGCAAGCTCGGTCGCCGCAGGCCGCATCGAGTGTCGGTGTCACCTCGAGCATCTCAAGCGCTCCGGGCCCGATTCGACAAAAGGGGCAAAAAGTCCCCACATCCTGCCCGGTATTACATAGGCTTCGCTCGATCCTTGTAGCGCGGTGGCTGGTAGATCGCCCGGGATTCAAGGGCGTTCCGCCGGGTCCTGAGGCCGCCGATCGTGGTCACGCCCGCGAGCGCGCCACCCAGGGTGCGGATACCGGTGCGGAGCAGCTCCGCCTGGCGGCCCAGGTCCTTGAGCCCGAGGCCCTGCCGCCCGCGGTCGCGATGCGCTTGAGGCTCTGCTCGCCGCTCTGGCCGACCGTGATCAGCTCGGCCTTGACTTGGCCGCCACCCTCGAGGTCAGCGTGCAGCGTCCGGTGTAGGGCTCAGGGCAGACACGCGACCGGCCGGGCTTGACGGTGAGAACTGGGCCACGAGCCGACCTCACGAAAATGCGAAGCGCCGGCTCCGTACGTCACACCTTTGAGCGCCATGCCCGCTCCGCCTCGTCCCATGCGGCCAGCGGCTGGAGATCGGGGACCCAGGCGAGACCCGACTTCGCGTCCGAGGACACGGCCTCCGGCGTGACCACCACGTCGAGGAGGGCGGGGCGGTTGGCAAATGCGCGGTCCAGCGCGGCGGCCAGGTCTTCCGGCCGCTCGACGCGCTCGCCATGCATGCCGAAGGCGCGCGCCATGGCGGCGTGATCGGCGAACTGCAGCGTCGTCCCGACGACCTTGCCGTGCGTGACCCGCTGGTCGTGAACCTCGATCTGCCAGGCACCGTTGTTGGCGACGACGATCACGACCGGGGCCTTGTGGCGCACCGCGGTGTCGATCTCGATCGCGTTGAAGCCGAAAGCGCCGTCGCCGGTCGCGACCACGACGTCGCGATCGGGGAAAGCGAGGCTCGCGGCGATCCCGTAGGGAACGCCGACCCCGATGCAGCCGAACGGACCCGGATCGAGCATGGTCGTCGCCGCCAGCCCGACGCGTCCGAACGCGAGAAAATCGCCGCCGTCGTTGATGACGATCGCATCGGCGCCGATCTTCGCCTGGATCGCGGCCAGCACCTTGTTCGGGTGCAGGCGGCCGTCGCTGCCCTCCGGGGCACTGGCCATCGACTGGCGCAGCCTCTCGGCGCGCTCCTCATGCGAAGAGCGCAGCTTTGCGGCCCACTCCCGGTCGACCGACGAGGGACGGTTGCCCGCCGCCCCGACGATCGCCTTGAGGGCTTCCGCGGGCGAAGCCTCGATCTCGACCACGCCGCGGCGATTGTCCCGGATCTCGCCCGGCACGTTCGCGATGCGCACGAACCGGGCCGCGCCGAAGACGGCCGGCGAGCCATAGGCGAGCTGAAAATCGAGGCGCCGGCCGACCGTCAGGATCACGTCGGCATCGCCCATCACGGCGCCGCGCATCGCCGCGATCACGGCCGGGTGCGCGTCCGGAACCAGGCCCCGGCTCTCGCCCGTGTCGAGGTAGACGGCACCGAGCCGGTCGAGCAGTGCCATGAGCTCGCGCGATGCCCCCCTGGCGCCGCGACCGGAGATGACCAGCACGCGCCGCGCCGACCACAGCACGTCGACCGCCCGGGCGACCGCATCGGGATCGGGAAGACTCGGCGCGCGGGGCTTGGCCGCGAGGTGCTCGTCGAGCTGCAGCGCCTTCGGAACGTCGGCGCGCAAGGTGTCGACCGGGAAGTCGATATAGGCCGGCCCCGGCTCGCCGCAGTCGCCAAGGGCGCGGGCGATCGCCTCGTCCAGCTCGGCGAGGACGAGCGACGGCTCGCGGATCGTACGGGCATAGCGGGTGATGCTGCGGACCAGGAGGGTGTGGTCGAGATCCTGAAGCCCGCCCCGGTTCTCCTGCGGCCGCGGCGACGTCCCCGAGAGCACCAGCACCGGAGCGCGCGAGACGTGCGCGTTGGCGATGCCGGTGACGGCGTTGGTCACTCCAGGCCCGGCCGTGACGAGCGCGACGCCGAGCTCGCCGGTCAGCTCGGCATGCGCCTGCGCCATGTGGACCGCGGCCCGCTCGTCGCGGACATCGACGATCCTGATGCCCTCCGCATCGAGGCGCATCCAGATCGGCATGATGTGGCCACCGCACAAGGCGAACACCCGGTCGATCCCGCGTGTCCTGAGAAGCCGGGCGATGCACCCGGCGGCGCTGTCGGCAGAGAGCTTCGTCATGATCGGGCTACTCGCTTGCTGCGGACGTTTCGGTCATAGTTAGCGGTCGGGGGCAAGCCTTTGTCGAGGTGCGATCAATGACGCCGCTGCTGACCATGGGGGAGGCGCTAAGCCGCAACGCCTGGCTCTATCCGGACAAATGCGGCGCGCGCGGCCTTGCCCGCTCGATGACCTTCCCTGAATGGAACCGGCGCGCCTGCCGGCTCGCCAACGCGCTGCTCGGCCTCGCCCTTGGCAAAGGCGACCGGATTGCGATCCTCGCCTACAATTGCGTCGAGTGGCTCGAGATCTACGCGGCGACCGCGAAAGCGGGATTGATCGCGGTGCCGATCAATTTCCGTCTGCGCGCGGAGGAGATCCGCTACATCGTCGAGGATTGCGCCGCACGCGCCTTCATCGTCCAGCACGATCTCATCGAGAGCATCGCGGAATTCCACGGCGAGACGGCACTCGCCATCCGCAACTTCATCCATTTCGGCCGGGACGACGCGCCGGCCGGGTTCGCATCCTACGAGGCCCTGATCGCCGCGGCCGACGAGAGCGAACCGACCGTCCCGGTGGCGGCCGGGGACACCTGGGTCCTGATCTACACGTCCGGCACGACCGGCAAGCCGAAGGGGGCGATGCGCAGCCACGGCAGCCACGCGCTGCTGAACTTCGCGACCCTGCTCGACATGGGCTTTCGCCGCGACGACCGGTGCCTCCTCGTCATGCCGATGTGCCATGCGAACTCGCTCAACTTCGCCTCCGCGTTCGCCTATGCCGGTGCGACATGCTGCGTCTACGACTCGAAGGCGTTCGAGCCCGAGCATGCGCTGCGGACCATGGCGGAGATGCGGGCAACGTTCACCTCCCTGGTGCCGACGCACTACGTCATGATCCTGGGCCTGCCGGACGGTACCAGGGCCAGGTATGACGTGGGCAGCATGACCAGGCTGCTGATCTCGTCGGCACCGGCGCGCAAGGAGACCAAGCTCGCGATCATGGACTGCTTCAGGAACTCGCAGCTGTTCGAGCTCTACGGCTCGACCGAGCAAGGCTGGGCCACCCTCCTGCGACCGGAAGAGCAGCTCACCAAGCTCGGTTCGGTCGGCCGCGAGTTCACGGGCTCGGCACCCATCAAGCTCATTGCCGAAAACGGCGACGAAGCGGCCGACGGCGAGGTCGGCGAACTCTACTCGCGCACGCCCTGGTGCTTCGAGGGGTATTGGAACCTGCCGGAGAAGACCGCCGAAGCGTTCCGCGGACCGTACCTCTCGGTCGGCGACGTCGCGCGGCGGGATGCCGACGGCTTCTACACGCTGGTCGACCGCAAGAGCAACATGATCATCTCCGGCGGCGAGAACGTCTACCCCTCCGAGGTCGAGGCCCTGCTCGGCGGCCACCCGAAGGTGCGCGACGTCGCCGTCATCGGACGGCCCGATCCGAAGTGGGGCGAGGCGGTCCATGCCGTCGTGGTCCTGCGGACGGGGGCGAGCGCCAGCGAAGCCGAGCTGCTGGACTGGTGCGCCAACCGGATCGCCGGCTACAAGCGGCCGAAATCCGTATCCTTCGTCGCCGATGAAGAGATACCGAGGACCGCGACCGGCAAGATCCAGCACCGTGTCCTCAAGGCCCGGTACGAAGGGGACGCTTGAGCCGCGGCGCGCGCTCGCGTGATCTGACGCGCATCGTCCGCTCCGGGCCAAGAGTGACCTATCGAGGTTCGCTCCGGGTCAAGAGCGACCTATCGAGGCCTACATATGGCAGGTGGGCTGTACGGCCAGAAAGGTTCGTCGGTGTGGCCGAGCCCACGCCATGAATGTTCGGCAAAGGTGGTTGCGTGCCCTTGCGACCGTCACCTGACGGCGGCCCAGCCCTCCAATCCCGGTGCCACGGAAAGTGCGCAAAGTCCAAATCCTGCCCCCGCAACCACGGCGGCCGCCTCTTGACCGGCATCGGCCAGAGCACCGTCGCCTCCCCCTGAGCACTCCGGCACGTTCGCATCGCCCCAGCGCGCTCGAGACAGCGGGTGATCGAAGCCTCAGAGTGCAGCTTCGATCGGTGGCGGACGCGAATCGGCCGGGGCCGACGTCGCGTTTCAGCCGCCGGTCGCGAAGCCGGGGTAGCAGGTCATGCCGCCGTCGACGAACAGCGTCACGCCACTGATGTAGTCGGCCATATCCGAGGCCAGGAAGACCGCCACCTGGGCGATGTCCTCGGGCTCGCCAATGCGCTTGTAGGGGACCAGCTTCATCAGATCGGCGTAGGCCTCGGGGGTGTCCCAGGCGGCGGTGTTGATCGGGGTGCGGATCGCGCCCGGACCGATCGCGTTGACCCGGACCCGATGCGGCGCCAGCTCCTGCGCCAGGCTCTTCATCATCATCTGAATGCCGCCCTTGGAGGACGCGTAGTTCACGTGACCGGCCCACGGGATCACCTCGTGCACCGAGCTCATGCAGATGATCTTGCCGGCGGCGGCCGAGACCTGCGGACGCACGCCGCGCCGGAGGAACTCCTTGACCGCCTCGCGGATGCACAGGAACTGGCCGGTCAGATTGACGCCGATCACCATGTTCCATTGCGCGAGCGTCATCTCGACCAGCGACGAGTCGCGCTGCAATCCCGCGTTGGGCACCAGGATGTCGATCGTGCCGAACGCCGCGAGGGCCTGTGCGAACATGGCCTGGACCTCGGCTTCCTGGGAAACGTCGGCCTTGATGGCGACAGCCTTGACGCCCTCGGCCTCGATGGTCCTGACGACCTCCTGGGCCGCCTCTTCGTGGCTCACGTAGTTGACGACGACGTCGGCCCCGGCGCGCGCAAAACCGATCGCGACGGCCTGGCCAATGCCGGAGTTGGCGCCCGTGACCAGTGCCTTTTGCCCCACCAGCAACTTCGGGGTGCTCTTGTAGTCCGGTAGTTGGGTGTTGAACCCGCCGGTATCTGGCTGCGTCGGCATGATCGCTCCTTCCCAGGTCAATCGAGCTGCTTACCGCCATCCCGGTCATGGAACCGCCAGGCCCGCTCGGGCGGCGGCGGCGGTCGCGGGCACGCCGTCGAGATCGAACAGGGCGGCATCGGTCGGCACCGAGACGCTCTCGCCCGGCCGCAAGCTCGCCAGCGGCCCGTGCAGTTCGAGCTCGAGATACGGCAGGGCTGGCGCATTGTAGACCTCCAGCACGCAGCCATTGCCATACGGCCGGGGGTAGTAGGTCGGCACCGACTTGCGGTAGCCGACCAGCCCGCTCTCGCCTGCCTCGAGCACCGCGAGCAGCCGGCCGGGCTCCGCATCGACGCCGTACTTGAACCAGAGCGGCCGCCTGCACGAGATGACGGCGATGTCGTCGAGGAGGCTCACGACCTCGTCGCGGGCGCGCGTCGAGACGCCCTCATTGTCGAAGGTGCGGACGCCTGCGGGGTAGGGCGACGCCTTGCGGGTCGGCAGGAACACCGTGGCCGGGCGCAGCATCATGTCGACGTCCCACGGCGCCCAGCTCACGACCCGCTCAGAGCGGTTGCGCAAGGTGTGCGTAATGCGCCAGGTCCCCGCTCGATCGCCCAGCTCCAGCCGGCGCTCGATCTGCACGCCGGTCTCCCGGCATACCGGGCTGGTCATGGTCGCGGCGCCGGTGGTCCGGTCGAGCGCCAGATCGTAGGCGCCGCTGTCGAGATCGACGAAGGGTGATCCGTCGGTCCAGCGATCCTGCGGCGCGAGCCAGGTCTTCTCACCGCCCCACAACAGGAAGCCGACCCGGCGCTTGTAGTCGTGCAGGTCGGTGATCAGGGCGATGTCGTCGACCCGGCCCAGGTAGGCCGGATTGACGAATGAGAGCTCGCGGCCATGCCAGCAGACGCTCATGATCCGACCGCCCACCTGAGGAACCAGGATCAGCGTCAGCGGGCCCCGTTCGATCCAGACGGCGTCCCATCCCTTGAAAGGCGCGGAGCGGACCGCCGGCGGCGCGAGACCGACCGGGGTCGCCCGCCCGCGCGGCCGGGGTCGCTTGGGCTGGTCGGTCGGTTCGTGCATCCTTCGCTCGCGCTACGCGCGTTGGCGGCTGGCGGTGTCTGGCTTGGGCTCGATCAGGGCGGACACCATGGCGAGGCGTTGCAGATCGTCCTTGCCGACGAAGTAGGCCGTCGAATCCTCGCTGGCGCGAACCCATTCGTTGGTCGCCCATGGCGCGCCGTTCAAGGGTATCCCGAAATGGCCGCCCGGACCCACTTTGCGGGGCGGCGGCGCGGCCTCATCGGGGCCCCTGACCGCACCGTCATCCGGCCTGGCGCCGACTTCGAACATTCCCGCGGTCACGACATAGACACCGCCCGGCTCGATCCCCGGCTCGATGACCACGTCCCCCGCGAGGAAGCGAACCTGGCCGCTGGCCGGCTGCATCGGGCGAACCTCGGCGATGCTGCGGCTGACCATGAGATCGAGCAGCCAGTCCGCGGCCACCCGCACGCGGGTGGCGATACCGGGCAGCAGGCTGAGATAGAACAGGCGCCACGCGAGCCACGCCAGGAACCCGGAAACCCGGACGCCCATGATGTCCGCGACGCCGCTACGGCCACCCAAGGACGCCATGGTGCCAAGCGAGCGATACTCGAACGCGCTCAGCGGGCGGCCTTCGAGGTGGGCGAGGATGTTGCGCGCCAGGACCTTCGCTTCGCGAAGCGCGAACTGTGCGAGCGGCGGCGCGTAGGCGACATTGGCGTCCTTGGGATCGCCAAGCGGGATGTGAGCGTCATCGCCCAGAGCCCAGACGTCGGCCTGGCCGTGGACGCGCATGCAGCGATCGACCAGGATCCTGCCGTGCTCCAGCGCCAGCGGGAGCGACTGGATCAGCGGCGAGGGCGCGTTGCCGATCGCGGCGACGATGGTCGCGGCGTCGACCGCCTGGCCGCTGTCGATCTCGACGCCGCTCGGCGTTACGGCGGTGACCCCGGTGTTCAGGCGGATCTCGATGCCACGCCGGCGCAGCTGGTCGGACGCGTAGGTGGCAAGATGCTCGGGCAATTCCAAAAGGATCCGCGAGCTGTGCTGGATCAGGATGGTCCGGATCTCGTCAGGTCGAATGCTCGGGTAATATTTGAGGGATTTGCGGATCAGCTCCTGAACCTCGCCGATCGTCTCGATGCCGGTGAACCCGCCGCCGATCACGACGAAGGTGAGCAGCGACTGCTTGCGCCTGGGCTCGCTGGTGGCATCGGCATCCTCGAGACACCCGAGGACCTGATTGCGGATGTGGAACGCATCGATCACGCCCTTCATCACCAGGGCGCGATCGGCGAGACCGGGCGTTCGGCTCAGATCGACCTCCTGGCCGAGGGCGATCACCAGCTGGTCGTAGGGAACCGTCCTGATCCCACCGGCGCGGCCGAGGGTCACGTGCACCGTCTTCGCGCCGAGGTCGATCTCGCGCACTTCGGCGACCATGACGGCGACGCCCGGCAGGAAGCGCCGCAGCGGGGTCACCCCGTCGCCGGGATTGATGCTGCCCCCTGCGATCTCGGCCAGCAACGGTTGAAAGACGAAAAAGTTGTGCCGACTGATCAGCACAATCTCGACGTCACGGCCAGCGTGCCGCCGCAGGTGCTTGGCGGTGAAGACGCCGCCGAATCCCCCACCGAGAATGACGACCCGGTGGGTGGCCTTGTCGGGCATCGGTCGAGTTTCCCCCTGCCGACGCGGCTGATCAGCCCCGGTGCTTTCTTGGTTCAGATCAGAGATCACACGGGGCGCGACCGGTCAACCCGGTACAACCGCGGTTGATTGCCCTTGTTGCGTCGCATCCTTCGCGTCAAAAAGGCAGAGGCAGCGGCCCGCGGCGCGGCCACGAGCTGGAGGCGCAAAGACCTTGGCCACAGAAGAGATGCTGCGATCGGCGGAGGGAGCCTCGGCTCTGCCGGACTCCAGGTGGGATTGAGCGCGTGGCGCGCGCTGCGGAGATCGGAGTTGTCTATTGCGGAGGTCTGACCCAGGGCCTCGCCCTCGTCAGCTTCCCGGCCGCGGCGACGATCCTCACCGCCGCGGACGGCTACGGGCTCTCCAGCAACCAGTACGGCAGCATTTTCCTGCCCCTGTTCGTCGGCTCGGTGTTGGCTTCGCTGCTGGCTCCCGTGCTGGCGCGCGAGCGCAGCCTCAGGACGGTTCTCACAGCCGGCTTTGCCGCCAATGGCGCGTCCATGGCGACCTTTGCGCTGAGCTCGGTGGCGACCGGCATGCCGGGCATCGCCTATGCCATGCTGCTGGCGGCGACCGGGCTCCTCGGGATCGGCTTCGGCGCCACGCTCACGGCGATCAACGCCTACGCCGCGGGCTTTTTCCCGAACCGCGGTGAGACCGCGGTCACCGCCTTGCACACCCTGCTCGGCACCGGCACCGCGCTGGCGCCTTTGATCGTCGCGCTGCTGAGCGGCGGCGGCCGCTGGTGGTTGCTGCCGGTCGCGGTCGGCGTGGCAAGCTTCGCCCTCGCGCTGCTGGCGCTCACTCAGACCCTGCGGATCCCGGCCGAGGATGAGCCGCAGTCCGCGGCGCTCGGAGCCGCGGCGGTCGCCCGCGCCCTGCCGCTGCGCTTTTGGGTCTGGATCGCCTTCGCCCTGCTCTATGGCATCTGCGAGACCCTGTTCGGCAACTGGGGAACGGTGTACCTGCACCAGCAGCGCGGCCTGTCGCCCGCGACCGCCAACCTCGCGCTGGCGGTGTTCTGGGCGGCCGTGACCATCGGTCGCCTGCTGGTCGCGGTGGTTTCCGTCAGAATCCCGCCGTCGCTGATCTTCCGCGCTTTGCCGGTGCTGATCGTCATCGCGCTGGTGTGCGTGGCCGCGGCGTCCGGCACGACGTTCGGCGTACTGGCGTTCGGGCTCGCCGGGCTCGCCTGTTCCGCCTGCCTGCCGCTGAGCATCGGCACCGCCGGCGAGGAAACTCCGAGATTCGTCGAAACCATCTCCGGGTGGATGGTCGCCGCCTACATGATGGGATACGGCATCGGCGCGTTCGCCGTCGGCCCGGTGCGCCAGCTCGGCGATCTCCAACTGTCGACGGTGTACTACGGCACGACCGTGATCGCCGCGGCGATGGTCGCCCTCGCCGTGGTGCTCGCGCGGCCGCCGGGCGGCGCGCCGACGCTGGATAGCGGGAGAACCTGACGATGATGTCGCGCGCGCTGGCGGGATCCAGCCGAATGCTGATGGCGCGCCAGCGGGGGCCGGCGCTCTGTCCGCCTCCTGCTGACCCTCGCCCTGCTGACCTGGCCGGTCACGGCGGTCGCCCTCGAAGGCGCCCCGATCGAAGTCGAGCGACTGGCGATGACCGGGTTCACGGTCGCCGACATGGATCGTTCGGTGGCGTTCTATTCCGACGTGCTGGGGTTCGAGAAGGTCGCGGTTTCCGGGTCAACGGACCATCCTACGACCATCTGGACGCCGTCGCCCCGCCGCAGTCGCTCAGCTTCACGTTCTACGGCGCCGGCATCGTGGTCTTTCCGGCCGTCTTGATTTACGCGGTCGCGGTGTATTGGATTTTCCGCGGCAAGGTGCGTGGCGATATCGACTACAGCTGATCTCGGGCTCGGCCGCCAAAACGGAAATAGGGAGGCGAAACAGCGATGGCCTACCAACCCATCGACAGCTACGCCATCATCGGCGACATGCGCAGCGCCGCGCTGGTGAACATCAACGGCTCGATCGATTGGCTCTGTGTGCCACGCTTCGACGCGCCGAGCGTGTTCGCAGCGATTCTCGACGACAAGAAAGGCGGTTACTTCCAGATCTGTCCAGCCGACAGCAGTAGCGGCAAACAGTTCTACTGGCCCGATACCAATGTGCTCGTCACCCGCTTTCTTCAGACGGGGGCGGCGGCGGAACTCATCGATTTCATGCCGGTGGGCGGGGGTTCCAAGTTCGCGACGGCGCGCCGGCAGGTGATCCGCCGGATCACGGTGGCGCGCGGCCGGCTGGATCTTCGCATGCGATGCCGGCCGGCCTTCAACTATGCGCGCGACCGCCATCAGGTCGTCCTGGTCGACCACGGGGCCGAGTTTCATGCCGCCAATGCCCACCTTGGCCTGGCGACGTCGGTGCCGCTGCGGGTCGAGGACGATGCGGTGGTCGCCGAGTTCTCGCTGGAGGTCGGCGAGACGGCGACCTTCGTCCTGCGCGAGCTGGGCAGCGACGAATCGGCCGGTCCGAAGCTGTCCGACGACGAGGCCGAGGCGGCCTTCCGCGAGACGGTCGCCTACTGGCGCCAGTGGCTGTCCCAAAGTACCTACAAGGGCCGCTGGCGGGAGATCGTCGATCGCTCGGCGCTCGCCCTGAAGCTGCTCACCTACGAGCCCACCGGCGCGATCGTGGCGGCGCCCACCTGCAGTCTGCCCGAAGGAGTAGGCGGCGAGCGCAACTGGGACTACCGGTACACCTGGCTGCGGGATTCGGCCTTCACGGTGTTTGCCCTGCTCCGTCTCGGCTTCACCCAGGAGGCCACGCAGTTCGCCGCCTTCCTCCATGGCGTGTGCGCGCGGCCAAACCCGGACGGTTCCCTGCAGATCATGTACGGGATCGACGGACGGCACGATCTCTCGGAGGAGGTCCTCGACCATCTCGACGGCTACATGGGCTCGCGACCCGTCCGGATCGGCAACGGGGCTTATAACCAGCTCCAGTTGGACATCTACGGCGAGCTGATGGACGCCATCTATCTCTTCAACAAGCACGTTCAGCCGATCGGCCAGGACGGCTGGCTCATGATCAGCCACGTGGTCGACTGGGTCTGCGACAACTGGCAGCGCCGGGACGCGGGCATCTGGGAGATGCGGGGCGGCCCGCAGGATTTTGTCTACTCCAGGCTGATGTGCTGGGTCGCGATCGACCGGGCCCTGAGGATCGCGCAGAAGCGGTCGTTCCCGGTCGACCAGGCGCGCTGGTCCGGAACGCGCGATACCATCTATCGGGAGATCATGGACAAGGGCTGGGACGAGAAGCTCGGCACCTTTGTTCAGCACTACGGCAGTACCACGCTCGACGCCGCCAACCTGATGATGATCCTCACCATGTTCCTGTCGCCTGCGGACCGACGGACGACCAGCTTTCTCAATGCCGTCCTGCAGTCGCCGGACAAAGGCGGGCTCGTCTCCAACAGCCTCGTCTTCCGCTACAATGTTGGCCAGACCCTCGACGGGTTGCGTGGCGCGGAGGGCACTTTCAACATCTGCACATTCTGGCTGGTCGACGCGTTGACCCACGCCGGACGCTTCGACCGGCGCCTGCTGGACGAGGCCCGGCTGATGTTCGAGCGGATGCTCGGCTTCGCCAATCATGTCGGCCTCTATGCCGAGGAGACCGGGCCGAGCGGCGAGGGGCTCGGCAACTTCCCTCAGGCCTTCACCCATCTGGCGCTGATCAGCGCCGCCATGAATCTCGACCGTGCGCTCGGCAGCGCCCCAGCCAGCTGAATCGAAGCGGTCGCGGCTCCGAAGTCAGAGCTCAGCCCGCCAGGATCAGGACCATCGGTCGCCGCCCAACGGCCGGCGCCGCATCCCTCTCCCACCAGAGCCTCCCCGGCGGATTGGCGCTCCAGCGGGCGACCATGCGTCGTCCCAGGCGACGCCGAAGGCACCGAAGAACGGCACGTAAGCCTCATCCAGCGCCTCGCTGCCGGCGAACTGATAGCCGAACCGGTAGAGCGGCCGGCTGCCGGTCGTGATCACCGCGGTGGTGTTGGTGCGCAGCCCGTCGACGTCCTGCCGGACCTGCTGCCCGTCCCAGACCCGAGCGAGGGTGTGCCAGCCGGCATGGGTCACCCGGGATCGGGGGTCGTCCCCGGCACTGCCCAGACCGCCGCCTTGCCCGCGGGCATGATGGTGATTGCCGTCGACGTTTCGCGGGCGCCTGCTGAGCCGCGGGCGTGGCGCCGATGGCCAGGCATGCGGCCAGCAGATGCTCGCCGAGGTTTATGGCGCGCGCTCTCACGGTCGGCCGGCTTCGTCCTCAGAGCTTGAGGTCGGGGCTGGTCTGGGCGGCTTTGGTCGGCGCTTCGCCCTTCGCGATCAGTTGCTTGCTTTGCGCGAACTGCAGGGCGTAAGCCGGCTTGTCGATGATCCCCATGATCAGGTGATCCGCCTCGCGCCCGTTGGTCTCGAGCCTGGCACCCAGCGCCTCGTGGCAGCCCTTGGCGAACCGCGCCTCGTTCTCATCCACCGGATAGATCGACGGCAAAGCGAAGCCGGGGCTGCCGGCACCCTGCGCACGCCAGTCGACCGGCGTGCCGTCCGGTTGCCGCCAGATGTCGAGATGGCCCTGACGGCGGAGATCGGGTGCGCAGCGTTTGAAGTCGCCGTTGGCCGTGCCGCCCTCGCCCCACGCCAGCTGATCGTTGCCGGCGTCTTTCTCTTTTCCGTACTTGTTCCTGAGCTGCGCGAACACCTCGGCGGCGGAGATCCGTCCCTTGGGCAGATCGACTTGCCGCACCACGCTCATCACCACGTCGGGCGCCGCGGGCGACTCGTCGAACAGGATGATGGTGTCGCTCCCGTCCTTCGAGACGTACAGCCGACCCGACGAGAACGGCTTGAGACCGCCGGTGGCAGCGTCGGTCTGATAGGCCCGGTCGGCGACCAGCATCCGGCCGACGGGCATGTGGTCGCGGATGATCTTGTCCGCGGCGGCGAAACTCATTCCCAGCCGGAGCCCGACGATGTCGGGTCCGTAGGGTGCCGGCGCGGCGGCCACGAGCCCGGGCTCGATCACCTTGAGCAGATCGGTGTCGAGCCCCTCCCGGTCGCGGAGTTCGAGCGTCCCGACGACTTCCTGCGATCGATCGTCGACCACGCGCGCCTCGACGACCTGCGCGTCGAACAGGTACAGCTTGAGCTGCGGCGTCCCTTCCCGCCGCGCTTTCCAGAGCGACGGCAACCCATGCTCGGCGGCGAAGGCTTCGTAGCGCTCGAGCGCGGCCTGCGCGGGATGCGGCGGCAGCCCGGTGGCCCGTCTGATCCCGACGATCCGCAGATCGACCTCGATTTTCGTGGAGCGCTGATGTTGATTGAGCCGTGGATCGTCGGGAACGACGATCTCCTTGTCGATCACGGGAACGTCGTTCAGGACGATGTCGGCACCCAGCAGTTCGCCCTTGAGCTCTTGCTGCATCCCGGCACAGTAGCCATCCGGCCCACCCGTCGCGGCTCCGCACTGGCTGCGCGGGCCGAGCAACCGGTTGGTCTCGCTACCGCCGGACCGAAGCGCCTGGGAGTCGAGCGCGCCGAGGTAGATCTCAGGCGCGGTGAGCTTGGTCGCCTGTTCCAGGAAACGACATGCCTGTGCCAGGGTCAGGGTTTCCGTCGAACTGATCCCGGCATGTTCGCGCTGCGCGCTGGCCACACGCGACTGGCAGCTTTGGGCAACGTCCGCGACCGGGGACCCGCCCACGGGTGTGCCGAGCCGCAGCGGTCCCGGTTTGCTGGTGCCGCCGCTGAGGCGAAGGGTCACGGTCGCAGGCATGGCCTTGGCCCGGGACAGCGTCCAGTCGCGAAACCGAGCCAGCAGCGATGCCCGTTCCCGAGCGCCAGGCTTGGGCGCGCCCTCGACGAAGAACCGCCCTCCGAGCGGCTCCTCCACCCGTTTGTTGAAGTCCGTCTCGTAGTGCCAGCGGGCGAGCAGCATGCGGTCCAGCTCGGCCTCGGTCAGCGCGTCCGGCAGATATTTCGCGATCAGGAGGTCGGCGACCTCGGCGGTGAACGGGGCGCGGTCCGCGTAGTCCGGGACGGGCGCCGCAGTCGTGGGCGCGACCACCTGGTGTGGATTGAGCGCGGCCACCTCGAACGTCTGCTGCAGGGCGGCATAGTCGCCGTTGCGGTCGAAGTAGCGAAGCGACACGGGCCGGCCGAAGAGCGTGACCACCTCGCTCGCCAGGCCCGGGCGGGAGGGCGCGGGATCGATCGGCATGAGGTCGACGCGCTCGAGATCGAAGGTCATCTCGACATCGAAGCGTTGCTTGCCTTCGTTGCGCGCCAGCCCCCAGGCGCGCCCGATCTCTTCCATGGTCGCTTGCGGGGCGTACTGCTTGAACAGGTTCGGCAGGACAAGCGCCAGGGTGCGGCCGTTGCGCTCGCCATTGAACCAGTCCGTGCTGGTGTCTAAGCTCACTCCGGTAAGGTTCAGATCCGGCAGGACGACCTGCCCGGGCGCGTAGCCCTGTTTGACCAGGGTGGCAATCGCCGGTTCCTTGGTCGACTGGCCGCGGCTTTCGCCGCCGGCGCCAAGGCGAAGCGATGCCTTGCCCGTGCCGGCGTCAGGGAGAACTTCGCCGCGGAGCACGAGGCGATCCGGCAGGACGTGCGCGCGCGCGAGCGTCCACTGCTTGAACCGCGCCAGCTGGTCCGGCGTCAGGCTGCCGCCCGAGCCGGCCCGAAAGCCCGCGGGGAAGAACGGCACGTAGTGGGGATCGAAGGTCTGCCGCCGGCGCGAGAAGCTGCGGCCAGCGATCGTGCGGGTGTCTTTCTTGTCGTAGTACGCCTGGTCGTCGCTCAACTGCTGCGCCGCAAGCCGGTTCCAGGCGCCCGCGCCCAGGACGTCGCCCCGGTTCTTGAGGAGCAGGAGGGCGGCGGAGTCCTTGTCGAGCAGCACCTGATCAGCTGCGGGCACCGGTTGCGGGATGCCGGTGAGGAGCACCGATGGCGCCGGGATGTCGAGCGAGAACGCGTGCAGCAGGCGTTCGAGATCCGGATCCTCGTAGATCGCGACCGAATGGATCGCGACCTTGATCGGGGTCAGACCCGCGCCGCCGGCCGCGGCCGCGGGCGCTACGGAAAAGACGATTCCGGCGAACGCCCGGCGCTCCAGCATGGCTGACCCGTGGAGTGGCGGCAGGCGGTTGATGACCTGCTGTTCCGCGGTCTGCTTGTCGATCTGCCAGAAGGTCGGCAACTCGGTCGCGGGCGGCAGGAAGTCGATCCGGCCCCCAAAACAGGGGGCGGCGGGTAGGGCCAAGGACAGGCTGCGGATCGGGAAGCCGCCGCGGGCGGTGTCGTACTTGAGCAGTTGGACCGCGCCGATGAAGACGAACTCGATCGGGAACTGCGGCGCCGCGGCGACGATCTGCGGCAGATAGCTGTCGAGGAACGACTGACGGGAACGGTCGGCTTCCAGCTCGTTGTGACCGGTGCCCTTCCAGTTGCGCATTCCCTGGACGACGAGGTCCGGGGAGAGCGGCCCCAGGACCTGATCCTTCTGGGCGTCCGAGAGGTAGCGGTTGGCGAGACACAGGGCGCGCTGCGGCGATTGCGGCTGGCCATCGGCGGCGTCGGGATTGAGGCCCAGCAGCGCGAGGTCGAAGAAGCGCTGCAAGGCTTCTTTTTGGGCAACGGTGATGGCAACGTCGGTGTTCGCCACCCAATCGGACACGACCGGCCGGCCGCCGAGGGTGCGCAGACCGAACTGCTGGAACAACGCCGCGTTCCGGGGTGAGGCCGGGTTCGCGGCATCAGCCAGCGCCGCTTGCCCCGGCGCTGCCGGTGGGGCCGCCGGCGCCTCGCCAGGGGCGGGCGCGACCAGGCCGCCGCCGGCGCCCTCCGATGGCGCGGCCGCGCCCGGGCCAGCGTCCAGCGCCGCCGGGCCAGGGGGTGCCGGGGCCACCAGGCCGCCACCGGTCGCCGGCGCCTCTGGCGCTGGCCAGGCGGGGCTCGCCGGCGGTCCGGCGAGCGGGCCACCGCCCGGCGCGGCGGTGGGCTGATCCGTCTGTGGCGTGGCGCCGGCCATCATCGTCTGGGTGCGGGCCCGCAACGACCGCATCATCGAGGGCCGTGGTAAGCCGTCCGCGGCCAAGCCGGCCGAGCGCTGAAACGCGACGATCGCCACGGCGGTCTTTTTGCCGAATGCCCCATCGATCGGCCCCGGGTTAAGCCCGGCCGCGGTCAGCCGCTGCTGAACCTCGGCGACCCAGGCCGCGTCGTAACGGGGCTCGTCGTGAAGCTCCCCGGCAGCCTTGCCAGGTTCCTCGACGTCCGGCTTGCCTTTGAGACCTTCGATGCCTTGCTGGACGCCGTTGGTGAGAGTATCCCAATCCTTTTTCATCTGATCTAAGAGGCTGGTAGCAAATGAAGGCGGCGCGATCATCAATGCGAGTGCAACACCCGACAAGATAATTACCGACTTCTTCATTGCATCCTCCTCAACAACCGGCGGGTTCCTTGAGCAGCGAAATTCTCAACTCCCTTTCAGGGACCACCCAGGTTAGCTTTGGGAGGGCCCGTTGACAAGGCGCATGCTGTTCGTGCCGGTGACACACGCTAGGATCGGTCTTCGCAGCACGCGATCCATTCGGTTGAATCGGGGCATCTTCGGCGCCCGAGAAAGCCTGCCCGAACGCCCGCTCGGTGGCGCTCGCGGCGTCCTGGCTCTCGGCGACGTAGTCCTTCAGGAAGCGTGTCGCACCATCGGTCCAGGCCTGGAGATCAACCAGCTGCGCACCCGCTTAGGACGCCGATCGGCGACATCCCGGTCTTCAACGCCGTGCGCGAGGGCTGGATGCCGCCCTGCGCTTCAATACCGGCGTGGTCTACCTGCCGCCGCCCGCAAGCGTGCGCGACGGCGTGGCCGAGCTGGCCCGGGTCAACCCGGAGCTCGAGAAGATCGTGATCGTCACCGAGAACATTTGTAAGGAATGCGCACAGGAATCGCTTCGAGCGTTGCCCGTGGCTGATGCGCCTGTTGCGCACGCAGCCTTCGGCTCGGGCCTTCCGCTTCCTCGATCGATCGGTTCTGACCGGCTACCCCGCGAACTGCCCGTCCGGCACACCCCTCGTCCCCGCATCGAGAGCGAAGATTCCGCCAGCCAGCGGCTGCTCCGCCAACTCGGCTGCGCTCAGGCCGTAACGGACGGTCGTCACATAGAGAGTATCGAGATCCGGCCCGCCGAAGATGCAGCTCGTCACGCGCCGGCAGGGTAGCTTCAGCACCCGGTCGATCCTGCCGTCGGGCGACCAGCGGATCAGACAACCGCCATCCCAGCGGGCGTTCCACAAAAACCCCTCGGCATCGATGGTCGAGCCGTCCGGATGGCCGTACTGCGCCGTGTCGGCCTTGGCGAAGGTTCGGCGGTTGCTGACCTGGCCGGTGCCGGCATCGAAGTCGTAGGCGTAGATCGCGTCCAAAGTGTCGGCGAGATACATCGTGCGATCGTCGGGGCTCCAGGCGAAGGTGTTGGCGATGCCGAGCGTCCGTTCGAACGTGTGCACCGATCCGTCCGGATCGATGCGATGGAGGCCGCCGGTGGTGGCGGTGATCGGCAGCTCGCTCATGTCGTCGGCGAAATTGTTCGCCATCGTGCCATACCAGAAGCGACCCTGACGGTCGCACCTGCCGTCGTTGGAGCGGTTCTTCGGCTGGTCCTTCTCGGGAGCGACGAACCGGCTCGCACGCCCCGTATGGGGATCGAAGAAATCGATCCCAGTCTGCGAGGCGATGATGAGACCACCCGCTCGTCGCACGGCGATGGCGGTGACCATCTCGGGCATGCGCCAGCTGGCGTGCTCGCCGGTCGCGGGATGCCAGCGCTTCACCGTCTTGGACGGCACGTCGGTCCAGTAGAGGGCACGCTCGCCAGGATGCCAGCACGGACCCTCGCCCAGCCAGTCTTTCGCCTCGAAGACGCATTCTATCTGTGGCATGGATCGCCCCGCGTGCTCCTTGCCTGACCCGCCGGCGGCTGGACAAACCATACGCGCTCCCCGATCATCGTGCATCAGGAGAGGCGATGAACGACATGAACGAGAAGCCGGTCCAGAGCGCAGCGGTGCCAGCGACCGGCGCGCACCCGCTGGTCCGCCTGCGCGGGGTCTCCAAGCGCTATGGAACGGCCCTCGCGGTGAAGGAGCTCGACCTCGAGATCCACCGGGGCGACTTTCTGGCCATCCTCGGCCCCTCCGGCTGCGGCAAGACCACGCTCCTGCGCATCATCGGCGGCTTCGTCACGCCGACCACGGGCACCGTCGAGATCGACGGTGAGGATGTCACCGGCTGGCGGCCGGAGAAGCGGCCGACCAACACCGTGTTTCAAGGCTATGGCCTGTTTCCGCATATGACCGTGCGCCAGAACATCGCCTACGGACTTCGAACCGCCCGCCGCCCGCGGGCGGAGGTCCGGCGGCGAGTCGACGAGGCGATCGCGCTGGTCAGGCTCGAGGAGTTCGTCGACCGATCGATCGAGCAGCTCTCGGGCGGTCAGCAACAGCGCGTCGCCCTGGCACGCGCGCTGATCATGCAACCGCGCGTGCTGCTGCTGGACGAGCCCCTCGCCGCGCTCGACCTGAAGCTGCGCCAGGCCATGCAGGAGGAGCTGCGGCGAATCCACCAGCAGATCGGCGGCACCTTCGTGTTCGTCACACATGATCAAGGCGAGGCGTTGGGTCTCGCCAATCGCATCGCCGTCATGCACCAAGGCGAGATGATCCAGGAGGGCGGTCCTGAGGACATCTATGCGGCGCCAAAAACGCGTTTCGTCTCAACTTTCATTGGCGAGGCCAACGTGTTCGAGGGGCATCGTCGAGGAGCATCGATCACCTTGGACGTCGGCGCGCGCATCGCCTCCTCCGGCGCCGAAGGGCCGATCACGATTGTCGTTCGGCCGGAGGCCGTGCGGATCTCGCCGACCAACCTGACGGCCGACGTCGTGCTCGACGGCGTGCTCGTCGACCTGATCTATCTCGGCGTGTTCGTGAAGTACATCGTCGCATTGCCGGGCGGCCAGCGAACCACCGTGCACAATCCGGACTCCGCCTTGCGCCGGTCGCTGTCGCTCAACGCGCCGGTGAAGATCGGCTGGACATTGGTCGACCAACGCGTGATCGAAGGCTAGCCTGGACGTGCGTCAGGCTGCTCCGGCGTCCCGGCGGTCGCCAGCTCGCAGCCGGCGAGGGGCACCGATCACGCCGGCATTCTTGCCGACCGCCGCCGCACGGTCGGCAGGCAGCGGCCCGGATGCGGGCACGCGTGGACGCGGATCAGCCGGTCGCGATCGGGGCCGCAGGCAAGGCCGAGGCCGCCACCCAGCACGACCGCCTCGGGATCGAGCATCTTTACGATGAGGGCGATCCAAGACCCTAGTTTAGAGGAGACGCAGCATGGACCGATTCACCGGCGGTTGCCTGTGCGGCAATGTCCGAATTGTGGCGGCGGGCCGCCCATACCGGGTCGGCCTTTGTCATTGTCTCGACTGCCGCAAGCATCATGGGGCCCTTTTTCACGCTTCCGCGGTGTTCCCCCAGGATGCGGTGACGGTCGATGGCGAAACACGCGACTACCTCGGCCGGTTTTTCTGTCCCCGCTGCGGCTCGTCGGTTTTCGGACGCAGCGCAGACGAGATCGAGGTGAACTTAGGAGCCCTGGATGCCCCTGACCAACTGATGCCGACCTACGAAAGCTGGATCGTCCGTCGCGAGTCCTGGTTGCCGCCGTTTCCGCTCACGAGACGATACGACCGCGATCGTGACGCCACGGGTCGCTTTGAGGAGTAGGTCGCACGAACGGTGCGAAGGCGCCGTCCCATAGCCGCCTGACCAGGTCCACCGTATCC
This sequence comes from uncultured Alphaproteobacteria bacterium, assembly GCA_963753685.1. Lineage (GTDB taxonomy): Bacteria > Pseudomonadota > Alphaproteobacteria > Geminicoccales > Geminicoccaceae > DATAOG01. The sequence goes on from CAVWDE010000002.1 coordinate 530,448, forward strand.
GCGCGCACGACAGCGCCGCCGCGCGCCGCCTTGGTCGAGAGCGTGTCGCTCAGCTGGCGGGTTCGACGATTCCCGCAGCGATCTTGGTGCCGCCGACATCGATGCCGAGAATACCGATTGCAGCCGAGCTCATCTGCGGCCGCCATTCATCCGCGATACCGTGTCAGCCAGAGGGCGACCAGCGTGGTGCCGATGGTCATGACGAGAATGAGCGTTCCGACCGCATTCGCGGCGGGCGTGAGCGCGGTGCGAATCATGGAGAAGACGAACGTCGGCAGGGTCATCCCCTTGCCGATGGTGAAGAAGGTGATGACGAAATCGTCGAGGGAGAGCGCCATCGCGATCAGCGCGGCGCCGACCACCGTGGGGCGGATGATCGGCAAAGTGATCGTGAAGAAGGTCCGCAGCGGCGAAGCGCCGAGATCGCGCGCGCTCTCGACCACGCGAAAATCGAAATTGCGCAGCCGGGCATAGACGACGAGCACGACGAATGGCAAAGCGAACAGCAAATGACTCATGATGACCGTTTGTGGGCCCATGGGAATACCAATGCGTGAGTAGAAGCTGAGCAGCGCCACCCCCAATACCAGCGGCGGCAACATGAGCGGCAGGCAGAGCAGCGCGGCGGCGAGTTGTGCGCGCCGTGGATCGAGTCGTGCCAGACCCAAAGCGGCCATGGTGCCGACGATGGCAGAAACGATGCCGACCGTGCCGCTGATGATCAGGCTGTTCCAGAACGCCGGGCCAAAGTTGGGATTGGCCAGCATGGCGTGCCACCAACGCAGCGACAGCGCTTCGATCGGGAACGCGGACTGGGGTCGGCTGGTGAAGGCGAACAGCACGACCAGAGCCAGCGGCGACAAGAGGAACACCACGAACAACGTGCCGATGCCGCGCCAGACGACGTTGGACAGACCGGTCATCGTGGCCGCCACTGCACCAGGAGAAAGATCGACAGCATGATGACGGCGAAGGACGACACGAGCGTCACAAATGACATGGCCGAGCCCATCGGCCAATTGCCGAGACCGCCGAATTGCGGCGCGATCTGCACGCCGATCATATTGACCGTACCGCCGACGAGCTGTGGAGTCAGGTAGTCGCCGGCCGCGAGCAGGAAGCAAAGGGCGAATCCGCCGATGATCCCAGTGTGGGAGCGCGGTAGGACGATATCGGAAAAGCGGCGCCAGCCGCCGGCACCGAGGTCGCGCGCCGCCTCCATCTCGATGTCGCTGATGCCGCGCATGGAGCCATAGATCGGCAGGATGGCGAGCGGTAGCAGGAAATTGACCAGCGTCACGACGACCGCCCCGACATTGTAGAACAGCCAGGGCAACGGCTGGTCGATGATGCCGAGCGCGAGCAGCGCCGTGTTCAGCACGCCGGTGATGCCAAGGATCGTCATCCAGGAATAGATCTTCATCAAATAACCGCCAAAGAGCGTGATCAGCGCGATGAACAGGAGGGGCGGTCCCCAGCGGCCCGCCTTGAAGCGGATCAGATAGGCGTAGACGAAGCCGAGTGCTGTGGTCAGCACCGCAACGAAAAATGCCAGCCCCAGGGTGAATATCAGGGTGCGCAGGTGAAGGTCGAACACCTGCAGATAGTTGGCGAACGTGAAGGCCGGCTTGAGCCTGAAGAGCAGGACCTGCCAGAAGCTGATGACGAAGAAGTAGCTCAGCGGCAGGACAAACAACGTGCCGAAGATGACCCCGGCAGGCGCCAGCAACAGATAGGTGACGCCGCGATCGCGCATGCTAGCTGGCAATGATATTCTTGAGCGACATCAGCCCCTTGAAGGCCGTATAGCCGGCATCAACGGGAAAGACGCCGCCGGTCACGCGCTTGGCTTTATCGGAGGCAAGGAAAGTGGCGAACTCGGCGACATCCTCGGGCTGCAGGATGCCCATGAGGTGCAGTTCCTCAATCTTCTTGCGCTCGGCTGGATCGCTCATGAAGGGCGCCTGATGCGGCGTCTCGACGAAGCCGGGGCAGATTGCGTTCACCCGCACGCCCTCTGGCGAGATGCCGGCGGCAAGCGATCGCGTCATGGCGACGACGCCGCCCTTGGCCGCCGTGTAGCCGTCGATGCCGGCCTGGCCGATCAGCGCATCGGTCGTCGCGGTCAGGATGATCGATCCGGACTTCTGCCGAAGCATCTGCCGCCCGACGTATTTGCAGCAATAAAAGGTGCCGCTTAGAACGAGGTTGATGATCTCATGCCACGTCTCCTCGGCCAGTTCCGTGGCGCGTCCGTCGCTCACGGTTGACGAGCGGAACGTTCATCGCGTTGTGGAACAAGACGTCGATGCGGCCGAATCGGGCGACGGTGTCGGCGGCCATGCGCTGGACCTGCAGCGTATCACGCACATCGACCGGCTGGAACCGCGCGCTGCCGCCGATCTCCCGCGCGACCCGTTCGCCGCCCTCCTCATCGAGGTCGGCAGCGACGACCGTGGCGCCTGCTGCGGCAAACGCATGGGCACCGGCGCGGCCGATGCCCGACGCCGCGCCCGTGACGATGGCGATCCTGCCGGCGAGGAGAGACATCGCGGACGACCGGGGGCGGGCTCTCGGCCCGCCCCCCTGACCAACTCAGGCCGCCTTGAACTTCTGGTAGGCCGCCTGCCAGTCGGTATAGCTCGCGTGCTTGCCGTCCGGCTCGAGCGGCGGCATCGGGAAGAACTTCGCCTTTTGCTGGAACTCGGCGAGGTTGTCGTAGGGATAGAGCGACCTGGTCGCAGGCTTCAGCTTGTCGATCGCTGCCCTCACGACGATCGCCTGGAACGTCTTCTCGGCGAAAACCACCTGCCCCTCGACGTCGAGTGCCTGATTGGCGCATTTGTGCGCGGCCTCGATGTTCGGGGCGCCTTTGGCGATGCAGTAGCTGTCGAGCCAGGCGAAGGTGCCTTCCTTCGGATAGGTGAACTCGATCTTCTTGCCGGCGTCGGCGGCAAATTTCTTCAGGAACTCCCCGCCGCTGAAGGTGATGACGACTTCGCTGCGCGCCAGCGCGTTAGCCAGCTCACCCCAGCTCACGGCCACTTGCCGGACCGCGTCCTTCTTCAGCTTGATCAGAAATTGGGTCGCCTGCTCGAGCTGGTCCGGGGTCAGCAGGGTCGGCACTTGGGCGTCCGTGGCGAGAATCGCTGCCAGCATCTGATTGCCGATCGGATCGTCCATCATCCCGACCTTGCCTTTGTACTCAGGCTTGAAGATGTCCATCCACAATTCGGGTGCCGTCGGGATGACCGCCGGATCATAGGCCATCGGCCCGGAACCCCAGGTGAACGGCACCGAATAGCGAGTGCCGTTCACGATCACATTGGAGTCGTTGCGAAAAACGTCCGGCACATTGGCCAGATTGGGCACCAGCAATTCGTCGATCGGCTCGAGCAGATCGGCGGCCACCATGAAGGGGATGTAGCCCATATAGGGCGTAACGATGTCGATCTGTCCGGCACCGCCGGCGGATAGACGGCTGATGATCTCATCATTGTTGCCGATCGGCGTGAAGCTGACCTCGATGTTCTCGCGCTTCAGGAAATCACCGACGCGCAGGCCGGCGTCATAATCCTGCCAGCCGAACATCGAAACGACGGTGGCGGCCGATGCCTTCCTACTGGTCGCGCCGGCAGCGACGCTCACGCCCAACGCCGCAGCGCCCGTCATCAGATCGCGACGCGATATCGACATCGTCGTCCGCACGCGCATGAGTTTCGGATGATTCATGGAAAGCCTCCCGTTGCCGTCGTTTGCTTAGACTTGCCGAGGCTCAGAGTAGACATCAGGCCGATGCGGCGTCAACACGCGGGCCCTGGCGTTGCTCTGCACGCGGTCGACAGGATCGTCTCGGTCATGACCGGAGTCGACCAAGTGCTTGGCAGTCACCGGGTAACTCGCGTATCAGCAATGGATCCTGGCCGTGCAGGCTGCTCGAAGCGCGGCCGATCAAGGCGTCGTCGCTGTGGCAGCGGTCGTGACGATCCATCCGGATGCCGACGAGCTGGGCCATCGGCTGGCGCGGGAGATCCTTGACGGCAGCGAGCGGGCGCGCTCTGCCGGCCGGCGGTTCCTGCTGGGCTGTCCCGGCGGACGCAGCCTCTTGAGCACATATGGGGCCCTCGCCCGAATGGCGAGCGCGACCGGGGCCGACCTCGCCCACCTCGTGATCGTCATGATGGACGAGTACGTCGTACCGGGGGCCGATGGTTTCACCTATTGCCCGGCGCATGTGCACTACAGCTGCCGGCGATTCACCGAGCGCGAGATCCGGGGGCGGCTGAACGACGGGGTTGCGCCCGAAGCGCGCATTCCCCTTCATAACATCTGGTTGGCCGACCCGGCCGACCCGGGGGAGTTCGACGCGCGTCTGGCGGCGGCTGGCGGGGTCGATCTGTTCCTGCTGGCGAGCGGTGCTTCAGATGGTCACGTCGGCTTCAACCCCCCGGGAAGCGCGATTGACAGCAAGTCACGGATCGTTCGCCTGGCGGAGACGACCCGGTTCGACAATCTCGCCACCTTCCCGGCGTTCGAGGGGCTCGCGGCGGTGCCGACGCACGGTGTATCGGTCGGGCTCGGCACGATCGCCCGGCTTTCGTCGGCGGTGGTCATGGTGCTGAATGGCACCCACAAGCAGGCCGCAGCGCTTCGACTGGTGAGCGAAGCGGCCTTCACCCCCGACTGGCCCGCGACCATCGTCCATGCCTGCCGCAACGCACGCATCGCTCTGGACGAATCGGCAGCCCAAGCCTGCCGTCAGCGCGGCCTGGCCTGACTGGGACGAGTGCCGTCGCACCGGAAACCTGATTGAGCAACGAGCTGCTTCGCGGTTGTCCGGGCCATGAGCTCACGTGGCTGCGACCACTGCTGTCGGCCTGGATGCCGTAGTGGGCCTGAGCCGAAGCGTGTCGGTCGGGCGGCTGTCCCTCAGAGTGATGATGTGAACGGGGTCCGAACGGGTCGGCCCCAAGCATCGTCGAGGGACAGCCATGGAGCACTATGCCGGGATCGACGTGTCGTTGGAACTGAGCAGCCTTCTGTGTGGTCGTCCGAGCGGTTCGTCCGCGTGGCCAGGCAGCCGAGCGGGGGTGCTGTCCCCCCAAAGACGCACGCCGCTGGTTGCGCCGTTCGCCGGCGTTTCGTCCGATGAACGGCGGAAGCGGGCACCTTTGAGGCCTCAGCCAAGGTCGATGCCGAGCGGCTCGACGTCAAGAACGGCCTGCTGCTCGCGGCCCACCTCGACGCCCGCCCTCGGTCCGATCAACTCCGACGATGCCGGCCAGATTCGGTTCTCCAACCACGTCGCCCTATCTGCCGCGCGCCATCCGCTGATCGCTGCGGTATGCCCGCCGCACTCAGCCGATGGATAGGCCGGACCGATCAAACACAGACCCTTGCCGGCTCCCGCTGCGGTTCGTTAGAGCGGGTCTCGCCCAGCCAAGAGGAAATTCGAACCCAGCGTCGGGCGGTTGTTCGCTATGCGCTTGATATAGTGCCGCAATTCAAACGGATACCGTTTGGCCCGAGTCGACAGCCACGGAGAAAGCCACCCTCAGAGAGGGATTTCGGAGCTGCGCACGTCCGCCAAGGTCAACAGCCATCGGCCGAGAATGGCGGGATTCCTCGACTTCTCCAGCCTGATGACCGATCAGAGAGCAGAGTTTGCCAGAGGAGTCTTGGCGGAGGGAAGCTCGCTCGCGCCAAACATTCTTTTCGCTGGGCTTCGCGCGGCAGCGGCACAGCCTTGAAGGGGCGGGAGATGATGATGCAGATCCAGCGCACCTGCTTGCAGAGCGCCAACGTGGGAGAGCACGTTGGGCAGTGAGAAGTGCGCCGTTGGCTAGCGGGCGCGCGGCCAGGTTGCACTCCGACGTGGCTAGTTCTATTGGGCTGGTCTGAAGCCGACGCTTTGGCAGGCCAGGGTGGCCAGGGTCGGGGGAGATTCTACGGTTGATGGGCACCTAGAGCTGATCGGCGAATTACGCCGGCGCATAGAGCGTCTGTTCGGCGCCGAGCGCGCCGACGGCCGCCATGTCACGCCCTGCCTGCGGCGGGGAAGCAATCGAGGCATCAACCTCGTCCGGTATGCCGACGACTTCGTGGTCACCGCCCCCTCGCGGGAGGTCCTTGAAGCTTACGTCCTCCCGCGGCTGACCGAGTTCCTCGCCGGCCGCGGGCTGGAGCTGAGCGAGGCCAAGACCCGCACCGTCCACATCGACGACGGGTTCGACTTCCTCGGCTTCAACCTCAGGCACTTTCCCAATGGCAAGCTGCTGGCCCGGCCCCAGAAGGAGAAGGTCGCCCTGCACCACAGGCGGCTCTCCACCTTCTTCCGGGGCAACCGGCAGATGCCGACGGCCGAGGTGATCAAGCAACTGTCGCCGGTGATCCGGGGATGGTGCAACTACTACCGCTACGCAGTGGCCAAGCGCACGTTCGCTGTCTTGGACCATCACATCTGGCGGATCACCTACAAATGGGCCAAACGCCGCCATCCCAGGAAGAACCGGCGCTGGGTAGTCAACCACTACTACGGCGTGGACCAGGGCCGCGGCTGGGACCTGTGGGACGGCCGAAACCGGCTGCCGCGCCACAACGAGACCCGGGTGTCGCGTTTCGTGAAGGTCAGGGGCAAAGCCAGCCCCTTCGACCCGAGCCTGCGCGCCTACTGGGAGGATCGCCGCACACGGCGGCTGATGCGCGAAGCCAGTCACTTCCATCGCATTCACCTGCTGCAACGGCAGGCGGGCCGGTGCGCGGCCTGCAAAGCGGTCTTTGATCCGGAGCTCGAGCGGGGCGCCAACACCAACGTCGCGGCGCGCGGCGGCCGCGCGACCGAAGGTACGGGGCGGCGTACGTTGTGCTGGCGCGAGTCAGCCGCTTCTCATCGCTCAAGAGCTGGGCGTGCGCCTCGCCGCGCGCAAGGGCTCGAGAAAGGGCGCGGTGGCCGTCGCGCGCAAGCTTGCCATGATCCTCTGCTGAATCTGGACCGACGCGACGACATTCCGCTGGGGCCAGCAGGCCAAGATGGCTACGACTTGACTGTGAAACTTCAGTCACCTTCGGCCGCCGCGATCAGCAGCGCGCGCGTGCCGTCGACATTGGTCCGGTAGATGGTCTCGGGGTCGCGCACCCAGAGGCGATAGTCGGCGGCGAGGTGGAACAGGCCGGTGCAGCCGGCGATGGCCGAGCCGAGGCTCGCCGGGTCAACGAGGTCGCCGATCGCGACCTCGACGGGCAGATCGGCAAGCAAACGGCGGCTGCTGTTGGCGCGGGCCAGGACGCGAACGGACTCGCCTTCGGCCAGCAGCGCGCGGACCACGGCCGATCCGACGAAGCCGGTGGCACCGGTGACCAGCGTGGTCACGAGCGCTGCTCGAGGAGCACCCCGCGGCCCTGCCAGAGGACGAACAGAGCGAACACCGGCGCCCCGATGCCGGCCAGGAGCAGGAGCGGCCGGAGAAGGCCCAACCAGGTGATCGGGCCGATCAGATACATCACGTCCTCGACCTCGAAACCGAGCAGATTGGGCTGCCGGGTGGCGGCCTTGCCGGCGCGGCGCTCGAGCTCCATGCGCAGCACGAACGTCACCGCCGTCGCCAGCCCGGCGCTGCTTCCGAGCACGATCGGCCACGCTCCGAGCCCATCCTTGCGCAGGCCGATGCCGATTCCGATGAACAGGGCGATCAGCACCGCACCGCCCGCCGCAAGGTCGTAGCAGTGACCGAAGAGGCTGGTCCGCCCGGTGCTCCGCGCCAGCTCGCCGTCGGCATGATCCAGCCAGAAAGCGAGCATAAAGCAGGCTGCCCCGACGTGGACGGCGGCGCCGCCCGACGCGAACAGCCAGGCCGCCAGCAGGCCGACCGCCAGGCTGAAGGTCGTGATCTGGTTCGGAGTGATCCTCGCTGCGACCAGCGGCCGCATCAGTGCCCGGGCGAGGCGCTGATCCCACGGCGGCGTGATCGCGACCAGACGCCGCGTCAACCGGATCTCAGTTACCACGCTTGCTGATCCACAGTCGATCGAAGCAACGCCGGAGCGGACGATCCGACCCCACCACACCCGCTTCGTACGGCACGGCATCGAAGAAGTCGCTGAAGCTGGTGCGGCCGTGAAACATCTGCAGATCGTCGATCACGATGATTTCGCCCGGCGCCAGCCTGCAGCGGAACTGCAGCGCGGACAGCTCGAGCACCGAATCGAGCGAATCGAGCCCCCACAGCTGCTCATCCCGCAACGGCGCGCCCTGGCGCCGATGGGCGCTCTCCAGGTACTCGCGTAGATAGCGGAACTGCGGCTCGCCCACCTGGTTGAAGAACAGGATCGGCGCGCTGAAGAAGTCGTCGGAGAAGCCGCGGCATTCCCACCAGAAGTCCTCCGCCAGGACGTCGAGCACCCGAGGCACGCGCTCCCGCAGAAGGTCGTAGACCGTGAGGCCGCTCACGACGATGCTCTCGCCGCCGAGCATGGCTGGCGACACGCACGTCATCATCAGATAGTCCCACGTCTGGGGCCGGTTGACGTTGTCGGTGTGTATGGAGCCGCCCTGACGCGTCTGATGATAGCGCGCGCCATCCTCCATCCGGCGCGTGCGGTCACGATCGTACACCTGAATGACCTTGATGCCCTCACGGTTCTGTTCGATCGGCTCGCCGAGAATGCGGCCGATCAGCCACGCGAGATCCCGGCGCTTCGTCGGCGCCTCAATGGTAGCGGGCGGGTCGACGATGGCAAAGCCATGCACCTGCTCCACACGGCGGCGAAGCTCCTCGATCTCGGGGCGGATCGCCGCAACGGGTGTTAGGTCGACCTCAAGCGTCCCCAGGAGCGGCCGCTCGCTCCGACTGAGAAAAGCGCCAATCGCTTCTTGAGCGGCCGGTGGGAACCGGTACGTGACTTCGTCCTTCGTCAGCGCGGCGCCCCGCCAAGCTTTCGATCTGCGAGTCAAGCAACCCCCCTCTTGGGACCTGTGCGGTAAAGATACCTGTGCGCTAAAAGAATGAGACAATCCCGAAATTGCCAAGGTCGGCGTGCGGCATGCTCCGGTGAGCGCGAAGCATCACCGCGGCATGGGCGGCAGGCGTACCAGCCGGGGCAGGATCTCGCTCTGGGCGCGATGCAGATCGTCCGGGAAGTCGATCTCGATCCAAGGCAGCCCGGTCGCGTCTGCGAGGCCGAACGCAGGCGCCTTGAGGATGACGTCGCGCATCGGCTCCTCGTAGATCACATCGGTGCGGCCGGCGGCGACGTAACTCTGCAAGGTATCGGCCAGACGCGCCGCGCTCGCGGGCCCGAAGCGGGCGAAGCCGATCCACTCGGCTGCGTAGTCGTAGACCCTCGCTTCGACGCTCTTGTGGAAATCGACCACGCGGCCGGAGCGGACGCAGACCTTGAGCGATTCCTCGGTCAGCTCCGCGCTGCGGTCGATCAGCAGGCAGTCAGCGTACGGCGATTCGAGCAGGCGCGCGAGCAGACGCCAGTCGTAGAGGACGTCGGCGTCCATGTAGAGGACCGGCTCGCCCCCAGCAAAGACCTCGCGTAACGTCCACAACGAGAGAAGGCTGCTGTCCCGAAAGTCCGGATTGAACCGGGTGCACACCATGTCGGTCGCGCCGAGCGCGGCCAGCTCGCTGTGGATCTCGTCGGCGCGATGACCGACGACGAGCGTGAGGTCGCAGAGCCCGTAGCGGACCAGCATGTCGAGGTGGCGCTTGAGCAACGTCTCGCCGCCGAAGCGCAGCAAAACCTTGGGCGGAGGGTTGCCGGCCGGGTCGAGCCGTGTTCCGATCCCCGCCGCCAGAATGGCGACCCTCATGCCACGTCGCTTTCCGGACTGCGCCCGTGCGCCAGGGTCAGCATGCCCGGGAGGACGACGAGCGTGCAGACCAGACTCCGGAGGATAGCGATGGTCAGCAGCAGGCCCATGCTGGCGAGCCCGCGGTGGCTCGAGAGCGCGAGCGATCCGAACGAGGCGATCGTGGTCAAGGCGCTGAACATCACCGCACGCGGCGTGCTGGTGGCGGCGACCTCCTCGGACTCGGCCTCTCCGCGCCAGCGCATCACCACGTGAATCGCTCCGCTCACGCCGAGCCCAAGCAGCAGGGGGAGCACGATCACGTTGGCGCCATCCGGCGTGATCCAGTTGTCGGCCGGGCCGCTGGTGACGTCTCCACAGAGCCCCCTGGCGGTGCCGTCCCCCGGAACCTTCGGGCATGCGGGATCCTTCGCTATGACTAGTTTGTTGCCGTCGATGTGGAAGCTGCTGACGTAGCTGTAACCGAAGTTTGTCGCGATCACGAAGCGGTCATCCGGGGAGACTGCGAGCCAGCACAACTCAGACGGGAGCCCCGGGCTCGTGTCGATCTTCACGAGCGGGCCGATGCTAACCGTGCCGTCCTTCTCGATGGTGCCCATGGCGCATCCGTCCCCGACGGCATATCCGATGACGAAGGTATCCGGCCGACCGTGCAGGGAAGGCGATGTAGAACGGAGAGCCGCCTCCGGCGTCGTAGAATTTGGCTGTGCCGAGGGAGCCGTCCTCGCGCAGGGGAAAGACGGCGAGGCCGTCGGGATCTGGCGTATTCGAGGCGATCGAGTGGAATGCGTGCCATCCCGCTGGACCCAGAGAATAGGCGAGCCATCTGGATACAAGCCTGTGGAAACGATTGGCTCGTCGAACGTGGTGCCGACAAAGACGAGCTTCTCATCGGGCGAGACTACGACCATCGTGGACACACGGTTGGGCTTGTCGTGGGTATTCGCCGTGTATCGCTCCGGGCGCGGCGTGAGCTTGCCTTCGGCGTCGACGGACATGAGCCGGAGACGGTCGGGGCCGAACGAGTGCAGCACGAAAAAGCGTGCCACTTGAGGGGGCATAGGCCAGCGATTTGGCGGTACCGCTCCTTCCCTCGACCGGGTTTCCCGTCGTCTTGCAGTCCAACAGCGTGAGCCGGCCGTCTTCGCCCACACCGAAGCTGGAGACCGAATTGTCGCCGCCATTGGTGGTGAACAGGAACCGCCGATCCGGCGTGAGAATGACGCTACCTGCGCCCTCAAAGACGTTCGGCGCACTTTCCTGGCCGCTGATCGGCTTGAACTCCCCGGAACCGGCGCCGCCTGTGGCGCTACGCTCCACCTCGGTCAGCGGGCCGTTCGCATCCCGATGATAGTGGCGCGCTGCGACTGGAGAGCCACTGTGCGAACATGGCTGTCACAATCACGCCGCTCGCAATTGACGCAGTTACGACCAGGGATCGTACTCGCATCGCTGTTCTCCCGTAACTTTAAGCTTGGCGTGGAACGGCGTTAGGCATGGAGCGCCATCACCGCTGAAGCGCACGCTAAACGGCGACCGCGAGTTCCGGCAGCCGGGCCGTTCTCATACGCGTTATTCCGCGCCGGAATGATGGCTTGTTTGAGTGCGTTTTCCGCGAGCAGGCGACCCGATATGCTGACTGTCGTCTCCAAGCCGCCCTTGCGGAAAGCCCAGGTGTCGCTGCCGCCGCGATCTTCGGTATGGATCACCGCCTCGTGCCCGATCAGCTCAGCCGGCGCCGTCGGGGCCCGACACCTCGTATCCGACCAGGATGTTCGTCCCGCACCAGCTCCACGCAAACCTGGCCGATTTGATCGACGGAGAGCTGGCCTCGGTTACTGATGCCATTCGATCCGACATGGGACCTCCGCGAGATCGGTGAGCTCATTCGAGATTGCTTGCGTGTGACGGGCTGACAAGGAAAACAGGGAGAAGGTCCGCCGCGCCGGTCGCCGCCAGCGCCGTATGCCGGGGAAACCGCACTGGCGAGCCGTCAGGCCACACCTTCCTGGGGCCGGCCGAGCCGGGCGATGAAGCGGACGCAGCCCAGCTCGCTCAGGAGCTCGATCAGCGTCTGGGTGACGACGATCGCGGGTACCAGGGGCAGGCCGTCCGGGACCGCGAAGGCGAGCGGCAGCACGACCAGTGAGTTTCGGGTACCAGCGCTGAACGCGACCGCCCGGCCGCCGGGTACGTTCAGTCGGAATAGACGCGCGACCGTCCAGCCGATCAGCGGTGCCACGATCGCAAAGGCGGCGTAAACCGGCGCCACGCGGGCAGCTGCGCCGGCTGCCTCGCCCAACCGTGGCACCACGGCTGTCACCACCACAAACAGGACCAGCGCCGTCGCTGGAACAGGAAGAACCCCGAGCACCTCCACAGCGCCCCGGACCGCGGCGACCCGCGCAGCCCCTAGCTGGACGAGACCTGCGAGCACGAGCGGAAGGGCGATGATCCACAGGAAGGCATGGACGAAGGGACCTGCCCGGACCAGGCCCGTCGCTGATCCTCCGAGGAAAAGGTGCAGATAGACAGGCAGGAGCAGCATCTGCACGATCAGCAGCGCCGGCGTGGCGGCGAGCAGGAGGCGGGCGTCCGCACGCCCCAGATAGGCAAACGTCACGACATAGTCGATGCAGGGCGTCAGTAGAACGAGCAGAACGCCGAACTGGATCAGGGGATTGTCGGGAACCAACTGGAACAGGAGCCCGACCACGAGCGGAATAACCACAAAGTTGGCCGTCAGCAAGGCTGTGAGGAATCGCAGGTTGGCCAGCGCCTGGCGGAGTTCCGCAAGGGGGACTTGCAGGAAGGTCGCGAACAGCATGAGCGCGAGTGCGGGATTGATCGCGGCTTCGAGGGCCCCCGCGCCGGCAAGCGTGGGCGCGACGAGCACGCCGACACCCACCGCCGCGAAGTACACAGCAATCTGCTGCTCCTCGAGGCCATCTCGAACGCTTTGCAACGCGCACAACTTTCGCAGTCAGCCGGCGCGATGACAGCTATCAGGCCACGAAGTGAGCGAACAACTCGTCGGCAGCACTCTGCGCCTCAGGTGGTGCGGTGATGGTCAGATGGACCGCGTCGGCACTCTCACGCAAATCGAAGCGCAGGAAACCGCAGCACGCCTGCTCGCGACGGACGAGGTCGTGCACATCGGCAGCCGCGGACCGGTCGTAGGTAAGCTCCAGGATCAACCCGTCCCGACGATGGCTCCGGAGCGACCTCGCCGACAGTTCTCGGATCCATCCGATGCGGTCCTTGAAGTCGCCCGAGCCGAGCGTGCAGGCGATCGGTTCGCTGTTCCTCATGTCTTCTCTCCTTGCTCGCAGCAGAGCTGGACGAGCGCAACGAGGTCAGGACGGTCAGGCACGCTCGAACGCTGCGCCGCTGGTCCGACGGAAGCTGATCCGGCACAGAACCCAGAGGAACACGGCAAACAGCAGGTGCGGAACGAGGGAGGCGACGATCGGCTTTGGAGTGACAGCGAGACCCAAAACGCCCCAGCCGACGATCGGGAAAAACACGAACAGCACGAGCAGCCAGAGCACCAGGCCGAGCAGCAGCGCGTTGACCAAGGTGAGGGCGTGGCGGAACAGGGCCACGTACACGACCGACCAAGCGGTCACGTACGCGACGTGGAACAGCAGGCCGACCGGGAGAGGCAGCGAGCGTCCAAGGACGGTCTCCGCGAACGCCAGACCAAGGGGCTTTGGTAGCGGTGAGATCCCGAACCGGAGCGCCGGGACCATGACGGCCGACAGCAGGAGCGCTGTGGCAACGCCGATACCGGTCGCCTTGAGGAGTTCGGTAGGCGTGAGCTGGTGAAGTCGCATCGCTAGCTCCGTTGATCCTTCGATCCACACGGAGTGGGCTTTCCCTTCGCCTCCACTGCCGCGTCGATCGGCGTGGTAGGACAGCCGGGCAGGCATTCGGAAGGCGCGTTCGCACAGCAGTCCTCGAGCAGGAAGCTCAAGAGCCCGCGCAGTCGCTCGTACTCGACAGCGTAGAAGATCTGCCGACCTGTCCGCCGCGAGGTGACGAGATCCGCCTGAACGAGCCGGGACAAATGGAACGACAGCGCGTTCGGCGGCATGCCCATGCGCTCGCTGATCTCCCCGGCCGCGAGCCCGTCGGGGCCGGCCGGGATCAGGAGGCGGAAAACCGCCAGGCGGGTGTCGTGGCCGAGCGCCTCGAAGGCCACGACCGGATTCGTCCATCGCATGCTCGAACAACTATTGAAATATCTGCTGCCGTCAACCGGACCTAGCCACCCGGCGCTTCACGCCTGCGCGAGGTCTCAGATCAGATAGCCGAGGTCGGAGGCGGCGGAGGGGTAGGCGCTGACGAGCTTCTTGAGGTCGGTCGCGGTGAGGCCGGTGCGCATCGCAAGCCCGAAGAAGTTGATCAGCTCGCTCGCTTCGGGCCCCAGCAGGTGGGCGCCCAGGATGCGCGACGTGCCCTTCTCGAGCAGCACCTTGGCCGCGGCGTGGCTCTCGCCGACTCGCTCGACGCTGTACCAGTCGCTCATGTCATTGACCTTGACCTCGACCTCGACCTCGAGCCCCTGCTCGCGCGCCTCGGCTTCGTCGATGCCGACACGGGTGAGTTCCGGGATCGTGAACACCGCACTCGGCACACCGGTGTAGTCCGGCGTCTCGGCGTTGCCTTCGAGAAGGTTGGTCGCGACCACCGCGCCCTCGAGACTGGCGACCGGGGTCAGCGGCGCTCCGGCGGTGGCCGCGGCATCGCCGGCCGCATAGACCCGCGGGTTGGAGACGCTCTGCAGGAACTCGTTGACCGTGACGCCCCTCTTCTCGGCGCACACCTTGCCGCGCTCGAGGTCGAGGCGCTCAAGCGCCGGCGCACGTCCCGCTCCGTGCACGACCAGATCCGCTTCGAAGGTCTCGTTGCGGCCGTCGATCTCGGCGGTCACGCCCAAGCCCGTGCTGGTGCGCTCGATCGCTTCGACCGCCGCCTTCGCCCGGAAGTCGATGCCGAGAGCGCGCGTGCGCTCAAGGAGTTTTGCGACCAGGTCCGGATCGAACGCCTTGAGCGGCCGCTCGCCGCGATCGAGGACGACCACCTCGGCGTCCGCCCGTGCTGCGATGTGCGCGAACTCGAACGAGACGTAGCCGCCGCCGATGAACAGCACCCGCCGCGGCAGCTCGTCGAGCTCGAGGAAGCGGTCGCTCGTCGTCACGTGCTCGGCGCCCCGGATCGGCAGCGGCACGGGCTCGGCGCCGCTCGCGATGACCACGTGGCGCGCCTCGAGCTGCTCGCCGCCCACCTCGATCGCGTCCTCCGCCACGAAGCGCGCCGTGCCCTTCAGGGTGACGATGCCCTTGTCGGCGAAGGCCTTCTTCTTGTTCGCCGGCACCGGGTCGGTGAAGCTGTGCTTGAAGCGCATCAGGCTAGGCCAGTCGATCCGGAGACCCGGGTCGGCAATGCCCTTGCCACTCAGGAGCCGGGCCGCGTCCACGACCTCGGCGCCGCGACGCAGCACCTTTTTGGGATCGCAGCCGCGCAGCTGACAGGTGCCGCCGTACGGCAGCTCGTCGATGATCGCGACCGACCAGCCGGCGGCCCGGCAGCGGTTGGCGACGGTGCTCGCGGCAGCGCCGGTGCCAATCACGATCAGGTCGAACGTTCCGCTCATGACAGTGTCCTTGAAGCCGGCGGTCAATAGACGAGATAGTCGGCCTCTGCGGTCAGAACCTTCAGGAGAGCCTGCAGTTCCAGCGCTCCAGCGCGTCGTCGATCTGCTCGGGATCGATCTGGTAGGGGAGCGCCATGGTCGTGTTGTAGTAGATCTCGGCGCCCTTCTGCTTGATGAAACGCAGGTACGCGCCGTAGTGCTCCGGCACTTCGAGTGAGCGTCGCTCGCGTTCCAGAAGGCCGGCTCGCTCCATGGCGGTGCTGGGCGCCGGCGGCTCGTAAAGTCCCGCCGCCTCGATCAGGTGATCGATCGTCACGCCCTTCCATTTCGTCCCAAGCTTGCTCCACCCCTGCATTTCACAAGCACGAGGATATAATGACGCCATAATAGGATCAACCGCTGGACGTGACAGCAGACGAGCGAGCGCGCTCCACCATCTACCGGAGCGAGGTGGCCTTCCTGATTCGGGATTCCCCATTTGCCGGCTCCTGGATCGAGGGCGAGATTGACCAAAAGGCGTACGCTCAGGGCCGCGAACAGTACGCTCGGAAATGGACAGTGAAAGCGTCGACACAAGTAAGCAGCGAATGCTCATCCGTCCCTGGGAAGGACGGTGAGGACCCGGCAGATGAACGTGTCGAACGATGCCATGTAGTTGCGCAGGAATTCCTCTGTCGAAGCCACTGTGACCTCGCCTTCGTCGGTGATCAGACCGGAGGTGAACTGGATGTAGGCCTCGGGCGCGTTCATCTGGGGTGAGTTGCAGAAGCTGAGCACAGCTCGCAGGCTCTGTTGAGCGACGGCAGTGCCGATTGCGCCCGGAGACGCGCCGATCACGGCCGAAGGCTTGCGCGCGAAGGCATTGGTACCATAAGGCCGGCTCGCCCAGTCGATCGCATTTTTTAGACCACCTGGAATGGACCGATTATACTCGGGAGTAACAAACAGCACGGCGTCGGATGCTTTGATGGCGTTCTTGAAATCCCGGGCGACTGCCGGATAATCCTCGTCATAATCGTAGCTGTAAAGCGGAAGATTCCTGAACGATATCTCATTGAATTCTAGGCGCTCAGGAGCAAACCGGATCAGCGCCTTCGCGAGCCTGCGGTTGATCGACGCGGTCGCGAGGCTACCCACCAGATAACCGACTTTGTAGCGGGTCATGGTGCATCCTTCCAAGCGGGGCCCTACGGAATATTCCCTAATTCCACCTATCCTCCGTCGGGCCCCAAATGTTCGTGCTTGCCCTCACCCGAGTATGGAGCTGACATTCCCTAGCGGAGGTCAACCCGCGTCCGTCTGAGCTGGAGGCAGCACTGCCTTGAAGACGATTTCGATGAGCTGCTCAGGAAAGGCCAGCCTCGATACGCCGATCAGATTGCTGGCGCACTGAGGCCGCGCCTTGGCGTAGGCTTCTTTGCGCACCTTGCCCGCGACCGCAAACGCCTCATCGACATCGATGACATAGAGCGTCTCTTCCACCACGTGGTCGAGGGTCGCCCCGAAACGCGCCAGGAGCTTTGCAGCGTTGGCATAGGTCACCCGCATCTGCTCTGCCATCGTCGAGAAGTCGGCCGGCTTGCCGGATTCATCGAGCGCCGCGGCCGCGATCATGGTCCCCTTGTCGTCGTGGCTGAGCTGGCCGGAGACATAGATAGTGTCACCGACCTTGATCGCCTGTGCGTATCCGTAAGCATCTTCCCACGGCACGCCGAAATAGGCGGCCTCTTTGCCATTCGCTGCGATCGTGTTCGTCATATTCTTATCTCCTGTTGTGTCGTCTTACCCGGTGTCGCCCGTCGCGATGGGCGAAGGCAGTCGCACAAAATCGTGCGGCCGCTGTTCCCGCGCCAGTAAGGCGTGGTCAATCGTGGTTAAGGCGAGCGCTGCTCTCGGAGCGGACCCCGGGCAGGAAGCTCGCGCCCACGCCGATGCGCATGGACATCCTGCCAGCCGATCGCGAGCTTGCGGACTTCGAGCCAGGCCCAGAGCGCGACCGCAATGGTGGCGCCGAGCAGACCTGATAGGACGATGGTTGTCAGCATGACCCTGATAAAACCTCGTCTGGTCCAGGCTGCGTGGTCTTGGCCACTTGGTGACGCAATGGATGTCGACGGTGATCTCGGTCTGCGCCAGGGACTGAAACTCCTCCCAGGTCCACCGGCCAGCGAGCGATCCCCCGTCCTGCAGCGCCAGGGTCCACTTCTCGAGTGCCGTATGCGGCGTCGGGCCGGCGCTCAGCACCGGGAAGTCGTCGGTGACGAACTGGCCGGGCGGTAACCGGTTCGTCGGGGTTTGCTCCTGCCGCCTCGGCCTTAATCCGCGAGAAATCGGGGCTTTGTCCATGGAGGTTGTGCCTTTGCTCGGATCATGAATGCGCGCACCTCGTCTGTCGGATGGCAGTCGTTCATCGCTCTGGCTCCTCATGCCGGGAATGGCGGCGAACGTAGCCGCAGGCCGTCGATGCGATGCGGGATCTTGGCGAACAGGACCCGCGGCACTGCCACCTCGGCCAGCTGGAACACCACGTATCGGCCGTGGCGCGCGATCCGGGCGCCGATCTTGACTAGTTTTTCGCGGAGCGTCGTCAGCGACCACTGTTCGATCTCTTTCGGCAAAGCCAGCGTGCACAGAAAGTTCGCGATGTTGTAGGCGAGCGCGTGAAGCTGGAGGCGCACTGCGTTGTGCCGGAAGGCCCGGCAGGACAAGCGCGTCCAGCGGAGCGCGTTCTTGCCTTCTTTGATCCATTGTTCCGCCGTGCCACGGCCGTTGTAGAACTTGACCACGCGCTCGGGCGGCCGGCTCAGGTTGATTACGATGAAGCCGACGCGGGGATACAACTCACCCTGGTGCCACTCGACTCTGGCACCACCCGACGCGGTCGCGTCCAACCGTTGCGCCTGGTAGCGGAAGCTGGCGAAGGAGATGATCGGCTTCTTCGGCGGCCGCCCGACCGGCCGCGTCAGCAGATGGCCAAATCCGTCGTTGGCCGGCAAGCGGATCGCATACTGGATGCCCTCCTGCTCCAGCCGCTCGTAGATCTCCGGCTTGGCGAAGGCTGCATCGGCGCGGAAGTAGAGGTTGATGCCACGCTCGCGATTGCGGGTGATCACCGGCTCCAGGACGAGGCGCCAATCCGCGGCGCTGTGGACGTGGCCCGGCCTGAGGAGAGACCGCTCGAGATCGCCGAACCTGGTTGAACACGAACAGCGGGTGGTAGCAGTTACAGCCGAAGTGTCCGTTCCACGCCGCGCCCTCCTGTCGTCCGTGAGTTGGGCTCTCGGAACTATCCATGTCGAGAACGATGTCGTGGGGAGGTTTGCGGGCGTGGATCTGGTCGATCCAAGCGCCGGAGAGCGCCGTGAGGGTCGCGAGGTTGACGTCGCTCGCCAGCCACTCGGTCTCGAAGCGCCCCATCTGGCTGCTGGAAGCCGCATGGCGCTCCAACCCCTCGCGACCGATGATGGCTCGCATGGCTGGATCGCGGGCGAGCCGCTCGGCGTCATTGACGTCCTCGTAGCCGGCGAGCCGGCCGAACACCGACTGACGGAACAATCCGCCCAGCTGGTGGCGGACGTTCTTGCCGCGCCGGCCATCGAGCAACTTGGTGATTGCGATCTCGGTGAGCCCGATTGCATCGTCGAGTTCGCGGTAAGCGAGCAGACCGCCATCGGAGGTGATCTTGCAGCCGTGGAATTCGAGCTTGATCCGGCGGTCGAAGCTGGGCCTCAAAGGCGGTTCTTTGGCTTCATCCGTCGCGTTCACCACAAACTCACCCTCCGCGGAACCTCAACTGGTTGATTTCGTTATCGAATATGAGCGAAAATGTCACGTGATGCTCAACTCATCTGGGGAATCCAGGATAAATTTGTCAAATGTCACGCCTTGCCATGTCGTATCGAGCTTGGACCATTTGGTGACGCAGTGGATGTCGGTCTGGATCCGTGGTCTGAGGGAGCGTCCTGGCACGTCCATTGGATTTCCTCAGGTCAAGCTAACCGGTCCCGGTTGTCGACACATCCTCCCAAATACGACTAACGCCTATTCCTGCGTGGAATGGCTAAGATAACGGCGACGATGTGTTTCCAAACTGCTAGTGGACGGGCCTATTCGCATGTTCAAGCTCGCTGTCATGCGCATGGCCATGCTGGTAGTCCGAAATGTGTGACTTTGCATCCGTATGGTGCGGGAACCGGCTTGGAAGCCCGCGATCGCGCGACGATTTCGTTGGCAGACCGAAACCCGAGCCAACACGAACAGGAGTCCGAAATGTCCGAGTCCTATGCACTCCCCACTGAACCCGAAGGCGTCGTCGCGTCGCTGATTGAGCGATTTAACTCCGGCAAGATCAGCGCGATGAAGGCCTTGTACGAGGGGGCCGTGCTCATCGCGGACGACGGGCGAACCGTCACTGATCCCGCTGAGGTTGCTGCCGAACTCGAGCGCGATATCAGTCTCGGCCTGCCGCTGAAGGCCACGGCGCGCCATGTGTTCGTTGCCGGCGATATCGCCCAGATCGTGGTGGACTGGTCAATCGATGGCACAGGTCCCGACGGGAAGCACGTGCACGTCGAAGGCACGGCAAGCGATGTCGTGCGCCGCGGCGCGGATGGACTCTGGCGGTACCTGATCGACAATCGTCTTGGGACGGCGGTGCGACAGCCCGTCTGACACGTGTGCGCCACGGCAGCTCTCGGCGATGGAAACTGCCGCAGAAGCCCGCGCCGTCCGGTGGCCGATGTGCTGAAATTCGTATAGTTATTAGTAAAACCGGTAACTTACGGAGACTACGATGCCAAGAACTGCAGCTCTAACGCCGGAACAGGTGCCGGCCGATTCGAAACCGACTCTCGATACGTTCACCAAGAACATCGGGTTCACCCCAAATATGATGGCGACCTTCGCGCAGAGCCCGATCGCGTTCAACTCATGGGCCGCCCTGCTCGGCTCCTTGAGCAAGGCGCTCGACGTGAAGACGCGCGACAGCATCGGCCTCGCTGTCTCAGAAGTAAATGGCTGCAACTACTGCCTGACGGTTCACAGCTTTACGGCCGAGCATATGGCCAAGCTGCCGGCCGATGAAATCATTCTCGCTCGGAAGGGCCATGCCAGCGACCCGAAGCGGGACGCCGCCGTCCAGTTTGCGCGCAAAGTCATCGAGACCCGCGGCAAGGTCAGTGACGCCGATCTGAAAGCCGTCCGCGATGCCGGCTACACGGATGCGAACGTCATGGAGATCGTCGCGCTGGTGGCCCAGTACTCCCTGACGAACTTTTTCAATAACGTGTTCGACCCCGAGAAGGACTTTCCCGCCGTTGCGCGGGCTGGCTCGATCTGAACTCTATCCGGTCGCATCGACCATCTCCGAGGAACGAAGACCGACCCATAGGCAGAAGGAGAAAGCCCATGAAGATCCGAACCATTATCACCGCCACTTGCGCCGCCCTCGCTTTCTCGATGGCCGGCCCTGTTTCTGCGCAGGATGGCAAAGCGGAAGCCGTCACGAAGGACTTCGAGGCGGCCATTCCCAATATCCGTGGCAAGTCGCTGCTCGCCGTGGAGGTCGATTACGCGCCGGGCGCGGCCTCTCCGTCCCACACTCACGCAAAGACAGCTTTCATCTACGCCTATGTGATCTCGGGCGCGATCGAGTTGGAGGGAGAAAGTGACACTCGACCATCCAATTTTCACGCGCTGGCCGGCGCAGTACCCCGATCGGCTGCAACTCTTTTCCGCCCCAACGCCCAATGGGGTGAAGGTCGGCATCATGCTTGAGGAAACGAGCCTCGCCTACGAGCCGCACCGGATCGACATCATGGCGGACGAAAGCCACGACCCGGCCTTTCTCGCGCTCAACCCCAACGGCAAGATTCCCGCAATCTACGACCCCGACGGGCCGAGCGGCACGCCGCTCGCGCTGTTCGAATCGGGCGCGATCCTCCTCTATCTTGCCGACAAGACGGGACATTTTATCTCGGTCGATCCGAACACCCGCTACGAAACGATCCAGTGGGTGATGTGGCAGATGGGCGGAGTTGGGCCGATGTTCGGCCAGGTCGGCTTCTTCAACAAATTCGCCGGCAAGGCCTATGAGGACAAGCGCCCGCGCGACCGCTACGCAACCGAATCAGCGCGGCTGCTCGGTGTCCTCGACGAACGGCTCGCGGGCCGCGACTGGGTGATGGACGACGGCTACAGCATCGCCGACATCTCGCTGCTCGGCTGGGTGCGCAATCTGATCGGCTTCTATGAGGCGCGCGAGATCGTCGGTTTCGACCGCTTCGCGCATGTCCAGCGCTGGCTCGACCGCGGTCTCGCGCGGCCGGCGGTGCGGCGCGGGCTGGAGGTGACGGCGGCGGCCTAGAGAGGGTCTGCTTGAGGTTGAATTGACGTGGCGAGGGGTGATCCGCGAACGGAGCCGCATCGAAACGATGATCAGCGTCCGGCGACCGACGAAGAAGAGTAAGGTGCTCGAGCGGCTTTGCCGCCTCGGCCCGACCGCGATCCTGTCGGATGGCGAGGTCGTCTTCCAGCCGCGCAAGGTCGAGCGCGCGGGCCTGTCCGCTGCCGTCGGCGGACGCGTGCTGATCTATATCTATAAAGAGGAAGCCCTGGAGGATGTCGAGCGCCGTCACCCGGCGCAGCACTACGTCGTCGTCGACGACAAGCTCCGCATCCTGCAGGCGGTGAAGCAGTTCTGGGGAGAGCGCGCGACCCCCGTGTTCCCGCGCCGGGGAATCTATGGTCGCGACCCGAAGGTGGTCAGCGCCTTCCGCCGGCAGACATGACGATCGAGCGCATCGGCGACCCGCTCGATCATGACCTGGCAAAGCTGTTCCCTGCGGCCAGCCTGAGGGCGACACCATGAAACCGACCACGACGCTCCACGATCTCGGCCAGAGTCTCTGGCTCGACAACATCACCCGCGAGCTCATGAGCAGCGGCACCCTGCAACGCTACATCGACGAGCTTTCCGTCACGGGGCTCACCTCGAATCCCACGATCTTCGATCATGCGATCAGGAACAGCGCGACCTATGACGCGGACATCTCTGAAGGCTGGTCCTCGGCCAAATCGGCAGAGGACCTGTTCTTCGACTTGGCGCTGGCGGACCTGACCCGGGCCGCCGAGCTGTTCCACCCCATCTTCGCCCGGACCGACGGGGTAGACGGCTGGGTGTCGCTCGAGGTCTCGCCGCTTTTGGCCCATGACACCGAGAGGACGCTCGCGGCCGCCCGCGATCTCCACCGGCGCGGCGGCAAGCCCAACCTCTTCATCAAGATTCCCGGCACCCCGGAAGGCCTGCCGGCGATCGAGGCAGCGATCTTCGCCGGCGTTCCGGTCAATGTCACGCTGCTCTTCTCTCGGGAGCACTATGTCGCGGCGGCCGAAGCCTATCTGCGCGGCGTCGAGCGCCGCATTGAGGCGGGGCTGAACCCGGCGGTCGCCTCGGTCGCCTCGCTCTTCATCAGTCGCTGGGACGTCGCGGTGGGCGGCAAGGTCCCGGGCGAGCTGACGAACCGCCTGGGCATCGCGATCGCCAAGCGCGCATACAAGGCCTATGGCGAGCTGCTGGCTTCCGCGCGCTTCCAGCGCGCCGCCAATGCCGGCGCCCGGGCCCAGCGTCTGCTCTGGGCCAGCACCGGCACCAAGGACCCCAAGGCCCCGGACATCCTCTACGTCAAGGCGCTCGCCGCGCCGTTCACGGTCAACACCATGCCGGAGGGCACGCTCAAGGCCTTCGGCGACCATGGCGAGGTCGGCGGGATACTTGCACCCGACGGTGGCGACTGCGAGACTGTTCTGGCTGCCTTCGCCGAGGCGGGGATCGACATCGACGCGTTGGCCGCCCGGCTCCAGGACGAGGGCGCCTCGTCGTTCGTCAAGTCCTGGAACGACCTGATGGCCTGCATCGCTGCCAAGAGCGCCGCGATCCGCAAGGCGAGCTGACCCAGGTCACAGTGGCATCCCGTGAGCGCGAGCGTGCACCCGAGTCCGGGAGGGAACCCTTCATGAGCGTCAGAGCTTTGCGCGAGCGCCCCGCCTGGGCGGCGCTGGAGAAGCACCACCGGCAGATGGCGCGCCTCCACCTCCGGCAGCTCTTCGCCGAGGATCGCAGACGCGGAGAGCGGCTGGCCGTCGAGGCCGCCGGCATCTACCTCGACTATTCCAAGAACCGGATCACCGACGAAACCCTGGGACTCCTGCTCCAGCTGGCCCGGGAGTCGGGCTTGCAGGATCGCATCGAGGCCATGTTCCGGGGCGACAAGATCAACGTCTCGGAGAGCCGCGCGGTCTTGCACGTCGCCCTGCGCGCACCGCGGGGGGCTTCGATCATTCACGACGGCCAGAATGTGGTGCCCGAGGTCCATGCCGTTCTCGACAAGATGGCGGATTTCGCCGATCGGGTCCGCAACGGTGCCTGGAAGGGCCATACCGGCAAGCGCATCCGCAACGTCATCAACATCGGCATCGGCGGCTCGGATCTCGGGCCGGTCATGGCCTACGAAGCGCTGAAGCACTATGCCGAGCGGGCCATCACCTTCCGCTTCGTCTCCAACGTCGACGGCACCGATCTCGCCGAGGCGGTGCAGGGTCTCGACCCCGCGGAGACGTTGTTCATCGTCTCCTCCAAGACCTTCACCACGCTCGAGACCATGACCAACGCGCAGAGCGCGCGCGACTGGCTGCTGGCTGGCCTGAGCGGCGAGCCAGCCGCCATTGCCAGACATTTCGTCGCCGTCTCCACCAATGCCCAAGAGGTCGGAAAGTTCGGCATCGACACGGCCAACATGTTCGGCTTCTGGGATTGGGTCGGCGGGCGCTATTCGATGGATTCGGCGATCGGTCTTTCGACCATGCTGGCGATCGGCCCGGAGCAATTCCGCGCGATGCTGGGCGGTTTCCATGACATGGACGAGCATTTCCGGTCCGCGCCGTTCGAGCGCAACCTGCCGGTGCTCATGGGTCTGCTCGCGGTCTGGTACACGAATTTCTTCGGCGCAGAGACCATCGCTGTGCTGCCCTACGAGCAGTACCTGAAGCGCTTTCCGGCCTATCTCCAGCAGCTCACCATGGAGAGCAACGGCAAGCACGTGACCTGGGACGGCGCCGCCGTCGACTACGACACCGGGCCCATCTACTGGGGCGAGCCCGGGACCAACGGCCAGCACTCCTTCTACCAGCTGATCCATCAGGGGACCCGGCTGATCCCCTGCGATTTCATCGCTTTCGCGCGGACGCTGAATCCGCTCGGCCGGCATCACGACATGCTGCTCGCCAACGTCTTCGCCCAGACCGAGGCGCTTGCCTTCGGCAAGACCGCCGAGCAGGTCGCAGCCGAAGGCACACCCGAATGGCTCGTGCCGCATGGGCTGTTCGAGGGCAATCGGCCGTCGAACACGCTCTTGCTGGACGCCCTGACGCCGGCGGCGCTGGGCAAGCTCGTGGCACTCTATGAGCACAGCGTCTTCACCCAGGGCACGATCTGGCAGATCAATTCCTTCGACCAGTGGGGCGTGGAACTGGGCAAGGCGCTGGCCCAGCGGATCATTCCCCAGCTCGAGAGCAGCACGGAGCCAGATCTCGACCACGACAGCTCGACCAACGCGCTGATCTCCCGCTATCGCAAGCTCAAAGGAGCCGACTGATGCCGCGAGGGTATGACCAGGCGCTGTACATTCTGCCGTTCGATCACCGCGGCTCCTTCCAGGCCAAGCTGTTCGGCTGGAAGCCCCCCTTGAGCGAGGCGCAGACCGCCGAGATCGCCGGCGCCAAGCAGGTCATCTACGATGGCTTCCAATCGGCGCTCGCCACCGGCGCACCCAAGGACAAGGCCGGCATCCTCGTGGACGAGCAGTTCGGCGCCGCCATCCTGCGCGATGCCGCCGGCAAGGGCATCGTCACCGCCTGCCCGGCGGAAAAGAGCGGGCAGGATGAGTTCGATTTCGAATATGGCGAGGATTTCCCTCGCCATATCGAGGCCATCGATCCGACCTTCTGCAAGGTGCTGGTGCGCTACAACCCCGAGGGCGACCGCGCGCTGAACCGAAGGCAGGCCGCGCGATTGAAACGCCTGTCCGATTTTCTCGCTGCTAAGAACCGCAGTCGCTTCATGTTCGAGCTCCTGGTCCCGGCGGAGAAGGCGCAGCTCGATAACCTCAAGGGCGACCAGAAGGCCTATGATCTCGAGCTCAGGCCCAGCTTGATGGTCGAGGCCATCCGCGAGCTCCAGGACGCTGGCGTCGATCCGGATCTGTGGAAGGTCGAAGGGCTCGATCGCCGCGAGGACTGCCAGAGGATCGTGACCGCGGGGCGGGCGGGCGGCCGCGACCGGGTCGGCTGCATCATTCTCGGCGGCGGCAAGGACGACCGGAAGGTGCGGGACTGGCTCGGGATCGCGGCCAAGGTGCCTGGCTTCATCGGCTTTGCGGTCGGCCGCACGGTTTTCTGGGACCCGCTGGTGGCTTGGCGGAGCGGGACGGCGACGCGCGAGCAAACGGTCGCAAAGATCGCCGGGCGCTATCGCGAATTCGCCAATCTGTTCGAGACGGCCGGCAGGGATCGCGACCCGGGGCCCTCGGACCGGGTCCGGTCGGGCCATCCTTCGAAGGAGGGCTGAGACGTGCAACTGGGAATGATCGGCCTCGGCCGGATGGGCGCGAACATGGTGCGCCGGTTGTTGAAGGGCGGCCATCAATGCGCGGTGTTCGACATGTCCCCAACGGCTGTGGCGGAGCTCGTGAAGGAAAGGGCGGTCGGGGCCGCTTCGCTGGCTGAGTTTGCTAAGAGCCTGACGAAGCCTCGCGCGATCTGGCTGATGGTGCCGGTCGGCGTCGTGGAAAAGCGATCGCCGATCTTCTGCCTCATCTCGAGCGCGGCGATATCCTGATCGACGGCGGCAATTCCTACTACGTCGACGACATCCGTCGGGCCAAGGAGCTCATGCCCGCGGGCATCCACTATGTCGACGTCGGCACGAGCGGCGGCGTCTGGGGCCTGGAGCGCGGCTATTGCATGATGATCGGCGGCGAGGCCGATGTCGTGCGGCACCTCGACCCGATCTTCGCCACCCTGGCACCGGGCCGCGGCGACATCCCTCGCACGCCCGGACGCGAACAGGCCGGCGGCACGTCCGAAGATGGCTATCTGCATTGCGGCCCGAGCGGCGCCGGCCATTTCGTCAAGATGGTGCACAACGGCATCGAATACGGCCTGATGGCGGCCTATGCCGAGGGGCTGGCGGTGCTCAAGGCGGCCAACATTGGCAACCAGCCCCGCGCGGTCGATGCCGAGACCACGCCGCTGCGCGATCCCGAGCACTATCGCTACGACCTCGATCTGACCGCCATCACAGAAGTCTGGCGCCGCGGCAGCGTGATCGCTTCCTGGCTGCTCGATCTCTCGGCTGCGGCCCTGATCGAGGACCCCGCCATGTCGAAATTCGCAGGCCGAGTGTCCAATTCCGGCGAAGGCCGCTGGACGATCAAGGCCGCCATCGACGAGGGGGTGCCGGTCCATGTGCTCTCTTCGGCCCTCTACGAGAGGTTCAGCTCGCGCGGCGAGGCGGATTTCGCCGACCGGCTGCTCTCGGCCATGCGTTACGAATTCGGCGGGCATCTCGAGAAGCGGTCCGGGTCATAGACAGTCGAAGCGCGGATATGGGAGCGGGAGCCGAGGGACATGAGCCAGAAGGAACTTGATCAACTGGCGATCAACACGATCCGCACGCTCTCGATCGATGCGGTCCAGCAGGCGAAGTCGGGCCATCCTGGCACGCCGATGGCGTTGGCGGCCTTGGTCTACACGCTCTGGAACCGGGTCATGCGCTTCGATCCGAAGGATCCGATCTGGCCCAATCGCGACCGCTTCGTCCTGTCGAACGGCCATGCCTCGATGCTGCTGTGGTCGGCTCTGTATTGACCGGCACCCGGGCGGTGAACGCGGACTACGAGCGCCTGGGCAAGCCATCGGTCACGCTCGAGGACATCCGGCTCTACCGCCGACTCGACAGCAAGGCGCCCGGGCACCCCGAATATCACTGGGTGTCCGGGGTCGAGACGACGACCGGTCCCTTGGGCCAGGGGATCGCGACCAGCGTCGGCATGGCGATCGCGCGCAAGTGGCTGCCGTCCGCTACAACCGGCAGGGCTTCGAGCTCTTCGACTACGACATCTATGCCGTCTGCGGCGACGGCTGCCTCATGGAAGGCGTGGGCTCGGAGGCGGCCTCGCTCGCCGGCCATCTCGGCCTCGACGACCTGTGCTGGATCTACGACAACAACCACATCACGATCGAAGGCAACACGCGCATCACCTTCACCGAGGATGTCGCGGCGCGCTTCCAGGGCTACCGGTGGAACGTGCTGCGGGTCGGCGATGCCAACGACCTCGAGCGGATTGAGGACGCGCTCGCGGTCTTCCAGCAGACCAGGGGCCGGCCGACCCTGATCATCCTGGACAGCCACATCGGCTATGGCTCGCCGAACAAGATCGACACCGCCGCGGCCCATGGCGAGCCGCTCGGCGAGGAGGAGGTCCGGCTCACCAACCGCGCCTATGGTTGGCCGGAGGACGCCCAATTCCTTGTGCCCGACGGGGTCAAGGAG
>CAVWDE010000003.1:0-153960 GCA_963753685.1 uncultured Alphaproteobacteria bacterium
CGGAACACGAACACCGCGCCGCAGAACGGGTCGAGACGCAGCTGCTGCTGCACCACGGCGGCCAGACCATCCATGCCCTTCCTGAAGTCGACCGGCCGGGTCGCGACGAACACGGCGAACCGTCCGCCCGACAGGATCACGCCAGCGCCTTCAGCGCGCGCAGAACCTTGGCTAGCCCGGATTTCTCACAGCGGATAGGTGCGGCTGGCGGTTGGGCAAGTCGCAGTGAGGAGCGTCGCGCGGTTGGCGGTTGGGGCTCGAGATCGGTGGCCGAGCCGAATTTTGGGCGTGCCACAGCGGCTCGCGAGCGGGGCGCGAAAGGTTGGCAGGGGCGGTCAGAAGGCGGCGGCGCGCTTCAGGTAGAGGTAGGCGAGGTGGGACTCGGTCTGGAACGGGCAGGCCGAGGCCATCGCGACCTTGATCCGGCGCACGCTGCGGCGGACCTGGGCACCGATCTTCAAGAGCTTGAGGCGGATGGTGCCGCAGGTGGCGGTGGCGAACTGGGTGAACCGGAGCCCGATCCGCCTGAGCGCCTCGATCAGGACGTAGGCGAAGGACGCGAACCAGAGCCGGAGCTGGTTGGCACGCATGGTCGCCGCTGAGGTGCGACCGGCGAACAGGTCGAGCTGCTGCTCTTTGATGCGGTTCTCGACCTCGCCGCGGGCGCAGTAGACGTCCTCGTAGAGGGTGCGGGCGAGGCTCTCGCCTGCCGGCAGCGAGGTCACGACGAAGCGCGGGTTCGAGCCCTTGGGCAGGTGCTCGGCCTTGGCGACCACGCGCCGCGCGCGGCTCCAGCTGTCGAGCGTGCGCCAGGCGAAATCGGCGAAGCGCCGCGCGGGGCCACCTCGGGCCAGACTCTCGGCCGCCGCCGCGGCAAGATCTTCGGTAAGCGCGCCGACCAGACGGTCGTTGCGGGCGAGGCCGAAGAGGTAATCGACGCCGTGCGCTTCACACCAGGTCATCAACTCGTCCCGGGCAAAGCCCGAATCGGCCCGCAGCACGATCTTCACCCGCGGCCAGCTCTCGCGGATCTGGCCGACGAGGCGCTCGACCTCGTCGACAGCACCCGCTGACGCAGCGATGTTCGAGCGCCGGAGCTTGGCCGCCAGCAGATGCCGGCCGCAGAAGATGTACAACGGCAGGTAGCAATAGCAGTCGTAGTAGCCGTGGAAGAACCGGCCCTCCCGCGGCTGGCTCCCAGGGGCGACCACCGGAGGTCGCCCCGGAGCGCCGCGCCCGTGCAGCGGGTCGTCGGTGGCATCGAGATCGAGAACGATCCTCTCGGGCGGGGTCCTGTGCGCTTCGAGAAAGAGGGTGACGAACAAGCCCTCGATCGCCACCGCGTCGTGACCGATCTTGTGGTAGCGGCAAGGCGTCGAAGGGGCGTGCTCGAGCCGGTTGAGCGTGCTCTTGCCGGCGAGCGGCGCACAATCCTGGCGCCGCGCCGTGAGCTTGCCGGCCAGCGTCGCCAGCACCGGGTCGTGGCGCAATTGGTCGTGATCGACCAGGTCCTCATAGCCGAGCGCGATGCCGAACACCCGCTGCGCCACCATCGCCGCGACCGAGTGCTCGACCTGCGACTGGACCCGACCGTCATCAAAGGAGGAAGCGAACCTCGCCACCAAGCCGATCGCGCGATCGGTCGCCCCAAGCAGCAGCGCCCCGGCGTCCGAGGTGACCTCGCCGCCATCGAACGCAGCCACCACCTGGCGGCCTTCGACCACTTCATAACCGAACAGGTCGCGGTTACACTCTGTCGGCATCGGGGGATCTCCTCTGATCGGCTTCAAGTCATTCCGGCAGAACGACTTTCGCCGATTCGAGGCCCCGATGCACCTATTCCCTGTGAGAAATCCGGGCTAGCCAGGCTAGACCGTGCGATGCAGATCGGCGTCCGATCGAAAGCCTGAACGACCTCAATCATGCTTGCTCGCCTCCTTCGCGTGGGGGCGCAATTCATCGACCAGAACCCGCATGTTCTCCGAATAATCGACCGGCACGGCGACGAGCTGGACCCCGCCGCCGGCAAAGGCGGTTTCGATCGTCGGCACCAGAGCATCGGCGCTCTCCACCCGGCTGCCCCTGGCCCCGTAAGCGTTGGCGTAGGCGACGAAGTCGGGGTTGCCGAAAGTCATGCCGAAATCGGGAAAGCCGTCCGCCGCCTGCTTCCAGCGGATCATCCCGTAGGCGTTGTCCTGCACGATCAGCACGACGAGATTCAGCCCAAGACGCGTCGACGTCTCCAGCTCCTGCGAGTTCATCATGAACCCGCCGTCGCCGCACACCGCGAGCACGCGTCGGGTGGGATGGAGCATCGCCGCCATCATCGCCGAGGGCAGCCCGGCGCCCATCGTTGCAAGTGCGTTGTCAAGCAGGAGCGTGTTCGCGACCCGCGTGCGGTAATTGCGGGCAAACCAGATCTTGTACATGCCGTTGTCGAGGCAGACGATACCGTCCTCCGGCATCACCTGCCGGACATCGTGCACGATGCGCTGCGGCGTCAGCGGAAAGCGGCTTTCCTCCGCCCGTTCGCCGATGCGCGCGAGAATCGGCTCGCGCAGCGGCAAGAGCGCGCCCGCCCTTGGCAGCTTGCCTTCGACACAGTCGGCCAGCAGCGCGAGCGTCGGACCGACATCGCCGATGAGCTCCGCATGCGGGAAGTACACCTCCTCGACCGTGGCCGGGAGATAGCCTACATGCAAAACGCCGGGTCCGCCCGGGCCCATCAGAAAGGGCGGCTTCTCCACCGTGTCGTGGCCGATCGAGATGATCAGATCGGCGCGGTCTATCGCCCGATGAACATAGTCCCGCTCGGATAGTGCGGCGGTGCCCATGTAGAGCCCGGATCCGCCGGCGACGGCACCCTTGCCCATCTGCGTGTTGAAAAAGGGGATTTGCAGGCGCCTCACGAAATCCGACAAGGCGTCCGCCAGGCGCGGACGGCTCGCGGCCGCACCCAGCATCACCAAGGGGCGCTCAGCCTCGAGGATCAGCTTGGCCGCACGGTCCAGCGCCGCAGACTCCGCGACCGGTAGCGCGATCGGGTGGGGCGGCACGGGTGAAATCTCGGGCGCTTCCTCTGCCGCGATGTCCTCTGGCAGTTCGAGATGGACCGGGCCTGGTCTCTCCTGCTGCGCCACCCGGAAAGCCTCCCGCACGATCGCAGGGATCGTCGCCGGGCTGATGATCTGATGTGCCATCTTGGTCAGGGGGGTCATCGTCGAGACGATGTCCACAATTTGAAAACGCGCCTGCTTGCGGCTGAGGACACCTTTCTGGCCCGTTATAACGATCATCGGCATCGCGCCGAGGTGGGCATACGCGGCGCCGGTCGTCAGATTGAGCGCGCCCGGGCCTAGGGTCGAAAGACAAACTCCAGGCTCGCCGGTCAGCCGACCATGGGTGGCGGCCATGAAAGCTGCAGCCTGTTCATGGCGCGTCACCACCAACTTGATCGTCGAGCGGCGCAGCGCGTCGACGACATCGAGATTTTCTTCGCCGGGGACCCCGAAGATCTGCTTTACACCCTCGTTCTCCAGTGCCGAGACGAGCAGTTCAGCTCCCTTCACGAGATACGCTCCTTCATTGAAGTTTCTGATGGCGAGCTCAGGCCGTCAGCCCGATGAAGCCGCCCATGGTGATTCCGCGCAGGTTCTCCCTGCGACGCGGCAAGGGCTTTTGCCCTGCGCGAGGTGTTCGCCACCCGGTTCTCTCAGGCAGTCGCGAGCTCCCTGTCCACGGGCCGCGTCAAAGGGGCCGTCATGAATGCGGGCGACACGCCATCGATGACGCAGTGCTTCAGGATCGCATCGCCTGCTCGCTTTGTCGATATGCCAGCCGTCGATGTCGCCGACCGGGTCCATCTGGGCATGCGGAAGTAGGTCATGCCGGGCGCGCGCAATTTGAGGATCGTGGTCACGAAATTGACGCCGGTGAGCAGCGTGCCGATGCCCGAAATCTGCAATGACCAGAGATAGCAATCGACGCCGACGTCGGGGGAAAACGCGAGCCCGGACAAGGGTGGATAGCCCATCCAGCCGGTGCGCGCGAAATTGCCGATGACGAGCGACAAGTTGATCAGGAGCGCGTCAGCGGCGGTGAGCCAGAAGCTGACCGAGTTGAGCACGGGAAAGAAAGGCGACATTGCGCACGCCGAGCTGCAAGGGCACGGCAACGTTCATCAGCCCGATCATGAGCGGCATCGCCACGAAAAAGATCATGAGGGTGCCATGCGCCGAGAAGATCTGGTCGTAGTGCGAGGCGGGCAGGTAGCCCTGGGCATTGCCGATGGCGAGCAGCTGCTGGGTGCGCATCATGATGGCATCGGCAAAGCCGCGCAGCAGCATGACGAGGCCCAGACAGACGTACATCACGCCAATGCGCTTGTGGTCGACGCTGGTCAGCCACTCGCGCCACAGGTAAGGCCACCAGCCCTTGACGGTGATGATCCCGAGCACGGCGAGAATGACGATGGCGACCACCGCCCCGCTGAGCAGCGGCAGCGGCTCGTTGAACGGAATCGCCGCCCAGCTCAGCCTGCCCAGCATCTCAACCTCCCGCCCGTCGCACCGGTCGACAGCAGGCCGCGGCGACACCCGCGGGGTCGGGGCCCGATGTCGTCTGGTCGACGATGCGCTCGAACAGCTGCGGCGCGACCAAGCGGTAGGTCGCCTCCGGCACGGCCCGGCTGGGCTTGGCCAATTCGGCGTAGCCGGCATCGTCGAGCGCAGGCCCCGTGCCCCGCACCTGCGCGATCCAGGCGCCGAAGTCGCCGGCCGGCACCGCTTTGGCGACAAACCGCATGTCGGAAAAGCCATCGCCGCTGAAATTGGCCGAAAACCCCTGATAGTCGCCCGGCTGGTCCGCGAGCAGGTTGAGGTGCGTGGCCATGCCGGCCATCGTGTAGATCTGGCTGCCGAGCTGCGGCACGAAGAACGAGTTCATCACGGTCGCCGACGTGAGCCGAAATTCAATCGGGGTGCCGGCCGGGATGACCAGCTGATTGACCGCGGCAATGCCCTGATCGGGGTAGATGAACAGCCATTTCCAGTCGAGCGCCACGATGTCCACCCGGAGCGGCTCGGCATGCGCAGGAATCGGCGCCCGCGGATCCAGCTCATGCGTACCGATCCAGGTGACCCCGCCGAGCAGCATCACGGTCAGCGCCGGGATCGACCAGCCGACGAACTCGATCCGGCCTTCATAGGCCAGATCCGGGCTGCGGCTGGCGCGTGGATTGGACGACCGGTGCCACCAGGCGAACGCCAAGATCGCCACGATCACAGGGACCACGACCACGAGCATGATCGTCGTGGAGTTGATCAGGAGAAGCCGCTTCGCCGCCGCGATCGGCCCGCGCGGATCCAGGACGCCGGCCGGCTGGCAGGCAGCAACCAGCACCGCGGCGCCGACGATCGGCCAGCGACGCCGGCCGGAAACGCCGAAGCCCGTACTGTGACCTGGCTGCTCTGCTCATCGAACGGGACGGCCCTCTCGCTCGCGTTCGGAAATTGTCGAATTGCCGTGACCAAGCTGCAGCGGCTCGGGGCGACTAACCAGTAAAATTTGGTGAATCGAACGGCGGCCGTCTTCCCGTCCTGTCGGTGATCGCATCCGAGACCAGCCACTCCCGCCGGAGATTGGCCCGGGCGATGACGATCTGCGGGTCCGATCCGGTCTGAACTACGATCCGCGGATCATCGCCGTCCGACGTGGGGAACTGGGCTAAAAACCACGTCAGCCCCAGCAGATCTGCGGTCCCGCCAGGGCTGAGATGGCGCGCGATCAGGGCATCATCGAACGCCGCCATCTTCTCTACGCCGTCGGGCGCGAGGGCGCCGCCCTCCCGCAGGAGCTTGCTGGCGTAGGCGCGGACATAGTCCAGGCCAGCGAGACCGCCGCGGGACACGAGATTGGTGTCGTCGTTGACCGCGAGCAGATGCAACAGCACCTGCAGAAGCGCTACGTCGTCGTCGATGCCATCCTGCCGCAAGTCGTCGTAGACCGGCAGCGCGGCCGTGCGGACCGTCGCGTAGCCCGAGGCCGCTTCGCCCCTGGCGCCGGTCAGCCCATACCGTCGGAAGGCTCGTTCACCCGCCGTATGCGCCTCCTGCGTGCCGTCAAGCTCCCGATCGATCAGTCCGACACAGATGCGGGCCACTTCAGCGCACATGCGCTCCCGGGTCACGCCGATCCCGTGCGCCAACAGGCGACCGGCGGCGAAACAGAGCAGGCCGAGCGAGAAAATGGCCCCTTTGTGCGTGTTCACCCCCGCCGTGGCCCGCAGCATCGCCTGTTCGCACAGCACGCCGGCGGGACGCACTAGCGGGAGCGACGGGCGCGCGGCGACATGCGCGGAGTCATGGCCGATGGCCACGAAGCGCGGCCACCAGGGAGCAATGGCGCGCGCGCTCGCCAGGAACGTGTGCATGTCCATGTCGCGGTGAGCGCCGCAATTGCGCCGATCCACCAACCCGGGTTTGGGCGTGAGCATCAGCTCTGCGAGCAGGGCCCGGTCGGCATAGTCGGCGATCGCGCTGGCGGTCGTCGCCTGGGGCACGCTGCCCGGCGGGTAGGGCTCCGCACTAAGCGGCTGAGCGCAGATCATGTTCATCGACGATCCTGCCTATCGTGCTCAACAATTCTTCCAGCGGGTGCCGGCGCGAGCGGCCGCAGGCATGGGCCGGGCGCTCGCACAGCAAGCACCGGCGCGCGGGAAAGCCCAGGTCCTGGCGCGACAGCTGGCCCTGCCGGGGAGCGATGACGTCGAGATCCCAAAGGCGTCCGAGAGGGTGATGGTCTTCCAGCAGGACGGTGGCTGACTTGACGATCCGCGCGTCCCCATGCACGACGTAAAGCGCCTCGGGGCCGGTCTCCCGCCACACGACTTCGCGCGCCAGGACGCGCCAGCGCCGCGCGTTGGACGCGGCCTCCAACTCCTGAAGCGCTTCGGCCAGCACCCGTCGCGGCAGCCAGCCATCCTTCACCGGGCCCGGCATCACGACGGTCACGGAGACCAGCGGTCTGCCGAAGCGCGCCAGCGCAGCGGCCTGGCGGGCCGCCCGCTGCTCTCTGCCGGCCAGCATCTGCTCGAGGCTGACGGTGGCGCCAGGGGCCGTCTGGGCGAGGGCGTGCATGATCAGTTCTTCACCTGGCGCACGACATCGATCACGCTGCCGTCGCGATAGCGGATGATGCCGACGATGCGCTCGCTGAATTCGAGGGGCTCGGGCTCGCCGGTCAGCGCCACCGCGCGCTGGCGCAGCTCTTCGATCGTCGTGACCGGCAGGTGGGCGTCGCGGAGCCGTTGCTCGACTTCCGGACGTTTCGGGTTGACCGCGATACCGTGGTCGGTCACCAGGACATCGACCAATTCGCCCGGCGTCAGCAGAGTCGTCACACGCCGGACGACGGTCGGAATGCGGCTGCGCACCAACGGGGCCACGATGATGGTCAGATCGGCCCCGGCGGCGACGTCGCAATGGCCGCCGGATGCGCCGCGCATGACCCCGTCGGAGCCGGTGATCACATTGACATTGAAGTCGAGATCGACCTCCAGCGCGCTTTCGATCACCACATTGACGCGATCGACGTAGGCGGCTTTGGAGGTGGGATTGGCATATTCGTTGGCCGAGATCTCCAGATGTGCGCTCGAGGTGCGCAGCGATTCGGCGGCGTCGCGGTCGAACGATTGCACGTCGACGACCGTCTTGATCAGTCCTTTCTTATGCAAGTCGGCGATGCTGCCGGTGATCCCGCCGAGCGCGAAACTGGCTTTGATGCCCTTGCGGGTCATACGCTCTTCGAGGAACCGGGTGGCGGCCGTCGATGCAGCGCCCGAGCCGGTCTGCATGGAAAAGCCGTCGTCGAAATAGCCGGAGTGCTCGATGACGTCTGCGGCGCCGCGAGCGATCAGCAAGGCCCGCGGATCGTTCGTGACACGCGCCGCCCCGACGCTGATCAGCGCGGGATCGCCGACCTGGTCGAGCTTGACGATCAGGTCGACACGATCCTGCGAAATACTCGCCGGGTGATTTGGAAAAGCCACCAGCTCTTCGGTCAGCAGGACGACCTGGCGCGCGAACTGCGCATCGACCTTGGCGTAGCCGAGCGAGCCGCAGTTCAACTTGCCCTGCGAACCATTGGCGTTGCCGAACTCGTCGCAGGAGGCGACGCCGAGGAAGGCGACATCGATTTTCAGCTCCCCCGTTTGCAGGAGGTGAACCCGGCCGCCGTGCGAGTGAATCTCCACGGACCGCTTCATCAAGCCGTTCGAAACCGCCTCGGCCAGCTTGCCGCGCAGGCCGGAGGTATAGATCTGCGTGATGACGCCGTTCTTGATGTGCTCGACCAGAGGGTCGTGGCAGTTCAGCAGCGAGCTCGAGGCGAGCGTCAAATTCTTGAAACCGAGCCTCGCCAGGGTCTCGATAACCTTGTTCACCACTTTATCGCCTTCCCGGAAGGCGTGATGAAACGAGATGGTCATGCCATCCTTGAGCCCCGAGCGCTTGATCGCTTCTTCGAGCGATCGACACAGCTTGCGGTGCAACTTTGTCTCGACGGTTGCGAGAAAAGGAGTCTCGGCGTTCGCTCCGGCAAACGGCCGCAGTTGGCCGAGCGCGGGCTCCTGTGCTTGCAGTTCCTTGAGGGCACTGTTCATGTCGATCGTCCGTTTCCGTAGTTGCGTTCAGGCTGCCTGGGCAAGCTGCAGTGTCATTTGGGCCTCTTCGATCACCGGCGGGTCGACCATCTTGCCGTCGAGCGACACGACCCCGAGTCCGTTGCGGTGCGCTTCCTCTGCGGCCGCAAGCACGCGCTTGGCATGCGTCACCTCCTCTGCCGTCGGCGCGTAGGCCTTGTGCAGAAGGTCGATCTGCTTGGGGTGGATCAACGACTTCCCGTTGAACCCGAGCTGCTTCGCGAGCTCGACCTCGCGCAGGAAGCCTTCGTCGTCGTTCACGTTGCCGTAGACGACGTCGAAGGCATCGATGCGCGCCGCGCGCGCCGCATTCAACACTGCCGCCCGCGCGTAGAACAGCTCGGGCTCCCAGCCACCGCTCCGGTGGGTGTGCATGTCGACGAGATAGTCGAAACCTGCGATCGCTATGGCGACCATCCGCGGGGAAGCTTTCGCGATCGCGATGGCGTTCACGACGCCCGACGCCAACTCGATCGCCGCCATCACCTTCGTGTCACCGCCCGGCCGCCCGCACGCCTTTTCGATGCGTTCGACGTGCGCCTCGAGATCGCGCATCTCGTCGGCGCTCTCGGTTTTGGGCAGACGCACGATATCGGTGCCGCCCCGGACCGCCGCCTCCAGATCCTTCAGCCCGAACTCCGTGTTGAGCTCGTTGATGCGCACGACCTTCTCGATGTCGTGATACGCCGGGTGACCCAACGCCTGGAAGACCAGGAGCCGCGCGGAATCCTTCTCGCGCGGCGAAACCGCGTCCTCGAGGTCGAACATGACCGAATCCGGCTTGTAGACGAACGACGTGCTCAGCATCCCCGCGTTGTCGCCAGGGACGAAGAGCATGCTGCGACGCAGTTTCATGACAGCGCCCCCCAATCCAGTTCCTGGGACCCGCAGCCGCGCAGCACGGCGGCCTGGACCCGCGCCCGGATCACGCAATCCAGCGCGCCCTTGTCCTCGATCACGACCGAACCCGCGCTGACGGAAAGCTTGCCCAGCGTCTCGGTGACGACACGCTTGATCTGCTTGCCGAACTGCTTGATCACTTCGCTCTTGATCACGATGTCGAGGGTCCCTTTGTCGCTCGGGGCAACCTTGACCAGCAGGTCGCTGGATTCCAAAGTGCCGGCGATCGCTTCCTTGGTGACTTTCATCGAGCTTCGACCTTTCCTTGAGCGGTGTTCATGACTGGCGAGAATTCCCTCTTGAGGAACTGCAAGGTCGTCACGGGGACCAGCTCCCTGATTGCAGAGAAATCCCGCTGCGCCACGAATCTTCTGACCTCCGACGCCGAGATCGACGTGCCATGGATGGCCAGCCTCGGCATTTCGACGACCGTGATCGCCGGCGCCGCGGAGGCTGCGTGCTCCAGCCAACGCTTCATCTCCGCGTTGTAGTTGTGCGTGACGGGATCGAACGGCTCGGTCCCGACATAACGATGCGTGATGCCGAGCGCTGGTCCGATGTATTCGCGAAAAAGGAGCAGATCGATCGCGGCCCAACTGTGCTCGATGATCATCTTCTCCTTCAGAAAATAGCCGGGGAAGGTGGCGCGCGAAATGACGTAGTCCGAGCCGGGGTACAGCGTCAGGTTGTCTAAGCCCTTCACGCCCGCCGCAACGAGTGCGAAGCGATCGGCGTAGGAGAACGACCACGCGTCTTCCTTCACGACGAACACGTGGAGCCAATCGCACGCGCGAGCGGCCTGCTCGACCAGATAGCGATGGCCGAGGGTGAAGGGGTTGGCGTTGAGCACGATGCCGCCGACCTTTCTCCCCGGCCGGCGCTGCGCGCGCAGACTGTCGCAGTATCTTCCAATCGCGACCGGACTGTTCTCCATCAGGACGACCAGCTGCGGGCACTTCGACCAGCGGATAGAATCCCCAGCCGCGGAAGAACGGCTGATTGTGGGGTGCGGAGTACAGGAAGAGATGAAATTGTCCCCTGGCAGCCGCGAGATTGACGACTTCGCTGCCGAGCTCGAGGCTGAGTGACGCGCCGCGCGCGTCTTCGGCGACGGCGACGCACTTGATCTTATAGTGGTCGAGGCCGGCACAGGCGACGAGGCGTCCCTGCCGCCGGCAGACCACGAACACTTCGATCTGCTCATCGAGCTCCAGATCGTTGGCCGCCAGCAGCGTCCGGATGTCCTCCATCTCTCGAGGCGCCTCCTTCGGCTGTATGGTGTAGAAGTCACCTGTGGCACTCATCGCGTAGCACTCTCACGCGCCGATCAGAGTATTCGTGGCCCAGATCAGGATCGGGATGGAGATGAACGAGAACACTCTGGTGCCAAGGATCGTGGTCGAGGACTCGGCTTGGAGTTTGCCGCTTTCCTCGGCGAACATGGTGGTGATCACTGCCGATGGCAGGCCTACGAGCAAGACGGCCTCTTTCGCGATGACGCCGTTGATCCCCAACGCCAGCACGATCGCGAGCATCACTGCCGGACACACCAGATTCTTGACCAGGGTGTCGACCGCCACTGCTGGCGTCAGGCTGACCTTTTCCTGAGCGATGATGAGCCCCGAAACGAAGAGTGAAATGGCGGTGGTCGCACCACCGATCAGCTGGAGCGATAAGACAGCGAACTGCGGCACGTGGACGTCGAGGACCACGAACGCGATGCCGATGAACGGCAACCAGACCCGGGGCGCACACACTGCTTTCACGATCGTCTTGAAAGCCTGGGCCCCAGCGCTCGTGCCCTTTGCCGAGTCGGGCGTGCTCTTTGCCGAGTCGAGCCTGAGCAAAACGTTGGTGATGGGAAGAATGAAGAGCACCGGGACCAGGTTCGCGATGAGAATCGGGTAGAGACTCGACGGACCGAACAAAGCGCCGAGGATCGGAACGCCCATGAAGACCATGTCCGGGAAGACCAGCAGGTCCGTCCTCAATGTCGAGGCGCTCAGGCCCCACTTCAGTACGTACCGGCAGCCGAGCAGCACGACGAGATAGGGAACCAGCAGCCCGACGACGAAGAGCAGCGGAATTCGGTAGTCTATCAGATCCGCGCGCGGCGTCTGCAGCATCCCGGCGATCAGCAGCGGAGGCAGGAGCCACGTGAGAACGAGCTTCGTCAGCTGCGCCCGGTCAGTCGCGCCGAAGTAGTTGCGGTACCCCGCCCAGTAGCCGAGGAACATCACGAAGGCGACGGGAACGAGGGTCGTGGCGATCGTGTTCAGCATGCGGATGTCTCCAAGCCGTTGCGCAGCCTGTCTGCGATCGCCAGCACCCGGTCGGCCTCACGCACCATTGCCGGTTCGACGGCATGGCCGGCCAGGGCAGGTGCGCTGCCGTTCGCTGCGGTAATGGCAGCCATGACGGACCGAGCGTGGGTGACGGCGTCGGTCGAGGGCGTGAAGATGGCGTTGATCGCGGCGAGCTGTTCGGGGTGGAGGGCCGCCTTGCCGGTCATGCCGAGCTTGCGGCTCGCCGTCGCTTCGCGCTCGAGGCCCGCGGCATCGGCCCTGAAGTAGGGCACGTCGATGGCGGCGATGCCGGTGGTGGCAGCGGCCGCCACGATCCGGGAGCGCGCGAACAGCAGGTTCTCCCAGGATCCCTCGGCGCCGAGGTCGGCCGCCAGGTCACCGCCGCCCAGGAAGAGCCCGCAAACCCGTGCGTGGGCATCGGCCATGAGTTCGGCCACGAACACTGCCCGTGCGAGCTCGACCATCGGGACCACGCCGATCGCGGACTGTGAGCCATCCAGGATGTCAGCGACGACGCGGATTTCGTCCGCGGACTGACATTTGGGAATCACGACCGGTCGGTCGGCCAGCGGCGTCGTGGAGCGCAAGCAGGTCGTAGAGCCCTTCCACCGAGCGCGGGCTGTTGATGCGCAGGATGCGCACGAAGTCCGTTTCGGCCGGCTGGCGCAGGAACGCCAGCGCCGCCTCGCGGGCCCGACCCTTGTCGGACGGAGCGACGGTGGATTCGAGGTCCACGATGATGCCGTCCCCGCCACCCGCACGGCAGGCAGCAAAGCTGTCGGGCTTCGAACCCGGCGTGAGGTGGAAGCTGCGGCAAGCACGCAGCCGGCTGCGGAGAGGAGCGTTCACGGAAGTTGCACCTTATGTGAGTGTGTCGAGAAACCGTTGCTGGCACGCGATACGTGTATGGGACAGTCGGCGCCGAGCCGAGTTAAGCGTGGTGAAGCTACGTAAAGCGTGGTGAAGGTGCGCGCTTCAGCTGAGCGGCAGGCCGGCCACGGAGGCCGGAGCGCGCGCACGGTCGAGGCTGACACGCACGGCCAGAACCTCGCTGCCTCTCGGACGATGCTCGCGTCACGCAGGGCGCACGAGGCGCACGCTTTTGGGTCGCGAGTTGCAGATCACCAGTCGACCTGAGCACACACGCACAGCCCCGCCGACCACCTCCTTCAGCACGAGGCTCAAGAACAACAGCCGCCTTGATCGTTCTTGATTTGGTTCCTCGTCAGGATCGCCTCGAGCGCATGCCGAGTGATCACCTGCATTCATTGCGACCGTGGCGGGCGCGCATTGGCGATGGCGACTTTGCGACCCCAGGCAATTAGATCCGGGCTGCAATCGTCGCGATCGATGACGCATTCGATCAGGGTCGGTCCGTCGTGGTTGGCGAGCGCGACCTCGATCGCTTCGGCCAGCTCCCCGCTATTGTTGGCGCGGACGCCGCGTCCACGGCCGTCCTCGGCGTTGAACGCGCTGATAAGACCTGCATAGTCCCAGCTCTTGGTGTTGTTGTAGGGACCGTCATGGATCTCGACCTCGATCGTGTAGCCTCTATTGTTGATCAGGAAGATGATGATTGGCAGCCTCTGCCGGATCATCTGGGACACTTCCTGCGCTGTGAGCTGAAAGGAGCCATCGCCAATCATCGCGAGGATGCGCCGGCCGGGCGCGCCCATCGCGTAGCCGAAGGCGGCCGGCACCGACCAGCCGATCGAACCCCATTGCATCTCGACCTCGAAGCGGGCGCCACGGGGCAGCTTCAGGGCGACGCCGTTGAACCAGGAGTCGCCGGTCTCGGCGAGGACCGTGGTTTCGGACGTCAGAAGAGATTGGATCTGTCGGACCACCTCGGTCCGTTTCAGCTTCGGCGCAGGATTGCCGTCGCTCTCGAGCGGCGGCTCGGGGCGGATGCGCCTGAATTCCACCATCTTCGCGTCTCGCCTCGGCGCCTGGCGGGCGAGCCCCGAGAGGAAGTCGCGCAGATGGATCCCGCCGAAATCGTAGCCCCCGAATTGGACGTGGTTCCCCTGCGCTGTGAGCACCCCCGCGCCGCTCGGCATCGCGGTCCAGCCGACGGTTGAGTAGTCATTGAAGATCGTGCCGAGGCAGACCACGGCGTCCGCCCAATCGACGATCTCGCTGGCGCCCGGGGTGCTGATTTCGCCCCAGTAGATGCCGGCGAACTGGGGATGGTCTTCGGGAAAGAAGCTTTTCGCCGCCGCCATGACCGTGACCGCACAGCCGAGCGCATCGGCGAGCTCGATCGCCTGCTTCTCCGCGCCTGCCGCCCGCAACCTGCTGCCGACCAGCAACACCGGCTTCTGCTTGCCGCGGAGGAACTGGGCCGCCGCCCTGATGGCGGCTTGCAGCGTTGGCGCGTCGCTGGGCGCCTCGGCGATGACTGAGCTGATCGGCCCTGGCGCCGCACAGGGCGCTGCGGCGACATTGCAGGCAATCTCGATGTAGGCGGGCTTCTTCTCTCGCAGCGCGGCACGGAGTGCATGGTCGATCTGGCGGGGTGCCTCGGCCGCCGATGTGATCGAAACAGCAGCGCAGGTAAGTCTCTTGGCAATCTCCAGCTGGTATGAGAAGTCGTGCGTGGCCAACGTATGGTGCAGCAGATGGTCCGTGGCCCGGTCGTTCGTACTGGGGGCGCCCGACACCAGGATGACCGGCAGGTTTTCCGCATAGGCGCCGGCGATGGCGTTGAGGGCTGAAAGCCCGCCGACGCTGAAGGTGACCACGGCAGCGGCGGCGCCGCAGGCGCGCGCATATCCCTCGGCACTGTAGGCGCAGTTCAGCTCATTGCAGCAATAGACCTGCTCTTGCTCCGTGTGTGTCAAGAGCTGGTCGAGCAGAACCAGATTGAAGTCGCCCGCAACCGCGAAGTGATGCTTCAGCCCGATTTGCGAAAGTCGTGCCGCGAGATAGGTACCAACCGTAGGCATGTCAATCTCCATGATTTCTCGGTGCGCATTGAGCGAGCGAAGGCGAGCGCGGCCGCCCCTTGGCATCGGGGGCGACGGTGGACTCGAGGTCCCCGATGGTGGCATCGCCGCCGGCCGCACGGGCGCCAGGAAAGCCGTCAGGTCGCGAGCATGGTGTGAGCAGAAAGCTCCGACATGCGCGGAGTCGGGTGCGGAGAGGGGCGCTCATCACACGATCCCCTCAGCGCCAAAGGTTTGAGCGGGCGAGGTCGATGATCTCATCGCCGCGGCCACTGATCAGGGCCTTCACCATGTAGAGCGTGAAGCCCTTGGCCATCTCGAGCGTGATCGAGGGCGGCATCGCGAGCTCCGTCCGGTTCACGACCGCATCGACCAGAACGGGTCCGTCATGGGCAAGGGCAGCCGCGATCCCCTCGTCGACCTCGGCCGGATCTTCGAGCCGGATGCCGCGGATGCCGACGACTTCCGCCATGGCCGCGAAGTTCGGGTTGTCGAGTTCGGTGCCGAACGGGAGGAACCCGGTGGATTTCTGCTCGAGCTCGATGAAGCCGAGCGCGCGGTTGTTGAATACCACCACCTTCAGCGGCAGCCGGTGCTGCGCGAGCGTGAGAAAATCGCCCATCAGCATGGTGAAGCCGCCATCGCCCGAGAGCGAGATCACCTGCCGGCCCGGGAACGCGGCCTGGGCGCCGATGCCCTGCGCCATGGCGTTCGCCATCGAGCCGTGCCAGAACGAGCCGACGAGTCGCCGCTTGCCGTTCATCGCCAGATAGCGCGCCGCCCAGACCGTCGGCAGGCCGACGT
The DNA here is from genome assembly GCA_963753685.1 of uncultured Alphaproteobacteria bacterium. Lineage (GTDB taxonomy): Bacteria > Pseudomonadota > Alphaproteobacteria > Geminicoccales > Geminicoccaceae > DATAOG01. The sequence continues at coordinate 15,657 of CAVWDE010000003.1, forward strand.
CGCAGGTGAAGACGGCGTCGTCCGCCGCCTGGTCGCTGATCGCCTTGGCAATCTGCTGAGGGTGGATCGGCCGCTTGCCCGGCGTGCCGACGGCCAGCTCGTCGAGCGCCTTGCGCGCCTTGGCGTAATGCTGCCGCGCCCGGGCGAGATGCGACCCGTCGCGCTTCTGGTCGAGCAGGGGCAGCAGGGCTGCGAGCGTCGCGCGGACGTCACCGACGACGCCGAGATCGACGGCGGCGCGCCGGCCGATGTTCTCGGCCCGCAGGTCGACCTGCGCGATGCGGACGCCGCCCTCGGGATAGAACTGGCGATAGGGGAAGTCGGTCCCGAGCATCAGCAGCACGTCGCAGCCCCGCATCGCGTAATAGCCGGACGAGAAGCCGATCAGCCCGGTCATGCCGACGTCGTATGGGTTGTCCCACTCGACGTGCTCCTTGCCGCGCAGCGCGTGCACCATGGGCGCCTGGAGGCGCTCGCCCAGCGCCAGCAACTCGTCGTGGGCCCCCTCGCATCCCGAGCCGCACAGGATCGTCACCCGGCTCTCGCCGTCGAGCAGGGTCGCGAGCCGGTGGAGATCGTCTTGCGACGGGGTCACGACCGGCGCAGAGGGCAGCAGGCCGCCGACCTTCGCGGGCGGCGCCTCGTTGGCCGTCTGCAGCGCCACGTCTCCCGGCAGCACCAGCACCGAGACGCCGCGCCTGCCGATCGCCACGCGGATCGCGACCTCGAGCGCGCGCGGCATCTGGTTGGCGCCCGATACGAACTCGCAGTAGTGGCTGCACTCCTGGAAGAACTTCTGCGGATGGGTCTCCTGAAAATAGCCGCTGCCGATCTCGGCCGACGGGATCTGCGCGGCGATGCCGAGCACGGGCACGCGGGAGCGATGACAGTCGAACAGACCGTTGATGAGGTGCAGGTTGCCCGGCCCGCAGCTCCCGGCGCAGACCGCGAGCTCGCCCGTCAGGTGCGCCTCGGCGCCGGCCGCGAAGGCGGCGACCTCCTCGTGCCGGACATGGACCCACTCGACCCTGCCTTGCCGGCGGATGGCGTCGGTGAGGCCGTTCAGGCTGTCGCCGACGATGCCATAGATCCGCTTGACGCCTGCCGCGGCCAGGGTTTCCGCAAATTGGTCAGCGACGGTCTTTGCCATTGGACGTTCTCCGGAAGGGGCACCGATCAGGCCTACTCAAAGGCCATGCTTTTTCTTCCTGCCGTTGCCCGCATCCGCGAGCTTCTGGACCTCGATCGAAACCGGACCTGCATCTTTGCCTACCCTCTTCTGAGGCGTTCAGTGCTCTTTGCGCCGATGCCAAACGTGGCTCGATCGACCCGCGCCGCCGCGACCCGGGAACAAATGAGCGGCGCGGGAGATCCGGCTCCAACTTGCCTACGCGCCATCGCGCGCCAAGCCGAGTTAAGTCTGGTGAAGCTGGGTAAAGCGTGCTGACGGCGCGCGCTTCAGCGGCGCAGCGGGCCGACCACGGAGGTGCAAGCGCGGCCACGATCGAGGCTGACACGCACAGCCAGGCAGCGCGGCTTCTCAGAAGGATACCGTGGGTCATGCAGGGGGCGGGCGCGAGCGCGTTCGGATGCCCGTTCGGTTGCTGAGACCGGTCGTGCCGCAACAGCGAGCCTTTGGTGATCAGCCGGCAGCCCCGGTTGCGCCTTCGAAAGCCGCCGGACCGGCGGGGGATCGGCGGTTCGCTCGGTGGCGGCCAAGGGACAAGGTCATGCAGCATCCGCTGTGGCATACTTCGGGAAAAGTTGGTCATGGCAGCGTTTGTGCTGACCAGGCTGAGCGCGAACGTGCAGCTTGCCAGCGGAGCGCGGCAATTGGAGCGATCGTTTCGGTTCGGCGCTCAGGGAGAAGACGGCCTCCAGGTCCTGTGGGAGGACGGCGAATGCGAAGAGAACATCGGAGCGGCTGCCGTCGAACTGACGCCCGACGATCTTCGCGACGTCCATAGCGCCATCTCCAAGATCGCGGTGCAAGGGGCCCGCTACCCCGAACATCTGGAGCGAATGACCGGTCGCTGAGCGGCCGTCCTGCAAGCAGGAGTTAGGACCATGGACAAAAACATCGAAGGAAAAGTCGTCGTCATCACCGGCGCGAGCAGCGGGCTCGGCGAGGCAACCGCCCGGCTTCTCTCGGCGCAGGGCGCGAGGGTCGTGCTGGGCGCACGCCGGATCGAGCGGCTCAAGGCTTTAAGAGACCAGCTGACCCGCGGCGGCCGCAAAGCGCTTGCGATCGCAACCGACGTTACGCAACGCGACCAGGTCCAGAAACTGGTGGACGCGGCCGTGCAAAGCTACGGCCGCATCGACGTCATGATCAACAATGCCGGGCTGATGCCACAGGCGCTGCTCGAGCGCCTCAAGATCGACGAATGGGACCGGATGATCGATGTGAACATCAAGGGCGTGCTGTACGGCATTGCCGCGGCGCTGCCGCATATGAAGCAGCAGAAAGCCGGCCATTTCATCAATGTCTCCTCTGTCGCCGGCCATAGGGTCGGGCCAGGCTCCGCGGTCTATGCGGCGACCAAGTACGCCGTGCGGGCGCTCTCCGAGGGGCTGCGCCAGGAAGTGAAGCCCTACAACATTCGCACAACGGTGATCTCGCCGGGCGCGGTCGCCACGGAGCTGCCAAACACCGTGACCGATCCGGACTCCGCCGAGAGAATCCGTAAGTTCTATGACGCGATCGCAATTCCTGCCGACTCCTTCGCGCGGGCAGTCGCCTTCGCCATCAGCCAGCCGGAGGACGTGGACGTGAACGAGATCCTGTTCCGGCCCACGCGCCAGGACCTGTGACTCAGTGATGCAAGCTGCGATCCATGCGGTCCGGCCGGGCCGCTCGGTCGCGACCCTGCTGCCGACCGCAGCGGTGGTCTTGGTAGGGTACCTCGTCATCGGCTTCGCGATGCCGGTGCTGCCGCTCCATGTGCGCCAAGGCCTTGGCCCCGGCACCTTCGTTGTCAGCCTTATCGCCGGCGGCCAGTTCGCGGCCTCGCTGATCTCGCGATGGCGGGCGGGCCACCATGCCGACAGCCGGGGCGCAAAGCGCGCAGTCGCATAGTCTCGTTCGTGGCGAGACCCCCCGCCGTCGGCAGGACGATTTCCGCCCGCCAGACGTGCTTCTGTGGGCTGTTGCGGTTCGCCACGATCGCCTCCAACCGGCTCCGGTCGGCGGCGGTCACCGCGGCGACGATGCCTGTGCGCAGGTGCCAGACCCGCATGGCGCAGCGCCGCCAAGCGGGGCTTTTCCGTTACGAGCCTGGCTCCGCGATCGCCAGCAGCTCAGCACCCTCGGCGACCTGATCGCCGACCACCTGGTAACCCTCGAGCGCGCTCCTGAGCCGGCGCAGCGCGCCTGCGCGCTCTGTGTCCCAGACGATCAGCTTGGCGAGCATCGGATCGTAATGGATGCCGACCGCGTCGCCCGCGCGAACGCCGCTCTCGAGCCGCACATGAGGGCCCTCCGCCGGGGTTGCAAGATGGCGCAGCCTGCCGGTCGCCGGCAGGAAATCCCGGGCCGGGTATGCTCGTGGAAAAGTACCTGAGCCGGCCGCGATACATCGAGATCCAGGTGTTCGGCGACGCGCACGACAACCTCGTGCACCTGTTCGAGCGCGACTGCTCGATCCAAAGGCGGCATCAGCATAGATCCGGACCTCGATCGCGTGCCCGGCGATGCCAAGGCCCGCCTGGGCACAGGGCAGGGGCTCCCCGGCCGCGACCTCGAGCTGCCACTCGACCAGGTCCTGGCCGCTGATCATCTCGGTCACCGGATGCTCGACCTGGAGCCGGGTGTTCATCTCCATGAAGTAGAAGCGCTCGTTTTCTCCACTATCTGCGACGATGAACTCGACCGTGCCGGCATTCTGGTAGCCGATCGCGCGCGCCGCGGCGAGCGCGGCCGCACCGATGGCACTCCGGCCGTCCGCGGTGAGGCCAGGTGCAGGCGCCTCCTCGACGATCTTCCCGGTCGTCGCCGAACGCGCTCGACGCTTCGCGCCTGGCGGCCGCGAGCGCGTCTGCAAATCCTTCAGGCCGCAGGACCACCCGCATGCCCTTGCCGCCGCCGCCAGCGGACGCCTTGATCAGCACCGGCCAGCCGATCGCCGCGGCCGCTTCGGCGAGCCGCGCCGGGTCCTGATCCTCGCCATGGTAGCCCGGCACGAGCGGCACGCCCGCCCGCGCCATGATCGCCTTGGCCGCGCTCTTGGAGCCCATGGCCCGGATCGCCGCCGCGGGCGGCCCGATGAACACCAGCCCCGCCGTCCTACATAATGCCGCTGCTGTCGGCAACCTCCGGCGCCTGAGCGCCGGAGATTTGGTGCGCGCGGCAGGAGTTCGAACCTGCAAGCCGGCGGGCAGTCCCGCTCGGCCCTGATCCCTCAGCTGCGCGCAGCGTCACTAACGCGGTTTTACCACGGGCGATCCCGGGCAGCGGCGCATCGTCGCCGATGGCGTACTATGGTGTGGCTACTAGTCTGGTGGTCGAGACCCAACGGAAGATACCTGAAGCACCAGGGGCTTCGGAGGGGCTCGCCGGAGTCGGCTCTTAGCCAGAAGCGGAAATGATTTCTCAGCGACCCCTGACGTCGAATTCCAGCAGGTGACGAGTTCATCACCAGCGGTGAGCCGGTCGCGGCAAGAAATGAACGGCTCTGGCGGCCAGGCCGGGCGGGCCTCCTTGGTCTGGCTGCCGCAAACGGGGTATGCGGGCCCGCTGCCTGGACCACGATGGCGCCGTCGCCGGCGACGATCCCTGCCGATGGCACCAGTCGGCGAGCGCGGGTGGATCGGCTCGTTCACCTTCCATAAAGCCAAGCCCCTTAGATTGGCGCGGGCGCGGTCCGGGCTGCCAGCCGTGACGCAGGTCGGTGCCGGGCAGTGGTTCGAAACAGAAGAAGTGTGTTCGGCACCGGCGAAACTGCGCGGTCGCGGACGACTGACCCCCACTGGGTCGAACTGTGCAGTACGGGAGATGAAGCGCATGCGCGTCGAGGCCGAACAGACTTCGGAGATCCTAGCGGGTCCCGTTCGCCTTTCGGTCGCAGAGACCAACGGGAAACGCCAAGTCGGAGCTTCCTTGCGCGGCGGTCCGGACGACCGTCTATTCGGTGCGGCGAACGCCGCGGCTGCGGACGGCAAAGACAAGCTTGCGCACGTGAAAAGTGGCCACGCCGTCACGCGCGACAAAGTCGACTGGGACCGGATCAAACCGACCGTTCTCGGGTATCTGCGCCACGCCCAGAAAAAGAGCGGTCGGCGCTTTTTGGAGATGACGCGAGAATTCACTCGCCTGAACCGTGGGTGCGGCAAGCTCACCTGGCCTGAGTACGTTCAATACGGCGTCTACGACACGGTCCGCTACCGTCCGGAAGACCAGGCGAAATTTCTCACCAACACGCTGCATTGGCCGATTACGCGCGTTTGCTGCGACATGACGTGGCAGGCGACGACTGAGGACAAATGGCTGTGCGCGCACATTCTCGCTAAGTTGACGATCAGGGTGCCCGAGACCCTGGCCGTTATCGACAAAAGCGAACGAGCCTATCCCGCCACCCACAAGATCTCGACCGCCGAAGAGCTCCGCGACTTCATGACGTCGCAGGATGTCCTGCCGCTGTTCGGCAAGGAAAATCGCGGGATATGCAGCTTCGGCGCTTTCCTGGCCGTGGACGCAGATGAAAATGCCATGCTTCTGAAGGGGCACGGGTGGCTGAGTTATGACGCCTGCATGGAGCAGTTCGTTGGAACAACGCCCTATCTGCTCCAGGCGTTGGAGCGCAATCACAGTTTTTTTGATCGCTATACCGACAGCCTGGCCACCGTCCGCGTGTGCGTCTTGATCAGCGAAGACGGCATTAAGATTCCGTTCGCGATCCTGAAATTGCCATCTCGCGAGAACGTCGCTGACAGCTTCTGGCGGCCCGGCAATCTCGCCTGCAACCTGGATCTCCAAAATGGTCGAATTCTGACCGTCCGCTCCAAAGACAGTTTCGGAACGACGGACCATACAGTCCATCCGGATACCGGCGAGCCGCTACTTGGCGAAATCGTACCAATGTGGGACCGCATCCTGGACTTGGCGCACAGATGCGCGCCCATTTTTCAACCGGTAAGGTATCAATCGATGGATATCGGCATCACGCAGGCCGGCCCCGTTTTGATCGAAATCAACACCGGCGGTGGCTTCGACTTGCCTCAGCTGGCCAGCGGGGAGGGCTTCCTGACCGAGGAAGTCCGCGATTTCTTTCGAGCTTGCGGATACAGCAAGCTTTGACCGGGCAATGATTTGTTGGGCCAACGAGGGATGTTTGAACATGGTGTCTGCCCCTAACGTCTATGATGCAGAGCCGATCCCGGACGCTGTGCGCTCGGAGATCGATGCCCTGCTTGCAAGCGGGGACCTGTTTCGCTACGGCCCGGCCTCGGGCTCGCCGGTCGCCAAACTCGAGAGCGAATTCGCAGAATTCATGGGCGTTCCGTTCGCGTTGGCGGTGAATTCGTGCTCTTCTGCACTGTTCCTGTCGTTGAAAGCCATCGGGATCGAGCCTGGCGCCAAGGTTCTGATCCCGGCATTTACTTTTGCCGCAGTGCCGTCGGCCGTGGTTCACGCCGGCGCCGAACCGGTCCTGGTGGATGTTGCGGCGAACTACCGGATCGATGTTGGCGATTTCGAGGCGAAGCTGTCAAAGGACATCAAGGCTGTGGTCATCAGCCATATGCGCGGCCACACCTCGGATATGGACGCGATCATGGGCCTCTGTGACGCGCGCGACATTCCGGTGATCGAGGACGCGGCCCATTCTCTTGGTACCCTGTGGTCGGGCCGAAAAATCGGCACGATCGGTTCGGTCGGATGCTTTTCGTTTCAGTCGTTCAAGCTGATGAACGCCGGCGAAGGCGGAATGTTGGTCACGCACGACCCCAACGTCATCGCCCGTGCGATCATCATGTCGGGCGCCTACGAACACAACTGGAGAAAACATCCAGTCGTGCACGACCGATTCGCGGTCTGGCAGAACAAGCTGCCGCTCTACAACATGCGCATGAACAATCTTTCGGCGGCGGTCTTGCGGCCGCAAATCCAGGAAGTGGCGCGGCGGGCAAGAGACGGCCGGGCCAACCATGACTATGTTGCGGGGATCCTGAATGCGTCGCCATGGCTGAATGTTCCGGCCCCTCTCGGCCCGGAACTTCGGGCGCCCGACTCCATCCAGTTCAACCTCCGCGGTTTCGGGCCCGACGAGGAAGCGAGCGCGTTCCAGCGATCGGTGAATGAAAAGGGTGTCTCGGTTCAGATCTTTGGGCTCTCCGAGGACAACGCCCGGGCGTTCTGGAACTGGAAGTTCATTGGGCCGCAATCCGACCTGAAGCAGACCCGCGCCATGTTGATGCGGGCGTGCGATGTCCGTCTGCCAGCCCGCCTGAGCAAGGATGATCTGAATTTCATCGCGACGGCCTTGGTCGAGTCTGCGGACGATGTGAAGCAAGCCCGCCGAACGGCGTGCGATCCGCGACTTCGAAGGTCACCTCCGGAGATAGGGCGGCGAATGGCCGGATGAGCGGCGTCGAGCCACCCCGGGATCCCGGGTCCGCTCAGCTCCCGTCCAGGCCCCCAGCCAGCATCGGGGCAATTGCCTGGCCGGCATGGGCTGTCGGTTCGTCGCGCCACGACGCCCGGCCCAGGAGCGTCTCAACCGTCTTTGGCCCGCGCTGACGCAAGTCTAACCTGGCTCCGCGATCGCCAGCAGCTCAGCACCCTCGGCGACCTGATCGCCGACCGCGAAGTTGACCCGCTCGACCACGCCCTCCAGCGGCGCGCTGATGGTGTGCTCCATCTTCATGGCTTCGAGGATCATCAAGGGCGCCCCGACCGTCACCCGATCGCCGGCCTGGACCAGCACGCTGATGATGTTGCCGGGCATCGGCGCCACCAGGCTGCCGCTCACGATCTCCTCGGGCAGGGCCGCGTGCAGCGGGTCCCGGACCTGCAGGCGGTGGCGGCCGAAGGCGCTGAAGACGGTGAGCTCGTCGCCGGTGCGGACCACGGTCGCGCTGCCCTTGGCGCCGTCGAGATCGAAGCGGAGACGGCCGTAGGCTGCCAGTTCGCCGCGCGCTCGCAGCGTGCCATCCGGCAGCTCGAGCAGGATGTGGTCGGATCGATAGCGGGCGATCACCCGAACCTCGCGCTCAGCATCGCCGAGCTCGAGGGTATGAAGATTGTCGTCGTTGAGACGCCAGCCGGACGCCCGATGCCAGGGCGAATGCGGATCGGGCGAGCGCGCGGCCTGCGCCGCCGCTGCCGCCTGGACCCGCAACAGCTCGCTCAGCGCGCCGATCGCCAGCACCGCGTCCGGGGCCGGTCCGAGTGGGAAAAAGAGCTCGGCGCGGTGGCGCTCGATGAAGCCCGTGTCGAGTTCGCCCGCGGCGAACGCCGGGTGCGCCGCGATCGCCGCGAGCAGCTCGAGATTGGTCGTGACGCCGACCACCTGGTAACCCTCGAGCGCGCTCCTGAGCCGGCGCAGCGCGCCCGCGCGCTCTGTGTCCCAGACGATCAGCTTGGCCAGCATCGGATCGTAGTGGATGCCGACCTCGTCGCCCGCGCGAACGCCGCTCTCGAGCCGCACGTGCGGGCCCTCCGTCGGGGTCGCAAGATGGCGCAGCGTGCCGGTCGCCGGCAGGAAATCCCGGGCCGGGTCCTCGGCATAGATGCGGACCTCGAGCGCGTGGCCGGCGATGCGGAGGTCCTCCTGACGACAGGGCAGGGGCTCCCCGGCCGCGACCTCGAGCTGCCACTCGACCAGGTCCTGGCCGCTGATCATCTCGGTCACCGGATGCTCGACCTGGAGCCGGGTGTTCATCTCCATGAAGTAGAAGCGCTCGTTGTCTCCACCATCCGCGACGATGAACTCGACCGTGCCGGCATTCTGGTAGCCGATCGCGCGCGCCGCGGCGAGCGCGGCCTCGCCGATGGCGCTCCGGCCGTCCGCGGTCAGCCCCGGCGCCGGCGCCTCCTCGACGATCTTCTGATGCCGCCTTTGGATCGAGCAGTCGCGCTCGAACAGGTGCACGAGGTTGCCGTGGCGGTCGCCGAACACCTGGATCTCGATGTGCCGCGGCCGGCTCAGGTACTTTTCCACGAGCACCCGGTCGTCGCCGAACGCGCTCGACGCTTCGCGCCTGGCGGCCGCGAGCGCATCCGCGAACCCCTCCGGCCGCGCCACCACCCGCATGCCCTTGCCGCCGCCGCCGGCCGAGGCCTTGATCAGCACCGGCCAGCCGATCGCCGCGGCCGCTTCGGCGAGCCGCGCCGGGCTCCTGATCCTCGCCATGGTAGCCCGGCACCAGCGGCACGCCCGCCCGCGCCATGATCGCCTTGGCAGCACTCTTGGAGCCCATGGCCCGGATCGCCGCCGCGGGCGGCCCGATGAACACCAGCCCCGCCGCCCCGCAAGCCTCGGCAAACTCCGCGTTCTCGGCAAGGAACCCGTAGCCCGGATGGATCGCCTCGGCGCCCGTCAGCTTTGCGATCTCGAGGATCCGCAGGGCGTTCAGATAGCTCTCGCGCGCCGGTGCCGGGCCCAAAAGATACGCCTCGTCGCAGAGCTCGACGTGCCGCGCCCCGCGATCGGCTTCGGAAAAGACCGCGACCGTCCGGATCCCGAGCCGGCGACAGGTGCGCGCGATCCGGCAGGCGATCTCGCCCCGATTGGCGATCAGGATCTTTTCGAACATGGCTGCGGCTACATCCGGAACACGCCGAACGCGGTCTTCGGAATCGGCGCATTCAGCGCCGCCGAGATCCCGAGCCCCAGCACCATGCGCGTATCAGCGGGGGCCACGATGCCATCGTCCCAGAGCCTGGCGCTCGCATAGTAGGGATGCCCCTGGCGCTCGTACTGCTCGAGCACCGGCTGCTTGAACGCGGCCTCCTCCTCAGCGCTCCACGCCTTGCCCTGCCGCTCGAGCCCGTCGCGCCGCACCTGCGCCAAAACGTTCGCCGCCTGCTCGCCGCCCATGACCGAGATCCGCGCATTCGGCCACATCCACAAGAACCGCGGCCCGTACGCCCGCCCGCACATGCCATAGTTGCCGGCGCCAAAGCTGCCGCCGATGATCACCGTGAATTTGGGGACTGCCGCGCCGGCGACCGCGGTCACGAGCTTGGCCCCATCCTTGGCGATCCCGCCCGCCTCATACTTGCGCCCGACCATGAAGCCCGTGATGTTCTGCAAAAACACGAGCGGAATGCCCCGCTGGCAGCAGAGCTCGATGAAATGCGCCCCCTTCAGCGCCAACTCGGAGAACAGGATGCCATTGTTGGCAAGGATGCCGACCGGATAGCCGAAGATATGGGCAAAGCCCGTGACCAGCGTCTGCCCATAGAGCGCCTTGAACTCATCGAACGCGCTGCCATCGACGATCCGCGCGATCACCTCGCGCACATCGTAAGGCTTCCGCAGATCGGCCCCGACGATGCCATGCAGCTCGCCCGGATCGCAGACCGGTTCTTCCGGGTCCGCAGCTCCAAGTCCGGCCGCTTGACGCGGTTCAAGTTGGCGACGATCCGGCGCGCGATGCCCGAGCGCATGGGCATCGTTCAGCGCATAGTGGTCGGAGACCCCCGACGTCCGGGCATGGACATCGGCCCCTCCCAGCTCCTCCGCGCTCACGACCTCGCCGGTCGCGGCCTTCACGAGCGGCGGCCCACCCAGAAAGATCGTGCCCTGCTCCTTGACGATGATGCTCTCATCCGCCATCGCCGGCACATAGGCGCCGCCCGCGGTACACGATCCCATGACCACCGCGATCTGCGCGATCCCGGCCGCCGACATCCTCGCCTGATTATAGAAGATCCGCCCGAAATGCTCGCGGTCCGGGAACACCTCGTCCTGATTCGGCAGATTGGCGCCCCCGGAATCGACCAGATAGACGCACGGCAACCGGTTCTGCCGCGCGATCTCCTGCGCCCGCAGATGCTTCTTCACGGTGACCGGATAGTACGTCCCGCCCTTGACCGTGGCATCATTGGCGATCACCAGACATTCCCGCCCCGCGACCCGCCCGATCCCGGTGATCAACCCGGCCGCCGGCACCTCGTCGCCATACATGCCGAACGCCGCAAGTTGGGAAAACTCGAGAAACGGCGACCCGACATCGAGCAGCGCCCTTACCCGATCGCGCGGCAACAGCTTGCCCCGCCCGAGATGCCGCTCGCGCGCCGCCGCCCCGCCGCCCTGCTTGATTTTTCCCACTTGGGCCCGCAGATCCAGGACCAACGCATCCATCGCCGCCGCATTGGCGCGAAACGCCTCGGCGCGCGGATCGACCTTGGTCCGGATCACGTTCATGGCACGAAGGCCCGCTGGCGAAATCCCTCTCGCAACCGGGGATTAAACGGGAACCGCGCCAACCGCAATCGCTCCCTGCGTCCCGCGTCGACCCGGGAGAACCCGACATCGACCCGCAACGTCCCGCCCACGTACGCCGGTCCGCTCTCGGCTGCACACCTCCCCTGGTCCGTTCGTGCGCCCACCGGCGAGCCCCGCGGTATCCCGCCGGCTCATGCTGGCTCTCCAGATACGGGAGTGGTACACATCTGCTCAAGGCGGCCCCGAGGCCGCGGGGAGGGACAAACATGGACGCACGAGAGTTGCTGGGCCAGCTCATGCAGGCGGGCACGACGCCCTCGACTGCCAGCCGCATTGGCAACGCGTTCGGCGCCCAGGGGCCGGGCGCGGGCGGCGGTCTGCTGTCCGATCTGCTCGGCGGGTTGGGCCTGGGCGGCGGCAGCGCTGGCGGCAATCCCCTATCGGATCTGCTGGGGGGCCTCGGTGGGGCCGGCGCCGGCGCCGCCGGTCAGGCGCGCGACATGCTTGGCGACGCCGGTCGCGTCGCCAGCCAGAATCCGCTCGCGGTCGGCGGTCTGGCCGCCCTGGCCGGGGCCTTCCTGGGCGGCAAGTCCGGGGTTCCCCATGGCGCGCTCGGCGGTGGCGCCCTGGCGCTGCTCGCGAGCCTCGCCATGGCAACCCTCAAGGGCAAAGACGACGCCCAGCCGGCGCCGGGCAGCGACGATCCCGCCCAGGACGCGCCGCTCGGACTGCGGGAGCCGCAGACGCCGCGCGAGGAGCGGGAGCTGCAGGACAAGGCCACCCTGATCATCAGCGCGATGATCAACGCCGCCAAGGCCGACGGCGCGATCGACCAGAAGGAGGCGCAACGGATCGTCGGCAAGCTCGAGGGCAGCGGCGCCGATCCGCAGGCGCGTCAGTTCATTGCCGACGAAATGCTCAAGCCCATGGACATGAACGCGCTCATCCAGCGGGTGCAAACGCCGCAGCTGGCGGTCGAGGTCTACGCCGCCTCGCTGCTGGCGATCGAGGTCGACACGCCGGCCGAGCAGGACTACCTGCGTCAGCTCGCGCAGGGTCTGCGCCTCGACCCGGCGACCGTCCAGCGGGTGCAGCAGACGCTCGGTGTCCAGGCCTAAAGATGCCATCGCGACCCCGGGGCCCGTAGCGCGCGATCCGGGCCCCGCGAGGCCGCCGGCGAGGCCGAGTACGTCCCGATCGAGCTCGCGGATCGGATTTTCGCGGGCGAGCATCCGGTTCGGGCCTGGCGGGAGTATCGTGGGCTCACGCTCGGCGCCCTGGCCAAGAGCGCCGGCATCGCGCCGAGCTATCTGTCGGAGATCGAGGCCGGCAGGAAGCCGGGCTCGACGCGGGCGCTGGCCTTGCTCGCCCAGACCCTGCGCGTCGCCATCGAGGACCTTCTGGCGATCGAACGCTGAAGGCGATCTGCCGCATGGCCTCGCCCGCATCCCGACCCACCGCGCCGCGTGACGCGGGCACGGGCCGGCCTGCCGGTAGAGAGTCCCGCCCCGCTTCTCAGTCGCCCCATTTGTAGTTTCAGCTAAAAGATCGCTTCTTCTTCAACCTCCGGTACGGTATGGTCGAGCTGTAGCCGCTCCAGTCCTGCCAGCCTGACGGGATAACCCCGCGCTTTAGGACCAGTGTCGCAGCCCTGGGAGACGAACGTGAGCTTCAAATATCTACTGTACGTCGACGGAAAAGCACAGGGTTTTCCTTTTGATCGGTTGGATGAGGCTAAAGCGGCAGGACGAACCTACGCAGAAGGCGGTGCTTCTGTCCACATTGAGATTTATCCACCGGAAATCATGCCACTGCCTCAGATGAGCGTTATACGCTTTGATCTTGAGTTACGGGACTGGGTTGACGCTGGCTGATTAGCCGATGGCCAACTGAATATATAGCGGCTCGCGAGCGCTTCTGAAGGCGCCGCTGACAATTTTTCCGTCCGCATACCCCCCCCCGAGCCGTTTGGTCAGGACCTTGTTCTTTTGCGTTTGTTTTCGCGACACGCTGCAACGCGCCTAACCTACCTGCAGAATGGCTTTTCTGATACTGCGGGCGACAAAAACAACAGTTCTGTATAATGTCCAAGGAGTTCGTTGAAAAAGATTGGAAATATATCACACAGAGCAGCCGCGGCCATCACCCTGCAATCTCTTAATATACTCGCCTCTATACAAGAGGAGATCAATCCAGCACAAGAACAATCTCTCTCATCAACAACAGATAGTCTGGCGGTATCTAGAACGATGTTTATCAACCACGCAGAATTGTAAGAAAAATCATCAGAGGTTCTCAACGGACTGAAGACTTGGCGGGTGCGCCGAAGCACTGAGAAGACATCTTCAAACAAGCCATCTCTAATTGCTGTATCTAGCACATCGGGATGCGTCTTTTCGAAGGTAACTAGCGAGGTTTTTAGTATCTCGTAGCATTCATGTACGCGTGGTCGATCTTTGTATTTAATCTTTTGCGAAATTACGATCGGCAGCCGCGTGGCGTAGTAAGTCAAGAATCCAGATAGGGCTTTATCATGAAGTATCTTGTCAAGTGTGCTAAGTTCTGTGATCTCGATTACACTCGCTCGAAAGTTTTTGCTATCTATGCACAAGAATTGACGATTCTCAACTACTGCTTTCAATGTACGAATTCCCTGACCGTGATCAAATCCATGCACTGTTGCGGCCACGACAAGGGCTGAATTCTCACATGAAAGAACGAGCGCTCTGCCTAACGCCTCCGAAAGGAGTTCTCGGAAGTGACTAGAAAAAACATTCATCGCGAATCCCTGCGTGGTCCCAGGGGTGGGGTCTCCTGGTGTCGGGGATCAGGTCTGGCGTTCAACATTTTGGGGCGGGCGGTTACGGATCACGCGGCGCGGTCGACGTCGGCGACGATGCGGGCGCGATGGTCGCGCTCGGTGGCCGCGTGGCCGTAGCGGGTCTGCAGATTCATCCAAAACCAGGCGCGGCGCCGAGATCAGACGCCGACTTGGGTTGATAGCGTGCCATCCACGCGTCGAGGATCGTTACGTCTTAGATCGCTAATTCAAGTTTCACTTGAATCCTTGGATTTTTTATATATGCGCAAACGCCACCTGCCACGGCCCACAGTACAGTGCCGACCGCAGTGGCGCTCGCGAGGATCGGTAGAACTATAGCAATTGTATCGAGCATGCTTTATAGTAAGACCTTCCGGCCTACAAAGCAAGCGCGAGGTTCCGGGGTCAAGGCCTCCGGGGTCCGGGCTTGCGTTCAAGCATTTTTTGGGGTGAGCCACTAGGGTCACGCGGCATGGCTCGACCTCGGCGGCGATGCGGGCGCCGTGGTCGCGTTCGGCGACCGTGAGGTCGTAGCGGGTCTGCAGGTTCATCCAGAACTGAGCGCTGGTGCCGAGATGGCGGGCGAGCCGGAGTGCCGTGTCCGCGCTGATCGCGCGCCGGCCGTTCAGGATCGACGTGATCCGTCCCGAGGGGACGCGGAGCGCCAGAGCCAGCCGGTTGGCCGACATCTCGCGGGCCGCAAGCTCGCGCCTCAGGATGCGACCAGGGTGGATGGGGACCATCGGAGCTCACCCGTTTTGAGACCCGGCGTCGTCGGTTGCCATCATTGTATGCGGCGTCGGTCGCGTCACCAAGAGCATCCGCATTTCACACAACGGATGGCGGAGGATGCGCACGGAAGTGTCGCCTGTGTCGCATTGATCCTCCAGTCAACCCTCCAGATTCCGATCAAGCGCTGGAGCCCATTGATGGTCGTGGCTCCCCGGATTCCGCGGGTGCCGTGAATCAGCGCAAAATCCGATCGACTTACTTGATGCTGATGTGCTGGAGTCGGCCGACCATCAAGCAGAACGCGCTCCACTTGTGTGCCCAAGACGCGCCACTTCCGCGCCACTGCCGTCGCCTCGCCTGCATAGATCAGCGTCGATCTCGATCAATCTGAAGATACGCCATGAATTGATGCGATGGACATTCCGAGAAATTGTATGGCCACCGCCGCCTTGGACTTCCCTGTTCTGGTCCCTGGCAGGAGCGCGCAGGCCACGACTGCCATCATATCAGTCTCGGATGGACCCAGCCGCCCTCTGGGAACTGCGATCTCGGGGAGGCGGGCGCTGGCCGGGTTGGGCGCTTGGCTCCAGTCAGCGGCGGTCGGGCTGGACGCGGCGGAAGGAGAGGGCTTCGGCGATGTGGCCGCGGGTCACGTGGACCATGCCGTCGAGGTCGGCGATCGTGCGCGCGACCCGCAGCACCCGGTGGTAGCCGCGGGCGGTCAGGTGCATGCGCTCGGTCGCGCGCAGGAGGAGGTCGCGGCCCGCGGAGTCGGGGGTCGCGATCTTGTCGAGCAGCTCGCCCTCGGCCTCGGCGTTGGTGCGCAGCTCCGGCTCCTTGAGCTGGGAAAAACGGTCGGCCTGGAGCTCGCGCACGCGCGCGACCCGGGCGGCGACCGTGGCGCGCGGCTCGCCGGGGCTGGGCAGGCTCATCTCGGTGGGCGCCAGGGCCGGGACCTCGACGTGCAGGTCGATGCGGTCGAACAAGGGGCCCGAGATCCGCGCCTGGTAGTCGCGCGCGCAGCGGGGCGCCCGGGCGCAGGCGAGGATCGGGTTGTCGAGGAAGCCGCAGCGGCAGGGGTTCATGGCCGCGACCATCTGGAAGCGGGCGGGGTAGGTCACGTGGTGGTTGGCGCGCGCGACCGTGATCTTGCCGAGCTCCAGGGGGGCGCGCAGGGATTCCAGGACGGCGCGGCCGAACTCCGGCAGCTCGTCCAGGAACAAAACGCCCTTGTGGGCGAGCGAGACCTCGCCCGGGCGCGCGTACGAGCCGCCGCCGACCATGGCTGCGACCGAGGTCGCGTGGTGCGGATTGCGGAACGGGCGGCGTTCGGTCAGGCGGCCATCGTGCAAAAGCCCGGCGATCGAGGCGACCATGCTGACCTCCAGGATTTCCGCCGGATCGAGCGGCGGGAGCAAACCGGGAAGGCGTGCTGCGAGCATGGACTTGCCGGCGCCGGGCGGGCCGACCAGCAAAAGGTTGTGGCCGCCCGCGGCGGCGATCTCGAGGCCGCGCTTGGCGGTCTCCTGGCCCTTGATGTCGGTGAGCTCGGGGTAGCGGGCGGGCTGCTCGACGGTCCGGCGGCTGGGCGGCGCGAGCACCTGGGTGCCGTTGAAGTGGTTGATCAGGCCGAGCAGCGAGTCGGTCGCCAGGATCTCGATGTCGTTGCCGAGCCAGGCGGCCTCGCCGCCGCACCGGCCGGGACAGATCAGGCCGAGCTCGCGCGCGGCGGCGGCGACCGCGGCCGGGAGCACGCCGCTGACCGGCAGGATGCCACCGTCCAGCGCCAGTTCGCCCAGCGCCAGATAGCCCTGGATCGCGTCCGACGGCAGGGCGCCCAGGCTGACCAGCAGGCCGAGCGCGATCGGCAGGTCGAAGTGGCTGCCCTCCTTGGCGAGGTCGGCGGGGGCCAGGTTGACCGTGATCCGCTTGGGCGGCAGGCCGAGCCCGAGCGCGCCCAAGGCACCCCGCACCCGCTCGCGCGACTCGGCGACCGCCTTGTCGGGCAGCCCGACAATCGTGAAGGACGGCAGCCCCGCGCTGATCTGGACCTGGACGTCGACCTCCCTGACGTCGATGCCAGCAAACGCAACCGTCCGCAACCGGGCCACGCCCAGCGCCGAAGGGCGGCCGGTCGTCATCGCACTGGTTCGGTCCCGCCAACGCCGCACATCGCCGGGATATTCGCACATGACGCGAAATATGTAAAGAAAAAACTATTGTAGGTTGAATATCAGCCGCATTGGCCGACCGGGCGTCAGCGTTTGCAGGCGAGCGGCCAGACCGAAGATCTCGAAGGCCCGCGCCAGGTCGGCCTGGCTTTCGATGAAATGGCCCCAGCCGTCGTTGTGGACGGCGACCAGCCGGGCGTCGGGGAAGGCGTGCGCCGTCTCGAGCGCATCATTGTTGTCCATGGTCAAGTGGAACGGCCCGCGCGGCTTGGCCGCGCCCGCGAACAGGATGACGAGGCGCGGCCGGAACCGACGCGCGACCTCGGCCACGCCCCTCGTACCAGACGGTATCGCCGGTGACGTAGAGGGCATCGCCGGGCGCATCGATCCCGAGTACGAAGCCCGTCACCTCGCCAGCGACCCTCTCGATCCCGGGCGGGCCGTGGCGCGCCGGGGTCTACGTGACCAGGAGCCGGCGCCCACCTTCCCGGTCGAGGCGCACCTGCTCCCGAGGGGCGAGCCCACGCGCCGCCCCGCCCAGCCGCTCAGCGCCACTGGGCGTGGTGAGGACGCACCGAGCCTGCTGCAGGAACGCCCGACCGCCCCGGTCGAGATTGTCGAAATGCTGGTCACGGCTCAGCAGGACAGCATCGATTGGCCCGAGCGTCTCGGCTGCGAGCGCCGGGGCACGCGTTCTCTCCAGCGTGATGCCGCGCGCTTCGTAGCGGCCCGGCCCATCGACGGTCGGATCGGTGAGCAGTCGCAGGCCGGCAAGCTCGATCAGAACGGTCGGTCCGCCGATCAGGGTGAGCGTCGGCTCGAGACTGGCCATGGTCCGATCTCCAAGCCAAGGTTGGGCATCCGGGTCAAAGCCGGCGTATCGCTGGGAAGATAGGGCTCGCCGCCGGCGCGGCATGAGGCATCCCGAGCGCCGTCCGATCGTTGGCGGGCAGCACCACCGGGAAGCAGGTTCGCTCTTGCGGGACGCCCGCGCGATGGCAGTCGGCCGGCGGACCACGGCCGCTCAACCACGAACCATGGCGGCGCACCTCGAGAGCCACGGGAACGCGCTCTGGTGCTCGCCGGTTCGGTCGCCCGCGCGAACCGAGATAACGATCCCGCACGCTACGCGGTGGCTTCCGCGAGTGTCACGGGCTCCACCGGGGAAGCACCTCGCGTACGGGCTTTGTATTGGGCTTTCGTGGCAACCCGCGCTGCCGTCGGGCGCTTGAAGATCTTGTCGGTTCTCGTCGTTAAACAAGGTAAAGCCGTCCATAGCAAATCTCCGTTCAGCAGTGTCCGACATGATCTCGTCGGTCGGTTTGGTCATCCCCGGCCGCTGCCTGCATCCGCGGCGAAATACGATGGGTTGCAGATCGCAGCCGCGACAGGGAAACTTCGGCTGCGACTCGATTTCGGTACTATAGAGGACGGGGGTATGAACGAGCCCGAGCCAAGGGGCAAGCCGCCGCCGATGCGCATGCTGATCGGAGCCCTGCAGGTGCTGCCGCCGGAGCGGGCGCACGGGGCGGGGCTGTTTGCGCTGCGGCACGGCTTTGTGGCGCGGCAGCAGCTGCCGGCGTCGGCGCGTCTTCGGACCTCCCTCTTTGGACAGGAGCTCGCGCATCCGCTCGGGCTTGCCGCCGGGTTCGACAAGAATGCGGAGGCGGTGTGCGGCCTGTTCCGGCTCGGCTTCAGCTTCGTCGAGATCGGCACCGTGACGCCGAGGCCGCAGGCCGGCAATCCGAGACCGCGCCTGTTCCGCCTGCCGCCTCAGCAGGCATTGATCAACCGCATGGGTTTCAACAACCACGGCCTGGAGACGGTCTGTGCGCGGCTCGCGAAGCTGGAGCCCCGGCCCGGGCCGGTTGGCGCCAACATCGGCGCCAACCGCGACAGCCCCGATCCGATCCAGGACTATGTCGCCTGCCTGCGCGGGCTCTACCCGCTGGTCGACTATGTGACGGTCAACGTCTCGTCGCCGAACACACCGGGGCTGCGCGATCTGCAGCGTCGGGACCGTCTGGACGCCTTGCTCGGCGCCCTGCTCGGAGCGCGCGCGGCCCTCGCCGGCACCAGCCCTCTTAAACCGTTGCTACTCAAGATCGCGCCCGACCTCGCCCCGGACGAGGAGGCCGCGATCGCCGAGGTCGCCCTCGCGCGCGGCATCGATGGCCTGATCATCAGCAACACGACCATCGCCCGGCCGGACGTCCTGACCGGACGCCATCGTCGCGAGGCCGGCGGTCTCAGTGGCGCGCCACTGTTCGAGCGCGCAACCCGCCAGCTCAGCAACCTTTTCCGGCTGACCGGTGGGCGGCTGCCGCTGATCGGGGTCGGCGGCATCGCGAGCGGTGCCGATGCCTACGCCAAGATCCGCGCGGGGGCCTCGGCGCTGCAGCTCTACACCGCCCTCGTGTATCAGGGCCCGAAAATGATTCCGCAGCTGCTCGGCGAGCTCGACCGATTGCTGGCCGAAGACGGCTATTGCCGGATCGGCGATGCGGTCGGCGCCGACCCGCCCGCAGCGCTCAGTTGAGGCGCGCGACCGGGTCGAGCTTGCGGCCGCCGTCCGCATCTCCCAACCGCCGGCGTCTCGGCTCCGGGCGCGGCAGCGCGCGCTCCGACCGGCGCTCCGGCGACATGGTCGCCTCCGGAGGCAGGAGATCAACCAGCTTGAGGCCGGTCAACGCGGCCAGCAACCAGGGTCGCGGTAAGTTCTCAATCGCCATGGTCGGTCATCCTAGCTTCAACCCTTTCGCGGGAGTCAACGCTTGGAGGGCAACCGTTAATCCATTAAAACGCGCGCCACGCGAAAAAGGTCCACAGCCGATGCTCGGCGTGCACACTTAATCTGGCCGTTCGGGCACGGCATCGATCGTCAGGACCTCGACCTCGCCGGTCGGCAGCGCCCGCAGATCGCCGGGTTGGCTGCCGAGCAGCGCCCGCGCCACTGGCGCCGTCCAGGCGATCCGCCCGCAGGCGGGATCGGCCTCGTCCTCGCCGACAATCCGGAAGGTCAGGATCTGGTGGTCGGCACGGCGCAGGGTGACGGCGGTGCCGAACACGACGCGGTCGGCGGCCTCACCTGGTTCAACGACCTCGGCGCTCGCGCGCCGCGCCGACCAGTAGCGGAGCTCCCGGGACGCCCGGCCGACCGCTTCGCGGTCGGCGGCCGCGGTTGCAGCGGCCAGCTCGCTGCGATGCTGCGCGAGCGCACGCTCGATCAGCCGCAAGCCGCGCCCGGTCACCAGATTGCGGGCGCCGCTGATCGGGCGGTCGGGCAACGGCGGAGCGCCGGCCTCGTCGCTCTCCTTGACAAAGGCGCGGCTCATCGGAGCGTCCAGGACTCGCGGAGTTGGCTGAGATTTGCCACCATAGCATGGCACCGGGGCCCGACAACCGGGCGGGTGCTGCGGGCATGATGTTCCAGGCATGTGGGCTGGACCATGCACGCGCGACGGCCGCCTTGGGAGAGGACGCGATGCGGATCAAGGTGATCAACCCGAACACCACCCAATCCATGACCGAGAGCATCGGGGCCGCGGCGCGCGCGGCGGCAGCACCAGGCACCGAGATCCAGGCGGTCAGCCCGGCGATGGGTCCGGCCTCGATCGAGGGTCACTACGACGAGGCCTTCGCCGCGATCGGCGTCCTCGACGAGGTGCGCAAGGGCGAGGCCGAGGGTGCCGACGGCTACGTCATCGCCTGCTTCGGCGATCCGGGCCTGCTCGCGGCGCGCGAGCTCGCGAAGGGGCCGGTGGTCGGCATCGCGGAAGCGGCGATGCACGTGGCAAGCCTGATCTCGACCGGCTTTGCCGTGGTCTCGACGCTCGCGCGCTCGCGTCCGATCCTCGAACACCTGATCGAGGCTTACGGCATGCAGAAGGCCTGTCGGAGCGTGCGCACGACCGACATCGCGGTGCTCGACCTGGAGAAGCCCGAGAGCAACGCGCGCAGCGCGATCCTCGCCGAATGCCGCGAGGCGATGGTCGAAGACCAGGCCGACTGCGTGCTGCTGGGCTGCGCCGGCATGGCCGATCTGCAGCGCTCGATCGCGGACGAGCTTGGCATCCCGGTGGTCGACGGCGTCGCCGCCGCGGTCAAGCTGGTCGAGGGCCTGGTTACGCTCGGCCTGCGCACGAGCAAGGCGGGCGGCCTCGCGCAGCCGTTGCCCAAGCCCTATGCCGGCGCCTTCGCCGCGTACGCACCGGCCGAGCCGGAGACCCTGTGCGCTGCGGAATAGGGCTGCCGGCGCCGGTCACGACGCCTGCAGCTCCTCGTGACGGTGTGCGACCACGGTCTCGGCGAGCTTGTCCGGTACCGGGTTGAGGTGGTCGTAGCGCCACTCGAAGAAGGCGACCCCCTGGCTCAGCGAGCGCAGGTTGACGATCAGGTCGTGAATCTCGGCCTGCGGGATGCTGGCCGAGATCCGATCCCAGCCGGTCCAGTCGGCCTTGGCGTCGTAGCCCAGGATCTGGCCACGCTTCTGGCTGACCAGCTGCAGCGCCCGCGAGGTGTACTCCGTCGGGACGGAAATCTCGACCGCGAGGATCGGCTCGAGCAGCACCGGTTCGCAGCTCTTCAGGCCCTCTCGCAAGGCGAGCGCGGTCGCCATCCGGAACGCGATCTCCGAGCTGTCGACGCTGTGGAACTGGCCATCGAACAGGGTGACGCTGACGTCGACCACCGGGAAGCCGAGCGGCCCGCGCTGCAGGAAGTCGCGGGCACCGGCCTCGACCGCGGGGATGTATTGGCGCGGCACGGAGCCACCCACGATCTTGTCCACGAACTCGAAGCCCTCGCCCCGCTGGCGCGGCCTGATCTCGATCTTGACGTCGCCGAACTGGCCGTGGCCGCCGCTCTGCTTCTTGTGCCGGCCGTGGCTCTGGGTGCTCTTGCGGATGGTCTCCCGGTAGGCGGTATGCGGCGGCCGGCCTTCGACCCCGATGTGGTACTTGGAGCGCAGCCGGTCGAGGGCCACCCGCAGATGCATCTCGCCCTGGCCCCAGAGCAGGCTCTGCTGCAGCTCCGGGTCCTGCTCGAAGCGCAGGCTCGGGTCCTCGTCGATCAGCTTGGCGATCGCCGCCGACAGCTTGACCTCGTCGTTGCGGTTCTCGGCCCGCAGCGCGAAGGCGTACATGGGGGCGAGCGGCTCCGCGACCGGCAGCTCGACCGGCGCGGGCCCGGCGCCGTTGGCGAGCGTCTGCCCGGTCTTGGCGTCCTCCAGGCGGCCGAGCCCGACGATCTCGCCGGCGCCGGCGGCCGGCAGATTGTTGTGCTGGGCGCCGAACATGCGGTAGACGCCGCCGACCCGCATGCCGCCGAGGGTCATGCCGTCCTTGACCTCGCCGGCCCAGATCCGCGCCAGGCACAGCTTGCCGGCGTGCGGCAGATGGTAGTTCTTGAGCACCTGGACCAGCGTGTCGCCGGACGGATCGATGCCGACCCGCGCCGCGGTCACCGAAGGTGGCGGGGTCTCCTTGAGCAGCGTCTCGAGCAGGCGCCGGACGCCCATGTCGCGGTCGGCGACCCCCATGAGCACCGGCACGATCTGATCGGAGCCCAGCGTCTTCTGCATGCGTCGGAGGATGTCCTCGGCCGGCGGCTCCTGCTCCTCGAGCAGCATCTCCATCAGGTCGTCGTCGAAGTCGGCGAGCGTCTCGAGCATCTCGGTGCGCGCCGCCTGCTCGCGCTCGCGGTACTCGTCCGGCAGAGCGATCAGCGCCGAGGGCGCGCCGTCGTTGTAGCTGTAGGCCTGCTCGGTCACGAGATCGATGTAGCCGACCAGGCTGTCGGCGCGGCCGATCGCGTATTGATGGGGCACGACCGGCCGGTCGGACAGATCGCGCAGGCTCTGCAAAAGGTCGCGGTAGGCGACCTCGGAGCGGTCCATCTTGTTGATGAAGATCAGGTGCGGGATCTGGTGCGCGTCGAGGAACTTGAGCAAGGGCGACACGGTGATCATGCGCTCCAGAACCGGCTCGACCACGATCACCGCGGCGTCGACGCCGAGCAGGACGTTGCGCACCTCCTGGGCGAAATCGACGGTTCCCGGGCAATCGAGAAAGCTGACGACGAAGCCCTCGTGCTCGATCGTGGCGGCATTGACCTCGGTGCTCATCTGGCGCTCGCGCGCCTCGGGCGAGGCATCGCCGACGGTGTTGCCCTCGCCACCGGCCTTGCCCTTGCGGCTGATCGCGCCGGCGACGAACAGCAGGCTTTCCAAAAGCGTGGTCTTGCCGGTGCCGTTGGGCCCGACGATCGCGACATTCCGGACCGAATCCACCGCGGCCATGGCAATCTCCCTGGGTTGCTGTAGCCGTCTGGACTGGCTTCGCCACCTCCGGGCAGCGCCGACGGCCCTTGCTCGACCCTCAGTCTTGACAAGCCGCGCGTCGATGGCAACTCGAAAGTCAACAAAACGTCACCGTCGCTCGCTAAACTTTCGCGCCCTCCAGCGCCGCCGCGGCCGCGAGCCAGCAATGCTCGGCGGTCTCGATCGCGGCCTTGAGAGCCGCCTCGCGCTTGAGCAACGCCGCCAGCTCGTCGCCCGGCAGCTGGTAGGTGGCGCCGTCGGCGAGCCGGGCGGCGAGCCTGGCCCGCTCGGCGGTCAGCCGCTCCAGCTCGCGCTCGGCGGCTCTCGCGGCCTGGCGCAGCGGTGCCAGCTCGGCGCGCAGCGCAGCCCCCCGCTGGCGCTCGGCCCGCTTGGCGTTCGGCGCCGGATCGGCGGTCGGTGAACGATCGTCGGCTGGCCCTGCGACCAGGCGCTGATAGTCGTCGAGATCGCCATCGAACGGGCGCACGCGGCCGCCGGCCACCAGCCAGAGGCGGTCGGCGGTCAGTTCGATCAGATGGCGGTCGTGGCTGATCAGCAGCACCGCACCCGGAAACTCGTTGATCGCTTCGATCAGGGCGGTCCGCGCATCGATGTCGAGGTGATTGGTCGGCTCGTCGAGCACCAGGATCTGAGGCTCCTTGGCGCTGATCAGCGCGAGCGTGAGCCGCGCCTTCTCGCCGCCCGAGAGCAGGCCTGCGGGCAGCACGGCCTTCTCCTGACTGAGGCCGAACCCGCCGAGGCGGGCGCGCAGGCGATCGGTGCGCTGGTCGGGCAGGAGGTCGGCCAGATGCTGCAGCGCGCTCCGCTCCGGCTGCAGCTCCTCGATCTGATGCTGGGCGAAATAGCCGACCCGGAGCTTGGGCGCGCGCACGATCTCGCCCGCAAGCGGCGTCAACCGGCCGGCGAGCAGCTTCGCAAAGGTCGACTTGCCGTTGCCGTTGGCGCCGAGCAGCGCGATCCGGTCGTCGGGATCGATCCGGAGGTCCAAACGATCCAGCACGACGTGTGCGCCATAGCCGGCCTCGACGTCCGCGAGCGTGATCAGGGGCGGCGGCGGGACCACGGGTTTCGGGAAGCGCAGGACCACGTCCGGTGCCTCGATCACCTCGGCGATCGGCTCCAGCTTAGCCAGCGCCTTCAGCCGGCTCTGGGCCTGGCGCGCCTTGCTCGCCTTGTAGCGGAAGCGGTCGACGAACGCCTGCATGTGGCGCCGCTTGACCTCCTGCTTGGCGCGCTCCTTGGCCTGCAGCAGGCTACGCTCGCGCCGCACCCGCTCGAAGGCGTCGTAGCCGCCGGCGTAGGTGGTGAGCTTGAGCTGGTCGAGGTGGACGATCTGCTCGGGGACCCGGTTCAAAAGATGGCGGTCGTGGCTGACCAGGAGCAGGGTCCGCGGGTAGCGCAAAAGGTAATCCTCGAGCCACAGGCTGGCCTCGAGGTCGAGGTGGTTGGTCGGCTCGTCGAGCAGGAGGAGGTCCGGCTCGGCGAACAGCACCGCAGCCAGCGCCACGCGCATCCGCCAACCGCCGGAGAAGGTCGAAAGCGGGCGCGTCTGCGCCGCCTCGTCGAAGCCGAGGCCGGCCAGGATTGCACTCGCCCGCGCCGGGGCGGCATGGGCGCCGATGTCGGCAAGGCGGGTCTGCACGGCCGCGATCTCGGCCGGATCGTGGGCGCTCTCGGCGGCCCGCAGCAGCCGCGCGCGCTCGAGGTCGGCCTCGAGTACCGCTGCGCGCGGCGTCCGCTCGCCCCCCGGCGCCTCCTGGGCGACCGTGCCGACGCTCGCCCCACGCCGCAGCCGCACCTCGCCCGCATCCGGGCCGATCTCGCCCTGGATCAGGCGCAACAGCGTGCTCTTGCCGCTGCCGTTGCGCCCGACCAGGCCGACCCGATGCCCGGCCGGCAGGCGCACGCTCGCATGCTCGAGCAGCAGCCGGCCGCCGATCCGCAGGGTGACGTCGTTGAGATGCAACATGGCGGCCGCCACATAGCACGCCCCGCCGCGCCGCCCAATCCCCGGCCGGCACGATCGGTGTCAGCGCAGCCGCATCGCCGCCAGGCTCGTGGTTGACCTGAACGTGAAGCGACGTGAACCGGGAATCGGAGTAAACTTCATCGCCGCCGCCGCCGATCCGCCATGACATGGAGATGTCTCGCTTGATTGGATAGTATAAAGTGGCGCAGGTATTGCAGTGAACTTAATGTGATCGCCGGTAACGGGTTCGTGTGACGATCGTGATTGGATATCTGGCGGCCCTACGACATATCGTCGACGCGACGGTGCTGGTCGCACTGCTGGAATGACAAATCCACGGAGGACGTGACATGAAGATGTTGCTGGCGACGACGATCGTTTCTGGGATGCTGATCGCACCGGCGTTTGCTCAGATGGCTTCGGACATGAGCTGCGCCGACTTCACCGCCATGGACTCGAGCGGACAGATGGCCGCCATGGACTCGATGGCAACCGGGATGAAATCCGGCGACATGACGTCCGACAAGATGGCTTCGTCGGGCAATATGGCCTCCGACAACATGGGTTCGGACAAGATGGGGGTCACGGCCGAGAGTGTTGCCCAGGCCTGCGCCGGCCAGCCCGACATGACGGTCCACGACGCCATGGAGAAGGCCAAGATGGGCAAGTAGCCCATCGATCGACCGTGGCGGAGGGGCGCGCTCCGCCCCTCCGCAGGCACCTCGCCCGCGCACAGCGTGAACGACCATGACCGCCATCGACCACGACTTAGTGATGTCGCCGCAGGCGTCGGCCTCCGACGACCGCGTCATCCGCCGTCACCGGCTTTCGACCCGGCTCTGGCACTGGACCAACGCGATCGCGTTCTTTGTCCTCCTGATGAGCGGGCTCATGATCTTCAATGCCCATCCGCGCCTCTACTGGGGCCAGTATGGCGCCAATCCCGATCCCGCCTGGCTCGAGATCGGCAACCAAGGGCAGCGCGGCTTCCTGCGGGTCGGCGGCCTCACGATCGAGACCACGGGCGTCCTCGGTGTCTGGAAGAACCCGAACGGCCAGTGGCAGGCGCGGGCGTTTCCGTCCTGGGCGACGATCCCCTCCAGCTACGACCTGGCGCTCGCCCGACGCTGGCATCTGACCTTTGCCTGGCTGTTCGCGGGCGGCATCGTGCTCTACGGTATCTGGAGCCTCGTCAACGGGCACCTGCGGCGCGATCTCACGCCAGCGCGCGCAGAGCTGAAACCCGCGCACATTCTCCACGACATCAAGCAACACGCGACCTTGAACTTCCCGAAGGGCGAGGCCGCGCGCCACTACAACACGCTTCAGAAGCTCGCCTATCTCGCCGTCCTCGGCATCCTGATCCCGGTCATGATCCTCGCCGGCCTGACGCTCTCGCCCGCGATGGCCGCCGCCTGGCCCTGGCTCCTCGATCTGTTCGGCGGCCGCCAGTCGGCCCGCTCGATCCACTTCATCACGGCTTTGCTGCTGATCCTGTTCGTTGTCGTCCATCTCGCGATGGTGGTGCTGGCCGGGCCCTTCAACGAGGTCCGCTCGATGATCACCGGCCGCTACCGTCTGCCGAGGGAGAAGCCGTCGTGCGAAAGACCCTCCTGACCCGCCGGCGCCTGCTCTCGTCGCTCGCCCTGGGCGGCTCCGCTTCCCTGCTATCGGGGTGCGACCAGCTCAGCCAAAGTCCGGCATTCCTGAACCTCCTCGCCTCCGGTGAATGGCTGAGCTACCACGTCCAGCGCCTGATCGGCGGCTCGGCGCTGGCCCGCGAATACGCGGAATCGGACATGTCTCCGGACTTCCGCACCAACGGCAACACCAGGCCGCGCAGCGACGACTGGGCCCGCCAGGCCGCCCAGAACTTCGCCAACTACCGGCTCGTGGTCGGCGGTCTCGTCGAAGCGCCGCAGTCGTTCTCGCTCGCCGACCTCCGTGCGATGCCGTCGCGCACCCAGATCACGCGCCATGACTGCGTCGAGGGCTGGAGTGCCATCGGCAAATGGACCGGCGTGCCGCTCAAAGCCGTGCTCGACCGGGTGCTGCTGAAACCGAACGCGCGCTACATCGTCCTGCACTGCGCCGACGATTTCCGCGGCACGCCCTACTACGAGAGCATCGATCTGGTCGACGCCTTCCATCCCCAGACCATTCTTGCCTACGACATGAACGACGGCGTCCTGCCGATCGGCCACGGCGCGCCGCTCCGCCTTCGGGTCGAGCGCCAGCTCGGCTACAAACACGCGAAATTCATCATGCGCATCGAGGCGGTCGACGGCCTCGCCGCGATCGGTCGCGGTCAAGGCGGCTTCTGGGAGGACGTCGCCGACTACGATTGGTATGCCGGGATATGAGAGGACGCGCACGGCTCCTTTCCCGATCTCCGAGCGCTCACCATTCTTGGGTGCGATGACAGGGCCAAGCCAACATCGCTGGGCTTGCGCCGCAAAAGCGCTATGTGCAATTCTTGAGGATCATTTACACATGAAAGAGCGGCGCGGTGCGGACCAACATCGAGATCGACGACGCGCTCCTTGCCGAGGCGATGGCGGCAACCGGCCTCAAGACCAAACGGAAAGTCGTCGAGGCGGGTCTGCGGCTTCTGGCGCGGCAGAAACGGCAGGCGGACGCCCGAAAGCTGTTCGGCCGCATCCGATGGGAGGGCGATCTCCATCGAGAGCGTCTTGATGAACCGGACGCTCCCGACCGAGACCCATGAGAGTGTTCGTCGACAGCTCGGTATGGGTCGACCACCTGCGTGGCGCACGGACACGCGAGACCGCCATATTCGACGGGGTGCTCGCTTTCTTGGACCCCAAGCGCAAGCAGGACGATCGCCAGGCCGGTGTCAGTCTCCTCGTCGGCGATCTCGTTCTGTGTGAGGTCCTGCGCGGCATACCGGATCATCGCGAGCACGCAGCGGTGAGAGCCACCATGCTGAGTTTCGAGCTGGTGGCGGTGGGTGGTGTCGATTTGGCGCTGCGGGCGGCCGATCACTATCGTGCGTTACGGCGCCTCGGAATCACGGTGCGCAAGACCATCGATCTCCTGATCGGCACCTACTGTATCGCCCAGGATTGCGATTTGCTGCACAGCGATCGGGATTTCGATCCGATGACCGAGCACTTGGGGCTGCGCACGCTATGAGTCGCGCTCGAAGGAGCTGTTCCTCGCTCTCGCGAGGGCGCCGACGGTTGCGCTACGTCCCGTGGTACTCGCGGTACCAGGCGACGAAGCGGGGCAGGCCCTCCTCGATCGGGGTCCTGGGCTCGAAGCCGAGGTCGCGGCGGCTGGCCTCGATGTCGGCATAGGTCCGGACGACGTCGCCGGGCGGCAGGGGGGCGAGGCGGATCTCGGCCCGCATCCCGAGCGCCTCTTCCAGCACGCTCACGAAGTGGCGCAGTGCGACCGGGCGGTGGTTGCCGAGGTTGTAGAGCTGGTGTGGCGTGCCCTCGTCGGCTGAAGGTGGCCGGTCGAGGGCGGCGAGCACGCCGGCGACGACGTCGTCGATGTAGGTGAAATCGCGCTCCATCTCGCCCTGGTTGTAGAGCGTGATTGGCCGGCCGGCGGTGATCGCGTCCGCGAACCGGTAAGCCGCCATGTCCGGTCGGCCCCAGGGCCCGTAGACGGTGAAGAAGCGGAGCCCGGTCGCGGGGATGCGGTAGAGGTGGCTGTAGCAGTGGCTGAGCAGTTCGTCCGCGCGCTTGGTCGCGGCGTACAGCGAGATCGGCTGGTCGACCCGGTCCTCGACCGCGAACGGGATCTTGGTGTTGCCGCCGTAGACCGAGCTCGAGCTGGCGTAGACCAGATGGCGCAGCGCCGGCAGTTCGTGCCGGCAGACCTCGAGGATGACCATGTGGCCCTGGAGGTTGCTCCGGGCATAGTCGAAGGGTGCGGTGAGCGAATGACGGACGCCGGCCTGTGCGGCCAGATGGACGACCCCCGAGATCGCGTCCCGATGGGCCCGCGCGAGCGCCGTGATCGCCTCGAGGTCGGCGATGTCGGCCTCTTCGAAGGCGAAGCCTGCGTGTGCCTGCAGGCGCTCGAGGCGCGCCCGCTTGAGCGCCGGGTCGTAGTAGCCGTTCAGATCGTCGACGCCGAGCACCGCCTCGCCACGCGCCAGCAGGGCCAGGGTAACGTGGTAGCCGATGAAGCCGGCACTGCCGGTGACCAGAACCGTCATCGTGGACGCTTTCCCCTCGGCGAGCATGCGTCGGACTGGGCCGCCGTCCCGCCTGGCGGCCGGCCGTCAAATCATCGCTCGGGCGGCACGCGCTGGCAGAAATAGACCCGGGCGTAGCCGTCCTCAACGCGTCTCGCCGTCTCGTAGTAGCCCAGGGCCGGGTAGAGGGCCAGCGCGCCGGTCATCACCTCGTGGGTGTAGAGCTGGACCTCGCCGAGCCCCAGGCGACGCGCTTCGGCGGTGGCGAACGCCATCAGACGGCGCCCGACCCCCTGGCGCTGCCGCTCCGGGCGGACCGCGACCACGTCGACGAACAGATGATCGGGCTTGGCCGTGCAGACGATCACGCCGAGCACCGCGCCGTCCGCCACCAGGACGTGGACCTGGCCATTCGCGATCAGCGCCCGGTAGTCGGCCAGCATCGGCGCGGGCGGCTTGCCGATCTCCTTGATGAAACCCCGGAACGCGGCCTCGACACAGGCCTCCACAACCGTTCGATCCGCGGCCGTCGCGCGTCGGATCTGCGCGTCCCTATCGGACAGATTTGCGGCCCCGAGGCTCAGATGTGGAGCGGCAGGCCGTGGGCCGCGAGCGCTGCCTCCTTGATCGCCTCCTCGAGGGTCGGATGGGCGTGACAGGTCCGGGCCAGATCCTCCGAGGACGCCCCGAACTCCATCGCCAGCGCCGCCTCGCCGATCATGGTGCCGGCCTCGGCGCCGATGATGTGCACCCCGAGCAGGCGGTCGCTCGCGGCCTCCGCCAGGATCTTGACGAAGCCGTCGGTCTGACCGGTGGCGCGCGCCCGGGCGTTGGCCGAGAACGGAAACTTACCGGTCTTGTACGCGATGCCCGCGTCCCTGAGCTGCTCCTCGGACTTGCCGACCGAGGCGACCTCGGGCGCGGTATAGATCACCGCCGGGATCGCGTCGTAGTCGATGTGCGGTCGCTGGCCGGCCAGATGCTCGGCGACGCACACACCTTCGTCCTCGGCCTTGTGCGCCAGCATCGGCCCGCGGATCACGTCGCCGATCGCGTAGATCCCCTGGGCGGCGGTTCCGAACTGACCGTTGACCTCGATCCGGCCATGGTTGTCGGGGGTCAGGTTCACGGTCTCGAGGCCGAGGCCTTCGGTGTAGGGTCGCCGGCCGACCGCGACCAGCACCACGTCCGCCTTCATCCGCTCCGGCTCGCCGCCGTCGACCGCCTCGGTCGTGACCACGAGGCGATCGCCACCATTGTCGACCTCGGTGACCTTGGTCGCGAGCTTGAAGCCCAGGCCCTGGCGCGACAGCAGGCGCTGGAACTGACGCGAGACCTCGAGGTCCATGCCGGGCGTGATCCGGTCCAGGAACTCGACCACGGTGACTTTGGCGCCGAGCCGGCGCCAGACCGTGCCGAGCTCGAGGCCGATGTAGCCGCCGCCGACCACCAGCAGATGCGCCGGTACCTCCTCGAGCTCGAGCGCGCCGGTCGAGGACACGATCCGCTGCTCGTCGATCTCGACGCCTGCGAGCGGCGCCACCTCGGAGCCGGTCGCGAGCACGATCGAGCGTGCCGCGAGCTCCTGGCTGCCGCCGGCATTGAGCTCGACCTGTACCCGGCCGGGGCCATTCAGCCGGCCGGTGCCCTTGAACGCGGTCACCTTGTTCTTGCGGAACAGGAACTCGACCCCTTGGGTCAGCTCCTTCACCACCTTGCTCTTCTGGTCCTGCATGGCGCCGAGATCGAGCTCGACGGTCGGCACCTTGATGCCATAGGCGTTGAGGCCGTCGCGCGCCTCGGCGTACAGCTCGGACGAGTGCAGCAGCGCCTTGGAGGGGATGCAGCCGATGTTCAGGCAGGTGCCGCCGAAGCTGCCGCGCTTGTCGACGCACGCCACCTTCATGCCGAGCTGGGCCGCGCGGATCGCGCACACGTAACCGCCGGGGCCGGCGCCGATCACCACCACATCGAAGCTGTCGTCCGTCATCCACCGTCTCGTCGTGAAGGTTCGTTCATGGCCTGGTCCGGCGCGCCCGTCCGCCGCGTTCAGACCTCAAGCAGCAGACGCTCCGGCGCCTCGATGCATTCCTTGATCCGGACCAGGAAGCCGACCGCCTCGCGCCCGTCGACCAGCCGGTGATCGTAGGACAGCGCCAGATACATCATCGGCCGGATCGCGATCGCACCGTCGACCACCACCGGCCGCTCCTGGATCTTGTGCATGCCGAGGATGCCGACCTGGGGCGGGTTGAGGATCGGCGAGCTCATCAGGGAGCCGTAGACGCCGCCGTTGGAGATCGTGAAGGTGCCGCCCATCAGGTCTTCCATGGCGAGCTTGCCGTCGCGCGCCTTGACCCCGAGCTCGGCGATCGCCAGCTCGAGCTCGGCGAAGCTCAGGCGGTCGGCGCTCCGGATCACCGGCACGACCAGCCCCGAGGGCGTGCCGACCGCGACCCCGATGTCGTAGTGGTGCTTGTAGACGATCTCGTCACCGTCGATCTCGGCGTTGACCGCCGGATAGGCGTGCAGCGCGTTGATCGACGCCTGGACGAAGAACGACATGAAGCCGAGCCGGATGCCGTGCTTCTTCTCGAAGCTGTCGCGGTAGCGCTGGCGGAGCGCCATCACCGCGCTCATGTCGGCCTCGTTGTAGGTGGTCAGCATCGCGGCGGTGTTCTGCGCCTCTTTGAGGCGCTCGGCGATCCGCCGCCGCAGCCGGGTCATCTTGACCCGCTCCTCGCCGCCCGCGGGCGGGCGCGGCTGGGTCGCCTGGACGCGCGGGCCGGGTGCCAGGACCGGCGGCGGCGCCGGCTCGGGCGCACGCGCTGCCGGCGCCGCCGCCGGCGCGGCCACCGGTCGTGCCGCCGCCGGCATGGGCTGCGGCTCGGGTGGGGATGACGGCATCGCCGGTGCCGGGCGCAGGGCCGCCGGCGCCGGCTCCTCGACAACCGGTGCGGACGGTGCCGGCCGGCTTTCAAAGGCCGGCGGCGCGGCTGGCGTGGGGGTGGCAGCAGCCGCGGGCGCCTGCTTGGCGCGCAGCCTGGCCTCGACCGCGGCCAGCACGTCGCCCTTGGTGAGGTTGCCCTTGGGGCCGGTCGCGGGGATCGTGGCCGGGTCCAGGCCATGCTCCTCGAGCAGCTTGCGGACCGCCGGCGACAGGGCGCCGTGGCCGTTCGCGCCGGCCGCCTCGACCGCGGGTGGGCCAGCGCGCTCCCGCACCGCCGCGGGTCTGGCGGCCGCGGCCGCGACGCCCGCGCCGTCCTGCGCGATCGAGCCGAGCAGGGCGCCGACCTCGACCTCGCCGCCCTCCTCGACCACGATCTCGGCGAGCGTGCCGCTGGCCGGCGCATTGAACTCGAGGGTCACCTTGTCGGTCTCCAGCTCGACGATCGGCTCGTCGGCGTTGACCGGGTCGCCGACCTGCTTGAACCATTTGGCCACGGTCGCCTCGGTGACCAACTCGCCGAGGCTTGGCACCCGTATTTCGACGCTCATGGCCCGATCCGTTCCCTTGCCCGCTCAGGCGGTGCCCGTAACCTCGGCCAGACCGCCGGTCAGCGCCGTCTCCACGAGATTGGTCTGCTCGCGCACGTGCTGGGCGTACAAGCCGGTCGCCGGCGACGCGGACGGCGGCCGGCCGGCGTAGATCGGGCGCGCATGGCGCATCCCGACCCGTTCCAGCACCGCCTCGATGCGCGGCGCGACGAAGGTCCACCCGCCCATGTTTCTCGGCTCCTCCTGGCACCAGACGATCTGCGCCCGCCGGGGAAAGCGCACCAGCTCCTCGGCCAGGATCTCGTCCGGGAACGGCGCCAGCTGCTCGAGCCGGAGCAGCGCCACGACCTGCTCGAGACCGAGCTCCTGCCGGCGGGCAACCAGGTCGTAATAGACCTTGCCGCTGCACAGGACCACGCGGGTCACGTCGCGGTCGGCCTGGGAGGGCGGCTGCTCGTACATCACCCGGTGGAAGCTGCTGCCCGGCCCCATCTCGGCGAGGCTCGAGGTGCAAAGTTTGTGCCGCAGCAGCGATTTCGGGGTCATCACGATCAGCGGCTTGCGGAACGGCCGGTGCAGCTGGCGGCGCAGCCCATGGAAATAGGACGCCGGCGTCGAGGGGTAGAGGACCTGGATGTTGTCCTTGGCGTAGAGCTGCAGGAAGCGCTCGAGCCGGGCCGAGCTGTGCTCGGGGCCCTGGCCCTCGTAGCCGTGCGGCAAAAGGCACACGAGGCCCGACATGCGCAGCCATTTGGCCTCGCCAGGTGCTATGAACTGGTCGAAATAGACCTGGGCGCCGTTCGCGAAGTCGCCGAACTGCGCCTCCCACAGCACCAGCGAGTTCGGGTCGGCGAGCGAATAGCCGTATTCGAAGCCGAGCACGCCCTCCTCGGAGAGGAAGCTGTCGACGACCTCGAAGGGCGCCTGCTCAGGATTGAGATTGTTGAGCGGGACATAGCGCTCCTCGGTCTCCTGGTCGTAGAGGATGGCGTGGCGCTGGGAGAAGGTGCCGCGGCCGACGTCCTGTCCGCTCAGGCGGACCGGAAAGCCCTCACGGACCAGGGAGCCGAACGCCAGGTGCTCGGCGGTCGCCCAGTCGAGGCTGAGGCCCTCCTCGATCGCCCGGCGCCGCTGGCCGATGATCCGCTCCAGCTTGCGATGGACGTGCAGGCTGGCGGGGATCTCGGTCATCGCCCGGCCGATCTCCTGCAGCTGCTCGATCGGCACCGCGGTCGCACCCCGCTCGTATTCCTCCGGCGCCTTGACCAGGCCAGTCCAGGCGCCTTCCAGCCAATCGACCTTGTTCATCTTGTAGCCGGTCGAGGCCTCGTGCGCGGCCGCCAGCTGCTCCTGGAAGTCGTCGTACAGGCTCTGGGCCTGGTCCTCGCTCAGCACGCCCTCGGTGACCAGGCGGCGGGCGTAGATCTGGCGGGTGGTCGGGTGCTGGGCGATCCGGCGATACATCAGCGGCTGGGTGAAGCTCGGCTCGTCGGCCTCGTTGTGGCCATGGCGCCGATAGCACCAGAGGTCGACAACCACGTCCTTCTTGAATTTCTGCCGGAACTCGGCGGCGAGATGAGCGACGTGCACGACCGCTTCGGGGTCGTCGGCGTTGACGTGGAAAATCGGCGCCTGGACGCTGCGGGCGACGTCCGAGGGATAGGGCGAGGAGCGCGCGTAGGCCGGGCTGGTGGTGAAGCCGATCTGATTGTTGACGATCAGGTGGATCGTGCCGCCGGTCCGGAAGCCTCTGAGCTCCGACATCTCGAGGCCTTCGTGGACCACGCCCTGGCCGGCGAAGGCGGCATCGCCATGGAGCAGGAGCCCCATCACCCGCGAGCGCTCGGTGTCGTGCTTTTGCATCTGCTTGGCGCGCACCTTGCCGAACACCACCGGATTGACCGCCTCCAGATGCGAGGGGTTGGCGGTCAGGCTGAGATGCACGCGCTGGCCGTTCGGCAGGTCGCGATCGGTTGAGGTGCCGAGATGGTATTTGACGTCGCCGGAGCCCAGCACGTCGTCGGTCGCGGCGCTGGCGCCCTGGAACTCGGCGAAGATCGCGGTGTAGGGCTTGGCCATGACGTTGGCGAGCACGTTGAGGCGGCCGCGATGGGGCATGCCGATCACGATCTCGTCGACCCCGAGCTCGGCCGAGCGCCGGATGATCGCCTCGAGCGCCGGCAGGGCACTCTCGCCGCCGTCCAGGCCGAACCGCTTGGTGCCCGGGAACTTCGTGTGCAGGAAGCGCTCGAAGCCCTCGGCGATCACCAGCTGTTCCAGGATCTCCTGCTTCTCCTCGGCGCTCGGGCGGAGCAGGTTGTGCGAGCCCTCCATCCGCGCCTGGATCCAGGCCTTCTGCTCCGGATACTGGATGTGCATGAACTCGACGCCGATCTTGGCGCTGTAGGTCTGGCGCAGGATCTCGACGATCCGCCCGAGCGTCGCCTTCTCGAGGCCGAGCACGTTGTCGAGGAAGAACTCGCGCTCGAGGTCGGCGTCGGTGAAGCCGTAGGACTTGGGGTCGAGCTCCGGATGCTGCTTGTCACCGGCGAGGCCCAGTGGGTCCAGGTCGGCGAGCAAATGGCCGCGCACCCGATAGGCGCGGATCAGCATGACCACGCGCAGATGGTCGATGATCAGGCGCCGGGTGCGCTCGCTGCCGAGGTCGACGACGCCGCCATCCAGTGGCCAGGCGGCCGGCCGCGCGCTCTCGGCGTGAGGGGGCTGGAGCGCGTCCCGGCTGCGCTCGAACAGGCTCCGGGTCTCGGGGCCGAGCTCGTCGAAATAGCCCCGCCAGCTCGGGTCGATCGTGCTCGGATCGGCGAGATAGCGGGCATAGAGATCCTCGATGAAGGCGCCGTTGCCGCCATAGAGGAAGGCGGTCTGCTCGAGTTCGAGTCGCTTGGCCATGGCTCCAACCTACCGTTGCCGCCGCTCCAGGCCGGACGCCGGCAAAGAACAGCTCGCCCCGCGCGAAAATGCCGCCGGGTGGATTAACAAATGGCCTCAGCCACCCATCGCCTCAAGCATCGTCTGGCCGATTGCCGCGGGGCTGTCGGCGACCCGGATGCCGGCGTCCCGCATCGCGTCGATCTTGGCGTCGGCGCCGCCGGTGCCGCCCGCAATGATGGCGCCTGCATGGCCCATGCGCCGGCCCGGTGGTGCGGTCCGCCCGGCGATGAAGCCGACCACCGGCTTCTCGGTGGCCGACGCCTTGACCAGCGCCGCGGCCGCCTCCTCGGCGCCGCCGCCGATCTCGCCGATCATCACGATGCCTTCGGTCTCGGGATCCGCCAGCAGCAGCTCGAGGCAGTCGGTGAAGCTGGTGCCGTTGACCGGGTCGCCGCCGATTCCGATGCAGGTGCTCTGGCCGAGGCCGGCGGCCGTGGTCTGGGCGACCGCCTCGTAGGTCAGCGTGCCCGAGCGCGACACGATGCCGATCTTGCCGCGCCGGTGGATATGCCCGGGCATGATGCCGATCTTGCAGGCCTCGGGGGTGATCACCCCCGGGCAGTTGGGGCCGATCAGGCGCGAGGCCGAGCCCGCGAGCGCGCGCTTGACCTTGACCATGTCGAGTACCGGGATGCCCTCGGTGATGCAGACGATCAGCGGCACCGCGGCGTCGACCGCCTCGAGGATCGCATCGGCTGCAAACGCCGCCGGCACGTAGATCACCGAGGCATCGGCGCCGGTCTCCGCGACCGCATCGGCGACGGTATTGAACACCGGCAGGCCCAGGTGCCTGGTGCCGCCCTTGCCCGGGGTCACGCCGCCGACCATGGCCGTGCCGTAGGCGATCGCCTGCTCGGAATGGAACGTGCCCTGGGCGCCGGTGAAGCCCTGGCAGATGACCTTGGTTTCCTGATCGACCAGGACCGACATCACGCAGCCTTTCTGACCGCGGCCACGATCTTGTCGGCGGCATCCGCAAGGTCGCTGGCGGCGGTGATCGCAAGCCCGGATTCGTTCAGGATCTGCTTACCGAGGTCGACGTTGGTGCCCTCCAGCCGGACCACCAGCGGGACCCCGAGGTTGACCTCGCGCGCCGCCGCCACCACGCCTTCGGCGATCACGTCGCAGCGCATGATGCCGCCGAAGATGTTGACCAGCACACCCTCGACCTTGGGGTCCGACAGCAACAGTTTGAAGGCAGCGGTCACCCGCTCCTTGGTGGCGCCGCCGCCGACGTCGAGGAAATTGGCCGGCGCGCCACCATACAGCTTGATAATGTCCATGGTCGCCATCGCGAGGCCGGCGCCGTTGACCATGCAGCCGATGTTGCCATCGAGCTTGATGTAGTTGAGCTCGTGGCGGCTGGCCTCGATCTCGTGCGGGTCCTCCTCGTCGAGATCGCGCAACTCGACCACCCGCGGCTGGCGATAGAGGGCGTTGGTGTCGAAGTTCATCTTGGCATCGAGGGCGATGAGATCACCGGCCGCGGTCACGACCAGGGGGTTGATCTCGACCAGGCTGGCGTCGAGCTCGGTGAACGCCCGATAGAGGCCGCGGATGAACCCCACCGCCTTGGCGACCTGCTTGCCTTCGAGGCCGAGCCCGAAGGCGACCTGGCGGCCGTGGAACGGCTGGAAGCCGATCGCCGGGTCGATCGCGACCCGGATGATCTTCTCGGGCGTCTTCGCCGCCACCTCCTCGATCTCGACCCCGCCCTCGGTCGAGGCCATGAAGGTGACCCGCGAGGCGGCCCGGTCGATCACCGCGCCGAGGTAGAGCTCGCGGGCGATGTCGCAGCCCTCCTCGACGTAAACGCGACGGACCTGGCGGCCGGCGGGCCCGGTCTGGTGGGTGATGAGCGTCATGCCGAGCATCTGACCCGCGAGCTGGCGGACCTCCTCGACCGAGCGCGCGAGCTTGACGCCGCCGCCCTTGCCACGGCCGCCGGCGTGGATCTGCGCCTTGACCACCCAGACCGGCCCGCCGAGCTCGCGCGCCGCCGCCTGGGCGTCCTCGGGCGTGTAGGCGACCTGGCCGCGCGGCACGCTGACGCCATAGTCCTTGAGGAGCGCCTTGGCCTGATATTCGTGGATGTTCATGCCAGGCGCGTTCCCCCTGTCTGCTCGGGTTCGAGGACGCGCGGGCGGCGCACCGGCATCGCCTACAGCTGGACCGCGGCGCAGAGGCTCTTGACCGCGGCGACCGAGGTCTCGAAGGCCTTCCGCTCGGAAGCGTCCAAATCAATCTCGACGATCCGCTCGACGCCGCCCGCGCCGATCACGACGGGCACGCCGACGTAGTAGCCCTGCACGCCGTACTCGCCGTCCAGATAGGCGGCGCAGGGCAGGACGCGCTTCTGGTCGCGCAGATAGGCCTCCGCCATCTGGATCGCCGAGGCCGCGGGAGCGTAGAACGCCGAGCCGGTCTTCAGGAGCTTGACGATCTCGCCGCCGCCGTCGCGGGTGCGCTGGACGATCGCATCGATTTTTTCCTGACTCGTCCAGCCCATCTTGACGAGATCGGGCAGGGGAATCCCGGCCACCGTGGAATAGCGCGCGAGCGGCACCATGCTGTCGCCGTGGCCGCCGAGCACGAAGGCGCTGACGTCCAGGGCCGAGACCCCGAGCTCGGCCGCGAGGAAATAGCGGAAGCGGGCAGAATCCAGGATGCCCGCCATGCCGACCACCCGCGCCGGCGGCAGGCCGCTGACCTTCTGCATCACCCAGACCATGGCATCGAGCGGGTTGGTGATGACGATCACGAAGGCGTCCGGACAGTGCTCGTGGATGTTGGTCGCGACCGTCTTGATGACGCCGGCATTGGTCGCGATCAGGTCGTCGCGGCTCATGCCGGGCTTGCGCGGGATGCCGGCGGTAACGATCACGACGTCGGCGCCCTTGAGCGCGCTCGGGTAGTCGTTGGCGCCCGTGATCAGGGCGTTGGCGCCCAGGACCGGGGTCGCCTCGACCAGGTCGAGGGCCTTGCCCGCGGGCATGCCCTCGACGACGTCGAACAGGACGACGTCGCCGAGCTCCTTCTGGGCGGCCAGCAGGGCGAGGGTGCCGCCGATCTGGCCGGCACCGATGAGGGCGAGCTTGCTACGCGACATGGCAATCCGGCGCCTGATGGGTGGACACGCGTCCAGGTCGAGCCCGGCGCCGCCCTTGTAGCGAACCGAGGCGCCGACGGCAAGCTTTGGCCGACTCAGACCACGACCGCGCCGTGGTCGACGGCGGCCTGGGCGGTCGTCAGGCCGGTCGGATCGACCAGCGTCGCCAGGGGCGTGAAATTATGCCCCCCACCGTCCTTGTCGACGCTGACCACGACATTGCTGCCCGAGGTGTCGAAGCGCACGAAGGCGTCGATCGCATGCGGGTCGGCGTGACCCTGGAAGATGCTGCTGAAATTGAGGGTGTCGCCCTCGTTGGCATTGAACCCCCGGATCGTGTCGCCGCCGTCGCTCGGGGCGGTATAGGTGTACTGATCCGCGCCCGAGCCACCGACCAGGGTGTCATTGCCGGGACCGCCGTCGAGCACGTCGTTGCCCGCCAGGCCGAACAGCTGGTCGTTGCCGCCGTGACCGTCGATGACATCGTTGCCGTCGGTGCCGATCAGGATGTCATTGCCGCCGGTCTCCGCGCCGGGGCCCAGGGTGATCAGATTGGCGTGGACCACCGCGGGTTGGCTCTGGTTGCCATGCTCATCGGTGACCGTGAAGGTCAGGTCGCGCAGCCCCTGAGTCTCGGTGTGCAGCTGGATGTTGCGCAGGACATCGAGATAGGTCGAGATCGGCGCGTCGCCCGCGAGCACCAGGCGGCCATGCGAACCGTCCTCGACCAGGCTGATGCCGGTCCCGGCGAGCGAGCCGGCCACCAGCGCATCGCCTGGTTGCTCGCCGTGGGTGATCTCGGCGGTCGCGCCGATGAGGTTCAGATCATCGTCGGTGACCGCGGGGGTCAGCGCCAGGTGCAGATCGATGTTCGGCTGGCCGTTGCCGGTCTCCGGCTGGGTGAGGACGTTGAAGGTGACGTCGTTGAAGTCCTTGTCCGCGACGTTCAGCGGCTTGTCCTCGAAGCTGATCGTCAGGCCGGCGACATTCGGCTCCAGCCCCGAGAGCACCTGGCCGAAGCCGCCGTCGTTCAAGCTGTCGCTGAGCGGGGTGTCGACGGAT
The DNA here is from genome assembly GCA_963753685.1 of uncultured Alphaproteobacteria bacterium. GTDB lineage: Bacteria > Pseudomonadota > Alphaproteobacteria > Geminicoccales > Geminicoccaceae > DATAOG01. Next base: position 55,872 of record CAVWDE010000003.1, read on the forward strand.
GGCGTCGCGGTGTGGAAGACGTCGCCCACGACCGGCGTCAGGCTGCCGTCCTGGCCGACCACGAACAGCTCGGGCGTATGGCTGTCCAGGGTCGCGGGCCCGCCGTTGCTCTGAAACACCAGCGAGGCATGATCGAGATCACCGTTCAACCGATAGCCGTCGGCGATCATGAAGAGCGCGAAGTGCTGCCCCTCGTGCAGCTGGCCGGGGTCGAAGAGCTCGCTGAGCTTGACCTCATCGCCCGGATGCAGCGGGCCGCCGCCGGGCCGGGCGAGCGGGAACCGCGGATCGGCGATGGCGTCCTCGATCTGGGGGAACACGACGTGCGCCGGCCCAAGCGTGCCGTCGTCGCCGACCAGAACGACGCCGAGCGTGTTCTTGAACTGGGCGACCTCGTTCTCGAAGGTGATCGTGGCGTCGGCGTTGGGCCCGAGCACGAGATTCGCCGGATCGACGCCGTTGACCAGGCTGAGATCGATCGCATGCTGCTCGGTCAGCGTCGGGAAGGGCGGCGCCGAGGGGAAATTGCCCGGCTGCGTGGCCTCGGTGACCCCGGCCGTGATCGCGCCGGTGATGGCCAACTCGGGTGCCGCATTGCCGCCAGGTGGCGGCGGGCCGGGCGGGCCACCCCCGCCTTCCTCGCCGGCGGTCCCCCCGAACGCGCCCGTGCCGCGCAGCAGGAACTCGCCGCCGAGGCCGAACGCGACCGGCTGCTGGGGGCCGGTGGGCACCAGCCCCGGGCCGATGTCACCCGGACTGTAGGGGTTGAAGCCCGCGCCGCCGCCGTGCAGCGGGCCGACCTCGGGCGGTGGCAGGCGGCCGACCACGCCGCCTTCGGCAGGCTCGCCGATCGGCTGCAGATTGGCCAGCAGCTGATCGGTCGCGACCGCCGGCCCGCCCGCGACCGAGAGCGTCGGCGGGGTGCCGCTGTGGGCGGTGTCGACGAAGTTCGAGAGATAGACCTGCCGGCCATCCTCGGTGATCACCAGCAGGCCGCCCTCGACCACCAGATAGGACGCGGCGGCGAAGTCCACGCCGCCGAGCTGGATACTCTGACCCGGCTCGGTGTGGACCTCGATCCGGGTCCCGGGCTGGGGCGGACGGACCAGGACCTCCGGGCCCGCGAGCGGGACCACGTGGAGCGCCGCGACCCCGGCGGCACAGGCGCGCGCGACCTGAGCCAGCTGCGGATCGGTGAGCCCGGTCAGGACCGGCTGGGCGAGCGCGCCGCCATGGGGATTGACGAACACCGAGACGGACGCGCTGCTCTGGCCGCCATGGCCGTCGCCGACCTCGTAGCGGAAGCTCTGCAGGCCCGCCTGGACCGGCGCGAAGGTGACGGTGCCGTCGGGATTGAGGCTGACGTGGCCGCTCGCCGGCTGACTCGCGCCGAGCAGGTGGAGCGGATCGCCATCCGGATCGTGATCGTGCTGGAGAACCGGGATGCCGAGCGCCGCATTGTCGGCGGTGGCCGCGCAGACGTCGCCCGCCTCCGGCGGCCGGTTGCCGGTCTTGGCCGCGCCCGGCTCCGCGGCCGGGGCGCCGCCCTCGGCCGGCGTGGCGGTGTCCGCCTGCGCCAGAACGCCCACCTGCGGGTCAGCCATCAAGCTCTCCGTTCCTCGCTCCAGCTGTCGGGCGCACGCGGCAAATTCGCCGTCATGTTTACCCTAAGCTAACCTACGTAAGCCTCATTATGTGGAATAATTCCGCTCAACCGGCAAGGGTAGTATCACTGTGCGAGTCGGGCAAGCGTCAGGCCGACAGGGCAGGCGATGATCCGCAAGACCATGCGCATCGGTGCGGTGCGCACTTCGATCAAGCTGGAGCCCGAGTTCTGGGGCTACCTCAAGGAGGTCGCCGAGGGCCGCGCGATCCGCTTGTCGCGGCTGGTCAACGATGTCGCCAGTGCCACTCCCGAGCGCACCAATCTGGCCTCGACGCTGCGCACGTTCTGCCTGATTCACGCCCGGCTGCGCTGGCAGGGGCTCGAGCGCGAGCTCGAGAAGCTGACGCTCGCCGGCAACACCCAGGACCTGCCGCGGGTGCTCGACGCCTGTCCGTTGCCCTGCCTTCTGCTCAACGAGGACCGGACCGTCAAGCGCCAGAACCAGGCGTTCCTCGGCTGGCTGCACGTCGACGCCCGCGGCATCGTCGGCCAGCGGCTCGACAATCTCATGATCCTGCGCGGCCCGGGCATGGTGCAGCTGTGGCAGCGGGTGTTCGCCGACCCCGGCGCCAAGGGCAGTTTCAATGCGACCTACGTCTCGCCCGGCAAGGTGCGGACCGCGCAGGCGGTGGCGATCGGCCTGTCGCCGACCGGGGGTGCCAATCCCGGCCGCGGCTGCCTGATCCTGTTCGAGACCTTGGCCGGCCGCGGCTGATCCCGGCGCGCAACCCGCGGCGCCCGTCGGTCACTCGCGCGGCGCGCGCTTGTTCAGGATGCGCTGCAGGGTGCGCCGGTGCATGTTGAGCCGGCGGGCGGTCTCCGACACGTTCCGGCTGCACTGCTCGAACACCCGCTGGATGTGCTCCCAACGCACCCGGTCGGCCGACATCGGGTTTTCGCGCGGCGGCGGCAGGCCCTGGCCGCTGCGCAGGAGCGCGTCGACCACGTCGTCGGCGTCGACCGGCTTGGCGAGATAGTCGACCGCCCCGGCTTTGATCGCCGCGACCGCGGTCGCGATGTTGCCGTAGCCGGTCACGATCACGATCCGGACCTCCGGCCGCAGCTCGCGCAGCGTGCGCACCAGGTCGAGACCGCTGCCCTCGGTCAGCCGCATGTCGAGCACGGCGAACTCCGGCTTGTGGGCGTGGGCGTGATCGCGCGCCTCCGCGAGGCCCTCGGCCGGCAGGACGTGGAAGCCGCGGCGTTCCAGCGCCCGGGCCATCGAGCGCCGGAGCGGCGCGTCGTCGTCGACGAGCAGCAGGCTGCGGCCGGCGCCCGGACTGGCGAGCGCCTCGGGACCGCACAGAGGCGCGGTCGCGCCGCCATCTGCGGACTGGGTCATGTCAAATCTCCGGCGCGCTTCCCTCCAGCGTGGTGCGATCCCAGGTGATCGTCACGCGCGCACCTTCTTCATGATTATCAAATTGCAGCGTCGCGCCGGATCGTGCAAGCAGCGTCTGGGCGATGAAGATGCCGAGGCCAAGGCCGCCGTCGTCGTTGCGGGTCGAGAGATAGGGCTCGCCGAGCAGCTCCAGCACCTCGGCCGGGAAGCCGGCGCCGTCATCCTCGATCCTGACCTCAACCCGTTCTGGCTTCAGGCCGAGCACGATCCGCACTTCGTGCTCGGCGAACTGGATGGCGTTGTCGATCAGATTGGCGAGCGCATGCCGGAATTCCGGGGTCGGCACCAACCGCGGTTCCGGGCTGCCGGGCGTCGCCCGCTCGACCGTGCCGATGACCGCGATCCCGGGCCGGCGGCGGCAGGTGTCGGCCACCGTCTCGAGCAGGTTCGAGAGCGGCATGCGGGTGAAGGGCGCGTGCTCCTCGCTCTCGCCCTTCTGGCTGAGCGTGCGCAGGATCTCGCGGCAGCGCTGGCCCTCGCTGACCAGCTCGGCGATGTCCTCGGCGAACGGGCTGTCGGGCGGCACGGCGTTGGCGAGCTCGCGCGCGGTCACCGCGATGGTCGCGAGCGGGCTGCCGAGCTCGTGGGCGGCCGCCGCCGCGAGCCCGCCGAGCGCCGACAGCCGTTGCTCGCGGGCAAGCGCCATCTGCGTTGCCGCGAGCGCGTCCGACAGCCGCCGGGCTTCGTCGGCGACCCGCCAAGCGTAGCCGGCGATCAGCGTGCTGCCCAGCACCAGAGCGAGCCACGATCCGCCCAGATACAGCGCGGGCAGGCGGAAGGTGCCTTCGTACCAGGGCAGATCGGTCGGATACAGCCCGAGCAGACTCGCGGCCACGATCACGAACCCGCAGAGCACGACGGTCGTGCGCAGCGACAGCGTGGTCGCGGACAAGGTGACCGGCACGATCAGGAGGACCGAGAAGGGGTTCTGCAGGCCGCCGGTCAGGACCAGCAGAAGGGTCAGCTGGAGGATATCGTAGCCGAGCAGGAGTGCGACGCTGCGCTCGGTCAGGCGGGTGGTGGCGGCGAAGCCGACGGTGAGCCCGAGGTTGATCAGGGCCGAAAGCCCGACCGCGCCGAGCAGCGGCCAGAGCGGCAGGCGGAACTCCAGCGAGAAATGCACGAGCGCGATCGTGAACGCCTGGCCGACGATCGCGATCCAGCGGATCAGGGTCAAGGTCCGCAGGCGCACGCGCCGCTCGCCGCTGCCGGTCAGGAGGCGGCCCAGCGGCGCGGCCCAGCCCGCCAGCCGGAGACGCGCCTGGCCGGCCGGGAGAACCCGGGCCATCGCCTCCTGGCGGGATGGGGAGGACAACACGGCTGACGCCTCCGCTCGGACCGCGCTGCTCGGACCGTGCGCGACCTTACACCGACCCCGCGCCAGGCAGGATGCGACCGAACGGCGCCTTGACCGGGCGGCGGTATCCGTGTTGGTTGGACGCCAAGGGATCGACAAGGGCGCCTCGCCGCGCCGGCGGTGGTCGCCCCTAATCAGGGAGCACACCATGCGAGCATGGATCACCGCCGCCGCCCTCGGTCTGGCGGCCGGGCTCGGCGTTGGCAGCGCGCCCGCCGGCGCCGAAATCCTGATCAAGTTCAGTCATGTGGTCGCCGAGAAGGGCCAGCCGAAGGGCGAGGCGGCCGCCGAGTTCGCGGCCCGGGTCAACCAGGAGCTGGCAGGCTTGGTCAAGGTCGAGGTCTATCCGAACTCCCAGCTCTACAACGACGACAAGGTCCTGCAGGCGATGCTGCTCGGCGATGTCCAGATGGCGGCGCCGTCCTTGTCCAAGTTCGAGCAGTACACGCTGAAATACCGGATCTTCGATCTGCCGTTCCTGTTCAACGACATCGCCGCGGTCGACCGGTTCCAGCACAGCGAGTTCTGGCCAGAAGCTGCTCGGCGCGATGACCGACAAGGGTCTGACCGGGCTCGCCTACTGGCACAACGGCATGAAGCAGCTGTCGGCGGACAAGCCGCTCCTGGTGCCCGCGGACGCCAAGGGGCTGAAGTTCAGGATCCAGGAATCCGACGTTCTCCAGGCCCAGTTCGAGGCGCTCGGCGCCAATCCGCAGAAGATGGCGTTCTCCGAGGTCTACGGCGCGCTGCAGCAGGGTGTGGTCGATGGCCAGGAGAACACCTGGTCGAACATCTACACCAAGAAATTCTACGAGGTCCAGGACGGCATCACCGAGACCAACCACGGCGTGATCGACTATCTGGTGGTGACCAGCACGGATTTCTGGGAAGGTCTGCCGGATGACATCCGGGCAAAGCTCGGGCAGATTCTGGCAGAGGTGACTGAGAAGTACAATGCTAAGGCGAACGACATCAACGCGCAGTCACGCCAGAAGATCCTGGATGCCGGCACCAAAATCCGCGAACTGACGCCCGAGCAGCGGCAGCAGTGGGTCGAGGCCATGAAGCCGGTCTGGGCCAAGTTCCAGGACGACATCGGTCAGGAGTTGATCGACGCGGCGGTCGCCGCCAATACCGCGAGCTGACGCCGCCGGTCCGTCCATGCCGGATTGGACCCGGCTGCCCGGCCGGGTCGTGAATGCGCTGGAGGAGGGCATCATCGCCCTCCTCTTCGCCGCCATGACGCTCGTCACCTTCTCCCAGGTCGTGGCCCGCTATGTCTTCAACAGCGGCATGGTCTGGGCGCTCGAGCTCACGCAATATCTGTTCGCCTGGCTGGTCCTGTTCGGCATGTCCTACGGGGTCAAGGTGCATGCGCATCTGGGCGTCGACGCGTTCGTCCGGCTGTTCGCCGAGAAGCCGCGGCGGGTCATGGGCCTCATGGCGGTGGCGGCGGGGCTGATCTACGCGATCATCCTGTTCATCGGCTCGTGGCAATACGTCGCCAAGCTGCACAAGATCGGGATCGCATCCGAGGATCTGCCGATCCCGCAGTGGGTGCCGATGGTCATCCTGCCGATCGGCGTGGCGCTTTTGTTCCTGCGTCTCGCTCAGGTCGGCTGGCGGATCTGGAAGGGCCGGCAGAGCGGGCTGCTGCTCGGCGATGAGGCGGCCGACAGCATGCGCCAGCACCTCGATGCCATGACCGAGGCGACGCTGCCGGGGCCGCCCCGGCGCCGGCGATGACCGTCGCCTTCCTGTTCATCATGCTGTTTGGGCTGTTGCTGATCGGGACGCCGATCGCGATCGCGCTCGGGCTGTCGAGCGTCACCTCGATCCTCTTGTTCTCGCACGATTCGCTGGCCTCGCTGGCGCTCAAGCTGTTCGAGACCATGCAGCACTACACGCTGCTCGCGATCCCGTTCTTCATCCTGTCCTCGGCGTTTCTCTCGACCGGCGGCGTCGCGCGGCGGATCATCCGCTTCGCGCTTGCCTGCGTCGGCCATCTGCGCGGCGGGCTTGCGATGGCGAGCGTGCTCGCCTGCATGCTGTTCGCCGCAGTCTCCGGCTCTTCGCCCGCAACGGTAGTTGCGATCGGCTCGATCGTGATCGCCGGCATGGTCGGCGCGGGCTACTCCAAGGCGTTCGCCGCCGGCGTGATCTGCAACGCCGGCACGCTCGGCATCCTGATCCCGCCCTCGATCGTCATGGTGGTCTACGCCGCGGCGACCGACACTTCGGTCGGCCGCCTGTTCCTGGCGGGCGTGCTCCCGGGGATCGTCGCCGGGCTGATGCTCATGGCCGGCATCTACATAGCCGCCAGGGTCACCGATCTGCCCCGCCAGCCGCGCTCGACCTGGCGCGAGATCCTGGCGGCCGGGCGCGAGGCGGTCTGGGGGCTGCTGCTGATCCTCCTGATCATGGGCGGGATCTATGGCGGGGTGTTCACGCCGACCGAGGCGGCCGCGGTCGCCGCCGTTTACGCCTTCCTGATCGCGCTGTTCGTCTATCGCGACATGGGCCCGCTCAAGGGCCGCACGGGCGACAGCCTGATCCAGGGCCTGGTGCGGGCACTCCTCTACCTGCCCTATGCGCTGGTCCACCGGGATACCCGCCAGGTCCTGGTCGAGGCCGGGCGGACCACGATCATGCTGATGTTCATCATCGCCAACGCGATGCTGTTCGCGCATGTGCTGACCACCGAGCGCATCCCGCAGGCGATCACCGAGCAGATCGTCGCCGCCGGCCTGCCGTCCTGGGCGTTCCTGATCGTGGTCAACATCATCCTGCTGATCGCCGGCAACTTCATGGAGCCGTCGGCGATCCTCCTGATCATGGCGCCGATCCTGTTCCCGATCGCGCTCGAGCTCAGCATCGATCCGATCCACCTCGGCATCATCATGGTCGTCAACATGGAGATCGGCATGATCACGCCGCCCGTTGGTCTCAACCTGTTCGTGACCTCGGGCATCACCGGCATGTCGATCCTCGAGGTGGTCAAGGCCGCGCTGCCCTGGCTCGGGATTCTCCTTTTATTCCTGATCCTGGTGACCTACGTGCCGATCCTCTCCACCTTGCTCCCCGACCTGCTCTACGGCCCTCAGGTCCTCTGAACCGACGGCACCCGCCTGCTTGCAATGTCGAGTCATCGGTACTAAATGACCGTCTGGTCAGTCAGTAAGGTGTGCGGCGCATTGCCATGGACCAGACATCGCCGACCCGTCGCCGTCGTCGCAAGGAGGCGCGGCCGGAGGAGATCCTCACTGCGGCGCTCGAGAGCTTCGCCGCGCGTGGCTTCGCCGCCACCCGGATCGAGGACGTCGCGGCCCGCGCCGGCATCAGCAAGGGCACGCTCTACCTTTACTTCGCGGGCAAGGAGGAGCTGTTCAAGGCGGTCGTGCGCCAGGCGCTCTTGCCGAACCTCGCCCGGATCGAGGCGCTCGCCGCCAGCTTCGAGGGCCCGAGCGCGGTCTTGCTCGAGCGGCTGCTGGCAACGGTTGCGGGCGTGATCAACTCGCGGCTCGGGGCGATCCCGAAGCTCGTGATCGCCGAGGCCGGCAATTTTCCGGACCTTGCGCACTTCTACCTTGATGAGGTCGTGCGTCGCGGCCTCGGGCTGATCGGCAGGATCCTCAGACGCGGGATCGAGCGCGGCGAATTCCGCGCCATCGACGTCGACCACGCGGTCTTCTGCGTGATCGCGCCGATGCTGATCGCTGCCCTGTGGAAGAGCTCGCTGGAGCCGCACGACGAGGCCGGACCGCTGAATGTGCAGGCGCTGGTGCGGGCACATCTCGATCTGCTCCTGCGTGGCCTCGAGGCCGAGCGATGAGCTGGCTCCAGAGCCTGACCGACTGGCTTACCGGCGCGCTGATCGCGCTGGCCGCGGCCATGGGCCTGGGCGGCGGCGGACCGTTGCAGGTCCAGGGTTACGTCGAAGGCGAGTATGTCTACGTCGCCTCGCCGGTCGCGGGCCGGCTCCAGACCTTGCAGGTCGCGCGCGGCGCGCAGATAGCCGCCGGCGCGCCGCTGTTCCTACTCGACCGTTCCAGCGAGCAGCCGGCGCGCGACGATGCCGCCGCTCGCCTCGCGCAGGCCGAGGCCAATCTCGCCAACCTGAGGAAAGGCAAGCGCCCGTCCGAAGTGGACGCGGTCAGGGCGCAGCTCGACCAGGCGAACGCCATGCTCCAGCTGTCGGCGGTCGCGCTGCGGCGCCAGGAGCATCTGGTCGCGACCCACGTCGCGAGCCGCGAGGCTCTGGACGAGGCCAGCGCGGCGCACGAGCGCGACACGGCGCGGGTCGCCGAGTTGCAGGCCGAACTCCAGACAGCACAGCTCGGTGCCCGCGCGGACGAGATCCAGGCCGCGGAGGCGGCCGCGAGTGCCGCCCGTGCGCAGCTTGCCCAGGCCGACTGGCGTCTCGATCAGCTGTCCCAGGCGGCACCCAAGGCCGCCCTCGTGGTCGACACGCTCTACCGGCCGGGCGAATGGGTGAGCGCGGGTGCGCCCGTGGTCCAGCTGCTGCCGCCCGCGAACGTCAAGATCCGCTTCTTCGTGCCCGAGCCGCAGCTCGGCGCGGTCGCGGTCGGCGACGAGGTGCGCGTGCGCTGCGATGCCTGCGCGCCGAATCTGACCGCGGTGATCAGCTTCATCTCGCCCGATGCCGAGTACACGCCGCCCGTGATTTACAGCCGCGAGATGCGGGCAAAGCTGGTCTATCTGGTCGAGGCCAAGCCGCGCGAGCCCGGTGCGCTGCGGCCGGGCCAGCCGGTCGACGTCACCCTCCAGCCGCGGCCCACCAGCTGAGGCCGGTCGCCATGGACCTGGCCGAGCTTGCGATCAGCGTCCAGGGCCTCTCGAAGTCGCTGGGCGGCCGGCGGGTGATCGACCGTTTCTCGATCGACGTGCCCGCGGGCCATATCTTCGGCTTCCTCGGGCCGAATGGCAGCGGCAAGACCACGACCATCCGCATGCTCTGCGGCCTGCTGACCCCCGACGCCGGCAGCGGCCGCTGCCTCGGTTACGACATCATCGCCGAAAGTGGAAAAATCAAGCGCGAGGTCGGCTACATGCCCCAGCGCTTCGGCCTCTACGAGGACCTCAGCATCCGCGAGAACCTCGACTTCGTCGCCCGCCTCTATGGCGTGCCGGAGCCCAAGCGGACGGTCGCCGCAACCCTCGACCGGCTCGGTCTCACCGACCGTCAACGCCAGCTCGCGGGCCAGCTCTCGGGCGGCTGGAAGCAGCGCCTGGCGCTCGCCGCCTGCCTGCTGCACGTGCCGCGTCTTTTGCTGCTCGACGAGCCGACCGCGGGCGTCGATCCCAAGGCCAGGCGCGAGTTCTGGGACCAGATCCATGAGCTCGCCCGCGACGGCATGACCGTGCTGGTCAGCACCCACTACATGGACGAGGCCGAGCGCTGCCACGAGGTCGGCTATCTGGCCGGCGGCAAGCTCCTGGTGCACGGCGGGGTCGAGCAGGTGGTGAGCGAGTCGGGGCTCACCACCTTCGAGGTCGCGGGCCCGGATCTGGAAGCGCTCGCGACCGAGCTGCGCGATCAGCCGGGGGTCGAGATGACCGCGGCGTTCGGCGCCTCGCTCCACGTCAGCGGCACCGATCAAGGCCTGCTCGAGCAAAGCATCGCGCCCTTCCGCGCCGATCCGAGGTTCCGCTGGACCCGGACCGAGCCCAGCCTCGAGGACGTGTTCATTCAGACGCTCCAGCGGGCCGGGGTGACCATGTCATGAGCCGCGCACAGCTGTCCTGGCGTCGCTTCGGGGCGGTGCTGATCAAGGAATTCATCCAGATGCGCCGCGATCGCATGACCTTCGCCATGCTGATCGGCGTGCCGTTGATCCAGCTGACGCTGTTCGGCTACGCGATCAACACCGACCCCAAGCATCTGCCGACCGCCCTTTTGATCGCCGATCGGGGCGTGTTCGCCCGCAGCCTGGTGCAGGCGCTCGAGAACTCGGGCTATTTCGAGGTCACCCGGCAGGTCGCGAGCGAGGCCGAGGCGGCCGAGCTGCTGGCGCGCGGCGACGTCCAGTTCGTGCTCAGCATCCCCGAGGACTTCGGGCGCGAGCTGTTGCGCGGCCACCGGCCGGCGGTCCTGGTCGAGGCCGACGCCACCGACCCGGTCGCGACCGGCAATGCGCTGGCAGCACTCGCGGCCTTGAACCGGACTGCGCTCGCCCACGATCTCACCGGGCCGCTCGCCGCGCTCAAGGCTGGCGAGCCCGCGTTCGACCTGCGCGTCCATCGCCGCTACAATCCGGAGGGGGCGACCGAGTACAACATCGTGCCGGGCCTGATCGGCACCATCCTGACCATGACCATGGTGATGATGACGGCGATCGCGGTCACCCGCGAGCGCGAGCGCGGCACCATGGAGAACCTGCTCTCGATGCCGGTCCGCCCGTTCGAGGTGATGCTCGGCAAGATCGTGCCCTTCGTCGTGGTCGGCTACTTCCAGGTCGCGGTCATCCTCACCGCCGGCCGCCTCCTGTTCGGCGTACCGATCCTCGGCAGTCTCTGGCTGCTGTCGCTCGCTCTGGTCCTGTTCATCGCCGCCAACCTGGCCGTGGGTTTCACCTTCTCGACCATGGCCGAGAACCAGCTGCAGGCGATGCAGATGACCTTCTTCTTCTTTTTGCCGTCGCTGCTCTTGTCCGGCTTCCTGTTCCCGTTCCGCGGCATGCCGGAGTGGGCGCAGATCGTGGGCTCGGTGTTTCCGCTCACGCACTTCCTGCGGATCGTGCGCGGCATCCTGCTCAAGGGCAGCGGCTGGAGCGAGATCACGCCCGAACTCTGGCCGATCGCGCTGTTCATGCTGGCAGCAGGTGCGGTCGCCCTCAACCGCTACCGCGAGACCCTCGACTGATTCCGTCGCTCGCGAGGGGCGCACGAGACCCAAAACCCCGGATAGAAGAGTGACGCGCTGGCGTTGAGGTGGCTGCGGCTGGGCGGGAACGGCGATGGGTGGCGACGGCGTCGGGCCGGGAGGTGGGATTGCAGGGAAAGCACGAACATCTTGTGACGATGCTCGCAGGACGGGTGCCGGGCAACGCAGCCGCCAACCCCCGTGGCGTCGCGCCGCAGCACACCCTCAGGCCGTGACGATCAGCGGCGGGCCGGTGGCGAGAGCGAGCCGCCGGCGTCGGCAAGCTGACGCGCATGGCGCCGACCAGCCGGAGCACGGTCTCGCGAGCATGCCGGATGATCTTGCCGATGCCGTTCAGAAGGACGAAGCGCAGCCCCTTCGGCCGGGCGTCGTGCAGCTCCGGCGGCAGGGCGACGCGCTTGAAGGCGAGCAAGTTGTCGGCGCCCGCTCCTGCAGCCGGGCCACCAGCCGCCGGTTGGCCGCGCTCAGCCCCTGCAGCCTCGGTTCCTCGCCTTGGACCCGGCATCGATCGCCCTGCCACAGCGGCGGCACCGCTTCTTCGAACGCCTCGAGGAAGTCCCGCGCCCGTGGCGCTCGCAGGCCATGGCCGAGCAGCATCGCGAGCGCCGCGTCTTCGCGCAACGGCATCAGATCCCCGCAGCGCTCACCGCTCGCCGCCCGCAGCGCGAATAGCCCTTCGACCAGCGCCGCCGGCGCCAGGCCCCGCTTGCGGCGCTTGATCACCACGCCCGCGTCGAGGAGCGCCGCCGCACCGCTGGTCCGGAACGCCTCGATCAGAAGTGGCACCCCACCATGCGCGGTCAACGCCCCGGTCTCGGCCCGCTGATCGAGCTCGAACGGCAACCGCATCTGGCTCATCGCCCCGGTCCACCGCCTCACCCGACCGGTGAAACCCTAGCCTGTCGCCAACCCCAGGTCTCGCCTGACGCAACCCGTCATGCCACCAAAACCTACTCGGGGATCAGGGACGAGACCTCGGCGATTGCCTCTGCATCCAAAAAGATGTTAGATCATCAATCGGAGCGAGCAGCCGGCGGGGTCGGGGAAATGCCAATCAGCGTGCAAATGCGCGTTGCAAGCGTGATCATCGTTCTGGTTCTGGGACTGCAGTTATTCGCCGACATTGCCAGGTCCGGTAGATCGGGCTGGCCGTTCACCGACTACCCAATGTATTCTCAGAGTCATCGCGAAGGCGATCGGATGACCGCGGTGCCCGTGGTGTTCGGCATCACTGCTGACGGTCAAGAGATTGGGCTGTCGCCGGATGATCTCGGCATGAATGATTGGCAATTCCTGCACTGGATAAGAGCTATCGCGCCCGACTACAAGAAATTCTCGGATAGCCAGGCGGGCAATCCCCCGCTGCCGTCGCTGCGCTCCTGGCTCAAATCGACGAGATTGTTCGCCTGGCTCCGGAACCGAGGGCCCGAACCCATCTCGGCCGCGTCGGCCAACGAGGTCGCATCGCAATCGACCAAGGCCGTGTCACCCGCGCTCATCAACGGCGGCCTGGCGACCTACCAGCAAGAGTACGGCAAGCGGTTCGTACGGCTGCGCGTCGAGGACAATGGGGTCGTGGTCACGCGCAGCGGCGCGCAAAAGGTGCCGCCCCTCTTTGTCGCCGAGATCGCTGTGCCGGTTGAGAGGCCCTGACCTCAATCATCAGGAATTGATCGATGAAGGGATGGAATGCCTACTGGTTTCGGCCGGCGCCGTGCATTGATCTCGCGGTCGTCCGCATCATCATCGTCGGCACGCAGTTGCTGCTGCTGTTGCTCCACCCAACGCCGAACGGCGGCCACGCCGACGTGGATCACCTTCCGGACTGGATGTACGACCCGATCACCGCTCTTCGCTTCTTCATTTTGCCGTTTGGCTCGGATTATCGGCCGTCGTACACCGAGATTTACTTCATCCAGAATGTCGCTATTGTTGCTGGATGCCTGGCATTGGTCGGGCTGATGACCAGGATGGCCCTGTTGATCTTTGCGATCTGCAACATATTCATCGTCGCCTGGTTCTACTCTTTCGCCAACTACCATCATAGCGAAGCGCCCATGTTCATCGCGCTCCTCGTGCTCGCTTTCTCTCCCGCCGGACAGGTCCTCTCGGTCGACGCCCGGCTGCGCAGCCGCGGCAGTTCGCGCACATCCGCAGCCATGCTGAGTGAGTATAGCGAACTGGTCGGCTGGCCGATCCTGCTGATCCAGTGGCTGTTCGTGTTGATCTACCTGTCGGCGGTCATGAGCAAGCTGCTGTTCGTAGGCGGGCTGGACTGGCTCAACGGCTATACCCTCCAATACTACTTGATCCAAGACAGCATGCGCGGAAGTGGCTCGTTGATGGGGGCATGGTTTGCGCAGCACCACATCCTCGTCATGCTCGGTCAGTATGGCGTGATCTTATTCCAGTCGACGTTTGTGTTGGCGGTCATCTTCCCGAAGCTGCGCTGGATCTATCTGCCAGTGGGAATGGGCTTCCACATCGCCAATATCGTTCTACTGAATGCGCTGTTTCCGCAATGGATGGCGATGTATTGCGTGTTCATCCCGTGGAAGCGGCTATTCGAACTGCTGCGGGAGCGCGCGAGCGTGTGGCGCGAGAGCCCGCGCTCGCCGTGACCGATGCCGGGACGAGCGGGAGCCGACGGGCTCGGCGCCGGCGCGCCGCCCCCGTGACGGCGTCCGCAACGATCGGCAAAGCCGCCGACGGCGACACCGAGGCGTGGCTCGTCTACGACGGCGAGTGCCCCTTTTGCAGCCGTTACGTCCGCTACCTGCGCTTGCGTGAGGCGGTGAGCAAGCTCCATCTGGTCAACGCCCGCGAGGGCGGGCCGGTCGTCGATGACGCGGTCCGTGCCGGGCTCGATCTGGACGACGGCATGGTGCTCAAGATGGGCGGCCGCTACTACCACGGCGCCGACTGCATCCATGCCCTGGCCCTGCTCAGCGGAGGCTCGAGCGCCTTCAATCGCATCAACGCCGCGATCTTCCGGTCGCGCCCTCTCTCGAGGGTTCTCTATCCGGTCCTGCGCGCCGGCCGGAACGCCGTGTTGCGTGGGCTCGGGCGCAGCAAGATCGGGACCGCCGATTTCGACTGAGGGGAGCCTGGCTGGGGTCTGGACTTGGGCTAGCCGTGATCGAGCGCGATCACCCGCGCCGGCGCGCCATCGGCATCGGGCAGCTTGAGCGGCAGGCAGCAGAGAAAGGTCCGGGGCCGGGTCAGCGTCGCCGTGTTCGAGAGGTACTCGATCAGGATCACGCCGTTCCGGAGCAGGACGTCGTGGGTCACGTGCTCCTCGACCGGCCGCACCTCGCCCCTGAGCAGGAGGCGGATCGTGTAGTCCTGCGGGAAATCGAAGGCGATCGCCCGAGGCTTGCGCGCCAGCAGCCACTCGGCCGCATCGCGCTCGACGTAGGGCGCCTCGGTCCAGAATTCCGGCGTCCTGGGTGACCTCTGCCGCTCCCAGCAGCTCTTCATCACCACGATATCGCCCGGCTCGACATGGCCGGCAGCAGCCGCCAGGCGCTCGGCCGTGATCGCCTGGTTGGGCTGGATCGGCGCGAGGTCGACCACGGCGGCATCGCCCACGGTGGTCTCGAGCGGGATGTCGCTCGTGGTCTTGCCATCCGCGAAGAAGTGGCGCGGGCTGTCCATGTGGGTGAAGCCGTGGACCGCCCAGCCGATCCAGGTCACCTGGAACAGGTCGCCCCTGGCGTGGTCGCTCTTGAGCCGGCGCTCGACCGGCCAGCGGAAATGATCCGCGATTGGCATCGAGAGATCGATGATCCGCGGCATCAGCGGCCGGCCTCGATGAACTCGATCAGGAGGCCGTAGGCGCTCGCGAGATAGACGACCTTGCGCCCCCGGTTCGGCCCGGCGTCGATCGTGATGATCTCGCCGACCGGCTCGAGCCCATGAGCCGCCGCGGCCTCGACCGCAGCCGGAACGTCGTCGACGTCGAGCGCGATGTGAGCGGCGCCGTCGTCGTAGACCTTCGGCTGGTCGAAGCCGCGGTTGCCATTGCTGACATAGCGGATCAGCTCGACCCGGTGCCCGGGCCCCTGCAGATACGCAATCTCGACCTCGGGCCGGGGCAGCCTGGTCATCCGGCCGATCAGCGCCGGGTCGCGCGGGCCACGCGCGAGCACCTGAAAGCCCAGCAGGTCGCGAAAGAAGCCGATCGCCCGCTCGAGATCGGCTACGATCACGCCGGTATGGTTGAACCCCCGCACCTCGAAATTCGCCACCCTCGCCTCCCAGCACGATGTTCCCGGTCTCGATAGCATCTCCGGTGATCCGCCTCCAGCAATTGCCGCCGAAGTGCCGGCCGCACGACCGCTCAGTTCGGCGCTGAGCGCCTCGGTCGCGAATCAAGATGCCGGCGCCGGTCACCTCGCGGGCGGCGGCGGTGGGTATTCGTTGGCGCGATGTAACGATCCCGTAATGCGCTTGTCATCTGGCCGAGCTAGACTATCTGTTGCCTGCCTCCATTCCGTAGCTCCGCGCCGCCCTCGGGGCCGCAAAACCTCTCCAGCGATGAGCTGTCGAGCCCAGCGATGAGCCGTCAAGCCGCCCTCGACCGCGCCGCGCACCACTACGACAGCGGCGCCCTTCTGGCTGACCTCGCGCGTCTGGTCAGCGTGCCGAGCGAAAGCCAGCGGCCGCGGGGCGCGCCCTATCTCGCGGACTATCTGACCGACCATCTGCGGCCGGCGCTCGAGCACATGGGCTTCGTCTGCCAGGTGCTGGTCAACCCGGCGCCCGGCGGTCCCTTGCTCCTGGCCGAGCGGATCGAGGACCCCGACCTGCCGACCGCCTTGATCTATGGCCATGGCGATGTGATCCGCGGTCAGGACAAGGCCTGGGACGAAGGGCTCTCACCCTGGGAACTGATCGAGCGTGACGGGCGCATCTATGGCCGCGGCGTCGCCGACAACAAGGGCCAGCACGCCATCAATCTGGCCGCGCTCGGCATCGTCATCGCGCAGCGTGAGCGCCTCGGGTTCAACGCCAAGGTGCTGATCGAGACCAGCGAGGAGATCGGCTCGCCCGGGCTGCGCGAGATCTGCGAGAGCCATCAGGCGCAGCTGGCGGCTGATCTCCTGCTCGCCTCCGATGGGCCGCGCCTTGCCCCCGACCAGCCGACCATTTTCCTCGGCAATCGTGGCGCCCTCAACTTCGATCTGGTGGTCGGGCTCAGGGAGTCCGCCCATCATTCCGGCAATTGGGGCGGCCTTTTGGCCAACCCCGCGATCCTGCTGGCGCATGCGGTCGCGACCATCGTTACGAGCACCGGCGCGATCCGGATCCCCGAGCTGAAGCCGCGCGCGCTGCCGGCCGCGGTCAAGCGGGCGCTCGCGGATCTGTCCCTGACTCCGGCCGAGGACGAGCCAGCGATCGATCCCGACTGGGGCGAGCCGGGCCTGACCGCGGCCGAAAAGGTGTTCGGCTGGAACAGCTTCGAGGTCCTTGCCTGGACCGCCGGCGATCCGGACCACCCGGTCAACGCGATCCCGCCCTGCGCCTCGGCTCATTGCCAGATCCGCTACACCGTCGACACCGAGCCGGAAGCCTTCCTGCCAGCGATCCGGGAGGCGCTCGATGCGGCCGGCCTCTCGGCGGTCGGGGTCCGGCCGGCCGAGTCGCTGATGATGCGCGCGACCCGCACCGACCCCGAGCACAGCTGGGTGGCTTTCGCCAGGCGCTCGATCGAGCGGACCACCGGCCGCCCGCCGGTGGTCCTGCCGAACCTCGGCGGTTCGCTGCCCAACGACTGCTTCGCCGAAGTCCTGGGCCTGCCGACCGTCTGGGTCCCGCACTCCCACCGCGGCTGCCGTCAGCACGCGCCGAACGAGCACGCGCTGCCCGCGATCCTGCGCGAGGGGCTGCTGATCATGACCGGCCTGTTCTGGGATCTGGGCGAGCCCCGGCGCAATCACTAGCCGCGGCCGGCCTCCGGCGGCCGCAGGCGCTCGAGCATCCAGACGGTATCGATCCGAAACGCGCTCGCGGGCGGGATGGGTCCGGCCGGCAGCCCCGGCAGCAGGGTCGGATGGGCTGTGACCTCGGCCTCGACCCCCGCGAGCCTCGCCCGCTCGAAGCCAAAATCGAAGTTGGAGTAGCGCCATCTCCCGCCCTGGCCGCGGCTGATCAGCGGTTGCTCGAACAGAGAACGGACCGCGCGGAGATCGGGCAGCGCAGCGGTCGGGAGAAAGCGCGCCGACAAGAGCGATGCGCCGTCGGACCCGCGGATGGCCTCGAAGCTGGCCGCGGTTCGTCGGATCCGGGCGCGCTGCTTGGCGAAGCCATAGAGCCAGCGGCCAAGCCAGGTCGGCAGGCGGCGGTCCAGCAGCAGGAGCGGCAGGTGGCAGAACGGCCCGGGCGGACCGTCCCGCGGCCGCACGAACGGCAGCGCAACCACGAGCTCGCGGTAGCGGAGCCTGAACGGGAGGCGATCGAGGCCGACGCCAGTGTGCTCGCCGAGCAACAGAATCACCGGGTGGCGTCCACCCGGCATGAGGTTCTGAGGCAGAAGCTCGAGGCCCGGCGGCAGCAAGGTCGAAGCCGCCTCGGCCAGCAGTTCGGTGATCACCACCATGGCCTCGAGCCGGCCCGTGACCTGCAGCCTCTGGGTCCGGGGCGCAGACACCGAGCGACTCACGCCGACCGGCGCCGACGCGGACCAGACCCCGCGCCCGTGCGAGCGCGATTGATCCCTGCGCTGGCTCGGGCATACTCGGCCCGACGCAATGAACAAGGCGGCGGCGCACCCGCACCATCGCCCGATCCAACCCAAGAGGGAGGCCGCATGCCGACCATCCGAGCCGTCGTCGTTCTGCTCGCCACCGCGCTTGTTGCGACCCCGGCTGTTGCGCTCGAGGTCAACCAGTCGGTCGAGGTCGCCGCGCCGCCCGAGAAGGTCTGGGACATGATCGGCGACTTCTGCTCGATCGCCAACTGGCATCCGGTGGTCAAGCAATGCGCCGCGAGCGAGCAGGACGGGGCCGCGATGCGCAAGCTGACCACGGTCGACGGCGGGGTCCTGATCGAGAAGCGGGTGCAGTATTCCGACGAGGGCATGTCCTACACCTACGTCATCGTCGACAGCCCCCTGCCGGTCAGCGACTACACATCCACGCTCGCGGTCATGGGGATGGGCAACGGCTCGATGATCACCTGGAGCGGCGAGTTCGCCGCCAAGGGCGCGCCCGACGCCAAAGCCGTCGAGGTGATCACCGGCATCTATCAGGCCGGGCTCAAGGCGCTCCAGGACCGGCTGCGCTGATCCGGACCTAGTCGCCCCGATGCGCCCGCAGTGCCGCTTTGAGCGCCCGCGCGACCTCCAGGCGCTCGGCCACGGTCAGAAACGCGCCGAGCACCAGATGCGCGCCATGCGAGCTCAGCACCAGCTGGCTGTCGTAGCGCGGCGGATCGTCGAACCCGACCCGCACCCAGTACGGCTCGAAGCGCCACTCGCGCTGGCGGCCGTCCGGCTCGATCCGGCGCACGGCCAAGCCCTCCTGGTCGAGCCGGATCAGCTCGGCGCGCCGCCCCTGCCGGTAGTTCCAGCGGAACGCCAGATAGAGCAGCAGCACGTCCAGGCCGAAGAAGCCGGTCACCGGCCAGGCGCCGATCAGGACGAAGCCGGCGCCGACCCCGGCACTGACCGCGACCACCGCGCTCATGAGCAGCGCGAAGCCGAGCGGCGGCAACGAGCGATGAGGATAGAGGATGGCATCGAACCGGGGCGGCGCCGGCAGGTCGGGCGCCGGGCCGGTGGCCACGGTCGCGTCGGTCAGGGGGCCGGAGGCGGCGAGGGTCGCGTCGGTCATGGGCCCAGATATAGAGCGCCCGGCACCGGCGCGCCAGCGAGCAGATGGCGGCGCCGGCCATGACCCCGCGCCAGGTGGGTCAGTTCTTCGCCAGGCTCGCGGCGGTCAATCCGGCGCCGGAGACTGAGCTCACCTATGTCGATCCCTACACCCTCCTGGTCGCGGTGATCCTCTCGGCACAGGCGACCGATGTCGGCGTCAACAAGGCAACCACGGAGCTGTTCAAGGTCGCCGACACGCCGACGAAGATGGTGGCGCTCGGCGAGGACGGGCTGCGCCAGTACATCAAGACGATCGGTCTGTTCAACACTAAGGCCAAGGCGATCATCGCCATGAGCCGGGCGCTGCTCGAGGAGCACGGCGGGAAGGTGCCGGGCGATCGCGAGGCGCTCGAGAAGCTGCCCGGGGTCGGGCGCAAGACCGCGAACGTGGTCCTCAACTCGGCCTTCGGCCAGCCGACCATCGCGGTCGACACCCACGTCTTCCGGGTCGCGAACCGGACCGGGTTGGCGCCCGGTAAAACGCCGATCGACGTCGAGCGCGCGCTCGAGGCGAGGGTGCCGAGGAAATACGCGCGCCACGCCCATCACTGGCTGATCCTGCACGGCCGCTACGTGTGCGTCGCGCGCAAGCCCAAGTGTCCGGACTGCGTGGTCCGCGAGCTCTGCGAATACCCGGCCAAGACCCCATAGTGCCGGAGACGCGTTCCTCCCCGATCCAGATCGGCCCCCAACAGGTTGCCAAGCAGCCGGCGATCAGCGCGTCGACACCTGATAGGCGCAGATCTGGAGGTCGGCGGCGACGGGTCCTACTCCCCCGCCGTTGGTCGCCGAGGCCGCGCTGTCGGCGCCGGCAATCTCGAAGCCCGGCAGGCTGCGGCGCGGCAAGGGGCCCGACCAGTCGCTGCCACCGCGGGTCCGGGGCATCAGCTGGGGCATCAGCTGGCTGACGGCCAGCGGCCGGGCGGGCTCGATCCGGGCCTTGATCTGCTCGAGCTCGCGCACCACCGTGTCGGCGGCGACCAGATAGATCGTGTGCGGCCGGATGGTGTCCGGCGCCAGCTGATAGGCGGTCGTGCCCTCGGGCATCGCCTTCGCCTCGAGGTGGCGCGCCTCCGACTTGAGCGGCGGCAGGGCGCCCTGGTTGGCGAGCTCCCAGGCGAGGTCGAGCGAGGCGACGCTGAAGCCGTAGAACACCTTCGAGCTCTGGCCCAGGCCATCGAACACGATGTCGAAGGCCGGGCTCTCGGCGGCCGTCGCCACGCTCTGCTCATGGGGCTGGACGATCCAGGGGCACGCCGCCGACGCGAGCCGGGCGATACCGCCAACGATGGTCGTGGCCGTCGCCAAGGCCGCGGCGACCCGCACGGCGCCGCGCCGGCGCTGGGCGCGCCGCGCGACGGCAGAGGGACTCACGGATTGCATGGGACTGACCTCTCTACGGTTTGAATGATGAATTTGGCCGCTCCCGGCGCCTGGCCGGCGATGAAGTTGGTCGCCGCCGTGACATCCAGCGCGGCCCCGTCGTCGGCGCCCGCGGCCGGCGGGAACTGCTTGATCAGGTCGGCGCGTAGCGCGTCGGGATCGAACGGCGCGTCGGCGCGGGCCAGCAGCACGAGGCCGTTGCTCTCGGGCCGGTCATTGAGCTGCCAGCCCCACTCCCAGATGCCGCCGGGCGGCACCGTCACGACCTCGTTGCCGGACTGCTGCGGCACCATGATCTTAGCGCGCGAGTGCTCCGAGACCATCACCTGGGCGACGTAGTAGCGCTTCGGCCGGAACCAGTCGGCGAGGCCGCCCTCGCCGTTCTCGGGCTCGCCGATCTGGACCCGCCAGCCGAGAGTCTGGCCGACCGGGATGGTCCGCGCCAGCCCTTCGCGGCCGAGGGGGGCCGGGTAGAAGCCGCCATCCTTGGTGAAGCAGGCCAGATAGGGCGCGGGATCGAGCGCCGTGCCGCCACCCGGCAGGAAGGTCATGGCGACCGGCCGGTGCTGCAGCGCGGACCACGCGTAGCCGGTGAACCCGACCAGGAGCAGAGCGCCGATCAGGGCCTGCGCCAGACGGTCGTGGAACAGGTGGCGGGCACGCAACGCCTTGAGCTCGGCGGCCGCCTCACTGAGGCGCTCGACCGGCACGACGCGGACGCCAAGTGCTCTCAGCCCTGCGACCTCGGGCAGGCTCTCGACCTCGGCCCAACCGTCGTCCCGCTCGAACCGGCGCGGCGTGAAGAACAACACCTCGCCGCCCCGGCCGACGCCGGGCAGGCCCTGGTGGCGGGCGAGCGTGCCGACCAGGCGAAGCTTCGCCGGCAGGGAGCCCACCGGCAGCACCTCGACGTCGTCGTCGAGCACGCCGCGCGGCTGGCCGCCGAGCGCGCCGGTGGCAATGACCTGCCGGTGCCGGCTGCCGCTCGCACACATCAGCAGCACCAGGGCGAGGCCCAGCTCGGCGCTCCGGCCCTCGCTGGGCCCTTGTGCGCCGGCCGGCTGCAGGCGCTGGCCCTCGATCCAGGCCAGCCGCGAAATCCGCTGGTAGAGGGCAGTGAGCGGCTGGCGGATGCCGAGCTTGCGGACCGCGCTGGCGGCGGCGCAGCCGGCCTGATACAGGCCGACCTTGCGCAACGGCGCCGCGACCCGATCCCAGTCCTTGTCGCGCGCCTTGGCATCGACCTCCCGGCTCGCCGCCTCCTCCTGCTTGGTCAGCGGGTCGAAGGCGTAGTGCTGGGTGTAGACCTCGATCAGCCGGTCCTCGGCGCCGTCGCCAGCGAGGCTCCGGCCGCCCGGCTGGACGATCGGAATCTGGACGGTGCGCCGGCTCGACATCGGAGGTCTCGCGCTGCCGCCGCCATCCCTACGGCTCAGACGTCCTCGACGACGCCGATCACGGGCTGCAGCAGGACCACGCGCAGGGCCGCGTCGTCGGGCAGACGGACCTGGCCGTCGCCGTCGGCGTCGAGCTGGATCAGGGCGATCGGTTCACCGGTGCCGACGGCCGGCGCGAGGCCCAGCGTCCGGCCGGCGAACTGGTCGGCGGCGAAGCCGAGCGCCTGCAGCTCGACCAGTAGCTGCTCGCCCTCGCTCGTGACCCTGAGGCGGAAGCGGCCGTCCTCGGTCTCGAGCTCGCGGGCCGGCAGGGCGATGCCGGTGCCGCCGCTGTCTGCGGCCAGGCGCACGATCTCGGCCACGGCCGTGAACCGCTGGCGATTGGGGTTGAACTTCGGGCTGAACGGGATGATCTCGGCCGACGGCCGCTCCACGGGGGCGGCGGGCGCCCGGCCACGATCGAGCCAGTCGCCGAGCGGCTCGCCCTGCCGGCGCCGGCCCAGGACCTGCAGCAGGGCATCGACCTTGGCGAGTGCCACCGGGGGTTCGGTGTCAACCAGCCTCAGGCGTTGCTCGGCCCGTCGCCACAACTCCAGAGCCTCGGTGTCGCTCAGCTTGCGTTCGGTCATCGGGGATCTCTCCTTGCCACGGCCTAGTCGCCCGGTGAAGCGTGTCGCCGAAGGCCCCTCTTGATGATCGCTTCGGCGCGCTGGCAGAGTTGCTCGGCCAACTCCGCCTCGTCCAAGACCGTGAGTTCGGGATAGGATTCGATCAGCTGCTGAAATTCGTGATCGCGCAGCACGCCGCGGTCGCCGGGGCCACCGTGGATCGACCGCTCGTTGCCGATCACCTCGACGAAGAAATAGGCCATCAGCGGATCGAACCAGTCGGGCCGGTCGTCGATCAGCATCCGGGCCCACTGGCCAGCGGCGCGGCGTCGGGTCACCGTCTCCTCCACGTCCGGCGCGTCGGGATCGGCCAGGGTCTCGTGCCGGGCCCACTCGTCGCCGCTGTCGTCGCTGCCGATCGGATCGTCGAGCGACAGCGAGGCGTAGCGCAGAATGCCCATGCCGTACTCGGTGGTCGCGAAGTCATCGAAGCTCGCGCAGCCGGCGAACTGCTTGGCGCTGCCTTTGAGCTGGTTGAAGGCGCGCCGATAGGCATCGATGTTGTCGGGCTCGACGCCGAGCCGCATCAGCTCCTCGGCCGGCCGGCGCAGCTGCTTCATCTCGCGCAGGCGTGCGATCGAGGGCTCGTCGCGGTCGTGCCAGAGCTCCGGATCGAGGCCGCAGGCACGCAGCAGCATGTAGCGCTCGTTGAGCGCATCGAGGACCCGCACCAGCAGGAGCTGGAGCTCGGGATCCTCGGTGAACGCCGCCGCCAGCGGCAGCGGGCTCGCTTCGACCACGTCGAACAGCGCCATCTCCTCCGGCAGCTCGGCGCAGCAGACCCCCCGGATCAGCCAGAGCGGGCCGTATTCCTCGCGGCGGCGCTTGGAGTCCTCGCTGTAGTCGTCGCCGAGGCGGGCGCGTTGCGCGGCGAGCTCGAGGGCGACGTGATCGACGAAATCGGGCGCCTCGCCGCACGCCTCGAGGGTTGCATCGCGGCGCACCTCGGCCGCCCCCCAGCCGTGCTCCGCCGGCCCGTGGCGGCAGAGCAGGCCGAACAGCAGCTGCATGTTGCCCGGCTCGTGCTTGAGGCGGCGGGCGAGCTTGGGGCGCCGCGCCAAAACCTTATGCAGGTAGACGATGCTCTGCTCGTGAATGCGCGCGGCGCTGCCGCCGGGCAGGGTCCAGTTGTACCACTGGCTGTCGCGATCGACCCGGTAATCGCGGTAGAGGAGCTGCTCGATGTAGACCCGGCGCGACAGGGTCAGCAGGATCGCCAGATGCAGCCGGTCGCGATCGAGTGGTGCTGTGACCAGGCATTGCTGCAGGATGCCCAGCATGTCGAGCGCCAGACGATCCAGGATCGTGTTGATCTGAAAGCCTCGAACGGGCTTTGCCATCATCCCATACCCCTGCCCGGGACGGTTCGCGGGCGACCGCATCGGTCGCGGCACCGTGCCGGCCTCAAGGGGACAATTTCCCAGCATCGGGCGGTCGAGACAAGAGCCCTGCCCACGGCCATACGGCGGGACGCGTGGCGCCCCGCCGTATTCGAGACCAGAACGGGAGTGGCGTGACCGGACGCTTAACCGGTGAGATTGGTGAACGCGACCCGGCGGTTGACCGCTGCGGTCGGATGGGCCGGGTCGTAGAACTCGGTTGCGCCCTTGCCGACCACTGGCAGCTGTGCCGCGGGAATGCCGTGTTCCTGGATCAGATAGGCGCGCACGGCCTCGGCGCGGTGCTCGGAGAGGGTGAGGTTGTAGTCCGCGGGGCCGGTGGCGTCGGCATAGCCCTCGACCCTGACGGTCTTGTCCCGCATAAAGTCACTCTTGAGGACGCCCGCCAGCCGATCGAGCACGGCCTTGGCGTCGTCGGTCAGGCGGAAGGAGTCGAACTCGAACTGCACCCGCGCACTGATCGACTTGGTGGCCGGTGGATTGGCTTGCTGGACGGCGGCGACCACCGGCTCATCCTCGGGTGCCGCCGCGAGGGCGGGCTGATCCGCGGGCGGCGTCGCATCGGCCGGCGCGGGCGTCACTCCGGCGGCCGGTTCCTCGAGCAGACTGATGCCGCGCGGGGCGATGCCGCGGGTCTTGCCCCAGCCGCGGGTGCGCACCGGGTCCACCTTGGTGTCACCGGGCTGGGCACAGGCGGCCGGGACGACGTCGTTCAGCGCGCGATAGACCTCGCAGTCGCTGGCATCGTTCAGCCAATGGGCCGCATCCTGCGCCGCCGCCGGCGGCGTGAGCAGCGCCAATGCCAGGCCAGCGCCGAACAGGCTCGAGGTGAACGCCTTGGCGGTGCGGTTCATGACGGCTCTCCAGCTGACTATTTCGTTTGACACCCTGATGTTCGGGATAGCCGGACATCGGGTGGGCATCTATGGAGCAAATTTTCCTCCAACCGGGGGGCAGCGTCAAGACCCGGGCACAGGCGGTCGGCGACGGGGGCGGGCTCCGTCAGCGCAGCCATGGCCACCCGCGAGCGGGTCGGTTGCCGCCCGCATCTTAACTGCCAGGTCTCGCTCCGGGCCAGGGCATCCGGTCCGGCAAGCGCCACGAACGGCCCGGCTGGCCTCCCGTTGGCGACGGCACCCTCATCCGGATGCGCTCGATGGTCCATGAGATCCTGGGAATCCGGCCGCGGCGTCGACAGGTCTCGACGATCGGCCCCGCGCTAGGCGGCGGCGCTCTCGGCGCCGACCATGAGCTTCACGATCTCGTCGTGGTCGGTCTCTGATGTGCGCCGTTCGCCGGCGGCGCGGCCGCGGCGGAGCACCAGGATCCGGTCGGCGACCGCGAAAATGTCGACCAGGTTGTGCGAGATGAAGATCACCCCCACGGCCTGGGCCTTGAGGCGCTGGATCAGTTCGCGGACCTTGCGCTGCTCGGGCACGCCAAGCGCGGCCGTGGGCTCGTCCATGATCAGGACCTCGGCCTGCCAGTAGATCGCGCGCCCGATCGCGACCGCCTGGCGCTGACCGCCCGAGAGGGTACGCACCGGCAAGGTGAGCTTGCCGGGCGGGATCTCGATTTCGAGGGTGCGCAGGACCTCGCTCGCCGCCTCCCGCATGCGCTTGCGATCGATCGCCGGCAGCAGCCCGAAGCGTCGGGTCGGCGGCTCGCGGCCGAGGAACACGTTGGCACCGACGTCCAGATTGTCGGCCAGCGCCAGGTCCTGATAGATGGTCTCGATGCCGAGCGTGCGCGCCTCGCGCGGGTTGGCGAGCAGGATCGGCCGGCCTTTGTAGAGGACCTCGCCCTCGTCCGGCTGGTGCACGCCCGAGATACATTTGATGAGCGTGGACTTGCCGGCGCCGTTATCGCCGGCGAGCGCCAGGACCTCGCCGCCGCGGAGCGCGAACGAGACCTGCTGCAACGCCTGGACACCGCCGAATCGCTTCGAGATGCCGCGCACCTCGAGCAACGGGCCGCCGTCGCGCTCAGGCGTCATCCTGGATCTCCCCTCTAAGGCGACTCTGGGACTGATCGACCAGAACCGAGACGATGATCACCACGCCGACCGCGACGAACTGCCAGAACGGCTCGACGTCGATGAACACCAGGCCATACTGGATCACGGCGATGATCAGGGCGCCGATGACGGTGCCGATGATCGTGCCCGAACCGCCGAACAGGCTGGCTCCTCCGATCACCACCGCGGCGATCGAATCGAGCAGCAGCGGCTCGCCCGCTTGGGCGGCGCCGGCCGAGAAGCGCGCCGTGTAGATCATCCCGGCGATGCCGGCGCAGACCGCCGAGATCAGGTAGATCGCCATGGTGTGGCGCCGCACGTTGATGCCGGAGCGTAGCGCCGCCGTGCGATTGCCGCCGATTGCGTAGGTATACTGGCCAAAGCGGGTCTGGGAGAGCACGTAGTGCAGGGCCAGCACGACCACGATCGTGATCACCACCGGCACCGGCACGCCCAACAGCTTGGCGCTGCCCATCTGGAACAGCCAGGGATTGTTGACCGGCACGGTCGTGCCATGGGCGGCGAGGAAGCCCGTGCCGCGCGCGACGCCGAACATGCCAAGGGTGCCGATGAAGGCCGGCACCCGCAGGCGCGCGATCAGGAAGCCGTTGATCACGCCCGGGATCAGCGCCACCAGGAACGCCGCCAGCAGGCCGCACAGCAGCGCGACCTCGGGTGGCACGCCGGCCAGCGACTGCATGATCCGGGCCATGATCACCGCGCACAGGCCCATGACGTAGCCGACCGAGAGGTCGATGCCGCCGGAGATAATGACGAAGGTCTGGCCGAGCCCGAGCAGCAGGGGTGCTGCCGCGAACATGGCGATGCTCTGAATATTGAAGCCGTTGAACAGGAACGAGATGCCGTAGGCGGCGCGCGCCCAACTCTCGAAGAAGATCACCAGCGCCGTCAGGAACAGCCACGACCAGGCGGCCGCCAGAAAGCGCAGCCATGCGTGCTGCGCCTCATCCGCGGGGCGCGGCGGCGCGCTTACCGCCACGGCGCAAGCCTCGGGCGGCCAGCACGCCCGCGACCGATCGGATTGCCCGCGCCCATTGACCCTCCCGACCCAAGCCTGAACGGCGCACAATCGGAGCCCAAGCCAGCCCCGGTCAAGCTCGAATCAGGCGACACGTCGGGATCGCAGTGGTCGGCACCCATTCGGTTTGACGACCATGCCAGTCGAAGCCGAGCCGCTTGCGGGGCCTGCTGCCCAGCGCCGAACTATGAGCTATCGGCTCGGTGCTCGATCGGGAAAGTTTCTCGGGCGCCGCATGGGCGCGATCCGGCGTGGCATCGACATCGTTTTGGGGCCGCCGCGGTCAGCCCTGGTCCTCTGCTTCGCGATCCGCGTCATTGCCGTTGCCTTGAGGCTGCTTGCCAAGGTCACAGCCGAGGAACCGCCGGTCGGTCAGGCGGCAGGCATCCAGGACCGAGTAGCTGCCGGCGGCCGGGTCGAGCACGATGTCCCGCTGGTTGGTCAGCGCCTCGATCAGCCGGGCCTGCAACCCTACCGGCTTGGCATGGGCCGATCGGGTCTGCGGCTTCTCGTCCCAGACATCAGGAATGTCGTGGACCAGCCAGATCCCTTTGGCTCGCAGCGGCGTCTTCTGCAGCACGAGGCAATACTCACTGATCCGGCGGGTCCGATAGCCCATGCCCATCCGCATCTTGTTCCAGACGATCAGATCGACCGTCTTCAGATCCGTGCCATCGAGCCAGTCCGCCGTGCCTGTGCACAGATGAAACTTGTCCGTCCACAGCAAAAGGTGGCCGGATGGCATCAAGGCTTTGTCGATGGCCTTGATGAAGGCGATGATCTGCGGCTCATCCATCTGCGGGAGGATCGAGCGGATTTTCTGACGAGCGCCCTCGTTGCCGTATTTTTGTTTGTCCAAAACGCCGCGATATTGCGGGTCGAAAATGCACAGCGGGAAGCTGGCGGGGGTGAGCGCGCGCAGCAGCTCGAGGCCGTCGGCCTGGTTGCGTTCGTCGAGCAGGAACCCGGCCGGGGCGGCGACCCGCGGCTGCTCGAGGTCCCGGGTATGGCCGAACACCGAAGGCCGGGGGCGACGCTCCGGGACCCGAAGCTCGAAAAGGTCGGCAACTGGCAGTGCTGTCCTGCCGCTCATTACCATTTCTGGTGCCTTTCCCGGACTTGAACCACGATATCTTGTAGCGCTGCGAGCGAAAGCTCGCAACCGCTTTCAGCCCGGCGCGGCCCCCTGCCTCAACGGGCGGGGAGGAGCTGCTCGGCCAGGCGGGCCCAGTAGCTGGCGCCGTAGGGCAGGATCTGGTCGTTGAACTTGTAGTCCGGGTTGTGCACCATCGGCGCGTCCGCGCCGCCGCCGTTGCCGATGAAGACGTAGGCGCCGGGCCGCCGCTCGAGCATGAAGGCGAAGTCCTCGGCGCCCATGACCGGCGCGGGCGCGCGGTCGACCTGATCGCCACCGACGATCTCGGCGGCAGCCGTGGCGGCGAGTTCGGTCTCGGCCTCGCTGTTGACGGTCGCCGGGTAGCCGCGCTCGTAGCGGCAGTCGACCTCGACTTGGAGCGCCTGGCCGATGCCGCGTGCGATCTCGCCGAGCCGCCGCTCGATCAGGGCGCGCATCTCGGGGCTGAACGAGCGCGCGGTGCCGCCCAGGAAGGCGGCGCCGGGGATGACGTTGTCGGTGGTCCCGGCGTGGAACTGGGTGATCGAGACCACCGCGCGGTCGACCGGATCGGCGTTGCGCGCGACGATCGTCTGCAGGGCGCTCACGATCTGGGCGCCGGCGATCAGGGGATCGCGGCACATGTGCGGCATGGCGCCGTGGCCGCCGTTGCCGGTCAGGTGGATCTCGATCCGGTCGGCCGCCGCCATCATCGGTCCCGGCCGCATCGCGAACTGGCCGGCCGGCAGGCGCGGCCAGTTGTGCATGCCGAACACCCGCTCCGCCGGGAAACGCTCGAACAGGCCCTCCTCGATCATCACCCGGCCGCCGCCCTGCATCTCCTCGGCGGGCTGGAAGATGAAGTAGATCGTGCCGTCGAAGTTACGGGTCTCGGCGAGGTATCTGGCGGCGCCGAGCAGCATCGTGGTGTGGCCGTCGTGGCCGCAGGCGTGCATGCGCCCGGCGTTTTGGGAGGCGTATGGCAGCCCGGTCGCCTCGTCGATCGGCAGGGCGTCCATGTCGGCGCGCAGACCGATCGTGCGACCGCCGGTGCCGGCCCGCAGCACGCCCACGACCCCGGTCTTCGCGATCCCGGTGTGGACCTCGTCGAGGCCGAAGGCGCGCAGCTTGTCGGCGACCAGGGCCGAGGTCCGGACCTCCTCGAAGCCGAGCTCGGGATGGGCATGCAGATCGCGCCGCCAGGCGGTCATGTCGTCCTGAAAGTCGCCGATCCGGTTGATGATCGCCATGGGGCCCTCCGCTCCGCCGCCTTCGCTCGACCGCGTCCAGCCTAGACCCTGTGCCCGCGCCGAGGAACCCGTCTCCGGCATGCGGCCCTCGAGGAGGGCACCAGAGGATCACGTCGGTGGCGATCGCGAGGGCGTCGTGGATCGCTCGCGCCAGGCCCGGCGGTAGCGATCGAGGTGCTCGAGATCGAGGGCATCGCGAGCGCCATGATCGCCGTCCGCGAGTGGAGCGGACGAGGGCCAGCGGGCGAGGAGCGCCGCGCCCGCCGCCGTGCCAGTGGCGTCGTCGGAGACGAGGACGCTCTGCTCCTGGCGCAGCGCGGCGAGCAGGCCGGAAAAGACCGGGTTGCCGACGAAGCTGCCTTCGAGGATCAGGGGACCGCGCGCCTGCAGCAGGTCGAGACAGACGTCGGTCACCAGGGCGGCGTAGAGGGTCGCGAGCGCAGCCTGCGCGCGCGGGTCCGGCGGCGGCGCGGGGACGATCTCGCCCGGCCTGGCGCCAAACGGGCCTGAGCCCCGGACGAACGCGGGGAGCGCCATGACGCCCGCCTCGATCAGCGCCCGCAGGTCGGCCGCATCGCAGCCGGTGAAGCCGCTGTCGCGGCCGGCGATCAGCGCGACTCGCGCCCGGCGATCAGCGCGACCTCGCGCCCGCCCATGAAGCGTGCGCAGGGCACCGGATCGCCATTGACATCCACGTTGGCAAGCATGTCGCGGGCCGGGTCGAGCCCGTCGAGCGTGCCGCCGGCGGTCATGCAGATCACCCAGGTGCCGGTCGAGACCACCGTGAATGGCGGTGCTTGGCGCGCAAGGTGGCGCAGATAGGAGGCGTTGCTGTCGTGGATGCCGCCCAGCACGCGACACGCGGAGTCGAGGCCGGTCGCGCGCGCGACCTCGGGCCGGATCGTGCCCAGCACCTCGAATGCCGGTCGCACCGGCGGCATCAGCGGCCGCCAGCCGGCACGCTCCACGAGACCGCCGAACGCGCGCTCGCGCGGCCGCCACAGATGCGTGTGACAGCCGAGCGAGGTGACCTCCGACGCCTTCCGGCCGGACAACCGGAAGGCCCAGTACTGCGGGTAGGGCAGGATGTCCGTGACCCTTGCGAAGCGGTCCGGGAACGCCCGCTGCTGCCACAGGAGCTGGCGGCCGAGGTTGAGGCCCCCCGGCAGGTCCGGCGTCAGGCTGTGCGCGAACGGGTCGACCAGCGCCGCATACTCCGTGCCGATCTCGTCCGGCCCCGCGTGCTCGTAGTCGAGCACCGGCAGCGCCAGCCGGTCGCCGGCGAGCAGGGCCGCGCTCGCGCCGTGGGTGACCGGCACCAGCGCCGCGACCGCCTGTCGCCCGGGCGCCTTTGCGAGCTGCTCCAGAAACCAGCCCCAGATGGCCTCGACATCCGCGTGCGGATAGGGCGGGCCGGGCAGGGGCCGGTTGGCGGTCGTGACGCTGTGCGAAATCCGGCCGTCGCCCTCGACCACGACCAGCTTCAGGTTGGTCTTGCCGACGTCGAGGACGGCGGTGGTCACTGGCGGACCGTTCAGCGCAGGAAACGCGCGGTCGCGCGCCGGATCAGGATCGGGGTCGCGATCGCGACAATCAGCAGGAGGCCTATGAAGATCGTCATGACGATGCCCGGGACGTTCAGGAGCCCCATGCCGAAGGTCACGAGGCCCATCAGGAAGACCGCGATGAAGACCCCGGGAATCGTGCCGGCGCCGCCCATGATGTTGACGCCGCCAAGCACGACCATGGTGATGATCTCGAGCTCCCACGAGGTCGCGATGTTGGGCCGCGTGCTGCCGATCCGCGAGGTCAGGAGCACGGCTGCCAGCCCCGACATCAGGCCCACAAGCACGAACAGGACCAGCCGGTGGCGGTCGACGTCGATCCCGGAGAAGCGCGCCGCCACCGGATTGTTGCCGATCGCGTAGATTCGCCGGCCGAAGCTCGTCCTGTGCAGGAGCACGCCGAACACGAGCGTCAGCACCAGGAACAGGCAGAACTCGAACGACAGCACGCTCCACACGTAGCCCTGACCGAAATACGCGAAGTCGGGCGGATAGCTGCGGTACGCCTGATCACCCAGGACCGCGAAGGAGATGCCGCGATAGAGGCTCATGGTACCGATGGTGACGACGATCGCTGGGATCGAAAAGCGCGTGACCAGCCAGCCGTTGAAGAGGCCGCAAAGGAGCCCGGTTGCAAGGCCGATCACGAGCAGCACAGGCGCGCCGGCACCCGCGGCGGCGGCGGCACCCATGGCGGTCGAAGCGAGCGCGATGATCGCCGCGACCGACAGGTCGATGTCGCGGGCGATGATCAGGAGCGCCATCGGCAGCGCCACGATCGCCTTCTCGGTGAAGTTGAAGGTCGCGTCCGACAGGTTCCAGGGGTCGAGGAAATAGGGTGACAGCTGGGTGTTGGCGAAGAACACCAGGGCGGTGAACAGGAGCAGCAGCAGCTCCCAGCGCAGCAGCCGCTCGGCCGGCGCCTTGGGCAGCGCGTCGGGGACCAGCCGGGCGCGCTCGTCGGCGAAGGTCGGGGCGACCTGCATCACGTAGGCTCCGCGGCCGCGGCCGGAGCGGCCTCGCGCAGGATCAGGCGGCCCTTCTGCCGCTCGCTGCGCGAGTTGAGCACGACCGCGAGCACGATCACAGCACCCGAGATGCCCATCTGCCAGAACGGCGAGATGTCGATGATCGGCAGCGCGTTCTTGACCACGCCCAGGAACAGGGCACCGAGTACGGCGCCACCGACGCTGCCGATGCCGCCCGCGATGCTGATGCCGCCGATCACGCAGGCCGCGATCACCTGTAATTCGAAGCCGATCGCGATCTCGACGTAGGCGACCGCGTAGCGCGCGACCCAGAGATAGCCCGCGAGGCCGGCGAGCATCCCGGACAGGCAGAACACGAAGAACTGGATGCGGCCGGGGTCGATGCCGGCGTACCTCGCAGCGCGCGGGTTGCCGCCCGCGGCGTAGATGTCGCGGCCGAAGCGGGTGTGCGCGAGCATGAACCAGACCACGGCCACGACCAGGATGGCGAGCCACGAGAAGACATCGAGCCCGACCACCATCTGCCGTGGGAAACCAAGGAAAGCCGGGCTCATCTCGTTGCTGTTGACCCACTCGCCGCCGCGCAGCACGAAGATCAGGCCGCGGTAGATGCTGAGCGTGCCGAGCGTGACCACGATCGGCGGGATGCCGATCTTCCACACGCAGATGCCGTTGAGGGCGCCGAGCGCAAGGCCGATGCCGAGGGCCAGCGCGATGGTCAGGGCTCACCGGCAGACCGGGGGCGACGGTCGAGAGCATGGCTGTGATCATGCCGGTGAGCGCCAGGTTGGCGGCGACCGAGAGGTCGATCGCGCGGGTCAGGATGACCAGCATCTGGCCCAGCGCCAGGATGATCAGGATCGAGGTGTCGCTGAACGTCTGAAGCAGGTTGGAGGGCGCCAGGAAGACCGGCGCGCGCAGCCCGATCAGCAGCATCAGCCCGACGATGAGGAGCGCCAGCGCCGCCTCGCGGCTGCGCAGGACGGAGGGCAGCGCGGCGCTCATGGCGGGGTCCTCACGCGGCCGTGGCGAAGGCGCCGGTGGCGGCGGTGACGATCGCCTCCGGGGTCGCCTCGGCACGGGCGAAGACGCGGCGGATGCGGCCCTCGTGCATGACCACGATGCGGTCCGACATGCCGAGGATCTCGGGCAGCTCGGAGCTCACCATGACGACCGCGAGACCCTCGGCCACGAGCTCGCCCATGAAGTCGTGGACCGCGGCCTTGGAGCCGACGTCGATGCCCTTGGTCGGCTCGTCGAGGATCACGACCTTGGGCCGGGTCCCGAGCCACTTGGCGATCACCACCTTCTGCTGGTTGCCGCCCGAGAGCTCCTCGACCGGCTGCGACCAGCTCGCGGTCCTGACCTGGAGCCTGCCGCCATAGCGGCGGGCGAGCTCGAACTCGGCAGCGGCATCGAGGAAGCCTTTGCGCGCGAGGCGGTCGAGCTGCGGCAGCCCGATGTTCTGCACGATCGGCATCGGCAGCACCGCGCCCTGGTGCTGGCGATCCTCCGGCACATAGACGATGCCGGCGCGGATCGCCTCGGCGGGCCGCGTGATCCGGATCTCCTCCCCGTCCAGGAGGACGCGGCCGCGGGAGGGTCGCGTGATGCCGAACAGCGCTTGCATGACCTCGCTGCGGCCGGCGCCGACCAGGCCGTAAAAGCCCAGGATCTCGCCCCGGCGCAGGCTGAAGCCGATGTCCGCGAACTCGGTCGGGTGCGACAGGCCGGCTACTTCCAGCACGACCTCGCCGATCGGCACCTGCCGTTTGGGGAAGACCTGGTCGACGGTGCGCCCGACCATCATCGTGACCAGCTCGTCCTGGGAGGTCTCCGCGAGGTGCCCGGCGCCGATGAAGCAGCCGTCGCGCAGCGCGACGTAGCGATCGCAAAGCGCGAAGATCTCATCGAACTTGTGGCTGATGAACAGGATCGCCTTGCCCTCGGCCCGCAGCCGGCGGACGATCTGGAACAGATCCTCGATCTCGCGCCTCGAGAGCGCCGCGGTCGGCTCGTCCATGATCACGATCCGGGCGTCGACCGACAGGGCGCGCGCGATGCCGACGACGTGCTTCTGCGCGACGGAGAGGCTC
Source organism: uncultured Alphaproteobacteria bacterium (assembly GCA_963753685.1). Classification (GTDB taxonomy): domain Bacteria; phylum Pseudomonadota; class Alphaproteobacteria; order Geminicoccales; family Geminicoccaceae; genus DATAOG01. Next base: position 89,995 of record CAVWDE010000003.1, read on the forward strand.
TTGAGCAGGGCTCCCGGATCGAGCTCGACCTCGAGCTGGACCAGGATCTCGCGCGTGCGCCGGTGCATGGTCGCCCAGTCGATCAGGCCCAGGCGGCGGCGCGGCTGGTGGCCGATGAAGACGTTCTCGGCGACGCTGAGCTCGTCGAACATCACCGTCTCCTGATGGATCGCGGTGATGCCGGCGGCGAACGCCGCCTGCGGCGAGGCCATCGCGAGCGGGCGCCCGTCGAGGCGCAGGCTGCCGGCGTCGGGCTGATAGATGCCGGTCAGGATCTTGACCAGCGTCGACTTGCCGGCGCCGTTCTCGCCGACCAGCGCCGTGATCTCGCCCGGGTAGAGCTCCAGGCGCACGCCGTTCAGCGCCTGGACGCCCGGAAACGCCTTGCTGACGCCGGCAAGCTCGAGGATCGGCTCGGTCATCGAAGCGCTTCCGCTCGGGATTGTCAGGGCGACGCGATGGCGCCCGGCGCCCCCTTGAGGAGCGCCGGGCCGGTGCCGGTCAGAAAATCTTGGCGAAGTCGTGGACGTTCGAGGCGTCGTAGGTGAAGGGGTCGGCCATCGCGGCATCGCCGTTCTTGTCGAGCGTGATCGAGCCCATGCGGCCGATCGGGATGGTCGCGCCGGGGCCGCCCTTGGCTTTGCCGGTCGCGATGTTGTAGGCCATCATGGTCGCCGAGTAGCCGAGGTCGATCGGGTTCCAGATCGCGAAGCTCTTGACCGAGCCCTTGTCGACGTGGCCGACGAGCTCAGACGGCAGCCCGAGACCGGTCACGTAGACCTTGCCGACCTTGCCCTGGTCCTCGACCGCCTGGGCGGCGGCGACGATGCCGATCGAGGTCGGCGCCACGATCACCTTGACGTCGGGATGCGCCTGGAGCAGCGCCACCGTCTCGCGATAGCTTTTGTCCGCAAGATCCTCGCCATAGACCGTGGTGATCAGATTGAGGCCCGGATAGTCGGGCAGGGCCTTCTTCATCGCCGCGATCCACTCGTTCTGGTTGGTCATGGTCGGCGTCGTGCTGAGGATCGCGATGTCGCCCTTGCCGTCGATCGGGGCGGCGGCGAGCTCGGCGAGCTTCTTGCCGATCAGATCGACGCTCGACGGGTTGAGGTGCGCCTGCCGGCCCGCGGGTGCCACGCCGCTGTCCCAGGACACGACCGTGATGCCGCGGTCCATCGCGCGCTTGAGGATCGGTACCAGCGCATCGGTGTCGTCGGCCGAGACCGCGATCGCGTCGACCTTCTGGGCGATCAGCGAATTGATGGTCTCGATCTGGGCCTCGGCGGTGGTCGTGGTCGGCCCGGTGTAGATCAGATCGATGTTGCCGACCTCCTTGGCCGCCTCCTGGCCGCCGTCGCGCGCCGCCTCGAAGAAGCCGATCCCGAGCGCCTTGACCACGAGCGCGATGCGCACCTCCTTCGCCTGCGCCGCGCCGCCCGAGAGCGCCAGCGCCAGCACCGCGCTGCCGAGGATCATGTTGCGGAGTTTCATCGTCGTCTCCCTTCCCTGTTGACGTTCGTCGGATGCCCTTGCGCTGTGCCGCCGCCCGCCGCTGCCGATGTTCAGGCAACGGCTGCAGTTTCCTCTTCCAGCGCAGGCGCGATCATGACCTCGACGCCCGCGCGCTCCAGCATCTCGCGCACGCGCTCGGGCACACCCTCGTCGGTGATCAGCCGGTCGATCCGCTCGAGCGGGCAGAGGATCAGGCTGCCGCGCGGCTCGAACTTGCTGCTGTCGACCAGCACGATCAGCTCTTCGGCCTGGCGCAGCATCTTCTGCTCGGTCTTGATCAGGAGCGGGTCGCCCTCGATCAGTCCCTGCGCGCGCACCGCCTGCGCGCCCGTGAACATGCGGGTGGCGTAGAAATGGTCGATCACCGTGTCCCGCTCGTAGGGGCTGAGGACGATGTTCTGCGCCCGGTAGACCTCGCCGCCCGGCAGGATGACGCGGTTCTCGGTGTCGGCGACCAGCGCCGCCGCCATGGCGAACGAGTTGGTCAGGATCTGCAGGCGGCGGTCGGCCAGGAACTCGGTCATCCGGTAGGTGGTGGTGCCGCCGTTGACGATGATCGCATCGCCGTCGGCGCACAGCGCCACGGCCGCCTTCGCGATCCGACGCTTCTGCTCGTAGTTGAGCGCCTCGGTCTCGCGGAAGGAGCGCGTGGCGAGCCGCCCGCGGCGCAGGCCCGACACCGCCTCAGCGCCGCCGTGCACTTTCCTCAGCTGGCCCGCCTCGGCGAGCCGGGCGAGGTCGCGACGCACGGTCGCGGGCGACGCGTCCAGCTGATCCCTGAGCTCGACCACGGTCACCACGCTACGCTCGGCGAGCGCTTCGAGGATCCGCTGGTGACGCTGGCGTTCGTGCATGACAGCTCCCTGGTGCGGCCGACCATAGGAAGCCCAGGACCGATCGTCAATCACAAACGATCATGTCGGATCATGAAATGCTTGATATCGAGCGAAAATGATTGACGATGATCGATCCTGTGGCGTAAGGCTGTCGGTATCGCGCAGGGGAACAACTGCCATGACCGCACGTCCGCTCGAGAGCCTCTGGGACGACGCCAAGGCGGCGTCCTTGAGCGCGCCGGAGCTCCTGCTCTACCGCTCGAACCTGCTCGGCAGTGATCAGCGGATCACCAACTACGGCGGCGGCAACACCTCCGCCAAGATACGCATGGCCGATCCTCTGACCGGGGAGCTCGTGACCGTGCTCTGGGTGAAGGGCTCGGGCGGCGACATCGGCAGCATGGGGCTGGACGGCTTCGCGACCCTCTATCTCGACCGGCTCGAAGCGCTGAAGCGCCTCTACCGCGGCCCCGCCCACGAGGACGAGATGGTGGGCTATCTGCCGCACTGCACCTTCAACCTCAACCCGCGCGCCGCCAGCATCGACACCCCGCTGCACGCCTATCTGCCCTACGAGCATGTCGACCACGTGCACCCGGACGCAGTGATCGCGATTGCGGCGGCGCGTCACTCGCGTGAGCTCACGCGCAGGGTCTTTGGCGACGAGATCGGTTGGTTGCCCTGGCAGCGTCCGGGCTACGACCTCGGCCTCAAGCTCGAGGAGATCGCACGCCGTAACCCGCAGTACGTCGGCGTGGTACTGGGCGGCCACGGCCTGTTCACCTGGGCGGACGATGCCAGGACTTGTTATCTGACGACGCTGCGCATCATCCAGAAGGCGCAGACCTGGCTCGACGCCAACGACCAGGCGCCCGCGTTTGGCGGTCCGCGGCTCGAGGCGCGCCAGGAGAGCGAGCGGCAGCGGCTGCTGCAGACGCTGATGCCGCGGATCCGCGGCCGGATCGGGCAGGCCGAGCCGAAGATCGGCCACGCGCTCGACAGCCCGGCAGTGCTCGAGTTCGTGAACTCGAACCGGCTCGAGGAGCTGGCGGCGCTCGGCACCTCCTGCCCCGACCATTTCCTGCGCACCAAGATCCGCCCGCTGATCCTCCCGGCAGATGTCGATGACGGCGAGCTCGACCGCCGGCTCGAGGCCTATCGGGAGGGCTACGCCGGTTACTACGAGCGCTGCCGGCACAGGGACAGCCCGGCCATGCGCGACCCCAACCCGGTGATCTACCTGGTGCCGGGCGTCGGCATGCTGAGCTTCGCGCGCGACAAGGCGACCGCCCGCATCGCGAGCGAGTTCTACCTGAACGCCATCAACGTCATGCGCGGCGCGGCCGGCGTCGACGCGTACATCGGGCTCGCCGAGCAGGACGCGTTCGATATCGAGTACTGGCTGCTCGAGGAGGCCAAGCTGCAGCGCCTGCCCAAGCCCAAGAGCCTCGCGGGCCGGATCGCGCTGATCACCGGCGGCGCCGGCGGCATTGGGCGGGCCACGGCGGAGCGGCTGCTCGCCGAGGGCGCCTGCGTTGCTCTGACCGATCTCGACCGGGAGGCGCTGGGCGAGACCGAAGCGGACCTGCGAGCACGTTTCGGCGGCGACGTCCTGCATGCGGTCGCGGGCGACGTCACCTCCGAGAGCGACGTCGCCCAGCTGGTCGGCTCGACGGTACGTCGCTACGGCGGGCTCGACATCCTGGTCTCCAACGCCGGCATCGCCTCGGCCGCGCCTTTCGAGGACACCTCGCTCGAGCTCTGGCAGAAGAACCTGAGCGTGCTTGCGACCGGCTATTTCCTGGTCAGCCGCGAGGCGTTCCGGCTGATGAAGGCGCAGGGGCTGGGCGGCTCGATCGTGTTCATCGGCAGCAAGAACGCGCTGGTCGCCTCGGGCGGGGCCGCGGCCTACTGCGCGGCCAAGAGTGCGGCCCTGCACCTCGCCCGCTGCCTGGCGCTGGAGGGCGCTGCCCACGGCATCCGGGTCAACACGGTCAACCCGGACGCGGTCCTGCGCGGTTCCAAGATCTGGTCGGGCAAGTGGCGGGAGGAGCGCGCCGAGGCGTACAAGATCGGCGAGCAGGACCTGGAGGCGTACTACCGCGAGCGCAGCCTCCTGAAACGCAGCGTCTTCCCCGAGGACATCGCGGAGGCCGTCTATTTCTTCGCCAGCGAGCGCTCGGCCAAGTCGACCGGCAACATCATCAATGTCGACGCGGGCAACGCCGCCGCCTTCACGCGTTAAGGCCGCGATCCGGCGGCCGAGGCAACAACCGGACGGGAGGCACGCGTGCGCGAATTCATGATCGGAGATGACTTCGTCGGGGCGCAGAACCGCGGGCTCGAAGCGGAGCTGGCGCGCGACTACGAGGTTTTGGGCGAGCAGCTCGGCCGGCGCGGCCTCGACATCGAGCGGGTCACGGGCCAGGTCGCAGCCTTCGGGGTCGCGGTGCCGAGCTGGGGTGTCGGCACCGGCGGCACGAGGTTCGGGCGCTTCCCCGGACCGGGCGAGCCGCGCGGCATCTTCGAGAAGCTCGCCGACTGCGCCACGATCCAAAAGCTCGTGCGGGCGACGCCCACGGTCTCGCCGCATTTCCCCTGGGACCAGGTGGAGGACTATGGGGCGCTGAGGCGGGCGGCAGCTGAGCTCGGCCTCGGCTTCGATGCCGTCAACTCCAACACCTTCCAGGACCAGCACGGCCAGAAGCTGAGCTACAAGTTCGGCTCGCTCAGCCACACCGATCCCGCGGTCCGCCGGCAGGCGGTCGCGCTCAATCTGGAGTGCATCGCGATCGGGCGCGAGCTCGGCTCCCAGGCGCTCACCGTCTGGATCGCCGACGGCAGCAGCTTCCCCGGCCAGCAGAACCTGGCGCGCGCGTTCGAGCGCTATCTGGAGAGCATGGCCGAGGTCTACGCGGCCCTGCCTGACGGCTGGACCGTCTTTCTCGAGCACAAACTCTACGAGCCCGCCTTTTACGCGACCGTGATCGCGGACTGGGGGAGCTCGCTGATGGCGGCCCAGCGCCTCGGGCCCAAGGCCAGGTGCCTGGTCGATCTCGGCCATCACGCGCCGACCGTCAACATCGAGCAGGTGGTCACCCGCCTGATCCAGGCCGAGAAGCTCGCGGGCTTCCACTTCAACGACAGCAAATACGGCGACGACGACCTCGACAGCGGCGCGATCGACCCGTTCCGCCTGTTCCTCGTGTTCAACGAGCTGGTCGAGGCCGCGGCGCTTCGGCGGCCTGGGTTCGCGCCCGCCTACATGATGGACCAGTCGCACAACGTCACCGACCCGATCGAGAGCCTGATGACGAGCGCGATCGAGCTGCAGAAGAGCTACGCCAAGGCCCTTCTGGTCGACCGCGAGGCGCTCTGGGCGCACCAGGAAGCGAACGATGCGCTGATGGCGCTGCGCACGCTCAGGACGGCGTTCGATGCCGACGTGGCGCCGATCCTGGCCGAAGCGCGCCGGCGCGGGGGCGGCGCCATCGATCCGCTCGCGGTCTACCGCGCGAGCGGCTACCGGGCCCACAAGGCCGAGGAGCGACCGCAGCGGGCGAACTTCGGCGGCGGCATCGTCTGAGCGGGTTACTTGATCCGGCCGCGGGCGGCCACGCGCCAGACCGCCTCGACCCGTCCGGCGCGCAAGGCCACGATCTCCTCGTGCAGATGCACGGTCGTGTCGGAATAGCCGACGATCAGCTCCACCTGATCGCCGATCGCCGGCGCCTCACTCGGCGCTTCGAGCTCGATGGTCGTGTGCTCCGCGGACAGGCGCAGCGAGCGCACCGCCGGCAGCCCCAGCGGCTCGGGCAGGGCGGCATCGCCGCTCATCGCCTTCTTGCCGGCATCGAGCACGATGCGCGTGGCCGTCGGCCGGCTGGTCACGGTGGCCAGCAGCGTGAGCGCGCACGGATGGTCGAGGTGATAGTGGGTGCGATAGTGCATGTCGCTGAAGATGGCGCCGCCCACCTGCACCTCCGTGACCCCCGGCTGCCGGATGCAGTAGGGAAAGGTGCCGGTGCCGCCGCAGCTCACGATCTGGACGTCGTGGCCGGCGCAGCGGCAGTCCTCGACGCTGGCGACCAGCCGGGCGATCGCTTCGGCCACGACCCGCTCCTTCTCGCCGGGGTCGGCGATCGTAACCGCGTGGCTCTCCCAGCTGTTCACGCCGACGAAGCGCAGCCCCCGCTGCTGCGCGATCACCTCAGCCAAGGCAAGGACCGGCGGGCCCGGCGCGACGCCCGCCCGGTTCATGCCGATATTGACCTCGACCACGACGCGCTGCTCGCGCCCGCAGCCTTGGGCCGCCTCAGCCAGCTCGGCAATGTTCGAAACGCTGTCGACCGAGACGATCACCGGAGCGCGCTCGAGCAGCTTGATCAGGCGGCGCACCTTGATGGGGCCGACGATCTGGTTGGCGATCAGGATCTCGGTGATGCCGGCATCCGCCATCACCTCGGCCTCGCCGAGCTTGGCGCAGGTGATGCCGGTGGCGCCGGCGGCGAGCTGCTTGCGCGCGATCTCGGGCGTCTTGTGGCCCTTGATGTGCGGCCGCCAGCCGACACCGTGCCGCCGACAGGTATCGGCGACCCGCGCAATGTTGGCTTCCATCACGTCGAGGTCGACCAGCAGGGCCGGCGTCTCCAGCGCTGACTTGGGCAGACCGACCAGGCTTGCGGATGCTGCCATCGACGCTCTCCTCAATCGGCTCGGGCGACTTGATGACGGCCCGCGGCCCAATAGGCATGCTCGACCAGCCGCAGGGTCTCGAGGTTGTCGACCGCATCGGTTTCGAACGCCGCGCCCGAAGCCAGGCACTCGACGAAATGGCGGATCGTATTGTCGAAGCTCGCCTGATAGCCCGTGTCCAGATCGAAGGCTTCGCTGCGCGGGCGTGGCCCCATGAGGCGCAAGGTGCCATCTGCGAAGGCGGCGCTTGCTTTGCTGCCGACCACCTCCAGGCGATCGCCCGTGCGCGCGCCGAGGCCCGGCGCCGCCATCGTTCCGCTCACGACCACGGGCGCGCCGGCAGCCGTCTCGAGGAACATGGCGGCGAGCGTCTCGCCCCGGACTTCGGGCAGCGTACGCGCCGCGCGCGCGCTGACCACGCGCAGCGGGCCGCACAGGAAGCGCATGACGTCGAGATGGTGGATCAGCACCTCGGCGATCATCAGCCGCTGCTCCGCCGCCATGAAGGGCTGGCGCACCAGGGCAGGCGCCCGGCCGCTCTCGTCCGGCAACAGGCCCGACGACATCATCGTCATCTGGGCGTGGAGGAGCTCGCCGAGCTCGCCGTCGGCGATCCAGCGTCCGAGCGTGCGGTACCAGGGTCGAAAGCGCCAGTTCTCGTGCACCATCAGGCGCACGCGATGGCCGAGCCGGCCGAGCAGCGCCTCGCCCTCCGCGAGCGTCGGCGTCAGGGGCTTCTGGCACAGGACGTCGATCCCGCGCGCCGCCGCGGCCTCGACCCAGCCGGCATGCTCCGCCCGCGGCGCGGCAATGTCGAGCGCCCCTGCTCCAGCCTCGTCGAGCATCGCCCTGGCGTCTGTGAAGACCGCATCGATCCCGAACTCGGCGGCGCGCCTTTGGGCGCGCTCGGCAGAGGGATCGTAGACGGCCACGACCCGGGCGGCCGGCGCGACGCTCCGCCAGGCGGCCAAGTGATACCAGCTGATCATGCCGGCGCCGGCGAGAGCGATCTTGAGGGCTCGCGGGTTCGGTTGCGGATCGACCATCAGACTGTCCTCCAAAGTAACAGAATCGTGCCGGGCTGCACCAGAACCGTCGCCTTCAAGCGACGATTCTGTCGCTTCAGCGCACGGAAGTGTGCGCCGGCGATTTGCTCGCTGGCTCCACGGTAGCCCTTGTTTGATCGGTCGATCGCGATGATGGCCACCTGGTCTCCTTCGGTTCGAATCTGTCCGGCGTCAGCGGACGGCGCCCGCGGTCATGCCCTTGACCAGCGCTTCGGAGAACAGGGCATAGAGGAGGATGATCGGCGCGATCGCGATCATCAGGCCGGTCGCGACCATGCCGACGTCGAGCTGGTGGCCGCCCATGAAATGCATGATGCCGAGCGGCAAGGTGCGCCGGTTGTCCTCGGTCAGCAGCACGACCGCGTAGAGGAACTCGTTCCAGAGGATGATGCCGTTCAGGATCACCGTCGTGACCACCGCCGGCAGCCCGACCGGAAGCGTGATCCGCCAGAAGATCTCGAGGTCGGAGTAGCCGTCCATGCGCGCGGCATCGAACAGGTCCTGCGGGATCTGGATGAAGAAGCCCTCGAGGATATAGACGGTCATCGCGAGCTGGGTCGCGACGTAGACGATGGTGAGGCCGGGCAGCGTGTTGTACAGGCCGAAGTCGACCATGATCTGGAATAGCGACAGGATCAGCAGCTGCGGCGGCAGGATCATGCCGGAGAGGATGACGAAGCGCACGACGCGGCTGCCGCGGAAGCGATAGCGCGCGAGACAGTGCGCCGCCATTGCGCCGATCACGGTCAAGAGCGCCACGGCGCTGACGACGACGATTAGGCTGTTCCAGAAATAGGTGCCGTAGTTCGAGTTGACCCAGGCGTCGGCGAACTTCTCCCAGTGGAACCTGTCCGGCCAGGCGTACGGATTGGCGAAGATCTCTGGCGTCGTGCGCACCGACATCACCGCGACCCATAAGAATGGTCCGCCGGTCGCCAGAGAATAGAGCACGAGAAAGAGCACGAGCGGCGTCCGCCGGAGATGCGCGATCCAGAACGCGCTGCGTCCCGGCATCTAGAACTCCAGACGGTCGCGCTGGCGCAAAAGGCGGGTCATCAGGACGACGAAAATCAGGATCATCAGGAACCACAGGACCGCGATCGCCGACGGATAGCCGAGGTCGAAGGTGTTCCAGTCGAAGGCGCGCTTGTAGACGTAGGTCGACACCGTCTCGGTCGACCAGAGCGGGCCGCCGCCGGTCATGATCCAGACCAGGTCGAACACCATCATCTTGCCAATGAAGGACAGCACCAGCAGGTTGACCAGAGTCGGCCGCAGCATCGGCACGATGATGTAGACGAGCTTGGCCCACCAGCCGCAGTAGTCGAGCTCGGCGGCACCCAACACCTCGTCCGGCAGCGCGTAGAGCGCCGCGAGACAGATGATCATATTGAAGCCCAGCCACTTCCACAGATGGGTGACCAGCACGGCCCAAAGCGCCGTGTGCGGGTCGCCCAGCCAGGAGTGCTCGAGCTGGCCAAGGCCTAGCCAGCGCAGGACGAGGTTCACCGCACCCCAGTCATAGTCGTAAATCCACACCCAGATGATGCCGACCACGACATAGGACATCAGCACCGGCGTGAACCAGACGATCCGCCACACACGCGCGAGCGGCGCCTTCGAGAACAGGCAGAGCGCCAGCAGCAGACCGCCCGCGACGTCGGCGACCGTACCGACCAGCGAGAACAGCGCCGTATTCCCGACCGCCTTCCAGAAGACGTGGTCGCGCGTCAGCAGATCGGCGAAGTTCTGCAGCCCGACGAAGGTCGCGACGTTGCGCGGTCCGATCGTATGCACGCTGTTGTAGAACGTGCGCAGCACCGGATAGATCGTGAACGTCGCATAGGTGAGCAGCGCCGGCGCCAGGAACGCGGTCAGCATCGGCCACGAGGTCTGACGCGCGTCGACGACCTCGCCACCGGTCGCACGGCCGCCGGCGCGGCCGGGACTCCAGGAGATCATGACACCGTCATCGACCGACGCGCGGCCAAGCGTCCGCAGCCGGCCGTCAGCTGGGCGGGGAACGCGAAAGCCCCGGCCACGGCTCCAGGTCCCCGCCTTTGACCTCAGCCCTGGTAGCAGCCCTCGTTCATCATCTTGATGGCGTCGTCGACCGACAGCAGGCCGCCGGGGAACGCCGAGTTCATCACCTGGCTGAAGGTGTCCTTGCACTGGCCCTGCATGTGATCGAGCGGCATGCCCACGAAGTACTTGGCACCCTCCTGCCGCTTCATCAGCTCGGTGAAATAGGCGGCGTAGGGGCCGGTGAACGATGTGTCGCCGGTCTTGACCGCGGTCTGCAGGTAGATCGTCTCGAGCCACATCTTGCCCATCTCGGGGGTCGACATGGCGTTGAGAAATTCGGCAGCCTCCTTCTGATGCTTGCTGGCGGCGTTGATCGCGAAGCTGGCACCGATGCCGAGCGTCTCGCATTCGTTGCAGGCGCCGCCGTCCATGGCCGCAAACTTCATGATGCCGAGCGGGAAGTCGGGCGGCTGGCCGCCCTTGTCGACCGGCACGAACGCGCGGCCGGTGTACCAGCTGCCCATCGGCAGCATCAGCGCGCCCGGCTTCTGGTAGAAGTAGTAGTGGGATTCGCCGAGCTTCACGGTCATGAAGTTCTTCGGGTAGGCGCCGGCATCGACGAGTTCCTTGACCCACGTGAAGGTGTCGACCACCCGCGGGTCCGCGAACGACAGCTTGCCGTCGAGCAGCTTGCCGTAGTCGTCGGCGCCGAGCTCGTGCAGCAAGGCCTCCTGCAGGATGTAGGCGCCGGGATAGGGCCGGTCGCCGACGCCCTGGGCGATCGGGGTGATCTTGGCGGCCTTGGCTTTCTTGACCAGGTCGAGGAACGCCGACTGGCCGAGCTGGCCGGTCGCCGGCAAAGTCACGCCCAGCTTGTTCAGGATGTCCTTGTTGTAGTAGATCTCATTGGTATAGGCCTCCTGCGGCAGGGCCCAGGTCTTGCCGTCATGGGTCCACACCGCGCGCGCCCAGTCGTTAATCGTGCTCCAGTCCACGAGATCGTCGAGCGGGATGATGTAGCCGTTGGTGATGTACTCGGTCTGGTCCGGCTCGAGGTAGAAGACGTCGGGGCCCTGGCCAGCCGGCAGCGCCGTCTTGAGGGCCGCATAGAGCGCAACCTTCTCGTACCAGGTGATCTTCACGTGGAGGCCGGGATGGGCCTCCTCCAGGTTCTTTGCGGCAGTCTCGCGAAACGCGACCTTGGCCGGTTCATCGGCCTCGTGGCTCCAGACCGTGATGGTCACGTCCTCGGCCTGCACGGCGCCTCCACCGCACCAAACCGCAGCTGTGGCGGCCAGCGCCGCCACCAAGCAAGCTCGCGTGAAGCCCCTCGTCATCCCGACATCCCCCCGGTTTGGCCGCGCCCGCCCGCAGGGCCCGCTCCATGCACGGCGCTCATCGAATGCGCCCTTGCCGCTCACGGTAGGTCACGCGCGAAATTGAAGTCAATTGATTCGCTGGCAGCAGGCCTTCGTTGGCGCCGCCGGCCCGGAAGTTCAGGGATCAGCTGCCCGTGACAGAAGCAATCACCCTCGTCGTGCGAAGGGCGGTCGGGCAACCCGTCCACAGCCAGTCCCAATTGCGTACGCTCGCCGGACCGCCGCTCGATCGCCTCGAGCGGCGCCTGCTCCCGGCCTGAACTCCGGCTTGGACAGCGGCCATATCGGCGGTCGTGAGCGGCTTGACCGTGACGTTCCGCCCGCACCCAAGCCCGACCTCGAACGGCCGTGAGGCGCTCAGATCGAGCATCGATCATCTATGCTGCAGGCCGCTCCCGCCGCAGGCCATAAAAAAAGCCCCCGAGTTTCCTCAGGGGGCTTGGTTACGTCGATCCTGAAGCCCTCAGGAGGCGAGCTTCAGGTTCTCCGCAGAGCTCTTGCCGTTTTGGCCGCGGACCAGTTCGTACTGCACCCGGTCACCCTCGTTCAGGGTGCCGAGCCCGGCCCGCTCGACGGCCGAGATGTGCACGAAAGCGTCGGCCCCGCCGCCGTCAGGCTGGATGAACCCAAATCCCTTGGCGGCATTGAACCACTTCACAGTTCCGGTATTCAAGAACTTGACCTCAAGTCTGGGGGCACGCTGGGCGACATGCCACAGCGCGAGGCAGTCTCAACGTCTGTCCTGGGAAGCAGCGGGCGACGCAAGGGTAGCGAAGCAGTGACTCCCACCAGCAACGCAGAAACTGGCTCTACGTTACATAGTATGCCGCGGCGCGCACCACAAGGCAGGCCGGGGCGATCCCAAGCGCGGATCAGCCAGACACCGCGCCGCCCAGGGTAAGGATGAGGCTGACGGTCAGCGTCTCGATCGAGCCCGGCTGCCGGCCGGACCGCCCGAAGTGATCTCCGACGCCTCGGCTCGCATTGCCTCGAGGAAGCTTTTGCGCGAGGATGTCGGCCACGTCGTCGGGCATTTCGCAAGGAGAGGGAACGATGTGCTGGCGGTCCGCTTCTGACTACGACCTCTACGCGCGCAAGGCGGCGACGCCGGGGCGCACCCCCTCGCAGCCTGCGCGCTCCCTGGTGGAGGTGCTGCGCGATCTGTTCCGGCCGCGGCGACCGCAGGTGGCGCAGGCGGACGTGATTCCCTTCCCGGCCGGAGCGGTCGGCGCTGACCATAAGAGCGAACGCGACGGCTCCAAGGCGGCCTGACCCGCGCCCTCGAGCCGACTCCGGCGCGAGGATCACAGAGCCGGTTCGGGCATGCGCCGGCGGTGAGGGTCGGCCTGCGGCGCCATCGAAACCGTGATCAGCGCAGCACGATCCACGCCGGCGCGTGATCACTGGCTCCTGCCTGCCCTCGGACGTCACGATCGACCCCGGCCGCCGCCAGCCGGCCGACGAGCGGGGCGCTCAGCAACAGGTGATCGAGGCGGAGGCCGGCGTTGCGCGGCCATCGATCCTGCTGGTAGTGCCAGAACGTGTACATCGGCTCTGCGGGACAAAGGGTGCGGATCGCGTCGGTCCAGCCCTGGTCGAGCAGACGCCGGAACGCCGCCCGGCTCTCCGGCTGCAGTAGCGCATCGTTGGCCCAGGACGTGGTCGGGTAGATGTCCTGGTCGGTCGGGACGACGTTGTAGTCGCCGGCCAGGACGGCGGGCACTCCCGTTGCCCAAATCTCGGCGGCGTAGGCGATCAGCCGCTCGAACCACGCGAGCTTGTAGTCGAACTTCGGGCCCGGCTGCGGGTTGCCGTTCGGCAGGTAGATGCAGCCGATGAGCACGCCGGTAACGGCCGCTTCGATGTAGCGGCTCTGCGTGTCCGCGGCATCGCCGGGGAGCTCGTCCCGGGTCAGGACCGGCAAGGCGTTCTTCGCGAGGATGGCGACGCCGTTCCAGTTTTTCTGCCCCCGCCACACGGCACCATACCCCACGCCTCGGATTGCCGCTTCAGGGAAGGCCGCATCGGTCGCCTTGAGCTCCTGCAGACACACAACATCCGGCGTCGACGCCTGCAGCCAGTCCAGCAGGTTCGGTAGCCGGCGATTGACGTCGTTGATGTTGAAGGTGGCGATCTTCATCGCGTGGGTACCGCGGCGGACCGTTGCACCGGAAGCCTGGGGTGGCACCCGCGCGGGCGGGCGATCGCTGCCACGGGCATCAGCAGCACGGGGTCGACGTGTAGGCCGGGAAAGGCTGCCTGCACAGCCCTTTCGAACACCGTGTTCGGGTGCTTGACCCCGATCAGCGCCGTCATTGCGGTCACCGTTCCTCTTTCCGGAAGGGCGTGAGCAGCGCGGCCGGGGCGCGCGCCTTGCGGGCCAGGACCGCCATGGCGACGATGGTCGCAAGGAACGGCAGCATCAGGAACAACTGATACGGCAGGCCGATGCCGCCGCTCGACTGCAGGCGCAGGCCGAGCGCATCGAGGGCGCCGAACAGGAGCGCCGCGCCCGCCACCCGCCAGGGGTCCCACTGGCCGAGCACGACCAGTGCTATGCACACCCAGCCGCGGCCCGAGATGACGCCGAAGGTGAAGGCGTTGAACTGGGCGAGCGACAGATAGGCGCCGGCCACGCCCATCAGGGCGCCTGAGATCATCAGCGCCTGGTAGCGGGCCCAGGCGACGTTGACGCCGGCCGAAACCGCCGCGTGTGGATTCTCGCCGACCGTCCTGAGAGCGAGCCCCCAGGGCGTCCGGTAGAGCACGAAGGCGGCCAGCGGCACGAGCAGGAAGGCGAGGTAGACGAGCGCGAACTGGTCGAACAGCACCGGCCCGACCCATGGCAGCTTGGCCAGCCCCGGCACCGCCAGAGTCGCAAAGGGCTTGACATGAGGTGGCTGCGACGGCTGGCCGAAGATCAGCCGGTAGAAATAGAAGCTGAGGCCGGTGCACAGCATGGTCACGCCCAACCCCGAGACGTGCTGGCTGAGGCCGAGGCTCACGGTCAGGACGCCCATGAGCAGTCCGAACACGACCCCGGTCGCCGCGGCGGCGGCGATCCCGAGCCAGAGCTCACCGGTGAACCAGGCGGTCGTGAAGCCGACCATGGCGCCCAGCAGCATGATGCCCTCGATCCCGAGATTGAGCACGCCGCCGCGCTCGGTGAACAGCTCACCCAGGGTCGCGAGCAGCAGGGGCGTCGCCACCCGGATCACGGCCGCGAAGAACCCGACCTGCAGGATCTGGCCCAGGATCTCGCTGATCGCCGCCTCTCCTCAGACCGCCGCGGGTTGGCGCAGGCGCAGGCGGTAGCTGGTGAACAGCAACGCCGTCAGCATGCAGATCAGGGACATCCCCTGGATCACGTCGCCCAGATAGACCGGCACGCCGGTCTGCCGCGACATGCTCTCGGCCCCGGTCGCGACGGCGGCGAAGAACAGCGCCGCGGGGACGACGCCGAGCGGGTTGAGGGCGGCCAGCATGGCGACCACGATCCCGGTATAGCCGTAGCCGGGCGACAGGCTTGCCATCACCTGGTAGTGGAGGCCGCCGACCTCGCCAGCGCCGGCGAGGCCGGCGAGCCCCCCGGAGATGGCCGCGGCCAGCAGCATGACCCGGCCGACCGCGATGCCGCCATGGGCGGCGGCGCGCGGGTTGGCGCCGACCGCGCGGATCTGAAAGCCGAGCGTGGTCCGCGTCATGAGCAGCCAGATGGCGATCGCCGCCAGACCCGCGAGCAGCACCCCGAGATGCAGCCGCGTCGCGTGCAGCAACACCGGGAACTCCGCTTCCGGGCGAATGTCGGGCGAGTCCGGGTAGCCGCTGAGCGGGTCCTTCCACGGCCCGTCGAGCAGCGCCGTCATGGCGTAGAAGATGACGAAGTTGAGCATCAGCGTGGCGACCACGTCGTCGACCTTGAGGCGCAGCCGCAGCACGGCCGGCACGGCAGCCGTGGCCGCCCCGGCGAGCGTGCCGGTCAGGATCATCGCCGGGATCAGCGACCAGCCCGGCAACCCGGCGCGGGCGCCGACAAAGGCGGCCGCCATGGCGCCGGCGAGCAGCTGCCCTTCGCCGCCGATGTTCCAGAACCGGGCGCGAAACGCGACCGCAACCGCAAGCCCGGTGAGCATGAGCGGCGCCGCCTTGACCACGGTCTCCGCAAGGTTGAAGCGGCTGCCCAGCGCGCCCGCGAACAGGGCGCGGTAGGCCTCCGGGACGTTGGCCCCGGCCAGCACGATGAGCAGGCTGCACAGCGCCAGCGTGGCCAGGATCGCGAGCAAAGGCAGGGCGACACCGAGCCAGGCAGGGGTGTCGACGCGCGGCTCCAGCCTGAGCTGGATCACGCCGTCCCCTCCGCCCCGGCCATCAGAAGGCCGATCCGGGCGACCTCGGCGTCCGCAACCGGCATGACGTCGAGAATCCGGCCCTCGAACATCACCGCGATCCGGTCCGCAATCTCGAACAGCTCCTCGAGGTCTTCGCTGATCACGATGACGGCACGGCCGTGCGCTCTGAGCCTGAGCAGCTGGCTATGAACGAACTCTCTCGCGGCCACGTCCAGGCCGCGGGTCGGCTGCGCGGCGACCAGGACCAGCGGCTCGAACGCCAGCTCGCGGGCGAGCAGCGCCTTTTGCAGGTTGCCGCCCGAAAGCGTGCCGGTGCGTGTCTCGGGCCCGGGGACGCGGATGCCGAACTTTTCGATCTGGGCGACCACGAAGCGCCTGGCCGCGCCATGGTTCAGGATGCCGAGCCGGCTGAAGGGCGCTTCGTTCACCCGCCCGAGGATCATGCTGTCGACCAGCGGCAGCGTGCTGAGAAGACCGGAACCGAGGCGGTCCTCGGGCACATGCGCGACGCCTGCGCGACGCATCCTGCGCGCGCCAGCGCCGGTCACGGTCCGGCCACCCACCTCGATCCGCCCGCGACGGGTTTGAGGGTGCCGCCAATGACCTCCGCGAGCTGCTCCCTGGCCGTTGCCCGACACGCCGACGATGCCAAGGATCTCGCCGCCGCGGACGCTGAGCGAGACGTCCTTCAGAGCGACCGGGTGTTCCGGCTCCCGCCGCGTGCTCACGCCGTCCAGGGCCAGGAGGATCGGCCCGGGCTGCACGGCCGCTCGCGCCGGTGCTGCCAGCTCGTGGCCGCACATCAGATCGGCCAGGCGGCGGGCGGTGACGGTGCCGTCGTTGGCAATCCCGGCAACCACGGCACCCTGCCGCATGACCACCAGACGGTCGGTGATCGCGCGCACCTCGTTCAGCTTGTGGCTGATGAAGATGACGCCGACGCCCTCTGCCGCCATGGCCCGGATCGCGGCGAACAGCCCTTGCGTCTCCTGCGGCGTCAGCACCGAGGTGGGCTCGTCCAGGATCAGGACGCGGGCGCCGCGATAGAGCGCCTTGACGATCTCCAGACGCTGCTGCTCGCCGACGCTGAGCGCACCGGCCGGCCGGTCGGGGTCGAGCCGCAAGCGATAGCGCACACCGATCTCGGCCAGGCGAGCGCGCGCTCCGGTCCGGTCGATCAGCCCGCGCCGCCCCGGCTCGCCGACCATCAGGTTCTCGAGCACGCTGTGCCGATCCACGAGATGGAAGTGCTGATGCACCATGCCGATGCCCGCCGCCAGCGCATCGGCCGGGCTGCGGATCGCCAGCGCCCGACCATCGACCCGGATCTCGCCCGCGTCCGCTTGATAGATGCCGAACAGGATGTTCATCAGCGTGGTTTTGCCGGCGCCATTCTCGCCGAGCAGGCCCAGAACCTCACGGGCATGGAGGGTGAGGTCCACCGCCCGATTGGCGTGCACCCGGCCGAAGCGCTTGTCGATGCCACGCAACTCGAGCAGCGGTGCGGCCATCGTTAGGGATGCCGATGCGGGATCCGACGACGCCGGGGCCTGGCGCCAGGTGGTGCGGTTATCTTGGAGCCCCCTGGCAAATGGGCCGCGGCCCAAGAGCCCTCGATCGGTCGATCACACGGCAACCGATGCAACCCCGTCAGCCGCTTTGCCAGTGGGATCAATAACCTAACCATTGACCGCCAGCGTGCCGTCGGCGCCCGATCCGGTTTGGCGCGACCCTGCACAAGGGTAGCGCAGACCATGCCTCGAACCCCGGCCGATCGCGTCCGAGGGCAGCGCTCGCCGCGCAGGCCAAGCAGCGCTATTGCGACTGCGGCTCGCTCTCGTCGACCGGCACGCGGAAGGTCCCGTCCTTGATCTCCTGGGTGCGCTCGGCGACCATGGCCTTGACCTCGCCCGGCAGCTTCTTCTCCCAGGCGTGATAGGGCGCCAGGTAGGAGCCGCCCTTGCCCATGTAGGAGAACTGTCCGAAGTCCTGCGAAGTGAAGACGCCCGCCTGGACCTGGCTCACCACCTGCTTGACCGTCGGCCACATGTCCCAGATGACGCTCGTGACCACGGTGTCGGGCGCTAGCTCGGACTGGTCGGACATGTTGCCGATCGCCGGGATGCCACGTTCGGCCGCCGCCTCGATGACGCCGAAGCGCTCGGCGTAGATCACGTCCACCCCGGCCTCGATCTCAGCGATCGCCGCTTCCTTGGCCTTGGGCGGATCGAAGAACGAACCGATGAACGAGAACTTGCACCTGACCGCCTCGTTGACCTCCTTGGCGCCCGCACAGAAGGCGTTGGCCAGGCGGTTGACTTCGGGGATCGGCATCGCGGCGACCACGCCCACGACCTTCGACCTGGTGAGCTTGCCGGCGATCATGCCCGCCAGGTAAGCGGGCTCGTGGATCCAGTTGTCGAACACCGCGAAGTTGGGCTCCGCCGGCCCGATGCCTGAGCCGAACGCGAACGCCACCTTGGGATAGTCGCGCGCCACGTTGCGGGTGATGCGCTCGGTGCCGAAGGCGTCGCCCATGATCAGGCCGTTGCCCTGCTCGGCATATTCGCGCACCACGCGGGCGAAGTCGGCGGCGGAGACACTCTCGGACCAGGTGTACTGGATGCCGAGCTCTTCCTTCGCCTTGAGCAGTGCCACATGGATCTGGTTGACCCAGGGCTCCTCGATCGGCGTCTCGAACACCGCCGCAACCTTGAGTGGTTCCGCGCCGACCGCGACGCCGCTGACGGCCGTGGCACCCACGGCGACCACCGCCGCCACGAGGAATGCCGGCCACTTCCCCCCGCTACGAACTGTCATGCCGTCGTCCTCCGCTCGCGTCTTTGATGATGGGCAAAGCCATGCATCCGTCGTCTCCGGAATACCGGGCCGCCCACAGTGACCGCAACTCTGCCCGGGTCCGTCGGACGCCGGTCGTCAGCCCTCTTCGGCGATGTCCTCGTTCCAGAGCTCCGGCCGTTCCCGGATGAAACGGCTCATCAGCTCGATGCAGGCCGGATCGTTCAGCAGCGCGACCTCGACCCCGCGCCCGGCGAGGAAATCGCAGTTGCCTTCGAAATTCTCCCGCTCGCCCACGACCACCCGCGGGATGCCGAATTGCAGGATCGTGCCGGTGCACATCATGCACGGGCTGAGCGTCGTATAGAGCACGGTGCCGCGGTAATGCGGCCGGCGGCCGGCGCGGCGCAGGCAGTCCATCTCGCCATGCGCGATCGGGTCGCCCTCCTGGACTCGCCGGTTATGGCCGCGCGCCAGCAGGCGGGCGTCCAGGGCCAGCACCGACCCAACCGGCACCCCGCCTTCGTCGTAGCCGGCTTGCGCCTCTTCGAGCGCCAGGCGCATGAACCGGTGGTCGTCTCCGGTGGGTGCGACGAACGGCATCCAGGCCTCCGGTGCTGCGCATTCAGCAGTTTGCGACTGTACCAGGCTTCGGGGACGAGGCAATTCCCGAGTGGCTTCCGCCGGCTCTGACCATGCCCTAGTCTTTTGACCGTGGTCTGGGCGCAGAGGCGACGATGAGCGACCGCGACATCACGATCGAGACCATCGAGGCGGCCGAGAAGCTCGTGGGGGTGACCTACACGCTCGCCGAGCGCCGGCTGATGCTCGACAATCTCGAGGGTCAGATCGAAGCCGCGCGGGCTCGGCGTGCGCTGGTGTTCGACAACGACGTGCCGATGGCGTCCAGATTCGACCCGCGCCTGCCCGGTTTTTCGGGGCCGCCGCCGCAAAAGCCGCTGCGGCCGTCGAACCGCGACCCGGGGCCGCTGCCCGAGAGCGACGAGGACATCGCCTTCGCGCCGGTGACGCGGCTCTCGCAGTGGCTCGCGCGCGGGGAGCTTACCAGTCGGCGGCTGACCGAGATCTATCTCGCCCGCATCGAAGACTATGGCGATCGGCTGGAGTGCTTCGTCACCGTGACGCGCGAGCTCGCCCAGGCGCAGGCGGACGCGGCGGACGCGCTGCTGCGGGCGGGGACGCATCTCGGTCCGTTGCACGGCATCCCCTACGGCCTGAAGGATCTGTTCGACACGCACGGCATCCGCACCAGCTGGGGTGCGGTGCCCTATAAGGACCGCGTGCCTGACCGTGACGCCCGCATCGTCGCACTGTTGCGCCGCGCCGGCGCCGTCCTGCTCGGCAAGACCACGCTCGGCGCGCTCGCCTACGGCGACATCTGGTTCGGGGGCAAGACCCGCAATCCCTGGAATCTGAACGAGGGCTCGAGCGGCTCGAGCGCGGGCTCGGCCGCGGCGACCGCCGCGGGCCTGTGCGGTTTCGCGATCGGGACCGAGACGCTGGGCTCGATCACCTCGCCCTCGCAGCGCTGCGGGACCACGGGCCTCAGGCCCACCTTCGGGCGGGTCAGCCGGGCGGGCGCCATGGCGCTCTGCTGGTCGCTCGACAAGATCGGGCCGATCTGCCGCTCGGTCGAGGACTGCGCGCTGGTGCTGGCTGCGATCAACGGCGGCGACCCGGCCGACCGCAGCTCGATCGACGCGCCCTTCAACTTCGACGCCCGCGCGGGGATCGAGGGCGTACGCCTCGGCTGGCTGCCGGCGGCGTTCGAGGAGGACGGCGTCACCGAGGTCGACCGTGCGGGGCTGACGGCGGCGCGGCGGCTCGGGGTCGAGCTGGTCGAGCTGCGCCTGCCGGACCTGCCCTACGGCTCGCTGATGGGCGTGCTTTACGCCGAGGCTGCGGCCGCGTTCGAGGAGCTGACGCTCACCGACCGCGACGACCAGCTGGTCTGGCAGGCCAAGGGCGCCTGGCCCAACGCCTTCCGCAAGGCACGCTTCTTATCCGCGGTCGACCACGTCCAGCTCGACCGGCTGCGCTACCGCGTGATGGCGGCGGTCGGCGCGCTGTTCGAGCGGGTCGACGCGCTGATCGGGCCATTCATGACCGGGCCGATGCTGGTCGCGAGCAACTTCACCGGCCATCCCTGCCTGCATCTGCGCGCGGGTTTCCTCGAACAGGCGACGCGCTCGGACCCGTCGCTCGCGGACGCCAGGCTCAAGATCGACGAGGCGGCCGAGGAGGCGGCGCGCTTCGAGGTGCCGCAGGGGATCTCGCTCTGGGCCGGGCTGTTCGACGAGGGCCGGCTCTGCAACCTCGGCATGGCGCTGGAGGCGGAGCTCGGGGTCGCCCATCGGCGGCCGAGCTTTGCGAAGTAAGGAGCAGCCGCCCTGGATCTCGTGCACCGGCGCGTTCGCTCGATTCCCTGTCGTTGCCGGGCTTGACACGGCGATCCAGGCGCAAGGCGCGCCGGACCCCGGACAATGGATCCTCGGATCAGGTCCACGCCGGTCCGGTTAACTTTTCATCAACCATTGAGTGGTCATGCCCTCCGTGTCTGGTCCATGCGACCATGGGAATCCCGGCTGGCGAAGATCGTTGGAGCGCAGATTCCCACGATCGCATGGACCATCTGGAGTAAGCACTAGGCCCCAATCGTTAACCGGCGGTTAATTTGAGCGGATCGCCCAGCGCAATTCTGCGAGCGACATCCCCATACGACGTCGGTGTCGACTGAGCCGCCCTGACGCTGTTGTGTGCGGATCACGCACGCCCTCCCGACCTGCACGGCCGTGGATCAAGTCCTGGCGTGACAACGAGAATCTCCCATCGACATCAATTCCCTAGATGCCCGGCCCCCGCAGGTGACAGGCGACCTGATGATCCGGCCCGACCTTGCGCAACGGTGGCGTTGTGGTGCGGCAGATGTCCTTGGCGATCGGGCAGCGGGTGTGGAAGGCGCAGCCGGGCGGCGGATCGACCGGGCTCGGCACGTCTCCGCGCAGGATCGCGCGCACGCGTTTGGTGCCCGGGCGCGGGATCGGGATCGCGGCCAGCAGCGCCTCGGTGTAGGGGTGCAAAGGTGCTGCGAACAGCGTGCGCTTGGCCGCCAGCTCGACGACCTTGCCGAGGTACATGACCGCGATCCGGTGCGAGATGTGCTCGACCACCGCGAGGTCGTGGGAGATGAACAGATAGGCAAGGTTGGAGCCCCGCTGCAGGTCGCTGAGCAGGTTGATCACCTGCGCCTGCACCGACACATCGAGCGCCGACACCGGCTCGTCCGCGACGATCACCGAGGGCTCCAGCGCCAGCGCCCGCGCGATCCCGAGCCGCTGGCGCTGGCCGCCCGAGAGCTGGTGGGGATAGCGCCGCATCTGCTCGGGGCGCAGGCCCACCCGCTCGAACATCTTTGCGACCAGCGCCTCTCTGGAGCGCCCGGCCCCGAGCTTGTGGATCTCCAGCGGTTCGGCCACGATCCGGCCGCATCGCATGCGCGGGTTGAGCGAGGAGAACGGGTCCTGGAACACCATCTGGATGTCGCGCCGCCGCGCCCGCAGCTCGGCGTCGGATGCGGTTGTGATGTCCCGGCCATGGAGCAGGATGCGCCCGCCGTCGGGCTTCAGGAGCCGCAGGACGGTCTTGGCGACCGTGGTCTTGCCGCAGCCGCTCTCGCCGACCACGCCCAGCGTCTCGCCGGGGCGGATCGCGAAGCTGACGCCGTTGACGGCGTAGACCTGGCCCCGGCCGCGCCCGAACAGGCCGTGGCGCACTGGGAACCGCTTTACGAGGTCGAGGACTTCGAGCACCGGCCGCGCCGGGGCCGCCGGCGCCGCGGTCACGGTCGGCCGCTCAGACATGCGCCGCCGCCAGCGCCGCGCTCTCCCAGCAGGCCGCTGCATGGCCGGGGCGCTTCACTTCCAGCGGTGGGGCTTGGTGGCGGCAGCGGTCGGTGGCGAGGCGGCAGCGGGGCGCGAAGGCGCAGCCGGCGGCTTCCTCGCGCATCGACGGCACCGTGCCCGGGATCTCCTGCAGCCGGCGGCCTTCGGCGCCGGCCTCCAGCGACGAGTAGAGGCGCGGCACTGAGCCGAGCAGCCCGAAGGTGTAAGGGTGCAGCGGGCGGGTGAACAGCTCCTCGACCGCGCCGCGCTCGACCACTTGGCCCGCGTACATCACGACCACCCGCTGAGCCATCTCGGCGACCACGCCCATGTCGTGAGTGATCAGGATGATCGAGGCGCCGACCCGCTCCTTGAGCTCGTCCATCAGGTTCAGGATCTGCGCCTGGATGGTCACATCCAGCGCCGTGGTCGGCTCGTCGGCGATCAGGAGCCGCGGGTTACAGGCCATGGCCATCGCGATCATCACCCGCTGGCGCAGCCCGCCGGACAGCTGGAACGGGTACTGCCGCGCGCGCCGCGCCGGCTCGGGCACGCGTACCAGCTCGAGCGCGCGGACCGCGGCGTCCAGCGCCGCTTTCCGGGGCAGACCCTGATGGATCTCGATCGTCTCGGCGATCTGGCGGCCGACGGTCATGACCGGGTCGAGCGAGGTCATTGGCTCCTGGAAGATCATCGAGATCGCGTTGCCACGGATCCGGCGGAGCTCCGGCTCGGACAGCCTCAGCAGGTCGCGCCCCCCGAACCAGATGTGGCCCGCCTCGATGCGCGCCGGCGGCGAGGCCAGCAGGCGCTGGATCGAGAGCGCCGTGACGCTCTTGCCGCTGCCCGATTCGCCGACCACCGCCAGCGTCTCCCCCCGGCGGACCTCGAACGAGACGCCGTTGACCGCGTGCACCACGCCCTCGGCGGTATCGAAGCGCACGCGCAGGCCTTCGACCCTGAGCACGACCTCGTCCGGCTGGCTCTCGGCGCCCGGGCTGGCGGTCTCCTCGATCAGGCTAATCGTGGCGCTCCCCGCTGACTGAACCCTTGCAGTGCAGCACAGTTGACTGAGCATAACGCTCGACTAAGGTGAATCAACGGTGGCATCGGGCAAACGAGGGCAATCCCATGAAGCGCAGGGAGTTCTTGCAAAGTTCCAGCGCCTTGACCGGCGGCGCGATCCTGGGTGCGGTGCTCGGCGCGGGGCTTGCTCCCTATCCTGTTGCGGCGCAGGACGACCAGCCGGTGCGCGGCGGGACGCTGATCTGGGGGCATTCGGAGACCACCCAGAACCTCGACATCCACCAGACCGGGACCGCATCCACCCTCCGGCTCCTGCAGAACGTGCACGACTCGATCGTCACGGTCGACCATAAGTTCACCGTGATTCCCAATCTCGCCGAGAGCTTCCAAGTCAGCGACGACGGCTTGACCTACACCTTCAAGTTGCGCTCGGACGTGAAGTTCCACGACGGCAAGCCGATGACCTCGGCCGACGTGAAATACTCGTTCGAGCGCTGCAAAGCCAAGGACACCGGCGCGGTCAACTTCGAGGTCTTCAACGACGTCCAGGCGATCGAGACGCCGGACGCGCACACCGTGATCGTCAAGCTCGGCCAGATCAACGCGCCGTTCCTCGCGCGCCTCGCCGAGATCGGGGCGGGCGTCGTGATGCCCGAGGGCTCCGGCGACGTCCAGGGCAAGATGCCGATCGGCTGCGGCCCGTTCAAGTTCGTGCACCGCGAGTTCGGCAACGAGGTGCAGCTGACCCGCTTCGACGACTACTGGCAGGGCGCGCCCTGGCTCGACGGCGTCACCAGCCATGAGGTGACCGAGCCCAGCGTCCGCCTGACCGGCCTGCGCACCGGCGAGATGCACCTGATCAACGACATCCCCCTCGACCGGGTCGACGAGCTGAAGAAGGACCCGGACTTCAAGGTCCTGACCTGGTTCCCCTTGAGCTGGGCGTTCCTGAACTTCAACCACGCTGTCAAGCCCTTCGACGACAAGCGGGTGCGCCAGGCGCTCGACCTGATGGTCGACAAGGACGTGCTGGTCCAGGGCGCGCTCTGGAACCAGGGCGTGGTCACCGCCTCGCCGAGTTTTCCCACCTCGCCCACCTACAATGCCGATCTCACGCCGCGCAAGCAGGACTTCGAGGCCGCCAAGGCGCTGCTGTCCGAGGCGGGCTTCGGGCCGGGCGAGCTCGAGTTCGTGTTCAAGGTCACGACCAATTACCCCTGGCATGTCGAGGCCACCCAGATCATGCAGGAGTGGTTCCGCCAGGGCGGCGTCAAGGTGACCACCCAGCAGCTGAACTGGGCCGACTGGTTGAGCCAGTGCTGGACCAACCGTGACTTCCAGGTCACCATGATGAACTTCTTCACCCTGTGGGAGCCGGATTTTCTCTACTATTCGCTGTGGCACTCCACGGGCGCGTTCAATTATCGCAACATCAAGGACCCGCAGATCGACCAGATGGCCGAGAGTGCAAGGCGCACGATCGACAAGGCCAAGCGCGTGCAGATCTATAAGGACATCCAAAAGCGCGTCCAGGACGAGACCCACGACGTTGTGCTCTGGTTCCGGAACGGCACGGTCGCGGCGCAGCCGAAAGTCGGCGGGCTCGACCAGCTGGTCCATCCCAACGGCTCGAACCTGCAGTTCCGCAACGTCTGGCTCAAGGCCTAACTTCCGCAACGTCTGGCTCGAGACCTGAGCCGCGCTTTTGATCAGGGCCGAAGGGGCAGGGCCCGCTCGCCCACCCCACTGGTCTGGCGCGCCTCGCCTTCCGGCCGGGGCCGCTGAGCCGGCATGACCTACCTCGCCCGCCGCCTCGCGCTGTTCGCGCTGACGCTCCTGCTGATCTCGGTCGTCACCTTCGTGATCACCAACATCCTGCCCGGCGACGTCGCGACCATGATCATGGGCACCCGCGGCAACCCGACCTCGATCGCCGCGCTGCGGGAGAAGCTCGGGCTCAATGATCCTCTGATCCTGCAATACGGGCGCTGGATCGGCGGCATGCTGAGCGGCGACTGGGGGGTGAGCCTGCGCTTCAAAGAATCGATCGCGGGGCTCCTGGCCCAGAAGCTCACGGCGAGCGCCATGATCGTCGTCATGTCGCTCTCGATCGCGCTCGTGCTCGCGATCCCGCTCGGCGTCTGGAGCGCGGTCCACCGGGACCGCTGGCAGGACACGCTCGGCAGCGGCGCCGCGCTCGCCGGCATCAGCCTGCCCGACTTCTTCTGGGGGATCCTCTTGATCCTTCTGTTCTCGCGCGGGCTGAACCTGCTGCCGTCCTCGGGCTACGTGGCGCCGTCGGAGAACTTCTGGCTTGCGGTCCGCCACGCGCTGCTGCCCTCGATCGCGCTCGGCCTGAGCCTGATGGCGCATCTGACGCGCATGACGCGGTCTGCGATGCTCGAGGTCATGAGCCAGGACTTCATCCGCGTCTGCCGCGCCAAGGGGCTGGGCGAAGGCGCCGTGATCTTCCGCCACGCGCTGCGCAACGCGATCTCGCCGGTCGTGACGGTCGCCGGCCTGCAGCTCGGCTATCTGTTTGGCTCGATCATCGTGATCGAGAGCCTGTTCAATTACACCGGCATGGGCTGGCTGACCTATCAGGCGCTGCTCAACCGCGACGTGCCGCTGATCGAGGCGACCATGTTCGTGATCGCGACCGTGGTCATGCTCTCGAACCTCCTAGTCGACGTGCTCTACACGCTGCTCGACCCGCGCATTGCGCTGGAGTGAGGCGGGTGCGCGCGCTGCTCACGCCCAAGGGCCTGATCGGCCTGACGCTCGTGACCCTGTTCGCCGTCATGGCGATCGCCGCGCCCCTGCTGCTGCCGGCGGAGCTGAGCACGAAGATCGACGTGCTGGCCCGGCTCAAGCCGCCGTCCTTCGCGCACCCGCTCGGCACCGACCAGCTCGGGCGCGACCTGCTCTTCCGCGTGCTGCTGGGCGCGCACACCTCGCTCGTGATCGCGGTCTCGGCGGTCGCGCTCAGCATCGTGATCGGCCTGCCGGTCGGGGTGCTCGCGGGCTATTTCGGCGGCTGGACCGACCATGCGCTGATGCGTCTGGTCGACACGCTGCTGAGCTTCCCGGTGCTCTTGCTGGCGTTGACCATCTCCGCGGTGCTGGGGCCGAGCGTGCCCAACACCATCCTCGCGATCGGCGTCGCCTTCGCGCCCTATCTCGCGCGCATCGTGCGCGGCGAGGCGCTGAAGGTGACCGCGCTGCCCTACATCGAGGCGGCGCGCTCGCAAGGCGCCTCGAACGGGCGGATCATCCGCCTCCACGTGCTGCCCAACATCATGGCGCCGGTGATCGTGCAGGCGACGATCTCGGTCGCGTTCGCGATCCTGGCCGAGGCCGGGCTCTCCTTTCTCGGACTCGGCACCCAGCCGCCGACGCCGTCCTGGGGGCTGATGATCCAGGCCTCGCGCGACTATCTCGACGTCGCCGCGTGGACCGCGATCGTGCCCGGGGTCGCCGTGGCGCTGACGGTCCTCGGCCTCAACATGCTGGGCGACGTCCTGCGCGACGCGCTCGACCCGACGGTGGTCTCGGCGCACCGGGCCTAAGCCTTGGGCCTGAGCCCGCCCTGACCCGAACCTCGGCCATCCGCCATCGGCCCATCGCCACAACAGTACGCCCAGGGCGAACTGCGGCGTGGTCAACGCCGACAGCTGGACCATGGTCGGGCGCACCCGATCGCTCGCCCGCGGTCACGGTCGTTCCCGCTCTGCCACGCGCGCGAAGGACCGGGTTCCTTGGGCCCTGCCGGGATCATGCGTGGCCCAGGCCGGGCATCATGGCCGCTTGCCGTCCGCGATGGCATTTCCTAGGCTGGCGCCTGGCGTCGCGCCCTGCGCCCGCCGGTCCAGGAAGCGCTGCATGTCCGACGTCGCGATCGCGATCATCGACCCGTTCCATCCGAGGATCATCGAGGCCTTGGGCGCTGCCCTGCCGGCCGGCTGGACGCTGCGGATCAGCGCCGGCCGGAGCCTGGAGCAGCAGCAGGCGGCGGTGCGCGCGGCCGATCTCGCCTTCGTCATGGCGACGGCCATGCCGGCGGCGCTGCTCGAGGCGGCCGGCCGGCTCGGCTTCATCCAGAAGCTCGGCGCCGGCGTCGACCGGATCGACCTTGCGACCTGCCGGGCGCGCGGGATCGGCGTCGCGCGCCTGCACGCGGGCAATGCGGTTCCGGTCGCCGAGCACACGCTCATGCTGATGCTCGCGGCCTGCCGGCGACTGCCCCTGCTCGACCGGGCGACCCGCGCCGGCGGCTGGGACAAGGAGGCCTGCCGCGGCATCAACCGGCATCTGCGGGGCAAGATCGTAGGTCTGATCGGCTTCGGCGCGATCGGGCGGACGGTAGCCGGGCTGCTCGCGGGCTTCGGGGTCGACATTCTGTACTACGACCCGGTCCCGGCACCGCCGGAGCTCGAGTCCGAGCTGAAGGCGGCGGCCGTCCCGCTCGAGGAGCTGCTCGCGCGCGCCGACATCGTCTCGCTGCACCTGCCGCTGACGCCGGAAAGCCGGGGCCTGCTCGATGCCAGGAGGATCGCGCTCATGAAGCCGGGCGCGATCCTGGTCAACGCCGCCCGCGGCGGCCTGGTCGATGAGGCAGCACTCGCCAATGCGCTTCGGGACGGCCGCCTGTTCGGCGCGGCGCTCGATGCCTTCGCGGTCGAGCCGCCGGTCGGCAATCCCTTGCTCGAGCTCGAGCAGGTGGTCGTCACGCCACATTGCGCGGGCGCCACGATCGACAATTTCGCCTCGCTCGCGGCGCGCGCGGTCGCCAACAGCGAGCGCTATCTCGCAGGCGAGGCGTTGCCGCCGGGCGATCTGGTCCTGGCGCCCCGCCGGCAGCCGGCCGCGGCCTAGGGAGCAGGCGGCATGGCCACGACCGTCGAGGTGCTCGCGGACGCGTTCCAGGCGGCCGGGACGCCCTTCATCGTCGGCCACCCGGGCGGCGAATCGGTCGAGCTGATGGAAGCCGCCCGCCAGCGCGAGATGCGCTTCATCCTGATGAAGCAGGAGGTGGCGGGCGCCATGCTGGCGGCGACCTGGGGCGAGATCACGGGCGCCCCCGGCGTCTGTCTGTCGACCCGCGGGCCGGGCGCCGCCAACATGGTCAACGGAGTCGCTCAGGCATTCCTCGACCGGTCGCCGCTGATCGCGATCACCGACCGCTATCCGGCGCCCGCGCACGAGGTCGGCCTGCGCCAGCGGCTCGACCAGCAGGGCATCTACGCCCCGATCGTCAAATGGCAGACGACGCTTGATGCCCGCGCGGTCCGCCAGCAGGTCCGCCGCGCCCTGCGGACCGCGAGCGCGCCGCCGCCGGGACCGGTCCACCTCGACCTGCCGCACAGCGAGACCGCGCGCGAGGCGGGCGCGCTCGCGGCCGAACCCCCACTCCTGCCGAACTATCTGCACCCCGCCCCGGACCGCGCCAGCCTGCAGCCGGTGCTGCAGGAGATCGACCGCGCCCGCCGGCCGATCCTCTTGGCCGGCCTCGGCGTGCTTTGGAACCGTGCGTCGGCCGAGCTCACAGCCCTCGCCGAACGGCTCGGCGCCCCGGTGCTGACCACCGCCAAGTGCAAGGGCGTGATCCCGGAGGATCACCCGCTGCGCGCCGGCTGCATCATCGGTGGGCTGATCGAGCGCAAGCTGGTCATGCAGGCCGATCTGATCATCACGGTCGGTCTGGACGCGGTCGAGCTGCAGCCCAAGCCCTGGCCCTACGCGCTCCCGGTGATCTCGCTCGCCCCGATCCCGGCGCTCGATGCGCTGGTGCCGGCCCGGCTCGAGGTGATCGGCGATCTGCAGCCGCTCCTCGCCCGCCTCGCCGAGGACTGCGCGGGAGGCAGCGAATGGGGCGAGAAGGCGGCCGCCTGCTTCCGCGCCGAGGTCATCGACGCGCTCGATCAGCCAGCCCGCGGGCTGTCGCCGCAGCGCGCCATGGAAGTCGCGCGCGCGGTGCTGCCGCGGTCCACCATCGCGACCTGCGATACCGGCGCCAGCCGCCTGCTCGTGGTACAGAAGTGGCAGGCCTACGGGCCCCACGAGTTCCTGACCTCGAATGGCCTGGGCTCGATGGGCTACGCGCTGCCGGCGGCGCTGGGCGCCAGGCTCGCCTGGCCCGACCGTCCGGTGGTCGCGTTCACCGGCGACGGCGGCTTCCTGATGGCGATCGCCGAGCTGCAGACCGCGGTCCGCGAGCGACTGCCGGTCATCATCCTGGTCCTCGACGACGCCGAGATCGGCCTGATCAGGGTCAAGCAGGAGATCAAGGGCCTGCCGCTGCACGGCGTCGGCCTCGGCGGCTGCGACTGGGAGAAGATCGCCCAGGGCTTCGGCGCCGACGGCATCGTGGTCGGCACCGAGCAGGGGCTCGCGGACGCGCTCGGCACCGCCCTGCGCTCGACGACCACGACGGTGATCGGGGTGCGGATCGACGGCAGGGGCTACGTCGCGCAGTTCAACGCGCTGCGCGAGCTCTGATGGCGGGCGCGTCCGGGCTCGCCAAGCGCTACGACGTGCTGGTGGTGGGCGGGGGCAATGCCGCGCTCTCGGCCGCGATCACCGCCCGCCGGGCGGGCGCGTCGGTCCTGGTGCTGGAAGCCGCTCCCAAGTTCTATCGCGGCGGCAACACCCGGCACACGCGCAACATGCGCGTCGCCCACGACGCCGCCAACGAGGTCCTGACCGGGCCCTATCCCGAAGACGAGTTCCTGGACGATCTGCTGCGGGTCACCGGCGGCGAGACCGACCTCGAGCTCGCCCGCTTCACGATCAGCCAGTCCAAGCAGCTCTGGGATTTCCTCAACCTTCAAGGCGTGCGCTTCCAGCCGCCGCTGGGCGGTACGCTTAGCCTCGGGCGGACCAACGCGTTCTTCCTCGGCGGCGGGCGCGCGCTGCTGAACGCCCTCTACATCACCGCGTTCGGCCTCGGCATCGAGGTCCGCTACGACGCCGAGGTCGTCGACCTCGCAATCGAGGACGGCTTCTTCGTCGGGGCGACGGTCCGCGCCAACGGCGCCGACACATACGAGATCGCCGCCGGTGCCCTGATCGCCGCGAGCGGCGGTTTCGAGGCCAACCTCGAATGGCTGGAGGAGTCCTGGGGCGCGGCCGCCCGCAACTTCCTGATCCGCGGCACGCCCTTCAACCGGGGCAGCGTGCTGCGCATGCTCCTGGATCGCGGCGTCCAGCCGGTCGGCGATCCGACCCAGTGCCACGCGGTCGCGATCGATGCCCGCTCACCCAAGTTCGACGGCGGCATCGTCACCCGCCTGGACTGCATCGTGTTCGGCATCGTGATCAACCGCGCCGCGGCTCGCTTTTACGACGAGGGCGAGGACTTCTGGCCCAAGCGCTATGCGATCTGGGGCCGGCTGATCGCGCAGCAGCCGGACCAGATCGGCTACGTTCTGTTCGATGCCAAGGCGATCGGCCGCTTCATGCCCTCGGTGTTCCCGCCGATCGAGGCGCCGAGCCTCGAGGAGCTCGCGAACCAGCTCGAACTCGACTCCCTGAAGCTCGCCGCGACGGTTGCCGCCTTCAACGCCGCGACCCGGCCCGGGACGTTCGATCCGAACGTCTACGACGACTGCCGGACCGAAGGCCTGACGCCGCAGAAGTCGCATTGGGCGCTACCGCTCGATCGCCCGCCCTTCTACGCTTACCCGCTCCGGCCGGGCATCACTTTCACCTATCTCGGCACCCGGGTCGACCGACAGGCGCGCCTGCGCATGACCGACGGGCGGCCCGCGGCCAACATGTTCGCAGCCGGCGAGATCATGGCCGGCAACGTCTTGGGTCAGGGCTATCTGGCCGGCATCGGCATGACCATCGGCAGCGTATTTGGCCGGGTCGCCGGCCGCGAGGCGGCAGCGCATGCCCGCAACTGAGGCCCAGCGGCGCAAGCCCGCAACCGAGGCATTGCGCGAGGCCGAGCGGCTGATGACCATCTGCAACGCCTGCCGCTACTGCGAAGGCCTGTGCGCGGTCTTTCCGGCGATGGAGCTGCGCACCTCCTTCGCGGCGGGCGATCTCACCTACCTTGCCAACCTCTGCCACGACTGCGGTGCCTGCTTCGACGACTGCCAGTTCGCGCCGCCGCACGAATTCGCGGTCGACGTGCCGCATACCTTCGAGACGGTGCGGGCGGACTCCTGGGCCGCCTACGCCTGGCCGCGGGCATTCGCCCCTCTGTTCCAGCGCAACGGTCTCTGGATCAGCCTGATCGCGGCGCTCTGTGTCGCGACCTTCATCATCGGCTTCGTCGCCTTCAACGATCCGGCGGCGGTGTTCGCGAGCGGGACCGAGCAGGGCGCCTTCTACCGGCTGATGCCGCACGGCGCGATGGTCCTGATCTTCGGTGCCTCGTTTCTGTACGCGCTGCTCGCCATGGCGATGGGGCTTCGCAACTTCCGGCGGGAAGCCGCGGCTACAGCCGTCGCTCCGGCGGGCGGCGCCGTCTGGCGGGCGCTGCGGGACGCCATGCGGCTTCGCAATCTGGACGGCGGCGGGATGGGCTGCGCCAACATGGACGGCCGCCCGCCCGACCGCCGGCGGCGGTTCCACCACCTGACCTTCTATGGGTTTGTCCTCTGTTTCGCCTCGACCTGCATCGCGACGCTGTGGCACTTCGCCTTCGGCTGGCAGGCGCCCTACGCCTGGTACGACCTGCCGGTCGTGCTCGGCACTGCCGGCGGGCTAGGCTTGGTGGCCGGCCCGCTCGGGCTCGAAGCCCAGAAGCGGCGGCGCGGGCCGGAGCTCAAGGCTGCCGCGCAACGCGGCATGGACACGGCCTTCGTCCTGATGCTGTTCCTGACCGGGGCAACCGGCCTCCTTCTCCTGGCGCTGCGCGCGACGTCCGCCATGGGCCTGCTGCTGGCACTCCATCTCGGCGTCGTGGTCGCGCTGTTCGTCACCATGCCGTACGGCAAATTCGTGCATGGCCTCTACCGGACCGCCGCCCTGGTCCGCTACGCCCGCGAACGGCCACCAGCGGACGGTGCGATGCCGCCTGGGACCTCCTGAACCGCAATCATCGCGGCCGCCGTCTGGTGGCTTCCGCCTGCACGAACGGAAGGTCACTGGCGCTGCGGGCCAGCCTGCATACGCGGACTTTACCTCCGCGGGGGCCGCGACCAGGTTATAACCGGCGGGGCGGCGTCGCTTGCTTTGCGCTGGCGCGGTCCCTACATCACACGCGCGCAGGCGGGCGCCCTGCGCCGGCGCCGAGGAGGACAAGCATGCAAACCGACAACCGCCTGCTCGACGATCTCGCCCGCATGGCGAACGGTGCGCTCAACACCTTGTCCGGACTCCGCGAAGAGATCGAGAGCCGGGTGCGCGAGCGGGTCGAGCGCATGCTGGCCGACCTGGACATGGTGCCGCGCGACGAGTTCGAGGCGGTCAAGGCGATCGCCCAGACCGCCCGCGCCGGGCAGGAGGAGCTGGCCGCCAAGGTGGCCGAACTCGAGCGCCGCGTGAGCGAGCTGTCGGCGCCGGCGGGCGAGCCCGAGCCGGCCGCGACTCGTCGTCGCTCGGCCAAGGCCAAGCCGGCCAGCGAGTGATCCTCGGGCCCAGGGTCCGGGGGCGGCGACCTGCCGCCTTGCAGCCCCATCATCAATTTGGCAGTGTCGTCGGATCGGGTCGGCGCGGACGGCGCGGCCAGTCGTCGGACTGGCGGCCGGGGCGCGTCGGCACCGGCGGAGTGCGTTGGTGCTCCGGCGGCGCGATCGAGGAGTGCGCCATGGTGTCGTCGCTGAGACCAGAAACCGAGGAGCCCGCCGGCAACCCGGTCGACCTCGTCGAGCAGGTCGCGATCGCCAACGAATGGCCCTTCCACCGGCAGAACGATGACGAGCTGGCGGCCGAGATCAGCGGCCACTGGTGCCAGTACCGGATGTGGTTCTGCTGGCATCCGGAGCTCGGCGTGATGCACCTGTCGTGCGCGCTCGAGATGAAGGTGCCGGCCAACAAGCGCGAGGCGATCTACGCCCTGCTGGCAATGGCCAACGAGAAGCTCTGGCTCGGCCATTTCGACCTCTGGTCCGACGAGAATCTGCCGGTGTTCCGCCATGCCCTGCTGCTGCGCGAGGGCATCAACGTGAGCAGCGAGCTGATGGAGGATCTGGTCGACATCGCGGTCACCGAGTGCGAGCGCTTCTACCCGGCGTTCCAGTTCGTGATCGGCGGCGGCAAGTCGCCGGTCGAGGCGCTGACCGCGGCGATGCTCGAGACTGAAGGCGAAGCCTGATGACCGGCCTGGTCGGGCCGCTCCTGCTGGTCGGCTGCGGCAAGATGGGCGGCGCTTTGCTCCAGGGCTGGCTTGCCCGGGGGTTGAGGGCCGCCGATGCCTATGCGGTCGAGCCCGATGCGGCCTTGCGTGCGGCGATCCGCGAGCGCCACGGGGTCGTAGCGCTCGCCGAGCCCAAGATGCTGCCGACCGAGCTGGCCCCACGGGCGATCGTGTTCGCGATCAAGCCGCAGGCGATGGCAACCGTGCTGCCGGCTTACGAGACGCTGGCACGGACCGGGGCAGTTGTGCTCTCGATTGCCGCCGGGACCGGGATCGCCCGCTTCGAAGCGGCGTTCGGGGCGGCCACGCCGATCGTGCGCGCGATGCCCAACACGCCGGCCGCCATCGGCCAGGGGGTGGCGGCGCTGGTCGCCAACCGCCATGTCAGCGCGGCCCAGAAGGCGCTCTGCTCGGCGCTCATGGCCGCGGTCGGCGCGATTCACTGGATCGACGATGAGGAGCTGATGCACGCGATCACGGCGATGTCGGGCGGCGGGCCGGCCTACGTGTTTCTGCTGATCGAGACGCTCGCCCGCGCCGGGATCGCGAGCGGGCTGCCGGCGCAGCTCGCCTGGCCGCTGGCGCGCGCCACGGTCGCCGGCAGCGGCGCGCTCGCGGCGCGCACCGACGAACCGGTCGAGGTCCTGCGCCGCAACGTCACCAGCCCCGGCGGCACCACCCAGGCGGCGCTCGAGGTGCTGATGGCAAAGGACGGCATCCAGCCGTTGTTCGACCGGGCGATCGCGGCCGGCACGCGCCGGTCGCACGAACTCGCCTGAGCCGGAGGAGGAGGTCGCATGGCCAAGCAGGACGGGGCCAAGCAGGATGGGGCCAAGCAGCGGGGCGGGGCGAAGCAGGACGGGACGAGCGCGCCGGACCTTCTGGTCACGGCCTTCGACTTGATCGCTGAGCACGGCTGGTCCCGGCTGTCACTGATCGCGGTCGCGCGGCGCGCGGGCGTGCCGCCGGCTGAGGTCTATCGCGAGCTGCCGGGCCGGGGTGCCGTGCTGCGGGCCTTGAGCCGACGGATCGACGAGACGATGCTCGCGTTCGACGAGGCCGAGCTCGCCGGTCTGCCGCCGCGCGATCGGGTGTTCGAGCTGTTGATGCGCCGGCTCGAGGCGTTGGTGCCGTTCCGGCCCGGGCTCGAGCGGTTGGCGCGCGGCGCCAGGTGCGACCCCTGCCTGGTGCTGGCCTCGGCCTGCCGGCTGGATCGTTCGTTCGCCTGGCTGCAGGACGCGGCCGGCCTGCGCCGCTCGGGGCTGCGCGCGAGGCTCTCCAGGCGGGCGCTCGGCGCGGCTTACCTGCAGACGCTGCGGGTCTGGCTCAAGGACGAGACCGCCGACCTCGGCCAGACCATGGCCGAGCTGGACAAGCAGTTGCGGCGGGTCCAGACCATCGCCGGCCTGCGCGCACCCCGCGCCGGCCGCGCGCCCGAAGGCGCAGCGCCAGAGCCCGCCTGAGGCGCCGCCCACCCACTCACCATCCTGAGAGGACACCGGTCATGGCCAAGTCGTCGCCGTTCTCCTTCGATCCCGCCGACCTCACCAAGATGTTGGGGGAGTACCAGATCCCGGGCGTCGACTGGTCGGAGCTGATGGCTTCGCAGCAGAAGAACCTGCAGGCGCTGGCCAAGGCCAACCAGCTGCTGATCGAGGGCGCCCAGGCGGTCATGCGGCGCGAGATCGAGATCCTGCAGAAGGCCATGGCGGAGGTCGCCGAGGCGTCCAGGGACATGATGCAGCAGGGCGATCCGCAGGCCCAGGCGGGCAAGCGGCTGGAGCTCGCCAAGGGCTCGTTCGAGGCCGCGATCTCGAACATGCGTGAGCTCGCCGAGGTCGCCGGCCGTTCCAACCGCGAGGCGCTCGAGGTGATCAATCAGCGCGCGCTCGAGAGCTTCGAGGAGATCAAGAAGGCGATGGCGCGCAAGCGCTGACCGGCCGCGGACGGACGCGGCGCGGATGGCGATTGACTTCGAGGACTTCGCCAAGGTCGACATCCGGGTCGGCACCGTGGTCGGCGCCAGCCGTCATCCGGCGGCGAGGAAACCCGCCTACGTGCTCGAGGTCGACTTCGGGCCCGGGCTGGGGCGGCGAACGACGTCGGCCCAGCTGACCGAGCGGTATACGGTTGACCAGCTGATCGGCCGGCAGGTGGCGGCGGTGGTCAACTTCCCGCCCAAGCGGATTGCGGGCGTCAGGTCCGAGGTCCTGGTGCTCGGTTTCCCGGATGCCGAAGGTCGGGTCGTGCTGGTCGGGGTCGACCATCCGGTGCCTGATGGCGGCCGGCTGTTCTGACGGCGGGCGGCGATCGGATGCTGGAGCTGCGACCCTGCTGCGAGCACTGCGGCAAGGATCTGCCGCCGGCATCGACCGAGGCCCGGATCTGCTCGTTCGAGTGCACCTTCTGCGCCGACTGCACGGAGCACGTGCTCGCCAACGTCTGCCCGAACTGCGGCGGCGGCCTCGTGCCGCGCCCGATCCGGCCGCGCGCCAAGCTCGCCCGATATCCGCCCTCGCAACAGCGCCAGATCAAGCCAATCGACCCTGCCGCCCACGCCGAACTGCTCCGCCGCTATCGCGATCTACCACCGGAGGAGCGCTGAGGTCAGGCGGCGCTCGCTCGCCGGACGTCGCGTTTTGGGTGGCGGCGCCTGCGGGAGCCTGGGTCGGGCCGCTACTCCTGCAGCGCGATCGTGCGCTGGAGGGTGACCGGCGGGGTGTCCGCGCGCTGCAGGGTGACGGTGCCGGTGTAGCTGCCGGCGGGCCAGGTGGCGCCTGGGCGCCTGGCGCCCGCGAACTGGAACCAGCGCTTCCAGCCCTTGTCCAGGTCGACCGCATGATCCAGAACCGGTGCCCCGTCCGGGCCCGAGATCGTGAAGCGCACGTGATCGCCAGCCTCGACCCAGTAGCCCTCGACCCAGAGGACCAGCGCCGGCGCAGTCGCCGGTAGGCCCGGCGCCTGGTAGTCGCCCGCCCGAGCCCGCTGCCACTCCGGCCGGCCGGCGGCGAAGCCCGCGTTGATCAGGACCACTGGCTGGTAGGCGAGCTCGGCCATGACGTCGGCCCGCCAGAGCGGCTCCTTGCCCGGGCCGCACTGAGGATCGCGCTCGAGACCGACGAACGGGTCGATGATGTCGTCGCCGTGGCGGACGTCGAAGTGGAGGTGGGGAAAGCTGGTGTCGCCCGAGAGGCCGACCAGGCCGAGCGGCTGACCGACCGCGACCCGGTCCCCTTCCCTGACCAGCAGGCTGCCGCGCCGCAGGTGGCAGTACCAGGTGGTCCAACCGTCGCCGTGGGCGATCCGGATGCCGTTGCCGCACTCCCGGCCGACGACCGTCGCGTGCCCCGCCTGCTCGACGCTGACGTCCGGGACGCCGTCGCGGGTCGCATCGACCACGCCCGCGGCGGCGGCCCGCACCGCGACCCCCGTGGCCATCACCTTCAGGTCGCGGATCGCGATGTCGGTGCCCTTCTGGCCATCGCTGGTCACCGGGCCGCACATGTAGTCGCGGACGCCCGGGCCTGGATCATGGTCGACGTATTGGATGATCCAGCAGCTCTTGCCCGGCTCGCAATCGATCGGCAGGGCGAGGTCGTCCGGCATCCCAGCCCGCGCCGGCAGCCCGGTCAGCAGCGCCGTGAGGAGGGTCAGCAGCAGGGCCGCTGGCCGCGTTCGGGGCGCCTCTTGAGGCCCGAAGAGCACGTCACCGCCCTTCGTCGACGCGGCGTCAGTCCTCGCCGGCAAGGCGCTCCGGCGCGATCGCCATCCCTGAGCGCGCCAGCCACGGCTGCCAGGCCGAAAGCACGAGGCGCTGCCAGGCGAGCAGCGGATTGAGGGCGAGCCAGGGCCAGAGCGCGGTCTGCAGGTCCGCAGAGCGGGCCCAGGCGTCGAACGACGGGCTCGCCCGCAGGCTGATCGCCAGCTGCTCGGCGCGCTCCTCGGGCAGGCGCCGATGGACGATCTCGATGTCGAGATGCGGCAGGCGGGCGGTGGCGCGGGTCTCGTCCATGCGGTTGCTCGGCACCTGGTGTGGATCCGGATCAGAACCTGACATCGGCGCGCGGCCGGCGCAACCCGACGCACCATCGCCGGCAAGAGATGCGGCAGCCTCACTCGCTGCTCTGGTGGCCGCCCTCGGGCGGCTCGAACTCGCCCGTCCAGAGGCCCCGGCGCGCCGCCTTGGCATCGTTCTCCAGCTGGTCATAGGGGGCCGTGCCGGCGGGGTTGGCGACGGCCCAACCGGTCGCGACCATGCCCTCGTTGAGGCTGGTGTCGCCGGCTGTGCAGGTCGCCGCGCGCGCACCGGCGCCGGCCGGGCTACCGGCTTCAGGGTCGCCGACCGACCGGCAGCTCACTTCGCGACCGGCGACCAGGTCCCACAGCATCGCCCGCGCCACCTTGCCGCAGGCATACTCCTGGCCGAGGCGCTGGCAGACCCGATCCAGCGCCGGCACCTCGATCCCGGCCAGCCGGAAGCGTTGGCCGCCGACCTCGAGGGTGGCGCCATCGATGATCCGCGGCTTGCCCTGGACCTCGGCGCGGACGGGCCTAGTGCCAAGGCAGGCCAGGGCCAGGATCCCAAGCGCCAGGGCGCGGAGCGCCTGCGCCCGGAACACCGTGGCCCGGAAAGCCAGGCCCGAACGCGATCGAGCCGATGCCGGCATGATCTCTAACCCCTCCCCGCCGTGCTCCTCGTTAGCGCCGGGACCGATCCCGCTACAGTAGACGGCGCCGGGTCGGCAGGCCAAGTTCGAGGCAGGCGGGATCATGATCGCCGACCCGACCAGGCTCGTCATCAAGCGAGGTTCACCCGCCTGGCGGCGGCCGAGCTGGCACCGCTCCGTCAGCGCCGCCCGACCCTCGCGAATCAGATCACTTATGTCGCGTGAGCGTCGCGGCCCGCGCTCGGCGTCCCTCCGCCCTCGAGCAGCAGCTCAATCGTCGCTTGCGTGTCCGCCGAAGAGACCACGGGTACGATCTCAAAGTCGATCAGGTCGCCCCAGGCCGCGACCCACTGCTGCAGGAGGCGGGCATCGTTGCATTCCATGACCTGAAAGCAGCGGTCGAAATTGGCCTCGATCCAGCTGCCGAGGTAGTTCAAGCCGTCAGGGGCGCCCCGGCCATGGTCGCGAAAGCGCCGGTACACCGCCTTGGCGTCCCGATCCCGGAACCGCTCGATCACCATGAACAGCATGATCTCCTCCTCTGACCCCTTGGGGCGTGCGCCGACATGCTGGAAGACCGCCGCGATCTCGGCAAGCATCCGGCACGCTCCGCCTTGACCGCGGTGGCGCGGCGACTCATCCTCCGGCCAGGACCTGATCCCAGCGAGGAGCGTCGCCATGGGCCCGTCATCGTCCCTGGTCTCGGATCTCGAACGTCAGCTGCCGGTCGCGCTGTCGCCCTACGCGCTCGCCGACCGGACCGTCGGCCTGGTGATCGTCGACGAGGTCAACGGTTTCTGCACGGTCGGGGCGGGCAACCTGGCGCCGCCGGCGCCGGATGCCCAGATCGCGCGCATGGTCGAGGAGACCGAGCGCCTCGCCCGCCGCTTCGCCGAGGAAAAACGTGCGATCCTCGCGTTTCTCGACACCCACGAGCCCGGCAGGCCCGAGCCGCCCTATCCGCCGCACTGCGAGCGCGGCAGCGGCGAGGAGAACCTGGTGCCGGCGCTCGCGTGGCTCGAGGACTGCGGCTGCGCGACGCTGTTGCGCAAGGACTGCATCAACGGCTTCGTCGGCGGCATCGAGCGCAGCTTCATCGGCGGCGGCCACGGCCAGCACCACAACAAGGTGGTCGACTGGGTCAACAACCACCGCCTGGAGGCGGTGATCGCGACCGGCATCTGCACCGACATCTGCGTCATGGACTTCGTGCTGACCCTGCTGTCGGCGCGCAACCACGGCCTGATGCCGACCCTTGCGGACATCGTGGTCTTCGAGCCGGCGACCGCGACCTACGACCTGCCGCTCGGCGCCACGGCGGGGCTCGGCCTGCCACCGACCGCCGCCCATCCCAAGGCGGAAACGCACCACATGGGCCTTTACTTCATGGCCTCGCGCGGAGCGCTGCTAGCCGCTGAGCTGATCTGACCGCGCGCACGAACGGGGAAGCTTCGGGATCGCACCGGGCTGCGAGATCGCGGTCGAGGTAATCCGCGAGCGCCAGCGTGTCCGCGCGCGGAAGGCCACCAGAATAGGGGGCACCTCGGCAGGGACAAGGAACCCGCGAGCCGCACGGCGCGTTTGGTCGACGCCGGTCGGCGCATTGGCGGGCGATCAACCACGCAAGGGCTCGCGATCCGCGAGCGACACGACCCATGCAGAGGCTCACCAAAGCGTTCGACCAGCTCGCTCAGCGGACGGCGCGGCGTGCCGGTCACGCCTCGACCTTCGTGCTCGCGCTCGGCCTGATCCTGGTCTGGGGGGTGAGCGGTCCGGTTTTCGGATGGTCGGACACCTGGCAGCTGGTCATCAATACCGGCACCACGATCGTCACCTTCCTGATGGTGTTCCTGATCCAGAACACCCAGAACCGCGACACCGAAGCGCTTCAGCTCAAGCTCGACGAGCTGATCCGGGCCAACGAGGCGGCGCGCAACCGCCTGCTGCGGCTCGAGGAGCTGAGCGAGGACGAGATGGAGCACATCAGGACGACGTTCACCCGCCTGGCGAAATCGAGCCCGCCGCTTGCGGAAGAGGCAGACGAGCAGGGATCGTCGTAGGCCCCGTCTACGCCGCGGCCGCTTCGGGGCGCTCGGTCGCGGCGGCCGGCGGCTCGGGCTGATCGGGGGCGCGGGGGTCGAGGACCGCGACCACCGGCGAGGTGCGGCTCGTCCCGGCATGGACGAAGTCCGGCCGCGCCGCCGGCGGCAGCGGCGCCCGCTGCCAGGTCCGGTACCAGGTGAAGGCGATGAACAAGAGGTGCACCAGCGCCGCGAACAGGAACAGGCCGGCGAGGCCGATCCGCTCCATGGCGAACGCGGCGCCGACCGGCCCGATCGTGGCACCGACCCCCCAGGTCAGGAGCAGCCCGCTGCTCGCCTCGAGGAAGTCCTCGCGCTCGACGAAGTCGTTGGTGTGCGCCACGCACAGCGCATACATCGAATAGATGCAGCCGCCGAACATCAGGACCGCGCCGATCAGGACCAACGGCGACAGGGCCGCGCGTTGCAGCGCCGGCGGCACCAGCCCGCCATCGCTGCGGGCATCGCCGGCGATCGCCAGGACCGCGCCGGCCAGCACCGCGAGGCCGCAGGCGAGGATCAGGACCTTGCGCCGGTCGATCCGGTCGGACAGGCGGCCGAGCGGGATCTGGAACAGCGCCCCGCCGAGCAGGGCCGTGCTCATGAACAGGGCGACGCCGGTGGTCGAGAGCCCGACGTCCTGGGCGAAGATCGGCCCGAGGCCGCCGAAGGCGCCATTGGCGAGGCCGACGAAGAAGCAGCCGAGGACGCCGACCGGCGACATCCGGTAGAGCCGGCGGAGCCGCAGATGGACCTTGCCGAGCGGCTGGGGGGCGGTCGAGGTGGTGAGCCCGACCGGCACGAGCGCCAGCGTGATCGCGATCGCGGTCAGCACGAACAGCTTGAAGCCGCCGGGCTCGCCGAGCGGCAGCAGCATCTGGCCGATCGTGATCGCCGCCAGCTGGATCATCATGTAGGTCGCGAACAGCTGGCCGCGGTTGGTGTTGCTGGCGCGCTCGTTGAGCCAGCTCTCGATCACCATGTAGAGCCCGGCGAACGCGACCCCGGTGACCATGCGCATCAGGATCCAGGCGAGCGGCTGGACCATGAGCACCATGGTCAGGACCCCGGCGGCGGCAATTGCCGCCATGACCGCGAAGGTCCGGATGTGGCCGACCCGCTGGACCACATGCGGCATGCCGAGGCAGCCGACCACGAAGCCGGCCGAATAGCCGGATGCGATCAGGCCGATGACGGTGGTCGGGAAATGCTCGAAGCTCGCGCGCACCGGCAACAGGATGCCGAGCAGGCCGTTGCCGAGCAGCAGGATGGCGGCACCCAGCAGGAGGGCGGCGACGGAGACCAGGGCGGCGGGCATGAGCTCTGCGAAGGGCTCGTCGCTGGACGGGTTTGGCCTGAGGATGCGGCCACCATATAGGACCCATGGCGGTGCGCAAACAGGGGGACGAGCGGCCACTGCGGACCGGCCCCGCGATCTTCGATCGCGGGCTGCTGCGCCGGCGGCGCGAGCGCGCGGCGCCGGGGCTCGCGGCGGTCGACTTCCTGATCCGCGAGGTCGGGGCGCGTCTGGCGGAACGTCTGGCCGATGTCCGGCGGCGCTTTCCCCTGGCGCTCGAGCTCGGCTGCCACACCGGGCAGCTGGCGGCGGCGCTGGGCACGGGTGCGCCGATCGGGCGGCTGATCCAGACCGACCTTGCGCCGGCCATGGTGCGACGCGCCCCGGGCCTAGGCCTGGTCGCCGACGAGGAGCTGCTGCCGTTCGGGGCCGGGCGCTTCGATCTGGTGCTGTCCTGCCTCGGCCTGCACTGGGTCAACGATTTGCCGGGCACGCTCGTCCAGATCGGCCACGCGCTGAAGCCGGACGGGCTGTTCCTCGCGGCGTTCCCGGGTGGGGCGACCTTGCCCGAGCTGCGCGAGGCGCTGCTGCGGGCGGAGCTTGAGCTGGAGGGCGGCGCCAGCCTGCGCGTCTCGCCCTTCGTCGACCTGCGGGACGCCGGCGCGCTCCTGCAGCGGGCGGGCTTCGCGCTGCCGATCGTCGACCTCGAGACGATCGCTGTGACCTACGACCATCCGCTGAAGCTGCTGCAGGAGCTGCGAGCGATGGGCGAGGCCAACGCGCTGGTCGACCGGCCGCGCCGGCCGCTGCGGCGGGCGACGTTGCAGAGAGCTTGCGAGATCTACCGGGAGCGGTTCGGGGATGCCAGGGGACGGGTACCGGCGACCTTTCAGATCCTGATGCTGTCCGGCTGGAAGCCGGACCCCGATCAGCCCCAGGCGCTCCGTCGCGGCAGCGGCCAGGTCAACCTGGCGCAGGCGCTCGGCGTCCCGGTCGAGGTCCTGGAGGGCAAGGCCAAGCGGCCGGAGTGAGGCGGACCGCCCTGAAACGGGCGCCCCCTGACGCGTGGGCACGGCCCGCGCGGGCCGTGCCCGACGCCTCGGATGCCCAGCGCTCAGTAGCGCGGCTTCACGCCCAGATCGTTGAGAGCCTCGTGCAGCTTGGTGATGCCGTCATCCGGCTTGCCGTCGCTGCACAAGGTCGCGGCCTCGGTGCGCAGCGTCTTGGCATCCGCGGCCTTCGGCGCGCTTGCGTGCTTGGCGAGCGCCCGGTCGAACTGCTTCTCGAGCCGGGTGCACTTGTCGGCCGACGTCATCGCGGCCCAGGCCGGCCCGCCGGCGAGCGCGAGGACCGCGACCGCCGGGACGACCCAACGCATGACCATCGAAAGGACTCCCCAACTGAAGTGGCGATCGACGCTCGATCACCAATCTTCAATCTTTACGCGAGTAACCTGGACTCTACAATACCTAGGGATGAATTCGCAGCCATGAAAGCCGCCCCGCGGTTTTGCGAGCCCAGGGTTTTGAGCGCAAGGTGGCGAGCGACTGCCTTAAGAGCGCTTTGCGCTCGTCCCGTGGCGAGCCGCTGGCGCCGCCGCCGGCGGCCTGCAGTCGACAAAAAGATGGCGCGGTCTTCGCGACCGCGCCAAGGAGTTGGGTGTC
Organism: uncultured Alphaproteobacteria bacterium; assembly: GCA_963753685.1. Classification (GTDB taxonomy): domain Bacteria; phylum Pseudomonadota; class Alphaproteobacteria; order Geminicoccales; family Geminicoccaceae; genus DATAOG01. The sequence continues at coordinate 133,606 of CAVWDE010000003.1, forward strand.
TTAAGAGGGGATCTAATGCTCTTCCACGGGAAGGAAGATGACCGATCGAGCATCGATCATCCATCTATGGAACTTAGACGGGTAACGTGACGTGACGCTGGCCGCGGGATTAAATCGACGTAATCTTGAGCCCGATCCGAGCGCGATCGTGCCGCGTTATCGACCGTTCCTCGACGGCCCGTGGCGGCTCGCGATGGGGCTGAAGGCGCTGGATCTTAGCGACTGGATCGAGATCGACGAGACGTTCGCGGCCCAGCTCGCCGAGCGGGGGCGGCGGCTCGACCAGCAACGCACCGAGGTGTTCCAGGCCTTGCCCGAGAGCCTCCTTGGGCAGGCGGAGGTGCTGACGCTGCTGCTCGACCATCTGCCGGGTTGCTTCCCCGAGGTCTACCGGCGCGCTCCGGACGCGATCGAGAACCTGGTCACCGGCGAGCGCTTCGCCCTCGACCTCGCCGCCTGGCGCGATGCGCCGCTCGAGCTCGCCGGCCGGCTGGTCCAGGAGGACCTCTGCCTGATGCGGCGGAGTGAGCACGGCTACCGCCTGAGCGCCGCGGTTCTCTGCTTTCCTTCGAACTGGCGCCTGGCCGACAAGCTGGGCCGGCCGCTCGACCTTATTCACGCGCCGGTGCCGGGCTTCGGCGAGCGTCTGGCGGTGCCGGTCGAGCGCTTCTTCGCGGGCCTCCAGGTCGAGCGGCCGGTCTGGCGGGCCAACTGGACCCTCTCCGACACGCCGGAGCTGTTCCACCCGCCGGGGCATCGCCGGCAGTCGAAGCCGGTCGCGGCCGGGCGCGTCGGCGAGCAGGTCTGGCTCCGGATCGAGCGGCAGACGCTGCGCCGCCTGCCGCACACCCGCGACGTGCTGTTCACGATCCGCACCTACGTCGAGCCGCTGGCGCAGGTGATCGACACGCCGGCGACCGCCCGGGCGCTCGCCGAGCGCCTGCGCGAACTGCCCGACGCGATGGCGGCCTACAAGGGCGTCGCCCCGATCCGCGCGCCCCTGCTCGCCTGGCTGGAGAGCCAAGCGGCGCAACGGTAACCGAACGGCAATGATTGACACCCCGACAAGAGGAAAGCCTCAAGACCGACAGAGAAATCATCGGAACATGAGGGCGTCCTCGTGCACAGACGAATCCCCGGCACAAGGACATTCCGGGCTGAGGAGAGCTTCCGTTCGCGTCGGTGCGTCAGGGGCCGAGGGCCGGCGGGTAGGGGCCGCGGTGGTGTCGCAATTCGCGCGCTCGCCTGAGCACGTAGTCGACGCTCGGGAAGGCGAGCTCGGTCCAGGGGATCGCCGCCCACTCGAACAGGTCGAGCTCCAGCGTCTCGATGCCGGCCGCGACGTCGGGGGAAAGCAGCCGGGCGCGGTAGAACAGCTGCACCTGGCCGATCCGGACCACATTGTAGACCGCGAGAAGTCCGGAAATCTCGATCCGGGCGCAGGCTTCCTCGAGGGTCTCGCGCACCGCGCCCTCCTCGGTGCTCTCGCCGAGCTCGAGATAGCCCGCGGGCACCGCCCAGAAGCCGGCGCGCGGCTCGATCGCCCGGCGGCAGAGCAGGACCCGGTCCTGCCAGCTGCAGACCGCGCCGACCACGACCTTGGGATTGCGGTAGTGGATCTCGCCGCAGGCCGAGCAGACGTGGCGCTCCAGCAGGTCGCCCGCGGGCCGCTTGAGCTCGACGGGGGCGCCGCAGGTGGGGCAGAAGCGCATCGGCCGCCGGCCGAGCTCAAACTCTGCGCATCCATCGAGCCCGCCAACGAGGGCCCGTTGGACTCATTGGCGCTCGCCCGGTCGATCGCAGCGTTTCCGGCATTCTTTCACGAGGCTCACACTTTCACGAGGCTCACACTTTCACGAGGCTCACACTTTCACGAGGCTCACACTTTCACGAGGCTCTCAGGGGCGCTGCTTGAACAGCGATTCGGCGGCGCCGCGGATCGATTGCTTGGCCTTGATCGCGGCCTTGGCGCGCTCGATCTCGGCCTGCAGACGGACGATGTAGGCCTCGACCTCCTCGACCGACCAGGTTGCGAGATCGGGGGGCTTGGCGCCGGCGCGCCGCGGCAGGTCGTCCGGGTCCTCGGCCATGCCACCCTCCCTCGCTTCGATCGCCTCCGCCAGGAGGCCGCTGCTCACCCCTCGCTACGGCGCCTCGAGGTCGTGCTCCTCGGCGACGTGATCAACCATGTCGCTGAGCATGCGGACCACGTGCTCGTCGGTGATCTCGTAGAACACCTGGCGACCCTGGCGCTCGGCCTGGAGCAGGCGCGCCGCACGCAGCAGCCGCAGATGGTGGCTGACCAAGGACGGCGACAGCCTGAGCCGCTGGGCAATCTCGCCGACCGAGACCGCCTCGGCCAGGCAGGCAAGGATGATCCTGAGCCGGCTCGGGTCGCTCATCAGGCGGAACGTCTCGGCCAGCTCGTAGACCTGGTCCTCGCTGAGCCGCTCCGAGGAGGAGTTGGTCGGGCGTCTGAGCATGGCTCTCCGGTCAGAGGCGCGGCCGCCGGCACCAGCGCCATGGGCCAACCGCGCGAGAAAATAGGCGAGAAGCGCGCCGATGTACAGCACGCCGCCGGGGACGCGGCAGATCCCACTGTCAACCGAAGCCCGGTCGGTTATGCTTGGGGCCCGTGCTCGGGCCGGACCGGGCGGAGCAGACCTCGCGATGCGTCTCTCGATCTTCTCGGTCGTCGACCACTACCCGACCCGCGAGCGGTCGCTCGCCCAGCTCTATGAGCAGGTGACCCGGCACTGCGAGCTCGCCGACCGGCTGGGCTTTGCCTGCTTCTTCGTCGCCGAGCATCACTTCCACGAGTACGGCGCCGTGCCCGACCCGGCCGTGCTGCTGCCGGTGCTGGCGGCGCGCACCAGGCGCATCCGCCTCGGGCCGGCGGTCGCGGTGCTGCCGTTCCGCGACCCGGTCGCGGTCGCCGAGAGTTACGCCATGGTCGACCTGCTCGCGGGCGGGCGGCTGGTGCTGGGCGTGGGCTCCGGTTACCTCAAGCACGAGTTCGAGGGCTTCGGCATCGATCCGGCCGAGAAGCGCGAACGGTTCGACGAGAGCCTGATGCTGGTGCTGCGCCTGCTCGCGGGCGAGCGGGTCAGCCACACCGGCCGCTTCCACACGCTGAATGGCGTCGCCCTGAACGTGCTGCCGCGGCAGCCGCCGCCGATCTATGTCGCGATCCTGCGCCGGGAGGCGGCCTACCACGTCGGCCGCAAGGGCCAGCGGATCATGTCGATCCCCTACGCCACGCTCGATCGCCTGGCCGAGGTCGAAGGCGTCGTCCAGGAGTTCCGCCGGGGCCGCGCCGACGCCGGACTGGAGCCCGGCGAGGACGATGCGATCTTCGCGTTCCACACTCACGTCGCCCGGACCGACGCGGCGGCGCGCGCCGAGGCGGCCCAGGCCTTCGACCTCTATGTCGCGACCCGGCTCTATGCCAAAAGCCAGACCTACGACGACATCATCACGAGCGGTCTGGCGCTGTTCGGCTCGGTCGAGACGGTCGCGCAAAAGCTTCTCCAGCTGCACGCCTTCGGCATCCGCCACGTCGCCCTGCTGCCGGACTTCGGCCTCATGCCGCCGGACCTCGTGCACCGCAGCATGAGCCTGGTCGCAAGCGAGGTCCTGCCCCGGGTCGAGGCCGGGATCAGCCGCCTCTGACACCAACTCCTCTACGTCACCCCGCACGGCCGCGCGTTGCCGCGGACGCCGGCCTGTGGCATCGTGAGCGGGCGCGGGGCCCTGGTCCCTGGAAAGGCCGTCGCCCGGAAGCCCGTTCCGCGCCGCCTCGAGAATTCCGGGCTGCTGATGGCAGGGAAACGGTCATGTACATCGTCGGGCAGGAGGAGATCGACGCGCTTGCTGCGGTCATCCGGAGCGGGGCGCTGTTCCGCTATGGCGTCGGTGGCGAATGCGAGCGCTTCGAGCAGCGCTACGCGGACTATCTCGGCACCAGGCACGTGGCGCTGACCGCGAGCGGCACCTTCGCGCTGACCGCCGCGGTGAGCGCACTCGGGATCGGACCGGGCGACGAGGTGCTGGTGCCGGCGCATACCTACATGGCGACCGCCATGGCGGTGCTGGCGGCGGGCGCGATCCCGGTGATCGTCGACGTCGACGAGAGCATCACGATCGACCCGGACGCGCTCGAGGCCGCGATCGGCCCGCGCACGCGCGCGGTGATCCCGGTCCACATGTGGGGGGCGGCCTGTGCCATGGACCGGATCATGGCGGTCGCGGCCAAGCACGATCTGCTGGTGCTCGAGGACACCTGCCAGGCGATCGGCGGCGCCTACGAGGGCCGGAAGCTCGGCACGATCGGCCACGCCGGCGCGTTCAGCTTCAACTACTACAAGAACATGACCGCGGGCGAGGGCGGGGCGGTCTGCACCGCCGACGACCGGATCGCCGAGCGGGTCAAATGCGCGATCGATCCCTGCCATTTCTACTGGCAGGGCCGGAGCGACCAGCAGAAGCCGTTCGCCGGCAATGGCGCGCGCGCGTCCGAACTGATGGGTGCCATGCTCAACGTCCAGCTCGACCGCCTGCCCGGCATGATCGAAGCGATGCGCGCCGAGAAGAAGCAGATCCTGGCGGGCACGGCGCAGCTCGGCAACCTCGGGCTCAGGCCCGCGCCGATCAACAGCCCCGAGCACGACTGCGCCGCCCAGGTCATGTACAGCCTGCCATCGAGTGAGGCGGCGGACCGGTTCGTCGAGGTTTTTCCGAGCGTGATCGCGGGCCGGACGGGCCGGCACAACTACACCGAGTGGGATCAGATCCTGATCGGCGAGGGCGCCGCTCACCCGGCCATGAACCCCTACACCATGCCCGAGAACCAGGCCTGCCGGCGCAACTATTCGAGGGACATGTGCCAGCGCTCGCTCGACATCCTGAACCGCACGGTCATGGTGCCGACCCATCCGCTGCACGGGCCTGAGCAGATCGCCGACACGATCCACAACATCGGGGTCGCGGCGCGGGTAGCACTCGGCGGCATGGCGCCGGCCGAAGCCGATCTGCGCAACCTCCAACCGGTCGACGCCCAGAAGTTCGATCTGAAGGTCACCGACATCGCGTCGGCCTGACCCCGACCTGTCGGTGACAATCGCTGCCGCCTGACCGCGACGCCGGCATGCTGGGGCGTGTCGCGCAAGGCGCTGTCCGAGCTGGTCAATGGCAGATCGGGCATTTCGCCGGAAATGGCGATCCGTCTCGCCAAGGCGTTCGGCGGCAACCCGGACGTCTGGCTGCGCATGCAGATGAATTACGATCTCTGGCATGCCCAGCAGCATGCCGACCGGATCAAGGTCGAGCGCTATCAGCCGGCGTGAATCACTTCAGCCGAGGCTCGCTCGACGCGGCGCTGTCGGTCCGGTCGCGATCCGGCCAACGAGGCAGGCTCAGGTCTGCATGCGGCGGATGCGGTCGTTCACCAGGTCGGGCTTTTCCATCATCAGGAAGTGGCCGCCGTCCGAGACGTATTCGATCGTGTAATTGTTGTACCAGTTGGTCACCTGGTCGCTCCAGACCGAGGGCACCACGGTGTCGCCCATGCCGCACAGGAAGGTCATCGGCGCGTCCGAGACCGTGCGGTCGAGCGGCGTCCAGGGCACGCTGGTGAGCGACAGGTTGGCCCGGTAGAAGTTGAAGCCGCCGTGGATGTTTCCGGGTTTGACGAAATTGTCGGTGTAGATCTCCATTTCCTCGTCGGTGATCAGGTTCTTGTTGTAGGACCAGTGGGAGAGGAAATGCTTGAAATAGGCGCGGGTCGCGCTCCGGCTCGAGCTCACGACCTCGACCGCCATGTCGAGCTGGTGGAACTGCGAGTACCAGGACTGCGGAAAGTGGCCGACCGACAGGTAGCGCTCCTCGAAGCCGGGCACGATCGGGTCGATGGTCAGACCCTTGATGGTCATGGCGCGGTAGACGCGCACGAACTTGTGCATGATCAGCGCCGAATAGTCGTGGCCGACCACATAGGCCCGCTCGATGCCGAGGTGCTTCAGAAGGTTGGCGTGGTCGTCGGTGACCACGTTCAGGTGATATTTGGAGAGGTCTTTGAGGTCCGGCTTCTCCGAGTCGCCGTAGCCGCGCATGTCCGGGGCGATCACGTCGAAGTCTCTGGCGAGCGCGCCGATGCACTTGTACCACTCCCACCAGAAGCCGGGCCAGCCGTGCATCAGCAGAAGCGGCGGGCCGCTGCCCTCGCGGACGTAGTGGATGCGGATGCCATCCAGCTGCGCGTCGTGGTGCGAGAACTCCTCCGGACGTCGGACGGTCATGGCTTGCCTCCCTGGCAGCGGCGTTTTTTTCGGCTGCGCTCGTTGCAACGGGAGGTTACGTCGCGCCGCCCGGAGGCGCAATCGCGCTTCTATGGTGTCAGCAAAAAGGCGCCCTCGAGCGGGACTCAGTCCGCCTCCATCTTGAGCGGGCGGCGCATCAAAGCTTCGAGCGCGTCGGCGATGGCGAGGCGCCCGGCGAGGATGGCATCGACTGCCGCGCAGATCGGCAGCTCGACGCCCTGCTCCTTTGCGAGACGGATCGCGGCGGCAGCGGTGAAGACGCCCTCGACCAGGGCGCCCGGATCCGTGCGCAGCGCCTGCGGATCCGCGCCGCGGCCGATCGCGTGGCCGAACGCCATGTTGCGCGAGGTCAGGCTCGAGGCGCTCAGGATCAGATCGCCGAGGCCGGCGAGGCCCATCAGGGTCTCGCGCCGGCCGCCCAGCGCCTCGCCGAGGCGGGCGAGCTCGGCCAAGCCCCGGGTGATCAGGGCCGCGCGGGCGTTCTCGCCGAGGCCGCGTCCGGCGACGATGCCGGCGGCGATCGCGAGCACGTTCTTCACTGCGCCACCGATCTCGACCCCGGCCACGTCGTCGGTCCAGTAAACCCGAAAGCTCGGGCCGCTCAGCGCCTGGGCGATCGCCTGGCCGAGCGCGGCATCGGCGCACCCAAGCGTGGTCGCGGCCGGCAGCCCCTCTGCCACCTCGCGCGCGAAATTGGGCCCGGACAGGGCCGCAACCGGACGCTCGGGAGCAGCCTCGCCGACCACCTGAGAGAGCCTGAGGCCGGTCGTCGTCTCGAGCCCCTTGGCGCAGATCACGAGCGGAGCGGGGCCCGGCGGCAGCGCGCGGGTCAGGCTGCGCAGCGTCTGCGCCGGCACCGTGAGCAGCAGCAGGTCGGCCGCCGCCAGATCGGCGAGGTCGCCGGTCGCGGCGATCGCCGGCTCGAGCGCGACCTCCGTGAGATGGCGCGGGTTGATCCGGTCGGTGCGGATCGAGCGGACCACCTCCGGATCACGCGCGAACAGCAGGACCCGGAGCCCGGCCCTGGCCGCGGCCTGGGCGAGGGCCGTGCCCCAGGCGCCGGCGCCGACGATGCCGATGGTCTGAAAGCGCGCCATGGGCGAGCTGTTTCGCCCCTGGCGCCGGCGGGGTCAAGCTCTGCTTCGGGCGGGCGCGGCGAAGTCAGGCGGCCTCGCTCTGGTCCAGCAACCGATTGATCTTGGCGGCCATGATGAAGTCGTTCTCGTGCAGGCCCTTGATCTTGTGGGTGTGGAGCGAGACCGTGGCGTGACCCCAGCCGAAGGTGATGTCGGGATGGTGGCCTTCGGCCTCGGCGAGCGCGCCGACCTGGTCGACGAAGGCCAGCGCCTCGCGGAAATTCCTGAATTTGAAGTGGCGCTCGATCCGCTTGCCGTCGTCCAGCAGCCGCCAGCCCTCGGCCTGCTCGAGGTAGCCTTCGGCCTGGTCGCGGGGCAGAGGCGGCACCCCGCCCCGGCAGGGCGTGCAGGTCTTCGCGGCGAGCTCGGTCATCGGAGGTCCTCCGGTCGCAGTGCTCCTCTGCATCCTTGATATGGTCGCCGGCGTGCAGGCTCGCCATGGGGATCGGCGCCGGGTCAGCGCGCGGACAATGCTCTGAGGGGGACCCTGACCTCGCGAACCGGTTCGCCGTTCAGGGCGCGCACCGTAAGCCTGACCTCGCCTGCCCACCAGTCGATGTCGATCGTGCCGAAGTTCTCCCGGCCGTAGTCGGCGCCGAGCCGGAGCGGCCCGGGCTCGCTGGCCGCCGCGTAGAACATGTTGAGGCCGGAGGAGGTGATTTCGTAGAGCGGGTAAGGCACGCCTTCGGCCAGACGATAGAGGGCGCCGACATGACGGTCGCCCGAGAGCAGGATCACACCGTTCGCCCGGGTCGCGGCGATCAGGTCGAGCAGCCGTTGCGCGCTCGTGCGGCAGGTTGCCCCAGCGCTCGTAGCCGTGACCTTCGGCCAGCACCTGGACCGAGGAGACGATCAGGCGGAGCTCGGCCGGCTCGCGCAATTGCTGCTCGAGCCACGCCCACTGCGCCGCGCCGAGCATGGTCTTGGCGGGGTCGGGATCGGGCAGGTAGGGGCCGGGACCGGGCGCGCCCGCGGGCTTGCGCCGCAGCGGCGAGCGGAAGCTCCGCAAATCCAGCAGGATCACCTGCAGGCGCATGCCGTCCGGCCCGAATGTCCGGGCGTTGTAAACGCCATCGCGCGTCCGCCGCGGGTCGTCCTCGGGCACGCGCCAGAAGTCGAGAAACAGGGCCTTGGCCTGATCCTTGTACGGAAAATCGCCGCCGGCGTCGTTCTGGCCGTAGTCGTGGTCGTCCCAGGTCGCGAGCACCGGCACCTCGGCGCGTAGCTTCCGGTAGCCCTCGATCGTGGCGGCCTTGGCGTAGGCTTCCCGCAGGCCGTTGGAAGCACCAGGCGTGAGGTCGCCATAGACGTTGTCGCCGGCGAAGAGGAACAGGTCCGGCCAATAGCGGAGGACCGCGTCCCAGATCGGCTGCGGCTTGTCCTGATGGGCGCACGAGCCGAAGGCGACCCGGGTCAGCGGTGGTTCGGCCTGCGCATGGGCAAGGATCGAGGCGAGCGCGATCCAGGCTACGAGCGTGAGCGTTGCCGCCACACGCCGGGCCCCGGTGGGAACGAATCCCCGCATCGCCGCCTCAGGCCGCGGCCGGCCGGCGGGCGAGCAGATACGCGAAGGCGGCACCCAGTCCCATCAGCGCCGCCCCCATGGCGGCGAACACCGGCGGAAAGCCGATCCGGTCGATCGCGAGGCCGGCGAGCCAGACGCCGGCCGCCTGACCGAGGAACAGCGCGTTGGCGAAGGTCGAGACGGCGAGCCCGCGCGCCTCGGGCGCCATCTGGGTGGCGTTGGTCTGGAGGGTCGCGTGCAGCATGTACATGCCGAGCCCCAGGACCGTGATCGCGGGCGCCATCAGCGCGAGCGAGCCCCAGGCGACGGCGAAGAAGCCGAGCGTCAGCACGGCGCCGCCGCCGAGCGCCAGGCCGTGCTCGCCGAGCCGCGCCATGAGCCAGCGCACGGTCAGCGCGTAGATCGCGCCGCCGACGCCGAAGCAGCCGAGCAGCAGGCCGACGGTCGCGTAGTCGACGCTGAATCGGTGGCGCAGGTAAGCGCCGATGAACGTGAAGGCGCCGTAGAACAGGAAGCCCTCGATGAACACCGTGGCGAGGATGACGCGCGCCCACGGGCGGCTGAACAGGAGCGTATAGCCGCGGACCAGCGCGGCCGGGCTGATCGAGCCGGTGAGCACGGGCGGCGGCACGCGCGGCGAGCGCTCCTCGGCCATCAGCAGCAGGCCGACCAGCAGGAAGAGGGCGCCCAGCAGGAGAAAAACCGAGCGCCAGCCGACCAGCTCGCCGAGCACGCCGCCGATGACCTGGCCGCCGACCAGGCCCATGATCGTGCCGGTGAGGAAGCGCGCCAGCACCGCCTGGCGTTCCCGGTAGGGCACGTTGTCGCCGACGAAGGCCATGCCGAGCGGCACGATCGCGGCCGCCGTGGCGCCGGCCGCGAAGCGCGCGAACCCCAGCATCGCGAGCGAGCCCGCGAACGCGGCGAGGGTGCCGGTGAACGCCGAGACGAGCGTCATCAGCGCGACCAGGCGGTATTTGCCGAAGCGGTCGCCGAGCGCGCCCCAGACCAGCTGGCAGAGGCCGTAGGCGAGCGCGAAGGCGGTCGCGATCACCGAGGCGTCGCCGGCGCTGACGCCGAACTCATGCGCAACCTGGGGCAGCAGCGGGTCGCCGACCCGCATGCTCGCGACCGAGACGAAGGCGGCGGCGCTGAGCAGCGCGATCGGCCGGCCGAGCGAGGCCGGGCGCGCCTCCGGGGCGACCGTCGCGGCGTCCCGGGCACTGGAGCGAGGTGCTGCCATGGACGGCTCGGGCGACCCCCGGGTCAAGGTTGCGGCCGGGGCGCCGCGACGCCCAGATGCTCGGCCAATGGCTGCAGGCCTTCCATGATGCCGGGATAGAGCCGCACGCCATGCTCGAGCGCCCGGCGCTTGCGCGCGAGGCTCTGCTCGCCGGGCAGCCGCACCGCCCGGGCGCCGGGCGCCGGCGGATTGCGCCGGCAGGCCGCGGCGATGAAGCCGGTCTGCCGGATGAAGTCGGCGGCGCCGCCGAATGCTTCCGGGTCGATCACCTGGACGTAGATCGAGGCGCCCCAGTCGGTCAGCGGGTCGGCGCGGCCGTGGCCGGACAGACCCTGGCTCAGCGCCTCGATCGCGAGCGCCAGATTGTAGCCCTTGTGGCCGTGATCCTTGCCCCCGCTCGGCAGCAGCGTGCCGGGCGGCTTGGCGGCGAGCACGTTCGGATCGTCCGTCGCCCGGCCGTCGGCAGTCATCGCCCAGGGGCCCGGAAAGCGCTTGCCGGCGCTGCGAAGCCGCGCCGTCATGCCGTTGGTGGTAATTGACGCGCTCATGTCGACCAGGATCGGATCGCCATCGGTCGGAATCCCAAAGGCGATCGGATCGGGGGTGAACAGGGCCTCGAGGCCCCCGAATGGCGCGACGCTTGCTTCCGACGGATCGGAGCAGGTCAGGAGGATCATGCAGCCGCGCGCGGTCGCGCGCTCGAGATAGGCGGCGAGGCAGGCGATGTGGTGGCTCTCGCGGATCGCGACCGCGGCGAGGCCATGCTCGGCCACGCGCGCGAGCGCCGCCTCGATCGCCCTGACCACGAGCCAGGGCCCGGGCAGCCGCCGCCCGTCCCAGCAGAGAGCCCCGCCCCGATCGGCCACCGCCCTGGGCTCGCCCCTGGTGGTCATGCTGCCGTCCAGGGCGGCCTTGAGATATGGTAAGGCGAGCGCCAGCCCGTGGGTGGTGTGGCCGAGCAGATCGCCCTCGACCAGGACGTCCGCGACCGTCCGTGCCTTCTCAGGCTCCAGGCCTGCGGCCCGGAACAGAGCGTCCGCAAACTCGACGAGTTCCCCCGCAAAATAGGCGGTGGGTGAAACCTCAGTCATAGTAGAGCGCTCCCCGCGGCTTCCTCGATCCCCTTGCATCGGATGTGCCATGAAAGCCGCGTGGCTGCCATCCCTTCGAACCTTGAGGCGATCCCAGGGCGGATGGCAGAATGCGCGCAGGCCGCCCGAGGCCGACGCTCAGGGAGAATCGAGAGATCGCGGTCGTGGACACCCAGGTTGGCATCATCGGCGCAGGCCCCGCAGGGCTGCTGCTGGCGCATCTGCTGCAAAAGGACGGCATCGGGTCGGTCGTGCTCGAGCGCCACAGCCGGGACTACGTCGAAAACCGCATCCGGGCGGGCGTGCTCGAGCAGGGCACGGTCGACCTGCTCAACGCGCTCGGGCTGGGCGACCGGCTGGCGCGCGAAGGCCTGGTCCACGAGGGGCTCGAGATCACCTTCGCCGGCCGGCGCCACCGGATTGACCTTGCCGGGCTGACCGGCGGCCGGACGATCACGGTCTATGGCCAGCACGAGGTCATCAAAGACCTGATCTCGGCCCGGCTCGCGGCCGGCGGCGAGCTCCGGTTCGAGGCCGAAGGCGTTGGCATCCGCGGGCTCGATGGGCCAAAGCCCGGGATCCTGTTCGAGCAAGGCGGTGGAGCGCACGAATTGAGCTGCGACTTCGTCGCCGGCTGCGACGGCTTCCGCGGCGTTGCCCGGGCGAGCATCCCGGACGGCCGGCTCGAGGTCTTCGAGCACGTCTACCCGTTCGCCTGGCTCGGCATCCTGGCGCAGGCGCCGCCGTCCTCGGCGGAGCTGATCTACGCCCGCCACGAGCGCGGCTTCGCGCTCCACAGCATGCGCTCGCCCGAGCTGACCCGGCTCTACATCCAGTGCGAGCCGGACGCGGATCTCGCCGACTGGCCGGATCAGCGGATCTGGCAGGAGCTGCAGATCCGGCTCGGGATCGAGGGCTGGCGCCTGACCGAGGGGCCGGTCGTGCACAAGAACGTCGCGGCGATGCGCAGCTTCGTCGCCTCGCCGATGCGCTACGGCCGGCTCTACCTTGCGGGCGATGCCGCCCACATTGTGCCGGCGACCGGCGCCAAGGGCATGAACCTCGCGGTCGCCGACGTCCGCCGGCTGGCGGCGGCGCTGGTCGCGTTCTACCTGAGCGGACGCACCGACCTCCTGGACGGCTACTCGGACGCCTGCCTGCGCCGGGTCTGGAAGGTGCAGCGCTTCTCCTGGTGGATGACCTCGATGCTGCACCGCTTCCCGGGCGGGGACGGCTTCGCGAGCCGCATCCAGCTGGCCGAGCTCGACTATCTCACGAGCTCGCGCGCGGCCGCGCAGACGCTGGCCGAGAACTATGTCGGACTGCCCTTCGATTGACCAGCCGAAACCGGCGCACGGGTGCGCCGCTCGTGCGTCGTTCGATGAGTTCCGGCGCCGTTTTATATTGATCGGAAACGCGCCCGGTTGAGTCGGCGGCGCCGATGTGTGAGAAAAACCGGGTGAAGGTTGCATCAGGCTGCGGGCCGGGCGCATCCGTGCGGCACAGGCGGCCAGGCTGCGGATCGGAGGAGGCCATGTCGAACGACGTCTTTCCCGTGCCCGAGGCGATCGCGAGGGCCGCCCACTGCGACGACGCCAGATACCAGACGATGTACCGGCGCTCGATCGAGGACCCCGACGGCTTCTGGGCCGAGCAGGCCAAACGGCTCGACTGGGTCCGGTCCCCGACCCGGATCAAGGACGTCGATTTCACGGACAACGCCCGCATCCGCTGGTTCGAGGACGGCGTGCTCAACGTCAGCGCCAACTGCATCGACCGGCATCTGGCGACCCGCGGCGATCAGACCGCGATCCTCTGGGAAGGCGACGATCCCAAAGTCGACCGCAGGATCACCTACCGCGAACTACACCGCCAGGTCGGCAAGCTCGCCAACGTGCTCAAAGAACTCGGCGTCAGGAAGGGCGACCGGGTCACGATCTACATGCCGATGATCCCCGAGACCGCGTTCGCGATGCTCGCCTGCGCCCGGATCGGCGCGGTCCACTCGGTGGTGTTCGGCGGCTTCTCGGCGGACAGCCTGGCCGACCGGGTCAACGACTGCAGCAGCAAGCTCGTGATCACCACCGACGGCGGCCTGCGCGCCGGCCGCAGCATCCCGCTCAAGGCCAACACCGATCAGGCGCTCAGGAGCTGCGTCCACGGCATCAAGGTCCTGATGTTCCGACACACCGGCATGAACGTGCCGATGACCGGCGGCCGCGACTACGACGCCGGGCCGCTCATGGACCTGGCCTCGGCCGACTGCCCGCCCGAGCCGATGGGCGCCGAGGACCCCTTGTTCATCCTCTACACCTCGGGCTCGACCGGCAAGCCCAAGGGCGTGCTGCACACCACCGGCGGCTATCTGGTCTATGTCGCCCTGACCCACGAGTACGTGTTCGACTACCACGACGGCGACGTCTACTGGTGCACCGCCGACGTCGGCTGGGTGACCGGCCACAGCTACATCGTCTATGGGCCGCTCGCCAATGGCGCGATCACGCTGATGTTCGAGGGCGTGCCCAACCACCCGACCGTGGCCCGCTTCTGGGAGGTGGTCGACAAGCACAAGGTCAACACCTTCTATACCGCGCCGACCGCGATCCGGGCGCTGATGCGCCACGGCGACGAGCCGGTCACGAAGACCTCGCGCAAGAGCCTGAAGCTGCTCGGCACGGTCGGCGAGCCGATCAATCCCGAGGCCTGGCTCTGGTATCACCGGGTGGTCGGCGACAGCCGCCTGCCGATCGTCGATACCTGGTGGCAGACGGAGACCGGCGGCATCCTGATTACGCCGCTCCCGGGCGCCACGGCGCTCAAGCCCGGCTCGGCGACCCGGCCGTTCTTCGGCGTCCAGCCGGCGATCGTCGACGGCGACGGCAAGCTCCTGGAGGGGCCGGCAGAGGGCAACCTCGTCATACTGGATGCCTGGCCCGGCCTGATGCGCACCGTCTACGGCGACCACCAGCGCTTCATCCAGACCTATTTTTCCACGTTCAAGGGGACGTACTTCACCGGCGACGGCGCCCGGCGCGACGAGGACGGCTACTATTGGATCACCGGCCGGGTCGACGACGTCATCAACGTTTCCGGCCATCGCCTCGGCACCGCCGAGGTCGAAAGTGCCCTGGTCGCCCATCCGGCGGTCTCCGAGGCGGCGGTGGTCGGCTATCCGCACGACCTCAAGGGCCAGGGCATCTACTGCTACGTCACGCTCAAGGCCGGCATCGAGCCGAGCGAGGCCTTGCGTAAGGAGCTGGTCCAGCAGGTCCGCAAGGAGATCGGGGCGACCGCGACCCCGGACCTGATCCAATGGGCGCCCGGCCTGCCCAAGACCCGCTCGGGCAAGATCATGCGCCGCATCCTGCGCAAGATCGCGGCCAACGAACAGGATCAGCTCGGCGACACTTCGACGCTCGCCGAACCGGCCGTGGTCGACGACCTGGTCGCCAACCGCATGAACCGGTGAGCGCTCAGGCCGACAGTGCGACCGAGTGAAAAAGGGGAGGCCTGGCGCCTCCCCTTCGTGATTCGACCTGAATTGTGTGTGATCGGGGAGATTTGTTAGGGGGCCGGCGGTCCTATTGCATCGAGACGCGGACGGAGCTGCCGACCGCCGACCGCGATTTCGAGCCGATGCGCGATCCCCTTGGGCTGAGGCTGATGGTCGCGAAGTGACCGCACCGGTCGCGCGGCCGTGTGTCATCTGCAAGTTGACGGGCATCAGTCTCTCAGCTCGGCCAGGTCGACCGGCGCGTAGTCGCCGCCCTTCCAGACGTACCAGGTGAACGTGTCGTAGCCGGTTACGTCGCCTTTCGCGTCGAAGCCGATCGTGCCGAGCACCGTGTCGAACACGTGGCCGCGCAGCGTCTCGGCGACCGCTTCGGTCTCGAACGTGCCAGCGATTTCGGCCGCCCGCGCCCAGACCTCAATCGCAGCATAGGCGGTGAAGGCGCTTTCGACGTTGGGCCGATCGAGCCGATCCGATAGCGCGACCGCCGCGGGAATTGCGCTCGGTCGTGGCACCTGAGTCATGAGCGCCCCGTCCGCTGCCGGGCCGGCGATCAACCCGAAGTCCTCGTTAGCGAGAGCGTCACCGGAGACGAGTTGAACATCGTAGCCGGCATCGCGGGCCTGGCGAATGATCAAGGCTGCCTCAGGGGCATAGCCGCCATAGTACAGGACAGTGATGCGCTCGGTGCGCATCCGCTCAATAGCGGCAAAATAGTCACCCTGTCCGGGCGTTATCTGGTCGAACAGCGCCTCGGGGACGCCGCGCTCGTTGAGCCGTTTCCTGGTCTCCTCGGCGAGGCCTCGGCCGTACGCCTGACCGTCGTGCAGGATGGCGATCGGCTGGTCGCGCCAGCGCTCGGCGAGCAGGTCGGCCGCGATCTTGCCTTGAGCGTCATCGCGGCCGACGACCCGAAACACGTTCTGCAGCCCCTGTTCGGTAAGCTTCGGGTTAGTGGCGAAGGTCGAGATCATGAGGATGCCGGCTTGGGCGTAGATTTTCGATGCCGGGATCGCGGCCCCGGAGCACTGATGGCCGGCCACGAACGCCACGTCGTAGGCGACGAGCTTGTTGGCCGCCGCCAGCGCCTGCTCGCCTTCGCAATAATCGTCGGCGGTGATCAGTTCGATCGGCTCGCCGAGCACGCCACCCTGTGCGTTGAGATCGGCCACAGCGAGTTTCGCGCCCTCCAGCGTGTCGCCACCCGCCCAGGCCAAGGACCCGGTCAACGGCGCTGCGAGCCCGATCCGAACCTCGGCGCGGACGCTCGATGCCATGGCCAGCGCCATGATGGACGTAATGAATGCGGCACAGCATAATCCGTTCATGGCCAAGTTCCCTCTTGAGCGTCTTTCAGTTCCGATCGGCCAGCTCGGATGGGTCGACCGGCGCGTAGTCGCCATCCTTCCAGACGTACCACGCGAACGGCTCGTAGCCGGTCACGTTGCCCTTTGCGTCGAAGCCGATTCGCCCAAGGACGGTGTCGAACTGGTTGGCGTGGAGCGCTTCGCCGACCGCCCTGGGCTCGAACGTGCCGGCTTTCTCGACCGCCTGCGCCCAGACCTGCACCGCGACGTAGGACTCGAACTGAGGCTGAAAATCGGCGGACGACCTTCGCTTGAGCTCGGCCGCCGCCGGCGTGTCGGGGGGCGGCGGTGAGTACGTCATCAGCGTGCCGTCCGACGCCGGGCCGGCAATCAGCCCGAAGTCCTTGGGGCTGATGCCGTCGCCCCCGACCAGCTGCAGATCGTAACCGAGGCCGGCGGCATGGCGGACGATCAGGCCCGCTTCGGCCATGTAGCCGCCGTAGTAGAGGACCTCGATCCCCATCGACCGCATGTGCTGGACCACGTCGAGATACTCGGGCCTGCCCGGCTCAATCGCGGCGAACCACGCCTCCCTGACCCCGCGCGCGTTGAGCTGCTTCCTGGTCTGCTCGGCGAGGCTCTGGCCGTACGCCTGGCCGTCATGCAGGACCGCGATCCGCCTGTCGCCCCAACGTCTGGCGAGCAACTCGGCCGCCATTCTCGCCTGGACATCATCGCGGCCGACCACCCGGAACACGTTGGAGTGGCCCTGCTCGGTCAGCTTGGGGTTGGTCGCCCCGGTCGAGATCATCGGGATGCCGGCGGCGGCGTGGACCTCCGATGCGGGGATCGCCGCGCCCGAGCACTGATGGCCGAAGACCGCGACGACCCGGTCGGCGACCAGCTTCTTGGCCGCGGCGACCGCCTGCTCGCCGTCGCAGTAGTCGTCGGCTACGATGACTTCGATCGGCTCGCCGAGCACACCGCCCCCGGCGTTGAGGTCGGCGACCGCCGCCTCGACGTTACCTCGAGTCCACGCTCCTCCCCAAGCGTAGGGACCGGTCAACGGCGCCGCGAGGCCGATCCGCACCTCGGCGTCGGCTGAACTCGCGCTCGATGCGACGATCGCGCCAGCAAGTAGAACCGCCTCCAAAGCCTTCATGACAGTCGCCTCACTGGAACGAGCGATATTGCACTCACTCGGCCGGGTCGGCCGGCGCGTAGTCGCCTTCCTTCCAGACGTACCAGGCGAATGGCTCGTAACCGGTGACGTCGCCCTTCTCATCGAAGCCGATCCGGCCGAGCACGGTGTCGAACTGATTGGCGTGGAGGGTCTTCGCGACCGTGCCGGGCTCGAACGTGCCCGCCTTCTCCACGGCCTGTGCCCAGACCTCGACGGCGGCGTAGGAGTAAAGCGTAAAGCCTTCCGGCTCGTAGCCTTCGGCGCGGAATTTCTCGACGATCGGTGCGGCTTCCGGGTTGGTGCGAGGATCAGCCATGGAGACGAAGCGCACGCCCACCGCCGCCGGCCCGGCGACGCGCCAGAAGTACTCGGTGACCAGGGCGTCGCTGCCGATCATCTGCAGGTCGTCGCCGCGATCGCGCGCCTGGCGGATCAGCAGCGCGGCCTCGGGCATGTAACCGCCGTAGAACAGCACGTCGATGCCGGCCGCCTCGAGCTCGGCCAGCGTCTCCGAATAGTCGGGCCGGCCCGGCGTGATCTGCTGGTAGATCGCCTCGCTCACGCCGCGCCGGTTGAGCTCCGCCTTGGTCGCCTCGGCGAGGCCGCGGCCGTAGCCCTCGCCGTCGTGCAGGATCGCGATCTTCTGGTGCGCGCGGTGCTCGGCGAGGTAGGTGGCCGCCATCGCCCCCTGCAGGGTGTCGCGAGCCACCATCCGGAAGGTCTGAGTGAAGCCCTGATCGGTGATCAGCGGATTGGTGGCCGTGCCCGTGATCATCAGGACCCCGGCATCGGCATAGACCTTGGAGGCCGGAATCGCCGCCCCGGAGCAGTTGTGCCCGATGACCACCTTGACCCTGTAGGCGATGAGCTTGTTGGCCGCCGCGACGGCCTGCCCGGCGTCGCAGAAATCGTCGGCGTCGATCACTTTCACGGCTTCACCGAGGAGGCCTCCGGCCTCGTTGATCTCGGCGACCGCCATGGCGACCGCACGCTGATGCTGCTCGCCGAGCCACGCCATCTTGCCGGTGATCATATACGCCGAGCCGATCAGAACCTCGGCGTGGGCGAGCGACGCGGTGACGAACGCCGCATTGAGCGCGGCAATAAGGATTGCAACCAATCGCTCCATGGTCCTGCCCTCCATGGACGCAGCCAGATGATGAGCCAGTCCTAGCACGGATCGGGAGCCGTCGCCAGGATCGTGCCCCGGGCCGGTGCGCTCAAATCTGAAGCGGACCAGCGCCGGTGTCGACGATGCGCTTGAGGCGACGGACCGGCTCTGCGCCAGGAGCCGGACGGCAGCGCCCGTTCTCCGGCTCAGAGCACGGGCAGGAGCCGGCGGAGGATCTGCGCCGAGCTGGCCGCGACCTCGTCCACGAAGGCGGCAAAGTCGAAACGCAACTCGGCGCCGGCGAGGTCGGAGAGCGCCCGGATCTCGAGCCAGGGCACGGCCAGGCGCTCGGCGACCTGGGCGAGCGCGCCGCCCTCCATCGCGACCGCCTGGGCCTGGAACTCCTGGTGCAGGCGCTTGCGGGTCGCCTCGCAGTGGATGAACTGATCGCCCGCCAGGATGGTGCCATAGATCAGCTTGGGCCTTCGGCCCTCGCCGCCGGCCGCGGCCGAGAGCGGCGGCAGGGTCAGGCCCTCGAGCCGCCCCTGCACCCGCGCCAGCAGGTCCGGATCGACCGCGTAGCCGAGCGCGCGGGTCGGATTGAAGAACGGCACGTGGCCGGCCTGATAGGGGTGCAGCCGCTCATTCTCGATCACGCCGGCGTCGTGCTGGATCGCGCGGCTCGCGATCACCACGTCGCCGATCGCGAGCTCCGGATCGAGGCCGCCCGCGACCCCGCTGAACACCAGGATGCGGCAGTGGAAGCGCGCCGCCAGCAGGGTCGCGACCGCGGCGGTGTTGACCTTGCCGATGCCGGCCTCGGCCAGGACCACCGGCTGGCCGTCGAGGCGGCCGAGATCGAAGCCGAAGGCGCCGACCACGCTCCGCTGATCGTGCTCGAGCGCCGCGCGCAGCTCGAGCAGCTCCTGCGGAATGGCACAGATCAGGCCGACCGGCGATGCGCCCGCCATGACGTCTCTCCTCGCTCGCGCGGCCCCGCCACGGTTTACTGCCGACCGCCACGGACGCTATTGTTAGCGCGGGTGGGCGGGCCGACGCAAAGGCTCGGATCGGGGGCGGCCATGGCGAGGCAAATCGCGGGCATCGACCACGCCATCATTGGCGTGCGCAATCTCGAGCAGGCGCGCGCCAGCTATGAGCGGCTGGGCTTTCAGGCGACGCCGCGCGGCCGCCACGTCGGCTGGGGCACCGCCAACTACTGCCTGATGTTCGCGAACGACTACCTGGAGCTTTTGAGCGTCGTCGACCCGGCGCAATTCACCAACGATCTGGACCGCTTCCTGGCCGAGCGCGAAGGCCTGCTCGCGCTCGCCCTGCACAGCACCGACCCCGAGGCGACCTACGCCGCCTGGCAGGCCGCCGGGCTGGCGCCGGCCGAGATCGTGGCGCTCGGCCGGCAGCTCGAGCCCGATCTCGAGCTGCGGTTTGCCAATGTCATGCTGGCGCCGGCCGCGACCGGCGGGCTGCGCCTGTTCGCCTGCACTCACCTGACGCCCGGGCCAATGCGCCAGACGGCCTGGCTGCACCATCCCAACGGCGCGCAGGGGATCGCCTCGCTGACCATCGCGGCCGACGATCCGGACGCCTTCTACGAACCCATGGCGCGGGTGTTCGGCAGCATCTGCCTGACCCAGACCGACGATACCCTGGCCGTCCACACCGGCAAGGGCGTGCTCCTGTTCGTGACCCCGGACGACCTCGACATGCTCCACCCCGAGCTCGAGGCGATCGCGACCGATGCCGCCAGCGTTGGCGCCCCCACCCTGGCCGTGCTCAGCCTCACGGTGCGCGATCTGGCGGCGACCGCCGCTTGGCTCGACCACCAGGGCATCGCCTATCGGCGCGACAGCGGCGGCACCATCGGCGTGCCACCGGAGCACACCCACGGCGTCATGCTGGAGTTCGTCGCG
>CAVWDE010000004.1:0-253202 GCA_963753685.1 uncultured Alphaproteobacteria bacterium
GCGTGGGTCGGCACGCCCATGACGTAGGTGGCGCCGCATGCGATCAGCCAGTCGAGCCGGCTCATGCCCGCGGGCGGGTCGTCGACCACCAGCTCCATGCCGGCGGTCAGGGCTTGGCCGAGCGCCACCCAGGCGATGTGATGCGACACAGGCGAGAGCGTGAGCAGGACGGTCGTCTGATCGTGGCGCCAGTCGCGCACCAGGTCGCGGCAGTTGGCGAGCAGCGTGTTGTCGGAATGCATCACGGCCTTGGGCGCACCCGTGGTGCCCGAGGTGAAGGCCAGGTACGCGACCTTGTCCGGGTTGTCGTCGACCGGGGCGAGGCCGCGTGCGGTCGCCTCGGGTCCCGGCAGGTCGGGTCCGGGCGCCCGTGACCTGGGCAGGCGCCAGAGCTTGCGCAGCCCCGGCAGCATCGCGAGCAGGCCCTGGTTGGCGGCATCGGCGCCCCAGCCCTCCTCGACCAGGATCGCGCGGGCGCCTATGTAACGCAGCAGGTCGCCGACCTGCTCGACCCGGTAGTTGCGGTGCAGCGAGGGGTTGCAGACGTAGCCGTTGCGCGCGCAGGCGAGGAACGCTGTCAGCGCCTCCAGGCGGTTCGAGAGCCAGAGGCTGACGCGCTCGCCGGAGCGGAGGCCGGCTTCGGCGAACGCATCGGCCATCGCATCGACCCAGCCGTGCAGCTCCGCATAGGTCAGCCGCCTGGCACCGTCCCGGACCGCGAAGTCCTGCGGGCGCTGCGCCGCATGGCCCGCGAGCAGCGTATAGAAGGTGTCGGCGCGCCAGACGCCCGCCTCGTAGTAGCGCCTGGCGGTGCGCGGATCGTGCAGGGTCAAAAGATGGCCCATTGGCGCCGTCCGTCCGCCTCAATGGCCGAACTTCTCGGGGTCGGGCTCTCGCCGCCCGGCGAACGCCGCTCCCAGCTCCTTGGATTCCTCGCTGTCCAGATACTGGCGCAGCAAAAGATCGTGCGCCATCCGGGCGAGCCCGGCGACGCCGCCGTGGCGGGCATGGAACGCCGTCTTGATGGCGGCCAGCGCGAAGGCGCCGCGGGCCGCGATCTCGAGCGCCCAGGCGCGGGTCTCGGCGCGCAGCCGGTCATCCGGCACGACCCGGTTGATCAGGCCGATCGCGAGCGCCTCTTGGGCCGTGATCTTGGGGTTCAGATACCAGAGCTCCTTTGCCTTCTTCTTGCCGACCAGATCCTCCAGGTACCAGGTGCCGTAGCCGGCATCGAAGCTGCCCATCATCGGCCCGACCTGGCGGAAGACGGCGCTCTCCTTGGCGATCGTGAGGTCGCACACGACCTGGAGCACGTTGCCGCCGCCGACCGCGAAGCCGTTGACGCTGGCGATCACGGGCTTCTGCAGCCTATCGATGCTCTCGTACATCTCGAGCGTCGGCAGGACGCCCGCATAGAGCTTGGTCTCCTCCATGCCCTCCTTGCGCCCGCCGAGGCAAAAAAACTTCTCGCCCGCCCCGGTGATCACCAGCACCCGCGTGCGTGTCTCGCGCCGGACCGCGTTGATGCAGTCGCGGACTTCGTGACACATCGTGGCGGTGAACATGTTGCCGTCCTCGGGCCGGTTGAGCGTCAACCACCCGACCGGCCCGTCTTCCTGGTAGAGGATGGTCGCAAAGTCCAACGCCTGCCTCCTGGGGTTGGTGTATGGTGACCTGGGGGTGGGTCCGAGACGCGGCAATCCCGTTTTGCCTAAGCGTCCGGCCGGGCCGATGCAAGCGCTTCGCAAGTGGAGGAGGAAGGCCATGAAGCTCAAGCTGCACCACATCAACCTGTGCACGACCGACGTGCCGGCGATGGACGAGTTCTATCGCGGCGTGCTCGAGCTGGACCCGGAGCCGACCATGAACGCCAGCCGGGTGGTGAGCGCCAAGGGCTACGCGGGCGATGTCGCGTTCGTCACCGACGGCACCACCCAGATGCATCTGGCGGAGAAAGACCTCGAATGCGGCTTTCGCATGGGCAAGCCGGTCAATCCGCTGGAGCGCGGCCACATCGCCTTTCGCACCGACGACATCGACGCCTTCAAGCGCCGCCTCGAGGCGAAGGGTATCTCTTATGCCGACTATGGCGGCTTCGCGATGAGCGGCTGGCAGCAGATCTTTTTCTATGATCCCGAGGGCAACGTCATCGAGGTCCATCAGGCCCCGTCCTGAACGATGCCGGCGGCCTGGAGACGGGCGACCTCCTCGTCGCTCTTGCCCAGCAGCGCGCGCAGGAGCTCCCGGCCGTGCTCGTCGAGCCTGGGCGGGGCCAGGCGCGGCGCGTTGGCGGCGCCGTCCAGGCGGATGCCGGTGTTGACCTGCGGCAACTCGCGGCCATCCGGAGCAGTCATGCGGTAGAACAGCCCGCGCGTGCGCAGGCCCGGGTCGGCCGCCACCTCGTCCAGGCGCAGGATCGGGCCGGCCGGAATCGCGTTCGCCGCGAACAGCTCGAGCCAGTGGTCGCGGCTCCTGGTCGCGAGAATGGCCGCGATTTTCGCGACCAGCTCGGGGCGCGCCGCCCGCCGGCCGGCGTTGGTCGCGAACCGGGAGTCCTGGGCCAGCGCCGGCTCGCCGATCGCCCGGCAGAACCGTCGCCAGATGGCATCGTTGCCGATCCCAAGCGTGAGCGGTTCGTCGGCGGTCTCGAACACCTGGTAGATCGCGAGCACGCTGTCGGTGGCCCCCGAGCGGCGCGGCAGCTCGCCCGAGCCGAGGTAGGGCGTGAGCCTGGGCGCCATGAACCGGGTCATGCTCTCGACCAGCGAGGTGTCGATCTGGTGCCCCAGCCCGGTCCGCTGGCGATCGAACAGTGCTGCGACCGTCGCGAGCGCGGCGTCGCTGCCGGCCAGAAGGTCAGCGGCCGGCGTGCCGATCTTCTGCGGCGCCCTGCCCGCCTCGCCGGTCAGGTCCATGACGCCTGAGAGCCCCTGCGCGATCAGGTCGTAGCAGGGGTGGTCGGCGCGCTCGCCGGTGAGCCCGAAGCCGGTCAGCGCGACGTGGATCAGGTCCGCCCGTGCACCTTTGAGCGTCGCGTAGTCGGTGCCGAGCTTCGCCTGCAGCCGCGGCACCTGGTTGAGCACGACCACGTCCGAGCGCGCCACCAGCTCCAGCAGCAGCGCGTGGCCCTCGGGCCGGCTGTAGTCGAGCGCCAGGCTCTGCTTGTTGCGGTTGACCGCGACGAACCAGAGCAACTCGCCATCCAGGAACGGCGGCCCCCAGTGGCGGGCATCGTCGCCGACGCCCGGCCGCTCGACCTTGATCACCTCGGCCCCGAGGTCGCCCAGCAGCATGGTCGCGTAAGGCCCGGCGATCGAGGTCGTGAGGTCGACCACGCGCACGCCCGCGAGCAGCGCGAAGCCCGCGCCCGGCGGCGGGACCGGCAAGTCATTCATGGGCGGCATCGGCGTCTCCCGTACCCGCCCACCATCGACCATCCCCGGCCGGGTCGGCAAGCCCGCTCGGGGTGAGAGAAAACTCCTGCTTACTGCGGTCCTAGGGGTTTGCCAGAACGCCTGCGAGCGTGCATCGTGGCGCCAAGGACAACCAAGACGTGGAGGCAGCCATGCTCTGGAGTATCCCCGACAAGCTCGGCAAACCGCTCGCCGGCGGCGTGCTGGCGGCGGCCCTGTTGGTGGGCGGCGCGCCGGCCATGGCCGAGGACGGCGGCGGCGTCCTGAAGGTCGGCATCGTCGTGTTCCTGTCCGGCCCGGCCGCCGGCCCGTTCGGGGTGCCGGCACGCAACGCCGCCGAGCTGATGATCGAGAACATCAACGCCGGCACCCTGCCCGCCCCCTACAACACCAAGGGCGTCGGCGGGCTCACGATCCAGCCGGTCTACATCGACGAGGCCGGCGGCACGACCACCCAGGTCACCGAGCTGCGCAACCTGGTCCAGCGCGAGCATGTCGACGCCGTGATCGGCTACATCTCCTCGGGCAGCTGCCTCGCGGTCGCCCCGGTCGCCGAGGAGCTCAAGGTGCTGACCGTGCTGTTCGACTGCGGCACGCCGCGCATCTTCGAGGAGACCTCCTACAAATACGTGTTCCGCACCGCGCCGCACGCGACCATGGATAGCGTCGGGGCGGCCCGTTACATCAAGCAGAAGCTCGGCGACCTCTCGAGCTACGCCGGCATCAATCAGAACTACGCCTGGGGCCAGGATTCCTGGCGCGACTTCGTGCTCGCGATGAAGGCCCTCGAGCCCCAGGCGACGGTCAGCAAGGAATTGTTCCCGAAGCTGTTCGCGGGCGAGTACGGCTCCGAGATCTCGGCCCTCCTGGTCAGCGGCGCCGGCGTCCTGCACTCCAGCCTGTGGGGCGGCGACCTCGAGAGCTTCATCTTCCAGAGCGTCGCCCGCGGTCTGCCGCAGCGCATGCCGATGGTGCTGACCACCGCCGAGACCGCGATGTTCCGGCTCGGGGCCAAGCTGCCGGACGGCGTGATCGTCGGCGCCCGCGGGCCGAACGGCGTGCTGTCCCAGGACACCGAGCTGAACCAATGGCTGCAGAGCCAGTTCACCGATCGCTACGGCACGCCGCCGATCTACTCGGCCTACCACATGACGCAGGCCATGCTCGGGCTGAAGGCGGCCTTCGACAAGGCGGCCAAGGCCAAGGGCGGCAACCCCTCGACCGACGACGTGATCAAGGCGTTCGCGAACCTGACCTTCGAGTTGATGGACGGCCCGGTCGAGATGAAGCTCGGCAAGGGCCATCAGGCGGTCAGCGGGACCGCCTACGGCACCTACAAGTTCGACAAGGAGACGGGCACGCCGACCATCGTCGACGTGATCCGCTACCCGGCCGACTGCGTCAACCCGCCCAAGGGCACGACCAGCGTCGAGTGGCTGCAGGCGGGCATGCCGGGCGCCCAATGCGGCTGAGCGCCCAGCGCGCAGGTGACCAGAGGTGGGGGCGGTGCCGCGCGCACCGCCCCCGGTCCGCCTGATCGGCGCCCGGGCGGCGCGCTCCGATGCTGACGGCATTCGCGATCCTGACCGATGGCCTGGTCTACGCATCCTGGCTGTTCATCGTCGCGATCGGCCTGTCGCTGATCTTCGGCGTGATGAAGATCCTGAACGTCGCTCACGGCTCGTTCTACGCCTTCGGCGCCTACGGGGCGGCGACCCTGGTCGGCCTCTATTTCGATGCCGGTCTGCCGACCGCCGGCGGCTTCGCGGCCATGCTGCTGGCGGCGGTCGGGATCGGGATCGTGCTCGGCACCATCATCGAGCGCGGCCTGCTGCGCTGGGTCTACGGCCGCGACGAGGTGATCGTCGTGCTGGTGACCTACGCGGTGTTCCTGATCCTCGAGGACGTGCTGCGCCTGATCTGGGGCAACAATCCCTATTTCGCCTACCAGCCCTATGTCGCGCTCGGCAACGTGATCGTGGGCGATCTGATCATCTCCAACTACGATCTGGGCCTGATCGGGCTCGCCGGCCTGACCGCGCTCGGCGCCTGGTGGGGGCTGAACCGCACCCGGTGGGGCAAGCTCTTGATCGCGGTCATTTACGATCGCGAGATGGCGACCGCGCTCGGCATCGACGTCACCAGGGTGTTCGCCATCACCTTCCTGATTGGTGCTGTGCTCGGCGCCTTCGGCGGGGCGTTCACAGCACCCAAGATCTCGGTCACGCCCGGGCTCGGCGTCGAGGTCATCGTGATCGCGTTCGCGGTGGTCGCGATCGGCGGCATGGGCAGCATCCCGGGCGCCTTGATCGGCTCGCTGATCGTGGGCCTGGGGCGCGCCGCGGCGGTCCATCTGTTCCCGGAGGTCGAGCTGTTCGTCGTCTATGCGGTCATGGCGCTGGTGCTCGCGGTCCGCCCCGAGGGGCTGTTCAGCCGCGTGCAGGCGAGAAAGATCTGATGCCTGACCGGACCTTCCCGATCATGGCCGCGGTCTTCGTCGCCGCGCTGCTCGCCGGGTTCCTGCTGCCGCAGTGGGCTTTGTTCCTGAGCACGGTCGCGATCGCCAAGGCGCTGGTCGTGCTCGGGCTGATGGTCCTCTGGCGCACCGGGCTGGTGTCGTTCGGCCAGGCGCTCTATTTCGGCGCCGGCGGCTATGCGGCCGGGCTTGCGGGCCTTTGGCTCGGGCTCTCGGATGCGATCCTGCTGCTCCTCTTGGGTGGTGCTGTGGCCGCGGTGGTCGCCTGGGCGGCCGGTCTTCTGCTCGCGCGCTACCGCGAGATCTTCTTCGCCATGCTGAGCCTCGCGTTCTCCATGCTCCTCTATGGGCTTTTGGTGAACACCGAGGCGCTGGGCTCGACCGATGGCGTCAACCTCGCGCAGCCCACGTTCCTCGGCTACGCGCCGGGCGGGGCCGCGGTCGTGCGCAGCATCTATCTGCTCACCATCGTGACCGGCCTGATCGCCGCCTGGCTCGTGCAGATCTTCCTGCGCTCGACCATCGGCGAGCTCGCCTGGCCGATCCGCGACAACGAGATCCGGGTCGAGTATCTGGGCGTCTCGGTGCGCGCGGTGATCCACCTCGAGGTCGTGATCGCCGGCGCGCTCGCCGGCTGCGGCGGCGTCCTGACCGCGCTCGCGGTCGGCCACATCGACCCGGAGATGGCCTACTGGACGACCTCGGGCGGGTTCGTGTTCGTGACCATCCTGGCCGGCACCGGCAGCGTGATCGCGCCGTTCCTGGGATCGCTGCTGTTCGAGCTGGTGCAGAGCTTCGCCATGACCTACACGCCCGACATCTGGCAGATGATGCTGGGCGGCGCCCTGCTGCTGACCATCCTGTTCTTCCCGGGCGGCCTCTGGTCGCTGTTCGAGCGCCGGCGCGCGGGCGCCTGAACGGTGGCGACGCCGATCCTCGAGGTCCAGGACCTCGGCAAGACCTTCGGCCGGATCACGGCTGCGCGCGACATCACGATCGCGGTGCCGGCGCAGCAGACCGTCGGCATCATCGGCGCCAACGGCGCCGGCAAGACCACCTTCGTCAACCTGATCACCGGCTATCTGAAGCCGAGCTCCGGCCGCATCCGCTTCGAGGGCAAGGACATCACCGACCTCTCGCCGCGCGAGGTCACGCGGCTCGGCGTCGGCCGCTCGTTCCAGGTGGCGCAGGTGTTCTCGACGCTCTCGGTGCTCGACAACATGGCGATCGCGATCGGGATCGCGCGCCGCGGCGCCGGCGCGCTGTGGCGGCCGCTGCGCACCCCGCGTCTGCTCAAGGATGCCGAGGCGATCCTCGAGCGCTACCGGATCGCCGACTACCGCCACGCGCTCGCGAGCACCCTGCCCCAGGGCGTGCGCAAGCTGCTCGACATCGCCATGGCGGTCGCCGCGAGCCCGCGCCTCGTGCTGCTCGACGAGCCGACCAGCGGCATCAGCGTCGAGGAGAAATACGAGATCATGGAGGTCGTGGTCGGCGCGCTGACCAGCGCCGGCCTCACCGTGCTGTTCGTCGAGCACGACATGGAGATCGTCGAGCGCTACGCCGAGCGCGTGCTGGCCTTCTACGACGGCACGGTGATCGCCGACGGGCCGCCGGCGCAGGCGCTCCACGACGACCAGGTCAAGCAGTTCGTGGTCGGCGAGACCCTGCACCGCAGGGCGCGGCCGGCCGCGGCGCCGGTCCGGGCGTAGGTCGCCATGCTCAGGGTCAGCAACCTCGATGCCCGCATCGGGCCCGTGCCGATCCTCTATGGCGTGGCGCTGGCGATGGAGGAGGGCGAGATGGGCGGCCTGATCGGCCGCAACGGCGCCGGCAAGACCACCTTCATGCGCGCGTTCATGGGCCTGGTGCCGGCGACCGGCCGGATCGAGCTCGGCGAGGTCGACCTGATGACCGTGCCGCCGCACCGGCGGCCGCATCTCGGGCTCGGCTACATGCCCGAGGACCGGCGTCTGGTGCCCGAGCTGACGGTCGAGGAGAACCTCATGCTGCCGGCCTGGTCGATGCGGGTCGAGGGCGCCGACGGCCGCCTGGGGTGGATCTTCGGCCTGATGCCGGAGATCGAGAAGTTCCGCGCAGCCCGTGCGATCCAGCTCTCGGGCGGCCAGCAGAAGCTGGTGGCGCTCGGGCGCGCGCTGATGGCCGGCACGCGCCTGTTGCTGCTCGACGAGCCCTTCGAGGGTCTGGCGCCGGCACTCGCCCGAAGGCTCGCCGAGGTGCTCTCCGACCTCAAGCAGGAAGGCGTCTCGGTGCTGCTCGCCGAGTCCAACGAGACCCACGTCGCCGACCTGCTCGATCGCATCTTCCACATCGAGCGCGGGCGGATTGTCGACCCCGCGGCGGCCGGCTCGCCCAGCCGGCCCCACCCCGCACCGACCGCAGCCGACCGCAGACCCTGACGAGCCGGTCTGCCCGCCGGCAGGGTCGCGAGGTCGATCAGAGGGGTTCGGTCTGGAGCTCGAGCAGGCGCGCCGCCGCGGCCTCGTCGGTGATCAGGCCCGAGATCAGGCGGCCGCGCAGGGCGCCCGCGATCGCCTGGGCCTTGCTCTGGCCGCCGGCGACGCCGATCGTCAGGCGCTCGAGCGGCAGGCGGTGCGGAATCGCGGTCAGCCGGGCGTTGCTGCCGCCGTCGATCTGGCGCCCCTGGTCATCGAAGGCCCAGCCGATGATGTCGCCGATCGCGCCCAGGCCGATCAGCTCGTCGCGCTCGGCCTCGGTGATGAAGCCGTCGCGCAGCAAGGGCGTCTCGGTCTGCCGCTCGAGGGCGCCGATGCCGACCAGGGCGACGCTCGCGCGGTCGGCCAGCGAGCGGATCAGCTGCCACGGCCGCCGGCTCTCGAGCAGGATGCGCTCCTCGACCGTATCGGTCACCACGGTGGTCGGCACCGGGTAGCAGGCGGCACCGATCCGGTCGGCGAGCCGCATCACGACGTCGAAGGCGCTGGCGCGCCCGTCCCGGGTGGTCGTGCCGACCAGGGAGACGACCTTGTGCTGCGGTCGCTCCATCCGCTCGACCTGAGAGACCGCGGCGCGCAGCGTCCGCCCGGTGCCGAGTGCCAGCACCGTCGGCGTCTTGGGCGAGAGATGCGCTTCCAGCTGACGCGCGGCAGCACCACCCAGGCCAACCACCCCGTCCTGGTCGGCGTCCCCCGGGACCACTTCGACGTAGTCGAGGGGAAAGCGGCGCCGCAAGGCCTCTTCGAGCTCGACGCAGGCGCGGATCGGGTGGTCGATCCGGAAGGTGATCAGGCCGTCGGCGACCGCGCTCGCGACCAGCCGCTGCGCGGCCTGGCGCGAGACATTCAGCTTGCTCGCCAGCTGGTCCTGGGTGTTGCCCGCGACGTAGTAGAGCCACGCGGCGCGGATCGAGAGATCGCGCCTCCGGTCCTGCGATCGGAAGACGGCGGACTCCCGCGGCAGGGGTTGCTCGGGCATGGCCTTCAGAGGGTCGTGGCCGACCATCCTAGGCCCGACCCCCGAGCCGGATCAAGGCTGGCCAAGGCCTTCGGGCGCGCGCGCCGCCAGGACGGGCGTGCGCGCGACGATCGTCGAACGATCGATTGGCCCTTGACACGGCCTCGGATTGGAGCGAGCATCTGACCATCGAATGGGCAAATGCTCACAAAACCAGGAGGCTTGGCAAGATGCGGAGGCGGATTCTCACAGCCGCGGCGATCGGAGCTCTGCTCGTCGGCGCCGGCTCGGCACAGGCAGCGACGGTCACCATCGCCACGGTCAACAATGGCGACATGATCGTCATGCAGAAGCTCTCCTCGGAGTTCGAGAAGCTGCACCCGGACATCAAGCTCGAGTGGGTCGTGCTCGAGGAGAACGTGCTCCGGCAGAAGGTGACGACCGACATCGCGACCCACGGCGGCCAGTTCGACGTGGTGACCATCGGCACCTATGAAGTGCCGATCTGGGCGGCGCAGAACTGGCTCGAGCCGATGGACAACCTGCCCGCCGACTACGACCTGAACGACGTCCTCAAGCCGGTGCGCGACGGCCTCTCGTACAAGGACAAGCTGTACGCGCTGCCGTTCTACGCCGAGAGCTCGATGCTGTTCTACCGCAAGGATCTATTCGACCAGGCCGGCATCAAGGTGCCCGAGCAGCCGAAGTGGCCCGAAGTCAAGGAGTGGGCCAAGAAGCTGAACGACCCCGCCAAACCGGTCTACGGCATCTGCCTGCGCGGCAAGCCCGGCTGGGGCGAGAACATGGCGTTCGTGACCACGCTCGTGAACACCTTCGGCGGCCAGTGGTTCGACATGAACTGGAAGCCGCAGCTCGACACCAAGCCGTGGAAGGAGGCAGTCAGCTTCTATGTCGACCTCCTGAAGAACTACGGGCCCCCAGGGGCGAGCTCGAACGGCTTCAACGAGAACCTGGCGCTGTTCTCGACCGGCAAATGCGCGATGTGGGTCGACGCCACGGTCGCGGCCGGCCTCCTGTTCAACCCGGCGCAGTCGCAGGTCGCGGACAAGCTCGGCTTCGCCCAGGCGCCGATCGACACCTGGCCGAAGGGCGCGAACTGGCTGTGGTCGTGGGCGCTCGGCGTGCCGACCTCATCCGATGCCAAGGACGACGCCAAGACCTTCATCGAATGGGCGACCTCCAAGGACTACATCAAGCTGGTCGGCGAGAAGGTGGGCTGGGTTTCGGCCCCGCCCGGCACGCGCAAGTCGACCTACGACAATCCCGCGTACCAGAAGGCGGCGCCGTTCGCGGCCTTCGTGGAGAAGGCGATCGAGACCGCCGATCCGATCAACACGACCGCCAACCCCAAGCCCTATAGCGGCGTGCAGTATGTCGGGATCCCGGAGTTTCAGGCGCTCGGCGCCCAGGTCGGGCAGACGATCGCCGCGGCGCTGACCGGCCAGATGTCGGTCGACCAGGCGCTGAGCTCGGCCCAGCGCGCCACGACCCGGACCATGCAGCAGGCGGGCTACCCGAAGAAGTAGCGAGCCCCGCCCTCGGGGCCGGGCGCCCAAGGGAGCGCCCGGCCCTGACCGCCTGCCGCCTCGAGCCCGACGACCCCAGGGAGGCCCGTCATGGCCCAGTCAGTGTCCGCACCGGCGAGTGCCACCGCGGTGGCAGCGGCCGGCAGGCGGCGCCGCAGCCGGCGCGACGTCAACACGACCCCGTTGCTCGCGCCCTCGGTGGTCATCCTGTTCCTGTGGATGATCGTGCCGCTCGCGCTCACGCTCTGGTTCTCGTTCCAGCGCTACAATCTGGTCGTGCCCACGATCACGGGCTTTGCGGGTCTGGAGAACTACGAGTACCTGCTGACCGACCCGGCGCTCTGGACCGCGATGATCAACACCCTGCTGCTGGTCGGCTGGGTGCTGGTCATCACGGTCGTCCTCGGCACCCTGCTCGCGGTCCTGTTCGATCAGGACTTCGTCGGCCAGGGGGTCGCGCGCCTGTTCGCGATCGCGCCGTTCTTCGTGATGCCGACGGTCAGCGCCCTGATCTGGAAGAACATGCTGATGCATCCGGTGAACGGTCTGTTCGCCTGGATCACCAAAAGCTTCGGCTTCGGGCCGATCGACTGGTTCGCCGATCTGCCGCTGACCTCGATCGTGATCATCGTCGCCTGGCAGTGGACGCCGTTCGCCCTGCTCATCCTGTTGACCGCGATCCAGTCGCTCGACCATGAGCAGAAGGAAGCCGCGCGCATGGACGGCGCCGGCCCGCTCGCCATGTTCTGGTTCATCATCCTGCCCCATCTCGGCCGCGCGATCTCGGTCGTGGTGATGATCGAGACGATCTTCTTCCTGACGATCTTCGCCGAGATCTTCGTCACGACCTCGGGCGGCCCTGGCCTCGCGTCGACCAACCTCGCCTTCCTGATCTACATGCGGGCCCTGCTCGATTTCGACGTCGGCGGCGCGTCGGCCGGCGGCGTGATCGCGATCGTCCTCGCCAACATCGTCGCGATCTTCCTGATCCGCTCCGTCGCCAAGAATCTGGACGCCTGAGGAGGACCGGACATGGCCCCGAACCTGCGCGAGAAGCTCCTGATGACCGTCCTCGGCTGGGGGGCGGCCGCCCTGATCTTCTTCCCGATCTTCTGGATGGTGCTGACCAGCTTCAAGACCGAGCTCAACGCGGTGCAGACGCCGCCGTCCTTGTTCTTCGTCCCGACCCTGGAGAACTACGTCGAGGTGCAGGAGCGCGCCGACTACTTCCGCTTCGCCATGAACAGCATCCTGATCGCGTTCGGCTCGACCCTGTTCGCGCTGGTGCTCGCGGTGCCGGCCGCCTACGCCATGGCTTTCTTCCCGGGCAAGCGGACCAAGGATTTGCTGCTCTGGATGCTGTCGACCAAGATGCTGCCGCCGGTCGGCGTCCTGGTGCCGATCTACCTGATCTTTCGCGATTTGAACCTGCTCGACACGCGCACCGGCCTCCTGATCGTCGACGCGCTGGTCAACCTGCCGATCGTGGTCTGGATGCTGTTCACCTTCTTCAAGGAGGTGCCCAAGGACATTCTCGAGGCCGGGCGCATGGACGGCGCCAGGCCCAAGCAGGAACTCCGCCACATCCTGCTGCCGCTGTCGCTGCCGGGCATCGCCTCGACCGGCCTGCTGGCGGTCATCCTGGCCTGGAACGAGGCGTTCTGGAGCCTCAACCTGACCACTTCCGCGGCCGCGCCACTGACCACCTTCATCGCGTCCTTCTCCAGCCCCGAGGGCCTGTTCTGGGCCAAGCTCTCGGCCGCTTCGACCATGGCGATCGCGCCCATCCTGGTGTTCGGCTGGATGAGCCAGAAGCAACTCGTGCGCGGCCTGACCTTCGGCGCCGTCAAGTAGGGAGACGATCGATGGCAACGCTTCGACTGCGCAACCTGCGCAAGAACTACGGCGAGGTCGAGGTCATCAAGGGCGTCGACCTCGACATCAACGACAAGGACTTCGTGGTCTTCGTCGGCCCGTCCGGCTGCGGCAAGTCGACCCTGCTGCGGATGATCGCCGGCCTCGAGGAGATCACCTCGGGGGACCTGTTGATCGACGGCGAGCGGATCAACGACGTGCCGCCGGCCGAGCGCGGGCTCGCCATGGTGTTCCAGTCCTACGCCCTCTATCCGCACATGACGGTCCGGGACAACATGGGCTTCGCGCTGCGTCTCGCCGGCGTGTCCAAGGCCGAGCGCGACCAGAAGGTCAACGCGGCGGCCAAGGTCCTGCAGCTCGACACCTTCCTCGACCGCAAGCCCAAGGCGCTCTCCGGCGGCCAGCGGCAGCGGGTGGCGATCGGCCGGGCGATCGTGCGCGACCCCAAGGTGTTCCTGTTCGACGAGCCGCTCTCGAACCTCGACGCCGCGTTGCGGGTGCAGATGCGGATCGAGCTCGCGCGCCTGCACGACGCTCTCGATGCCACCATGATCTACGTCACCCACGACCAGGTCGAGGCGATGACGCTCGCCGACACGATCGTGGTCCTGCAGGGCGGGCTGATCGCCCAGGCCGGCAGCCCGCTCGAGCTCTACCACCATCCCGAGAACCTGTTCGTCGCCGGCTTCATCGGCTCGCCCAAGATGAACTTCCTGGACGCCAGGGTGGTCGGGACGGATGCCGCCGGGGTCACGGTCGAGCTGGCCAACAAGGACCGGATCATGGTCGACGTCGCCCCCGGCCAGGTCGCGGACGGCGAGCCGCTGACGCTCGGCGTCCGCCCGGAGCACCTGGGCGTGACCAGCGAAGGCGGCGACGTCAGCGGTGAGGTGCTGGTCGCCGAGCGTCTGGGCGGCGACACCTACCTCTACACCCAGATCGCGGACGGCGTGATGCTGGTGGTCCAGGCCGATGGCGAGAACGCGACCCGGGTCCACGATCGCATCGGGGTCGTGATCGATGGCCGGGTCTGCCACCTGTTCAAGCAGGACGGCAGCGCGGTCCGGCGGGCCAGGCGGCATCCGCTCGCCGACATCAAGGATCCGACCGCGCACGCCGCGGCCTGAAGGCAGAGGAGCCTCCGATGTACCTCGAGAAATACGACCTCAAGGGCCGGACCGCGGTGGTCACGGGCGCGGGCCAGGGGATCGGCTTCGCCTGCGCCCAGGCGCTGGGCGAGGCGGGCGCCAAGGTGATCATCGGCGAGCTTTTGCCCGAGCGCGGCGAGGAAGCGAGGGCGAAGCTCAAGGCGCTCGGCATCGAAGCCTATGCCATGCCGCTCGATGTCACCAAGTCGGCCCAGGTCGACCAGATGGCGGCCCGGGTCCTTAGCGAGCACGGCGGCTGCGACGTCCTGGTCAACAACGCCGGCGTCGCCAAGAGCGACGTGCGCGCCGAGGACACCAGCGACGAGCACTGGCGCTTCCACATCGAGGTCAATCTGAACGGCCTGTTCTGGTGTTGCCGGGCGTTCGGCCGGCAGATGCTGGCCAAGGGCAAGGGCTCGATCGTCAACGTCGGCTCGATGTCCGGCTTCATCGTCAACAAGCCGCAGCCGCAGTCGTTCTACAACGCCTCCAAGGCGGCCGTGCACCACCTGACCCGCTCGCTCGCGGCCGAATGGGGTGCCCGCGGCGTAAGGGTCAATGCGGTGGCCCCCACCTACATCGAGACGCCGCTCACGGTCTTCGGCATGGAGGACGAGGCGATGGCCGCGGTCTGGCTGGAGATGACGCCCATGCACCGGGTCGGTCAGCCGGAGGAGATCGGCTCGGTAGCACTGTTCCTCGCGTCCGACGCCTCGAGCCTGATGACCGGCAGCATCGTGCTCGCCGATGGCGGCTACTGCTGCTGGTAGGAGACCCGGCCGATGAAGCTCGAGGGCAAGGTTGCGATCGTCACCGGCGGTGCCCGCGGCATCGGGGCGGCGATCTGCCGGCGCTACGCCGACGAGGGCGCCCGCGTCGCGGTCGCCGACATCCTCGGCGACGAGGCCGAAGCGCTGGCGGGCGAGATCGGGCGTGAGGCATTCGGGGTTCAGCTCGACATCACCAGGCGGGCCTCGATCGACGCCATGGTCGAGGCGGTCCTGGCCCGCGCCGGCGGCATCGACGTCCTGGTCAACAACGCCGCGATTTTCGAGATGGCGCCGCTGCTCGAGATCACCGAGGCGAGCTTTGACAAGCAGTTCGCGGTCAACGTCAAGGGGCTGCTGTTCACGCTGCAGGCGGTCGCGGCGCAGATGGTGAAACAGAAAAAAGGCGGCAAGATCGTCAACTTCGCCAGCCAGGCCGGCCGGCGCGGCGAGCCGCTGGTCGCGGTCTACTGCGCCTCCAAGGCGGCGGTGATCAGCCTCACCCAGTCGGCGGGCCTGGCCCTGATCAAGCATCGCATCAACGTCAACGGCATTGCACCCGGCGTGGTCGACACGCCGATGTGGGACCAGGTCGACGCCCTGTTCGCGAAGTACGAGGGCCTGCCGCTCGGCGAGAAGAAGCGCCAGGTCGGTCTGGCGGTTCCTTACGGCCGGATGGGCGTGCCCGAGGATCTCACTGGAGCGGCCGTGTTCCTCGCCTCGCCGGATGCCGACTACGTGGTCGCCCAGACCCTCAACGTCGACGGCGGCAACTGGATGAGCTGATGGGCCGCGAGGCCGATGGCCGGTTCGACCTCGTCATCTTCGATCTCGACGGCGTGCTGGTCGACAGCGAGCTGATCAGCGCCCGGGTGACCGCGGCGGCGCTGGCCGAGGCCGGGATCGAGGTCTCCGAGGTGGAGCTGTGCGACCGCTTCCTCGGCATCAGCACGACGGAGATGCTGCAGACGATCGAGGCCGAGCACGGTTGCCGGCTGCCCACGTCCTTTCGGGAGGCGCTGCGCGCGCGGGTCCTCGAGGCCTTCGAGCATGGGCTCCGGGCGGTTGCCGGCATCCGCCCGGTGCTCGATGCGCTCACCTTGAAGCGATGCGTCGCCTCCAGCAGCCATCCGGAGCGGATCCGCCGCTCGCTGGAGCTGGTCGGCCTGCTCGACCGCCTGGCGCCCAACCTGTTCAGCGCGACCATGGTCGAGCGCGGCAAGCCGGCGCCGGATCTGTTTCTGCTGGCGGCGGCGCGGATGGCAGTCGGCCCGGCGCGCTGTCTCGTGATCGAGGACAGCGAGGTCGGGGTGCGCGCCGGCAAGGCCGCGGGCATGACCGTGATCGGCTTCGTCGGCGCCGGCCACGTCCGTCCCGAGAGCCACGGACCGCGGCTGCGGATGGCGGGCGCCGATGCGATCTTCGCCGAGATGGCGGCGCTGGCCGGCCTCATCGCTGCGGTCCACTGACCTCGTTCGCGGCATCGTCGCCCCGGTCCAGGCCGGTCAGCCGGTGCATCAGGTGGCGGGTCGCCGGATAGAGTTCGCGGTAGATGCCATACTGCGCCTGGTAGCGGGCGACCGGTCCCGGCTCAGGATCGATCGTCCGGCCGGGCGGCGCCCAGGCCGCCGCCAGCGCCCGGGCGTCTTTGCCGGTGGCGGCCGCCACGGCGAGCAGCGCCGCGCCGCGCGCCGACGCGTCGCCGGCACCGACCGCCGTGATCGGCCGGCCGAGCACGTTGGCGAAGGTCCTGAGCCAGATCCGGCCGTGGCTGGCGCCGCCGCTCACCCGGATCTCGTGGGCGCTGCCCGCCAGCGCTTCGGCGGCCTCGACCACGCCGCGGACCGCGAACGCCACGCCTTCGATCACCGCCCGCGCCAGGTGCCGGTGGTCGTGGCGACGGGTGAGGCCGAACCAGGCGCCGCGCGCCTCGGGATCGAGGTGCGGCGCGCCCTCGCCGGTCAGGTAAGGGAGAAACAGCAGCCCTTCGGCCCCGGGCGGCACGGCTTCCGCCATCTGGCACATCAGCTCGAAGTCGACGCCGCCCTCGGATGCCTCCGGTGGCCCCGGCCGCGCGATGCCGGCCAGGCGGCCGAACCAGTCGAACGAGCCGCCGCCGGACAAGACGCCCGCCATCAGCTGCCAGGTCCCGGGCAGGGCGTGACAGAAGGTCTGAAAGACGCCGTTCGGATCGGGGACCGCGACCGCGGTCGCCAGCTGGACCGCCGCCGAGGTCCCGAGCGTGATCGACAGCATGCCCGGGGTGACGGCGCCGCTGCCGAGGGCTGCTGCCGCCTGGTCGCCGGCGCCGGCGGCAACCGGCGTGCCGGCCCGCAGGCCGCTCAGGGCGGCGCCCTCGGGGTGCACGCTCGCCACCAGGCGCGCCGACTCGTGGGCCTCCGGCATCCAGTCCCGGGCGATCGCCAACGCGTCGAGAGCGTCGTCGGACCAGCGCCGGCGATGGACGTCGAACAGGCCGGTGCCCGAGGCGTCGGTGACATCGGTCGCGAGCGTGCCGGTCAGCCGCAGGCGCAGGAAGTCCTTGGCCAGCAGGATCGCGCGCAGCCGCGCGTAACGCTCCGGATGGTGGCGGCGCAGCCAGAGGATCTTGGTTGCCGTGAACGCGGTGCGGATGTGGTTGCCGGTCCAGCCCGCGAGTGCGTCGCCAAGCCGTTCCCGGATCTCGGCGCACTCGCGGACCGTGCGCTGATCGTTCCACAGGATCGCCGGATGGAGCGATCTCAGCTGGGCCCCCAGAACCACCGCGCTGTGCATCTGCCCGGTCAGGCCGACCGCGTCCGGAGCCGCTCCGTCCTCCAAAAGGGTCCGGCTGGTGACCAGCAGCGCCTGCCACCAGACCTCGGGATCCTGTTCGGTCCACCCCGCGAGCGGGGTCTGCAGCGGATAGGACCGCCGCGCGGTCCGCATCACCTTGCCGGCCTCGTCGACCAGCACGGCCTTCAGACCCGACGTCCCGAGGTCGAACCCGACAGCGTGCAGCAAACCAGCGCCTCCCCACGCGTTCGCCTTGTGCGCGACCATGATCTCATCCGTGAAGGCCTCAGGTCGCGTCGAGAATCAAGGGTTTCGTTGGCCTGTCGGAAATCGTCTCGGCACCATCATCCACCTTGGCGATCACGGCAACAGGCATGCCTGGTTGACGAGGCTTGTGGCGCGGATGCGGCACCGTGGCGAAAACGCCACAATGCGCGCAAAAATTTGCATGACGCCGCCGCTTTGGTCGAAATCGGGAGCATATATTCAGCGTTGAGCCCCGCGCTAAGGTTGCCGCTTTCGGTGAGCAACAAACGAAAGCGCCGCCCCGAAGCAGGCATCGCGCGTGCGGCATCACGCTCAGGAGGATCAAAATGACGGTCGTCAACGACGACAGGGCGCGGGCAGAGCAGATCGCGATGAACGCGCGCCAGATTGAGATGGCCATCCTGCGACTGATACCGCGGCTCGACGCCGGCGAGGTGGCGTCCTATGGCCTGGCGGACGGCCGCAGGGTGATTGCCGGGCTGGCCGCACGCTACGAGGCCGCGGCCCGCCGGGGACCGGGCGCAGCCGCCAAGAGCCACCCGTCGGAGTATCGCGTCTGACGGCTCCGGCACCGGCCGGGTGCCGCTTCGAGAGAGGCGCGCAAGGTCAGCCGTGACCTCGCCTTGCGCCTCGGGTTGGCCGAAGACTCCTTTGGCCACGACGTTGAGGTTCGCTCTGGAGGCGCTGGCCGCGGGCGGCAGTAGGGCCACCGGCCGCTGACCTCGCTCGTGCAGGCCCCTGGACGCCCCGCGGGAGTGGGCCGCGCGGATCGCCGGCGTCATGCCTCCCGATGGTGGCAACCCCTGAGCTGGACCTGACGCTGCGATCGTTGCCCTGGCGACGGGTCTGACCGTAGGATGGCGCGGTCAGGGAAGCGTCGATCAACGCGGAACAGGCGTGGCACAGGGCAATATCTGGTTGGCAGCTGCAATCGGTCGTCTCGGGCATGGTGCTCGGGGGTGCGATGGGGCTCGCCGCGGCCACGCCCGCCAAGGCCGACCCATTCATGGACCAGGTCAAGGCCGAGGCATGGACCAGGTCGAGGTCGTGATGCTCGCCGGCCCGCAGTCGGACTGGCGCGGGCCGACCTCGGCGCCCAAGCCCGGCGAGCCCGTCGCCTATCTGTCGAGCAATCAGCAGAACGGCGCCTCGCGCGAGCTGGGGCACGGCGATCGCCAAGATCGGCGCCAAGATCGGCGCCAAGATCGGCTGGCAGATGACCATCATCGCCGGTCACGGCAGCGCCTGGGTGCAGAAATACGGCGCGCCGCTCGACATCACCTCAGTCGCCGACGACACCGCCGACGACCAGATGCCGGCGCTGCGCGCGGGCGGCGTCAGCCGTCACGACGTCATCATCGTCTCGGCCGACGGCAACGCCCAGGCGGGGACATGACCGTGGCCTGTGCCCAAAGTTCGTCTTTGCTCCTCCTTTCGATCATCGGTTGAGATGTGGAAGCAGGAAACATGACCAATGCAACTTTTTTTGATGGCAAAGTATTGGTTCTTCATCTCCGCCGCGTTGAAGACGATCGAGGTGTATTAATTCCGATCGAACTCGGACCATTGGATTTCTGTGCGGTGCGGGCGTTTCTGGTCCGGGCGCCCACGGGCACCTCTCGCGGTGGCCACGGTCACAAGACCGGGCGGCAAATCTTTGTTCACATCTCGGGCGAAATCGAAGTCGAGTTTTCTTGGCAAAACGAGGACAGAAGCGTGGTGCTGGACCGGGAAAACAACGCGATCATGATTGCCTCTCCGGTCTGGTCTCAACAGCGCTACAATGGGAATGACCCCAGCATGATGGTCTTGTGCGACACTCCCTATGATCCGAACAGCTATGTATATGAAAAATGCTGATATGGTGGTCGCGCTTGCTGCCGAAACACTCGAAGAAGGCGGTGGGGATGGCCTCAATGCCGACGCGACGATGGCGTCATGAGTGAGGAAGTTGGCTCACGTCGGTCGGCACCGGGGTCGCCGCGCGTCGCCGTATTGGGAGCAGGCATCATGGGGTCCTGTCTCTCGCTGTTTCTGGCGCGCAGAGGCATCCAAGTGACCCTGTTCGATCGGGAACGCGCGCCGATGAGTGGTGCGAGCCGCTGGAACGAGGGCAAGATCCATCTCGGCTATCTTTATTCCGGCGACCCATCGCTGCGAACTGCGCGGCGCGTGCTCCCTGGCGGCTTGGAATTCAGCCGGCTGGTCTCGGATCTTCTGGGAGAATCGCTCGCACGAGAGACAACTACGGAAGACGACCTGTACCTGGTTCACAGAGAGTCGGTCGTCGGGGTCGACAGCGTTCACCGCTATCTTCGAGCGGTCGATGACCTCGTCCGGGAACACCCGCGGTCACGGGGCTATCTATGCGACGCGTCCCGCGCTGCCAGCCGCCCGCTGTCTCGGGCCGAGCTCAGGTCGATCGCCGACACGCCCGATATCGTCGCCGGTTTTCGAGTGCCGGAGCGCTCGATCCGCACCGGCTGGATCGCAGACCGTCTCTGCGACGCGCTGTCGTCCGAGCCGCGCGTGTCCCTGCGCATGGGGTTGCGACTGACCAGCGCGACCCCCCTCGGCGCCGTGGACGGGCCGTGGCGCGTGCGCGGGCCTCGCCTCGACGAGACCTTCGACGTCGTCTTCAATGTGCTCTGGCATGGCCGTATGGAGATCGACCGCACCGCGGGA
The DNA here is from genome assembly GCA_963753685.1 of uncultured Alphaproteobacteria bacterium. GTDB lineage: Bacteria > Pseudomonadota > Alphaproteobacteria > Geminicoccales > Geminicoccaceae > DATAOG01. The sequence goes on from CAVWDE010000004.1 coordinate 20,389, forward strand.
TTGGCCCCAGAGGGTGAGTGGTCGAACCGCTACCGCGTGTCGCTGTTTGTGCGAACGTCGCGATTACTTGACGTGCCGAGCGCGGTCGCCGTCGTCGGACCGTTCGGAGACGTGAAGAACTACAATGGTCAGGATTTTTACATGTCCTGGTATCCGGCCGGGCTGCTCGTCGACAGCACGGCGGTGGCGCCGGCACCGCCGCGGCCCCTCAGCAGGAAAGCAAAGCTTGCCCTTGTGGAGCGCGTCGGGGCGGGCCTGAAGACTATCATGGCTGGCGGCGACGAGATTCTGGCGAACGCCGAGGATATCGCCGTCGAAGGCGGGTTTGTGTTCGCGGCCGGACACGGTTCGCTAGCGGACCCGCGCGCGACATTGCACCGCCGCGATCTCTTCGGCGTGCGGCGCTACGGTTGCTACTTCTCAGTCGACACCGGCAAGTACTCGACGGCGCCGTGGCTGGCAGACGCCCTGGCCAACGAGCTCGCCGAGGATCTAAGATGAGGGCGTTGACCCGACGATCACTGCGGGATGATCATGCAAGCGTCTCTCCAGCGGCGCGGGCGGCGTATCGCAAGTGGCGGGTTGCCTGTTCCTATTACGAGCGATGACATCCGCGTCGCCAGCGCCGATCAACTGGATTCTGGCGACAACACCGTCAATGTGTCACCCCGCACGATCTCGATCGTGAGGGGCATCGGAAGGAGAGCTTCATGCAACATGACCACACGGTTGATGATGCAGACCGCTCAGACCGGACGCCAACGGTTTCAGCGCTCCTCCCTTGCTATAATGCGGAAGCGTTCATCGCCGACACGTTGCGCTGCTTAGCCGGGCAGACCTGGCCCAAGCTGGAGATTCTGATCGGTGACGATGCATCCACTGACCGGACTCTGGAGATGGTCACCGCATTCTCCGAGAGTCGGGATAACGTACGCATCATCGCCCGCAAGCAGAACTTGGGTTGGCTTGCAAATACCAACAGTCTAATGGAAAATGCCTCCGGCAATTTGATGTTCTTTGCCTTCCACGACGATCTGGTGGCGCCAACTTACGTGGAACGATTGGTGGCCGCGCTCGACAAGAATCCGCGAGCAGTGTTGGCGTACAGCGATGTCGAGCTGACCGAACTCGACGGTAGTCGCGAGCTGATCGTCTTCGACGGGCTCGCTCGGGGCAAAGGTCCTCTGGCGCGCGGATTGCGTATGGCGGTCAGGCCTACGGGTTGGTGGGTGCCTAACCGCGGGCTGTTTCGCGCCGAGGCCTTCCACCGTATCGGTGGGATCAAACGCCATGACATGGGCGAGTTAGCGGCTGATTGGCCTTGGCTGGTTCACATGGCGATCCTGGGCGAATTGGATCGGGTGCCGGAGGTCCTTTGCCACAAGTTCTACAAGCCGGCGAGCCTCAGCAAACGCTGGAAATATACGCCGGATCAATGGAAGGTGGTGGCACGTTCCGCTGTCCGCGAGATTCGGCAAAGCAATCTCAATCCGTGGTCGAAGGCGGTGCTGATTTCTTGTGTGCAACTTCTACACATCTTGCCGAATTTTCAAGCGCGTCTGCCGCCGCTCATTAAAAAAGCGGCAAAGCATACGCTTGATCAATTTACTCGGCCCTGACCAGCACCAGATGCTGCAACGGGATAGGATGGTTTTGATCTGGCGTCGGAATCCGGGCTCAAAGGTGTATCATGGCCGGCAAGCCGGTCGATCTCGAGCGCATCCCGCTCGCTCGCATGGCACAGGCCGAGGAGATCGCCGCCCCGATCGCCTTTCCGTGCTCCTTTGCCGCGAGCTACATCTGCGGCACGCTGCTCGACGTCAACGGCGGCGTCTACATGAGTTGACAGTCCGGGAGGCGCTTCGATGCCCGACTACCCGATCGTCGACAGTCACGTCCATCTCCTGGAGCCCGCCCGCTTCGACTACGCCTGGACCAAGGGCGCGCCGTCGCTCGATCGCCGGGCCCTGCCGGGCGATCTGATGGCGGCCGCAGCGCCGGTCGCGATCGACCAGTTCGTGTTCGTCGAGGTCGATGTCGACTTTCCGCAGCATCTGGACGAAGCCGCCTGGGTCGCCGAAGTCGCGGCAACCGATCCGCGCCTCAAGGGCATGGTCGCGGCCCTGCCGCTCGAGCGCGGGGCCGCGATCGAGCCCGAGCTCGACCAGCTCCGCCAGCACAAGCTCCTGCGCGCGATCCGCCGGCTGATCCAGACCCAGCCCGACCCGGAGTTCTGCATCCGGCCCGACTTCATCGCCGGGCTCAAGCTTCTGGCGCAGCACGATCTCGCCTTCGACATCTGCGTCCTGCACCACCAGCTGGCCAACGTGCTCCAGATGGTGCGCCAGTGTCCCGAGGTCCGTTTCGTGCTCGACCACATCGGCAAGCCCGGCATCAAGGCCGGGATCTTCGACCCCTGGCGCCAGCAGATGAAGGAATTGGCGGCGCTGCCCAATGTGCATTGCAAGATCTCGGGCGTCACGACCGAGGCCGATCATCACAACTGGACCGGTGAGCAGCTGAAGCCCTATATCGCCTATACCATCGAGATCCTTCGGCTTCGAGCGCGTGATGTATGGCGGCGACTGGCACGTGCTGGAGCTTGCCGGGACTTATCCGGAGTGGGTCGAGATCGTCGACGTGGGTGGTCGAGGGCTGCACCGCCGAGGAAAGAGCGAAAGCTGTTCCGCGACAACGCGATCAGCTTCTACCGCCTGAACGGCTGATGCGTCCGGCCGACCTGCAACGCCGCGGCTTCTCGGTCGACGAGATGCGCAGGCTCGCCAGGCGGGCTCTGCCGCGGGCGGTGTTCGACTTCGCCGATGGTGCGGCCGAGGACGAGACGACGCTCCGCCGCAACGAGGCGGCGTTCGACGACATCCGCCTGCTGCCGCGGCCGCTGAACGGCGCCGGGACGCGCGATCTCTCGATCGAGCTGCTCGGCCAGCGGCTGCGCCTGCCGGTGATCGTCGGCCCGACCGGCCTTGCGGGCCTGTTCTGGCCCGATGGCGAGCTATGCGCCGCGCGCGCCGCGGCGGCGGCCGGCACCGCCTACTGCCTCAGCCACGGCTCGGTCTGCACGCTCGAGCAGCTCGCGCAATCCGGCGCTGCGCCGCGCTGGATGCAGGTCTTCATCTTCGCCGACCGCGGCTTCACCCGCGAGCTGACCGAGCGCGCCGCGGCCGCCGGCTACGACGCCCTGGTGCTGACGATCGACAACCAGCTGCTCGGCAATCGCGAACGCGACGTGCGCAACGGCTTCACCATCCCGCCGCGCTTCGGCCCCGCGCAGCTCGCCGAGATGGCGTTCAAGACGGGCTGGCTCTGGCGCATGCGCGCGCACCTCGGGCGGATCACCTTCGGCAACTACGTGCGCCCGGGCGAGCCGGCCGACCTCAAGGCGCTGGCGAGCCGCATGGCGTCCCTGCTCGATCCCTCGATGACCTGGCAGGACGTGGACGAATTGCGCCGGATCTGGCGGGGCCCCCTGATCCTCAAGGGCGTGCTGCACCCGGCCGAGGCCAAGGAGGCGCTGGCCCACGGCGCCGATGCGCTGGTGGTCTCGAACCATGGCGGCCGCCAGCTCGACGGCGCGCCGGGCACGATCGAGGCCCTGCCGGCGATCGTCGAGGCGGTGGGCGGACGGATTCCGGTGCTCCTGGATGGCGGCATCCGGCGCGGCAGCGACGTCGTCAAGGCGCTGGCGCTCGGGGCACGCGCCTGCCTGATCGGCCGGCCGCAGCTCTGGGGGCTGGCGGTGGCCGGCGAGGCGGGCGTCGCACAGGTGCTCGAGATCTACCGGCGCGAGATCGACCGCGTGATGGGGCTCTGCGGCATCGCGACCATTGCCGGCATCGGCCCCGACCTGCTGTTCGCCGCGCGACCGCCCCTGAAGCCAGGCGCGCCGGCATCGGCGTAGCGGCGCCTGCCCTGCCCACAGTCGTATCAGCACCGCCCTCCGGGCAACGGCGCGAACCCTATTCCGAAATCGAGCGGTGCCTGCGATAGTGGCTGGCTCGCGCTCAGGTGCCGAAGAAGAAACCGTGATCAGGGAGCCGACCACCTTGAGCAAGGTGCTGTGCAACATCCAACAGCTCCACGGACGACCGGCAGCCTTCCTGGCACCGTTGCGCGCGGCCGGCTTCGAGATCGTGATGAACGAGAAGGACCGGCTCCTGAGCGAGGCCGAGCTGATCCTGCGCCTGCCGGGCGCGATCGCGACCATCGCCGGCGGCGAGGTCTACAGCGAGCGGGTGTTCGCCGCCGCCGCTCAGCTGCGGGTCGTGGCCCGCTTCGGGGTCGGCTACGACCGGGTCGACGTCGACGCCGCGACCCGCCACGGGGTCGCCGTCGCCATGGCGTTCGGCACCAATCACGAGAGCGTCGCCGACTACGCCTTCGCGCTCGCGATCGGCCTGGCACTCGAGCTCTTGCCGCACCACGCCACGGTCGCGGGCCGGGGGTGGGGCTGCAGCTTCCATCCCGGGCTCTGGGGTCGCTGCATGGGGATCGTCGGCCTCGGCCGGATCGGCAAGGCACTCGCGCGCCGCGCCTCGGCGTTCGACATGCAGGTGCTGGCAGCCGATCCGCTGCCGGACCGTCCATTCGCCGCCGCCCACGGCATCGAGCTCGTGAGCCTCGAGGAGCTCTTGCGTCGCGCCGACTTCGTCTCGGTGCACACGCCCTTGGCCCCTGAGACGCGCCACCTGATCGGCCCGCGCGAGCTGGCGCTGATGAAGCCCTCCGCTTTCCTGATCAACACCGCCCGCGGCGGGCTGATCGACGAGCAGGCGCTGCACGCGGCGCTGACCTCGGGGCGCCTCGCCGGCGCGGGCCTCGACGTATTCGAGGCCGAGCCGCCCGCGGGCTCGCCGCTGCTCGAGCTGCCGAACGTGCTGCTCGCCCCCCATGCCGCCGGCATGGACGAGGCCGCCGAGCGCCTGATGGGCGAGCGCTGCGTCGCCAGCATCCAGGCGATCCTCCGTGGCCAGGATCCCGGCCCCGGCTACGTCCTCAACCCCGAAGTCCTGTCGCGTTAGGAGAGCCATCGATGTCGGAGCGCGCCCTCGACCTGAAGCGCCGCCTGCGTGAGGGTGCCACGGCGCTCGGCGCCTGGCTGTCGATCACCGATCCGGTGGTCGCCGAGATCATGGCCGGCGCCGGCTTCGACTACATCCTGATCGACACCGAGCATGCGCCCTGGTCGCTGGAATCGCTGCAGACCGCGCTCATGGCCTTTCGCGGCGTGCCGACCGTGCCGATCGTGCGCGTGCCCTGGAACGATCAGGTGCACGTCAAGCAGGCCCTCGACCTCGGCGCCGACGGCGTGCTGGCACCCATGGTCCGCAGCGCCGCCGAGGCCCGCGCCCTGGTCGCGGCGGCCAAGTATCCGCCGGCCGGCATCCGCGGTTTCGGCCCGCGCCGCGCCTCCGACTACGGCCGCAACATCGACGCCTACGTCGCGGGCGCCAATGCGGCCACGATCGTGATTCCGCAGATCGAGGACGTCGGCGCGGCCGACGCGGTCGAGGAGATCCTGGCGGTCGCGGGCGTCGATGCGCTGTGCATCGGCCCGAACGACCTCTCCGGCAGCGCGGGTGTGCTGCGCCAGCACGATCACCCGGTCGTGCGCGGCGCGATCGACCGGATCCTGAGCGCGGCCAAGGCGCGGGGCGTCGCGGTCTGCACCGGCATCACCCTGCCGCTCGAGCGCCAGCGCGACTGGATCGAGCGCGGCGCGCGGCTGGCACTCCTGACCTCGGACGTCGAGCTGCTGGCGGGTGGCGCCGGCGCGGCGGTCGCGGCCGCGCGCGCCGCCTTCCCGCGCTGACCGCGGCATGCCCGGCGAGTAGCACATGGCCGAAAGGTCGCCAGGCGCCGACGATCGCTTCGCTGCCGCCGACGAGGTGGTGCGCGAAGCCCTCGCGGCCGAGACCGACGATGCCGCCGGGGCTGCCACCGGCGGGCTCCTGGGCCGCCTGCTCGCCAACCGCGACGTCGCGATCCTGATCGTCGCGCTGGTGCTGTTCGCCCTGTTCGCGCTCCTCGGCCCGCGCTTCCTCAGCGAGAACAATCTGATCGACATCGCGCGGCGCGCGGCCATCCTCGGCATCCTCGCGGTCGGCATGACGTATCTGTTCGTCGCCGGCGAGCTCGATCTCTCGATCGGCTCGCACTACGGCTTTCTCCTGATCCTGATGTCGTTCCAGGAGGAGCGGCTCGGGATCGACCCGTGGCTGTGCGCCGGGGTCGTGATCCTGATCGGGCTCGCGATCGGTGCCGTCAACGGGCTCCTCGTGACCCGCGTCGGCCTGCCGTCGTTCATCACCACGCTCGGCATGCTGGCGCTCCTGCGCGGGGCCGCCAACACCGTCTCGAGCGGCTACCCGATCCCAGCCAAGAACACCGACCTCGCCTTCTATCAGATCATCCGCGCCAACTTCCCGGGCACACCGGTCCCGAACCTGTTCGTCGCGATGGCCGTGGTGATGCTGATCGGCGGCCTCGTGCTCGCGAAGACCAAGTTCGGCAGCGACATCTACGCGACCGGCGGCGACGTCGAGGCGGCGCGCAACAACGGCATCGACACCAAGCGGGTCAAGCTCGTCTGCTTCGTGCTGATGGGCGGCCTGTGCGGGCTCAGCGCGGCGCTCCTGTTCGGCCGGGTGGGCTTGGCACCGCTCAGCGCCGGGGTCAACCTCGAGCTGCAGGTGATCGCCGCGATCATCATCGGCGGGGTCGCGCTGTTCGGCGGCCGCGGCACGATCTTCGGCAGCTTCGTGGGCGTCCTGATCCTCAGCATGATGACCAGCGGCATCATCCTGATGGGCGTCAAGCAGTTCTGGGACGGGGTCGCGACCGGGGCGGTGATCCTGGTCGCGGCCGGGCTCGACCTTTTGGTCCGCCAGGGTGCCGGCGGCCGGCTGAGCCGGGCCGACGTGTGACCAAAAGCAAGCATCAACCAAGCAGGGGAGCAACAGGGATGTCAGCGACTCACAAGACCGACCGGCGGGGCCTCATGGTCGGCGGCGCCCGCGCGGCCGCCCTGACCGCGGCCGCGGGCGCCATGGGGCTGCCGGCGGCGGCGCTGGCGGCAGGCGGCGCCGCCGGCCCGCCGCGCAAGTTCATCTGGGTGCCGCAGGCGCTCGGCGACTGGGACCTCGCGTTCCAGGTCGGCGCCCGCGACTTCTGCGAGCTGGTCGGCTGGACCTATCAGCGGATCGGCAACCCGGTCTACTCGGTGCAGAACCACGCCGAGCAGGTCAACAACGCGATCGCCGCCGAGGCTAACGTGATCGCGACCTCGCTCGAGAGCGTGGGCCTGGTCCAGCCGTTCGAGCGCGGCCTGGAGCAGGGCATCACGATGGTCATCACCGACCAGGGCATCCAGGAGGAAGCCGACGGGCTCGGCCTGCACATCATCAATCAGGACGAGTTCAACGCCGGCATCCTGAATGGCACCGAGGCCGCGACCTTCGCCCATGAGCTCACCAGCAAGACCGAGGGCGTGATCGTGCTCGGCAATGGCAATCCGGGCTCGACCTCGATCGACAAGCGCCAGAACGGCAGCAAGCAGGGCATCGAGGCTTACAACGCGGCCAACGGCACCACCTATACCTTCGAGGCGTTCCCGGACAGCAGCTTCGGGGAGCTCACCGAATCGGTCCAGAAATGGACCGCCCAGATCGATGCCAAAGGCGACAGCCTGGTCGCGGCGATCGGCACCGGCAACCCCAACCCGATCGTCCAGGCGCTCAAGGAACGCGGCATCAAGCCCGGCAAGATCGCGGTCGGCTCGACCGACATCCCGCCCGCCCACCAGCAGCAGATCAAGGAAGGCTGGGTGCAGTGGGGCATCGACCAGCAGTTCTACGTGATGGGCTTCCAGTGCGCGGCCGGCGCCTGGGTCCAGATCGAGCGCGGCTATCCCTACCTCGACGTCCGCACCGGCGGCGAGGTCGTGCTCGACAAGGATCTCGACCGGGTCAAGGCGCGGACCGACATCTGGCTCGCCAAGGCGCGCGAATACGGCTTCGCGTAAAGGCGCCCAGGAGGGGAGCGGGGCTTACCCCGCTTCCCGCTGGCCCCGGGGAACGTCATGGCCACCGGAGAAACAGAGGCGGGTCCCTACCTGCAGGCGCGCGGGCTCTCGAAGAGCTTCGGTCACGTCCGCGCCCTGCAGGACGTCGACATCGACATCTTCGAAGGCGAGGTGCTGGCGATCGTCGGCGACAATGGCGCCGGCAAATCGACCCTGATCAAGATCCTGAGCGGCGTCCATCAGCCGGATCGGGGCGAGCTCGAGGTCGGTGGCCGACCGATCCGGATCAGCGACCCGCAGGCGGCGCGTCAGCTCGGCATCGCGACCGTGTTCCAGAACCTCGCCCTGGTCGACATGCGCGACGTCGCGGCCAACCTCTACCTCGGCCGCGAGCCGGTCCGCTTCCGGTTTTTCGTCGATCGCAGGAAGATGCTCGAGGGTGCCCGCCAGGTGATGCGCGATCTGCGCGTCAACCTCCCTTCGCTCACCGCCGAGGTCGGGCAGCTGTCCGGCGGCCAGCGCCAGTCGATCGCCCTCGGCCGGGCGACCGCGCAGCACGGCCGCGTGATCATCATGGACGAGCCGACCGCAGCCCTCGGCGTCCGCGAATCGCGCAAGGTCCTGGATCTGATCCTGCGCCTCAAGGCGACCGGAGCGGGCGTCCTGATCGTCAGCCACAACATGCGCCACGTGTTCTCGGTCGCCGATCGCATCCTGGTGCTGCGCCACGGCCGCGAGGTCGGGGTCCGCAGCAAGGACGCGACCGCGCCGGACGAGATCGTCAAGATGATCGTCGGCGTCGAGATGCTGTGAGCGGTGCCGGCCGGATGACCAGCGAGCAGAGAGCGGCCGCGTTCGAGCCGGGCGACGATGTCCTGGACGGGCTCGCACCGGATGAGGTGCTGCCCTCCCATCCGACCCTCTGGCAGCGGCTGGCGGGCAATCCGAACGTCGCGATCACGCTCGTGGCGCTGGTCATCTTCGCGTTCTTCTCGCTCACCACCAAGACGTTTCTGACCGAATTCAACCTGATGAACCTTCTGCGCAACGCCGCGCTGATCGGCATCGTCGCGGTCGGCATGACCTACCTTCTGATCTGCGGCGAAATCGATCTCTCGGTCGGCTCGGTGTTCGGCTTTCTCAACGTGGTCATGGGCCTGCTGGTGGTCGCGGCCGGTATCAATCCCTGGCTCGCGATGGTCCTGGTGACCGCGCTCGGCGCCGTCACCGGCGCGATCAACGGCCTGATCCGGACCCGGATCGGGATCCCCTCGTTCATCGTCACGCTCGCGATGCTGGTCGCCTACCGCAGCGCCGCCCTGATCGCGAGCGGCGAGCGGCCGCTGACCACGCGCGGCCGGACGCCCTTCTACGCGTTCACCGGCGGCGAGCTGTTCGGCATCGTGCCCTGGCACGTGGTCTGGATGCTCGCGATCATGGCGATCGGCGGTCTGGTCCTCTCGCGCACCCGCTTCGGCTCCCACCTCTACGCGACCGGCGGCAATCTCGAGGCGGCGCGATTCGCCGGCATCGACACCGACCGCGTCAAGCTTGCGGCCTTCATCCTGACCGGCGCGCTCTGCGGCCTGATCGGCGCGCTGCTGTTCGGCTACCTGCGGGTCGCCGAGCCGACCACCGGCACCGGCTTCGAGTTCCGCGTGATCGGCGCGGTGATCGTCGGCGGCGTGGCGCTGACCGGCGGCCGCGGCACGATCTATGGCGGCCTGATCGGCGCCCTGATCATCAGCATGATCACGAGCGGCCTGGTCCTGCTCGGCTTCTCCCAGGACGTGGGCGACGTCGCCACCGGTGCCTTGATCATCGCCGCCGGCACCCTCGGCCTGGTCGTGCGCCGCGCCACCTCGCGCCGGCTCGGGACCCTGGGCTGAGCCCGGATCAGCCGCGGAAGCGGGCTTCGGGCAGACCCCTGACGCCGACGTCGAGGGCAAACAGGCCGCCCGCCAGCGGCTGGTTCGCAAGCTGCGCTTCGGTGCGATTGAAGCGCGATGTGGTGACGTAGAGGACGTCCAGGTCCTTGCCCCCGAACGCCGCGCAGGTCGGCAGCTCGACCGGCAGCGCGATGGTCCGCATCAGCCGGCCCAAGGGGTCGTAGCGCGCGACCTTCCAGGCGCCCGGCAGGGTCAGCCAGTAGCATCCTTCGACATCGACCGTCGCGCCATCGGGGGCACCACCCTCGGCGCTGGTGTCGATGAACACCCGCCGCTTGCCAATTCTGCCGCTGTCGGGATCGCTCTCGAACGCCCAGACCGTGCGCGCGCTGCTGCAGGCGTAGTACATGACGTCGCCCTTGGGGCTCCAGGCGAGGCCGTTCGAGACCGTGACGCCATCGACCATCTTGCGCCAGGTGAGATCGAAATCGAGGCGGTAGAGCGCGCCGGAGGCCGCCATCTCGGGGTCGTGCATGGTGCCGGCCCAGAACCGGCCGCGGCGGTCGGGCTTGCCGTCGTTGAAGCGGTTCTCGGCGCGATCCGGCTCGGGATCGCCGATCGCCTGGAAGTCACCGGTCGCGGGATCGAAGAAGTGGAAGCCCGACGTCATGGCGACGACCAGGCCGCCCGCCTCGCGCACCGCGAGCGAGCCTATGTCCTCGGGCGTCCGCCAGCACTGGTCCCGGCCGCTCGCCGGATCGAAGCGATGGATCTCGCGGGCCTTGATGTCGACCCACCAGAGCACGGCGTCCTGCACGTCCCAGAGCGCGCCCTCGCCCAGGATCGAGCGGGCATCGAGGACGCATTCGACCTCGTTCACAAGCACTCCCTCCCTCGGTGTCCCTGGGCCTTGCCCGCTCTCATTCGAGCACCTTCACGCGGCGTTGCACCGCGAACAGGTGGAGATCGAAGCGCTGGGCGAGCCAGCCCCAGAGGCCCCTGGGCGCCGCCAGCATGATCACGACCGCAAGCCCGCCCAGCATCATCAGATACCAGCTGCCGAGGTCGGCGAACAGCTGGCGCAGGACGAAGAACAGGAGCGTGCCGAGGATCGGGCCCTCGATCGTGCCGATGCCGCCGATCACCACGATGAAGATCACGAACGCCGTCCAGTCGTTGACGCTGAAGGCGGCATCGGGGCTGATCCAGAGCTTCTGCAGGAAGATCAGCGCGCCGACCATGCCGGTCGCCGCCGCCGCCGCGACGTAGATCAGGAACCGGGTGCGATAGCTGTCAACGCCCTGGCTCTTGGCCGCCGCTTCGTTGTCGCGGATCGCGGTCAGCGCCAGGCCCCAGGACGAGCGCAACAGGCCGTAGACCAGGCCGATCGCGGCCAGCACCAGGGCCAGCGCGGTCCAGTAGATCAGGCTGTCGCGGGTCGCCCGGCTGGCCGCGATCGCCCTGACGACCGCGGCCGGCAGGCTCATGCCGGAGCCGCCGCCCAAGGGGCTGATCTGGGCGAACACCAGACGATAGACCTCGGCCACCACCCAGGTGCCGATCGCGAAATAGGCGCCCTGGAGACGGAACACGACGAGCGCGGTCGGTACCGCGAGCGCGGCCGCGATCAGGCCCGCAAGCGGGATCGCAAGCAGCGGCGGCACGCCCGCGAAGATCGCGAGCGCGAACAGCATGTAGCCGCCGAGCCCGACGAACGCCTGCTGGCCGATCGAGACCAGGCCGCCGTAGCCGGCGAGCAGGTTCCACAAGGACGCGAGCGCCAGGTAGCAGAAGACCTCGATCAGGAGGCGAATGCTCGCGGGGCCGGCCCACCAGGGGGCGAGCGCCAGGGCCAGGACGAGGAGGGCTGCGAGCGCGGTGCCGATCCGGCTGGCAGTCGTGCCGCGCTCGATCCGGAAGGCGGGTGCTGCCATCTCAGCGCATCCGCGGGAACAGGCCGCTCGGCCGGACGACCAGGATCAGGAGAAAAGCGACGTGGCCGGCGAGCAGCTGCCAGCCCGGATCGATCCGGGCACCGATCGCCTGGGCGACGCCCAGGATGACGCCGCCGGCGAGCGTGCCCCAGAGGCTGCCGAGGCCACCGATGATCACCGCCTCGAAGGCGAACAAGAGGCGGGACGGCCCGCTGGAGGGGTCGAAGTTGGTCCGGATCGCGAGGAACACGCCGGCGATCGCGACCACCGCCATGGCGATCGCCATCGCGAGCGCGAACATGTGGCGCTGGTCGATCGCCATCAGGCCGGCGGTCTCGGGGTCGTCGAAGTGGCGCGCAGCGCGCGGCCGAGCGCGGTCCGGATAGAGGACGAACTGCAGGCCGCCGATCACGATCAGGGCGGCAACGAACACCATCAGCGGCATGATCCCGACCGCGAGCCCGGGGGCGACCTCGAGGCTCATGGTCTCGAGCGGCGCCGGCCTGCAGCCGCCGGCTGTCGGCGGTGAAGATCTCGAGCAGCAGGTTCTGCAGGATGATCGAGAGGCCGAAGGTGACCAGGAGCGGCGGCAGGATGGACGCCGCCACTCGTGCGGTCGAGGAGCGTGCGGTTGAGCAGCCCGCGCTGCAACCCGTAGCCGAGCGCCGCCATCAGCGGCACGACCACCGGCAGGGCGAGGAGCGCAGGAAGGCCGGTCGCCTGGGTGCACACCAGGGCCACGAACGCCGCCAGCACGATCAGGTCGCCGTGCGCGATGTTGACCAGGCGCATGACCCCGAAGATCAGCGCGAGGCCGGTCGCGAACAGGGCGTAGAGGCCGCCCAAAAGGACGCCTTGCACGATGCTGTTCAGCCAGTCCACCGGCTCAGAGCCCGAAATAGGCCTGGGCGATCCTGGCCCGGGTCAGCTCGCGCGGGCGCCCCTCCAGCGCGACCCGGCCTTCCTGCAGGCAATAGACACGATCGGCGACCGCGAGCGCCTGGTTGATGTCCTGCTCGACCACCATCACGGTCGTACCCGCGCGGGTGACTCCCCGCAGCGCCGCGTAGATCGCCCGGATCACCATCGGGGCGAGCCCGAGGCTGAGCTCGTCGCAGAGCAGGAGCTTCGGATTGGCCATCAGCGCCCGGCCGATCGCGACCATCTGCTGCTCGCCGCCCGAAAGTGCCACAGCAGGGCTCTGCCGGCGCTCGGCCAGGACCGGGAACAGCTCGAGCACCCGGTCCAGCTGCCAGGGGCCGTCGCGGCCACCATGGGCGCCGACCAGAAGGTTCTCCTCGACGCTGAGCGAGCGGAACAGCCGGCGCCCTTCGGGCACCAGCGCGACGCCGAGGCGCACGATCTCATGGCTGGCGAGGCCGCCGATCGGCCTGCCGTCCAAGAGGATCGCCGCGCGCCCGGCCGGCAGCAGGCCGGTGATGCTGCGCAGAAGCGTCGATTTGCCGGCGCCGTTGGCGCCGATCAGCGCCACCGTCTCGCCGGACCCGATCCGGAGATCGACCCCGAACAGCGCCTGAAAGTCGCCGTAGAAGGCATCCAGCCGCCTGGTCTCGAGCAAGGGCACATCAGGCGGCGTCGAGCGCGATGCCAAGGTAGATCTCGTGGACGGCCGGGCTCTGCATGACCGCCGTCGGGCTCGCCGTCCGCGATCTTGCTGCCGAAATGGATGACGATCAGGCGATCGACGACCGCCAGCAGGGCGTGCACGATGTGCTCGATCCAGATGATCGAGACGCCGCCGGCGCGGACGCTCCGGATGGTGCCGATGAGCTCCTGGCCTTCAGGCTCGCTGAGGCCGCCCGCGATCTCGTCGAGCAGCAGCAGGCGCGGGCCGGTCGCGAGCGCCCGCGCGAGCTCCAGGCGCTTGCGCTCGAGCAGGGTGAGGCTGCCGGCCGGCCGGTTCGCCTTCGCGAGCAGGCCGGTCTGCTCGAGGATGGCGACGCAGCGGCGGTCGGTCTCGCGCCCGTGCCGGCCGGCGCCGAAGGTGGCACCCACCAGCAGGTTCTCGAACACGGTCATGCCGGCGAACGGCTGCGGGATCTGATAGGAGCGCGCGATCCCGAGCTGACAACGCCGGAACGGCGGCAGGCCTGTGATCTCGCGACCCTCGAGGAGGACCCGCCCGCGATCGGCAAGCAATTCGCCCGCGATGATGTTGAAGATGCTGGTCTTGCCGGCGCCGTTCGGGCCGATCACGCCCAGCGCCTCACCCGTCTGGAGCTGCAGATCGAGCTGATCGGCGACCACCACGGCGCCGAACCGTTTGCTGACCGCGGAAAGCTCGAGGATCGGCGCCATCGCCGGGGGCCTCAGCGCTTGGCCCGGCGGGACGGCTTCAGGGGACGGCGCGCGGAAGTCTCAGCGAGGACGCGGGCTCGGGAGGGCGGCTCAGGCCGCATGGGCCCGATCTCCCGCCGGCGCCAGCACGAGATCGGCCTCGAGCGTCCAGAATGGATTGCCGAGCCCCACTTCGGCCGCGCGCGCGGGATCGTCCTGGCGGACGAAGTCGCCGATCAGGCTCTTCTTGACGCCGAACACGGCGTCCGAGCCGAGGTAGGGATCGTCGGGCGTGAAGACGTGGGTGGTGACCGGCTCGAAGCCGTCGGCGGTCGCGATGATGTGGATGTGGGCCGGCCGGTTGGGATGGCGCGCGAGGCGCTTGAGGAGCTTGCCGACCGGGCCGTCATGGGGGATCGGATAGTGCCGGGGCTTGACCGAGCGGAACCAGTAGCGGCCCAGGGCATCGGTCCGGAACCGCCCCCTCAGGTTCATGTCCGGCTGGATGCCCTTCTGCTGCACGTCGTAGAAGCCTTCGGCATTGGCCTGCCAGACGTCGAGCGTCGCCCCCTCGATCGGCCGGCCGAAGGCGTCCTTGACCCGCCCGGAGACCAGGAGCGGCTCGCCCTTGCCGTCCAGGCAGATGTTGTCGCCCGGCGCCCGCGCCGGCGCATGCGCGATGTGGAACGGGCCGAGCACGGTGCTCTCGGTGGCGCCTGAGGGCTTGCGGTGGTTGATCGCGTCGACCAGCATCGAGACCCCGAGCACGTCCGAGAGCAGGATGTACTCCTGGCGCCAGTCGCTGCACATCTGGCCGGTCGCGGTCAGGAACTCGATCGCGGCCATCCACTCCTCAAGGGTCGGCTCGACTTCCTTGATCGCGGCGTGCAGGTGCCGGATCACGACCGCCATCACCTCCTTGAGGCGCGGGTCGGGGCAGCCCGCCATGCGGGCGATCACCGTCTCGGCCGAGTTTGCCTCGGTGAAGTAGGCCAGATCCTGGTCGCCATCGATGGCCATCACTGTCCCCTCTGTCGTGCGCGGGGGGCGGATGGCTCAGACGATCGCTGCCATCTCACCCGCGGTCGGCACCATAGGTGCGATCGAGTTGGAGGTGATCACCAGATCGTACTTGAAGTCACCGCCCAGGCGCCACTGCCCGCCGACCAAAGGCGTCTTGGCGACGTTCTTGAACGGCCCCTTGCCACCCCACTTGACCGGGCCGACGATCGTCGCCTTGTCGGTCGCCGCGACCGCCGCGGTCACCGCCTGGGCATCGCTCGGCTTGCCGGAACGCTGCAGGGCGTCGAGCGCCACCTCGAACAGGGCATGGGCAAAGCCGATCGGCTGGGTCCATTGCCGGCCGGTCGCCTGGGTGTAGGCCTTGGCGAGCTCGGCAGCCGAGACGCCGGTGAGCGAGCTCTTGAACGGGTGGCTCGGGCTCCACCAGATCTCCGAGGACAGGTTTTGGCCAGAGTCCCCGAGCGCCTCGACCGCGACCGGGAACAAGAGCGCCTTGCCGATGCTCGCGGCCTTGGGCGTGTAGCCCTGCTGCTTCGCCTGGTGCCAGAAGGTCGTGAAGTCGGGCGGGATGACGACGCCGGTGATGATCTCGCAGCCGCCCTGCTTGAAGGCCGAGATCTGCGCGGTGAAGTCGTCCGAGAGGTTCTGATAGCGGCCGGGATCGATGAGCTGGTAGCCCTGGCTCGCGAGCACCGGCGGAAAGCCCAGCTTCTTATCGCCCCAGGCATTGCCGTCACCGTCGTTGGGGAACAGGCCGCCCACCACCTTGTTGGTCTCGAGCCTGCCCCACATGTCCGTGAACACCGCGATCACGTCCTCGAGGCCCCAGAAGAAGTGATAGGTGTACTCGAAGCCGGTCGCCGGGTTGCCGCCGCGGGTGAAGAACCAGGGCTGCCAGGGCGCCACGGTCGAGATGCAGGGCACTTCGTTGAGCTCGCACTGGTCCGAGACCGGGTTGGTGGTCTCGGGCGTCGAAGCGACCACCATCAGGTTGACGCGATCGCCCAGAATCAGCTCGGAGGCCACCTCGGCCGCCCGGTTCGGGTTGCTCTGGCTGTCCTTGCGGATGATCTCGACGGCATGCGCGGTGCCGCCGATCTCGAGCCCGTCCTTGAGCACCGCGCGGATGCCGCCGAGGATGAACTCGTCGGCCTCGGCGAATGGTGCGAGCGGCCCGGTCGCCGGGCTGACGTAGCCGATCCGGATCGCTTCGGCCGCGCGCGCCGGCCGGACCCGCCCGAGCTGGCTGACCGCCGCCAGTCCGGCGGTGCCGAGCGCCGTCTGGTGCAGGAACCGTCGCCGGCTGAGCCCGCGCCGCCGCAGCTCGACGAGAGGAGACGCCTCGGCCTTGGTCATCTGCCTGCCCTGCCTGGTTTCGTGTTTGAAGTTCACATGCTGAACTTTTTGTCGTATACTGAATTGTGAGCATGGGCGCCGGTTGCTTGTCAAGCTCGGCGCGACAACGATCCATCGAGCTTCATGGTGAGCGGCAAGGACTGGATGGGCTTACTCTCTCGTCAGCGCAGGGCTCTCCCCTCGAAGTCCACTCGCATGCGATCGAGCGACGCGGGCTTTCGATGGGTGTCAGCGCTGATGCCCTCGGTGACCCTGAGGCGCTTCACCCGCCCCCGGCACGACCGGTCGCACCGTCCGCCGGAACCCAATCGACCACAACGCGGAAGTGGTCGCATTTCGCCTCGAGACCTTGACCCGAAATTAACTCTGTCGGCCGCAAACTCTTCCTTCGGATGGTCCATGCGACCGTGGGACTCCTTGCCGCCAGATGCTCGGCGCGCGGACGGAGCCCCAGGATCGCATGGACCATCGAACCGACCGAGATTGGCAACGAGTGGTTATCAAAAGGTTAGCCGGATGGCTTCAATCCAGTCCGCGCACGAGCTCCGGAGAAGGTTTCTCCCGGCGCCGGTTGGCGGGAGCTGGCCAGCCTGGGCTGGCGGCCGCGACCCGTGAGCCGCGCGCGGCGTGGTGAGGGCCCGGATGCGGCCAAGGGCGCGCGCGACTTCGTCGGTTCGCTCGCCAAGGGCCTGCGCGTGCTGCGCGCCTTCGACGGCCAGACCCGGCGCGCGACGCTCACCGAGATCGCAGCCCGCACCGGCCTCGACCGCGCGGCCGCGCGGCGCTTTCTCCTGACGCTCGCCGAGCTCGGTTACGTCGCCCGCGTCGAGCGCCATTTCTTTCTGACGCCGCGCGTGCTCGAGCTGTCGCTGCCGTTCCTCGAAGGCCAGTCCTGGATCGAGCGCGCGATGCCGGCGATGGAGCGGGTCGCCGAAGCGACCGGCGAGTCCTGTTCGGCCTCGGTCCTCCAGGACCAGGAGATCGTCTACGTCGCCCGCATCCCGACCCGGCGGATCCTGTCGGTCCGCCTCAACGTCGGCTCGCGCCTGCCCGCCTTCCATACCTCCATGGGTCGCATCCAGCTCGGCTTTCTCCCGGAAGAGGAGCTCTGGCGGCGGTTGCAGCGGATCGAGCTCCGGCCCTTCACCCCCTACACCATCACCGACCGGCGGGCGCTGGTCGAGCGCATCCGGGACGATCACGCCCAGGGCCATGCGCTGGTCGACGAGGAGCTGGAGGCAGGCCTGCTCGCGATCGCCGTGCCGCTCCTGGATCGGGCCGGCGAGGTCATCGCCGCAATCAACGTCTCCTGCCAGGCGAGCCGCGTCTCGCGCATGACCATCAAGGAGCGCTACCTGCCGCATCTCAAGGAGGCCGCGGCCGGGATCCGCAGCGCGCTGGTCTGATCCGGATTTCGCTTGCTCCGAGGCGGCGAGGTTTCCTATCCTTGATAATGTTCGCAATACGAACAAAAGTTTGAGATCCGCATCGATCACCTCAGGGAGGGTGCAATGGCGACCAATCCAAGGACCAGCCCCGATCCGGAGGCGATCGGCGCGGTCCGCTGCGGCCGGCCGCAGACCGGCGCGGAGTACCTCGAGTCGCTGCGCGACGGCCGCGCGGTCTACATCTACGGCGAGCGCGTGGCGGACGTGACCGCCCATCCCGCCTTCCGCAACACCGCCCGGATGACCGCCCGCCTGTTCGATGCGCTGCACGATCCCGAGCGCGCGCCGAAGTTGTTGCTGCCGACCGACACCGGCAGCGGCGGCCAGACCCACGCCTTCTTCAAGGCGCCGACCTCGCTCGCGGAATCGATCGCCGGGCGCGATGCGATCGCCGAATGGGCGCGCATCACCTATGGCTGGATGGGCCGCGCGCCCGACTACAAGGCGGCCTTCCTGGCGACGCTTGGCGCCAACGCCGACTTTTACGACCCCTGGCAGGACAACGCGAAGCGCTGGTACCGCTTCTGCCAGGAGCGGGTGCCGTTCATCAACCACGCGATCATCCACCCGCCGGTCGACCGCGACCGGCCGCCGAACGAGGTCGCCGACGTCTGCTGCCACGTCGAGCGCGAGACCGACGCAGGCCTGATCGTCTCCGGCGCCAAGGTGGTCGCGACCGGCTCGGCGCTGACCAACTACACCTTCGTCGCCCACCACGGCCTGATCCCGCTCCAGGACAAGAATTTTGCCCTGGTTTTCATGCTGCCGACCAACGCGCCCGGCGCCAAGCTGATCTGCCGGACCTCGTACGAGCTCTCCGCCGCGGTCATGGCGAGCCCGTTCGACCAGCCGCTGTCCTCGCGCCTGGACGAGAACGATGCGATCTTCATCATGGACCAGGTGCTGGTGCCCTGGGAGAACGTGTTCGTGTTCGCGGACGTCGACAAGGCCAACAACTTCTTCCCGCGCACAGGGTTTCTGCCGCGCTTCGTGGTCCACGGCTGCACGCGCCTCGCGGTCAAGCTCGACTTCATCGCGGGCCTGCTGCTCAAGGCGACCGAGGCCGCCGGCACCAAGGATTTCCGCGGCGTGCAGGCGAACGTCGGCGAGGTGATCGCCTGGCGCAACCTGTTCTGGGCGCTGACCGATGCCATGGTCCGCGACCCGCGTCCCTGGATCGAACCCTACCTTTTGCCCAACATGGACCCGGGCAACGCCTACCAGATCATCGCGACCATCGCCTACAGCAAGGTCAAATACATCATCGAGCAGACCGTGGCCTCCGGCCTGATCTACCTCAACTCACACGCCCGCGACTTCAAGAGCCCCGAGATTGCTCCGTATCTCGAACGTTACTTACGGGGCTCGAACGGCTACACCGCCGAGCAGCGGGTCAAGCTGATGAAGCTGCTCTGGGACTGCCTCGGCACCGAGTTCGGCGGCCGCCACGAGCTCTACGAGATCAACTACGGCGGCAGCACCGAGGAGATCCGCCGCTACTGC
The DNA here is from genome assembly GCA_963753685.1 of uncultured Alphaproteobacteria bacterium. Taxonomy (GTDB): domain Bacteria; phylum Pseudomonadota; class Alphaproteobacteria; order Geminicoccales; family Geminicoccaceae; genus DATAOG01. Next base: position 39,881 of record CAVWDE010000004.1, read on the forward strand.
CTGTTCGGCGCCCAGGCCAACGGCAACGCCGACCGCTTCCGCGGCTTCGCCGAGCAGTGCATGGAAGAATACGACCTCGACGGCTGGCGCGTCCCCGACCTTATGGACCCGGGCGAGCTCTCCTATCACCTTCGCCCGAAGGCGTGACCGTTCGGACCTGAGCGCGTTGGCCGCGGGCGAGGCCGGACGGTCGATCCCCTGGCTAAGCTCGCAGCGCGTGCGGGCGCGGGTGGGCGAGCAGGAGCCAGAGGGCGATCGAGAGGTTGAGCAGGTTCCAGGCGATGCCGTTGAGGAACGCCGCCCGGTAGGAGCCGGTGAGGTCGTAGATCGCGCCCGCCATCCAGCCGCCAAGCGCCATGCCGATCACGCTCGCCATCAGCACGAGGCTGATCCGGGCACCCGCCTCGCGCGCCGGGAAATGGTCGCGCACGATCAGCGCGTAGCTCGGCACGATGCCGCCCTGCGCGAGGCCGAACAGCGCCGAGACGACGTAGAGCGAGGCGAGGCCGTCGAACGGCAGGTAGAAAAAAAGCGTCAGGCATTGCAGGGTCGAGCCCAGGAGCAGGGTCGCGGTGCCGCCGATCCGATCCGCGATCAGGCCGGAGGTGAGCCGGCTCACGACCCCGAAGCCCAGCATCAGCGAGAGCATCTCGGCGCCGCGCGCGGGGCCGTAGCCGAGATCGGCGCAATAGGCGACGATGTGCACCTGGGGCATCGACATGGCGATGCAGCAGCCGAGCCCGGCGACCACGAGCAGCGCCTGGAGCGCCGAGGGCGAGACGCTGGCCAGGCCCGGAAAGACGCGCGCATGGCCGGCGGTGCGCGCCTCCTCGACCGGCGGCCGCCGGCGCAGCGCCAGCGCCAGCGGCACCATGGTGATCACGCACAGCGCGCCGATCGCCATGTGCGCCCGGCGCCAGCCGACCGCCGCGATCGCGGCCTGCAGCAAGGGCGGCCAGAGCGTGCCGGCCAGATAGTTGCCGCTGGCGACGATCGCGACCGCGATCCCGCGCCGCCGCTTGAACCAGAGCGAGACGTCGGCGACCAGGGGGCCGAAGGTCGCCGAGCTGCCGAGCAGGCCGATCAGCAGCGCCTGCGCCAGCATGAACTGCCACAGGCTGGTCGCCTGCGCGGCGGCGACGTAGCCGATCCCGAGCATGCCGGCGCCGAGCATGACCGGCACCATGATCCCGAACCGGTCGGCGAGCCGGCCCATCAGCACGCCGCCGAAGGCAAAGCCCACCATGGTCGCGGTATAGGGCAAGGAGGCGGCGCCGCGATCGACCCCGAACTCGGCCTCGATCACCGGCAGCGCCACCACCACCGACCACAAGCCCACGCCGCCGATCGTGCTGAGCGCGAGCGAAGCCAGAAGCCGCCACCCCAACCGCCGCCAACCCATGGCCACCATCCGATCGGCCGGCGCCCCCGGACGTGGCAAGCCCCCGGACATCGCCGGGAGCCACCTCACCTGGATCGCACGCAACCCGTTCCCCGGGTCGACCCTTAGCCGAACCGCGGCTGCGGATCGAGTCCCCGTCCGGCGTTCGCCCCTTGATCAATGAGCGCCCGGGTAGGATTGTCGGCAACCGGGAAGCTCGCTCCGGGAGACGTTGCCATCGACGTCCGATGCTCGCGACAGCCTGGCGCGGCGCCACCGCAGACGATGGGGGGCGAATGAGCGCGCATAAGCTCATCATGGCGGCGGCACCGATCCTGCTGGCGCTTTGCGCCTGCTCGCAACCGACAATAGACCCAATTCAACCGCGAGCGCGACCAGGCGCTCTCGGCGTTCGTCGCGGCGCAGGATGCCGCGCGCGACCAGCTCCGGCTGTTTCAGCAGGAGCCGCACGGCTCCTGCGGCTCCCAGCACCTGGCCCAGGCGTCCGCGGGCGCCAACGCCAACCTTGCCCTCCTGGACCCTGCCCACCCGGCGGACCCCGCCCGCCCGCTGGACCCGAGCGTCGTCCCCGCGGTCACGGCCCAGTATGGCAATCGGCCCCTTGGCGACGCCGCCAGCCTGACCCTGGACGTCGCCAATGCGGCGGCCGACGCCGGCTGCCCGGACCAGGCGCGGGTGCTGTATGGCTACGTGATCGATCGGTACGTGACATCGGACTTCGCGGGCTATCGCCAGCGCGCCGAACTCGGCCTGGCCCAGCTCGGCGGGCAATGAGCTGCTCTGACGCGCATCAAGTCTAGCCGCTTCCCAACAGGCACGCGCCGAGCACCACCGGCGCAACCACCCCGAACGGGTCCGCGGGCCCGCCCTCAGCGGGCCGCCCGGCGCGAACCCAAAAGACGCGTCGCCGCCGTCGACCCTCGAATTCGGGGTCAATCACGGCAGTGCCATCACCACCGGCCGCAGTCCGGTTCCGTCGTTCGCGCTCGGCGGACCGGGAAGCTCGCGCTCACCGCCGCGCTCGCTGCCGCCATCCGCGAACTTCTGGTCACCCTCGACGCCACGGTCCGGGGTCGCCGACCATGGCGCGCACTACCCCAGTCCTGCCACACAACGCGCACAGATCCGTCACGTTGCTGTCGTTGTGGAGAGATTAGCTCCTGCTGGCCTGCCGCTTCCGAGCCCAAAAGCCAACAGGAGCCTCGCTGTGCGCATCCCCGATTTCTTCATCATTGGCGCGCCGAAATGCGGAACCAACGCACTCTATAGATATCTGGGCGAGCACCCGCGGGTCTTTATGCCCGAACTCAAAGAACCTCAATATTTTTGTCGAGACTTCCCAGGCCTCGCGCAGGTCGGGAATCAGGAAGACTATGCACGTCTGTTCGAAGTCGCACCTCCGGGTACAATGCTCGGAGAAGCGTCGGTTTGGTACCTCTATTCCGACGTGGCGGTCGCGGCCATCCGGGCGGCGAACCCGACGGCTAAACTGATCGTGATCCTGCGCAATCCCATCGATGCGGCGTACTCGCTACACACTCAGTTTCTGCGTTCGCTCAAGGAGAACCAGGACGACTTCGAGGCGGCTTGGAAGCTTCAGGGGGAACGGCGTCACGGCAGAAAGCTGCCGAGTTATTGCCCAGAACCGCGGTGCCTGCAGTACGAAGAGGTTTTCTCCTTCGGTTTCCAGATCCGACGGCTCTTGAAGGGGGTTTCGCCCACTCAGATCAAGATATTGATCTTTGAGGAATTCTTCGGCGATGTGCAACGCGGCTACAACGAGCTGCTCGAGTTCCTCGGCCTGGAACCGGACGGGCGACAAGACTTCGGCGTGGCCAATCAGAACCGGGTGGCGCGCAGTCGTACGATGACGCGATTCCTGGCCGCCGCCACCACTGTGCTGCCGGGTGACCTGATGGTCTATCGGCGTGCGCTCAAGGGGCTTGGCATCCAGCCGCTGCGCCTGCTCCGCCGGTACAACACCGTGGCCGCGGCCCGGCCCCCGCTCCGGCCGGAGGTCCGCCGTGCCGTCGCCAGAGAGCTGCGCGACGACGTTCACAGGCTTGAGTCCATCCTCGATCGCTCCCTCGCGTGCTGGACCGACTTTGCCCCGGAGCCGCGTTCGGCTACGATACCGTCGCGCCACCAGCAGGAACACCTGGCGGCACTTGACCTGTGATCGCGGTCTGGTCGAGCAGGTGGTCCGGTCGATCGGAGGACCGAGGCAGATGAATCCGAACCTCCCCGCCCGGGTGCCCGGGTTCGCGTGCGGTCGCTCGACGCCAGCGCAGGGCCATCTCTCGAGCGACCACCGCCGCGTCGCGTGACGCCCATGCTGGCAAGATGGATCCGGTGCGCGGTGCCGGGCGCGGTCATGGTTCTCGACGCGTGCGCGGGCGTATCCGCACAGCCGATCCAGCCCACGCCGACCCAGGCAGCTCTCCCGCTGATTTTCGATGATCCCGGAACCGCCGGCCATTGGCAGGACAAGTGGTTCAAGGACGGCCAGGGCGAGGTCCGCTACACCACCGACGGCCTGGTCTATGATGCCACCAGCGGCGAGACGGTCTTGTGGGCCAGGCCGATCGTCGGCGGCGACGTCCGCGTCGAGTACGACTACACTCACCTGGACAGCAGCCCGAAGCCTTACGTGGTCATCATCTTCATCCAGGCCCAAGGAGCTGGAAGTCGTCCTGCAGACATCTCGACCTGGCCGCGGCCGGTCGCGAGCTACCCGATCTACCATGATGAGATGGATAACTATTCGATCACGTATGACAACTCCGGCGGCAATGTGCGTGCGCGGCAGAACGCTGGATTCACGGGACTGGAACAATACCACTATGTCGACCTGTTCGAGCGCAACCAGACCTATCACATCACGATCGAGAAGTCGGGACGCGATCTGGCCATGACCGTCGACCCTGTTGGCTCGGGAGCGCCGCGCAGGTTTGCCTTCACCGCCAGCGGCTCGCCGGTCATCGACCACGGCCGCATCGGCCTGCGGCAGATGGCTGACCGCATCTCGCGCTACCGGAACTTCAAGATTTGGGCGACCGAATATGAGGGCGGCGGCGGCAAGGTCGCGGACCCTGGCGCCAGCGGCGAGCGCGGCGATTGATGCGCCGGCCGCGACTTGGGCCAGCAAGTAACCCGAACGCACACTTCTCAATCGTTGGCAAATCAAAGAGGCGACACAAGGCGCCCCGCCGTCGCCTGTTGGAAGCAATACCATAGTCCCGACGCGCGCTCAACGCTGGCCTCAATCGGGCTCCAGATCAAGCCTGGCATCCATCCGGCCGCGGTCGGCGGGGGATCAGGCTGTGATCCCGCGCAGGCGAGCGGGTGGGGCTAGCTGACCTCGTCCGTCCAGACCTTGAAGCTGACCAGGGTGTTGGGCCCGAAGGTGTGGGTGATCGGCACGTCGGCGGCGTCGCGGCCCCAACCGATCAGCACACGGCCAATTCGCGGAACGTTGTTGCGCGCATCAAAGGTGTACCACCGCCCGCCAAGATACGCCTCGAACCAGCCGGCGAAATCCATCGGGCCGTAGGGTGGCGGCATGCCGATGTCGCCGAGATAGCCGGTGCAATAGCGCGCCGGGATGTTCATGCAGCGGCAAAGGGTGATCGCGAGGTGAGCGAAGTCGCGACAGACACCCTCGCGTTCATTGTAGACGTCCCAGGCCGTCATGGTCGGGCGCGCATGCTCGTAGCCGAAGGCGATGTGGTTGTGGACGAAATCGCAGATCGCCTGGACGCGCGCCCACCCCGGCGGCGCGTTGCCGAACAGCTGCCAGGCCGTCTCGGACAGCCGGTCGGTCTCGCAGTAGCGACTGCCAAGCAGAAAGACCAGCGTGTCTGCCGGCAACTCCTCCGCCGCGTGTTGGCAAGCCGAAGGGGCGACCACGTCCGGCAGGCCGGTATCACGGACGACGCCATCGGTCGACAAGCGTATTCGGCCGGCGGGAGCGACGATCCGGCTGCACCAATTGCCGAAACCGTCGCGGTACGGGAAGATCGGCACGGCCGGGCTGGTGGTCAGGTAATCCGGCACGACGACATCGGACGCCCGGCTGAAATGGGTGCCGAGAACCATGATCATGGGTGTGGGTTGTGCGAAGTCGTAGATCAGTTCGCAGCCGACCCGGATCTTCATGTGACAGCCCCTGACCTCACGGATGTCCTGGTGGCCAGCGCGACCGCCGGCGGCGGATCGGACGTGATGCTGACCCGCACCTCCATGCCGAGAGGGTCCGAGGGGAACCCGATGAAGGTGCCATGCAGCGGGGTCGCGTGGTCCGGATCGCGCACGACCGCAACGGTGACCAGGCCGGTCTTGCCGACGCTGCCGCTCGTGGGGTCGAAATCGATCCAGCCGGTGCCCGGCAGATAGATCTGCGCCCAGGCATGGGTCGAGCCGCGAGCCGAGCCGCTCGCCGGCTCCTCCGGATCGTCGGGCGGGACGGCGAGATAGCCGGACGCGAACCGCGCGGCAAAACCGAGCGAGCGCGCCGCCTCGATCATCAGCATCGCGAAATCGCGGCAGCTACCATGACCGAGCCGCAGAGTATCCACCGGGTGCCGGATGCCTTTCGTTTCCCGCCGCCGGTAGCGGAAGCCATGCTTGATGCCCTGTGAGAGCCGGGTGAGAAGCTCGAAAGCGCCGATCGACGGGCGCAGGAATTGCCGAGCCCAGCGGCCGACCTCGTTGCCCAGATCGGGTTGATGGCGCTCGATGCAGCGGGCGAGGTCGGGCATCTCGTCGGCGCGATAGTCGACCGGAAAGGTCCTGGCGTCGTCCTCGAGATCGAGGTCGGCTGCGTCCAGCGGCGAATGCTCGAGGCAGACGATGCTCGCGAAGCACAGCTCGCTCGAGCGCCCCGCAAACCGCGCGATCCCCACATGATTGCCGAAGATGTCCTGAACGAAGCGCAGGCTCTGGGGTTGCGGTCGGATCTCGAGGCCCGCCTCGATCACTCTTTGATCGTGGGAGTCGCGCGGCCGGAGCATCATGCGGTGCTCGCCAAAGGCGACCGGCTGCCGGTAGCGATAGGTCGTGACATGGCGGATGGTCAATGTCGGCATGATGTCTCCGCGCCACGGGTCTTATGTCCCTGGACTTCGGTCAGACGGTCACTACGGGTCGTCATCAGATCGAGGTTGTGCCGACCGCCAACCTTGGCGACCGCCGCGATGACTGCCCCTTCTTCGACCTGCAGGCGCCGATTGAGAAGGGCGCCGATAGGCAGGGGGATCAGGCCCGTATCCCCCGCAGGCGCTCGTTGCGGCGGCGCAGCAGCTCGAGGGTGGTGAGCAGCAGGATCGAGATCGCGACCAGGACCGTGGCCACGGCGAGGATGGTGGGCGAAATCTGCTCGCGGATGCCGGACCACATCTGGCGCGGGATGGTGCGCTGCTCGACGCCGGCCAGGAACAGCACCACCACCACCTCGTCGAAGCTGGTGATGAAGGCGAACAGGCCGCCCGAGATCACGCCCGGCAGGATCAGCGGCATCTGCACCTTGAAGAAGGTGCGCGCGGGCGAAGCGCCGAGATTCTGGGCGGCGCGCACCAGGGAATAGTCGAAGCCCACCAAGGTCGCGGTCACCGTGATCACGACGAACGGGGTGCCGAGTGCTGTGTGCGCGAGGATCAGCCCGGGCAGCGAGTTGGAAAGGCCGAGCGAGGAGTAGAAGAAATACATGCCGACCGCGGTGATCACGAGCGGCACGATGATCGGCGAGATCAGCACGCCCATGATCAGGCCCTTGTACGGCAGGCCGGGCTTGGACAGGCCGAGGGCTGCGATGGTGCCGAGCGTGGTCGCAAGCACCGTCGCGGAGACCCCGATGATGATGCTGTTCTTGACCGCGCGCGCCCACATCGGGTTGGAGAGGAAGTCGTGGTACCAGCGCAGGCTCAGGCCCGGCATCGGGTAGGTGAAGTAGGGCTCGGCGTTGAACGACAGCGGGATGATCACCAGGATCGGCGTGATCAGGAACAACAGGACCAGGCCGCAGATCACGTAGAATGTGTAGTGCCAGGTGCGCCCGAGCGGGCCGACGTAGGGGGGAAGGGCCGCCATGGTGGGCCTCAGCCGAGCTTCATGTTGTCGATGCCGACGATGCGATTGTAGAGCAGGTACATCGCGAGCACGCCGGCGAGCAGGATCGTGCCCATGGCCGAGGCCAGGCCCCAGTTCAGCGAGCGCTGGGTGTGGTCGGCGATGAAGTAGCTGATCATCTGGTCGGTCGGGCCGCCGACCAGGGCGGGCGTGATGTAGTAGCCGAGTGCCAGGATGAACACCAGGATGCCGCCCGCCCCAATCCCGGGCACGGTCTGCGGGAAATAGACCCGCCAGAAGGCGGTGAACGGCGTGGCACCTAAGCTTTGGGCGGCGCGCACGTAGGCCGGCGAGATCGTCTTCATGACCGAGAAGATCGGCAGGATCATGAACGGCAGGAGGATGTGGGTCATCGCCACGATCACGCCGAAGCGGTTGAAGATGAGCTGCACCCGCTGGCTGATCAGGTGCAGGAACAGCATCAGATCGTTCAGCACGCCTTCCCGCTGCAGGACCACGACCCAGGCGGTGGTGCGCACCAGTAACGAGGTCCAGAACGGCAGCAGCACCAGGATCATCAAGAGGTTGCTGGTGCCGGTCGGCAGGGTCGCGAGCAGATAGGCGACCGGATAGCCGAGCAGAAGACAGAGGATCGTGACCAGGGCGGACAGCCAGATCGTGCGCACGAACACCTGGCCGTAGATCTGGTATTCGGGCGGCTGGGCGACGATCGAGCCGTCATTGCCGTAGTGCAGGTCGAGCGCGTCGAGGAAGTAGCCGAAGGTGTAGGGCGAGCCGTAGTTCTTCAGGGTCGCCCAGACGTCCGGCTGGCCCCAGTCCTTGTCGATGCCGATCAGGGTCTGCTGCCAGCTGCCGGCGACCTTGGGCTCGCCCTTCATGGCGGCGACCTGGCGGCCGGTCTTGGTGAACAGCGAGCGGGTGCCGCCCTGCTCGAAGTTGACCCGGGTCGCGACCTGGCCGACCGTCCTGGCGTCGTAGGCGGCCGCGATCTCGGCGGCGAAGGCGGCGAACGCGGGCTCGGGCGGCAGCGGCTGCGTGGCCGGATCCCAGTCCTTGAGCAGGGCCAGCGTGTTCGGAAAGTTGTCGGCGAGCAGCGGATTCTCGATGCTGCGCGCGAGCATGACCACGATCGGCACGAAGAAGGTGATCAGGATGAACGCGAACAGCGGCAGGATCAGGCCGTAGGCGCGCAGCCGCGCCAGCCGCTCGGCGCGCCGCAGCTTGGTCCTGAGCGGCACGCCGTCGGCGGTGGCCACGACCTGATCGCCGGTGAGCGCCTTGGCCATCGCGAGACCTCACAAGAAGGCCGGCGGCCAGCCGGGGTCGGGCGCCGCCCCACCCCGGCGGCCGGCCGCCGGGCCGGTTGCCTCGACCTATTGGGCGAGCCAGGCGTTGAACCGCTCGTTCATGTCGTCCTGGTTGTCCGCCCACCACTCGTAATTATTCTGCAGCGCGTTCTGGAAGTTCTCCGGCGCGGTCGGCAGGTGCGGCTTGACCTCGTCGTTGACCAGCGCCATCGAGGACTTGCGCGCCGGGCCATAGGAGATGTACTTGGCCTGGTCGGCGAGGCGCTGGGTGTCGGTCGAGAACTTGATGAAGTCCCACGCCGCCTTGCCGCCGTCGCTGCCCTTGGGGATGCCCCACATGTCGAGATCCCAGACCTGACCGTCCCAGACGATCACGAACGGCTTGTTCTCCTGGAAGATCGCGTTGTACAGCCGGCCGTTATAGGCGGTGGTCATCGCGACCTCGCCGTCCGCCAGCAGCTCCGGCGGCTGGGCGCCCGCCTCCCACCAGACCACGTCCTTCTTGATCGTGTCGAGCTTGGCGAACGCGCGATCGACGCCTTCGGGGGTCGAGAGCACGTCGTAGACCTTGTTGGCGGGCACGCCGTCGGCCATCAGCGCGAACTCGAGGTTGACCTTGGGCGTCTTGCGCAGGCCGCGCTTGCCGGGGAACTTCTGGGTGTCGAACAGGTCGGCGATCTTCGAGGGCTTCGCGCCCTGGAATTTGGTGTCGTCATAGGCGAACACGGTCGACCAGATGATCGTCGAGACCGCGCACTCCTGCAGCGTGCCCGGCAGGAAGTCGTCCTTGGCGGGCGTGCCGTCGGGCGCCGGCGGCAGATCGTCGAGCTTGAGCGGCTCGAGCAGCCCCTCGTCGCAGCCGCGGACCACGTCCGAGAGCTCGAGGTCGACCAGATCCCAGGTGACGTTGCCGGACTCGACCTGGGCTTTGATCTGGGCGAGGCCGCCATTGTAGTCCTCGGACAGGATCTGGATCCCGGTCTTCTTCTCGAACGGCTCGTGGTAGGCCTTGACCTGGCTCATGGTGTAGGCGCCGCCCCAGGACACCACGGTCAGCTTGTCGGCGGCCTGGGCGGTGCCGAAGCCGAGCGTCGTCACGGCGAGCACGGCGCCGGCGGTGAGCAGTCTGAGATCGCGCATCGGTGATGGTCTCCCTTTGTTGGCGCCGGAATCGCCGGCTCCGTTCACCCCCGGCGGGGGTCCTACCTTTGTTGTCCGGCCGCGGGCCACGGCGATGCGGCCGCATCCGCTCATGACGCATCCAGCGCCCGGCAGTCTTCGACGTGCCAGCCCACGCGGACCGCATCGCCCGGCCGCAGATGGGTGTGGCCACCGGCATTAGGCACCTTGACGATGAAGTCGTCATGGCCGCAGACACTTACCCGGGTGCGCGTATGGTCACCGAGATAGATCAGCTCCTCGACCCTTGCGTCGAACAGGTTGGGGCATTCGCCGGCCGGCGGGTTGATGCGCACCCGCTCCGGCCGGAGCGACAGCGTGGTGGCGCTGCCCGGGCCGTCGATGTTGACCGGGAACGCCTGGATCCGGCCGCCCTCGACCTCGACCGCGCAGCTCTGGCCGTTGACCGACGTCACCTTGCCGCGCAACCGGTTGTTCTCGCCGATGAACTGGGCGACGAACGCGTTCTCCGGCCGCTCGTACAGGTCCGCGGGCGTCGCCAGCTGCTGGATGACGCCGTCGTTGAAGACTGCGATCCGGTTCGACATGGTCAGCGCTTCGCTCTGGTCGTGGGTCACGTAGACCACGGTCACGCTCAGATTCTCGTGGATGTGCTTGATCTCGTACTGCATCTGCTCGCGCAGCTGCTTGTCGAGCGCGCCCAGCGGCTCGTCCATGAGCACGAGCTTGGGCTCGAACACCAGGGCGCGCGCGACCGCGACCCGCTGCTGCTGGCCGCCCGACAGCTGGCCCGGCCGGCGGTTGCCGAACTGGCCGAGCTGGATCATGTCCAGAACCTTGTGCACCCGTTGCTCGATCTCGGCCTTGGGCAGCCGGCGCACCTCGAGCGGGAAGGCCAGGTTCTCGTTGACCGTCATGTGCGGGAACAGGGCGTAGTTCTGGAACACCATGCCGATCCGGCGTTTGTACGGCGGCGTGTTGTTGATCGGCTCGCCGTCCAGGACGATCTCGCCGTGGGTCGCGGTCTCGAAGCCCGCGAGCATCATCAGGCAGGTGGTCTTGCCCGAGCCCGACGGCCCGAGCATGGTCAGGAACTCGCCGCGGGCGACGTCCAGGTTGAGGTTTTTGACGACCAGCGTCGCGCCGTCATAGCTCTTCTGCACGTCCTGGAACTGGACGTAGGCTTCGTTTTGCACCGCGCAGCCTCCAGCGCTCCCGTCGCCTCGAGCGGCGATCTCCCGCCGGCCGGGCGCTCGTTCCGCAGGACAGGGTACCCCGAAAATCGGCGCGCCGCAAATTACGCTTGATCCGGGGCCCGTCGCCGACGCTCATGGTCCGCAAGTCATGCAGGAAGCGTGCCGCGAAGCAGGTGCGCCACGCGCCGGCAGCCGCTCGCGACCACGCCTCGGAAGGGGGCGCGACCGGTGCGGCGGCGAAGCGGGCGCGCCTGAGCCGGTCGCCGCGCTTGGCCAACGGCGCGGCTTGGGCTAGCGTGCGGCCAAGGTGAACGCCGTCAGCGGGAGCCAACCATGCGTGCCATCGCGAGTCTCATCCTGCTGTTGTTGTCAGCCTGGCCGGCCGCGGCCGAGGTTCTGAGCCCGGATGGCGCCGAAGCGCGCACCGCCGCGGGGCAGCTGACCATCGTCGACGTGCGGCTGCCCGCGGAATGGGCCGAGACCGGGATGCCCGCGGGGGCGGTCGGCATCTCGCTCCAGGATCCGGTCACCCTCGACGTCCGGCCGGGCTTCGTCCAGGACGTGCTGCGCGCGCTCGGTGACCGGCGCGACGCGCCGGTCGCGGTGATCTGCGCTGCCGGCACGCGCTCGGCGGTCGCGAGCGAGCTGCTCGCGCAAGCCGGCCTCACCAAGGTCTACGACATCAGCGAAGGGGTCAGCGGCGGCACCCACGGCCCCGGCTGGCTCAAGCGCCACCTGCCGACCGAGCCCTGCAGCACCTGCTAGCCGGCCTCCGGCCGCAGGGCGGGGGTCCGCCTCAGTACAGCTGCTCCTCGATGTTGCGCGCGATCTGCTGATCGTACTCGGTGACCGTCTCTGGCGCGGTCTTCTGGTCGACCACGTCCGCGATCATGCGCCCGAGCGTCGGCAGGACCTTGCGGTCGACCTTCGCGTCCGGCTCCCAGAGGCGCGCGCGGATCAGCGCCTTGGAGCAATGCAGGAAGGCCTCGACCACCTCGACCAGGATCGCCGCCTTGGGCGCCCGGCCGCGGACCTCGAACCGGGCCAGGATCTCAGGGTCGGCGACGATCCGGGCGCGGCCGTTGACGCGCAGGGTCTCGGTCACGCCCGGGATCAGGAACAACAGGCCGACGTTCGGGTTGGCGACGATGTTGGCCATCGAATCCAGCCGGTTGTTGCCCGGCCGGTCGGGGATCAGAAGGGTGCGCTCGTCCGGCACCTGAACGAAACCCGGCGCGTCGCCGCGCGGCGAGTTGTCGGCGAGACCGTTCGGACGCGCGGTCGCCAGGCACAGGAACGGCGAGAGCGCGATGAAGTGCTGGCAGTTGGCATCGAGGTGGTCGAGCTGCTTGAGCGTCGCCAGCCGGCTCGGCGCCGCGAACCGGGCGCGCAGCTCGGTCTCGCTCGCAATCACCTGGTCAATCGCCTGATCGGCGTCGGCGTCCAGCATCGCCTCTCTCCCGGTTCGCTGCCCCGGCAGCAAAGCACGCTTCGAGGGGCGCCGTCAAAGCCGCCATGGCGCCCCTTCGCGCCCCGCTACGACAGTCATGGTGAAAGTCAATCTGAGCACGATCATTAACCATGACTTGCGTTTACTTTAAAATATTGTTGATAATCGATGGCATTTTCGCTAATTTGTCAATCTGATCACCAGGAGGGACAATCGTGGCCGTCGAGCCTTCGATCACTCCGGCGGCGGGCGGCGCGGACCACGGCGCTGCCGCGGCCAGCTTCGACACCGCCGATCTGGCCTGGGAACGCTGCCAGGAGCGGGCGGCGCTGGCCTATCGCGCCGGCGATGCGATCGCCGCGAGCCGCCTGTGGGCGGAGGCCCTGGCGATTGCGGAGAAGCATTTCGGCCGCGGCGATCCGCGGCTCGCCACCAGCCTGACCAACCAGGCCCTGATCATGCGCCGGCGCCGCGACGACTTTCAGGCCAAGCGGCTGTTCGCCGATGCGCTCACCGTATGGGCCGACAGCTGGCGCTGGATCCTCCTGATGACCCCCGGGCACCCGGCCGCCATGCCCGGCTCGGCGCAGAGCGACCAGCTGACGATCTACGATCCGACCGCGCGGGCCTATTTCAGCGCGCTGGCCGAGCGCGGCCGGGCCGCGACCGAACGGCTTGAGCGTGACGACCGGCTGCCGGTCGAGGGTCTCGACGAGTGGCTCGAGCTCAAGCCGAGGCGCCTGTCCGACCTGCGCAAGCTGCTCGCGGCCGTGCTGCTGATCGCCCCCGACCCGCAGAGCTGAGGCACCGGCCGGGCGCCCCGGCACTACGGGCAGCGCCATCGCCGCCTCAGGATCAGCCCGCCGAGGTCCTCCGGGGCGGGCGCGCCATGATCACCGCGCGCTATCGAAATGGTGATCACACGGCATTTCCCTTGAGCGGCCCGAAGCGCCATCTACAAAGCGGACCGGACCGGACCGGCGCGCGGCCGCCGGCATCCGACGTGGTCGCGGCGAGCAGGGGCGAGGACAGGATGCGGATCCGCAACAAGCGTGGCTGGGAGCTGCCCGAGAGCGCGGCCACCCCGGAGCATGTCTACCTCAACCGGCGCCGGCTCCTCGGCGCGCTCGGGCTCGGCGGCGGGGCGCTGGTCGCGGGTGCCGCCGCGTGGCGCTTCAGCATGCCCAAAGGACCGCCCGCGGTCGCGAGCGCGAGCCTCGCGCCGGACCCTTCGACCGGGCTCTATCCGGTCGCCCGCAACGACCGCTACCGGCTGGACCGGCCGCTGACCGACGCGGCCCTGGCGACCAGCTACAACAATTTCTACGAATTCGGCTCGAGCAAGCAGATCAGCGACGCCGCGCAGGCGCTGCGCATCCGCCCCTGGCAGGTGGCGCTCGATGGCCTGGTCGAGCAGCCGCAGACCCTCGAGATCGACGATCTGCTCCGCCGCATGCCGCTCGAGGAGCGGCTCTACCGCCATCGCTGCGTCGAGGCCTGGTCGATGGCGGTGCCATGGAGCGGTTTTCCCCTCGAGGCGCTGGTCGAGCTCGCGCGCCCGCTCGGTTCGGCAAAATACCTGCAGATGACCAGCTTCCAGGACCCGGAGATGGCGCCCGGCCAGCGCCAGAGCTGGTATCCCTGGCCCTACACCGAGGGCCTGACCATCGCCGAGGCGACCAACGAGCTCGCGTTCATCGCAACCGGCCTCTACGGCCAGCCGATCCCGCGCCAGAACGGCGCGCCCCTTCGCCTCGCCGTGCCCTGGAAGTACGGCTTCAAGTCGGCCAAGTCGATCGTCCGTTTTTCTTTCACTGAGGACCGGCCGCAGACCTTCTGGCAGACCATCCAGGCCGCGGAATACGGCTTCTGGGCGAACGTCAACCCCGAAGTGCCGCACCCGCGCTGGAGCCAGGCGATGGAGCGCGTGCTCGGCACCGACGAGCGCGTGCGCACCCAGCTGTTCAACGGCTACGGCGCGTACGTCGCCGACCTCTACAAGGACCTGCAGGGCGAGCGCCTGTACGCCTGAGCTCTTGACCGGCGCCGATCGTCCCGAGGGTCGGCGCGTTTCGCCCGCGACGGATTGCCGGCGGCCCCGCTTCCCGACTAGGTTCGTTCGAGCGCGGACCTCGACCAGACCAAACCGGGAGCATCGGGCATCATGAAGCTGTTCATCTCGGTCGACATGGAGGGCACCACGGGCCTGGAGCGGCTCGAGGAGATCTTTCGCGGCCTGCCGGGCTTCGACACGTTCCGGCAGCTGATGGCGGGCGACTGCAACGCGGTGATCCAGGGCGCGATCGACGGCGGAGCGACCGAGATCGTGGTCAGCGACTCCCACGGCTACATGTGCAACATGCGGCCTGACGACCTGATCTCGGGCGTGCAGCTGCGGCGCGGCCAGCTGAAGCGCCAGTGGTGCCAGATGAAGACCCTCGACGGCTCGTTTGATGCCGCGATCCTGATCGGCTATCACGCCAAGGCGGGCACCACCGACGGCATCCTCGCGCACACCTGGATCACCGGCTTTCGCGACGTCCGGGTCAACGGCCAGTCGGTACCCGAGCCCTCGCTCAACACCTGGCTCGCGGGCGCGTTCGGCGTGCCGGTCGTGATGCTGAGCGGCGACGACTACGTGATCGCGCAGGCGCGCCCGGTCCTGGGCGACATCGAATACGCCGAGCTCAAGAAGTCGACCGGCTTCTTCAGCGGCGACCATCTGCCGGTCGACCGCACGCGGCCGCTCCTGCGCGCGGCCGCGCAGCGGGCGGTCGCCAACGCGGGTAAGGTCGAGCCGGTGCGCTGCGAGCTACCGGTCACGATCGAGGTCGACCTGTCGCCCGATCCGGTCAACGACCCGGCGCTGGCCGCCCGGCCCGACGACAACGTCCGCTACATCGACCAGGCCTGGACCGAGGAGCGGCGCACGCTCTCCGACGTCGATCTGATCCTGCGCACCCACTCCGAGGTCAGCTCGCCCAGGCGCGGCACGGTCGCGTTCACCTGCGGCGACTACCCGACCGCCTACCGGACCCTGCACAGCGTCCTGATGGAGATCTACGAGCGCGACATCGAGAACCTGATCGACGACGTCGCCGCCCCCGCGGCCTACGCCCGCCCGGACCTCGAGCAGATCATCGGCGACGACTATCCCTTGAACGAGATCGGCCCCAGACGGACCGGCTGAGCGGGGCGCATTCCGGGGAGAAAAGATCATGAGCAAGGCGCTGTTCGGCATCATCCCGCCGATGACGACGCCCTTCGATGGTGCGGGCGAGCTCGACGAGAGCGCCGTGCGGGCGCAGGTCCGCTGGCTGATCGAGGCGGGCGTGCACGGGCTCGCGGCCGGCGGCAGCACGGGCGAGGGCCAGGCCCTCGACGGGGATGAGCTCCGCCGCCTGGTCGCGACCGTCGCGGACGAGGCCGCCGGCCGCATCCCCGTGATCGCCGGCATCATCGTCGACAGCACGCGCGATGCGATCCGCCGCGGCCGGGCGGTCGCGGACCTCGGCGTCGCGGCCCTTCAGGTCACGCCCGTGCACTACCTGTTCCGGCCCGACGACGACGCCATGCAGGGGCACTTCCGGGCGATCGCCGAGGCGACCAGCCTGCCGATCGTGATCTACAACGTCGTGCCCTGGAGCTACCTCTCGCCCCAGCTCCTGGTCCGGATCATGCGCGAGGTTCCGGGCGTGATCGGGGTCAAGCAGAGCGCCGGCGATCTCAAGCTCCTGGCCGACCTCCTGATCTCGGCGCCGAGTGGGAAGAGAATCTTCAGCGCGGTCGACGCGCTCCTCTACCCGTCCTTCGCGCTCGGCGCCCACGGCTCGATCGCGGCGATCCTGGCGGCAGCGCCGCAGGCCTGCGTCCAACTTTGGGACGCGGTCCAAGCCGGCAACCACGCCCTGGCGCTCGACCTGCACCGGCGTCTCCTGGTGCTCTGGAACGCGCTGGTCGCCGACAATCTGCCCGCCTGCACCAAATACGCCCAGACCCTCCAGGGCGTCCCGGCTGGCCACCCCCGCGCGCCGATGCCGCCCGCCTCGCCGGCCCAGCAACGCGCGATCCAGGCGGCGTTCGGCGAGTTGGTCTGAGCGCCGGTCAGCATCGAATTGGCCCTGACCGTCGAGCGGACGGGACCGGCGTCCGTCGGTAGCGCCTGCGAAGCGATCGGCGCCTCGCCTCCGGCCGGGCCACCGCTTCCCGTACAACCCGCATCGGCCCGAGTACCTCCGCCCTTGAGATGGATCAATGAGGATCGCGATCCGGGGCGGCTATCCTGGATTCAGCAATCCCGGAGATACCCACGGAGGAGCACCCATGGCGAGGACGATGAAGGCGGCGGTGGTGCGCGAGTTCGGCAAGCCGCTGGTGGTTGGCGATGCGCCGGTGCCGGAGCCCGGACCGGGTCAGATCCAGGTGAAGATCGAGGCGTGCGGCGTCTGTCACACCGATCTGCACGCCGCTGAGGGCGACTGGCCGGTCAAGCCCCGCCCGCCGTTCATTCCCGGTCACGAAGGCGTCGGCTTCGTGTCCGCCGTCGGCCGCGACGTCGGCCACGTCAAGGAGGGTGACCGCGTCGGCGTTCCCTGGCTTTACAGCGCCTGCGGCCATTGCGAGCATTGCCTGGGCGGCTGGGAGACCCTGTGCGAGGCGCAGCAGAACGCCGGCTATTCGGTCAACGGCGGCTTCGCCGAATATGTCGTGGCCGATCCGGACTTCGTCGGCCATCTGCCCGGCAATCTCGGCTTCATCGAGCTGGCGCCGATCCTGTGCGCCGGCGTGACCGTCTACAAGGGCCTGAAGGTCACCGACACCAAGCCCGGCGACTGGGTGGTCATTTCCGGCATCGGCGGCCTCGGGCACATGGCCGTGCAATATGCCCGGGCGATGGGCCTGAATGTCGCCGCGGTCGATGTCGCCGACGACAAGCTGGCCCTTGCCAAACGGCTCGGCGCGACCGTCACGGTCAATGCCAGGACCACCGATCCGGCCGCCTACCTCAAGAAGGAGATCGGCGGCGCGCACGGCGTGCTGGTGACCGCGGTCTCGCCCAAGGCCTTCGAGCAGGCGTTCGGCATGGTTCGCCGCGGCGGCACGGTGTCGCTGAACGGCCTGCCGCCCGGCTCGTTCCCGCTGCCGATCTTCGACATGGTGCTGAACGGCATCACCGTGCGCGGCTCGATCGTCGGCACCCGGCTCGACCTCCAGGAGGCGCTGCAGTTTGCGGGCGACGGCAAGGTGCAGGCGACCACCGCGACGGCCAAGCTCGACGACATCAACGATGTCTTCGCCCGCATGCACGCCGGCAAGATCGAAGGGCGCATCGTCCTCGACATGAGCGCGTGACGGGTCGATGCTGGCGGCAGATCGACAGTCGATCCCGATCCCTCAACATCGTTCCGCCAATGGTCTCTGGAAGCTGGTCGGTCTCGACAGATATCTTGGTTGTCAGCTGGCGCCGGAAGCCCCCGCGATCGGCTGCCCACGCGCAAGGAGTCGTCCCGGGCCGTTCCCGGCGCTCGAGATCAGGCGTCTGAGCCGACGGCTCCGTTGACCGGCGCGTCTCCGGCGAGCATCGTCACCGGTGGCAGCCCTGGATTGCCGATTCGGGTGCCGGGCGCGGCCCTGCAAGATCGCAGGCCGGGCGGTTGATCGGGCGGGTTCCTGCCGGGAGCGCGAGGTCGCGGGGGAACGATGCCCAAGCGGGCGGGGAGGCGAACGATGAACCGAACGACCGGCACGATCCGCGCGGGGTTGATGGTGGTGCTCGCGGCGCTGTGCGGCTGTACGACACCGATCGAGCATGGCACGGCGATGACGCCGCAGGAAATCTCGTCCGACCTGGTCGGCAAGACCTGGTCGGGCACGCTCGCCAACGGCAGCCCGGCGACCCAGGTGGTGAATGCCGATGGCACCATCAGCATTGAGGGCGGGTTGAACGACAGCGGCCGCTGGCGGCTGTCGGACAAGGGCTATTGCGTCACCTGGAACAAGCTGCGGCATGGGGTCGAGGCCTGCTACATCGTCGAGCGCACGGCCAGCGGGCACTACGTGGTCCGCCGTGCGGAGGGCCAGCCGGTCATGACGGTCACGAGCGTCCAATAGGTGGACAACCCCCTTGCTGTCGCCGACCGAACACCGCGCCTCGGGCAGCGCGACATCCATCCCGGCAATTGGTGCCTGACACAGTTCCTGGCGCCTTTTCTCCCTCTGACACCTTTCTCCCTCGGCCGGAGACCCTGGCACTGACGTCCGCGCGGGTGGCATTCACCTCGCCCTGGACCGACAGTCCCGGGGCCGGGTCGCGAACCAAAGCGCCCACGCCGATGGCGACCACGATCGCGATGGCGGCAAGGAGTTCGAGCGCACCTGCGACCGCTGATCGGCTGTCTCGACATCCTGGCGCCGTCGGTCCGCGAAGGATGCCGCGCGCCAGCGATCTTGCCCGCTCGCCGCTGGGCGATATGGTGAACCGGTTTCTGTAGGGCCTCTTCGAGCGGGTCCGGGGTCAACGGGTGCGCCGGAAAGGTCGTGGACGGGGGCCAGCATGGCTGAGGATGGCGCAATTCAACCGCCAATGACCGCAGCGTGGCGGATGACACTGCTGGCGGGGCTGGTCATCATCTTAGGCTCGACGATCGCCAGCGTCGCTGCGGAATTCTGATCGAAATCCTTTGGAGCCCGTCGATACGTCCAGTCCTCGCGCGACGTTTCTTGCCTTTCGTAACAATACGGAGATGGCGTATCGCTCGTGGCTGTCGCGCGCCGGCGCCGCTCAGACAGACGCGCAGGTGAGACGGGCCTTGCGCACGCTCGACCTGCCCGACGTCGGCGAAGCGCTGTTGTTCGAGATCGGGATTGCCGATGCTCTTTATCTTTACGAAACGCTCAGTCGGATCGATCTGCCACCACTCGATGCGATCCCCGATGCGACGGCGGTGGCGGCTCAGCACCTGACACGCTGGTCGATACCGGGCACCGAGATCACGATCGCCAAGGTGGCGGACGGCGAGCGGGCCGGCGAGTTCCTGTTCACCCCGGACAGCGTGGCGAGGGCGCACCGGTTCTACGACCTGGTCAAGGACCGTCCAGTGCAGCGCGGGCCGGCCAACGTGATCGAGACCTGGCGAGCTGCCCCGGGCGACGCCATGCCGGACGTGCTGGCGGCGGCGATCTGGCGTCTGCCGCGATGGGCCTTCCTGCCGATTTCCGGACCGCCCGTCTGGAAATGGCTGGCCGTGCTCCTGGGCGGTCTCGCGGCCGTCGGCATCGCCTCGCTGGCCTGGTGGCTCGGGTGGAGGTTGGACAGGCGCAGCCAAAGAGCGGGCATCGACTGGCGGCCAGGTCGGCCTGCGGCGGTGCTCTGCGCGATCGCGGCTGCGGCCGGCCTGCAGGCCTTCGTGGAACGGGCGGTGCTGTTTCACGAGCAGCCAGGCGTCGTCGCGTCGGCGGCGATCACGGCCGTCCGCTACCTCCTGCTCGCGTGGCTGGTGGCGGTTCTGATCGGCGGCATCGGCAACGCCGTCATGCATGGGTTCGCATCCGGCAAGGGCAGCCTGGACGCGGCCCTGATCCGCCTGTGCTTTCGCATCTTGAGCATCATCGGGGCCCTGCTCGTGATCCTCGAGGCCGCCAGCGAGTTCGGCCTCAGCATCACGCCGGTGATCGCGGGTCTCGGCATCGGCGGCCTCGCCGTGGCGCTGGCGATCAGGCCCACGCTCGAGAACATCATCGGCGGCTTCGTGCTCTTCGCTGACAAACCGGTCAGGGTCGGGGAGTTCTGCAGCTTTGGCGACAAGGTGGGCACCGTGGAGGAGATCGGCCTGCGCTCGACCCGGGTCCGCGGGCTCGACCGCACCGTGATCACGGTGCCGAACGCCGATTTCGCGCAGCTCCAGATCGTCAACTATACCCGCCGCGACATGAACCTGTTCCAATCCTCGATCGGCCTGCGCTACGAGACCACGCCGGACCAGCTCCGCTATGTCGCGGCCAGGATCCGCAAGCTTCTCATCCAGCACGACAAGGTGCTGCCAGACCCGGCACGGGTGCGCCTCAGCGCGTTCGGCGATTCGGCCTTCGTGCTCGAGGTCTTCGCGTTCGTCCGCGCCACCGGCTGGGACGAGTTCCTCGCCATCAAGGAGGATCTGAACCTGCGGATCGCGGAGATTGTCCGCGAGTCCGGGACTGGCTTCGCGTTCCCGTCGCGCACGGTCTATTTCAGCCGCGATACCGGGGTCGACGGTGCGCGCGCGCAGGCAGCCGAGGGCGAGGTCCGTCAATGGCGCGAAGAGAAGCGGTTGCCGTTTCCGGAATTCGATTTCGCCGAGCGCGCGGAGATGACCGACATCCTGCCGTTCCCGCCCGAAGGCTCGCCCGACTTTCGACCGAACCCGCCGCCGACCCCGCCACCGGGTGACGCCGGCGATCCCGTCAAGCGCCACTTCAGCTGGCGCAAGCTGTTGGGTCGACGCAAGGAACCTGCCGCCCAGGATGCGCCAACCTGAGCGAGCGAGCAACGGTCAGCACCTCTCTCCGCGTCGCGATGCCGACAGTCCGCGAAGCATGCCGGCCGGCAGTGCTGTTGCTCAGCCGTCGGGGCGAAAAGCGGCACCAGTCCCGTATCGTGCCGGCGCACTCGACTCCTTGATTCCCACCCGGAGCGCGTCGACATTCGTCCGGAGGCGGTGACTTGAGGCGTCAGATGCACACCTCGACCTACGAGCAGGACTTCTACGCCTGGACGCGGGCGCAGGCGGCAGCCCTGCGCGCGGCCTGCCCCAACCGGTTCGACTGGGAGCACATTGCCCTGGAGCTCGAGGCCACAGGCCGGGGCGAATGGGACCAGACGGAGAGCCGCATCCGTCAAATCCTGATCCATCTGCTCAAATGGCAGTTCCAACCATGGCTGCGCTGGCGCAGCTGGCGCAACACGCTCTGGGTGCAGCGCCACGATCTCGCCAAGCTGCTGCGCCGCAATCCGAGCCTGCGCGGCCATGTCGAAGAGGCGCTGGCGGAGGAATATCCCGCGGCGGTCGCCGGCGCGCTCGACGAAACGGGCCTGCCCGACGGCGCCTTCCCGACGACCTGCCCCTACTCAGCCAAGCAGCTCCAGGATCAGGACTTCCTCCCCGACTGAGCACTGCCGCGCCGACACAACAGCGTCGGGGAAAGGCGGACAATTGGTTCCTGACATATCGTCGGGAACCTTTTGCGTGATCCGCTGCGGCCGGGCGGTCGTGAGTTCAGGGCGTCGGCGCCCCTCCAGGTCACGCCCGTGCATGCCGTCTTCCGGACCATCCTCTCGACATCCGCTGCCCGACAATGCTATTGGTTCGCTAGCATAGGAGAGCGGCGATGGCGAGCGTGCTGGTGCGCGATCTGGATCCGGCGGTGGTCGACCGGCTCAAGGCGCGGGCGGAGGAGAATGGCCGGTCCTTGCAAAAGGAGCTGAAGGCGATCCTCGAGCTCGCTGCGGCACAAGCGACCTGGGCAGAGGCGCGGGCGGCCGCGGAACGGGTCCGGCAGATGCTTGGCGGGAGGCAGTTCTCGGACAGTACGGACTTAGTTCGTGAGGACCGCGACCGTTGAGCGGACTGGTGGTGGATGCGAGCGTCGGGCTGAAATGGTATCTGGACGAGACGCACGCCTCGGTGGCGCGTCGGCTGCTGAACGGCAAGGAAGAGCTGAGCGTGCCTCATCTCTTCTTCAGCGAGATCAGCAACGTCCTTTGGAAGCGCTGGCGAAGGAAGGAGATCGCCGCGCCAGCGGTGGTCGCAGCGCTGGAAGCGGTGGAGGCCGTCGGACTCACGGTGTGGGCGGATCGCGGCTTGCTCTGGGATGCGGTCGCGATTGCGCTGCGACGCGGCTGTTCGGTCTATGACAGCCTCTATCTTGCGCTCGCGGACAAGATCGACGGTCGGCTCGTCACCGCGGATCGCCGCCTCGTGAACACGCTCGCGGGCACCGATGGAGCCAAGCGGGTCGTCTGGATCGAAGACCTCACCTTGGATGGGTCTCCTTCGCATCACTAGGCTGACCCTAGTGGAAGTTGCGGGATTTGAAGCCGGCGGCGCGGGGAGCGAGGGGGTCCGGCCGCGCTGCGGGTGGCTCGAGGATACCCTTGTAGATGTGCGGGTGGGAGCGGAAGTGGTCGAGGTCGCGCGGGCGGAAGAAGGGGTCGCGCGGGTCGGGCGGGTTGCCGCTCTTGGCGTGGTCGGCGCGCGCGAGCGGTGATCTGAAGGGCGGCTCGGTCTCGGCCAGGCGGCGCAAAAGGTCGGTGCGGTCGAGCAGGCGCTCGGCCACCACGTGGATCACCAAGCCTTCCTTTTGCAGCTTGCCCTGGACCGCCAGCAGCTGCGCCCCCAGCACGATCCGGCGGAAGCGCTCGAACACCTTGGGCCAGACCACCAGGTTGGCAACCCCGGTCTCGTCCTCGAGCGTGATGAAGATGACCCCACTTGCGGTGCCCGGGCGTTGACGGACCAGGGTCAGGCCCGCGACCTCGACCCAGCGGCCGTCCTCGATGGCGGCGAGCTGCTCGGCCCGGAGCGTCCGGCGCGGCAGGAAGGGGCGGAGCAGGGCCAGGGGATGGGCGCGCAGTGACAGGCGGAGGTTGGCGTAGTCCTCGGCGACCTCGTGGCCGAGCGTCATCGGCGGCAGCGCGACTTCGAGTTCGCCGGGCGCTGTGCGACCTTCGGCCCAGGCGAACAGGGGCGGCAGGTCGCGCTCGTGCCCCGTCCGCTCGAGGCCGAGTGCCTTCCAGAGCGCACCGCGCCGGTCCAGCGCGAGCGAAGTGAAGGCATCGGCGCGCGCCAGGCGATCGAGCGCCGCGGCGCTGAGGCCCGACCGGCGGCGCAGCTCAGCGAGATCGCGATAGCCCCCGCCCCGGCGCAGGACCAGCTGCGCCAGCTCCTCCGCCTTCAGCCCCTTGACCTGGCGAAAACCCAGACGCAGCGCGAAAGGGCGTCCCTTGCGGTCCTCGGCCGGTGGCGCTGCCACCGCTGCCACCTCCAAGGTGCAGTCCCAGTCGCTGGCGTTGACGTCGACCGGCAGCACGGCGACGTCGTGGCCCTGGGCATCGCGCACGATCTGGGCAGGCGCGTAGAAGCCCATCGGCTGGCTGTTGAGGAGCGCGCAGGCGAACACCTCCGGATAATGGCACTTGATCCAGGCCGAGACGTAGACCAGGAGCGCGAAGCTCGCGGCGTGGCTCTCGGGAAAGCCGTAGGTGCCAAAACCCTCGATCTGCTGGAAGCAGCGTTCGGCGAACTCGCGCGCGTAGCCGTTCGCAGCCATGCCGTCGATGAACTTGGTGCGGAAGGTGTGGATCGTGCCGACCCGCTTGAAGGTCGCCATGGCGCGGCGCAGCCGATCGGATTCGCTGGCGGTGAAGCCCGCACCCACAATCGCGATCTGCATCGCCTGCTCCTGGAACAAGGGCACGCCCAGCGTCTTCTCGAGCACGCCCCGAAGTGCGTCCGAGGGATACTCGACCCGCTCTTCGCCGCTCCGGCGGCGCAGGTACGGGTGGACCATGTCGCCCTGGATCGGCCCCGGGCGCACGATCGCGACCTCGATCACGAGGTCGTAGAAGGAGCAAGGCTTGAGGCGCGGCAGCATGGTCATCTGCGCCCGGCTCTCGACCTGGAAGACGCCGATCGAGTCGGCCCGGCTCAGCATCTCGTAGACCGCTCCGTCCTCGGCCGGGATGGTCGCGAGGTCGAGCTTTTTGCCGTAGTGACGCTCGAGCAGGTCGAACGCCTTGCGAATGCAGGTCAGCATGCCGAGGGCGAGAACGTCGATCTTGAGGATGCCGAGCGCGTCCAGGTCGTCCTTGTCCCACTCGACCATGGTGCGCCCCTCCATCGCGGCGTTGACCACCGGCACCACCTGGTCGAGGCGCGAGCGGGTCAGAACGAAGCCGCCGACGTGCTGCGAGAGATGGCGGGGAAAGCCGGTCAGCTCGGAGGCGAGCTGGAGCGCGAGACGCAGGCGCGGGGCGCTCGGATCGAGGCCGCGCTCGCGCGCGAGCTCTTCGTCCAGGCCGCCCTCGCTCCAGCCCCAGATGCCCGAGGCCAGCGCGCCGACCGCGTCCTCCGAGAGACCCATGGCCTTGCCGACCTCGCGGATCGCGCTGCGTGAGCGATAATGGATCACGGTCGCGGCAATGCCGGCGTGCTCGCGGCCGTATTTTCCGTAGATGTATTGAATGACCTCCTCGCGCCGCTCGTGCTCGAAGTCGACGTCGATGTCGGGCGGCTCCTTGCGCTCGGCCGAGACGAAGCGCTCGAACAGAAGGTCGAAGCGCAGGGGGTCGACCGCAGTGATGCCCAGGCAGTAGCAGACCGCGGAGTTGGCCGCCGAGCCCCGGCCCTGGCAGAGGATGTTTTTGCCACGGGCGAAGCGCACGATGTCGTGCACGGTCAGGAAATAGGGCGCGTAGCCGAGCTCCTCGATCAGCTGGAGCTCGTGCTCGATGAGCGAGCGGACCTTGGCCGGCAAACCCTCAGGATAACGCCAAGCAGCGCCCTGCCAGGCGAGCTCGACAAGGTGTTCCTGGACGGTGAGTCCTTCGGGCGGCGGATCGATCGGATAGTCGTAGCGCAGCTCATCCAGGGAAAAGCGGCAGGCATCGACGATCTCGAGCGTGCGCGCGAGCGCCTCGGGATAGTGGCGGAACAGCCGCGCGATCTCGGCCGGGGGCTTCAGGTGGCGCTCGGCGTTGGCCTCGAGCCGGAAGCCCGCCTGATCGATGGTCGTGTGCTCGCGGATGCAGGTCAGCACGTCCTGCAAGGGGCGCCGGTCGGGGACGTGGTAGAGCACGTCGCCGGTCGCGACCAGGGGCGTCCGGCAGGTTGCGGCAAGCCCCGCCAGCGCCTCGATGCGCGCCGCGTCGTCGCCGCGGTAGAGATGCTGCGCGGCGAGGTAACAAGCTGGCAGCTTGTGGCTCAACTCTCTCAGGAAAGCCGCGAAGCCATCGTCCAGCCTGTCCGGCGCCAGGGCGATGACGATCTGACCTTCGGCGTGGTCGAGCAGGTCGTCGAGCCCGAGCTTACAGCCGCCCTTCCCGGCCCGCCGCTGCCCCTGCGAGATGAGCTGGGAAAGCCGGCCATAGGCGGTGCGGTCGGTCGGGAAGCAGAGCAGCGAGCGTTCCGGCTCGAGGTCGAGGCGGGCGCCGACCACGAAGCGGATGCCGGCCTCCCTGGCGGCGACATGGGCGCGGACGACGCCGGCCAGCGTGTTGCGATCGGTCAGCGCCAGCGCTTCGAGCCCCAGCTCATGCGCGCGCAACACCAGCTCCTCCGGGTGCGACCCGCCTCGCAGAAAGGAAAAATTGCTGGTGATCTGGAGCTCGGCGTAGGCGCTCATGACGCCTGCCGACGGGCAGGCGCCGGGCTCAGGGCAACAGCTTGATCAGCGCTACGAGTGCTGCGGTTTGCGCCAGAAGAAGTCCCGTCATTTTCCAGGCAAGAGCGCCCATTTCCCCCCGCACCCCGCCAATCTCCTTGTGCAGCTCGGCGCGCAGGCGCTGCTCGACCTCGCGGATCTCGGTGCGCAGGACGGCGATCTCGTGCTGCACATCGGCGCGCAGACCGCCGATCTCGTGCTGCAACTCGGTCCGCAGACCGCCGATCTCGTGCTGCAACTCGGTCCGCAGACCGCCGATCTCGGTCCGCAGACCGCCGATCTCGTGCTGCACGTCGGCACGCAGCTCCTTGATGTCCTGCTTGGTCGCGAGATCGCTCGACTCGGCCCTGTCGCCGAGGATGCGGGCGTGTCGGCGCGCCCGTTCGGGATCGTCGCCGTATTCCCGCTCCAGGCGCTCGGCGAGGGCAAGCGTGTCGATCACGGCATCCATCCGATGAACCGATCAGCATTCTAGCCGAACATCCCGTGCAGATACCAGCGCGGCAGGGTGGCGGCGCCGGTGAGGTAGAGGCCTTCACGGAACAGCCAGAAGCGGCCGCCTTCGGTGTCCTCGACCGCGAAGTAGTCGCGGGTCAGGGCGCTCGGGATCGGCATCCGGCGCGCGCCACCATTCGGGCGCCAGGCGCTCGGGGCCGCGCACGCGCGCGACCTTGTGCAGCGCCTGGCGCCAGCGGAACAGCACCGGCGGCTGGTCGGGCACCGGCGCCACCGCCTCGATCGGCTCGGGCCGGGCGAGCAGGCGCAGCGGCCGCGCCAGCGCCTCGCCCTGCAGCCGGCGCTCGGGAAACCGCTCGGGCTTGGCTTCATCGAGCGCCGCTGTGCGGCGCGGGGCTTCATTGAGCGCCGCTGTGCGGCGCGGGGCTTGGGAGAGCGCCGGCACCCGGCGCTGGGCGCGCTCGGGCAGGTGGCTCGCCTGCGGCACCAATTGGGCCACGGCGCCCTCGCCCAGGCGGTTGCTCAGGCGATCGACCAGCGGCGCCAGATCGCGCGCCTGGTCGAGATCGCCGGCACCCAAGCCGCGCCAGGCGAGCGGCTCGGGCAAGAGCGGCTCGACCACCTCGGCCGCAAGAATCGCCCGCTCGATGCCGAAGCCGGGGTCGAGCTCCCCGAGCTTCTCGGCGAACAGGCGGGCGAGCTGGCGCACCTCGCGACAGGGCCGGCTGGTGCCGATCCGGACGCAGGCGGTGCTGTTGTCGACCCGGTAGAGGGCGAACGTGAGCCGGCGGGCGCCCTGCCCGGCGAGCTCCAGGCCGGTGCAGAGCTCGGCGAGCAGGCGCAGGGCGACCGTGCGCAGCGCCTCGGTCTCGAGCAGCGGCTCGGCGAACGCCAGCTGGGCCCGATGGGCCGGCCTCGGCATGCGCGGCGAGATCGGCTCGGCGCTCTGGCCCCACGCCTGCTCGAGGCGGGTCACGAGCTCGGCGCCAAAACGCGCGGTCAGCGCCGGCCGCGGCAGCGGATGCAGCTGCTCGATCCGGGCGAGGCCCAGACGCTCGAGCATGGCGCCAAGCTCGGGCTCGAGGCGGAGCGCTGCGACCGGCAGGGGGCCGAGCGCCGCCCGGGTCTCTCCGGGGGGCACGACCGCGCGCCCGGGGGCGGCGAAACGGGCGCAGGCCCAGGCGGCGCCCGGGGTGTCGGCGATCCCGGCCGCGGCCATGAGGCCCTGGCGGCGGAGCCGGGCAAGCAGGTCGGCATGCAGCTCCAGCTCGCCGCCGAACAGATGGGCGCAGCCGGTGATGTCGAGCCAGAGCGCCCCGCCTGCGTCGTGCGCATGGCTGCGATCGATCGCGACCAGCGGCGTGTAACGCTCGCACCAGGCGGCCAGGTCCTCGAGCAGCTTGGCATCGGCCGCGGGCGCAGCCGGCTGGACCTGGAGTTCCGGGACCATCGCCCGGGCATCGGCCAGCATCAGGCCGGGGGCGAGCCCTGCCGCCCGGGCGCGGGCGCAGACCGCCGCGAGCCGGAGCGCCCCCTTCTCGTTCACGAAGGTGACGAGCGGCCGGTCCGGCGCCAATCCAACCTCGCCGGGCTCACGCCCGTTGCTGAGCGCGCGCCTCTGCAGCCGGTCGGTCGAGAGCGTCGGCAGCCAGAGGGAGAGGATCCGCGACCTCATGCCAGCCTCCCGGGCAACCTTCGATCTGCCAGATGCCGGTCCGGCCGCCGCGGCAGCGGACCAGCTCGACCCGCCAGCGGGGCGGCCCGAGCTCGCGCCGGCTCGCGCCCCGGCTGCCGAGGGCCGTGATCCGCCAGCGGGTCTGGGCGACGCTCAGGCCGGCGCTCGGCGGTCAGCGGCCGCAGCAGCAGGGCGCTCACCCCCTTGGTCTCGGCTGCGAGCTGCAGCCGGCGGCTCTGGATCAGGCTGAGGCGGTCGATCTCGGCGAGCGCGGCGACCAGGCCTGAGCTGTGCAAGGCCTCCTCGAGCGCCCAGAGGCGGGCATCGCGCGCCCGCGCCCGGACCATGAGCAGCCGTTCCGGGGCGAGCCCCATTTCGGCCAGACCCGGCCCGAACAGCTCGTCCCTCGGGCCGATCCAGACCGCGTGGCCGCCGTCCGCCAGCAAGCGGCCGAGCAGCGCCACCGCGAAACCCAAAGCCGCGGCCTGGCTTGGTTCGCCGTAGAGCTCGTGCAGGCAGCCCCGCGGCAGGCCGCCGCCCGGCAGGGCGCGATCGATCCCGGCGAGCCCGAGCGGCCGCACCGCGCCTGGGTCCGGCGCCGGGCGGTCGAGCCGCGCGAGCTCGGCGCGCAGCCGCTCGAGCCGGCGCCGCTGGTCCGCGCGCGGCGGCTTGAGCCAGGGCTGGGGCCAGGGCTGGGGCCAGGGCTGGGGCCAGGGCTGGGGATTGACAGAAGCGGGTGGTGGGCGCACGGTCAAGCATTCGTATGTTCGCTGTTTGAACCCTTTTTGTTCACTAAATGTTCTATAGAGCGCCGGCCATTTCTGTCAAGGGCCCCTGACCGGGCAAGCCCCTGGGCGGATTGTCAGGGCCCGCAGCGCGGGCTAGTTCTCCTCAGCGATGCGCCTTCCTTCACGGCCGGGACCGCCAGCGGATGCCGAAGCCCTCGATCGTCCGGGACCAGGACCCGGGGCGGCCGGCGCCGCGGACCGGCCCCGAGCTGGTCCGGCTGGAGCGGGTCGGCAAGTCCTTCGCCAACGGCACCCAGGCGCTCGAGGGTCTCGATCTCGTGATCGGCGAGCACGAGTTCCTCTGCCTGCTCGGGCCCTCGGGCTGCGGCAAGAGCACGGCCCTGCGCCTGCTCGCGGGGCTCGGCCAGCCGAGCGCCGGCCGGATCGTCTGGGCCGATGGCGCGGCCGGCCGGCAGGCGCGCCGGCGGGACATCGGCTTCGTCTTCCAGGAGCCGACCTTGATGCCCTGGGCAACCGTGCGGGCCAACGTCCACCTGCCGCTCCGCCTGGAGGGCCTGTCCAGGCGCGAGGCCGCCCCCAAGGTCGAGGCGGCGCTCGCCATGGTCGGCCTTACGGCCTTCGCCGACGCCTATCCGCGCGAGCTCTCGGGCGGCATGAAGATGCGGGTCTCGATCGCCCGCGCCCTGATCACCGAGCCCCGCATCCTCCTGATGGACGAGCCGTTCGCCGCCCTCGACGAGATCACCCGCTTCCGCCTCAATGACGATCTGCTCCACCTCTGGCAGACGCACAGCTGGACCGTGGTGTTCGTCACCCACAGCGTCTACGAATCGGTCTACCTCGCGAGCCGGATCGCGGTCATCAGGGCGCGCCCCGGCCGGGTGATGGCTGAGCTCGAGATCGCCGCCCCCTACCCGCGCAGCGAGGCGTATCGCACGTCCGAGCCCTACAACGCCTGCTGCCGGCGGGTCTCCGCCAAGCTCCACGAGGCGATGGCGTGACCCCGGCCCCGCCCGCCGGCAACGGCCGCGCCGAGCGCATCGCCCAAATCCTGGCCCCGCTCGCGATCGGCGTTTTGGCCCTTTGCGCCTGGGAGCTGGTCGTCCGGGTCAACCATATCCCGCACTACATCCTGCCCGGCCCGCTGCTCGTGCTGCAGGCGCTGATCGACGACCGCGGCATCCTCCTGCCCTCGCTCCTGATCACGCTTCAGATCACCTTCATGGCGCTTTGCGTCGCGATCCTGGGCGGCGTCGGGCTCGCGATCCTGTTCTCCCTGTCCAAGTGGATCGAGCTCAGCTTCTTCCCGTTCGCCGTGATCCTGCAGGTGACCCCGATCATCTCGATCGCACCGCTCATCCTGATCTACGTCGACAACACCTATGCGGCGCTTTTGATCTGCGCCTGGATCGTCGCCTTCTTCCCGATCCTGGCCAACACCACGCTGGGCTTGAACAGCGCCGATCACAACCTGATCGACCTGTTCCAGCTGTACGGCGCCTCGCGCTGGCAGATGCTCCGGTATCTGCGCCTGCCGTCCGCGATGCCCTATTTTCTGGGCGGCCTCAAGATCGCGGGCGGCCTGTCCCTGATCGGCGCGATCGTCGCCGAGTTCGCGGCCGGCACCGCCGGCACCGGCTCGGGCCTCGCCTACCGCATCCTCGAAGCCGGCTACCGGCTCAACATCCCGCGCATGTTCGCAGCCGTGTTCCTGATCTCGCTGACCGGCATCCTGATCTTTGCCGGGTTCAGCCTGCTCGCCCATCTGCTCCTCCGGCGCTGGCACGAGAGCGCCGTGCGCCGCGAGCGCTAGGGCAGCGCGGCCCGGCCCTTGCGGCAGTGGAGCACCGGGCGGCCGCGCTCGCTGCTGTGGATCAGCTCGATCGCCGTGAAGCCGGCCGCGGCGAGCCGGCGGCGCTCGGTCCGGGCGCTCTCGTGGCCCTCGTAGATCAGCTCCTCGACGCCGCCGAGAAAGGCGAAGAAGCGGGCCTGGTCGCGGACCCAGTGGGCGACGCTGAGCGCGAACACGACCTCCGGCCGGAAGGCGGCAAGCTCGGCCTCCCAGTTCCGATCGGCGTCGAAATCGATCCGCCGGAGTTCGGGTCGCACCTGGAAGGCACGCGCGGTCGCGGCGGCCGCCTCGAGGATCAAAGGATCGCGGTCGACCGCGAGCGCGGCGCCGGCACCGGCTTCCTTGAGCAGGAAGATCGAGAGCAGGGCCTGGTTGCAGCCGAGCTCGAGCACCCGCTTGCCCCGGTAGTCGGTGATCCGGGCGAGGTGCTGCCAGCGCGCCGCCCAAGGCCGCTCGCCGGGCAAGGTCAGGCCCGCGAACGCGAGCTCGTGGTAGGCGACCCCTGCGCCCGGCGAGCTGGCGTTCGAGAGGGCGGCGAGCCCCCAGGCCGCGTGCAGCGCCCGCTGCTGCGCGCTGGCCGCGGCCGGCAGCGGCAGCCATGCCGGCGGGCGCGGCCGAAGCCGACGGTCGCCCTTGAGACGCCGGACCAGCGCGGGCGGCAGGCTCGCCTGCAGACGCTCGCGCAAGGGCGCCAGCACGCTGTTGCTGACCGCGGGACCGCCCAGCCGGAACCCGAGCAGGCTCCGCCCGAGGCAGACGGCGAAGCCGCCGGTGCTCGCCTGATCGAAGTCGATCAGCTGCGGCCGCCCGGCCGGGTCGACCAGGACGTTCTCGGGCCGGAGATCGTCATGGCTGATCCCGCGCCGCGCCAGGCGGACGACCAGGAGCGCGAGCCCGAGCGTCAGCCGGAGCAGCCGGCCCCAGCCGAGGTCGAGCTGGCTGAGCGGCCGGCCGGACAGCCGGCTCGTGACCAGGACCACCTGGGTCGGGGTCGCCTGCCACGCGACCAGCTCGGGAATCCCAGGGATGCCCTGCGCCCGCTGAAGGAGGCGGGCCTCGCCGGCGAGGTCCTGCCGGCGCTGCGGGCCCGCGGCGCCGGGATCGCGGCGCGCGATCTTGTAGAACCGGTCGCCCCGCACGCCGTAGCAGCGCCCCGGGTCGAGCGGGCTCTGCCAGGTGCGCTCGAGGGACGGCCAGGGCTCGTCGGAGGCTTCGATCAGCAGCGCGCGGTTGCCGGCCATGCGGCGATGCTATAGGAGAGGATGGCGTCGAATTAATCATAGAGCGATCCTGGTCCATCGCAATTCAACCTTTCTCGGCCGCGGCCAGCGCCCGCGGGTCGGGGGTCGCGGCAGGCGAGAAGGTGATGGACATATTTGACGCTATAGGTTAATATCTCTTTCCTTAATAAACCATAGGTTGTCTGCATGGCGCCCCGGGTCAGCGTGATCACCGTCGTTCTCAACGATCGCCCCGGGTTCGCGGCGACCGCCGGCAGCATCCTAGAGCAAACCTACCCGAACTTCGAATGGATCGTGGTCGACGGCGGCTCGACCAACGGCACGCTGGATGCGATCCGCGCGCACGCGGCCCGGATCGCGACGCTGCACAGCGGTCCCGACCGCGGCGTGTACGATGCGATGAACCATGGCCTCGGGCGCGCGCGGGGCGAGTTCGTGGTGTTCATGAACGCCGGCGACCGGTTCGCGGAGCCTGCAACGCTGGCCCGCGTGGCGGCCGCGATCGACCAGGCGGCGCGGCCGATCGACATCCTGTTCGGCGGCACGATCCTCGAGTTGCCCACCGGCGCGCGGGTCTACCGGCCGCCGCACCCGGCCGCGGCCCGCCTGCGCTACGGCCTGCCCGCTTACCACCAGGCGACCTTCATCCGCCGCGAGCTGCACCAGGCCGTACCCCACGACCTCGCCTATCAGATCTCCTCGGACTACTACACGATCGCCCGAATGTGCCGCGATGGCGCGCGCACGGTCGCGCTCAGCGCCCCGATCGCGCGCCACGACTTCGGCCGCCAGAACCTCTCCAAGCGCGCGACGTTCCGGCGCTTCCAGGACTTCGTCGCCATCCAGCGCCGGGTGCTGGACAAGGGCTGGCCGGAGATCGCCGTCAACACCGGCCGGCTGGCCTGCGTGCACGCGGCCTATCTGGTGGTCACCAGCACCGCCCTCGGACCGCTCGCCTCGCCGCTGCTCGCGCCATGGCGCGTCCAGGCGGGACCAGAGCGCGTGAGCGCGCCGGCCGCGGCCGGGCGGCGCGCCGGGCCCGATCCGGGCCTGATCGACGGCGCGGCGCTCCGGCGCGACTACGATGCCCTGGGCTACGTGGTCGTGCCGGGCCTCATCCCGGGCGCGCTGTGCGACCGGGCGCGGGCCGCGTTCGCCGCCGAGGTCAAGCCCTACACCGGCCACCTCTACCGGCAGACCACCAGCCATGCGGAGCGCCACGTCTTCACCGACCATGGCTATCTGCTCAATCCGATCCTCAACATCCAGAGCCTGCGCCAGAGCCGCTTTCCGAACTTTCGCGCGGCCGGCCTCGAGATCCTGACCGAACCCGGACTGCAGCGGGCGGTCGGGGCGATCCTGGGCGAGCCGGGCAAGATCGTGCAGTCGATGTACTTCGAGGGCAACTCCGCCACCTGGGCGCATCGGGACGCCTACTATCTGGACTCGGCCGGGCCCGGCGGCATGCTCGGCGCCTGGATCGCGCTCGAGGACATCGCCGCCGGCGCCGGCCGCTTTTACGTCTGTCCGAAGAGCCACCTGGTCGACATGGCCGCCAACCGCGGCGACCTGGACATCGCCTTCCACCATGACCGCTACAAGCAGCACGTCCGCGACGTGATCGCCGCCCAGGGCCTGGTCCGTCGCGCGCCGGCGCTGCGTCGGGGCGATGTCCTGCTCTGGTCGACCAGGACCATCCACGGCAGCCTGGAGACCACCGAGCCCGAGCATTCGCGCAGCTCGATCACCGCGCACCTGCTCGCGGCGAGCTCCGATCTCCTGCAGTTCCAACGACGGCGGCGACGGCTGGCGGTGGTCGAGATCAACGGCGTGCAGATGCACCTGCCCAAGAACCAGAACGCCTGGGGCCCGCGCGCCGTGCTGTGGGCCGAAGCGACCTTCCCGCGGGCGTTCCAGCTGGCCAAGAAGGCCGCCATCAAGTCCATCCTGCGCTGAGCCGGGCGCCGGCCACAGCGCGAGGCGAGCTAGCGCTGGACCATAATATCAATGTGATAAGCGTTGACGTTCAAGTCTCAGTTAAGATCAAAAGCAATCTATCTTTGGTTGATCAAAAAACTTGTGGATCTACTTTAAGTTATGTTCTACCGTAGGCTGAAGATCGCCTGATCGGTAGAATGTCGTGAGAGTCCTCGTCCTCGGCCTCAACTTTGCGCCGGAGTTGATCGGCGTCGGCAAGTACACCGCCGAGTTCGCCGCCTGGATGACCGGGCGCGGTCACCAGGTGCGCGTGATCACCGCCCCTCCCTACTATCCGGAGTGGCGCATCGCGCGTGGCTACGCCGCCTGGCGCTATCGCCGGGAGACGGTCGAGGGCGCCCTCGTCGTGCGCTGCCCTCTGTGGGTGCCGGCCGAGCCGTCGCCGGTGAAGCGCATCCTGCACCTGCTCTCGTTCGCCATCAGCAGCTGCCTGCCGACTTTGTGGCACGCCATGACCTGGCGCCCGGACCTGATCTGGACGGTGGAGCCGACCACCCTCACCGCCCCGACCACGCTGCTCGCCGCCCGCCTCGCGGGGGCCCGGGCCTGCCTGCACGTTCAGGACCTGGAGCTCGAGGCGGCCTGCGCGCTGCAAATGCTGCCCGGGGGCCGGGTGTACCGCGCGGTCCGGGCCGCCTATGGCTGGCTGCTGCGGCGCTTCGACCTGGTGTCGACCATCTCGGCGCGGATGGGCCGTCAACTCGCCGCCTATGGCGTCGCGCCCGAGCGGCTCTGCCGCTGTCCGAACTGGGTCGACACCGACACGATCCAGCCGCTGGCGGGTTCCGGCCGACTGCGCCGGGCGCTTGGCCTGGGCGCCGATCAGCTGGTCGTGCTGTACGCCGGCAATATGGGCGAGAAGCAGGGCCTGGACGGGCTCGCGACGGTCGCCGACCGGCTTGCCGACCGGCC
Source organism: uncultured Alphaproteobacteria bacterium (assembly GCA_963753685.1). Lineage (GTDB taxonomy): Bacteria > Pseudomonadota > Alphaproteobacteria > Geminicoccales > Geminicoccaceae > DATAOG01. The sequence goes on from CAVWDE010000004.1 coordinate 74,762, forward strand.
GGAGATCCAGTTCGTCCTGTGCGGCGCCGGCGCCGTCCGAGAACGGCTCGAGCGACTGATGGCCGCTCGCCCGAACGTGCGCTTCCTGCCGCTGCAGCCGCGCGAGCGCTTGAACGAGCTGCTCAATCTTGCCGACATCCACATTCTGCCCCAACGGGCCGAGGCGGCGAGCTTCGCTCTACCATCCAAGCTCGGCGGCATGCTCGCGAGCGGCCGGCCGGTGGTCGCTCAGGGCGACGGCGAGTTCGCCCAGCTCGCCGGTACCGGCGGCGTGACGGTCGCGCCCGCCGAGCCCGCCGCCGTGGTCGACGCGATCCGCGCGCTCGCGGCCGACGCCGAGCGACGCCAGCGCCTCGGCCAGGCCGGCCGGCGGTTCGCCGAGACCCACCTCGATCGCGAACTGATCATCGCGCGCTATGCGGACCGGCTGGCCGCGGCGGTTCGCCCCCGGGCTTTGCCGGCCGAACCGCGCCAGCGCCTCGGCGAGCGCCTCGCCGCGCGCCTGCTCCGCCCCTCGGCGACGCCGCTCGGTGCCCGACCGCCGGTGTCCAGCCGCCGGCAATGATCATCGCCGCGCGCAGCCCGACCGTCAAAATCCGCTTCGAATACTGGCCGCTCATCTGGCTGTGGCCGATCAGCCTGGTGCTGATGCAGCTGACCCTGGTTCACCTGGACGATTTCCAGGTCACCTTGAGCGTCGTGATCTGCCATCTGATGGAGTTGTACCTCGTCACGCTCTACTGGCTGCGGCGGCCGCCGGACGAGCAGATCGTGATGGCGCTCGGCATCGTCGTGTACACGCTCGGGCTCGGGTTGTTCGCCCGGGACGGCGCCGAGTTCGGGCGCAGCCTGGCGCATGTCCTCAACCTCGTCCTGATGGTCATGATCTGCCTGAACGCGCCGCTCGCCCGACGGCCCGAGGTCCGCCGCTCGGTGGCTGTGTTCTGCGTCGCCGCCGCCGGCGCCGGCCTGTTCATCATCGCGCAGGCGCTGAGCTTCAATCTGGGCGACTACCGGCTGCTCAACGTGCTCGGGCCGCTGGCCCCGCTCGGGCCCGGCAACCTGGTCTACGACGTCACCGCCTACGCGCCACCGCCGCGCGCCAACGGCTTCTACTCCGAGCCCTCGGTCGCCGGCTGGTTCATGACCTTCGCCGCCGCGCTGACGCTCGCCGCCCGCCGCCTCTACCCGCGGCTAACGACGCTCGCCACCGCCATCTGCGCGCTCGCGGCGATGGCCACGCTCAGCCTGACCGGCGTGCTCGGCTCGGCGATCGTGCTCGCGGGCTACGTGCTGTTCGTGCGCGACCGGCCGGCCTGCAAGCTGCTCTGGCTGGCGCTCGCCGGCACCGGCGTCACGACCGCCCTCTACCACGCCTATCAGCTCGGCATCTTCACCCGCTTCCAGCACATGTACCTGCCCGGGACCTCGATCTACTTCCGCCTGACCGCGCCCTACCACCTGATCAGCGACTCCCTCGACCAGTTCCCCTTCGGCTACCCGCTCGGTCAGACCGACTTCATCGCCAGCCGCCATTACTACTACATCAATTGGCCGGAGGGCTCGCAGACCAACATCGACAACACGGTGTTCAAGATCGTGTTCTATTTCGGCGTTCTCGGTCTGGCCCTGAACGCCAGCTACCTGGTCCAGCTCGCGAGATATCTGCTACTCAAGCGCCACGCGGTCGGCCTGATCCTGTTGAGCCTGTTGATCGGGCTCGCGACCACGGGCGCCGGCTGGGCCCACCACTTCGTCCTGATGATCGGCTATGCGATCATCGTCGGGCGCTACCTGCGCGCCCAGCGGCTGATCGCGCCGAGCGTGACCCGGGCGCAGCTGGCCGCGGTTCACTCGGCCGCGGTGAGCCGCCTGGCCGGGGCCCGGAACGCCGCCAGGAGCTCGGCCTCGCGCGCCTTGGCGGCGCGCAGATGCCGCGCCTTGATGTGGCCGTAGCCGCGGATCTGCTCGGGGATGGCGGCGATCTCGACCGCGAGCTGGTGATTGTCGAGGGTGAGGCTCGCCAGCAGCTCCTCGACCACCTGCTCGTAGGCGCCGATCAGCGCGCGCTCGGTCCGGCGCTCGGCTGAGTAGCCGAACGGGTCGAAGGCGGTGCCGCGCAGCCGTTTGAGCCTGGCGAGCCAGCCCATGGCGGTCAGCACCCAGGGGCCGTAGGCGCGCTTTTGGAGCTCGCCGGTCGCCGGATCGCGCGGCGCGAGCAGCGGCGGCGCCAGGTGGACCTTGAGCTTCGGCCGGCCCTCGAACTGGCGGTTGAGCTGGGCCTGGAAGTCGCCATTCGCATAGAGGCGCGCGACCTCGTACTCGTCCTTGTAGGCGAGCAGCTTGAAATGGTAGCGGGCGACCGCCTGGGCGAGCTCGCTGCGGCCCGGCGCGCGCGCCGCCTCAACCCGCCGCACCCGCTCGACCAGAGCGCGGTAGCGCTCCGCGTACGCTTGGTCCTGGTAGTCGGCAAGGAACGCGACCCGGCGGGCCGATCGCCTCCTCCAGGCTCGCGGCCGGGCGCGCGCGATCGGATGCCGGGGTGACCGACCCTGCGGCGGCTTCGACCGCGGCCGGCTCGAGCGCCGCCCGGCGGCCCCAGCGGAAGGCCGCGCGGTTCATCGCGGCCGCCACACGGTTGAGCTCGATCGCGCCCTCGATCGCGGCCGCCGACAACGGCACCAGGCCCTTCTGATACGCGAACCCGACCATGAACAGGTTGGCCGCGATCGCATCGCCCAGGAGCGCGGTCGCAAGGCGCGAGGCGTCCACGAACGAAGCTCTCGAGCCCGCCGCCTCGACCACCCGGCGCTCGAGCGCCGCGGCCGGGAAATCGAGATCGGCCTGGCGGGTGAAGTCGCCGGTCATCATGCGATGGGTGTTGACCACGGCATGACCCTGGCCCGGCGCCAGCGCCGCCAGCGCCTCGTTGCCGCCGGCCACGACCAGATCGCAGCCGAGCAGCAGCCGGGCGCCGCCGGGCGCGATGCGCACGGTCTGGATGTCGTCCGGGCGGGCGGCGATCCGCAGGTGGCTCATGACCGCACCACCCTTCTGGGCGAGGCCGGTCATATCGAGCACCGCGGCCCCTTTGCCCTCGAGGTGGGCTGCCATGCCGAGCAGCGCGCCGATCGTGACCACGCCGGTGCCACCGACCCCGCCGACCACGATGCCATAGCCGCCGGCAAGATCGGGCAGGGCCGGCTCGGGCAGCTCATCCTCACCCTCGCCCGCAGCCGGCGCCGGCCGCCCCTTGCGCAGGCTCACGCCTTCGACCGTGACGAAGCTCGGGCAGAAGCCCTTGAGGCAGGAGTAGTCCTTGTTGCAGGCCGACTGATCGATCTGGCGCTTGCGCCCGAACTCGGTCTCGACCGGCACGATCGCGACGCAGTTGGAGGCGAGGCCGCAGTCGCCGCAGCCCTCGCAGACCAATTCGTTGATCACCACCCGCGCGGGCGGATCCGCCATCCGGCCGCGCTTGCGCCGGCGCCGCTTCTCCGCGGCGCAGGTCTGGTCGTAGACCAAAACCGTGGTGCCCGGGATCTCGCGCAGCTCGCGCTGGACCGCATCGAGCTCGTCCCGATGGCGGATCGTGGTGCCCGGGGCAAAGCCCGCATGGAGCGGATATTTGTCCGGCTGATCGGTCACCACCACCACCTGGCGGGCGCCTTCGGCCGCCACCTCGCGGGTGATCTGCGGCACGTTCAAAGGGCCGTCGACGCTCTGGCCGCCGGTCATGGCGACCGCATCGTTGTAGAGGACCTTGAAGGTGATGTTGACCCCGGCCGCGATTGCCGCCCGGATCGCCAGCAGGCCCGAGTGGTAGTAGGTGCCATCGCCGATGTTCTGGAACACGTGGGCGCGCTTGGAGAACGGCGCCTCGCCGACCCAGTTGGCGCCCTCGCCGCCCATCTGGGTGTAGCCGAGCGTGCTCCGGTCCATCCACTGGGCCATGTAGTGGCAGCCGATGCCGGCCTTGGCGATGCTGCCCTCGGGCACCCGGGTCGACGTGTTGTGCGGGCAGCCGGCGCAGAAGTAGGGCGTGCGCAGGAGCGGCGCCGCCGGCCCTTTTTCTCCGCTCTGGCGCTGGCGCAGGCGCTCGAGCTCGGCCGCGACCTGATCGTTCTGGTCGAGCCGGAGGATGCGCAAGGCCAGCCCTTCGGCGATCTGGTTGCTGGTGAGCGCGCCATGGGCCGGGAACAGGGGTTGTTCCCGCTCGTCGCGCTTGCCGATGATCTGGGGCGCGTTCGCCCGACCGTAGAGCAGCTCCTTCAGCTGGCTCTCGATCAGCGAGCGCTTCTCCTCGACCACGACGATCTGTTCGAGGCCGTCGGCAAAGGCGAGGGCCGCCTCGCGCTCGAGCGGCCAGACCAGGCCGAGCTTCAGGACCCGCAGGCCGAGCCGCTCGGCCAGCGCCTGATCGATGCCGAGGTCATCCAGCGCCTGGCGGAGATCGAGGTACGACTTGCCGGTCGAGACGATCCCGAGCCGCGCGCCCTTGGCCTCGAAGATCAGCCGGTCGAACCGGTTGGTCGCCGCGAAGGCGCGCACCGCCTCGAGCTTGAAGCGGTGCAGCCGCTCCTCCTGGGCAAGCGGCGGGTCGGGCAAGCGGATGTTGAGGCCACCCGCGGGCAGCACGAAGTCGGGCGTCGCGATCTGGATGCGGCCCGGATCGAAGTCGATCGAGGCCGCCGTGTTGACCGTGTCGTGGACGCATTTGAGACCGACCCAGCAGCCGCTGTAGCGGGAAAGGCCGAAACCGAGCAGGCCGAACTCGAGAATCTCGGCGACGCCCGCCGGGTTGAGCACCGGGATCTGGGCGTCGACCAGCGCGAACTCGCTCTGGTGCGCCGTGGTCGAGCTCTCGCAGGTGTGATCGTCGCCCATCAGCACCAGCACGCCGCCCAGCCGCGACGTGCCGGCGAGGTTGCCGTGCTTGAACACATCGCCCGTGCGGTCGACGCCCGGCCCCTTGCCGTACCACATGCCGAACACGCCGTCGTACTTGCCCTCGCCGTGCAGTTCGGCCTGCTGGGTCCCCCAGAGCGCAGTGGCCGCAAGGTCCTCGTTGACGCCCGGCTGGAAGACGACGTGGTGCTGATCGAGAAAGCGCTTCGCGGCCATCATCTGCTGGTCGAGCCCACCGAGCGGCGAGCCGCGATAGCCGGTGACGTAGCCCGCGGTGTCGTGGCCGGCCGCGAGGTCGCGCTGGCGCTGGAGCATCGGCAGCCGCACCAGCGCCTGGATGCCGGTCAAAAAGATCCGACCCCGGTCCTTGACGTACTTGTCGTCGAGGCTGACTTCGGCAAGCGTCACGACGCCGTCTCCTTGCCCTGCGGCGCGCGGCCCTCTCTTGCGGGCGGCACGCGGGCCGCTAGGCTAGCAAGCCGCGGGCCAGCGAGTTCGAGCGGCGCGGCTCGTCCTGGCCTGCGCCACAGGCGTTGAACGCGGAACCCGCGCCGTGCTACCTTGTGTACATGCCAACCTCGGATTCTGATCCAATGGCCGACACGACAACCATGACCGTGCGCTTGAGCAACCAACTCAAGGACAAGCTCGAGCGGCTGGCGGAGAGCACGAAGCGCTCGAAGTCGTATCTCGCCGCCGAAGCGATTGCCGAGTACGTCGAAGCCAACGCCTGGCAGGTCGAGGCGATTCGCGCGGCGGTCGAGAAAGCCGATGCCGGGGGACCGTTCGTGAGCGACAAGGATGCTACCCGCTACCTTGACGCGCTCGCTCGGGGCGAGGAGCCGGAGCCGCCCAGGGCTTTCCGAAGCCGCTGAGCCGGAATGCAGATCCGCTGGCTCGACGACGCGCTCGCGGACCTCACCCAGATCTATCGTTACATCGCCGCTGACGACCCGACCGCGGCCGGGCGCGTCGTGACACGGGTGCAGGCATCGGTCCACCTGCTCGAGGTCGCCCCGCACCGCGGCCGTCTCGGCCGATGGCCGGGTACCCGCGAGCTGGTGGTGCCGGGCACCCGCTATCTCGTTCCCTACCGCGTGACAGGAAATCTGGTCGAGATCCTCCGCGTGTTCCACAGCGCCCGCCGCTGGCCGGATGAGCCGCCCGAGTGACCGGACTTGCGGCCGGGCCGCGGCGCGCTACGCTGGCGCTTTTGCGCGTCCAGGGCGGCCATGACCGACATCGCAGCGCTGATCGAACGACAAAGAGAGGGCTTCACGCTCGAGGCCGAGCTCTACCGCGCACCCGCGGTGCTCGCGGCCGAGCTCGCGCAGATCTTCCGGCATCATTGGCTGTTCGCCGGCCACGGCTGCGAGATCCCAAGGCCTGGCGACTTCTTCACCTATAAGATCGGCGACGATCCGCTGATCATGCTCCGCGGCGAGGATGGCCGAGTGCGCGCGCTGCACAACGTCTGCCGGCATCGCGGCTCGCTGGTCTGCGAGCGTGAGCAGGGACGGGCCGCCCGCCTGGTCTGCCCCTATCACGGCTGGACCTACGGCCTCGACGGCCGGCTGCTCCAGGCGCCCGGCATGACCGGGCTGGACGCGCCAGCTTTGGCCTCAAGCCCGTGCCCGCCGAGGAGGTCTGCGGCCTGATCTTCGTCAACCTCGCCGAACGGCCCGAGCCGATCGATGCGCTGCGCGACACATTTCGAGCCGATCCTCGGGCCGCAGCGCCTCGAGCGGGCCAAGGATCGCCAGGATCGTCGACTACGATCTTGCCGTGAACTGGAAGACCGTGGTCGAGAACAACCGCGAGTGCCTGCACTGCCCGGCCAATCACCGGCTCTACGTCTCGGTCACCTACGACGTCGACAACCACGACCCGGCGAGGCATGCCGAGATCGAGGCGCGCCTCGCCGAGTGCCGCGAGCGCTGGGCGGCGCTTGGGCTGGACATCTCGCGCGTCACCACCTCCTCCGATGCGACCGCGCCCTGGTTCCGCGCCAACCGCACGCCGGTGCGGGCGGGCTTCGTCACCGAGAGCCGGGATGGCCGGCCGGTAGCACCCCTGATGGGCGATTTTTCCGACTTCGACATGGGCACCGCGCGCGCCAACACCAACCTCAACTTCTGGTGCCACGCCAACAGCGACTACGCCAATACCGTACGCATCACGCCGCTTGCTCCCGACCGCACGCTCGTGCGCGCCGCCTGGCTGGTGCGCGCGGATGCGATCGAAGGCCGGGACTACGATCCCGAGCGGGTGATCGAGGTCCATGCCACGACCATGGCGGAGGACTGGGCGATCTGCCGCCGCGTCGCGGCCGGGGTCCGCTCCTCGGCCTACCAGCCCGGGCCGCTGTCGCCCGACCGGGAGCAGAACGTCCGGGGCTTCCTCGGCTGGTACCTCCGGACCATGCGGGCGGAGGCCTGACGATGGCGGAGCTCGGGGACGCTCAGATCGTGATCGTCGGCGGTGGTGCCATCGGCTGCGCGATCGCCTACCGCCTGACCGAGGCCGGCCGGCGGGATGTGCTGCTGATCGAGAAGGAACCGGCGCTGGCGTCGGTCACCACGGCGCAGGCGGCGGGCCTGGTCGGCCAGGTGCGCAGCTCGATCGAGCGCGTCCGGCTCGCGATGGATTCGGTCGCGACCTTCGAAGCCCTCGAACGCGGGCCCGCGCCGCGGCCCGCCTGGCGCCAGGTCGGCAGCCTCCGGATCGCGCTCGAGGACGCCCGCGTCGAGGAGTTCCGCCGTCTCATGCAGACCGCGCGGGCGGCCGGTCTCGAGGTCGAGCTCCTGGATCACGCCGCTGCCGGCGCCCGCTGGCCGGGCCTGGTCACGGCGCCGGCAAAGGCGATCCTCTGGTGCCCGAGCGATGGCTACCTGCAGCCCTACGACCTCGCCATGGCCTACCAGGCGCGCGCCCGCGAGCAAGGCGCCCGCTTCGCGACCGGCGTCCGCGTCACGGGCATCACACTGCAGGGCGGCGCCGTCGTGGGCATCGAGACCGAAATGGGAAAAATCCGTTGCGAGACCCTGATCGACGCCGCCGGGGCGCACGCCTATCACCTCGCGCGCATGGCCGGGCTCGAGCTGCCGATCGTGCCGGTCCGCCACGAGTATGTCATCACCGTGCCGACCGGCGGCATCCAGCCTGAGTGGCCCTGTCTGCGGGTGCCCGATGCCACCCTCTACGGCCGTCCGGACGTCAATGCGCTGCTGCTCGGCGGCTGGGAGCCGGCGGCGCGCTCGCTCGACCCGCGGAGCTACGCCGCGCACGCCGAGCCGCCCGCGATCGAGCCCGACTGGCCGGTGCTCGCCAACTTCGCCGAGCTTTTTTCGCCACTTTACCCGCCGGTGCGGGAGGCAGGCATCCGGCACGTGTTCCGGGGCTGGCCGACCTTCACCCCCGATGGCCGCTTCATCGTCGGCGCGAGCGCGACGGGTCAAAGGCTTCGTCATGGCCGGCGGCTGCAACGCGCATGGCGTCTCGGGCTCGGCGGGCATCGGCCGGCACGTGGTCGAGGCGCTGCTCGAGCCGAAACCATCCGCCTATGTGCAAAGCCTCGGTCCGGACCGCTTCCTCGAACGCAGCTGGGACTGGGTCGAGGCGCGCCGGCAGGCGCAGGCGGTCTACGAGGCCTACTATCAGATCGGACATTGAGGAGCGGCCCGAGCGGTCGCAAGGAGGTGCGCCATGGCCTGGGTCGTGTTGGTGATCGCCGGCCTGCTCGAGATCGGCTGGGCGATCGGCCTGAAATACACCGCGGGCTTCACCCGCCTGTGGCCGACGGTCGGGACGGTCGCCGCGATGGTCCTGAGCATGGGCATGCTCGGCATCGCGGTGAACAGCCTGCCGGTCGGCACCGCCTATGCGGTCTGGACCGGGATCGGCGCGATCGGCACGGCGCTGCTCGGCCTCTGGCTGTTCGACGACCCGGCAACCGCGGCCCGGCTTGCCTGCATCGGCATGATCGCGGCCGGCATCGTCGGGCTCAAGCTGGTGACCCCCAGCTGATGCCGGATGGAGGCTCCATGGCCGCGACCGATCTCGAGCCCGCCGAGCGGAGCGCCATCGCCGGCGCGCTCGCCCGCATCCCGCAACTGGCCGGGAGCGCGCCGGAACAGGCCCGGATCGAGCGGATCGGCGGCCTGACCAACCGCAACTACAAGATCACGCTTGGCGCCGAGCGCTACGTGCTCCGCCTCGCGGGCGCCGGCACGAGCGCCTACATCGACCGCGAGGCCGAGGCGCAAAACGCACGCGTCGCGGCTGCTGCGGGCGTCAACGCCGAGGTCCTGTTCTTCGATGTCGCCGACGGCAGCATGCTCTGCCGCTACATCGAGGGGCTCACCATGTCGGCGGAACACTTCCGCGATCTCGCAAGGGTCGAGCGCGCGGCGCGCGCCTTCCGGCGCATGCACGACGGCGCCGAGCCGTTCGCGGGCCGCTTCGACGTGTTCGCCAAGATCGATGAGTATCTGGCGCTGCTGCGGCGCAACCGGGCGCGCATCCCGGACGGCTATGACGAGCTGCAGCGGACCGCCGAGGGCGCGCGCCAGGCGCTGGCCGAACGGCCGGCCCCGCTCGCCCCCTGCCACAACGATCCGCTCGCCGAGAATTTTCTCGACACCGGGCAGCGCATGGTGATCGTGGATTGGGAATACGCCGGCATGAACGATCCGATGTGGGATCTGGGCGACCTTTCGGTCGAGGCGGAGTTCGGGCCGGCGCAGGACGCGGCTCTGCTTGGCGCCTATTTTGGCGGCGCGGTGCCGGCGGCGGCGGCGGGGCGCATGGTGCTCTACCAGGGCCTGTGCGACCTGGTCTGGACGCTCTGGGGCCTGATCCAGGTCATGAACGACAATCCGGTCGAAGATTTCTGGGCCTATGCGATCAACCGCTTCGAGCGCTGCCGACGGCTGCTGGCGAGCCCGGCGTTCGCCCGGGCGATCCTGGCCGCGCGCGGCGGCTGCGGATAGTCCTTCCGCGGGCGCTCGGGCCGCTCAGAACCGGATCCTGAGCGCGAGGCGGGCTTTGGCCTCCTGCTCGTACAGGTTGACCAGGCCGAAGGTGAATTTGAGCTGGGTGTTCGGGCGGATGTCGCGATCGAGGTTCAGGTCCTTCAGGCGATTGGCCAGCAGCAGGAGCTGATCGAGGCTGCTCAGGCGTGGACTGTCGGTCCGCCCGCCGGCAAAGTTGAGGTCGTTGACGCAGCCACGCCGGGCCAGCACGTACGGGTTGGGAGGGCAGGCGTCGTTTTCGGCCGCGCCCGGGTCGAGCGTCGGCGCCACGCTCAAATCCAAGGCGATCGACAGGTTGTTCGCGGCCGCCGCCGGTTGCGCCCACAACAGCAGACTTGCCGCAAGTATATACAACCGGACCTTCATGACACCACCATCCTAAACTCCCGGCGGTATCTTGCACTCTATCGCAATCTCGAAGTAATTGTCAAGAGATAGTCGAGTAATGATTAATTCTATATTGTTAACTATGAGAAAATTCTACCAGAGATTCGACTTGATCGTCTGCAGCGAGGGGCGCGACCTGGACCAACGAGAGGACGCCGGCAGGCGCGGTGGCGGGCGCCGGCAGGGCGTGGTAGGGTCAATCGGTCTCGGCCGGCGCGCGGGCCTTGGCGGGCGCCGGCGCGATCCAGAGGAGCCCCCACCCGTGACCAGGCAACGCATCGTCTTCCTCGACCGGGCCACCATCGGACCGACGGTCGCGATCTCGCGGCCGGCCTTCGCGCATGACTGGGTCGAGCACCAGGCCACGTCCGGGGACCAGGTCGTCGAACGCCTCAAAGGCGCCAGCATCGCGATCACCAACAAGGTTGCGATCGGCGCCGCGACGCTCGCGGAATTGCCCGATCTGCGGCTGATCGCGGTCGCGGCGACCGGCTACGACGTGGTCGACGTGGCCGCCTGCCGGGCGCGCGGGATCGTCGTCGTCAACGTCCGCGGCTACGCCGTGCATACGGTGCCCGAGCACACCTTCGCGCTGATCCTGGCGCTCAGGCGCGCCCTGATCGGCTACCGCGAGGACGTGATCGCGGGCGCCTGGCAGCGCGCCGGCCAGTTCTGCTTCTTCAGCCATCCGATCCGCGAGCTGCACGGCTCGACGCTCGGGATCATCGGCGAGGGCACGATCGGCCAGGAGGTCGCGCGCCTCGGCCAGGCGTTCGGCATGCGCGCCCTCTACGCCGCCCACAAAGGGGTGAGCGGGCTCGGGCCGCTGTACACGCCCTTCGAGGAGGTGCTCGAGACCAGCGACGTGATCACGCTTCATGCGCCGCTGATGCCGAGCACGCGCAATATGCTCGCCATGCCGGAATTCCGAAAGATGCGGCGCCGGCCGCTCCTGATCAACGCCTCGCGCGGCGGCCTGGTCGACGAGGCGGATCTGGTCCGGGCGCTGGATGAAGGCCTGATCGCCGGCGCCGGCTTCGATTGTCTCTCCGCCGAGCCGCCGCCCGAAGATCACCCCTTCTGGCGGATCGTCGAACGGCCGAACGTGATCGTCACCCCGCACGTCGCCTGGGCGAGCGAGGAGGCGATGCAGACGCTCTGGGACCAGCTGGTCGCGACCATCGAGAGCTTCGAGCGCGGTGCGCCCGTGAACACCGTCACCTGAGGTTACAAGCGCGCCGGCGTTCGGGGCTCGTCCTAACGGCGCTCGGCAGCCGCGGGCTCGACCGCGGCGATCCGATGATCGAGGCGCTCGTCGGCCAGGCCCGCAGGCTCCTGGTGGACCAGGATGTCGGCGTCCGGAAAGGCCGCCCGGATCCGCCCTTCGACCTCGTCCGTGATCGCGTGCGCATCGTCCAGGGTGAGCCCGCCCGCGAGCTCGAGATGCAGCTCGATGAACACGTCCGTGCCGGCGCGCCGGGTGCGCAGATCATGCACGCCCTGCGCCTCAGGATGGCCGAGCGCCAGCTCGCGGATGTGCGCCCGCTGCTCTCGCGGCAGCTCGCGGTCCATGAGAATGTCGAGCGCCTGGCGCGCCACCGCGACCGCGCCCTGCAGCAGCACGGCGACGATCGCGAGCGCGAACAGCGGGTCGATCAGGGTTGAGCCGATGACCTTGGTCAGCACCAGGGCCGCGATCACCGCGAGGTTGACCAGAAGATCGCTGCCGTAGTGCAGGCTGTCGGCGCGAATCGCGACCGAGCCCGTGCGCCGCACCGCCGCCCGCTCGAACAGGACCAGGCCCGCGGTCAGGACGATCGCGAGCAGCATGACCGCGATGCCGAGGCCACTCTGCCGGATCGGCTGCGGCGTGATCAGCCGCCGGACCGCTTCCGAGGCCAGGATCAGCGCCGAGCCGCCGACGAAGCCCGCCTGGGTGAAGGCGCCGAGCGCCTCGGCCTTGCCGTGGCCGTAGCGATGCGCCCGATCGGCCGGCTGGGCCGCCTGGCGGACGCTGACGAAGGTCACCAGCGACGCCAGAAGGTCGATCCCGCTGTCGACCAGGGAGGTCAGGATGACGATCGAATTGGTCAACAGCCAGGCTGCGAGCTTGGCGACCAGCAGGATCGCCGCGACCGCGATGCTGGCTTGCGCCGCGCGCCGGTTCAGCCGCTCGCTGTCGGTCATGGCCCCTGCCGCCACCGGCTCGCTCCTTGGCGCGCCGATCTGGCGCGTTCGAGAGCCCCTACCTAAAGCTCAGGTCGTGGCTCGGCAAGCCGGGGCGAGGGTGGCTCGAGGCCGAGCAGCTCGAGTTCGGCCGCGCGCAGCGGGGCGTCCTGGGCGAGGAAGAACTCGTCGAGCTGCGGCGGCGCCACCGTCGTTCCGGCCAGCATGGCGTGGACCTGGCCGCGATGGTGGATGGCGTGCTGGAACAGATGCGCGAGCACATCCCGGACCCGCTCGGGATGCTTGACGTCGCCCGGCCGGTTGAGGATCAGGGTCGCGTCGACCGCCGCCTCGCCGAGCGCCTCGCAATAGGCGATCAGCCGGCGATCGGCGGCCGTCTGCGCCGGCCGGAGGGCCGCGAACGTCGGGCAGGGCTCGTCGCCCAGCGCATAGAGCTCGCGCCAGCGCCGGCCGCCGTTGTCGAGCGCATCCAGATAGTACCAGTCGACCAGCAGGATGTGGTTGAGGGTCAGGTGGATCGAGGGGAAGAAGCTGGTCCGCCGCGCCTTGTAGTCATCCTCGCCGAGCCTGGCGCAGGCTTCCAGCAGGCGATGGTTGGCCCAGGCGTTGTTGCCCGCCATGGCCCGAAAATGCACGACCAGCGCCATGGCGAACTCCCTCCCGCTCGCAAATCCGCGACTCCCTTGCCGCATCGGCAGCGGCCGCGTTCAGACCTCGCCTCAGCCGGGCGGACCGCCGGCCACCGAGCGCACCGCCGATGCCGTCGTGACCCCCGGCAGCGAGGCGAAGAAGTCCATGATCGCGCGCCCGGCGCCGTCCGGCCAGTGGTGCGGATAGTAACGGCCGGAGTGGCCGCGGGTCTGCGTATAGGGACACCACAGCACCGGGTTCGAGGCGGCCGCGGTGCCATAGCGCTGGCAGGCAAAGCCGTCGAGCGACAGGTGCGCCGCCGGGCGCTCGACCCCGTTGCGGGCGCGCAGCAGGTCGCGCGCCTCCAGGCCATAGTGGTAGCTGACGTGGCGGTCGCGCGGATTGTGGAACAACAGCGCGGCCACGCCGCCCCGGCAGTTGGACAGCCGGATGCTGCCGGCGATCGTGCCGACCGCGCGCAGCACCCCGCCGCGCGCGCAGGCGAGGCTGTTGGCATACCAGGCGCCAAGCGAATGGCCGACCGCGAAGATCTGCGTCCGATCGATGCAATAAAGGCTCGAGATCTTCGCGACCACGGCATCGAACAAGTCGAGGTCGGGCAACGCCTCGGTCGTATCCTTCGGGTCCGACCAGCTGTAGCTGCCGTTCCGGCGCCGCAGCCCGCTCGGATAGACGAAGATGGTCGGCCCGCGCACCGCGTCCTCGAGGCCGAAATAGCCGCGCGCCATCACGTTCGAGTTGGTCCGGCCGTGGAAGGCGATCACCAGCCGGTGCGGCAGCTCCGGGCGGTAGCCGGCCGGCACCACCGTGATCAGACCGCGGCGCCGCCCGTCGACCTTGAGCGCGGCCGGCGCGACCGCCGGCGCCGGCTCGCCGCAGCCGCTGGAGAGCGATGGAGCGAGCGCCCCCGGGACTTGACCCGCGGGCACCCGTGCCGCCTGCGCCCCGGCGGCCGGACCCTCAGCGCGGGCGACTTCCGCGCCTTCGACCGGGGCCGGCCGGTCGAGCGCGACAGCGATCAGCGCGATCGCCGCCAGCTGGCACGCCATGGCCCGCCAGACCGCACGACCCGGTCGCTCGCTGCCATCCGACACAGCGTTTCTTCCCACCCTCGAGGCGCTGCTCGCGCGCCGGTCCGCGCGCGGCCCATCCGGCAGGACAATGCCGGTTGCCTGCGGATGGTTCCGCCCGCCGCCGATCCGGCGCCGGACGGTCTGATCCGAGCGCAGCTTGGTTGCCCGCCATGCTCGGCGCTGGCGCGCCGCCGGTCAAGCCGGCATGTGCGGGCTGGTCCTCGCGGGCCGATCTTCGAATCCGGCCGCTCAGCCGGCGACGGTCAGTCCAGGAGCTGGAGGTTGTGGATCAGGCTGGATGTGTCCCAGCGGCTGCCGCCGGCCTTGATCACCTGGTGATAGTACTGGTCGATCAGGGCCGTGATCGGCAGCAGGGCGCCGTTGCGGTTGCCCTCCTCCATGCAGATCTTCAGGTCCTTGCGCATCCAGACGACCGGAAAGCCGAACTCGAACTTGCCCTGGACCATGGTCTTGGCGCGGTTGTCCATCTGCCAGGACTGGGCCGCACCCTTGGAGATCACCGCGATCACCGTCTCCATGTCGAGGCCGGCCTGCATGCCGAAGTTCATCGCTTCGCTGAGCCCCTGGACCAGGCCGGCGATGCAGATCTGGTTGACCATCTTGGTCAGCTGGCCGGCGCCGGCCGGGCCCATCAGCGTGACCGCCTTGCCATAGGCGTCCATCACTGGCTTCGCCCGCTCGAACGCCGCCGGCGCGCCGCCGCACATGATCGTCAGCGCACCGTTTTCGGCGCCCGCCTGGCCACCCGAGACCGGCGCGTCGAGGAACTGTTTTTTCTGAGCTTTGGCGTCGCTCTCGAGCTCGCGCGCGATGTCGGCCGAGGCCGTGGTGTGGTCGACCAGCACGCAGCCCTCACCGAGGCCGGCAAGCGCCCCGTCGTCGCCATAGGCGACGCTTCGGATGTCGTCGTCGTTGCCCACGCACATGAAGACGAACTCGGCGCCCTTGGCCGCCTCGCGCGGGGTCGGAGCGTGCCGGCCGCCATGCTGCTTCGCCCATTGCTCGGCCTTGGCGGGCGTGCGGTTGTAGACCGTGACCTGGTGGCCCTTGGCCTGGAGATGGCCGGCCATCGGATAGCCCATGATGCCGAGCCCGATGAAGGCGCAGTTCGCCATGTCGTTCCTCCCGCCGCATTGATCGGCGGCAAGCTAGTCGGAATTGCCGGAGGCGACAAGCTCACCCTCGATACTCAGCGCCGGCGGAGGCAGACCCGAAACGCCCGCTCCGCCGCCGCTGGCGTCGGGGCACGATGTCGCATAGGTTCAATTGGCCCGCTCGAGCTCGTGCATGGCACGAATGTTGCTGCTCGCGGTGCTCAGAATCCAGCAGGACGAAAGGCATGATCGCAATCTCGTTCACGGTGATCGTCTGTGCCGTCACGGCTGCCGCTGCGGCTGATGGCACGCAGGCTGCCCGCTCCTGCGAGGTCTACAACGAAGCGCGGCCGATGTCCGACCTGGGGCACTGTCTGCACGAGGATCAGCGCTACCAACTCGCCCTGGACGTGCTGAAGCGCGCCGGACGCACGCTCGCACCCAAGGAATCGGTCGACACGTCCTGCCGCATGATGACCGGCGGCGGCTCCCCGACCGGCTGAGCCCGGCCGCGAGCGGGTCGCGCTCAGCGCTTTAGCAGTGAGCCGAGCAGGCCGCGCACGATCTGGCGGCCGAGCTGGCTGCCGATGCTCCGCGCGACGCTCTTGGCCATGGCCTCCATCACGGTCTGGCGCCCGCTGCCGGCGCTGGCGCGGGTCGTCCGACGGCTGTCGTCGGCACCCCGCTGCGCTGGCCGCGCCGCCGGCGCGCTCGCCTGCGCTGCCGCCTGCGCCGCCTGCTGCGCCGCCTTGCCCTTGAGGACCTCGTAGGCCGACTCGCGATCGATCGCCTGGTCGTAGCGGCCGGCGACCGGGCTCGAGCCGATCACCTGCCGGCGCTCCTCCGGGGTCGCCGGTCCGATCCGCGAGCCGGGCGGCCGGATCATGGTCCGGTCGACGATGCCGGGAATCCCTTTGTCCTGAAGCAACGAGACCAGGGCCTCGCCGACCGCGAGCTGGGTGATCGCGGTCGCGGTATCCAGAGCCGGGTTCGCCCGAAAGGTCTCGGCCGCGGCCCGGATCGCCTTCTGATCGCGCGGCGTGAAGGCGCGCAGCGCATGCTGGATGCGGTTGCCGAGCTGGCCCAGGACGTCGTCGGGGATGTCGAGCGGGTTCTGCGAGATGAAATAGACGCCTACGCCCTTGGAGCGGACCAGGCGGACCACCTGCTCGACCTTGTCGTGCAGCGCCTTGGGCAATTCCTCGAACAAGAGATGCGCCTCGTCGAAGAAGAACACGAGCTTGGGCCTCGGCGGATCGCCGACCTCGGGCAGCACCTCGTAGAGCTCCGACAGCAGCCAGAGCAGGAAGGTCGCGTACAGCTTGGGCGCCAGCATCAGCTGATCGGCGGCCAGCACGTTGACGATGCCCTGGCCCGAGCGGTCGGTGCGCATCAGGTCCTTGATGTCGAGCGCCGGCTCGCCGAAGAAATGCTCGGCACCCTGCTGCTCGAGGGTCAAGAGCCGGCGCTGGATCGCGGTCACCGAGGCGGTGCCGAGCCGGCCATACTCGAGCGACAGGTCCTGGGCGCGCTCGCCGACGAAATGCAGGAGCGCCCGCAGGTCCTTGAGATCGAGCAGCAACAGGCCCTGGTCGTCGGCGACCCGGAACGCCACCTGCAAAACGTCCGCCTGGGTCTCGTTGAGGCCGAGCAGGCGGGCGAGCAGCAGCGGCCCCATCTCCGAGATCGTGGTCCGGATCGGATGGCCCTGCTCGCCGTACAGGTCCCAGAACACCGTCGGGCAGGCCCGCGGGAGGTAATCGGTGAGACCGACCGTCGCCGCCCGCTCCTGGAGCTTCGGACCGAGCGTCGCCGCCTGACTGATGCCCGAGAGGTCGCCCTTGACGTCGGCCATGAACACCGGCACGCCGGCGCAGGAGAAGCCTTCGGCCAGGACCTGCAGCGAGACCGTCTTGCCGGTGCCGGTCGCCCCCGCGATCAGGCCGTGCCGATTGGCGAGGCCCAGGTGCAGCTCCTGGGGTGTCTGCCCCTTGCCGACCAGAATGACGTCATCCGCCGCCATCGTCGGTGCCCTCCCGGTTATGATTTTGACAGCTCCGGTTGTTCTGCCCGGTTTTTCCGGCGCGGTCGAGCTTGCGATCGAGGCCCCATTAACCCATCTTCCCAAACAGGATGGGGCCCATCCGGAACGGGCCCCGATCGGGAACGGGCACGCGGTTCGAAGGCCATGCTCTGGCCCTCGGATCGGAGCTGCGAGGACGCGCGCGGGCGGGCGCAGGACGTGCCGGTGCCGCGGTGCCAGCCAGAACGGGTCCAGCCATGAAATTCTTCGTCGACACTGCAGACGTTGCCGAGATCGCCGAGCTGGCGGCCACCGGCCTGCTCGATGGCGTCACCACCAATCCCACTCTGATCGCCAAATCGGGCCGCAACTTCTTCGAGGTGATCCAGGAAATCTGCGCGCTGGTCGACGGCCCGGTCAGCGCCGAGGTCGCAGCGACCGCCTACGAGCGCATGCTCGCCGAGGGCCGCAAGTTGGCCGAGCTGGCGCCCAACGTCTGCGTCAAGGTGCCGCTCACCTGGGACGGGCTCAAGGCCTGCCGCACGCTTTCGAACGACGGCACCCAGGTCAACGTCACCTTGTGCTTCACGCCGGCGCAGGCCCTGCTCGCCGCCAAGGCGGGCGCGACCTTCGTCTCGCCGTTCGTCGGCCGGCTCGACGACATCGGCCACGACGGCATGGCGCTGATCGCCGACATCGTCGAGATCTTCCGCAACTACCGCGACCGCTACTCGACCGAGGTCCTGGTCGCCTCGGTGCGCCATCCGGGCCATGTGATCGAAGCCGCCCGCCTGGGCGCCGACGTCGCGACCCTGCCGCCCAAGATCCTGCAGCAGCTGATCCAGCACCCGCTGACCGACAAAGGCCTCGCCACCTTCCTCAAGGACTGGGAAGCGACCGGCCAGCGGATCATCGACTGAGGCGCCGCCGCGAGCGGCGCGTCACCTTTCGGCGAGCCGCGCGTGAGGCCCTCGCGCCAGGGGCCAAGTTCGGCTATATTAACCACGATCCAGGTGTGACCCTGGTGGTGGCGAGCGGCAAGGGGTCCGGTCATGCGCGGTGTGCTCTGGCCAGCGATCGGCCTGTTCGGGCTGGCGAGCGTTACGGCCACGGCTGAGCCGGCGGGCTCCTCGTCAGAGCCGCCGCTCGACCAGCTGATCGAGCAGTTCAACGCCGGGGCGGGCGCGCATGACGGCGTCCGGATCGACGGCTGGATCGAGCGCGGGACCGAGGGTTCGGCGGTCGTGGTGGCCGTGGCCCCGCGGGCCGGGGTCAAGCTGGTCGCCGATCCCGGGATCACGGTGACTCCGACCGAGCGCCCCGGGATTGCCTGGGACACGCCATTGCCCCGGCGCAAGGTCGAGCCCGGGGTCGACTACTTCACCCCGCCGGCGACGGTCCGGCTGCCGTTCACCGCGACCGACGACCGGCCGGTCGAGCTGCGGGTCGAATACGCCTACTGCGTGGTCAATTTCCAGTGCTTCCTCGGCGAGAAGACGCTGTCGGTCGCGACCCGCACGCCCTGATCCCCCGACGCCCGGCCGTCGCCTCCGCCGGAGGCCTGCCTTCCGGGTTGCTTGACCTTTCCCCGACTGTCCGCCCCTAAGGGAGGGCCCGAGTCGTCGGAAATGCCGCGATCTGCCGTCAATACGTGGTAGCCAGCGTCCAATATAGGTACCCTGCATTGACCGAATGGCGACCCTGCGTTCTCGACGCCACGATAGTTGTCTCAGTCAGCGGAACCCAAACAATACTTAGGAAACATTGCCTGTCTCAAAGTATTGCGCCGTGGGTTTGATCGCAGGTCGCGGCAGGCTTGAAGTTTGGCGGCCGGAGCTTTAGCTCTGGTCGGGACGTAGCCGCTGGGAGCCGCCGGACCATGCCCGGACTGTATGACGACGAGACCGTCGACCTGTTGCAGGCTTTGGCCGCGAACCCGCTGCTCGAGCTGGTCGGCAACGAGCGGCCCGAGGCCGGCATCCGGTTCGAGCTGGTGTCGGACTACCGGCCCTCGGGCGATCAGCCGCAGGCGATCTGCGAGCTGATCGAAGGCGTCGAGAGCGGCGCCAAGGACCAGGTGCTGCTCGGGGTCACCGGCTCCGGCAAGACCTTCACCATGGCCCATGTCATCGCAACGGTCCAGAAACCGACCCTCATTCTCGCGCCGAACAAGATCCTGGCCGCCCAGCTCTATGGTGAGATGAAGTCGTTTTTCCCACATAACGCCGTCGAGTATTTTGTCTCATACTATGACTACTATCAGCCGGAAGCCTATGTGCCGCGCAGCGACACCTACATCGAGAAAACCTCGGCGATCAACGAGCAGATCGACCGGATGCGGCATTCGGCAACCCGGGCGCTGCTCGAGCGCGACGACGTGGTGATCGTGGCGTCGGTGTCCTGCATTTACGGCATCGGCTCGCCCGAGGTCTACGCCCAGATGGTGCTCAACCTGAGGAAGGGTCAGCGGGTCGAGCGGGCCCGCCTTTTGCGCGCGCTGGTCGAGCTGCAGTACAAGCGCAACGACGTCGATTTTCATCGCGGCACGTTCCGGGCGCGCGGCGATTCGATCGAGATCTTTCCGGCCCATCTCGAGGACCGGGCCTGGCGGCTTTCCCTGTTTGGCGACGAGGTCGAGAGCATCGTGGAGTTCGACCCGCTCACCGGTGAACGGACTGATGCGCTCGACCGGGTCAGGCTCTATCCCAACAGCCACTACGTCACGCCCAAGCCCACCCTGGCCGAGGCGGCCGCGGCGATCAAGGTCGAGCTCAAGGAACGGCTCGAGGACTACCGCGCCAAGGGCCGTCTGCTCGAGGCCGAACGGCTGGAGCTGCGCACGGTGGCCGACCTCGAGATGATCACCGCGACCGGCAGCTGCCCCGGGATCGAGAACTATTCGCGCTATCTGACCGGCCGGCGCCCGGGCGAGCCGCCGCCCACGCTGTTCGAGTACATCCCGGACGGGGCGCTCCTGATCGTCGATGAGAGCCACATCTCGGTGCCGCAGCTGGGCGGCATGTACCGGGGCGACTTCCAGCGCAAGTCCACCCTCGCCGAGTTCGGCTTCCGCCTGCCGTCCTGCGTCGACAACCGGCCCTTGAAGTTCGAGGAATGGGACCTGATGCGGCCGCAGACGGTGTTCGTCTCGGCGACGCCCGGGCCTTGGGAGATACGCCAGACCGGCGGCGTGTTCACAGAACAGGTGATCCGGCCCACGGGCCTGATCGATCCCGAATGCATCGTCCGCCCGGTCGAGAGCCAGGTGGACGATCTGATGGCCGAGTGCCGCCAGGCCGCCGAGCGGGGCCTGCGCGTCCTGGTCACGACCCTCACCAAGCGCATGGCCGAGGACCTGACCGAGTACCTGCACGAGAACGGCATCAAGGTCCGTTATCTCCACTCCGACATCGACACCCTGGAACGCATTGAAATCGTTCGCGATCTGCGCCTTGGCGTATTCGACGTGCTGGTCGGCATCAACCTGTTGCGCGAGGGCCTGGACATCCCGGAATGCGGCCTGGTCGCGATCCTGGACGCCGACAAGGAGGGCTATCTGCGCTCCCAGACCTCGCTGATCCAGACCATCGGGCGCGCCGCCCGCAACCTCGAGGGCCGGGTGATCCTCTACGCCGACCACATGACCGGCTCGCTCGAGACCGCAATCTCCGAGACCGAGCGCCGGCGGGCCAAGCAGCGCGCCTTCAACGAGGCCAACGGCATCACGCCTGAAAGTATCCGCAAACAGATCGGCGACATCATGAAGCACGTCGCCGAGCGCGACCATGTCACCGTCGACATCGGCAAAGACGCGCCCACGGCGTTGACCGGCATGAGCCTGCAGACCTACATTCTCGAGCTCGAGTCCAAGATGAAAGAAGCGGCCGCCAACCTCGAGTTCGAGGACGCGGCCCGCCTGCGCGACGAGATCCGCCGGCTCGAGGCGGCCGAGATCGGGGTCCAACTGAACCCGACCGCCCGTGCCGACGCCCAGCGTGGCCGGTCGCAGGACGGTCGCGCCCGCGGCCAGCGCATGGCCAAAGCCAAGCGCCAGCGACCCGGCAGTCGACGCTAAGGATAGAGTCGACGCGGTACTGGAAGTATGTGTAATTTCCGTAGACATTTCATGCTTCTCCAACACATCCGGCAGGAATTATCCAGTAACGCTCGTCGATCTACAACTGACCGACTGCCGAACCATTATACAGTAGCGCCATCAATCGGATTGATCCTGCGATACACAAATGTCGATGTTGCCATTTCGTTCGCAGGCGGATGCGACACTTCCGTGCCCTCGCGGCACAGAAGTGGTGCATTTTGCGCACGCTTATGCGTCACCGATGCACCACAATGCGACAGGCCTCCAGCGCTTGATCCAGATTCCGGACTGTCGTGATCACGCCCCTCCATCCGGGATCAAGATTGCCTGATAGCGACACCGGTTCGGTTCGGCCGAAGGGTCCGCCCGGCACCAGCCTGATGGCGGGATCTCGCCACCGGCGCTCCCACTCGGCTGGGTTGATCCCCCAACTAACGAAGTGGATGCATCCGAGGGCGGGAGCGATCAATACCACCTCCCGCTGGCGGTTCGACCTCGCCGCGGGTAGCATGTCGGAATGAACCAGCCGTTCCGACCGGCCCAGAGCCTGACTGAGGTGGCAGCGCAGGCAACCCTCGAGCCCCTGCCTTTGGGCGACCCGCGCTACGTCGACCTCTCGGCCGGCCGGGACACCAAGGAGCTGCGGCAGCTGCGACTGCATCTCGAGGACCAGCGCGGGCGCGAGAACCGCTTCGCCAAGGTGGCGTTCACCGGCCACCGCGGCTCGGGCAAGTCGACCGAGCTGCTCCGACTCGAGGATCGACTAGCGGGCCGGTTCACCTCGCTCCACCTTTACGTCGACGAGACGTTGCTGCGCGACCTCGAATACACCGACCTCCTGCTCTGGCTGGTCGACAGCCTAGCGAGGAAGTTCGCGGAGTGGAGCATGCCCCTCGACGAGCGGCTCGTCGACGAGGTGGCGAACTGGTTCGCCGAGATCGTGAAAGAGGAGATCAAGAGCGTAAAGGCGGGCACGGAACTAGAAGCGACGCTCGAGGGTGAGGCCAAGGCAGGCCTCTATTTTGCCAGCCTCCGCGTTTTTAGCCGCCTGAAGTCGATCGTCACCGGTAGCATTGACAGTCGGCAGACAATTCGAAAGAAATTGCAGCCGTACGGCCAAGACCTGATCAATAGGGTCAACGGTCTTCTGGACAGCGCCGCTCGGGCGCTCGAACAGCGCGGCAAGGAGCCGGACCTCCTGATCGTGCAGGACAATCTCGACCAGCTTTCGGCGGACGCGGCGCGCCGCCTGTTCATCGAGAATGGCAAGCTGCTCAAGGAGCTGCGTGCCCACTTCGTATTCACGACGCCAGTGGCGCTGGCGATGGAACCGCCATGGGACATTGGACGCGTTTTCGACAACAGGTTCACGATGCCTATGGTGAAGACCCGGCGACCCAACGGCAAACCGTTCAAGACGGGGTTGGACGCGCTTACTGAGCTCGTTGGCCGTCGGGTCGATCTCGGCAAGATCTTTGCAAGCATGAAAGTCGTCCGGTTCTTGGTGGAAATGTCTGGTGGCAGCGTGCGTGACCTCCTGCGCCTCTTGAATCAGGCGCAGCTGCTAGCAAGGGTCGACCATAAAAGCAAGATCGATCTTGCAACTGCGCAGGAAGCCGCTCTCAAGCTTCGTCTTGATTACGAACGCGCCCTTGTACCTGGCCAAACCTATTTTCCACTCCTGGCCAAAGTACACCAATCCAAGAAGCTGGAGCTCCCAAAACCTAGTGAGGACCCGGAATTGGTCGATAAAGCGCGCGATATCTTCAATCGCCTGTTGCTGATGGGTGTAGTGTTTGAATACAACGGCGAGGAATTGTGGTTTGACGTGCACCCAATCGTTCGCAAGATCGGGCCGTTTAAGGATGCCGTCGGTGCAAGCTAAGGAACGAGCGCGGCGCGCGAAAAAGCCGCCGAAGCCGACGGCGACCGACCCGATCGAGCGCGAGTATCGCCGACTTGCGCTCGCGGTCGGCGACGTCACCGGCTTCCGGCTCTACGTCGCGACCTACAACGACCCGCGCTTGCGCGATCGCCTGATCGAACGGCTCCAGGTCGAGCAGGTATCGCAGAAGTTCTGCATCACGAGGCTCGACCTCAGCGGCTGCGACCGGGAGAGCAGCCTCGCCCGCCTGTTGCGGGAGCACATCGAGAGGACGCGCCCCGAGGCGGGCTGGCGGCAGGCGGTCATGGTCACGGGCCTCGAGGACCTGCTCGACTACGGTCGCGAGGCGGACATGCGGTTCGTGGAGACGGCCAACCTGCAGCGCGACGTCCTGCCAACGTCGGCGCCGGTGGCGGTCGTGCTCTGGCTGCCGCCATTGGCCGCGGCCGCGTTTCCGTGGGCCGCTCCCGACCTCTGGCATTGGCGCGGTGCCAGCTTCGACTTCACCGCTGTGGCTGGGGAGCGGGTCGAGTTGCTGCGCGACCTCGTCGCCATGCCGTACGAGCGCGAGCTAGGGCCGTCCGGCGACAAGCGCCGCGAGCGGGCCGCGATGCTCCAGGAACTCCTCGCCGAGCTCGACAAGAGCGGGCCGCCCAGATCCCCGCGCGAGGCCGCCGAACGAGCCGACTTGCTCGGGCAATTGGGCCAGACCAATCTCGACCTCGGGCGTGGGCGCGAGGCGCCGCCGCTGTTCGAACGGCAGCTTGCCCTCGCGCGCGAGATCGGCGACCGGTGGGGTGAGAGCTACGCGCTCGGCAATCTGGGCAATGCCTATGCTGCTCTGGGCAACCCGCGGCGGGCGATCGAGCACCACGAGCAGTACCTTCGGATCGCGCGCGAGATCGGCGACCGGCGCGGCGAGAGCGCCGCGCTCGGCAACCTGGGCAATGCCTATGCCGCGCTGGGTGAGCCGCGGCGGGCGATCGAGCACCGCGAGCAGCACCTCAGGCTCGCGCGCGAGATCGGCGACCGGCGCGGCGAGAGCATTGCACTCGGCAATCTGGGCACAACCTATGCTGATCTGGGCGAGCTGCGGCGGGCGATCGAGCACCACGAGCAGCACCTCAGGATCGCGCGCGAGATCGGCGACCGGCAAGGGGAAGGCTACGCGCTCGGCAACCTGGGCATTGCCTATGCCGCTCTGGGCGAGCCGCAACGGGCGATCGAGTACTATGAGCAGGTGCTCGCGATCGTGCGCGAGATCGACGATCGGCGGGGCGAGGGCTACGCGCTCGGCAATCTGGGCAATGCCTATGCCGCTTTGGGCGAGCCGCGGCGGGCGATCGAGCGCTTTGAGCAGGTGCTCACGATCGCGCGCGAGATCGGCGATCGGCAAGGCGAGGGCAATGCTCTCGCTAACTTGGCGCTGGCCCTGGACGCACTGGGCGAGCGAGGTGAGGCAACGGAGCGGATGGAGGCAGCCCTCGTAGTCCGAGAGCAGATCGGCGCGAAGCATCTTGCCGAGCAAGCCCGTACCAAGCTCGCCGAATGGCAGAGCAAAGGCGGCGACTGAGGGCTCAGCGTTTGCCGAGCACGGCTTCGCGGTAGAAGACGAAGAGGCCGCTGGCGATGATCACGGTGCAGCCGGCGAGCATCCAGGCGTCGGGCAGGTCGCCAAATACGAAAAAGCCGAGGATCAGGGCCCAGAGGATCTGGCTGTAGGTGAAGGGCGCGATCAGGGAGGCGGGCGCGATCACCAGCGCCCGGATCAGGATCAGGTGGCCGAGCGCGCCGAGCGCGCCGATCGCCGCCATCCAGAGCCAGTCGAGGGGGGCGACCGGCTGCCAGTAGAAGGGTACGATAAGCGTCATCGCGACGGCGCCGACCCAGGCGAGGTAGAACAGCATGACGAAGGGGGTCTCGCACGGGTCGACGCTGATCATGCGCGTGAAGATCTGGTAGACGGCAAAGCAGGCAGCCGTGATCAGCGGCAACAGCAGCTGCCAGGGGACGGCGCCGAAGCCCGGGCGGATCACGATCAGGACGCCCACGAAGCCCACGACCACGGCGCTCCAGCGGCGCCAGCCGACCCGCTCCTTGAGCAGCGGCACCGAGAGCGCGGTCACCAGCAGGGGGGCGGTGAAGGTGATCGCGTAGGCATCCGCCAGCGGCACGACGCTGATGGCGGCATACATGCACCCGGTCGAGACCAGCAGCAGGAGGCCGCGGCCGATCTGGAGTGCGTGGCGGCGGGTGCGGAGAAAACCCATGACGCCGAGGCGGGGCAGCATGACCAGCATCAGCGTGCACTGGAAGAAGTAGCGCGCCCAGACCACCTGCGCGAACGGGTAGCGCTGCATCAGGCTCTTGCCGATCGTGTCCATGAACGCGAACAGGCTGATCGCGAGCAGGGTGAGGCCGATGCCGAGCATGGCCCCGCCGCGCGTCGGCGCGCTTTGGAGCGCGCGCGGGGTCGCCTCCGCCGGGCGCTTGCGCATGCCTTCTCCCACCATCCCCAACCCTGTCGTCCTTCCCCGTGGTCCGCGCCAACGCCGGCGCCGAGGCTTGCGCGGGGCGCTGAACTAAACTAAGTCTGGTCAAGGAGCTCCCCGATGCGCATGGTCAACATCCACACCGCCAAGACCCATCTATCACGGCTGATCAACGAGGTCGCGGCCGGCGAGGAGATCGTCATCGCCAAGGCCGGCAAGCCGGTCGCGCGCCTGCTGCCGTATGCGCCGCAGCGCGAACCGCGCGTGCCGGGCCTGATGAAGGGCAAGATCTGGATCGCGGACGATTTCGACGACCCCCTGCCTGAGGAGATCATGGCCGCCTTTCGCGGCGAGCGGCCGTGAGATGCCTGCTCGACACTCACGTCCTGCTGTGGTGGATCGAGGATGATCCCAAGCTTAGGCCGCGAGTGCGGGCCATCATCACCGACCCTGACAATGAGATCGTCGTGAGCGCAGCCACCATCTGGGAGGCCGCGATCAAACGCGCGCTCGGCAAGCTTCGCTTCGAGACCCCGGTCCTCCTGGACACCCTCGGCCGGGGCGGCATTCGCGTCCTGCCGATCACCGCCGAACATGCGCTGGCCGCCGGTGATCTGCCCCGCCATCACGACGATCCGTTCGATCGGATGCTGGTCGCGCAGGCGATCGCCGAGGGCTTCACGCTGATCACCGGCGACCCGTGGCTGCGCTCCTATCGGGTCGCGCTCGTCCGGGCCTGACCGATGCACCAGGCTGGCGGCCAGAGCGCGCAGGGCTTAGGCTGACTTCCGATGGCCAGGCCTGATCCCTTCCGCATCGGCACCGGCGCCGGGTTCTCGGCCGACCGGCTGGATCCGGCGGTCGAGCTGGTGGCCAAGGGCCGGCTCGATGCGATCGTGTTCGAGTGCATCGGCGAGCGCACGCTGGCGTTCGGGCATCGCGACCGCATGGCCGATCCCGGGGCCGGCTACAACCCCCTGCTCGAGCGGCGCCTGCGCGCGGTGCTGCCGCTGTGCGCCGCGCAGGGCACCCGGCTGATCACCAACATGGGGGTCGCCAATCCCAGAGGTGCTGCTGAGAAAACCGCCGAAGTCGCGCGCGCTCTGGGGCTGTCCGGGCTTCGGATCGCGGCGCTGGAAGGCGACGACGTGAGCGCGCTGATCGGCCCGGACACGGCCCTGCCCGAGTCCGGCATGACGGTCGGCGAGGTCGGCAGGCGGCTGGTCGGGGCGAACGCCTATCTCGGCGCCGATGCGATCCTGCCGGCGCTCGAGGCGGGAGCGGACGTCGTGATCACCGGCCGGGTCGCCGATCCAAGCCTTTTTCTCGCACCCCTGCGGCACGCGTTCGGCTGGGCGGAGGACGACTGGCCGAGCCTCGGCGCCGGCACGCTTGCGGGTCACCTGATGGAGTGCGCGGCCCAGATCACCGGCGGTTACTTCGCCGATCCCGGCTACAAGGACGTGCCGGGCCTCGCGCGGGTCGGCTTCCCGATCGCCGAGGTCGCGGCCGACGGCAGTGCTGTGATCACCAAGCTTGCGGACGCGGGCGGGCTGGTCAGCGAGCGCACGGTCAAGGAGCAGCTGCTCTACGAGGTCCACGACCCGGCGGCCTACGTGACGCCGGACGTGGTCGCCGACTTCAGTCGGGTGCGGGTCCGCGAGCGCGCAAAGGATCGGGTCGAGGTCAGCGGCGCGGGCGGCGCCAGGCGGCCGGAGCGGCTCAAGGTCACGGTCGCGTTCGATGGCGGGCTGCTCGTCGAGGCCGGGATCTCCTATGCCGGACCGGGGGCCAGAGAGCGGGCAGCGCTCGCCGGCAGGGTCGTCGAGGAGCGCATGGTCGCGCTGCACGGCTGCAACGCGCCGCTCAGGCTCGATCTGATCGGGGTCAGCGCGCTGCATGGCACGGCGACCCTCTATCCGAGCGACGCGCAGGATGTGCGTCTGCGGGCGGCGCTGCGGGCGAGCTCGCGCGAGCAGGCGGAGCTTTTGCTCTGGGAGGTCGAATCGCTGCTCTGCTGCGGCCCCGCGGGCGGCGGCGGCTACCGCGGCCAGATCACGCCCTCGGTGATCACCCACAGCGCCTATCTGGAGCGCGCCAAGGTTCCTGCCCGCATCGAGATCATCGCGGCATGAGCCGGCGGGTGCTGCTGCGCGCGATCGCGCATGCGCGCGCGGGCGACAAGGGCAACCGCTCGAATGTCGCGGTCTACGCCTACGAGCAGCGCCATTTCGGGGCGCTCAAGGCACAGCTCACGCCCGAGCGTCTCAAGGCCGAGTTCCCGCGGCTGCTCCAGGGGCCGGTGCAGCGCTTTGCGCTCGACCACCTCTGCGCGCTCAACTTCGTCATGGACCAGGCGCTCGAGGGCGGCGTCAACGAGTCCCTGAACCTCGACGCCCACGGCAAGTCCTGGAGTTTTCTCCTGCTTGGCCTCGAGGTCGAGATCGACGACTGAGCGCCGGCGAGCGCGTGCGCGAGCTGTTCCACAACCCGGGCTTCGTCCGCCTCTGGTCGAGCGGCATCCTGTGCGGCGCGCTGCGCTGGCTGGAGCTGCTGGCGATCGGCCTGTTCGTCCTGGAGCGCACCGGCTCGCCCCTTTTGGTCGCGGTGCTGACCCTGGTGCGCATGGCGCCGATGCTGCTGTTCGGCATCCCGGCGGGCGCGCTCGCCGATCGCTATGATCGCCGTCACCTGCTGATCATCAGCCTGGCCGTGCTGGCACTCGCCTCGGCGATCCTGGCCGTGCTCGCGCTGACCGGCCGGATCGCGATCTGGCAGGTGGCGCTCGGCGCGTTCCTGAACGGCATGTTCTGGTCGACCGAGTTCCCGGTCCGCCGGACCATGCTCGGCGAGCTGGTCGGCCCCGCCCTGCTGAGCCGCGCGATGGCCCTGGAATCCGCGACCAGCAACGCCACCCGGATGGTCGGGCCGGGGCTCGGCGGGGTGCTGCTGGAAGCGAGCGGGCTGGCCGGCGTCTACCTCTTGGGCGCACTCCTCTATACCGGCGCGGCGGTCCTCGTGCTGCAGATCGTCTATCGCCAGGCCCGCCCGGTCGGTACGGCCGCATCCCTGATCGCGATGCTGGCCGAGGGCTGGCGCTTCGCCAAGGCCGAGCGACTGATCCTGGGCGCGCTGGCGGTCACCGTGATCGTCAATCTCTGGGGCTTTGCCTACATCACCATGGTGCCGGTGATCGGCCAGCGCGTGCTGCATCTGACGCCGGCGCTGATCGGGGTCCTGATGTCGACCGAGGGCTTCGGTGCCCTGCTCGGCGCGCTGCTGGTCGGCCGCACCGACCGGCCGGGCCGCTACACCCAGATCTACACCCTCTCGTCGCTCCTCTTCCTGCTCGCGGTGCTGGCGTTCGCGCTGTCGTCGCTGGTCCCCTTGTCGTTCGCGCTGATCCTCGTCTGCGGCATCGGCATCGCGGGCTTCTCGGTGATGCAGAGCACGATCCTGTTCCTGGCGGCCCCGGCTCATCTGCGCTCACGCCTGATGGGCCTCTTGACGGTCGCGATCGGCGCCGGCCCGATCGGCATGCTGCACGTCGGCCTGCTCGCCAATTGGCTCGGCGCCCCCAATGCGGTCGCCCTGATCGCGCTCGAGGGCCTGGTTGCGCTCGGAGTTCTCGGCGCTGATCTGGCCGGAGCTCCGCCGTCCGGTGGCACTCGCGCCGGAGCCGGCTCAGTCCGCGGGCGCGACGTCGAGCCGGACCGCGATGCCTTCGAGCTCGGCGGACGGCGCCGGGTAGCGCGCCATCACGAGCGGGTCGTGGCCGGGCACGATGTGCTGCTCGCTGGCGGCGAGCCGACGGCATTTGCGGTGGCCTTCGAGCATCTCGCCGACATGGAGCACGATCGGGAACGGGTTGCCGGTCGCCATGTTGGCGTAGAAGTGGGCGGCATCCGAGGCGACCACGACCCAGCCGCGCCGGGTGAACACGCGCACGAACTGGAGGCCGTGGCTGTGGCCGCCGACCAGGTGCAGGCTGATGCCGGACGCGAGCTCCTCGTCGCCGTCGTGGAAGTCGACCCGGCCGCGGTAGAGCTCGCGCACCATGCCGGTCACGTTCTCGACGTCGAACGGCATGCGCAGGCGCCCGTGGCACATGTAGCGGCCGGTAGCGTAGGCCATCTCCCGGTCCTGCAGGTGGAAGGTCGCACTGGGAAAGATCTCGAAGTTGCCGACGTGGTCGTAGTGCAGATGGGTGATGATCACGTCCTCGACCTCGCCGGCGTCGATCCCGAGTGCTGCCAGGCCCGTCTTCGGGTTGCGGATGATCTTGCGGTCGCGGCGCCGGCCGGTCTCTTCGGAAAAACCCGTGTCGATCACGAAGGTGCGCTCCGCGGACTTCGCCACCCAGACGAAATAGTCGAGCGGCCCGGGCCCGTCGTGGACGTCGTCGCGGAACACGAAGTTGTCGAACGCCGGGCGCTCGTGATGGGCGTATTTGACGGCGAACAGCTCGTAAGTCGTCGGGTCCGACATGGGGCCTCCCTGCAAGGCTCGAGCGCCTGACCGGCGCGGATTGGCGAGGGACGATTATGGCGGCCGGATTCGGCCGCGCCAAGGCGCCGTGGGTTGACATGCCCGGCGCATGAGCGCATGTGTTGCACATGTCCAAAATGATCCAGATCCGCCACGTTCCGGACGAGGTGCATCGGGCGCTGAAGATCCGCGCCGCCCAGGAAGGCATGAGTCTCTCCGACTTCCTGCGCCGCGAGGTCACCAGGGTTGCCGGCACCCTGACCCTGAAGGAAGCGCTCGAGCGCGCGCGCAGTCGTGGCCCGGTCGAGCTTGACGAGGACCCCGTGGTCACCATTCGCAAGCTGCGCGGCCCCTTGCCTTGATCGTTGTCGACGCGTCGGTCGTCGTCGATCTCCTGCTCGACCGGACGCGGCCGTCGAGGCAGCTCGCGGCTCGCTTCGAGGCGGAGACCTCGCCCCTCGCCGCGCCGCACCTCATCGATGCCGAGGTCGGGCATGTCTTGCGCCGGGCGGTCCTGCGCGGCGAGTTGACAGCAGCTCTGGCGCTTGCCGCGCTGAGTGATCTGGTCTCGCTTCAGATCGAGCGCTTCGACCATGGATCGTTGATCGTGCGCGCCTTCGAACTGCGCGACAACGCTTCCTTCTACGATGCCTTGTATCTGGCGCTTGCCGAAGTCCTTGGCGTGACCTTGCTGACCCGCGATCGGGCGCTTGCGCGGGTCCCCGGGGTCAGGGCGATGATCGAGGTGATCTAGGCGGCTTCCTGACCCAGCACGCCGGCCTCGATCAGCGCGGCAATCTCGGCATCCGAGCAGCCGAGGCTGCGGAGGATCTGGGCGTTGTGCTCGCCGAGCGCAGGTGCGGGGCGGCGCAGCGCACCTGGCGTTGCGGACAGGCGCGGCACGACGTTGTGCATCGGCAGGCGGCCGGCCTGCGCGTCCGGCAGGTCGATCAGCACCTCGCGCCCGGCGACATAAGCGTCGGCGGCGAGATCGGCCTCGTCGCACACCGGGCCGACCGTCACCTGGGCCCGCTCGAAAAACGCGAGCGCCTCGGCCTGGGTGCGCTCGGCGATGAAGCCCGCGATGACCGCCTCGACCGCTTCGCGATGGCGCAGCCGGCCCTCATTGGTGCGAAAGCGCGGATCATCGAGCAGATCGGCGCGGCCGATCGCCCGGAACAGGCGCTCCGCCATGGCCTGGGTCCCGGTCGAGAGCGCCAGATACTTGCCGTCCCGGGTCTCATAAACGTCGCGCGGCGCCTGGATCGTGCAGCGGCTGCCCATGCGGGGCGTGGTCTCGCCGGTCAGCCGATGCTCGGCGGCCTTGGGGCCGAGCATGGCGAGGATCGGCTCGAGCAGGGCGAGGTCGATCACCTGGCCCGGGCCGCCCCGCTCGGCGACCCGCAAGGCCGTGAGCGCGGCGAGCGCGCCATAGAGGCCGGCGAACGCGTCCGCCATCGCGAACGCCGGCAGCACCGGCGGCCGGTCGGCAAAGCCGTTCATCGCGGCAAAGCCGGAAAACGCCTCGATCAGCGAGCCGAAGCCCGGCTTATCGCGATAAGGCCCGGTCTGGCCCCAGCCCGAGACCCGCACCAGGATGAGCTTGGGATTGCGCGCGAGCAGCACCTCGGGCCCGAGGCCCATCTTCTCGAGCGTCCCCGGGCGGTAGTTCTCGACCAGGATTTTCGAACCTTCGACCAGGCGGAGGAGCAGATCGCGCCCGGCCGCCTGGCGGAGGTCGAGGCAGAGGCTCTGCTTGTTGCGCGCATAGACCTGCCACCAGAGCGCCACGCCCCGGGTCGTCCAGTTGCGCAGATCATCGCCGCGGCCGGGCTTCTCGACCTTGATCACGTCCGCCCCGAGGTCGGCCAGCACGTGGGTGAGGATGTTGCCCGCGACCAGGCGCGAGAGATCCAGCACCCGCACGTCGTCGAGCGGGCCGTGCGCTTCGGGGCAAAACTCCTTGGCGTTCATCGGATCAGCTGAACCTCGGCAGTCAGGTCGAGGGTCGCCCAGCGCCGGTCGGCCGTGAGCGCGCGTGCGTGGCGTGCCTCGGCAAGGCAGAGACAGGCCCGATCCCCAAACGACAAGCCGGCACTTCGGGTTACCGCCCGGAGCGCGCCTGCCGACAGCGCCTGCGCCTGGTCGAACGCGATGACCACAAGCCCGAGCGCCGCGATCCTGGCGCTGGCGCGGTCGGCCGCGAAGCCCGCATCGACCAGCACCGCGATGACCTCGGACCAGTTCACGGCGCTGATAGTGGCCTCGTCCAGGAGAGCATCGACGATCTCGGCGCCCGGCTCTTCGTTGATCAGAGCCAGTACCGCCGAGGCGTCCAGAACGACTTCACTCATCCCGGGTTTCGGCACGACGCATGCTGAACAGCCGTTCGGTCAGGAGCTCACCCTTCGGCACGCGCTCACGGACCATGCGCTGCGCTGCGCGCACGGCAGCCCGCCGGCTCTCGATCCTGATGCCATCCTCGTCGAGCCGCACGACCAGCGGATCGCCGATCTTGAGCCCGAGCAGCTTACGGAACTCAGCAGGAATCACGACCCGGCCATTCTCGCCCAGTCGAGTTCGCATCTCTCGCATCTGCCAACCTGGTATTGTAGTGACATCACCGCCTGATCGTGGCAGATGCAGGGCGGCCTGTCCACTCGAAACGCGGCAGGGCGTGGTTGCCTGGCGGCGGCCCGACCGGTTCAATCGGGTGGACGAAGCTTGGCCGCGGGAGGGGACGGAGGATGGCAATGGGGCAGGACTCGGAGCGACGCGCGGCCGCAGCGGTCGATCAGGCGCGGCTGTGGCGACGGCTGATGGCGATGGCCGAGATCGGCGCGATCGCCGGCAACGGGGTCAACCGCCAGGCGCTCTCGGCGGAGGACATCCGGGCCCGCGCCCTGCTGCTCGAATGGGCCACGGCGCGCGGGTACCAACCTGCGGTCGACGATTTCGCGAACCTGTTCATCCGCCGGCCCGGCAACGATCCGGCCGCGGCGCCGGTCCTCGCCGGCTCGCACATGGACAGCCAGCCCGCGGGCGGCCGCTTCGATGGCATCTTCGGCGTGCTGGCCGCGCTCGAGGCGCTCGAGGCCCTCGATGCCGCCGGGATCGCGACCGTGCACCCGATCGACCTGGTCGCCTGGACCAACGAGGAAGGCGGGCGCTACGGGCCGGGCTGCATGGGGTCGGCGGTGTTCGCGGGCCACTTGCGGCTCGAGGACTGCCTCGATCTGACCGATCGTGCGGGCGTCCGGCTTGGCGCCGCCCTGGCCGAGACGCTGGCGGCCACGCCCGAAGTGCCGCGCCGGCCGTTCGGCTTTCCGATCGCCGCCTATCTCGAGCCGCACATCGAGCAGGGGCCGCAGCTCGAGGCGGGCGGCCTGCAGGTCGGCGTCGTCACCGGCATCCAGGGCGCGCGCTGGTATGGGGTCGAGGTCGCGGGCGAGCCCGGCCACGCCGGCACCGCCCCGCTCGCCGGCCGCAAAGACGCGCTCCGGGCCGCGGTCCGGATGATCGCCGGCCTCGAGGAGCTGATGCACGACCCGGCCGACCAGCTCCGGTTCACCGTCGGCCGGCTCGAGGTCGAGCCCAACTCGCCCAACACGGTGCCGGCCCGGGTCACCTTCAGCATCGATTTCCGCCACCCCGAGGCCGCGGTGCTCGAGGATCGCGGCGGCCGGATCGAAGCGCTCTGCCAGCACCTGGCCGGGCCTTGCGCGGTCAACGTGAAAGAGACCTTCAAGCGGTCACCCTGCGTCTTCCCGAAGCGGATCGTGGACGCGATCGAGCAGGCGGCGCAGGCGCTCGGCATCGGCCACATGCGCCTGCCGTCGGGCGCCTTTCACGATGCCAACTTCATCGCCGACCTGGCGCCCACGGGGATGATCTTCGTGCCCTGCGAGCGCGGCATCAGCCACAGCCCGGCGGAGAACGCCAGACCCGAGGACCTCGCCGCCGGCGCCCGCGTCCTCGCCGCCGCCCTGGTCGAGCTCGCGGGTGGGGCCTGAGCCGCGTCGGCGAGCGAGGGGGCGCATCGAGGCCAGTAGTGCCGGGTCGGTCGACTGCGACAAGGAAGCGCCGTTTCCAGCCGATGACCGCGGCCGGCAGCGCGGTCGATGGCCCGTGCTGACCCTTCAATTCAACAGGAGCATCCCGGTAGAATTCACTCCAGGTGATCGGTAGTGTCCGTCACGGTCCGATCACAAATCACGCCCTAAAATCATGGCTACAAAACGAACCAAAGGTTGGAGGGTGTCCGATGGCCGATGCCTCTGGCGCAGCGTCCGCGTTGCCGACCGGCGCGCGGTCCAGGCTCGACACGCCGTCGAGCCGGATCACCAGGTGTTCGTCGGACTTGCTGCAGCCCGACGCCGCACCGACATCGAGCGACGCCCATCGAAGTCTCGACGTTGACCCGACCAATGCCGCCGACGTCCGCTGCGCTTGCCAGCCCTCACGCAGCGCGACACATTTCCTTTGACGGGCGCGCAAGCTACCTGAGCATGACGGCGCCGCGCGCGCTCGAAAAATCCGCTTGGAGAGGGAGACCATCCATGTCCGTCCAGGTTCTCTACACGACCAAGGCGACCGCGACCGGGGGCCGCGATGGCGGTGCCAGGACCGCCGACGGCAGCCTCGAGGTGAAGCTCGCGACGCCCAAGGAACTGGGCGGCGCGGGCGGCCCCGGCAACAATCCGGAGCAGCTGTTCGCGGCCGGCTATTCGGCCTGCTTTCTCAGCGCGATGAAGTTCGTCGCCGGCCAGGGCGGCCCCAAGGTGCCGGCCGACACCACGGTGACCGCGACGGTCGGCATCGGCCCCCGCTCCGAGGGCGGCTTCGGCCTCGACATCCAGCTCGACATCGCCCTCCCCGGCCTCGCGCGCGCCGACGCCGAGACCCTGGTCCAGAAGGCGCACATGGTCTGCCCCTACTCGAACGCCACCCGCAACAACGTGCCGGTGCGCCTGGTCGTGACGTGACGACAATGGCCCGCGGACCTGCGCGGGTGATCCCATTGAACAGCGAGCGAGCCTCGGCTGACACGGGCTTAGCTCCGCATGGCCGTCCCCCGGCCGCGATCGCGCTTTCGGCGACGCTCTACTGGCGGTTCAGCCAGCTGTTCGGACGCGCCCCCTCGCGCACCAGGCTCATTCATGGAGCGTTTCGCGCCGGCTGGCGCAGGCGCTCCATGCAGCGGCTGAGACGGTCGAAGAGGTTCCTCGTATCTCGCGGCATGTTTGGTTGGGAGTCCGGTACGCCCTGCTTGTTGGTGACCCATCGCGACATGGCGCAACCTGGAATCGCGCGGGAGACGGAGATGTCCGGCACGGGCAGTTGAGAAGACTGCGAGCCAGGCGAGCATCGAGACGCGATCAATGGTCTTCGATTGTCAGCGTCGTGGGACGGCCTCGTGCTTGACGATCACGTCAGCATGCGTTGTCCGACTGCGGATGCTTTGGCGCGCAGGAGGGCTGCGTTTTCGCCGCTTGTCAGTCGGGGCCGGGCAGGCCAAGCTGAGGCTGGACAGATTGCATCCCGGCACTTCGAGCCTGCCATGACGGTCCGCGGCCGGTTCGCCCGCCCACAGCGGCGAGCGCGGCGGTCGTAGGGACAAGGGATGCGCGCTGTCGCCAACAACGTCAGCGGCCGAAGGACTCAATCTCCGTGATCATGCCCAACACGCTTCGCGCCAAGCTCGCCGCCGGCGAGCCCACCATCGGTACCCACTATCTCTCGGCCGATCCGGACCTTCCCGAGATCATCGGCGACAGTGGTCTGTTCGACTATGCCGAATACTGCGCCGAGTATTCGGCGTTCGACATGCCGCTGTTGTTCCACATGGCGCGCGCGGGGCAGGTCGCCGATCTGCCGCTGATGATCAAGCTCGACCAGGAGAGCCAGGGGTTCTGGGCCCAGGCGGCGCTCGGCGCGGGCTTCAAGGCGGTGCTGTTCACCGATGTCCGCTCGGCGGAAGACGTCGCTCTCTGCCACCGCTGCATCCGGGCGGATACGCCCGAGACGCGCGGCTACATGGGGGTCAAGCTGCGGCGGCCGGCGATGACCAGCTACGAGCCGGCGAGCTATCTCGAGGATCTGGCCGGCATCGTGTTCGCGATCATGATCGAGAAGGACCAGGCGGTCGAGGACCTCGACCGGGTGCTGGCCGCGGCCCGGGACCATGGCGTCGACATGACCCAGTGGGGGCCCGCGGACTTCGGGCTGTCGCGTGGCCAGCCGCAGCTGATGACGACCCCCGCGATCCGGCCGTTCGAGGAGCTGGTGATCAAGAAGTCGCTGGACTACGGCATCCACCCGCGGGTCGAGATCGCCGAGGTCGAGCAGGCCGACCGCTACGTGCAGCTGGGCGTGCGCCACTTCTGCATCGGCTGGGACCGGTTCATCTACAAAGCCGGCCTGCAGAAGATCGGCGAGGGCATGCGCAAGCTGGTCGAGACCCTGTAGTCGTCGCGAAACGTCGACGCCGCGCCGCGCCCCCCTCACGGCCACCAGTCGCGGTCGAGGATCTGGTCGAGGCCGTAGGGGCAGTGCGCGGGAAGAACGCCCGGATCGATCTCAGCTCGGAGCGCGCGCGCCGCAAAGCGGCGGCCGTCATCGTAGCTCTCGGCCAGCGCAGCCTGCAGCTCGGACTTGAGACCGGGACTGTCGGCGAGGATCTTGTCCGCCTTCGAACGGTGCACGTCGACCGAGGTCTCCCAGCCGGCGCGCGGCGCCTCGGCGCGCGAATGCTGCAGCTTCAACAGGTGTTCGATGATCCGGGCGACGTTGCTTGCGAGCGCCCGGCGGTCGCGCTTGCCCAAGCTTTCGATCTCCTCGGCCAGATTCGCATAGTCGAGAGCGATCGTGGACCGGTGGGCGGCGGCGCGCCGCAACAGATCCGCCTGTTGCCGTGTCCAGCTGACGAAATCGCGATCGTACCCGCCGGTCGCCGGCGACAGATCTGATTTGAGCTTCGCCATGATGGCGTCGGTTTCCGGTCAGCTGCCCGCGCTGCCGTCACGGTCGGGCTGGCGGCGGCCGAACATCTGGACGAGGTCGGTCGGGAACGGGAAGACGATGGTCGAGCTGCGCTCGTTGGCGATCGTCATGAGCGTCGAGAGATAGCGCAGCTGCATCGCTTCCGGGCGGGTCGCGAGGATGGTCGCGGCGTCCAGGAACTTCTGCGCCGCCTGGAACTCGCCCTCGGATTCGATGATCTTGGCGCGCCTGATGCGTTCGGCCTCGGCCTGGCGGGCGATCACCCGGATCATGCTCTCGTCGATGTCGACGTGCTTGAGCTCGACGTTGCTGACCTTGATCCCCCAGCTCTCGGTCTGCTCGTCGAGGATGCGCTGCAGGTCGACGTTCAGCTTCTCGCGCTCGGCCAGCATCTCGTCGAGCTCGTGCTGGCCGAGCACCGAGCGCAGCGTGGTCTGGGCGAGCTGGCTGGTCGCGTTGTTGAAGTCCTCGATCTGGATGATCGCGTTGCGCGCATCCATGACCCGGTAGTAGACGACCGCGTTGACCTTCACCAGCACGTTGTCGCGCGAGATGATGTCCTGGCTCGGGATGTCGTGGACCCGGATGCGCAGGTCGACCTTGACCGCCTGCTGGATCATCGGCACCACCAGGATCAGGCCCGGCCCCTTGACCTTCCAGAAGCGGCCGAGCTGGAAGATCACGGCGCGCTCGTACTCGCGCATGATCCGGATCGCCGAGAACAGGAACAGCACCACCAGGATCACCGGGATGGCGACGAAGGCGTTGTTGAGCACGAATGTCATGCCGTCATCTCCGCTCAGGCTTCGGGCTCGACCTCGACGGTCAGGCCCTCGATGCCGGTGACCCGGACCCAGCGGCCGGGGGCGAGCCCGGCCGGCCCGCGCGCCGTCCAGGTCTCGCCGTGGATGCGGATCCGGCCGCCCTCGGCGCCCCAGTCGAGCACCCGGCCGCGGCTGCCGATCATCTCCTCCTGACCGGTGACCACGGGTCTGGCCTGACTGCGTGCCATCAGGGTCATCATCAAAAGGAGCAGCGCCGCCCCAGCCAGTGCGACCCCGCCGATCAGCTGCCAGGAGACCCCGAAGCCCGGCGCCTCGGTGTCGATCAGCATCACCGAGCCGACCACGAACGCCGTGATGCCGCCGATGCCGAGCGCGCCGAAGCTCGGGATCACCGTCTCGGCGATCATCATGCCGAGACCGAGCACGATCAGCGCGATGCCGGCGTAGCTCACCGGCAGCACCTGGAACGAATAGAGGGCGAGCAGCAGGCTGATCGCGCCCGCGACGCCGGGCAGGTAGAGGCCCGGATTGTAGAACTCGAAGATGATGCCGTAGATCCCGACTAACATCAGGAGGTAGGCGACGTTGGGATTGGTGATGATGCCGAGCAGCTCGGTCCGCCAGTCGGGCGCCAGCGTCAGGATCGGCCGCCCCTGGGTCTCGAGCGTGCGCCTGGCGCCGCCGATCTCGACCTGGCGGCCGTTGAGCTTGGCGAGCAGGTCGTCGAGATTGGGCGCGATCAGATCGATCACGTGCTTATCGAGGGCGTCGGCCGCCGACAGGGTCGCCGCCTCGCGCACCGCCTGCTCCGCCCACTCGACGTTGCGCCCGCGCAGCTGCGCCAGCGAGCGGATGTAGGCGATCGAGTCGTTGAGGATCTTGTCCTCCATGCCGGCCTTGGGCTTGGGGGCCTCTTTGCCGGCCTGATCGGAGCCGTCGCCGCCGCCCTTGGGCGGCTCGGGCGCGCTCGGCTGCGGCTGACCCGGAAAGCCGCCGCCGAGCTGGATCGGGGTCGCGGCGCCGATGTTGGTGGCCGGCGCCATCGCCGCGACGTGGCAGGCATAGAGGATGTAGGTGCCGGCGCTGGCGGCATGGGCTCCGCCCGGGGCGACGAAGCCGACCACCGGCACCGGCGAGGCGAGGATGCGCTCGACGATCGCGCGCATCGAATCGACCAGCCCGCCGGGCGTGTCCATGCGCAAGACGATCAGCGCAGCACCCTGGCTCTGCGCCTTGTCGAAGCCGCGCTCGACGTAGTCGCTGGTCGCGGGCCCGATCGCGCCCTTGATGTCGAGCACCGCGACCGGCCCGTTGTCGGCGGCCGCGCGGGCGGTCGGCGACGGGCCGCCCAGCGCCAGGAGCAGAGCCAGCCCGGCCGACCAGCCGACGAATCGTCGCGCGTACGCCATGACGCCCTGTATATGAGCCCGAACGCCGGGCGGCGCCAGCCTTGGGCGTTGGGCACTACTCAGCGCGCTAGCTGTGGTTGCTACGAAGGTTGTGCATCCGGGCGGGCGAGCCGTCCTGCGCCAGCGAGCGCTCGGCGGAGCGTGAGGACGTCCATCGCCATCGGCATACCGCTTGCGCTACGATGCGCGACGGCGATGGCGTCGGGCAAGCGGCGTGGCCTTCGAGGGTGATATGATTCACAGAGCACATCGACACGACCGGATCGTCATGGACCCGCGGGTCATGGTCGGCAAGCCGACCATCAAGGGGACGCGGATCACCGTCGAGCTGATCCTGCGCAAGCTCGGCGACGGCATGACGTCCGAAGAGATCCTCCAGGACCATCCGCACCTGACGCGGGACGATCTGCGCGCGGCCCAGGCCTTCGCCGCCGATTATCTGG
Organism: uncultured Alphaproteobacteria bacterium; assembly: GCA_963753685.1. Classification (GTDB taxonomy): domain Bacteria; phylum Pseudomonadota; class Alphaproteobacteria; order Geminicoccales; family Geminicoccaceae; genus DATAOG01. Next base: position 114,742 of record CAVWDE010000004.1, read on the forward strand.
CCGATGAGACGGTGGTGCTGGCCGAGCCGTGAAGTTCCTGCTCGACGAGTGCTGCGCGCCGGCCCTGGCAGCGGCCTTGCGCGCAGCGGGGCACGACGTGCTCCATGTGCTGACGAGCCACTGCGGCATCGACGACGATGCGATCATTGCGCTCGCCGTCGACGAAGGGCGCGTCGTGATCACCGAGGACAAGGATTTTGGCGAGCTGGTCATACGCCGCGGCCGAGCGCTGCCAGGTCTGATCCTACTCAGAATCGAGCCCCGGGACCGCCATCTGAAAGCCCAGCGACTGCTTACGCTGCTCGCCAGGCATAGGAACAAGCTGATCGGGTGCTACGCGGTCGTTGACGTGGCAAGCGTGCGCCTTCGCCCAATTGCCGCGCCGGGCTGACATCACGTAATCGGATCGTCACGCTCCCTGTCCGCGGGCAGATCGGAGCGTGAGGCAGCGACGCGTCGCTGCCTCCGTCCTACGACCGGCGCCGCCGGTCAGCCGACGAAGTCGGCGATGATGTCGTTGAACTTGTCGTGGCCCTCGATGAACATGAAGTGGTTGCCGCCTTCCGCCTCCTCGAAGATCTCGAGGCGGGCGCCCTTGATCTGCTCGCTGACCCAGACCTGCGACTTCCACGGCACGACGCTGACCCGGCCGCTGACCACCAGCGTCGGCGCATCGAGGCGCGGGATCAGGTCGCGCCAGTCGCTGGTGCTGTGGTTGTAGAGCAGGGTCGCCGCGTGCTGGCGCGGCATGCGCAGGTTGCGCTCGATGATCCAGGCCTTCTCGTCCGCCCCGATGTTCTTGGTCACCATGTTGCCGACGAAGCCCTTGGTGGTCTCGACGCCATCCGGGCCGGCCAGCGCGTTGACCGTCTCGTACAAGGACTGGGGCGTGAAGATCGAGCCGGCGTTGGTCTTCTCCTCCTCCGACCAGGCGGGGTTGCTGGTGATCATCGGCATCTGGTCGATCAGCAGGAGCTTGGACAGCCGGTCCGGCCCGTACATGTCCCAGTAGTTCCAGATCACCGAGCAGCCCATCGAGTGGCCGAGGATGTTGACCTCCTGCAGGTCGAGCGCCGCGATCGTGTCGTGCACGTCCTTGGCGAGGCGGCTGATCTTGTAGCCGAAGTCCGGCTTGTCGCTTTCGCCGTGGCCGCGCATGTCGATCGCGATCACCCGGTAGCGGTCGGAAAGCCCGGTGATCTGGTACTTGAACTGCTCGGCGGTCTGCGACCAGCCCGGGATCATCAGGATCGGCTTGCCCTCGCCCGCTTCGAGGTAATAGAGGCTGACGCCATCGCTCGTGGTCACGTGCCCGACCTTGCCCGGGACGTCGGCCAGCGCACCCCGGCTGGCGAGCGTCGTCGCCGACCCGACCGCGGCGCTGAGCGCCAGCGCACCGGCCCCCTTGACCACATCGCGCCGGCTGAGCTGCAGGCCGTCCTTGCGGTCGCCCTGCCCCGCCCACTCACCGTCTTGCCTGACGACCATGTTCGAGCCCCCTTGGATTTTCGACACCCGGCGTTGGTGCCGGTGTTGCCCTGACACGACCAGCATGCGGCTGCGGCGGGGGACTGTAAACTCGAATCGCTGACCGCCGGGCGTCGGCCGGCGCCGGCTACCAGGGCATCGGCTCCTCGGACTCCAGCAACTGCCTGCGCCGCTGCTCCAGGCGCCGGACCTCGGCCGCCTGCAGGCGCTCCTGCAGCTGCGCCATCAGCTGGCGGGCGGCCCGGGCGTCCAGCGCCGCGGGCACAGCGGCAGGCTTGTGCGGCTGGCCGAGTTGGTCGACGCTGGTCGAGAAATAGGCCGGGATCTGGTCGTCCTGCTGGTTGCGCCGGCGGTGGCTCGGATCGGGGGTCGCCTGGCGCTGGCTGCCGCCGTCGTTGTTGATCTGGTCGGCGACCGCCGCACCATGCTTGAGCCAGGCGTCCTTGCGCGGCTGATTGGCGTTCTTCTGCTCGCCCCGCAGCTGCAGGTCCATCGCCGCCTGGAAGCGGTAGGCGAGCTCCAGATTGTAGCGCGCGTCGTCCTGAGCCGGATCGAGCGCCAGGCTGTCGCGGAAGTAGCGGATCGCGGCGTGGGTCAGGGGCAGGGCATTCTCGGCATCGTGGGCGGCCGCCAGCGCCTGGCGGTATTTGATCACCCCGATGTTGTAGCTGGCGCGGCTGGCGAGCTTCGGGTCGGCGGTGGTGAGGGCTGCGAGATACTGGTCGAGCGCCTGCTCCTGGGCGCGGTTCTTGAACAAGGCACTGCCCTGGTCGAACCGGATCGCGGGCGAATCGGGCAGGATCCCGGCTGCGTCCCGATAATGCTCGAGGGCCGCCTGGTACTGCCCCGCCTGATAGAGCGCGTTGCCCTGGTGCACCGCCCGCTGCGCCTGGTCGGCGCCGAGGATCGGCAGCAGGACCAGGAGGCCGGCCACCGCTTGCCGGCGCGGCAGGGGCGCCAGGCCTGCGGCCAGCCGGCCGGATGCCGGCTCCGGGCCCGAGCGCTGCAGGACCAGGTCGAGCACCAGCAACAGGACCGCCAGCAGCAGGAAGATCTGATAGCGGGCGGCGAGCTCCGGGTCGGCGGCCGCCGGCAGCTCGCGCCGCGGCTTGCCGGCGATGGTCTCGAGATACAGGCGATCGAGGCCCTCCGGACCATCCGGCAGCCGCTGGTAGGTGCCGCCGCCGGCGGCCGCCACCCTGGTCAGCAGATCGCTCTCCAGGCGGGTCCGGACCTGCTGGCCGTCGTGGGTCAGATAGCTCTGCCTGGCGCCGCCGGCGATCGGGATCAGGGCGGTCCGATCCGGATCGCCGACCCCGACCGCGTACAGGCTCAGATGCCGCCGCCCGAGCTCGGCCGCCGCCTCCGCCGGCTGGCCGCCGTGGTCGCCGCCGTCGCTGACCAGGATCAGGTCGGTGTAGCCCGGCGCCAGCTCGCCGAACGCTCCCCCGACCTTGCGCAGCGCCGCCGCGATCGAGGTCCCGTGCAGCGTCGCCGCGTCCGGCGAGGCGTCCCCCAGGCGCTTCAGGAACAGCTCGTAGTCGCGGGTCAGCGGACAGAGCACGTCGGCGCGGCCGGCGAACGCCAGCAGCCCGAGCCGCGTGCCGCCCTCCCGCTGCACCGCCGCCACCAGCTTGCGCACCGCGGCCTTGGCGTGCTCCAGCCGGTTCGGCTGCGCGTCCTCGGCGAGCATGCTGTAGGACACATCCAGCAGCACGACCACGTCCCGCCCGAGCAGCGGCAGCGCGCGCGCCCCCTGGCCCCAGTGCGGCTGCATCAGCGCGACGATGCAGCAGGCGACCGCCCCGAGCAGGCAGGCCGGGCGCCCCCAGCGCGCCCGCGCGCGCCCCGCCGGCGGCAGACCGGCCGCCAGATCCTGGGCGCCGAAATCTGCCAGCGCCTGCCGGCGGCGGCGGAAGGCGTAGGCGTAGACAAGCGCCAGCGCCGGCAGCAGCGCCAGGAGCCAGACCGCAGACCAGGCCTCGAATCGCATGCCGCCTCTCAAGCCTGCCGCACGTTCAGGGAACCGTGCGCAGGCGGGTGTTGACCAGGACGATCTCGAGCATGAGCAGGGCCAGAGCGAGCCCCGCGAACAGGGGGAAGAGCTCGACGTAGCGCTGCTGGTGCAGGGCGATGTTCGGCGCCTTCTCCAACCGGTCGATCTCGGCGTAGATCGAGCGCAGGGTCGCGCCGTCGGTCGCCCGGAAGTACTTGCCGCCGGTCAGTTCGGCGATCTGCTCGAGGGTCTGCTCGTCGATCGTCACCGGCGAGGAGACGTAGTCGACCTTGCCGCCGGCGGCGGCGACCGGGACCAGCGCAGTGCCGCGCGAGCCGGCGCCGATGGTGTGGATCTTGATGCGATAGGCGGCCGCGATCCGGGCCGCGACCAGGGGCCCGACCTCGCCCGCGTTGAAGCTGCCGTCGGTCAACAGGATGATCACCTTGGCGGCCCCCGGGGCGTGGTCGAGCAGATCGACCGCGCGCACGATCGCATCGCCGATCGCGGTGCCGTCCTCGGTCGGCAGCTCGACCATCTTGACCTGGTCGAGCAGCCCGAGCAGCGCCTGGTGGTCGAGGGTCGGCGGGCTGATGGTGTCGGCATAGCGGGCGAAGGTGACCATGGCGATGGCATCGCCGCTGCGGCCACCCGGGGTCGCCTTGCCGCCGGTGATGAAGTCGCGCAGCGTCGCCTTCACGACCTCGAGCCGATCGCTCGGCCGGTCGTCGAGCTTGAGATCCATGGCACTCATGCTGCTGGAGATGTCGACCACCATGGCGATCGCGATGCCCTCGCGATGGATGGTGGTGGTCTCGACGCCCCACTGCGGCCCGGCGATCGCGAGCACCGCGAGGCCGAGGACCAAGCCCCGCAGCCATGGCAGACCCAGGTACAGGCGCAGTGCCAGCGTCGGCTGCAGCTGCGCGAGATCGCCGCCTGCGGGGAAGCCGATCGCGAGCGGCCGGGCGCGCCGGCGCACGAGCCACCCGATCAGGACCGGCACCAGCAGCAGGAGCCACAGGGCCTCGGGCGCGGCGAACCTCATCGGCGCCCGCGGCCAGCGCTCGGATCGACCGGCAAGCTACGGCTCATGATCCTTCCTCGAGGCCCTCGGCCGGACCCTTAAGATGAAGATCAGGTGAATAGAGGCAAGTCGGGGTCGGTTTGACAAGACTGTTGGCGCCGCACCCGCGCGCTATAAGGTCACGAAGGACGGCGGGCGGCGAGGAGGCAGGCGGATGCGATCAGAGGCCCGGGTGGTGGTGATCGGCGGCGGCGTGGTCGGCTGCAGCGTCTTGTACCATCTGACCAAGCTCGGCTGGCGCGACGTCGTGCTGCTGGAGCGGGACGAATTGACCTCGGGCTCGACCTGGCACGCCGCGGGCGGCATGCACACCATCAACAGCGACCCGAACGTCGCCAAGCTGCAGGCCTACACGATCCGCCTCTACCGCGAGCTCGAAGCGATCTCGGGCCAGAGCTGCGGCATCCACCTGACCGGCGGCATCATGCTCGCGGGCACAACGGAGCGGCTCGACTTCCTCAAGACCGCGCACGCCCGCGGCCGCCTGCTCGGGCTCGAGAGCGAGTTCATCTCGATGGCCGAGGTCAGGCGCCGCCATCCGCTGATCGAGACCAGCCACTTCCGGGGTGCCCTGTTCGATGCCAACGAGGGCCACATCGACCCCTCGGGCGTGACCCAGGCCTACGCCAAGTCGGCCCAGAAGGGCGGCGCCGAGGTTGTCCGGTTTACGCCCGTGACCGAGCTTTACGCCCGCCCGGACGGCGGCTGGCTGGTCGTGACCCCCAAGGGCAGCATCAAAGCCGAAATCGTCGTCAACGCCGGCGGGCTCTGGGCGCGCGAGGTCGGCCGCCTGGTCGGCCTGGAATTGCCGGTGCTGGCCATGGAGCACCACTACCTCGTGACCGAGGACCTGCCGGAAATCCTGGCGCGCAGCGAGGAGCTGCCGCACGCGATCGACTTCGAGGCCGAGATCTACACCCGCCAGGAAGGCAAGGGCCTCCTGCTCGGGACCTACGAGAAGGCGTGTGTGCCCTGGTCGCCGCACACCACGCCCGCCGACTTCGGCCACGAGCTGCTGACGCCGGACCTGGACCGGATCGCGCCCAGCCTCGAGCTCGCTTTTGCCCACTTCCCCCCACTCGAGCGAGCGGGCATCAAGCGGGTGATCAACGGCCCGTTTACCTTCGCGCCCGACGGCAATCCCTTGGTCGGGCCGGTCCCGGGGCTGCGCAACTTCTTTTGCGCCTGCGGCGTCATGGCCGGCTTCTCCCAGGGCGGCGGGGTCGGCCTGACGCTTGCCAACTGGATCGTCGAGGGCGATCCGGGCATGGACGTGTTCGCGATGGATATTTCCCGGTTCGGCGACTTCGCGACCCGCGCCTACACCAACGCCAAGGTCCGGGAAAACTACAGCCGGCGCTTTTCGATCACCTTCCCCAACGAGGAGCTGCCGGCGGCAAGGCCCCAGCGGACGACCCCGGTCTACGACCGCCTGAAGCGCCAAGGGTGCGGTGTTCGGCGCGAGCTTTGGCCTCGAGCATGCGCTCTGGTTCGCGCCTGCGGGCACCGAAGCGCACGAGCTGCCGACCTTCCGCCGCTCGAACGCGCACGACCCCGTGGGGGCCGAATGTCGCGCCGTGCGCGCGGGCGTCGGCCTGCTCGAGATCGCGAACTACGGCAAGCACGAGATCAAGGGGCCCGGTGCGGAAGCCTGGCTGAACCGCATGCTCGCGGGCCGCCTGCCGAAGCCCGGGCGGATCACGCTGGCGCCGATGCTCGGCCCAAGCGGCAAGCTAATGGGCGATTTCACGGTCTCGAGGCTCGGCGACGAGCGCTTCATGATCGTGGGCTCCGGCGCTGCCGAGCGCTTCCACGTCCGCTGGTTCGAGGCTCACCTGCCGGACCGCGGCGTCGCTGTGCGGCCGATCACGACCGAGCGGGTGGGCTTCATGCTGGCCGGCCCGCGCTCACGCGAGCTGCTCGCGCGGCTCACGGATCACGATCTTTCGCCGGGCGCCTTCCCGTTCTTCCAGATCCGCGCGATCGACGTCGCGACGGTGCCGGCCCTGGTCGCGCGCGTTTCGTTCACGGGCGAGCTCGGCTTCGAGATCTACGTCGATGCCGCCTATGAGCTCGCCCTCTACGACGCCCTGGTCGCCGCGGGCGCCGACCTCGACCTGGTCCATTTCGGCGGGCGCGCGTTGAACTCCCTGCGCCTGGAAAAGAGCTTCGGCGCCTGGCTGCGCGAATACACCCCGGACTACACGCCCTTCCAGGCCGGCCTCGACCGGTTCATCGATCTGGCCAAGGGCGACTTCGTCGGCCGCGAGGCCGTGCTCCGCCAGCAGCAGGAGGCCCCGAGCCAGCGCCTCGTGACGCTGGTGGTCGAGGCCGCCGATGCCGACGTCTACGGCGACGAGCCGGTGCTGGCCGACGGCCGGGTGGTCGGTTTCACGACTTCGGGCGGCTACGGCCACACGGTCGAGAAGAGCATCGCACTCGCCTACCTGGAGCCCGCCTGCGCGACGCCCGAGGCCGAGCTCAAGATCACGATCCTCGGCGACGACCGCCCGGCCCAAGTCATGCCCGGCCCCCTCTACGACCCGACCGGCGCCCGCATGCGCAGCTGAGCGCGAGCCTTCGCGTGCGGATGTTTCCCACTTAGATTATGATCAGCGGGCAGGTGACGAAGGAAGCTTGTGATGGCGTTGGTCAAGGTTCGGGAGCGCGGCGAGATCACGCTGCCGCGCGAGATCCAGGAGGCGCTGGCCCTTCGGGCGGGCGACGACCTCGAAGCCCTGGTCGTCGAAGGCGGCGTGTTGCTGAAGAAGCCCCTGAGCGCCGCCGAACGCGAAGCCGCCTGGCAGCGCGTCGAGCAGGCCATGAGTTCGGTCCGATACGCCGGTCCGGGTCCCGAGCCGTCCGAGGACGAGGTGATGCAGGAGGCGGTCCGGATCGTCAAAGAGGTGCGCAAGGAGATGGCGCGCGAGCGGCGTGCGCGTTCTCGTTGACAGCTCGGTCCTGATCAGCGCTTTCCTGAGGCCGGGACTGCCGCGCGATCTGTTGAGCGCCGCCCGGGAGGGGCGCTTCGCTCTGTGCCTGAGCGATTTTCTGCGGGCGGAGGTTGGGCGCGGTCTGCGCAAGGCTCGTAACGCGACCCGCTACCGCTATACACCCCAGCAGGTGGAAGCTTTCATCGCCGATACCTTCGGCAGCGCCACATTGGTCGTGACCAGGCTGCCCACAATCGAGCCGGTCTGCCGGGATCCGAACGACGATCACGTGCTCGCGGCGGCGGTGGCCGCAGGCGCGGGCTCCATCGTCACCGGCGATGCCGATCTTTTGACCCTGGGTCAGTATCGAGGCATTCGCATCCTCGGCGTCCGCGCCTTCCTGGCCGAGCTTTGAGGTTCGAAGTTTGCGCTTGCGTTGCTCGCCGGTCGCGGGCAAGTCAGCCCGGACGATGACAGCCGCGGGTTGATTGGGTGAGCCCGCGCCTGCTGTTGCGATCGTCCCGCTGCCGCACCGGAGCCTGCCCGTGCGCTTCATCCATACTGCCGACTGGCAGATCGGCAAGGTTTTCCGACTGGTCGACGACGCGACCGCGGGCGTGCTGCAGGCCGCGCGCCTGGAGGCGATCTCGACGCTTGGCCGCCTGGCCCTGGAACAGGCGGCGCCGACCGTGCTGGTCGCGGGCGACATCTACGACGTCGCCAGCGCCGAGGACCGGACGCTCGGCCAACCGCTCGAGCGCATGCGCGGCTTTGCCGACGTGCATTGGCACCTGATCCCCGGCAACCACGACCCGCATCAGCCGGGCGGACCCTGGGAGCGCGTGCGGCGCCGCGGCCTGCCGGACAACGTCCGGCTGCACCTGGAGCCCGCGCCCGTCGCGCTCGCTGGCGGCCAGGCGCAGCTGTTGCCGGCGCCGCTCGTCAGACGGCGCGCGCTGGCCGACCCGACGCTTTGGATGGATCAGGCGCCGACGCCTGCGGGCGTGCCCCGGATCGGCCTCGCCCACGGCTCGATCAGCGCCTTCGGCGCCGATGCGACCAGCCAGCCCAACCTGATCGACCCGGCCCGGCCGGAGCGCGCGGGCCTTGCCTATCTGGCGCTCGGCGACTGGCATGGGCTGAAGCGGATCGGGCCGCGCTGCTGGTATTCGGGCACGCCCGAGGTCGACGATTTCGGCGTCGAAGGCGGCGGCCAGGCCCTGCTCGTCGAATTGCCGGCGCCGGGCGCGCTGCCCGAGGTCAGGCCGCTTGCCGTCGGCCGCTTCGACTGGCGCCAGGAGAGCGTGCAGATCCACGGCCCGGACGATGTCGAGGTCGTGAGCGCGCGCCTGCGCGCCCTGTGCGCGGAACCGGCGCGCCTGCTGCTCGATCTGGCACTCGAAGGCACGCTCTCGCTCGCCGGCCGCGCGCATCTGGCGCGCGCGCTCGATGCGCTCCGCGCCGCCCTGTGCTGGCTGCGGGTCGATGACGAGCGGCTCTATCTCGAGCCCTCGGCCGAGGACCTGGAGGCGATCGCGCCGGGCGGCTTCCTGCGGCTCGCCGCCCTGCGGCTGCAGGCCCTCGCGGACGATCCGGACGAGCCGGCGCGGGAGATCGCCGCCCGGGCGCTGCTCCGCCTCTACGCCGAGCACCAGAAGCTGCACGCGCCATGAAGCTTTGCGCGCTCGAGCTGGAGCAGTTCCGGAAGTTCGACCGTCCGGTCCGGGTCGCAGGCCTCGCCGACGGCCTGAACCTGATCGTCGGGCCCAACGAGATGGGCAAGTCGACCCTGTTCGCGGCCCTGCAGGCGGTGCTGTTCGAGCGCCACCGCTCCCAGGCACAGACGGTCAAGAGCTTCCAGCCGGCCGGCCACGACGGCGCCTCGCCCCGGGTCGTGCTCGACTTCGAGATCGGCCGGCAGCGCTATCGGATCGAGAAGCGCTTTCTGCGCCGGCCGGGCGCCGAACTCACGCTGCCCGACGGGCGTCCTGTGCGCGGCGAGGCCGCCGAGGAGGTGCTCTTGAGCCTGCTTGCGGGCGGCGCGCAGGGCGGCGATGCGGGTGGCCGCGGCGGCCCGGCCGGGGCCGAGGGCATCTGGAGCCTGCTCTGGGTCGGCCAGGGCCAGTCCTTCGCCCTGCCCGCGATCCTGCCGGACACGCACGGTGCTCTGCAGACCGCGCTCGACGCCGAGGTCGGCCTGGTCCTGGGCGGCGACCAGGGCGGCGCGCTGATCGGCGTGCTCGACCAGGCGCTGCACGAGCTGATCTACAAGGCGGGGCGGCCGCGCGGCCGCTACAAGGAGGCCGACGAGTTGCGCCGGAGCGTGGAGCGCGAGGTCGCCGAGCTCGAAGCCAGGCGCGCCGAGCTCGAGCGCGATCTGAATGACCTCGAGGACGCCCGCGCCGACTACGAGCGCCTGCACGCCGAGCACAGCGCCGGCCGGGAGGAAGCGGAGCTCGGCGGGCTGGCGGCGCGCCGCGAGCGGCTCAAGGTTCAGCGCGCCGAGCTGCGCGAGGCCGAGGCCGACCTCAAGGCCAAGCGCGCCGACCTCGACCAGGCGCTCGCCGAGCAGACCCGGCGCCGGACCCTGGCCCTGGAGCTGGCCGAAGCGGCGGCCGAGCGCGACCAGGCGGCGCTCGCCCTGACCGATGCGACCACCGCTGCCGAGGCGGCGGAGGCCCTGGCGAGCGAGCGGGCGGGCAAGGTGGAGCGCGCGCAGGCGACCCTCGAGCGGACCGAGCACCACCAGCGCGGCCTGCAGCGCCTGGCGCAGGCGATCCGGCAGCGCGATGCCGGCCGGGCGGCGCTCCAGGCGGCGGCGAGCGTGGTCGCCTTCGAGCTCGAGGCGGCGGCGCTGGCACGCGTGCGGGTCGATGGCCGCCCGCTCGAGGAGCCCGGCTGCTCGCTCCGGATCGTCGATCCGCTGACGATCGCGATCGCGGGGGTCGGCCGGATCGCGATCCGGCCGGTGATCGCCGACCGGCGGCGTTTGCAGGCCAGCGTCCGCGATGCCGAGCGGCAGATCGGGCGCGAGCTCGAGGTCCTGGGGCTGCGGCCGCCGAGTCCCAAGGCCCGCCAGCTCGAGCTCGGGCTGGCCGCGACCGGCGCGCCGGCCGCGGCGGCCGAGCGGGCTCGGAGCGCCGGTTGACGCGCCCTCCTGGCCGGAAGCCGCAGCACTCGAGACCGCGCTCGCCGAGACCGAGCGGCAGATCAGCGACCTCGTCGCGCAGCTGCAGCCGGCGCGCCGCGAGCTGGACCGGGCCTTGGAAGACCGCCACCGCCAGGCCGCCGCGCGCGACCAGGCCGGCGCCCGTCTGGCGCAGGCGGAGCGCCGGCTCGAGCAGCTCCGCACCGAGCTGACGGCCGCCCTGGAGACGGCGGATGCGGCCGGTCTGGCGGCTCGGATCGGCGCGCTGCAAGGCGAGACCGGGATCGCCGAGGCGCGGCTGCGCCAGCTTCGGGAGCAGGCCGGCGAGGTCTCGCTCGAAGACCTGGAACAGCGGCTGGCCGGATTGCGCCAGACGGTGAACGACCGGTCGGCCGCGCTCCGGGAGCGCGAGCTGGCGCTCGAACGCCTGCGCGAGCGCGTCCAGGTGGTGTCCGGGGGCGGCCTGGACGAGCGCCTCGCGGGCGCCCGGCGCCGGCTCGACGAGCTCGAGCGCGAGTGCGGCCAGTACCGGCGCGAGGTCGAGGTCCTGGACCTTTTGCTGCGCGTCCTGCGGGCTGCCGAGCGCGAGGCCAAGGAGCGCTACGTCGGACCGGTCGTGCGCCGGCTCCGGCCCTATCTGCAGGCCTTGTTTCCCGGCGCCGAGCTCGAGGTCGATGACGGGTTCGAGATCAAAGCGGTCGCCCGCGCCGGCGCGCCCGAACCCTTCGAGCACCTGAGCGAGGGCACGCGCGAGCAGATCGCGATCCTCGCCCGCCTGGCCTTCGCCGAGCTGCTCGCCGATCAGGGCCGGCCGGCGGTGGTCGTGCTCGACGACGCGCTCGTGTTCTCGGACGATCAGCGGATCGAGCAGATGTTCGAGGTCCTGGCGCGCGCCGGCGAGAAGCTCCAGATCATCGTCCTGACCTGCCGGGAGCGGGTCTTTCGGGGCCTGGCGGCGCACCGGCTCCGGCTCGAGCCCCTGCAGGCCGCGGAGGTGACGTGATGGCTGGCGCGCCGCCACGCTCCGGGACCACGCGCCAGGCGCTCGCCGCGCTGATCCTGCTCTGGGCGGGCGTGCTGATCGGGGTCTCGTTCCTGGCCGCGCCGGCCAAGTTCGCCGCCGCGAGCCTGACCCTGCCGGTCGCGATGGACGTCGGCCTGCACGAGTTCGGCACGCTCAACCTGGTCGAGATCGGCCTCGCGGTCGCGACCCTCGGGCTCGCCGCGCTCGCCCGGCCGGCACGCGTGATCTGGACCGGCCTCGGCCTCGCGGCGCTGATCGTGGCGACCCAGACCCTCTGGCTGCTGCCGCTGCTCGACGCCCGCGCCCTGCTGATCATCCAGGGCGGGACGCCGCCGGCCGCGCCCTGGCACCTGCTCTACGTCCTGGCCGAGGTCCTGAAGCTGCTGGTTCTGCTGGTCACCGGCTGGCTCGCGCTCGGGACGGCGCGCACTCAGGGCTGAAGCGCGCCGGCTGGCCATTTCTGGCCTCGACTGGGAGTTTGCTCTCAGCCGATTCAGCGGTGCTTGATCTTCTGCCGCAGCTCGTAAAGCCAGGTAGCCGCCCCAATGATCGAGGACGTGAGGCGGGTTTCACCGGCCTGGAGCTCGGTCATGGGAATTTCCGGTGATCGCCGGCCGACCAGCGCCCGCTTGAACCGCCCGACGCCGGGGCTCGACTTGCTGCCATGCATATCATACCAGCGATAGTGCCGGTTCTCTTTGAGCCAGCGGACGATAGCCCATTGCAGGCGATAGCCGGCTCGAGCCTCGAGGGCGCCAACGCCAGTCGCAGCGTTCAGATAGAAGGCGCGATTTCCGAGCGCAGTCACGATCGCGGCTGCGATCGGTCTTTCGTCCTGACAACAGACGAAAATGCTCGGTCTCAGCCAGTCGCCGAGCTTCAGGTAGAAATCTGGCATCATATCGACGAAGGAAGTCCTAACACGACGCTTGCGGCTCCGCATCTGCCGGTGCAGATCGAGAAATATGCGGACGCCGTCACTATCGTTGCGCTGCGATACAACCAGATCGGATCGCTCGACCTTGCGAAGATTAGCGCGCCATTTCGGTTCCATGGCGGCGCGCAGTTGAACCTCGGACAGAGACAGGTCGAGAATGTAGGTGCTGTGCAGCGGCTTGGCTTCCTTCCAGACGCCCTCGGCCAAGATCGCCGCGCGGGCATCGCGGGGCAGATCGTAGGCCCACCAGCGCAGGCGCAGGCACAGCCGCCTGCGCACCACGTATTCTTCTCGAAGCGCGCCGATCGTCGCCTGCAGATGCTCGATGTTGCTGACAGCGCCGCGCCGCTGACAAACCGGCCCGAACATCACGTAAGCCAGGACTTTGCCCAATATGGGTGCGCCGATCAGGACCGACTGGGCGAGCCCCACGACCTCGTCGCCTCGCTTGATCACCGCATGGCTGAGATTCTGCTCGCCCCAACGGGCCGAGCCGTATGCCCAGGTCTGAAAGAGGTTAGCGTCATCGAATTCCAGCAGGAGCCGATCCCACTGGTCGGGATCCACGGTATCGATCTCGGCTCTATAGGACACGGTTTTGCCGATCCCGAGCGGTCGGTGACTGGCTTCCCCGGGCAGACCGCCGTCCCTGCCCGATGAGCGCTGGACGAGATCAGGTCCCATTGAGACGATAGAACCTCTTGAGATGCTCAGCGAGGCGGATGGCCAGCGCGACGAGGGTCAGGGTGGGATTGGCGTAGCCACTGGTCGGGAGCACGGAGCTGCCGCCGACGTAGAGGTTCTGCACGCCATACACCCGACAGTGCGGATCGGTGACGCCGTGCTGCGGGGACGCGTGCATGCGGGTGGTGCCGATGTGATGCGCGGAGTCCCGTGAGACCGGCCAGTCCTCGGCGAGGGGGTCGAGCTGGCTCACGAGTCTGCCCGCGCCGTCGCGGGCGAGCCGGTCCCGCAACAGCGTATGCAGGCGAACGAGGGACGCCTTCTCCAAGGGATCGATCCGCCAGTCGACGCGCAGCTGAGGAACGCCGAATTGGTCCTTCCGTTGGGACAAATCGAGCCTGCTTTCAGGCTTCGGGATCTGCTCCATGTGATTGAGGACGCTGAAGACCGAATGCAGACCCGGGCGATGGAAGGCCTGCTCAAGCACGGTCGCTGCCGATTTGGCAAGCTCCAGGAGCTCACGGCCGTTGCCGGTATTGGCATGAGAGCGGTGCCATTTCCGCCGGGCCGCCCGATAGACCTCGGAGGCATGGCCCTCGGACAGCGACAGAACCGGCCGGAACATGACGCAGGGATTGAGCAGCTGTTCGCGCTCCTGGAATGCCTCCGTGAAGCAGATGCCGCCGCAGATCCTCACCTCGTCTGCCAAATACCCGTGCGTGTACAGCGGCGAACGCAGTGATTTTGAGTTGAGGACGGCGATGCCGTGGAGCCCTTTCGGATGTTGCATGTAGTAACGGCCGACCAGATCATGCTGGTTGCCGATACCGGCGGCCATCTTGCGTTTCGAAGCCAGCAGGAGTCGCGGGTTCTCGAGGCCGCCACAGGCAAGGACGAAGTGCTTTGCGGACACCCGGTGGGTTCGTCCGCCAGGGGTCGCGATGTGGAAATAGCGGATGACCGGGGCGTCCGGATCCTCCTCGATGTCAATCACGCGTCCATGCAGCACAACCTGGACGTTACGCGCGGCCGACAGCAAGGGACGGTAGTGTTCGCCAAAACGTATCGGCCTGGTCATCTGAAAGATGGTGGTTTGCAACGCGTCGTTGTGAAACTCGGCGGCGAGATGCGCCCGATGGGCATCGGCGCCGAAATCTTTGGTGGACGACGCCCCGAGAATCTGGCCGGCGCGGTCGAAGAAAGGCCTGAGCTCCCGGTGTGCAAACGGCCAGCCGCTGTTGGCGACCCAGGAGCGCGGCTTGAAGTCGACCGGGTCCATGGGCTTGGAGCGAAACCATCGGCCGCGCAGCCCGCCCCACCGATTGCTGGCGCCGCCGAGGGAATGATGCTCGAACTTGCCCAGATCCACCCAAACCCCGACTTGCTCCGCGACGCTCGATGCGGTCACGTCCGGCCGCTTGGACAGATTGCCGCTTTCGAGCAGGCACACCCGCATGGCGGCGCCTGCCAACTCGGCGGCGACGGTGATGCCCGCCGGGCCTGAGCCGGCGACGCAGATGTCGCAGTCGATCTGCGAGTTCTCAGGTAGCTCGTCGGCGTCGATCAGCATGTTGACACGGAATCCCGGGCAGACGTGGCCGCTGGTTGGCGTTTCTCGTCATAGCTGGCATGCTCGGGGAGAGCCGATGGGGCCGGTCCCACCGGCTCCGGAGAACAGCCTCGCGGCCCCGCTTCGGACCCGAAACCCAGGTCGATGGACGCCCGGATCAATTTCCTGCATGACCAAGAGCGGAGGCGCCCGTCCGCGTCCATGCCTAGCAGGTCGACCACCGTCGCAGCAACCGCCAAAATGCGGCATCATGGCGGGCAGGCTGGATCGGCACGGATGCGACCGTCGGCGTGGCTGTGGCGGGGCGCGACCGGACGCCGCAGTCGCAACCGCCGTTGTGCCCAACCATGTCCTGTTCATCATATTCCACTCCTTGAATGCGTGATCGCCCACTCTTGCATGCGTGATCGCCTGGAACGCGTGCGGCGAGGAGGAACGATGTCGATACGCCGTCTCTGCCTGGCGCTGATCGCCGGCCTGGTCGCCGGCTGCGCCACCGGCCAGCTGCCGAGCACGAGCTTCGCCCAACCCGCGGCGCTCGAGCAGGCGATGAACCGCTACTACGAGGCCCACGCCACCGAGCAGTATGGCTATTGCTCGACGCCCTACATCGATGGCCTGACCGAGGTCACGGTGGTCGACAACCAGCCTGACAAATTGGTCGTGGACGTCCGCTACCTCTACCGCGACCGGCAAAAAGACAACGGGCAAAACAGCTTCGTCCACGAGTGCGTCAACTACGGCGGCCGCAGCTTCACCCTCGCCAAGAGCGCGACCGGCGGCGTCACGGTCGTGGACATGACCGGGCCGCGGCGCAGCTGATCCGAAGCGTGCGCTTCGCCAGCCGGAGGCTCGCCGGGTGCCGGTTCGACCAAAGCCTGGAGCAGAAATGTCGCCGCGCCGTGTCTGCCTGCCGCTGATCGCTCTGCTCGCCGCCGGTTGCAGCACCGGCCGGCTGCCGGACACGAGCTTCGCCGCGCCCGCAGCCCTGCAGCGGGCGATGAGCCGCTACTACGAGGCCCACGCCACCGAGCAACATGGCTATTGCTCGACGCCCTACATCGACGGGCTCACCCAGGTCCAGGTGGTCGACAACCAGCCCGAGCGGCTGGTGGTCAACGTCCGCTACCTCTACCGGGACCGGCAGAAGGATGGCAGCGGCGCGAGCTCTGACGGCAACGAGTGCACCGGCTACGCCGGCCGCAGCTTCACCTTCGGCAAGGACCCGGCGGGCGGCGTCAAGGTCCTGGAGATGACCGGGCCGCGCCGGAGCTGATCGCCGCTGTGACGTCCAAGCCACCCCCCCACCACGGAGCGCACCCATGCCATCGATCCGCGGCTGCATCACGGCTCTCGGTCTGGTCGTCGCCGTCCTGACCGCCACGCCGCCGGCGCCTGTGCTCGCCGACGACGCTCTTCCCGGGATCGAGCTTTTGACCCCTCAGGAGCAGGTCGAATATCGCCAGCGCATGCGCGGCATGGCGTCGGTCGGTGAGCAGGATCAGATCCGTCGCCGTTACCAGGCTCTGATCCGCCAGCGCGCCAAGGCGCAAGGCGTCACCTTACCAGGCCAGCCGCAGACCAGCCCCAGAGCGGGGCCCGACGGCAAAGGCTCCAGTTCGGGCGGGGCGTCGCAATAGGACCCAAAGCGAACGGTCCCGACCGCGCGGACACGCGCTCGGGCTCCGCCACGCCTCGCGACCGCTACAGGGTGATGGCTTGGCCGCGGCGGCTGCGGCCCCGGCCCCGTCGCTAAGGGCTGCGCGGCTGCCCGGCTCCTTGGCCGTCGCCCCCGACCCGGACGGCGTCGGCCTTGGGCCCGAGCCGGGCGCCGGGGGCGCAGAACAGCTCGTAGAGCAGCTCGATCAGCCGCCGGGCTTCCGGGCTCGCCAGGCGGTAGTGGACCATCTTGCCGTCGCGCCGGGTCTCGACCAGCTGGTCCTCGCGCAGCCGGGCGAGCTGCTGGGACAGGGTCGGCTGGCGCAGACGCAGCAACTCCTCGAGCTGTCCGACCGACTTCTCACCGTCGGCCAGCTGGCAGAGGATCAGCAGCCGGCTCGGGTTGGTCAGCGCCTTGAGCAAGTCGCACGCCCGCTCGGCATCGGCCGCCATGTCACCCCACGATCCCATGGCTCCTTGATACCAGCTCGCCGCGGCCACGCAAGCCGGCGCCTGGGACCAGTCCCCGCCGTATCACTCCCGCGCTGGGTAAACTTCCCGCACTGCCTCCGCAAGCAAATCGGCTATCATAGCATCATCATTGGTGTAACCGTAGATTCCCGAATGTGACGGGTCGGCGGGTAACTCGGGTTCGTGATGGGCGGCAAGCCTTCGCACATCCGGCGCGCCTGATCGAACGTGGTGGAAGGCGGTCTGGAGATGCAGGACGGCCAAGCGTCCCTTCGGGGAAAGGGTCCTGCCCTTGTTTCTCAAGTGCTGCCTGACGATCGCAAGCTGCCGTGCTCGCGACGAGGCTCTTGTGCATTCCAGCCAGTTCACGGACAGATAAGGTTCCGTCGGACGCAGCATGAAAGCGGCACCTAGCGGACGGCCGTCGTCATCGCATCGCGAACCGCCGCAGACGCGGCTGACGTGGTCGCTGTCTGGAATCTCAGGGCCGGGTATTGGCAGCCCAGCGGCGCACATCGTAGGGCTCGATCACATGCATCAGGTTCTCCCAACTCTCGATCCCGCTGACGCGCTGGATGCGATCAGGATGGCGCGGGTCGGGGCTGAACACGACGAAGCGGACTTCGCCATTTGCAAGGAACTCGGCGCCGAAATGCCGGCCTGGATCAGCTGTCCATTGGGCTCGGAACGTGGCCGAAGGCGTCACTGTCACGCTCGGGTACCGAAGGGTAGGCTGACTCTGCAGGAAGAGCATCATCCTACGCAAGGATTCCGGCGAATCATCGCTCCACGTCTCGCCTTCCTCCGCCATGGCCTCGAGCAGCGACCTGAGCCGACGCGCTAGGCGCTCCCAATAGGCCACCGCCTGGCCGGCCAGAAGGCTGACAATCTGTCGTCGGATTTGCCCTTCCGGCGTGCGTAGCTCGCCGAGCGCCGCCGAGTTGCCGGACGATTCCTCATCCCCTTCAGGTCCAACCCTCAGTGTGGCGAATGCGCCGATGGACGAAATATCTCCCAACGTCAGGGGTGGCCGCATGAGCCACCGGCCTTCCCCTTCGAAAGGCCGCCCCGTGCCGCCTTCGGCCACAGCTGTCGCCACGTCGATTAGATGGACATCCGTAGCGGAACTCACACTCGATATGACGGCGCCTGCGGCGCGATACCTGGCGTATTCTCCAAACGTATCCGGGTTACGCATGTTTGCCCCAGAGCTCTCTTTGGGCCTCGTCGCTCGTTAGGTCCTCGAAGCCGCGAACGATCCATTCGTGCGCCCGCGAAAACCACTGCTCCATATGGTCCCGCGGCGCGTCGGCCGGCAGACCGCGAGCCGACATTTCGAGAATCAGCAGCTGCGTGGCGTCCTTAGCCTGCGTGGCGGGGCTAATGTTCACCGAAAGTGTGCCGGGCGCGTCTTTGAACTCGAACCGAGCTTTCCAGCTCACCGTGAGCGGCGGCGGCAGAAAGCGATGCCCAGGCGCCTGCCATGCAAGCTCCTTCACCACCCTGCCGATGTGTTCGGGAAATCGCCAACCCTTGTTCTCAAGAATATGATTGATATAGGTGAGCTCATATTCGCGTATTTCTATATCACCTAACTTGTGCTTGTTCCCGAATTTCTCGAAAATTGAGAACAGGTCGAAGAAGGTCTTTGACAGCGTTTGGTAGCGCAGATAGGGACCTGCGCTCTCGCGCCGCCGCCAGTTGAAGAGAAAGCGGCCCGGCTGCAGCTGGATCAGGCGATCGTCGGCGCCACTGATCAGCCATACCCTGGGCAGGGGAAGGCCGGTCGCGGAATCGACAAGGTTCGGATCGCCAATCGGAGGCGCGTGCTCGCACTGCGGGAACTGGTCCGCCACCTGCGTCCAGAAGGCGCCGATGTGCGGCAACCTCCAATCTACAAGCGGCGCGAACCTCACGCCGTAGACAACCTCGATCACGGGCGGGCGGGTGTAGTCCGCGAGGTCGTGCTTCTTCGCTCGGGTCGTTGCCATTTGGCGGGCCGAACATCCGGTCTGGAGTTCGAGAACATCACAGTCCATCGGATCACGGACGACACCCGGAGGCAAGCCGGTCTCGCTGCCCTCCTGTTCGCCGACGGCACGACCGCCAGCACCGGCGCGGTGGTCGCGATCGACGGCGGCGGGGAGTTTGAGGGTCGCGGCCGGCTCAGCTTTCCTCCAGGACATGCCGAGCGCGGTCGACCGGCGGGCGCTGCGGCCGGAGGCATCGGGCTGACCGGCAGGTCTGGTCAGCGCGCGCGCGCTCCCTACATCCTGGACATGACCAAGGACCCCACGCCCGCCCCGCAGCTCCTGCGCCGCCGGCTGGTGCTCTATGGCTCGGCCCTGGTGCTCGGGCTCGCGGTGGCCTTCGGCCTGGGCTGGTATCTCAGCCATTCCGGGCGGCCGTCGGCCGGGGGCGAAGCCCTGATCGGCGGGCCGTTCACCCTGGTCGACCAGCACGGCCAGACGGTCACCGACCAGGATTTCGCCGGCCGCTTCATGCTGGTCTATTTCGGCTACACCTTCTGCCCCGACGTCTGCCCGCTCAGCCTCTCGAACATGGTCCAGGCGATCGCCCTGCTGCCGCCCGAGCAGGCCAAGCAGGTGGTGCCGATCTTCATCACCGTCGATCCGGAACGCGACACGGTCGCGCAGATGGCGCAGTACGCGCCCATGTTCGATGCCCGCCTGGAGGCCCTGACCGGCACGCCCGACCAGATCAAGCAGGCGGCCAAGGCCTACCGGGTGTACTACAGCAAGGTTGAGAACGGCGGCTCGAAGGACTATCTGATGGACCACTCGGCGTTCATCTACCTGATGGGGCCGAAGGGCCGGTACCGCAGCCACTTTGGCCACGATGCCACGCCCGCCAAGATGGCCGAGGCAATCCGCGCCGAGCTGGCCAAGGGCTGAGCGTCCGCATGGCAAGGCGGCCGTTGGCCTTGCCGGGGACCAGCAGGTCAGCTACAAGCTTCAGCCCGTGCGCGCCCGTAGCTCAACTGGATAGAGCACCAGACTACGGATCTGGGGGTTAGGGGTTCGAATCCCTTCGGGCGCGCCAACACATCAATGACTTAGCAACCACACACCGCCACTTGGTCAAGCCCTATGTCAGCAATGTGTCACCAATTCAGGTGGCCAGGCTGGCTTGGCCCCCTGTGGCGAACTTATCTCTGGATGCCCGAGCTACGGCGCGCGACGCCCGGCTCGCAGCCGCCGGGAAGAGATGGCGCTTCAGCCGTCACGGGGTCAGGCGTAGGCTGAAGCGCGAGACCAAATGACCCCAAGACCGTTGGCGATTCAATCGACAGCGTGTTTCACTGCCTGGCCGGCGTGTTGCACGTCTTTGCCGACGCCCTTGGCCGTATCGCAGCCGGTCAGCAACAGGGTCGATGCGAGCACTGCTGCGGCTAGGGACAAAAAGACGGACATTGACGCCCCGGCCTTGGCCGTAGCGCCGGTCAGCTTGATCCGACTCGCCATCGTGGCTCCTCCTCGCAGACCATCCAACGTTCCTCAACAACGTCAGGAAGACCGCACAGTTCCCGACCCGTCACCGGGCGCTACGGCGCGCCGTAGCCCGGGCATGTTGGTAGCGCGCCCGCCAGGCGAGCACGGCCTGTTCGCGATCTCATCTATCTGCTTTGCCGCGGCTTGCGCGCGACGCGGGGTCGTCGAGTTCGCGACCTCGGTCGGCATGTCGACCCTCTATTTCGCGGCGGCGATGCGCGACAATGGCGGTGGCATCGTCGTCGGATCGGAACTGGTTCCGGCCAAGGTCGCGGCGGCCAGGCGCAACCTCGCGCAGGCCGGGCTCGCGGGCTACGCCGAGATTCGCGAGGGCGACGCCCGGCGGACGCTGCTGCGTGACCCTGCCGCTCAAGGGCGGCACCGAACTGTGCGTAAAGGTGGCCTGATCGACGAGCTCAACATCAAGCGGTCGACCTCGCGGCGCCATTAGAGAGGCTTTGCCTGGGGGGCCCGGCCAGAAGCGCCGGGCTTTGCCGTTTCGAGCTTCGAAAACGCTGATCGAGATGAAGTGTCGAGCGGCCGTTTCAGCCGATCCGGCCGAGCGCCGGGAAGGTCTCGAGCATCCAGTAGGCGAGCCGCTCGAGCTGGCCGGTGACCATCAGCAGGCCCATGGCGAGCAGGAGGCCGCCCGCGGCCCGCTGCAGGTTGCGGCCGGCGCGGCCGAGGGCTCTCAGGCGGGTGAGCAGGGCGCCTGTGAACAGGGCTGCGAGCAGGAAGGGGAGGCCCAGGCCGAGCGAATAGACCGCGAGCAGGAGCGCGCCCTTGGCGACGTCGGCGGTGCTGGCGCCGAGCGTCAGGATCGCGCCCAGCACCGGGCCGATGCAGGGCGTCCAGCCGAAGGCGAAGGCGATCCCGAGCAAAAGCGCGCTCAGCACCCGGCCGCGGCCGACCTCGAGGTGCATCCGCGCCTCCTGGTTCATCCAGCGGATCGGCGTGACGCCCAGCATATGGAGTCCGAACAGGATCACCACGACGCCCGCGATCAGGCCGAGCTCGGTCTTGTAGGCCAGCAGCAGGTTGCCGAGTGCTGTGGCGCTGGCGCCGAGCGCCACGAACACGAGCGTGAAGCCGAGCACGAAGGTGAGGGCCAAGGTCATCACCTGGAGGCGCGGCGCCTTGTGGTCGCGCAGCTCCTCCAGCGACGTGCCGGCGACGAACGAGACGTAGCCCGGCACCAGCGGCAGCACGCAGGGCGAGAGGAACGAGATCACGCCGGCGGCAAAGGCGGTCGCGAGGAAGGTCAGCGACAGGTTCTGCATGGCCGGATCATATACCGGGGCCGGGCTCCTGGGGCACCCCTCGCAAGGATGTGAGCGTGCTCATGGTGCTCGCAGCACCGCCGCCACCGGCCGGCCGAGCAGGCGCCAGGTGCCGAGGAAGCCCGCGGCGAGCGTCAGGGCGAGCGCGATCAGGAGGATCGCGAGCACGGCGGTCAGCGAAAAGGTCCAGGGCAGTTCCATCGCGAAGATCACCACGGCGGCGGCGCCGAGGCTGCCGAGCAGGCCGCCGGCCAGCGCCGCGGTGACACCCAGGCCGAGATATTCCAAGAGGAAGATCCGCAGCAGGTCGAGCCGGCGGGCGCCCAGCACCTTGAGCATGACCGCCTCGTAGAGATGGCGCCGGCGGGCGGCGGCGACCGCGCCCGCGAGCACCAGAACGCCGCTGAGCAGGGTCACGGCCGCGACCGCGGCGACCGCGAGCTTGATCTTGCCCATGACCTCGTCGACCTGGGCGACCAGTGCCCGGACCGAGATCGGGGTGACGCTCGGCAGCTGCAGGGCGAGCCGGTCGAGCAGCCCCGCTTCGGCGGCCGGCGGCACGTCGACCGCGGCGGCGAGCGTGTGCGGGGCCGCCTCGAGCACGCCCGGGCTGAACAGGAAGACGAAGTTGAGGCGCGCCTCGCTCCAGTCGATCTCGGCGCGCAGGTTCGCGATCCTGGCCTCGATCACCCGGCCGAGCACGTTGAAGGCGAGCGTGTCGCCGACCCCGACCCCATAGGCGGCCGCGACCTCGTCCTCGACCGAGACCAAGGGCGGGCCGGCATAGTCCGCGGGCCAGGGCTTGCCGGCCACCAGCTCGGTGCCTTGGGCCAGGGCCGCCGTGTAGCTCAGGCTGCGGTCCTCGCGCAGCGTCCAGTGCTGGATCCCGGTGCGGTCGACCGGGACGCCGTTGATGCGCACCACCCGGCCGCGGATGATCGGCGCGACCTGCATCAGCCTGGCGCCGGCGGTGTTCTCGATCAGCGCCTCGAAGGCGCTCCGCTGGTCCGGCTGCAGGTCGATGAAGAACAGGCTGGGCGCCCGCTTGGGCAGGCGCAGATCGATCTCGGCCGCGAGATTGCGGTCGATCAGCGCGACCATGGTGAGCACGGCGAGGCCGGCGCCGAGGGCGACGATGACGCTCGCCGCCCCGGCGCCCGGCCGGTGCAGGTTGGCGAGCGCGATCCGGGTGCGCGCGCCGCCGCGCCGGCCGATCAGCCGGACACCCTGGAGGATCAGGGCCGCGAGGCCGGCCAGCAGGACCGCCGCCGCCAGCGCGACGCCGATGAAGATCAGCCCGACCCGGCGATCGGCGACACCAGCCAGCGCGAGGCCCGCGAGGCCGAGGATGCTGAGCCCGAGCAGGGCCAGGATCGGCGCCGGCGGCCAGCGCCCAGGCGGTGCGATCAGGGCCCGGAACATGCCGGCCGGCGAGATCGCGCGGGCCCGCGCCAAGGGCCAGATCGCGAACGCGAGCGCGGTCAGGAGGCCGGCGCCGAGCGCGATCAGGAGCGGCAAGGGATACCAGCCGAGGACGATCCCGACCGGCAGCAGCGGCGCCAGGAGCGCCTGCAGGAGCAAGGGTGCCGTCTGCCCGATCGCGAGGCCAAGCAGGCTGCCGATGCCGGCCAGCACCAGGATCTGCAGGAGGTAGACCCGGAACACGAGGCCGCTCGAGGCGCCCAGGCACTTGAGCGTGGCGATGGTCGTGGTCTTGCCGGCCAGATAGTTCTGGATCGCAAGGCCGACGCCGACCCCGCCGATCAGCAGCGCGGTCAGGCCGGCAAGGGTCAGATAGGTCGCGAGCCGGTCGGTGAAGCGGGTGATCTGGGGCTGGACATCGCGCGTGCCGCGCGCCCGCCAGCGGGCATCCGGATGGGCGCTCCGGATCTGCGCCAGCCAGGCGTTGGCATCGACCCCCGCCGGCAGCGCCAGACCATAACCGTAGGTCGCGAGCGAGCCCGGCAGGATGACCCGCGTGCGCGCGAGCTGATCGAGGCCGATCATGGCGCGCGGCCCGATGCTGATGTAGCCGCCGATCCGGTCCGGCTCGCGCTCGAGCACGGCGCGGATCACGAACTGCGCCTGCCCGATCCGCAAGGGGTCGCCGACCTTGAGCCCGAGCCGGGCGAGCAGGCTGCGCTCGACCACGACGCCCTGACCCGCGAGCGCCTGAGCGAGGCTCAGGCCCGGCGGATCGAGGCGGGCAGCGCCGTAGAGGGGATAGGCGGCATCGACCGCCTTGAGCGCCACCACGACGCGCCGGCCGCTCCCGGCTTCGGCCATGGCGTTGGTGCGCACGCTCGCCGAGCGCCTGGCGCCGGGCGGGGTCAGCGCGGCAAGCTCGGCCTCGGTGAGCGGCAGGTTGCTGGCCTCGATCTTGAGGTCGCCGCCGAGCAGCGCCGAGGCGTCCCGCTTGAGGCCGAGGGTCAGGCCCGCGTTGAGGACGCCGACCATGGCGATCGCGGCGACGCCAAGCGTCAGGCAGGCGAAGAACACGGTGAAGCCGCCGAGCCCGCCGCGCAGCTCGCGGCGGGCGAGCCGCCAGGCCAGCATGAGCCCCCTCACGCGCCCCCGCCGGCGGCCGCGAGCGACGGCCGGCGCTGGCTGTCCGATGCCGGCTCGAACAACCGGCCGTCCGCCATCTCGAGCCGGCGCTCGCAACGGGCGGCAAGCGGCGGCTCATGCGTGATCAGGAGCAGGGTCATGCCGTGCTCGCGCTGGACCCGGAACAGCAGCTCGACGATCTCCTGGCCGGTGTCCTGATCGAGGTTGCCGGTCGGCTCGTCGGCGAGCAGGAGCTTCGGGCGATTGCTGAGCGCGCGGGCCAGCGCCACGCGCTGCTGCTCGCCCCCCGACAGCTGGCCCGGATAGTGCTCGGCGCGGGCGCTGAGACCCAGCTCGGCCAAGCGCTCCGCGGCCTGCGCGAAAGCGTCCCGGGCGCCCGCCAGCTCGAGCGGCACCGCCACGTTCTCGAGCGCGGTCATGGTCGGGATCAGATGGAAGGCCTGGAACAGGATGCCGATCGTGCGGCCGCGGAAGACCGCCAGCCGATCCTCGTCGAGCGCGCCGAGGTCCTGGCCGTCGACCCGCACCGAGCCCTTGCTCGGGCGCTCGATGCCGCCGACCACGGCGAGCAGGGTCGACTTGCCGGAGCCCGACGGGCCGACCACGCTGACCGAGCTGCCGGCCGCGACCTCGAGATCGATGCCGCGCAGGATCTTGACCGGACCGGCGGCACTACCCAGGGTCACGTGCACGTCGGCGAGCTCGATGATCGCGGAGCGGGTGGGCGGAGCGGGCGCCACGGGTCGGGCGGTCGAGGACGGGGGCATGGGGAGAGAGATGGTCCGAGGCGCGCGCGTTCTCAAGTTCGGCCTGATGATCCTGCTCGCGGTCGCGGCACCAGGCGGGGCGTCCGAAGCCGCCTGCCGGATCGCCGTGCTCGGCGATTCCCTGACCGCCGCCCATGGGCTCGACCTCGCCGACGGCTTCCCCGCGCAGCTGCAGCGGCAACTCGCCGCGGCGGGCCATGCCTGCGAGGTCCTCGATGCCGGGGTCTCCGGCGACACCTCGGCGGGCGGGCGGGCGCGCCTCGACTGGCTGCTCGGCGACCGGCCGAGCCACGTGATCGTCGAGCTCGGCGGCAACGACGGCCTGCGCGCCCTGCCGCCCGAGGAGCTGGAGCGCAATCTGGACGCGATCATCACCCGCCTCCAGGCCGCGCACATCAAAGTGCTGCTCGCCGGCATGCTGGCGCCGCCCAATCTCGGCGAGGACTACGGCCGGGCGTTCGCCGCGGTCTATCCCCGTCTGGCCGCCAAGCACGGCGTGCCGCTCTATCCCTTCTTCCTCGACGGCGTCGCCGGCCATCCGGAGCTGACCCAGCCGGACGGCATCCACCCGACCGCCGCAGGCATCGCCCTGATCACAGGGCCGCATCCTGCCGACCGTCGAGGCCTGGCTCGATGGCGGCTAGCGGAATCGCCTGACGGCTGCACCCATGTCGCCAGGCGGCCTCTCGGGCAGGACAGGGACGGGCACTTTGTCTCGAGCTCGCGCCCCGCGATGCCCTGCGCGTCGCGGTCAGCTCCTTTGCACGCGGCCGCCGCCCTCAGGCGAGACTTTCCGGCGGCTCGCCGACCCCGCGGTCGCGTGAGCACAATGCGCTCAACAGGTCGATCTTCTCCCTGAATTCGTCGGCACCGTAGCGTTCCTCCCGGACAATCAGCTCCAGGATTCTCGATCGATCCGCCCCCGACAGCGTCCCGAGCAACCGGGTCATTTGGCCAAGGTCGTACGACAATATCCTTGAGATACATTTTGCAGTGAATTGCATATTGCCACCTGACAGGATGCCAGCGAATTCATCAAGCGAGCCATACTGTAAATTATTGATCTCATGTTCGATTTGTGGCAGCCGCTGACCAAGGGATCTTTCAACCTCGATGATGTACACCCAGTGAATCGCGACCGCACCGGCCGCCGCCAAATAACGGCGCATGACCCGTTGTTGCGATCCGGTGACATTGATGTCGTTGACAAAAATAACGGCGCGGCCCACCAGACCATCATGATCGATCATAGCGCTGGCGTCGCGGGCACGCGCCGCGGCCCGTTCCTTCCAGGTCAGGCGGCTGTAGTCGGTGCGGCCGCGATCGATGGGGCGACTTTGCTCCTTGAGTTCTATGAACGACAGTTGCACCGTTGATGCCAGGCGATCATTCAAGAGTCCGAAGATCTCTCGAGCCAACAGATTGGCGGCCGCCGGGATCGCATGGAACGGCGGTGCGGTCAGCGCCCACGCCGTCCGCTGCGGATCAGACGCAAGATGCGCCTCGACCAGGGGCATCAGTCTGTTGGCATAGTGGACCGCGCCCTCGTGAGCGCCGAGCTTCAGTGCGGGGTAGTGGGCAAAGATGTCATGGCGCTCGTCGACCGGATAGCGCGTCAGCCGATAGAGCGAGCCGATCGTCTCCTTGACTTCAGGCATGGTGGCGCGCGGCGCCGGCGGGATCAGCCGCGGCCGCCCGTGTCGAATTGAGGGACACCGCAGGCGGGGCGCTAACGCTTGAATTGTTCATAGTCGGCCGCCGAGGCGTTCATCCCAATCCGCAAGATCCCGTCAATTTCGTCCTCACTCGGCGTATGGTCGTAGATCTCCTGGTACTTCTCGGCGACGATCGACCGCAGCGGCCAGTCAAACTTGTCCGGGTAGAGGATCATGGACAGCCACATCCAGGACAGCGGGCTTTCATGGCTCGGCGTGTCCCAACGATAACCGCCGAGCGGAAACTTGTAGACCCGATGGTGGCGTACCGCGCTGAGATCGGCGAATACCGGTTGATTATAGACGTCGTCGGGCGTCAATTTGTCCTCAAAGCCATTAAGAAGGATGATATCCGGATCCCAGGCCATGATCTGCTCCGCGTTCACGGTCTGGGCCCGCCAGTCGAAATCGCCTTCACGGGGAGGGTAGACCGCGCCGAGCAGGACCATATTGAACAGCTCCTGCACCTGATATTGCGACAGATAGTTGTAAAAATAGAGAACACGCGGTCGTTCGGCGGTCGGGATCTGCGCCACGCGGTCCGCAATTGCGCGCCGGACGCCCTCGCGCCACTCGACCAGGCGGGCGACCTTGTCGCGCTGGCCGATTGCCTCGCCGATCATCTCGAGCCAGCCGACGGTCAGGTCATGGGCGCCGTCATAGCGCATGGTGGCGACGGTCAGACCGGCGGCGTCCAGCGGCCGAACCATCTCCTCGTGCATCCCCCACTGAAAGATGATGTCGGGATTGATGCGCACCATCTCTTCGACATTGGGGGCAAAGCCGGCGCCGATCATGTTGGTGGGAATGTCTTTCATCTCCGGGAAGAAGCGGCCGAGGATGCCCTCGAGCAGGGCGCTCTTGGACTGCGGGTTCATGCCGATGAGCTTGGAGCTCGAGCCATCGACCGCCACCAGCATCGAGGGCGCGGGCTTCGGGATCGTGACCACGCGGGTCGCCGGCCGCGCCAAGGTGACCGTGCGGCCGTACTGGTCGACGAACGAGACGCCTTGTTCGGCGAGAGCGACCCCGTCGCCCATCCACATCACCAGCAGCAGGAGGCCGCCAAATCCGCCCCACCACCGCACGCCGCGACCACGATCGACGGTCCTGTTCGCCATCTCACGCCTCCCGAGCTCGCCTTCACTCCGGGCTCTCGGCCAACATCAAAGCGTCATCGGTCGGCCCGCGTGCGCCCACCAGCCCTTCGACCGATCCCAAACGGAGCGGGCCTGGCGCATTCACTGCTGGCGACTCGGGTTTCGGCTCCCCGTCCGTGCGGATCGCCAGGTTGTCACGGGTTCGACCGGTTCAGGCTGCACCACTCTTGCGCGTGGCGCAACCCGGAACGCCCTGCGCCGAAAGGCTTTCCAGCGTTGGCTGGCGTCGCGCGCCCCATGCTTCGCTTGGCATCCGCGCGAGGAAACCGCAATATGCTGCCCGGAGCAGATTGCAACCAATCGCGACGCGATGGCATCGCCGATCCCCTTGCGGATCTTCCTGTCCTCGCCCGGCGACGTCGCCGCGGAGCGCCAGCTCGCCCGTGACCTGATCGCCCGCCTGGGCAAGGACCATCTGCTCAAAGGCCGGGTCCGGCTCGAAGCGGTCAGCTGGGACGACCCCGACGCGCCGCCCTCGATGCCCGCGAACCTCTCGCCGCAGCGGGCGGTCAACCGCGGGCTCGCGATGCCCTACGACTGCGACATCGTGGTCGTCCTGTTCTGGAGCCGGATGGGGACCCCACTCGACCCGTCCGAGGGCGTGAGAGCTGACGGTGAACCCTGGCAGTCGGGCACCGAATGGGAGTTCGAGAACGCGCTCACCGCGCCGACCCAGCCCGAGCGACCCGTCATCCTCCTCTACCGCCGCACCGGCTTCACCCCGGACGCCAGCGACCCGGACGACCCGAAGCTCAAGGAGCAGCTCGACCAGCGCCGGAAGGTGAACGCGTTCTTCGAAGCGTTGCAGGAGAAAAAGCGCTTCGCCACCGAGTTTGCCGACCCCAGCGAGTTTCAAGACCGCCTCGAAAACGATCTGAAGCATCAGATAAGCTTGCTGCTCGAGCCGCCAGCCTCACCGATCGCCAACGCTTTCCAGCAGGCGCCGCCGGCGCCGGTCGGCGACGAGCGCCTGGCGCAGGCCGATGCGCGCCTCGCGGCCATGCCGCTCGATTCGGTGCCAGCACCGGCGGCATTGCCGGCGGGGTCGCATATGCCGCTTGCCCGCAACGCCCTGTTCGTGGGCCGCGAAGCGGACCTCAAGGCGCTCGCCGGGGCCCTCAAGGCGGGAGACACCGCGGCGGTCGGTCAGATTGCTGCCGCCACCGGGCTTGGCGGCATCGGCAAGACGCAGCTCGCGAGCGAGTTCGTCCATCGCTACGGGCAGTATTTTCTGGGCGGGGTCTTCTGGCTCGGCTTTGCCGATTCCGAGGCGGTCCCTGCGGAGATCGCCACCTGCGGTGGGACCGGCGGAATGAAGCTCCGGGACGACTTCGGCAGTCTGTCCCTGAACGACCAGGTCCAGCTGGTGGCGGCCGAATGGCAGGGTCCGCTACCGCGTCTGCTGGTGTTCGACAACTGCGAGGACGAGGCTTTGCTGGAGCGCTGGCGGCCGCGCACGGGCGGCTGCCGGGTGCTGGCGACCAGCCGCCGCGAGGTCTGGAGCTCGCATCTCGGCGTGCACGCCCTGTCCTTGGGCATATTGCAACGGTCCGAGAGCCTGGCGCTCTTGCGCAATCACCGGCGCGACTTGGCGCACCACGGTCACGTGCTCGATTCGATCGCCGCCGAGCTGGGCGATCTACCGCTGGCGCTGCACCTGGCTGGAAGCTTTCTCGCACAGTACCGGCACGCGCCCTTCGGTCAGCCGGCGGCGTATCTCGAAGCTGTGCGCCGACCCGATCTGCTTCAGCATCGCTCGCTGACCATCGAGGGCTCATCGCCGACCGGTCATGAGCAGCACGTGGCCCGCACCTTCGCGCTGAGCTACGACCGGCTGAAGCCCACCGACGAGGTCGACCGGATCGCGCTCGTGACCTTAGCGCGGGCGGGCTGGTTCGCGCCCGGAGAGGCAATCCCGCGCGCGCTACTACGGGCGAGCGCTGGGGTCGATGACGCTGACGAACTCATGGTGCTCCGCTTCGAGGACGGGCTGAGGCGGCTGCGCGAGCTGGGCTTGATCGCGGAGCAGGAGGCAGGCGCTCTGGTGCTGCACCGGCTGTTGGCTGCGTTCGTGCGCAGCGCGGTCGGCGATAGCGAAACGCATCGTGTACTGGTCGAGGCAACCGTGCTGGCCGAGGCGGCAAGGCTCAATCAGGCCGGCTATCCGGCGCCGCTACTGGTCTGGCAGCCGCAACTTCGTTTCGTCGCTGACTACGCGGCGGCGAGGGAAACCAAGCTCGCCGGCAATCTGCTCACCGAACTCGGCAATCATTTGAGCGAGGTGGCCGACTTCGCGGGCGCCAAGGCGGCCCATTTGCGAGCGCTTGCGATCTTTGAGCGCATTTCCGGTCCTGACCACCCCGACGCCGCCGCAGCAGTCAGCAACTTGGGCGCGGTATTGCGACATTTGGGCGATTCGACTGGAGCCAGGACAGCCTTCGAGCGAGCGCTCACCATTTTAGAGAAGCATCTCGGGCCTCAGCATACCAATGTCGCCACTTTGGCCAACAACCTGGGCATGGTGCTGCAGGACCTGGGCGATCTGGTGGGCGCCAGGGCGGCCTACGAGCGGGCGCTCCGGATCGACGAGGCGAGCTTCGGGCCCGACCACCCCAACGTCGCCATCTGGGTCAACAACCTGGGCGGAGTGCTGAAGGACCTGGGCGATCTGGCGGGCGCCAGGGCGGCCTGCGAGCGGGCGCTCCGGATCGACGAGGCGAGCTTCGGGCCCGACCACCCCAACGTCGCCATCGCCGTCAACAACCTGGGTGAGGTGCTGCGGGAGCAGGGCGATCTGCCGGGCGCCAAGACGGCTCTCGAGCGGGCGCTGCCCATTCTCGAGAAACACCTCGGGCCTGAGCACCCCAATGTGGCGACCCTCATCAACAACCTAGGCATGGTGCTGGAGGCCCTGGCCGATCTGGCGGGCGCCAGGGCGGCCTTCGAGCGGGCGCTCCGGATCGACGAGGCGAGCTTGGGCAAGGGCCACCCCAACGTCGCCAAAGACGTCAACAACCTGGGCGGAGTGCTGAAGGGCATGGGCGATCTGGCGGGCGCCAGGGCGGCCTACGAGCGGGCGCTGGCGATCTGCGAGCGCGTGCTCGGGCCGGAGCATCCGAACACGCGCATCGCGCGCGGCAACCTGGACAGCCTCGGCGGCGGGTGACGCCCGCCGCCGGCGCGCCGGCCGCAGGGCACACTTCTGTGCCATCAGGCGACACAAGTGGCGCATGGAGGCTGCCTCCAGCGGCCGGCGGAGGCAGTTTTGCGAAGACTGTGGCCGCCGCTCGCAATACTTGTAGTGACAAAAATAGACTTGGGTGTGACTTGGTGTCATGGCGGGACATCTGGATGACTCCGGCCATTATTGGTTGATTTTCGCTTGATGCCGATGGAGGCGGATGGAGCCCTCGGCTCGTCTTGTCAGGCGGCGCACGCTTGTGTGTTACGGAGGCGACAGGTCCAGGTCGAACAGGCCTCACCCACGCGCACTTCTGACTAATGCTGCCGGTCCTGGCAAGATGTGAACGAAGTGTCTGCGGCTCGCGTCCGGAATCACGTCTTGGCAGTGGCGGGTGTCAACTTTGCAAGCCGGTCGATCATCGGTTGGGTGATCAGGCAGACGCCTTTGTCGGTGCGGCGGAAGCGCTTGGCGTCCAGCTCCGGGTCTTCGCCGACCACGAGGTCCTTCGGGATCTCGACCCCGCGGTCGATCACCACTTTGCGCAGCCGGGCGCCGCGGTGGATCTGCACGTAGGGCAGCGCCACCACGTGGACGAGCTCGCTGTAGGAGTGGGCGTGCACGCCCGTGAACAGGAGGGATTTGTCGATCCTGGCACCCGAGATCACGCAGCCGCCCGAGACCAGGGAGCTGGTCGCCATGCCGCGCCTGCCGTCCTCGTCGTGCACGAACTTGGCCGGCGGCGTGATCTCGGAATAGGTCCAGATCGGCCAGCTGCGATCGTACAGGTCGAGCGCCGGCACGAAGTCGGTCAGGTCGATGTTCGCCTCCCAGTAGGCGTCGACCGTGCCGACGTCCCGCCAGTAGGCCTCGGGCTCGGACTGGCTGCGCACGCAGGAGTGGGGAAAGCGGTGCGCGACCGCCTTGCCGTGCTTGACCAGGTAGGGGATGATGTCCTTGCCGAAGTCGTGGGCCGAGTGCGGGTCGGCCGCATCGCGCTGCAGCTGCTCGAACAGGAAGCGGGTCTCGAACACGTAGATGCCCATGCTGGCCAGCGCCGTCTCGGGCTTGTCGGGCAGGCCCGGCGGGTCGGCGGGCTTCTCGAGGAAGGCGACGATCCGGTCCTGCGCGTCGACGTGCATCACGCCAAAGCCGGTCGCCTCCAGGCGCGGCACCTCCAGGCAGCCGACCGTGACGTCGGCGCGCTCGCTGACGTGCTGCCCGATCATGAGCGCGTAGTCCATCTTGTAGACGTGGTCGCCCGCCAGGATCACCATGTGCTCCGGGCCGTAGCTGTCGATGATCTGGATGTTCTGGGTCACGGCGTCCGCGGTGCCGAGATACCACTGGTGCTCGGACACCATCTGCGAGGCCGGCAGGATGTCGAAGCTCTCGTTGCGCTCCGGGCGGAAGAAGCCCCAGCCGCGCTGCAGGTGACGGATCAGGCTGTGCGCCTTGTACTGGGTCGCGACCGCGATCCGGCGGATGCCCGAGTTGATCGCGTTCGAGAGCGCGAAATCGATGATCCGCGACTTGCCGCCGAAGAACACCGCGGGCTTGGCGCGCTTGTCGGTCAGCTCCAGAAGGCGCGAGCCGCGCCCGCCCGCGAGCACGTAGGCCATGGCGCCGCGCGCCAGACCGTGGACATCGCCGTTGGTGCCGCTCATGCCCTCGCTCCCCCTCGCGATCGCCTCCCGCGCCGCCCGCCCCGGGCCGATCAGCCTGGCTGAAGTTGCCGGACCCCGGCCAGCAAGCGCATCCGGCGCATCCCGGTCACGCCGGCTTCGGCAGAGCCTGCCAGATCTCGCTGGCATAGTCGCGGATCGTGCGGTCGGATGAGAACCAGCCGACCTTGGCGGTGTTGAGCAGGGCGCGACGCCACCAGATCTCGGGCTCCAGGTAGGCCTCGTCGACCTGCCGTTGGGTGGCGGCATAGGCGGCGAAATCGGCCAGCACCATGAAGTAGTCCTCGCCGAGCAGGCGCTCGACCAGCGGCCGGAAGCGGCCGGGGTCGTCGGGCGAGAACTCGCCGGTGGCGATCGCGTCCAGCACCCGCGCGAGCGCCGGGGTCGCGGCGGCCCGGGCGCGCGGGTCGTAGCCGTTGGCGCGCTCGGCGCGCACCTCCTCGGCGGTCAGGCCGAAGATGAACATGTTGTCGTGTCCGACCAGCTCGCGGATCTCGATGTTGGCGCCATCGAGGGTGCCGATGGTCAAGGCGCCGTTCAGCGCGAGCTTCATGTTGCCGGTGCCCGAGGCCTCCATGCCGGCGGTCGAGATCTGCTCGGACAGGTCGGCCGCCGGGATGATGCGCTCGGTCAGGCTGACGTTGTAGTTGGGCAGGAACACGACCTTGAGCCGGTCGCCGACCAGGGGGTCGCGGTTGACCACCTTGGCGACGTCGTTGATCAGCTTGATGATCAGCTTGGCCTGCTGGTAGGAGGCGGCCGCCTTGCCGCCGAAGATCTTGACCCGCGCCGGCCAGTCGCGCTCCGGCTCGGCGCGCATCGCCTGCCAGGTGGCGATCGTCTCGAGGATATTGAGCAGCTGGCGCTTGTATTCGTGAATCCGCTTGACGTGCACGTCGAACAAAGCACCCGGATCGATCGCGATCCCGCTGCCCCGCGCGATCAGGGCCGCGAGGCGCTCCTTGTTGGCCCGCTTGGCCGCCGCGAACAGCTCGCGGAAGCCGGCGTCCTCGACCAAGGGGGCGAGCCCCTGCAGCCGCTCGAGATCGGCGATCCAGCCCGAGCCGATCGCCGCCGTGATCAGCTCCGAGAGCGCGGGGTTGCACTGGCGCAGCCAACGCCGGGCGGTGATGCCGTTCGTCTTGTTGGTGATCCGGCCGGGAAAAGCGCGGTTGAGCTCGCGGAACACGGTGCGCTTCATGAGCTCGGTGTGCAGCGCCGACACCCCGTTCACCTTGTGCGCGCCGAAGAACGCCAGATGGCCCATGCGCACCCGGTGGCCGTGGCCATGATCGATCAGCGCGACCGCGCCCGGGTCGACGTCCTGGCCATTGAGCCCGTGCAGCAGATCGGCGTTGAGGCGGTGGATGATCTGCATATGGCGCGGCAGTAGACGCTCGAGCAGCGCTACCGGCCAGCTCTCGAGCGCCTCGGGCAGCAGGGTGTGATTGGTGTAGGCGATGCAGCCCTGGGTGATCTGCCAGGCCTGGGCCCAGTCGACGCCGTGATCATCGACCAGAAGGCGCATCAGCTCCGCGACCGCGATCGCCGGATGCGTGTCGTTGAGCTGGATCGCCGCCTGCTCGGGTAACGTCACCGCCTGGCCGTGCTGCGCCATGTGGCGGCGCAGCAGGTCCTGCAGCGAGGCCGAGGTGAAGAAGTACTCCTGCTTCAGGCGCAGCTCCTGGCCGGCAGGCGTGTCGTCGTTCGGGTACAGCACCCGGACGATGCTCTCCGAGGAGACCTGCTCGGCGACCGCGCCCAGATAGTCGCCGCGATTGAACTGATCGAGGCGCATCGGATTGGCCGACTGCGCCGACCACAGCCGGAGCGTGTTGACCTGGCGGCCAGGCCAGCCGACGATCGGCGTGTCGTAGGCGATTGCCATGACCCGCTCGGCCGGGCGCCAGACGTGGTGCTCGCGGCCGTCCTCGCAGACCTCGCGCTCGACCCGGCCGCCGAAGCCGACCTCGTAGGCGACCTCGGGGCGCTCGAACTCCCAGGGATTGCCGAACGCCAGCCAGTCCTCGGGCTGCTCGACCTGCCAGCCGTCGTGGAACAGCTGCCGGAACAGGCCGTGCTGGTAGCGGATGCCGTAGCCGAAGCCGGCGACGCCGACGGTCGCCATGCTCTCCATGAAGCAGGCGGCGAGCCGCCCGAGGCCGCCGTTGCCGAGCGCGGCGTCGGGCTCGACCTCGCGGATCCGGTCGAGATCGACGGCGAGCCCGGCCAGCGCCGCCGCGCAGGTCTCGTGGAGCTGCAGATTGCCCAGGTAGTCGCTCAGCAGGCGGCCGATCAGGAACTCGAGCGAGAGATAGTAAACCCGCTTCTGGTGGCGCGCGTAGACGTCCCGGGTCGTGGTGATCCAGCGGTCGACGACCTGATCGCGGATCGCGAGCGCGGTCGCCACGTACCAGTCATGGTCCTTCGCATGCGCCACGTCCTTGGCGACCGCGTAGGTCAGCTTGGACAGGATCGCGGCGCGCAGCGCTTCCGGAGAGATGATCGTCATGCTTTGCCTGTCGTCTCAGGCGCCGGCGCGCAGCGCCTTCACGTGGTTGATCAAGCCGTTCGTCGAGGCGTCGTGGCCCGCGACCGGCGCGCCACCTGCCAGCTCGGGCAGGATCGCCGTGGCCAGCTGCTTGCCCAGCTCGACCCCCCATTGATCGAACGAGTTGACATTCCAGAGCACACCCTGGGTGAAGATTTTGTGCTCGTAGAGCGCGATCAGCTTGCCAAGCGTGGCGGGATCCAACCGGCGATAGAGGATGGCGTTGCTCGGCCGGTTGCCCGCGAACAGCTTGTGGGGCAGCAGCGCCTCGAGGGCGGCGCCCGCGAGCCCGGCCCGCTCGAGCTCGGCGCGCGCCTCGTCCGCGGTCTTGCCGAACGCCAGCGCCTCGGGCTGGGCGAAGAAGTTCGCGAGCAGCTTGTCCTGATGGTCACCGAGCGGGGTCTGGCTGAGCGCGGCCGCGAGGAAGTCGGCCGGGATCAGCTCGGTGCCCTGATGGATCAGCTGGTAGAAGGCATGCTGGCCGTTGGTGCCGGGCTCGCCCCAGAGGATCGGGCCGGTGGCGTAGTCGACCTTGTGGCCATCACGGCTGGTCGACTTGCCGTTGCTCTCCATGTCGGCCTGCTGCAGATAGGCCGGCAGGCGGTGGAGGTGCTGGTCGTAGGGCAGCACGGCGTGGCTGCAGGCGCCCATGAAGTTGCGGTACCAGACGCCGAGCAGGCCCAGGGTCACCGGCAGATTGCGCTCGAGCGGGGCGGTCCGGAAATGCTCGTCCATGGCGTGGCCGCCCGCGAGCAGCTCCTCGAAGCGCTCGAACCCGACCGCAAGCACGATCGAGAGGCCGATCGCCGACCACAAGGAGTAGCGACCGCCGACCCAGTCCCAGAACTCGAACATGTTGGCGGGATCGATGCCGAAGGCGGCGACCGCCTTGGCGTTGGTCGAGACCGCGACGAAGTGCCTTGCGACCTCGGCATCGGCGCCGAGCGCCGCGAGCAGCCAGCTGCGCGCCGAGGCGGCGTTGGTCATCGTCTCCTGGGTCGTGAAGGTCTTGGAGGCGACGATGAACAGGGTGCGCGCCGGGTCGAGCCCTTGGAGGGTGTGCACGAGATGCGCGCCGTCGACGTTGGACACGAAGTGGGGTCTGAGGTCGGGACGCTGATAGGGCTTGAGCGCCTCGCAGACCATCAGCGGGCCGAGGTCGGAGCCGCCGATCCCGATGTTGACGACATCGGCGATGGTCTGGCCCGTATGCCCTCGCCAGGCGCCGCTCCTGACCCGCTCGCTGAACGCGCGCATGCGCTCGAGCACGTCGTTGACCGCCGGCATGACGTCCTGGCCATCGACCAGGACCCTCCGGTTCGAGCGGTTGCGGAGCGCAATGTGCAGGACCGGCCGGTCCTCGGTGATGTTGATCCGCTCGCCCCCAAACATCCGCGCGCGCCAGCCCGCGAGGTCGGCGGCGCGGGCGAGATCAAGGAGCAGCCGCATGGTGTCCGCGGTGATCCGGTTCTTCGAGTAGTCGAGCAACAGATCGTCGAGCCGTAGCGAGAACGCCTCGAACCGGCCGGGGTCGGCTGCGAACAGATCCCGCAGATGCACCCCCGCCGTCGCTTCGGCATGGCGCTCGAGCGCCCGCCAGGCGGCGGAGCTGGCCAGGGCCGACATGGACGTCTCCTCTACGTGGCCGAGCCCTTCAGCGCCGCTGCGGCGCGCGCGAGCTCGACAATTCGCGGCCAGTCGCCGGCAGCCACGGCATCGCCGGGTGCGACCCAGGAGCCGCCGACGCAGAGCACGTTTGACAGACTGAGATAGCCCAGCGCGCGCCCGGCGTCGATCCCGCCGGTCGGGCAGAAGCGCGCCTCGGGCAGGGGCGAGGCGAGCGCCTTGAGATAGGCGATGCCGCCCGCGGGCTCGGCGGGAAAGAACTTGAGGTAACGTAAGCCATGCTCCAGGAGGCGCATGACCTCGCTCGCGGTCGCGGTCCCCGGCAGGAACGGCACCGGGCTCGCGGCCGCCGCCTCGAGCAGGGCCTGCGTGGCGCCCGGGCTGACCACGAAGCGGGCGCCGGCGCGCTCGGCGTCCCGGTACTGGGTCGGCGTCAGCACGGTGCCGGCGCCGACGATCGCGCCCTCGAGCTCGCCCGCGAGCGCCCGGATCACCTCGAGCGCGGCCGGCGTGCGCAACGTGATCTCGAGCACCGGCAGGCCGCCCGCGAGCAGGGCGCGCGCGAGCGGCAGGGCGACCGCGACCGTCTCGATCACCAGCACCGGCACGACCGGCGCCGCGCTCAGAATGTCATGCAGGCCGGCTTGGCGTTCGACCATGGCCTTCGCTCCCTGGACGTGGCTCCCTGGACTTGGCTCCCTGGGCTCTCAGTACCGGGCGGCGGCGCCAGCCACGGCCACCGAGCGGCGTCATCCCGGATCCTCGTGCCAGGTACGGCCGTCGCGCTCGATCAGGGCGATCGCCGCGGACGGCCCCCAGCTGCCGGCGGGATAGGGCTTGGGCGGCTCGCCGCTCGCCTGCCAGCCCTCGAGGATCGGCTCGATCCAGGCCCAGGCGGCCTCGACCTCGTCGCGGTGCATGAACAGGGTCGGGTTGCCGCGCACCACGTCCATCAGCAAACGTTCGTAGGCGTCCGGATAGCGCACCTGGAAGGTCTCGGCGAAACTCAGGTTCAAGGGCGTGGCCCGCAGCCGCATGCCGCCCGGGCCCGGCAGCTTGTTCATCAGGGTCAGCTGCACGCCTTCGTCCGGCTGCAGGCGGACCAGCAGCTGGTTGGGCCGGATCGCGCCGGAACCGGGCGTGAAGATCGAATGCGGGATCTCCAGGAACTGGATCAGGATCTCGGAGGTGCGCACCGGCAGGCGCTTGCCGGTGCGCAGGTAGAACGGCACCCCGGCCCAGCGCCAGTTCGCGATCTCGGCCTTGAGGACGACGAAGGTCTCGGTGCGGCTGGCCTGGTTGGCGCCGATCTCCTCGGCATAGGCCGGCACCGCGCCGCCGTTGCTGGCGCCGGCGCGATACTGGCCGCGCACGGTCTTGAGGTCGACGTCGGCGCCCGCGATCGGACGCAGCGCGCGCAGCACCTTGAGCTTTTCGTTGCGCACGGCATCGGCCTGCAGAGTGGTCGGCGGCTCGAGCGCGACCAGGCAGAGCAGCTGCAGGATGTGGTTCTGGACCATGTCGCGGAGCGCGCCCGCGGTATCGTAGTAGGGCCCGCGGCCCTCGACCCCGATGGTCTCGGCGACCGTGATCTGCACGTGGTCGATCGCGCTCGAGTTCCACAAGGGCTCGAACAGCGAGTTGGCAAAGCGCAGCACCATCA
Organism: uncultured Alphaproteobacteria bacterium; assembly: GCA_963753685.1. Lineage (GTDB taxonomy): Bacteria > Pseudomonadota > Alphaproteobacteria > Geminicoccales > Geminicoccaceae > DATAOG01. The sequence continues at coordinate 153,447 of CAVWDE010000004.1, forward strand.
GGTTCTGCACGGTCTCCTTGCCGAGATAGTGGTCGATCCGGAAGGTCGCCTCCTCGGCGAACACCGCGCCGACCTCGTCGTTGATCGCGCGCGCCGAGGCGAGGTCGTGGCCGATCGGCTTCTCGAGCACGACCCGGGCCTGGCTGCTGTTGAGCCCGGCGTCGCCGATGTTGCGACAGATCCGACCGAACAGGTTCGGCGCGGTCGCCAGATAGAACACCCGCACCCGGTCGGCCTCGCCCGCGAGCTTGTCGGTCAGCTCGGACCAGCCGCGCTCACCGGTGGCGTCCAGGGCGACGTGATCGAGCCGGTCGAGGAAGCGGGCGAGACAGTGCGGGTCGATCTCGTCCTCGGGGATGTGCTCGCGGAGCGCCGCCTCGATCTCGCGGGCGTAGGCGTCGCGGCCGAGGTCGCCGCGCGAGGCGCCGATGATCCGGCTCTCGGGCGGGATCTGCTCGTCCCGGTCGCGATAGTAGAGGGCCGGCATCAGCTTGCGCCGGGCAAGGTCGCCGGTGCCGCCGAACACCACCAGATCGAACAGCGGCACGGCGGTGATCTGCGCGCTCATGGTGGCCATCCCCCCCACTCCATATCGGGCTGCAGGTCAGGCTGCATATCGGGCTCCAGGGGCTGGCGGTCGAGCAAAGCTTGGGACCTGCCCGCGCACTGGCGGCGCGGGGATCGCGCCGCGTAGGGTCGTAACCAGCGCGCCGACCGCGTTGGCAAACCGGCAGAGCGCATGCGGCCGCGGCCCATCCGCCAGCGCGCCCGGACCGGCGAGCCATCCTGGCCCGAGCCATCCTTGCAAAAGACCGGCCACCAAGCCGTCGCCGGTCGCGTCGATCGCCTCGACCTTGAAGGCAGCGACGAAGGCGGCGACCGGGCTGGTCACGTCCCGCGTCAGATGGACGCAGCCCCCTGACCCCCGCGTGATTACCGGCAGCGCGCCTTTCAGAGCTGGGCGCGCGCGGCGCCGGGGTCCTCGGTGCCGGTCAGGAAGCGGAGCTCGTGGTCGCTGAGCTTGCCGATCCGGGTCTCTCGGATCGCGAGGTGGCGGTCTGTCGGCGCTGGCGGCACGCCCGGCCGGAGGGCCGGGCGCAGGTCGGGGTCGGCGGCGATCCGGAGACCAGCGCCAAGCCGGGCGAGACCGGGTGGACCGTTGGCCGGGGCGCCGCCGGGCGCCATCGGGAACGCCGGGGCTTCGACCAGGCTGGTCCCGCTGACGGTCGCTAGGAAGTCGATCAGCAGCTCGCCGAGACGGACGACATCGGCCATCGGACATCGCTCATGCTGCCGCCCTGCGGCCCGCAGCGGGCGCGGCGGCGGCAGCGGCCAAAACCTACGTCCGTCCCAGTAAACCTCGCCTGAACCGCCGTCCAGCCCCCGCGGCCGTCGGCCTCATTCGGCGGCGATCGCCGTGTCCAGCCGGCCGCGCTCCCAGTCGGTGATGTAGTCCCGGGTCAGCGGCACCGCGTCCTGGCGCTTGGCCAGCTGCATCTGGAACACCATGTGGCCCAGGCGCCGGAAGGCGAGCTCGGAGCCGACCAGATAGAATTCCCACATCCGGCAGAAGCGCTCGTCGTAGAGGGCGGCGATCTGCGCGCGGTTGGCGGTGAAGCGCTGACGCCAGGCGCGCAGGGTCTCGGCATAGTGCAGGCGCAGGATCTCGATGTCGGTGACCCAGAGCCCCTGCCGCTCGACCACCGGCAGGACCTCCGACAGGGCCGGCGAATAGCCGCCCGGGAAGATGTACTTGCGAATCCAGGGGTTGGTGGCACCCGGGCCGTCCATGCGGCCGATCGAATGCAGCACCGCGACCCCGTCCTCGGCCAACAGGTCGCCGACCACGCGGAAGAACTCCGGATAGTGCCCGACGCCGACGTGCTCGAACATGCCGACCGAGACGATCCGGTCGAAGGTTCCGGTCTGCTCGCGATAGTCGCGGAGCTCGAACCGGACCCGGTCGGCGAGCCCGCGCTGCCGGGCGCGTTCCCGGCTGACCGCGAGCTGATGCTCGGAGAGCGTGATGCCGAGCACCTCCGCCGCCCCGGCTTCGGCCAGCGACAGCGCGAGGCCGCCCCAGCCGGAGCCGATGTCGAGCACCCGCACCCCCGGCCGGAGCAAGAGCTTGGCCGCCAGATGGCGCTTCTTGTCCGCCTGCGCCTGCTCGAGGTCGGCGTGGGGATGGGTGAAATAGGCGCAGCTGTATTGCCGGTCGCGGTCCAGGAACAGATCGTACAGGCGATCCGACAGGTCGTAGTGATGGGCGACGTTGGCCTGCGCCCGCGGCGCGGGATTGTACTGATGCAGATGGCGCAGCACCGTCTGCCCCAGGGTCAGCGCCCGGCCGAGGGGGCTGTGGTAGAGCTGCAGGCTGTTGGCCGCGCAGATGTCCATGAACTCGTAGAGCGAGCCCTGCTCGATCGTGAGCGTGCCGGCCATGTAGGCTTCGCCGAGCGACAGGAACGGATTCAGCGCGAGGCGCCGATGCAGCGCCCGGTCGTGCAGGCGAATGGTCACCTCGGGGCCATCCCGCCCCGCCTCGTGACGCCGGCCATGAGCGTCGATGATCGACAGCCGGCCCCGCTGCACGATCCGTCTGGCCATCTCCCCGAACAGCATTGCGACCATGTCCTCCGCGCACGGTGGCCGAGAGACGACAGATCAGGTCCCTTTGCTGACCTTAAATGCAGACTTAAGCGAATCCAGTCGGCCCCGTCAAATCCGCAATGCCGCCGCCCGAGAGCGCGCGGCCATCGGTGTATCTGTGCCTTCCTAACCAAGTAGTTGAGAGACGTTGCCCAATCTTCGCGCTTGGCGTGAACTTGCGGTGCGGGCATCGGCCGCCGCCCGGCCGGCGCTGTGGCGCCTCGATCGAGCGCGCTCAGCCGCTCGCACCTCCGTGCAACAATGGGCCGCGCCTTCGGTTCCGGAAGATCGTCGCAGGCGCGCCGGTTGGAGCGGGTCCGCGACGCGCCTTAACGGTTGCTTCAGGGCTCGGTGGAACGGTAGCGCGGAAAGTCTGCCTCGAAATACCGCTTCGTGAGCCAGGGTTCGGGGTATAGACTCCCACGATCCCTCCCTTCGCGATGCCCAGAGGGCGCCATGCGCTGGTCGAAAATGATCACGGTCGTGGGTGCCCATGCCGAGGGCGAGGTCGGCCGGGTGATCACCGGCGGCCTGGTCGATGTGCCGGGCAAGACCATGCTCGACAAGATGCGCCACCTCAACGGCACCGATGACCGGCTGCGGCGATTCGCCCTGTTCGAGCCGCGCGGCTGCGCCCAGATGTCGGTCAACCTCCTGCTGGCGCCCTGCCGCCAGGGCGCCGATGCCGGCTTCATCGTGATGCAGGCCGACGGCTGCCACGCGATGTCGGGGTCGAACGCGATGTGCGTGACCACCGTGCTGCTCGAGACCGGCATGCTGCCGATGGTCGAGCCGGTGACGCGGGTCGCCCTCGACACCCCGGCCGGGCTGGTGATCGCCGAAGCCGCCTGCCGGGGCGGCAAGTGCGAGCGGGTGACGCTCGAGATGGTGCCGAGCTTCGCCGAGCATCTGGGCCAGCCGATCGAGGTCGAGGGCTTCGGCACGCTGCGGGTCGATGTCGCCTATGGCGGCGACTATTTCTGCCTGGTCGATGCCAGAGTCTGCGGCTTCAAGGTGGCGCCGGACGAGGTTCGCGACATGGTGGCGCTCGCCCGTCAGATCCGGCGCGCGGCGCGCCGGCAGATCCAGGTGCGCCACCCCGAGATCCCGGACCTGCGCGAGATCAGCTTCGTCATGTTCTGCGCCGGCGGCGCGGGTGAGCCCTTGCGCAATGGCACGGTGATCCATCCCGGGCGCATGGACCGCTCGCCCTGCGGCACCGGGACGGCGGCGCGGCTCGCGGTGATGCACGCAAAAGGCGAGATCGCGCTCGGCCAGTCGATCGAGATGCGCTCGGTGATCGACAGCCACTTCCAGGCCGAGATCGTGCGCACGGCCACGGTCGGCGCGCGGACCGCGGTCGTGCCGCGGATCGCCGGGCGCGCCTGGATCCATGCGATCGGTCAGCTGGGCCTCGATCCGAGCGACCCCTATCCCTTGGGCTACACCTTGTCCGACACCTGGGGGCCGGACGCGATCTGATCCCGGGCGTCGGCCGCCAGCGGTCAGCGCGAGCGGTGGCCGACCCCGCTCAGACCGGTTTCCGACCCGGGACGACGGAGCGTCTCAGTGGACCGCGCCCGAGCCCGGGTCGATGGCGAGCTCGCCCGCAATCCGGGCTTGGATCGTCGGCTCGCTCGACCGGCTGATCGACAGGAGCGCGAGCGGCAGCTGGAGCGCGCCCTGCTGCCGGCCCCTGACCCCAAGAGCGCTGGTCCCCCAGTGGACGAACCAGCCGCACCGCTCCAGCGTCTCCAGCTGCTCGCCGAGCCGGGCCAGCAGGCCGGCCCGCGTCACCGGTCCGAGCTCGTCCCAACGCTCCGCGGCGGTCGCGAACAGGGCGACGAAGGCTTCGATCGCCACAGCGTCAGCCGGGTCTTCGGGCGAGCCCTGATCGAGCACGCGCGCGAACTGCGCCGCTTCGATGACGGCGGCCAGCTCGCGGCCGGATTCGGCGAGCTGCAGCTCAACCTGCTGGAGACGCTTCGTGTCCGCCATGTCCGCCAGGCGCATCGGCGTGGGCCCACGGTCAAAGTCGTTGATCGACGGCGCCCCGGCAAGCCTCGAGGCCGCGGCCGGGCCGGCGCGACCAGCCGCTGCCGATAAGATTTCGTTTGACAATCAACGTCAGATAGAAAATAGATCTCTCGCTGAGGTTGAGCTCCGTCATGGGCAATGTCATGAAAACGACAATGATCGGCCGCCTCCGTCCGCTGCTCGCCAGCGCTTTCGGCGTCCTGCTGTGGGGCGCGCCGGCGCACGCGGGCGACGTGCTGTTCACCTTCGGCGAGATGGTGCACCTCCAGGGCTTGCCGCTGGAATCGACCAAGCGCACCCTGACCGAGGAGGAGGTGATCCTCTACCAGAACTTCGAGCTGTACGCCTACACGGTGTTCGAAGCGCTCGAGGTGGCCAACCAGGCCGCGACGGCGATCAAGCAGCCGTTGTTCTGCGCGCCCGATGCGACCTTTCATTTCCGCAAGGACGGCGACATCGCCCGCCTGGTCGACTACGTGACCTCGGAGCTGTTCGCCCTCACCCAGGAGATCGGCGGGCCCCTCGACCGCTACAACGACCGGCCGGCGAGCGCGGTGCTGTTGCTCGGCCTGCGCGCCGCCTTCCCCTGCCCCGACAACGGGCCGCACCTGGCTCAGCGCTAGCCCCCGGACCGCCGTCCCGGCCGGCAACCGTCGGGCCCGCGACCGCCACCGTTCCGCCGCGCCGGCCGACCCGGGCTGGAGCCCGCCGCCGCTGCTTGCTATAGTGGTGGCTGTCTGTCCGCGCGCCTGGACGCCCGCCTCGCTGAATGCCCGTCGATGGCGAGCGCGTCTTCGCCTGGCAGCCGCGCGCCGCCAGCCCCGGGGCCCCACCCATGAAGCTCTTCAATTCGCTGACCGGCCGCAAGGAAACCTTCGTCCCGGCCGATCCGAGCCGGCCGACCATGTATGTCTGCGGCCCGACCGTCTACAACTACGCCCACATCGGCAACGCGCGTGCGGCGGTCGTGTTCGACCTGCTCCAGCGGGTCCTGAAGCACCGCTTCGGCGATGTGCTCTACGTCCGCAACGTCACCGACATCGACGATAAGATCATCAAGGCCGCGGCCGAGCGCGGCCTCGGGACGGAGGCGATCGCGGCCGAGTTCACGCGCGCCTATCACGAGGACATGGACGCGTTGAACGTCCTGCGACCCTCCGTCGAGCCGTTCGCGACCGGGCACATCCCGCACATGGTGGCGATGATCGCGGCCCTGATCGCCAAGGGCCACGCTTATGAGGCCGCGGGCCATGTGCTGTTCCACGTGCCGTCATTTCCCGGCTACGGCCGCCTGTCGCGGCGCTCGCGCGACGAGATGATCGATGGCGCCCGGGTCGAAGTCGCGCCCTACAAGCGCGATCCTGCGGACTTCGTGCTCTGGAAGCCCTCGACGCCGGACCAGCCCGGCTGGGACAGCCCGTACGGGCGTGGCCGGCCAGGCTGGCACATCGAGTGCTCGGCGATGGTCGAGGCGCATCTGGGGGTCACGATCGACATCCACGGCGGCGGCCAGGACCTCAAGTTCCCGCACCACGAGAACGAGCTCGCCCAGAGCGTCTGCGCGCATGGCGGCGCGCCGCTGGCCCGCTTCTGGCTGCACAACGGCTTCCTCGACATCGACCAGGAGAAGATGTCGAAGTCGCTCGGCAACGTGCTGCCTGGTGCGCGACCTGCTGCCCGAGTTGGACGAAGATCGCAAAGCGGGCGAGGCGATCCGCTATGCCCTGCTCAGTGCCCACTATCGCAAGCCGCTCAATTGGTCGACCGCCACGCTCGACCGTGCCAAGCAGGCGCTCATCCGCCTCTACCTGACGCTTCGCGACCTGCCCGGGCCGGCGCCGGCCGACGTTCGGCTGGCGCCCCCGGAAAGCGTGCTGGCAGCGCTTGAGGACGACCTCAACACGCCGCAGGCGTTCGCCAAGCTGCGCGCCCTCGCAAAGCAGGCCAACACCAGCGACGATCCGGCCCGGCGGCAGGAGTTGAAGGCGCAGCTGCTGGCCGCAGGGCAGCTCCTCGGTTTGCTCCAGGAGGACCGAACCTCCTGAAGGGCATCGGTGCTGCGGTTGGCCGGCGGCGGCAAGGCGACGTCACTGGTTCGGAGCGAACGATGCTGCGCGGCTCGACGCGGCTGGGGCACGGTTCGCGGCCACTTCGAGGGCGCCGAGATCGAGCGCCTGGTCGACCGCGCGCAGCTCAGCGCCGCAGGGCCAAGGACTTCGCCGGAAGCCGATCGCCTGCGCGACCAGCTGGTGGCAGCCGGCGTGATCCTGGAAGACGGCCCCGCGGGCACCCGTTGGCGGCGCGCGGGCTGAGGCGACCCCGAACCCGGGCAAAAACGGCCGCTGGCCAGCCCGCCGCCTGCGGACCGGGTTCCTAGGCCGTGGCGGCTTTGCCGGTCGCGCCCTTGGTGGTCGCGGTCTTGGCGGCCGCGGCGCACTTGGGCGGCCGGCCGCGCTTGGCCGGGGGCGGCGCCTTCTTCGGCCGGCCGAGGCCGATCCGGAGCGCCATCTCGGAACGCGCCTTGGCGTAGCTCGGGGCCACCATGGGGTAGTCGCTCTTGAGGCCGAACCGTTCCCGGTACTGATCCGGCAGCAAGTCGTGCGCAGTCGCCAAATGTCGTTTCAGCAGCTTCTGCTTTTGGCCGCAGATCAGGCAGATCATCTGGTCCTTGCCGATCGAGCGACGGATCGGCACCACCGGCTCGGGCCGGGTCGGCGCCGGCTTGGCTTCTTCGGCGAGCAGACTCGCCAAGCGGCCGCCCACCAGTCCAACCAGCTGGCCGACCTCCGCCGGCCGGACTTGATTGTGCGATACGAAGGCCGACACTATCTCGGCGGTCATCTCAGCCACAGCGGCCTGATCGGAACGTTCGGTCATCCTCGACACCTCTTGAGCTCGGGAGATGGGCCTTGTCCCACATCCGGAAGAAGTTTGTCTACAACTATATGATCTCAAAACCTCGCGACACAAACCCATCGGCGAAACAAATGTCCTCAATTGCCGCGAACCGCTTCGATCGGGCAACATGGTTTGACGACCGCAGCGGCCGGTATCGGTCGCACCTCACCATTGGCGCCGACCACGACGCCGAAGTGATCGACCAGGTCAGCCCAGCCTGCGGCCGGGGCCGGACCAGGGCATCATCGGACCCGGGCGTCCGGGTCCGACGTCCTCGGCGCTTCCGCGGTCAGGTCGACTTCCGGAGCGCCGCGAACTCGCGCCCGCCTGGCGGGCCGTCGGGCGAGTTCGCCGGCGGATCGGATGAGGCGATCAACACAGTTGATATGTCTGAGGAATGAAATTGACCTCTGGTGGCCGCTGGGTTAGCGTCGAGGCCGACCAATCGAAGTGCGCTCCAAGCCAATAGCCGCCAGGGGAGGCGACCATGCGCATCCTGGGAACCCTCGCGCTCGCGACGGGCGCGTTGCTGGTCAGCATCTCTGCCCACGGTCAAGGCACGATCTCGCACCTGCCGCGCGACCAGACCATCATCATCGAGAACCCCGAAGGGACGATCAAGAATCCCGGCTGGTTCAATTACTGGGCGGTCAATGCCGGCGGCCGCTCGACCGGCCTGCAGCAGCTGGCCATGGACACCTTCTGGTACATCGATCCCGACTACGGCATCGACGGCGTCTGGGACAACTCGCTGGCTGCCGAGAAGCCGATCTACAACGCCGACTTCACCGAGATGACGGTGAAGCTGCGCCAGGGTATCTATTGGAGCGACGGGGTCGAGTTCACGGCCGCTGACGTCGTCTACACGATCGAGACCCACCTCAAGACCGACGGCCTCTACTGGAGCGCGCCGATCCAGATCAACGTCGCCTCGGTCAGCGCCCCCGATCCCTACACCGTGGTGTTCAAGCTCAAGAAGCCGAACTCGCGCTTCCACGCGCTGTTCACGGTGCGCTGGAACGCCATGTGGATGATGCCCAAGCACGTGTTCGAGAGCGCGGGCGATCCGCGCAAGTTCGCCTTCAACCCGCCGGTCTCGCTCGGGCCCTACGTGCTCCACAGCTACGACCCCAACGGCAAGTGGTTCATCTGGCAAAAGCGCGACGACTGGCGGCGGACCACGGTCGCCCGCTACGGCGAGCCCGGTCCGAAATACGCGGCCTACATCGACCCGGGCCCGCCCGACAAGCGGGTGATCCTCCAGCTCAACCACCAGCTCGACATCATCCACGACACCGCACCCGAAGGCATGTTCACGCTCGCCCGGCAGTCGAAGTCGTCGCACGGCTGGTTCAAGGGCTTCCCCTACGCCCACCCCGACCCAACCTTGCCGGCGGTGATCTTCAACGACCAGCTCGAGATGTTCAAGAGCCGGGACGTCCGCTGGGCGCTGGCCTTGCTGATCGACATCAAGGCGGTCTCGATGGCGTCTTACCGGGGCGCGGCGACGATCTCCGCGATTGGGATCCCGCCGACCGGAACGCAGCCCAAATACTATCACGAGCCGCTCGAGGACTGGTTGAAGACCTTCGAGATCGACACCGGCAAGCGCAAGATCAAGCCCTACGATCCGACCGTCGGCCAGCAGATCGCCGACATGCTCCGGCCCTCGATGGGCGATGCGATCCCGTCCGATCCCAAGGCGATCGCGACCGCGTTCGGGCGCGGCTGGTGGAAGCCCAACCCCGAGGCCGCGGCCGAGCTGCTCAGGAAGGCGGGCTTCAGCAAGCGGGGCAACGCCTGGTACAAGCCGGATGGCAAGCGGTTCACGATCAAGATCGCGGTCGAGGGCGACGCCCGCCCGGTGATGACGCGGGCGGGCTCGATGATCGCCCAGCAATGGCGTCAGTTCGGGATCGACGCCAGCACCAGCGTCGCCGAGGGCACGCTGGTCCAGCGCCGCGCCGCCGGCGATTTCGACGCGATCATGAGCTGGAGCGTCGAGACCTGGGGCGGCCATCCGGATCTGTCGTTCTTCCTCGACAGCTGGCATTCGCAGTTCGTCGCCAAGCCCGGCGAGGTGCAGCCGCCGCGCAACTGGCAGCGCTGGTCGAGCCCCGAGCTCGACCAGATCATCGAGCAGATCCGCAAGATCGACTTCGACGACCCGAAGGGCATCGAGCTCGGCCAGGAGTACGTCAAGCTGGTCACCCGCGAGATGCCGACCATCCCCCTGTTTTCCTACAACGTGTTCACGGTCATGGACGACACCTACTGGACCGGCTACCCGTCGGCCGAGACCGATCCCTACACCGATCCGGTGCCGAACTGGGCGAACACCAAATACATGTTCGTCAAGCTCAGGCCCAAGAAGATGGCGAACAACTGACGGCGCCCGGTTCGCGGCGTCGACCTGATTGATGGCGGCGGCGGCCGGATCGGTCGCCTCCCGTCGGCTGCGGCAGTCAGCCCCGGCGGATCAACGATTGCATGCAGAGCTACCTGGCCTACGTCGGCAAGCGGCTGGTGCAGTTCGTGCTGGTGATCTTCATCGGCATCAACATCGCCTTCTTTGTCACCCACCTGACCCCGATCGATCCGGTCGAGCAGTCGATCGCGGCCGCGACCTCGTTCGGCAGCACGAGCCCCGAGGCGATCGACATGCTGCGCCGCTCGCTGCGCGCGCTCTATGGCCTCGAGGGCGGCCTGTTCGAGCAGTACGTCACCTTCTGGGGGCGCGTGCTCCGGGCCGACTTCGGGCCGTCGCTGTCCGCCTTCCCGACCCCGGTCTCGTTCCTGATCTGGAACGCGCTGCCCTGGACCGTGGGCCTGCTGCTGGTCGCGACCCTGATCGCCTGGGGGCTCGGCAACCTGCTCGGCGGGCTCGCCGGCTACTATCGGGACAGCCGCCTCCTGCGCGTGCTCGGCGTGATCGCGATGGGCTTCCATCCGATCCCCTACTACATCGTGGCCTTCGTGCTGCTGATCGTGTTCGGCTATCTCTGGCCGGTGCTGCCGATCAGCGGCGGCTACCAGATGAACATGACCCGCGGCTTCAGCCTCGAGTTCGGCTTGAGCATCCTCAGGCACTCGATCCTGCCGGCGCTGTCCTTGGTCCTGGTCGGCGTCGGCGGCTGGTTCATGGGCATGCGCGCCCTGGTCTCCAACATCGTCACCGAGGACTATGTGGTCTATGCCGAATACGGCGGCGTCGATCGCCACCGCATCCTTGTGTCTTACGTGATGCGCAATGCGCTGGCGCCCCAGGTCACCGGCCTCGCCCTCTCGCTCGGCGCGATCTTCAATGGCGCCATCATCACCGAGCAGGTGTTCGGCTACCCCGGGATCGGGACGCTGCTGGTCGATGCCGTCCACGCCGGCGACTACAGCCTGGTGCTGGGGGTCACCACGGTCTCGATCGTCGCGGTCTCGACCGCGGTCCTGCTGATCGACCTTTTGCACCCGCTGATCGATCCGCGGGTCAAGCTCGGCTGAGCGATGCTGAGCGTCTTGCGCGATCTGCTCCGCTACAATCGCGAGTTCGCCTGCGGCGCCGTCCTGCTGGCATTCGTCCTGGTGATCGCGCTGATGTCGTACTTCTCGCCCTACGCGCCCCAGGACGTCTATCTGGTGCCGCCGGATGTACCGCCGTCCTGGGCCTACCCGCTGGGGACCACCTCGCGCGGCCAGGACACGTTCTGGCAACTGACCTTCGCGATCCGCAACAGCCTCGCCTTCGGCTTCACGGTGGCGCTCCTGAGCCGCATCCTGTCGCTGATCGTCGGGCTGTTGTCCGGCTATCTCGGCGGGGTGGTCGACCGTGTGCTGATGTCGATCAACGACACCTTCGTCGTGATCCCGCTGTTTCCGATCCTGGTGCTGTTCTACTTCGTCATGCGCGACGACATGAGCTGGGGCCTCCTGGCGCTGGTCATGGCGGGCCTGGGGTGGGCCTACGATGCCCGCCTGATCCGCGCGCTCACGATGAGTCTGCGCACCCGCGAGTTCACCGAGAACGCCATCTTCTCCGGCATGACCACCCGCCAGATCGTGCTGCAGGAGCACCTGCCCTACGTCCTGCCGATCGTGTTCTCGACCACGATGAACAACATCAACTGGTCGATCGGCCTCGAGGTCACGCTGTCGGTGCTCGGCTTCACCAACATCGACACGCCGACCATCGGCGTCATGATCTACTGGGCGAACCAGCACACCGCCCTGGTCGCGGGCATCTGGTGGTGGATCTTTTTCCCGGTGGCACTGGTCGTGATCACCTTCATCGCGCTGTTCCTGCTGGCGGTCTCGATGAACGAGTACATCGACCCGAGGAGCCGCCTCGCACGCATGGGCGGCGGGATCTGATGACCGCGACCGGCCGCGCGACCAGCGCCAGACCGGCGCCGGGGCACGCCCGGCCGGTGCTCGACGTCGAAGATCTGCGCGCCTGGTATCAGATGCGCTATTTCGGGATCGTGCGCGAGGTCCGGGCGGTCGACGACATCTCGCTCGAGGTCCGGCAAAACGAGATCTATGGCCTGGCCGGCAAGTCGAGCTGCGGCAAGACCACGCTGATCAAGACCATCGCCGGCGCGATCCGGCCGCCTTTGAACGTGCTGGCAGGCTTCGTCCGCTTCCACTTCGAGGGTCGCGAGATCAGCATCTACGAGGCGACCGCCGCCGAGCTCAGCCGGATCCGCTGGCGGCATCTCTCCTACATCATGCAGGGCTCGATGAGCGTTTTGAACCCGGTCCGGCGGATCAAGCACTCGTTCGCCGACTTCGCGTTCCGCCACATCGGCGAGCCGCTGCCTGTTTTCCGGGAGATCGTCGAAGCCCATCTCGCCCGCCTGCACCTGCAGCCCCAGGTCCTCGACGCCTATCCGCACGAGCTCTCGGGCGGCATGCGCCAGCGGGTCACGATCGCGCTCGCGACCGTCTGCCGGCCGGAGTTCATCATCGCCGACGAGCCGACCACCGCGCTCGACGTGGTCGTCCAGAAGGGCGTTCTGGCACTGATCCGCGAGGTCCAGCAGGAGATCGGCTCCTCGCTCCTGTTCGTGACCCACGATCTTGCGGTGCACGCCAACCTCACCGACCGGCTCGGCATCATGTACGCCGGCCGCCTGGTCGAGGAGGGCCGGACGGCCGAAGTGTTCCGCGCGCCGCTCCACCCCTACACCCGGCATCTGATCGCGAGCCTGCCGCGGATCGGTGATGCGGCACCCAAACAGGGCCTCGAAGGCGCGCCGCCCAACCTCGCCGCCCCGCCGCCCGGCTGCCGCTTCCATCCGCGCTGCCCGCTGGCGATGGCGGTGTGCCGCGAGCAGAGCCCGCCGCTCGTGCCGGTCGGCCCGGAGCGCCGGGTCGCCTGCTTCGCCGTGACCCCGGAGGCCGCCGCGTGAGCGCCCGCCTGCTCGAGGTCGAAAACGTCGCCAAGGCCTATGCGATGGGCGGCATCCTGTCCCGCCGGCGGTTCGACGCAGTCAGTGGCGTGAGCTTCGCGCTCGAGGCGGGCCGGCCGGAAATCTTCACGATCATCGGCGAGTCGGGCAGCGGCAAGACCACGCTTGCCCGCATGATGCTCAACATGGTGGCCCCGAGCGCGGGCGTGATCCGGTTCGAGGGCCGCGATCTCAGGGGCATCCGCAGGCGCCGCGAGCGGCTCGCCTTCATGCAGAAAGTGCAGCCGATCTTCCAGAACCCGTTCGAGGCCTTCAATCCCTTGAAGCGCATCGACCGCTACCTGTTCATGACCGCGCGCCGGTTCACCGAAGCGCGCACGACCGCCGCGATCGAAGCCCGCGCCGACCGGGCGCTCGGCCAGGTCGGGCTGTCGCTCGCCGAGATCCGGCGGCGCTTCCCGCACGAACTCTCGGGCGGCCAGCTGCAACGGGTCGCAGTCGCCCGCGCGCTGATCTCCGGACCCTCGCTGATCGTCGCCGATGAGCCGGTCTCGATGGTCGACGCCTCGCTCCGGATGGCAATCGTCAACCTGTTCAAGGGTTTGCGCGACGATCTTGAAGTCTCGATCGTGTACATCACCCACGACCTCGCGACCGCCTACTACATCAGCGACCGCATCATCATCATGCAAAAGGGCAAGGTCGTGGAGAGCGGCGATGCGCGCGCGGTGTTGAGCGCGCCCAGGCACCCCTATTCGATCCTGCTCAAGAACTCGGTGCTCCGGCCCGACCCCGCCGGCCGGAGCGCTCTGACCACCGCGAGCGTCCCGCTGGATGAGCCCTTGCCAACCGCTTAGACGGAGACGTTGTGCCCATGCGTACCGTGACCGTGCTCCTGGATCGCGACTTTGCCATCGGGACCACCGATCGCCGCCTGTTCGGCGCCTTCGTCGAGCACCTCGGGCGCTGCGTCTACGGCGGCATCTTCGAGCCGGGGCACCCCGAGGCCGATGCGCGTGGCTTCCGCAAGGACGTGCTGGCCCTGGTGCGCGAGCTGGCGCCGACCATCATGCGCTATCCGGGCGGCAACTTCGTCTCGGGCTACAACTGGGAAGATGGCGTCGGTCCGGTCGAGCAGCGGCCGAAGCGCCTCGATCTCGCCTGGATGTCGACCGAGCCGAACACGTTCGGGACCAACGAGTTCATCGACTGGTGCAAGGCCGCGGACGTCGAGCCGATGCTGGCGGTCAACCTCGGCACCCGTGGCCCGGACGCGGCCCGCAGCCTGGTCGAATACTGCAACCACCCGGGCGGCACGGCGCTCTCGGATCTGCGCCGCGCGCACGGTTGGGAAGCGCCGCATGGCATCAGGTTCTGGTGCCTCGGCAACGAGATGGACGGGCCCTGGCAGATGGGCGCAAAGACGCCCGCCGAATACGGCCGGATCGCGGTCGAGGCCGCCAAGATGATGAGGTGGGTCGATCCGTCGATCGAGCTTGCCGCCTGCGGCTCGTCCGGGCGCAGCATGTCCACCTTTGGGATCTGGGAGGACGTGGTGCTGGAGCATTGCTTCGACCACGTCGATTACATCTCGCTGCACACCTATCTCAACGACTATGCGGGCGACACGGCCGCCTTCCTCGCCAGCCCCGACCTGATGGACGCCTTCATCGACGAGGTGGTCGCGATCGCGGATGCGGTCGCAGCGCGCCGGCGTTCAGGCAAGCGCATCATGCTGAGCTTCGATGAGTGGAACGTCTGGTACCGCACCCGGCGCAACCGCGCCCTGCGGGTCGAGGCCGGCTGGCCGACAGCGCCCAAGATCCTGGAAGAGGTCTACAGCCTGCAGGACGCGCTCGTCTTCGGCGGCGCCTGCATCACGCTCCTCAACCACGCCGACCGGGTCAAGGCCGCGTGCCTTGCCCAGCTGGTCAACGCGATCGCCCCGATCATGACCGAGACCGGCGGCCCCGCGTGGCGCCAGACGATCTTTTTTCCTTTTGCCCACTTCAGCAATTTTGGGCGCGGGCGGGTGTTGTGCACCCAGATCGATGCGCCGACCTACGCCGCCCGCTACTACGATCCGCGCGGCGCCGAGGACCACTACTACCCCCTGCCCGCGGTGCCGTTCCTCAAGCTCGCCGCGGTGCACGACGAAGCGGCCGGCGCGCTGACCCTGTTCGCGCTCAACCGGAGCCTGGACGAGCCCCTGCCGCTCACGGTCACCGTCAAAGGCTTCGATGGCCTCGAGCTGGAGCAGGCGCTGGAGCTGCGTGACGACGATCTCCAGGCGACCAACACCAAGGCCGCCCCGGACCGGATCAAGCCCCGGCCGCTCGCCGGCGTGACGATCGAGGACAACCGCCTGCGCACGAGCCTCGCTCCGGCGTCCTGGAACGTCATCCGGCTCGCGGCCGCCCGCGGAGCAGGCACCGCTGGCTGGTTCGGCGCTCCAAGAGGGTCCTCGTATCTTGACGCCGGTCGAGTGCGGCCGGACGGCGACGAAGGCACCAAAACGTAAAATTTTATTGAAACATATCATAATGTGACTCGACCTCAAACCCGATGGCACCCAATCAGTTATACTGACTTTCTGATACTGGTCAGATAGGCGGGAGTGCGACGTGTCTCAAATTACGATCCTGAGGGGGCGCTGCCCAATCTGCGGATCAACCGAGGTTCGGTCGAACTTCCGCACGAAGGAACATGGTCGGTTGTTTGTCTGCGACAACCGTGATCATCCTCACTGGGTGCTGTTGGACGATGAGGTCGTATCTTTGCGTGATCGGGCACGTGATCACCGCTATCAGGCCATGTTTTACTATACCCTGGACAGCAGTCATTTCCAGATCCCCGGCCGTCCTGGTGCGCTTAACGGGGCGCCGCCGGTCGTCGTGCGTCCCTGGACGACCAGAACGTATACTCTCGACCAGGCGAGGGCCGCCGCAAAGGCGGTCTTGCTCGTGAGCGGCCTCTCCTCGCCCGGTCTCGACGACGTCACGCATGCGGTTGTCAAGGTCATGCGAACGTTCGGACTCCTCAAGAGTGACTATCGTGACTGCGCGGCTATCATTCGGTCGGTCTGCCGGGAGCTGGGTCTCGTCAACGCGGGCTGGTTGGTGGTGTCAAACTCCACAAGATGGCTTCCCAAGAAGGATGAGAACTCCGCATGCGGCTCGCTCGCCACGACGGCGCGCTTCATGAGATGAGTTGAGGGCATCGCCGCTGGCCAGGCCGGCGCCTGCCTCTTTAACCTCTTCCGCCTGAGCGCCGCCGCCTGAGCGCCGTCAGCGCCGCGCCACCCGATCTAGAGCGAGCGGCGACGAGCGGCTTGATCCGCCCGCCTGCGCGTCTACCTCGACGGATGCTCCCGCTCCCCATCAGCGCGGCCGGCGCGGATGCACGGGAGGTGGCGCATGCCCGTCCAAACCCACGCGCTCATCATCGGCGGCGGCATCGCCCGACCCAGGCCAGGATCGGCGCCTCGATCCTCGAGGAATGCGCTCCGCCTCGCTAAGGGGCTGCGCGACCGGGCCGGCGACATCACCTCAGCCTTTGCGGCCTTGGAGCGCGACCGGCGGCGCCGGGCTGAGCGGATCATCGCCTACGGCCGCCGGAGCGGCGACCGCCCGTGCCCCTGATGGCGCGGCTCCAGAGCCTGCTGATGCCGCTCTTCCTGCGAGCCAGTCCCGGATTCACGGCTATCGGCCGCGCTGGGAACCGTAAGCCTCACCCCTCAGGCCTGAAGCTCGGCCAAGTCCCGATACAGCTCGAGCGCGTCCGGGTTGGCGAGCGCCTCGGTGTTCTTCACGGGCCGGCCGTGGATCACGTCGCGGACCGCGAGCTCGGTGATCTTGCCCGAACGGGTGCGCGGGATGTCGGCGACCGGGACGATCCGGGCCGGCACGTGGCGGGGCGTGCAGTGCTCGCGGATTTTTCCCCGGATTCGCTGCTGCAGCCCGTCGTCCAGGGCGGTCCCCTCGGCAAGCCTTACGAACAGCACCACCCGGACGTCGCCCTGCCACTCCTGGCCGACGCAGATCGCTTCCAGCACTTCCGGGATCTGCTCGACCTGGCGATAGATCTCGGCGGTGCCGATCCGCACCCCGCCCGGGTTCAGGACCGCATCCGAGCGGCCGTAGATGATCACGCCGCCGCTTTCGGTGAGCTCGGCGAAGTCGCCGTGGCACCAGACCCCCGGGAACCTCGCGAAATAGCTGTCGTGGTAGCGCTGGCCGTCCGGGTCGTTCCAGAAAGCGACCGGCATGCAGGGGAACGGCCGGGTGCAGACCAGCTCGCCCTTCTCGCCCCGGACCGATTTTCCCGATTCGTCGAAGACGTCGACCGCCAGGCCTAAGCCGCGCATCTGGATCTCGCCGCGCCGCACCGGGCCGGCCGGATTGCCGAGCACGAAGCAGGAGACGATGTCGGTGCCGCCCGAGATCGAGGCCAGCTGCACGTCCGCCTTGACCCTCTCGTAGACGTAGTCGAAGCTTTCCGGGACCAGCGGCGAGCCGGTCGAGAGGATCGCGCGCAGCGGCTTCAGATCGTGGGTCCTGGCCGGCTCGACGCCCGCCTTCTTGCAGGCATCGATGTATTTGGCGCTGGTCCCGAACACGGTCACCCGCTCGCGCGCGGCCAGATCCCAGAGCACGTTGCCGTCGGGATGGAACGGCGAGCCGTCGAACAGCACCAGGGTCTCCTCGACCGCAAGCCCGCCGACCAGCCAGTTCCACATCATCCAGCCGCAGGTCGTGAAATAGAAGACGCGATCGCCCGGGCGCGCATCGCAATGCAGCCGGTGTTCCTTGATGTGCTGCAACAACGTGCCGCCGGCGCCGTGCACGATCGCCTTCGGCTGCCCGGTCGTGCCGGAAGAGTAGAGAATGTAGACCGGGTGGTCGAAGGGCAGCTGCGCGAAGGCGAGCGGCGTGTCGGTTTTTCCCACTTGTAGTCGGCATAGAGCACGGCGCCTGCGACCGGGCCGGGATCGGCGGCCGGATCGAGGAACGGCACCAGCACGGTGCGCTTGAGGCCCGGGATGCCGGCGGCGACTGCCGCCACCTTGGCGCGGATGTCGAGCCGCTTGCCGGCGTAGGGATAGCCGTCGACCGCGAACAGCACCTTGGGCTCGATCTGGCCGAAGCGGTCGAGCACCCCCTCGACGCCGAAATCGGGCGAGGCGGACGACCAGACCGCGCCCAGCGCGGTCGTCGCCAGCATGGCGATGATGGTCTCGGGGAGGTTCGGCAGATAGCCCGCGACCCGATCGCCGATGCCGACGCCATCGGCGGCAAGGGCCGCGGCGAGGCTCCTTACCTCGCTCTGCAGCAGGGCCCAGGACAGCTCGCGCCGGCGACCGTCCTCGCCGGTGAAGAGCAACGCCGGGCTGGCGTCATCGCGCCGGAGCAGGTTCTCGGCAAAATTCAGCCTCGCCCCCTCGAACCAGCGGGCGCCCGGCATCTTGTCCGCGTCAGTCAGCACCCGATCGGCGCTCCGGCTCGCCTTGACCCCGCCGAGCTCCCAGACCGCCTGCCAGAACGCCGCCGGCTGGTCGACCGACCATCGACGGAGAAGCTCGATCGCGTCTGCGCCCGCGAAGCCACGGGCGCGCGCCAGCCCGGCGATCTGGGTCGCAGCGGCCGCGTCGGCGGTTGGCTGCCAGAGACTCCGGTTCATCTCGGCCATCCTCGCATCAGGGTGGCGCAAGATAGCCCATGACGGGTAGCGGACAAGAGCCGAGCGGCCCTCAGCTGGGGCGATGGCTGGATCCGGTCGATCGCGCGCGGGCCGGCGCCGCGTCCTGGATGGCCAGATGGAGGGCCACGCCGGCGGCACCGATCGCCTCGTTCAGCGCCGGCGGCGGCGGCGCGTCGGTGACCAGATCGTCCAGGTCGGCGAGCGGGCAGACGAGCTCGTAGCGCGCCTGCTCGAGCTTGCTGTGATCGACCAGGAGAATCTTCCGGCGCGCGCGCTCGAGCATGACCCGCTTGACCCAGGCGGCGCCGGGGAGGACCTCGGTCGGGCCCTCCGCGGTCAGGCCGCCGGCGCCGATCACCGCCTTGTCGGCGTGAAAACGGCGCAGGAAGGCCAGCGTCTCCGGCCCGAAGGTGCCACCCTCGGAGGCCGCGTAGTCGCCCGGGCAGACCACGACCCGGATCGCCGGGTTGGCGGCGAGCGTGCTCGCGATGCCCAGGCTGTTGGTGATCACCGTGAGCGGCATAGGCAGGGTCGCAAGCCGGCGCGCGAACTGCCAGGTGGTCGAGCCGCAGTCGATCATCAGGACATCGCGCGCGGCCGTCAGCTCGACGGCGTGGCGCGCGATCTGCTCGCGCTCCGCCGTGAGCTCGCCCTGGCGCTCGGCCAGCGAGGGTTCGACCCCGATCGCCGGCAGGGCGGCGCCGCCGTAGGTGCGGCTGACCAGGCCGCCGTCGCTCAAGGCATCGAGATCGCGGCGCACGGTCTCGGTCGAGACGCCGAAGGCACGCGCCAGGGCCGCGACCCGCACGGTCGGGTTGGCGCGCAGCTCGGCGATGATGCGCTCGCGGCGCGCGAGCTTGCCGAAGCGGGCTTCACCGCTCACCGCACCTCCAGGATACGCGCGGTCAGCTCGGCGAAGCCGGCACCGCCAAAGGCCGCGGTCACCCAGGCCGGCTCGGCCGCCAGTCGACCCTCGAAGTCCCGGACATTGGCGACCCCGACCGAGTTCGGGAAATAGGCGAACATCGGCGCATCGTTGGGCGAATCGCCGACGAACAGGACCTGCCCGGCGGCGGCATCGGCGTCGAGATCGAAGCGCTCGCGCAACAGGCGCAGGGTCATCGCGAGCTTGTCGTAGTCGCCGAACCAGCCGTTGACGTGGATCGAGCTGACCCTGGCCCTGGCGCCGGCGGCCTCGAACATGAGGACGATGCGGGCGACCGCCTCGGCCGGCAGCGGCGCCACGTCCTCGCGCCAGTCGATCGCGAGGTCCGCCTCCCGGTAGGCCTGATCGGATGCGATCGCCGCGCCCGGCACCTCGGCCAGGATGTGCGCTGCAAGGGCGTCCAGACGTCGGCGATCCTCGGCGCGCTGGTGGGGCATTTTCCAGAAGCAGCGCAGCATCCGTCGCCCGGCGCGCTGGTACGTGAAATAAAAGGCGCCGTTCTCGCCGACCACGCCATCGACCGGCCAGAAGCGGGCGATCAGATCGCACCAGCCGGCCGGCCGGCCGGTCACCGGCACGATCTTGAGCCCGGCCGCCTGCAGGCGCTCGAGCGCGGCGTAGGCGCGCGCGGTCAGGCGCCCGTCATCGGTCAGCGTGTCGTCGATGTCGCACAGCACGACCCGGATCTGGCGCAGCGCCGCGGCCGGGAATTCGCTGAGCGGTCTCATCAGGAAATCTGTCTAACGACTTAAACAAATTAGAGAAAACCGCTGTCTGCGGCGAGATCGAGGAAGGTGTAGCGGTTGCGGATCAGGCGGGCGTGGCGCACGGCCTCGCGGTAGAAGTCCTCCGGCCAGCCAAGCGCTTGCGGGGTGGTCGGCGCTCCGGCCTGCGCCAGGATCTCGCGCAGCTGCTCGGGCGGCTTGTGGATGGCGGCGATGTGCGCGCGGATCTCGTCCCAGCGCTCGGCGAGGCGGTGGTTGAGCTGGATGGCGGCGCCGTGATCGACGCGCTTTTTGCGGAATTCCTGCCAGCAGGAGTGGCCGAGCTCGGGGCCGAAATGATGGCTCAAGGCCGCTTCGTCGATCCGCGAGGGTTCGATATGGGGCGCTGCGCCAGCCAGGGTCTGCGCCTGCAGGCGCGCCATGGTGAGGGTCGTGACCCCGATCTGCTCGCCGTGGAACGCCTTGGGCCAGGCGGGCTCGCCCAGCATGTCGACGTAGTGGCTGATCAGATGCTCGCCCTGGCTCGCGGGATCGCTGCCGCCGCACAGGGTCATGCCGAAGCCCGACAGCACGAGGGTCGTCACCAGGCGCCGGATCGCGTCCAGGTCCCCTGATACCAGGCCGGTGGAGGCCGCCAGCAGCGGGCCTTCGTCCTCGGCGAGCAGCGCGAACGGCGCCTGCCGGTAGGGCCGGCCGAGCAGCAGGTGCGCGAGCAGCCAGTCGGCCTGGGCGGTCGTGCGGCAGACCGAATCGCCGAGTCCGGCCCGGATCATGCGCACCGGCGCCGCCGCCAGGATCTCCAGGTCGAGGAATACCGCCGCGGCCGCCTGGGCGGCGAGCGAGCTCTTGTGACCCTCGATCGTGATCGCGGCATTGACCGAGGTGTAGCCGTTCATCGAGGGCGCGGTCGCGAACACGGCGAACGGCTGGCCGGCCTGGGCGGACGCGTATTTGCAGAGGTCGTTGATCGTGCCGGAGCCGACCGCGATCAGGGCACTCGCCTCGGCCGTGGCCTTGCGCAGCCGATCGACGGTCTCGAGGTCGGGCTCGGGATGCTCGGGCAGGACGATGCTCTGGACCAGGGCGACCCGGCCGAGCGCCTGCTCGACCCGCCGCCCGAGCACGCGGCGCGTGGTCGGATCGCTCACCACCGCGAGCCGCTCGCCGAGGTCGAGTGCGCCGACCAGATCGGCCTCGCGGCCGGCGAGGCTGTCCTCGATCACGACCGTCCGGATCGGCGCGACCAGCGGCCGACCATCGTCCGGGTCGAGAAACTGGCCCGCCAGCAGCCTGCCGAGCGTGTCCAGCGCCATCACCGCTCCCGAAACATCGGCCGCAGGCTCTCGAACAGCTTGCGGTAAGCGCCGTAGGCATCGTCGTAGGCGCCCTTGTTGGTCGGGTCAGGCTCGATGGTCCGGGCCTCGCCCGCGACCAGCTGCGCCGCCACGAGGAGCGACGGTTGCAGGCCCGCGGCGACCGCAGCGAGCATCGCGGCGCCGACCGGCGAGGTGTCGACGATCGGCGGCAGGGCCACCCGAAGACCGGTCAGATCGGCGCGGATCCGGGCCCAGAGCGGGCTCCTGGCACCGCCGCCGAGGAGCAGAATGGCGCTGATTGCGACCCCCATCTCGAGAAGCCGCTCGAGCACGTCACGCATCGCAAAGGCGCAGCCCTCGAGCACCGCCCGCGCCATATGGCCGATGCCGTGGGCAGCGCTCAGGCCATAAAAGCAGCCGCGCGCCCCCGCGATCCACTCCGGCGCCATGGCGCCCGAGAGTGCGGGCAGAAACGTCACGCCTTCGCTGCCCGGCGGTGCGGTCGCGGCCAGCGCGTCGAGCTCCCGGACATCGCGCAGGCGAAAAGTCGCGATGAACCAGGCGAGCGCGCCGCCCGAGAGCCAGCCCGGGTTCTCGATGAAGAAGCGGCCGCCGGGGTAGCCGTGGGTCTCGACCAGGCCCTGGTGGTCGATGGTCGGAATGTCATGGAGCGCGCCCACGACCTCGGCGGTACCGAGCGCGCAGGCGAGGGTTCCGGGTTCGACCAGCCCGGCGCCGAGCGGGTTCGAGAAATCGTCGCCGGTGCCGACCGCGACCGGCAGCCCTTCGGCCAGGCCCGTGAGCGCGGCACCCTCCCGGTGCAGCGTTCCAGCACGATCGGACGCCTCGGCGATCCCCGGCAGCTCATCCGCGGTCAGCTCGAACAGCTCGAGCAGCCCGGCATGAAACCCGCGCCGGGCGAGGTCGTAGACCATGGTGGTCGAGGCGAGGCCATGGTCGAAGACCTGCTCCCCGGTCAGCCGCGCCACCAGATGCGAGACCGGCTGGTGAAAGCGGCGGATGCGGGCGCGCCCGGCCAGATGGCGCTTCTGCCAGCGGGCCTTGGCCGCCATGTGGGTGGCATCCAGCACGACCCCGGTCGTGGCCCGGATGCGCTCGCCGGAAATGTCTCGGACCTCGGCCTCGGCGCGCCGGTCCATCCAGATGATGCAGGGTGCCAGCGCGCGCCCGTCCCGATCGACCGCGACGCAGCCGTCGAGCTGGCCGCAGATGCCGAGCGCCCGGACCGATTCGGGCGCGCAGCCGGCAGCCTCGAGCGCGCCTGTGATCGCCGGGCCCAGCGCCTGCTCCCAGAGCTGCGGGTCCTGCTCAGCCCAGCCGGGGCGCGGGAAGGACGGCCGGTAGGCGACCGCCGCCTCGCCCTGCGGCCGGAGGCCGTCGTCGGTGACCACGGCCTTCAGGCTCTGGGTCCCGATATCGACGCCGACGATCATGCCGCCTCGCCGCAGACCGCGAGGACGTCGCGCAATTGCGACCCGAGCGCCCCCTTGCGCGGCGAGAAGGCGCCGTTGAAGACCGCGGAGCCGATCGTGAAGGCGTCGGCCCCGGCGTCGGCGAGCGCCCGGATGCGTGCCGGCTGATCGACGCTGCCGGCGACGATCAGGAGCCCCTCGCCCAGCGCGCGCCTGGCCGCGCGCACCAGCTCGAGCGGCTCCGCCTCGGTCGCCCGGTAGGCGAGCAGGTCGACCCCGGCGCAGCCGCTGGCCATGAAGGCGGCGCAATCGGCCGCAATCTCCTCGGGTCCCCCGCCGAGCACGGTCGGATGGCCGCCCGGCGTGCCGGGGAAGGGGTAGTAGCGGATGCCGGTGCCCTCGAGCAGCGCCAGCACGGCGTCGGCGTCGGTGCCGCCGAGCAGCCGGTCGACGCCGATCTCGACCGCGGCCCGCGCCGATGCCAGACAGGCCGCGGGCGCGGTGCTCACGACTTCGAGATAGCTGATCGCACCCTGCGCCTTGATCCGCCGGTTGAGCTCGCGCAGCAGCTCGGGATCGACGCCTACATCCTTGAACCCGATGTGGCGCAGGCCGAGCGGCCGGATCGCGTCGAGCACCTCGAGCGCATCCTCGACCGTCCGATCGTCGCGGGTCAGCATGAAGATGAAGTCCATCGGATCGGGCCCGCGCTCCCTGCGGTTGCGGTTGGAGTATGCCAACAAAATTGTGGCAAGTACCACAAGAATCTTGGCATTCCCCAAGTCAGCATGGTAGCAGTTGTGATCCACGAAGGATCGGCGGCCGGAACCGGGAGGGAGCGATGGCGAGGGATGCAAGCAGTGCACGCGGGCTCGGGCTGGCGCTCGGCATTGTCGCCCCGATCGGGGGTGCTTTGATCGGGCTCGGCGCGGCCGGTCCGGCGGCGGCCTGGACCCTCGAGGAAGCCGCCGCCCCGTACAAGGGCGTCACGATCCGGGCGATCGGCGAGGCGCTGCCGCCGCTCGAGGCGATGGATGCCATGAAGGGCGAGTTCGAGGAGCGCACCGGCATCAAGGTCGTGATCGAGATGTACGAGCACTCCGAGGCGGTCAACAAGGTGATGCTCGACCTCAATTCCCGGCGCGGGCGCTACGACTTCATCCTGCAGCCGCATCGGGAGCTCGGCCGGTTCGTCGAGAACGGCCATCTGGTGCCGCTCGCGAAATTCATGGACGACCCGAAGCTGCGCAACCCCGATTTCAAGCCGGAGGATGTGCTCTACGGCCGTCTGTGGCACGAGATCTCGTGGTATGATGGCCAGATGTACGGTTTTCCGTTCACTGCACTCACCATGTACATGTGGTACCGCAAGGACCTGGCCGAAGATCCCAAGGAGCAAGAGGGCTTCAAGGCCAAATACGGCTACGAGCTGCAGCCGGCCAAGACCTGGGACCAGTACCGCGACCTCGCCGAGTGGTTCACCCGGCCCGAGCAGGGCTTCTATGGCACGGCGCTCCAGGGCAAGCGGCACGAGGCGTTGTGGTACGAGTGGCTCAACTTTCTCTACAGCTTCGGCGGCGACATGATGGACGTGAAGACCGGCAGCGAATGCGGCCCGATCATCGTCAACAGCCCGCAGGCGATCGCGTCACTGGAGTATTACAAAAGCCTGATGAAGTATTCGCCGCCGGACACGCTCAACTATTTCTGGGACGATGTCATGGCGCTGATGCAGCAGAGCAAGGTGTTCGAGCTGATCATGTGGAACGATGCGACCTACGCAGTCGCGCAGGACACCTCGGTAAGCCAGGTGGTCGGCAAGATGGGCTTCGATCTCGTGCCGCAAGGCGCCGGCGGCAAGGTCGGCCAGGTCGAGGGCTGGACCTATCTGATCCCGGCTTATGCCAAGAACCAGGAGGCGGCGTTCCTGTTCATCCAGTGGATGATGGAATTTCCGCAGCAGTTGCGGCAGCATCTGAACGGCGGCGCCTCGGCGCGGCCCGACGTGTACGCCGATCCCGAGGTCCAGAAGCTGCCCTATGCCAAGGCGTCGATGCAGACCAACGAGGTCGCGATCCCGAAGCCGACGATCCCGGCCTCGCCCCAGATCACCGACATCCTGGTGCGCGAGCTCAGCTCCTATCTGGCCGGCGACACGGAGGCGAAGCCCGCGCTCGACACCGCGGCGGTCGAGATGCACGAGCTGCTCGGCGACTGCGCCCCGCTCCGCTACCCGGTGCAGTAGCGGCCACGAAGCCGGGCGACGCCCCTCCGGCAGGGATGGCCAGGCGCGATCCCGAAGTCGCCGATCCAAGGTCGCGGCGACGGGATCTACGATCGCCGGCAGCCGGGTGACGGCAACCGGGGAAGGCCGAGCGACGTTAACCGAAAGTTAACTCTTGGATCGTCAACTCTTCCTTCGGGTGGTCCATGCGACCCTGGGACTCCGTCCCGCGCCCAGAACCGACTGGCGCCCCGGATTCCCACGGTCGCATGGACCAGCGAGCCCAGCGACTCTCAGGGCTGAGCGTGAATAAACGGTTAACAGCCAGGCCCTTGGATGCCCAGATTGCCATCCCCTTGGGTGCCCGGATTGAAGGACCAGCCGCAGGCCCCATTGGCGATCCGGAGGCTGAGGTTTCGGTGATGGCTCGACCCACGGCCGTGCCGCAGAACCCTGTCGGGCGCGCGGCCACCCGTCGGCACGCGACCCGTCGGGGTGCCGCCTGCCCTTGGGAGCCCGCGGTCCGTTGGCCTCGCACGGGCTCGCCAATGACCGCCCGGCGCGGGACCGGGCCGTGACCAAAAGCACGCACCGCGGGCGCTGGTTGGCCGGCGGGCGGACCGCGGAGCTCGCCGGCGGGCGCCTCGGGCAGGGCCTGCTCGACGATGCTCCGGCACCCCTGTTCCTGGCGCCGGCCCTGATCCTTCTGCTCCTGATCCTGGTCGGGCCGTTCGGCTACATGGTCTGGACCAGCCTCACCGACCTCAGCTTCGCGCTGCCCGATCGCACCGGTCATTTCATCGGCTTCGACAACTTCCGCCGGCTGATGCACGACCCGATCTTCTGGCACAGCTTCCTTTTGACCCTCTGGTTCGTGCTCGCGGTGGTCGTGCTCGAGCTTCTGCTCGGCTTCGCGCTCGCCCTCCTGTTCCGCCATCAGCTGCAACGCCAGGGCCTCGTCCTGACCCTGTTCCTGATCCCGATGATGCTGGCGCCGGTCGCGATCGGGCTGATCTGGAAGCTCCTGCTCCAGGGCGACTTCGGCATGGTGACCCACTATCTGCGCGCGGTCGGGATCATCGGCCTGCGCACCGCACCCCTGTCCGATCCCGGCCTGGTGCTGCCGACCATCATGCTGATCGACGTCTGGCAATGGACCCCGTTCGTCACCCTGGTCCTGCTCGCCGGCCTGCTCAGCCTGCCGCGCGAGCCCTACGAGGCCGCGGTCATGGACGGTGCCCGCCCCTGGCAGATCTTTCGCGACGTCACCTTGCCGATGCTCCGGCCGATCATCGCGCTCGTGGTCCTCTTGCGCGCGATCGACGCCTTCAAGGAGTTCGACAAGGTCTTCATCCTGACCGGCGGCGGCCCCGGCATCGAGACCGAGCTGCTCTCGATCTACACCTACCGCATCAGCTTCAAGGACTGGGACCTCGGCTATGGCGCGGCCTGCGCGTTCATGGTCTATCTGGTGGTGCTGATCATGTGCTCGCTGTTCTACAAGGCGGTCACCTGGACCGAGGGCCGCGCCCCGCGGCCGGCGGCCCCCATCGCGTCCCCAGGGGCGTCCCCCGGAGCGTCCTCATGAGCCGCGCCTGGCGCGGCCTCGCCTGGGCCGTGATCCTCGCCGTGCTGGTGATGGCGCTCGCGCCCTACCTCTGGATTTTCCTCACTTCGCTCAAGAGCCGCCTCGATGCGCTGGCCTCGGTGCCGGTCTGGATCTTCAAGCCGACCTTCGAGCACTATCCCGCGGTGTTCCTCGGCAAGGGCTATCTGCCCCTGGTCGGCAACAGCGTCCTGGTCGCGGTCTCGAGCACGACGCTCTCGCTCCTGGTCGGTGTGCCGGCCGCCTACCTGTTCGCGCGCCAGGACTTCGCCGGCAAGGAGGACCTGTTCTTCTTCTTCCTGACCACGCGCATGGCGCCGCCGATCTCGGTGGTGGTGCCGATGTTCCTGCTGTTCACGATGCTAGGCATCACCGACACGCCGCTCGCGGTGATCCTCGCCCACTCGACCTTCAATCTGTCGCTCGTGGTCTGGGTGATGCGCGGCTTCTTTGCCGAGATCCCCAAGGAGATCGACGAGGCCGGCATGATGGACGGCCTGACCCGGGCCGGCACGTTCCTGCGTCTCATGGTGCCGCTGGCCGCGCCCGGGCTCGCGGCGACCGCCATCCTCTGCTTCATATTGAGCTGGAACGAATTCCTCTATGCCTTTGTTCTGGTTGCCTTCGAAGGCCGAACGCTGACCGTTGGCATCCCCGGTCTGGTAACCCCGCACGGCACGCTTTGGGGCCAGGTCGCGGCGGTCGCCGTGGTCGCGACCCTGCCGATCGTCGTCTTCACCTTCCTGGTCCAGAAGCACCTCGTGCGCGGCCTCACCTTCGGCGCGATCAAGGCCTGAGCCATGGGCCCGGTCAAGGAGCAGCTGGTGCGCGGCCTCACCCTCGGCATCGAGGACTGAGCTCTCGATGGGGGTCGAGTTCCGGGCGGTCCGCAAGGTGTTTGCCGATGGCACGGTCGCGCTCGAGGGGCTGGATCTCGCCTTCGAGACCGGCGAGTTCCTGGTCCTGCTCGGGCCCTCGGGCAGTGGCAAGACCACCGCCTGCCGGCTGCTCGCCGGGCTCGAGGCGCCAACCGCCGGCAGCCTCTGGGTCGACGGCCGGGACATCACCGGCCTGCCGCCGCGCGCCCGCGGCATGAGCATGGTGTTCCAGAACTACGCCCTCTACGGCCACAAGACGGTCTACGAGAACATCGCCTATCCCTTGCGGATCCGGAAGCTCGCGCGCGCCGAGATCGACCGGACGGTGCGCGAAATCGCCGCGATGCTGCAGATCGAGACCCAGCTCGAGCGGCGGCCGGCCCAGCTCTCGGGCGGCCAGGCGCAAAGGGTCGCGGTCGCGCGTGCGCTGGTCTGGCAGCCGCTCATCTGCCTGATGGACGAGCCGCTCTCCAACCTCGATGCGCTCTTGCGCCTGCAGACCCGGACCGAGCTCAAGCGCCTGCACGGCGAGCTGCGCCGGACCTTCGTGTTCGTCACCCACGACCAGGAGGAGGCGATGACGCTCGGGACCCGGATCGCGGTCCTGAACGAGGGGCGGCTGGTGCAGCTCGACACGCCCCGGCGGATCTACCGCGAGCCCGCGACCCGCTTCGTCGCCGAGTTCATCGGCCGGCCGGCGATGAATACCGTAGCTGGCGTGATCGAGGCGGGCATCTTTCGCACCGGCAGCTTCCGGCTGCCGGTCACCGGCCGGGCCGACGGCCCGGTCGTGCTCGGCATCCGCCCCGAGGCCCTGGTGCTGCGCGACCAGCCGACGGCGGCCAGCGTCACCTTCGAGCTCGACGTCGTCGAGCCGGTCGAGCCGGACACGCTGCTGTTCGTCAAGACCGGCGCGGTAGCACTGGTCGCCCGGGTCATGCGCGAGGTCGGCGAGCGCGCCATCGGCGCGCCCGTCCATCTCGAAATACCGCCCGCGGAGCGGCATTTCTTCGATGCCCGGACCGGCCAGCGCCTGCCGTGAGCCCGCTCGTCCACATCGTGCCGCTGGCAGTCGCGGCGCTCGGCTGGGCCCTGCTGCATCGGCTGAACCGCGGCCGCGGCTGGTTCCGGATCGGCGAGCTGATCTTCTGGGACGCGATCCTTCTGGTCCTGATCTTCCTGATATGGTTGTATTGGTTCTAACGGTCCGGCACCGGCCGGCGGCAGCGCCCCAGAGACGCAGGTCAGCGTACCCGCGGCCGCTGCTTTGCGCCGAATTCACTTAGCCTCGGTGCAGCCGATCTGGTAAAGGGCGGGGCGGTGGCCTGAACAAATCACCCGAGTCGCATGGCTGATCAAATCAACGAGAGCGCCCTCTACCGCCGCAGCCGGTGGACCCTCGCTGCCGGACTGATCCTGGCGGCGCTCCTCGGGCTGCATGCGGTGGCGGCAATTGCTGCCAACGACGAATTACTCACGGTCCGCGTGAAAGAAGGGCAGAGCCTGCGCGATCTTGCCCAGGAGCACCTCGGCGATCCCGACCTCTGGGCGGACATCCTGCGCGCCAACGGGCTCGCGGCGTCCGACGTGCACCCCGGGATCGAGCTCAAGATCCCGGTCGGCCAGATCACCGCGTCCAGGCGGGCGCTGGGCGAGGCCCTGGCGCTGATCCAGAAGGCGACCGAGCAGGGCGCCCGCCTGTTCGCGGCCGACCAGATCGCCCAGGCGATCAGCCTGCGCGACGCGGCGCTGGCCAAGCACAAGGCGGGTGACTGGGTGGCGGCCGCCAAGCTCGCCGGCGACGCCAAGGTCGCCGCTGGCCTCGCCCTGGCGGCCGCGCTCGAGCAGCGGGACTCGACGGCGGACGCGCTGCTCAGCGATCGCCAGGGCTCGGTCGAGGGCCAGCGGCCGCAGGACCTGACGTGGGCCGACCGGGCGCTCAACGCGATCCTGATCGAGGACGAGAAGGTCCGCACGCTGTCGCGCTCGACCGCGCAGATCACCTTCCGGGACGAGAGCCGGCTGCGGCTCAACGCCAACTCCCAGGCGGTGATCCAGCGCATGCGGACCGACCCCTTGAGCCGTGAGGAGGAGGCCAAGGTCAGCCTGGTCGAGGGCGACTTTTACGCCCTGCTGGCCGGCAAGAGCCAGCGCAAGAACTTCGAGCTGCAGGTGCCGCAGGTCGAGACCAAGATCGAATCGACCAACTTCTGGGTCCGCCACGACGACAGCGGCTCCAAGTTCGCCAACTACGACGACCGGGCGCTCGAGGTGTCGGCCAAGGGCGAGAGCGTCACGCTCGGCCGCGACCAGGCGACGCTGGTGCGCAGCGGCCAGGCGCCGAGCCCGAAGATCGACGTGCTGCCGGCGCCGGCGCTGAGCGGACCGCAGGACGACCAGGTCGCGTTCGACGCCAAGGTCAAGCTCGGCTGGTCGGGCGTGCCCGACGCCGCCGGCTATTGGCTCGAGGTCGCCTACGATCCGGGCTTCGCGCGCATGACTTTCAGCCGCTGGGGGCTGGCGGACACCAACTTCCAGAGCGACGCCCTGAACGTCGGCGCCTATTACTGGCGGGTCGCAGCGCTCGACAAGTTCGGCCTGCCGGGCGCGCGCAGCGACGTCTGGCGCTTCCACGTCCAGACCGACACGACGCCACCCTACATCTCGATCGGCGAGCCGGCCGAGGGCGGTATCCTGCGCCAGAGCCCGATCAAGCTGCGCGGCCAGAGCGAGCCCGGGGCCAAGCTGGAGCTCGACGGCCAGCCGCTCCAGGTTGCCCCGGACGGCAGTTTCGAGACCGACTATCAGCCGCAGCCCGGCGCCAACCAGCTGACCATCAAGGCGACCGATGCCGCCGGCAACACGACCGAGCGGACGCGCGCCTTCGTCTTCATGCCCGACGAGCGCGCCGCGGTCATTTTCGACGACAGCCTGCCCAAACTCGGCGTGCGCCATTTCGTGACCGCGCGCGATCTGATGTCGATCACCGGCAAGACCAGCGCCAGCGCCCAGATCCAGATCCACGCGGCGGACGGCGGCGAGCGCGCCTCGACCTACGCCGACGCCAGCGGCCGGTTCGGGGTCAACGTGCCGATGCGGGCGCAGGACGAGACCTTCGAGATGCAGGTGATCGCGCCTTCGGGCTTCGCCAGCCAGGACAAGTTCGAGATCACGGTCGACCAGACGCCGCCCAAGATCGAGTTCGAGACGCCGCCGCCCACGGTCACCGCGGTCGAATGGCTGCCGCTCCGGGGCAAGGTCGAGGGCGGGGTCGCGCTCCGGGTCGATGGCCAGCCGACCCAGCTGATCGACGAGTCCTTCGACCGGACCGTGACGTTGCGGCAGGGGACCAATCGGATCGAGCTGGTGGCGAGCGACCTGGTCGGCAATGTCGGCGTCGAGAAGCTGGAAATCGTCCTCGACCAGGAGCCGCCGCAGCTGGTCGAGAAGTCGGTCTCCAAGGACCGCGCAACCGGCGGCGACACGGTGACCATCAACGTGGTCGCGACCGACGCTTCCGGCATGAAGCAGGCGGCGCCCTTCACCCTCCAGGTCGGCGACCGCTCGGTGTCCGACTTCCTGCGTTTCAACAAGACCAGTCAAAGCTATCGCTCGACGATCGTCTTACCCAAAGACGCGAGCGGGGCGATTGCCTTGAAAGACGTCGAGCTGGAAGACTACGCTGGCAATCGGAAACGATATACGTTCAGGTAACCAAGCCGCGGGACAAGCGGCCAGGAGATCGTCCATGCGGGCTGCGCCGCGTGCCACTCGGGTTGTGCCAGGCTGGAGCGCTCTGACCGTGCCAGGCTGGATCGCTTTGGTCATGCTCGGCTGGAGCGGGATCGCCCTGGCTCAGGAGACGCCACTCTCGGTGACCTATGGTCCCAAGGCCTCGACTGCGGAAGGCGACCCCGACTACCGCGAGGTGATCTTCGTGAGTGTCCCGGACAACGTCCAGGACCGGCTGTACCTGCGCGTGTTCGACGCCGATACCGGCGGCGACCATGACCTGATCTACGGCACACCCGACGACACCCAGACCCGCTACCGGCTCTACGGCGGCGACGGCGCTTATACCGGCGCGGTGAGCGGCGGCCCGGAGCCCGGACCCGACCAGCTTGCCGCCGGCACGATGCTCGACGAGCGGGTGATCGGCGCCAGCCCCGCCCTCGACGACCGCTGGCAGACGCTGTTCACGGCCCTGCCCGGGCAGGGCGAGCTGGTCAATGGCCGGCGGATCTTCCGCCTGCAGGTCGAAGGCGTGGCGGGCGACGATGCCAACCTCTATTCGGTCACCCTCAGCCTGCGCGATCGTCGCAACCTCGCCCCGGACGGGCTCGAGATGGTCGATCTGGCACCGACCGTGCGGGTGCCTGACCCTCAGCATGTGACCGAGCTGCGCTTCCAGGTGCCGGCGGACGCCCTGCGCCTGAAGGTGCGCAACTTCGATGCCGCCAATGCCCAGATCTCGTTCGTCACCGCCTATCGCTCGGTGCCGGTGGCCGCGTCCGGCCAGAACGCGTGGCGCGACAGCGAGGTCGAGGTCCAGCCGGACGAGCGCGGCCAGATCGCGGCCCTGGTGTTCGGCGGCGGCGAGGAGATGCCGAACGACATCACCTTCCAGATCCTCGACCAGGCCGGGCAGGCGCTGCCGATCGAGCTGCCGCCGCGGCTCTGGAAGCCCAACCAGCGGCCGGTGCCGCAGGCCGATGTCGAGCTGCTCGCGAACTGCGTCTCGGTCGCCTTCGATGCCTCCCGCTCGAGCGATCCGGACGGCGACCCGCTGAGCTATCAATGGCAGTTCGGCGACGGCGCGACCGGCAGCGGTCGGGCGCTGGTCCACCAGTATCCGGGGCCCGGCACCTACCACGGGGCGTTGCGCCTGCTCGATGGCTCGGGTCAGGTCGGCGCCGGCACGGTGCGGCCGCTGGAGGTGTTCGTCAAGCGGCCGCCGACCGCGGTCACCGGTCCCGACCTGGTCGTGGCGCCGGGCGAGCCGGTCGCCTTCGACGGCGCCGGCTCACGAGCCGGCGAGCAGCCGATTTCGCGCTATCTCTGGGACTTTTACGACGGCAGCGGCGGCGAGGGCCAGAGCGTCAGCCACAGCTTCGCCAAGCCCGGCCGCTACATCGTCACGCTCCGGGTCGAGGACACCAGCAGCCCGCCCTGCAACTTCACGACCGCCCAACAGATCGTGCAGGTCAACGCCCGCCCGGTCGCGGTCGCGGGCGAGGACCAGCGGCCGTCGGTCGGCCAGACCGTGACCCTCGACGGCCAGCGCAGCTACGACGTCGACGGCAAGATCACGGCCTTCGAGTGGGATCTCGGCGACGGCACCAGCGCGACCACGGCTAAGGTCGATCATGCCTACGCCGCGCCCGGCACCTACACCGCCACGCTCACCGTCCAGGACGATGCCGGGGTCGCCAACAGCCGCAGCTCGGATTCCGCCCAGATCGTGGTCAACGCACCGCCGGTCGCCGAGGCCGGGCCCGATCGCCACGTCGCGATCGGCGAGGTGATCACCTTCGATGCCGGCGCGTCGCACGATCCCGACGGCAACCTGATCGCCTACGCCTGGGACTTCGGCGACGGCGCCCGCGGCGACGGCAAGACGGTGCAGTACGCCTATCACCACTCGGGCGTCTACCGGGTCGGGCTCATGGTGCGCGACAATTCCGCGACCGACACCAACACCGCGAGCGACAGCCTGACGGTGGTGGTCAACGAGCCGCCGGTCGCCGACGCCGGTCCCGATCAGACGGTGAGCTCGAGCGAGGTCCACTTCGACGGCAGCGGCTCGCACGACCCCGACGGCAAGATCGCCGCCTACGCCTGGGACTTCGGCGATGGCGGCAGCGGCAGCGGGGCAACGCCCTTGCACGTCTACAAGAGCCCCGGCACCTACCGGGTGAAGCTCACCGTGACCGACAATTCCGGCACGCTGCGGAGCACCGCCAGCGACGCCATGCAGGTCGTGGTCAATGCCCCGCCGATCGCGGATGCCGGGCCGGATCTGGTCGGCGCGCCTGGCCAGGTGCTGAACTTCGTCGCCGCCGGCTCGCTCGACCCGGACGGCGACGTCGCCAAATATGTGTGGTCGTTCAAGGACGGTGCCGGGGCCGACGGCGCGCGGGTCAGCCACAAGTTCGACCGGCCGGGCGTCTACCATGTGCGCCTCAGCGTCCAGGACAACACCGACCAGGCCAAGGCGGTCGACTACGACGAGGCCAAGGTCGTGATCAACGCGGCGCCGGTCGCCCGGGCGGGCCCCGACCGACGGGCGGCGCCCGGCGACGCCGTCACGTTCGATGCCGGCAACTCGTTCGATCCCGACGGCGGCAAGCTCACCTATCGCTGGGACTTCAGCGACCAGGCCGACCCGACCTTCGGCCAGCAGGTGGTCCGGGCCTACAAGGTACCCGGCGTCTACACCGCCCAGCTGACCGTGACCGACGACAGCGGTGCCATCAACGCGGTCGACCGCGATCAGGTCGAGATCCGGATCAACCACCAGCCGGTCGCCTCGGCCGGCCCCGACATCACGACCTGGCACAACACGATCTCTTTTGACGGCTCGGGGTCCGCCGATGCCGACGGCGACGCTTTGACCTACCGCTGGGATTTCGGCGACGGCACGCCGGCCGGCGAAGGTGCGCTGGTCAGCCACACCTATGCCGAGGGCGGCAGCTACCCAGTCACGCTCACCGTCAACGACGGCACCGGTCTCTGGAACGCGAGCGCGAGCGCGGTCATCACGGTCGCCATCAACCGGCCGCCGGTCGCGGTCGCCGGCGCCAACAAGGAGGTCTGCGCCGGCGACATCGTGCTGTTCGACGGCAGCGCCTCGAAAGATCCGGATGGCGGTCTGCTGCGCTATCACTGGGACTTCGGTGACGGCACCAAGGCCGACATCGTCAACCCGACCCGGACCTTCACCAAGGGTGCAATCTACCCCGTGACCCTGAGCGTGCAGGACGAGTCCGGCTTCCCGAACGACCACGACACCTCCCGGATCGTGGTCAAGGTCCACGAATCACCGATCGCCCGCGCCGGCACCGACCAGGAGGTCTGCGCCGGCACCGAGGTCCATTTCGACGGCTCCGCCTCGCACGATCCCAACGGCGTGATCAACCGCTACAGCTGGGACTTCGGCGACACCACGGCCGGCGGGGGCGACAAGCCGGTGCACGTCTACAGCCGGCCGGGCGACTATCGGGTGCTGCTGAGCATCGAGGGCAACAAGGCCGGGCAGTGCGACAACACCAATATCGACGAGATGCAGGTGAAAGTGGTCGAGGCACCGGTCGCCGACATCGCTGGCCCGAGCGCGGTCCCGGTCGGGGCGGTCGCGCGCTTCGACGCCAGCCAGTCGTCCGGCGCCACCGGCCAGATCCAGAACTGGAGCTGGGACTTCGGCGATGGCGCCACGGCCGAGGGGCCGGCGGTCGAGCACGCCTATCAGAAGGCCGGCGCCTATTTCGTCCGGCTCGCGATCGGGACCGATGCCAAGGCGAGCCAGTGCAACGCCAGCACGGTCCGGCACGCCGTGGTCGCCAACGCGCCGCCGGTCGCCAACGCCGGCGGCGACCGCCTGGTCGGGGTCAACGAGGAGGTGCTGTTCGACGGCTCCGGCTCGAGCGACCCCGACGGCACGATCACCTCCTGGTCCTGGGACTTCGGCGACGGCACCCAGGCGTCCGGCGTCAACGTCCGCCACCGCTACCGCGCG
Source organism: uncultured Alphaproteobacteria bacterium (assembly GCA_963753685.1). Classification (GTDB taxonomy): domain Bacteria; phylum Pseudomonadota; class Alphaproteobacteria; order Geminicoccales; family Geminicoccaceae; genus DATAOG01. The sequence goes on from CAVWDE010000004.1 coordinate 188,996, forward strand.
AGCGGCCAGTTCCCGGTCACGCTGACCGTGACCGACGACACCCAGCTGCCGAACAACACCGCGACCGCCACGATCATGGCCACGGTCAACGCCCCGCCCGAGCCGGTGATCGCCGGCCCGAGCGCCGCCTGCCCGGGCGAGCCCGTGGCCTTCAACGGCCACTCGTCCAAGGATGCCGACGGCGAGATCGCGCGCTTCCTCTGGCGCTTCGGTGACGGCGCCAGCGCCGAGGGCGCCGAGGTGACGCACAGCTACGCGGCACCCGGCCACTATCCGCTGGCGCTGCTCGCCGACGACGGTCGTGGTCTCAACAACAGCCAGCAGCAGACGATCCTGGATCTGCACGTCAACCGGCCGCCGCGGCCGATGGCCGGGCCCGACCGGCTGGTCTGCCCGGGTGAGGCGGTGGCCTTCGACGGCAGCAGCTCGGTCGACTGGGACGGCAAGCTGGTCGGCTATCACTGGGACTTCGGCGACGGCGGCACGGCCGAGGGTGCCAAGGTGACCCACAGCTACGAGCAGCCCGGCGCGTACCACGCCCGGTTGACGGTCACCGACAACTCCGGCTCCAGTTGCGCCAGTGCCACCGATCTCGCCGAGGTCCAGGTCGACGCGCCGCCGGTCGCGGTCGCCGGTCCGGATCGCCAGGGCCTGGTCGGCGGCGCCTACGATCAGGTGCTGTTCGACGCTTCGGGCTCGAGCGATGCCGACGACCAGCCACTGAGCTACGTCTGGGATCTCGGCGACGGCGTCACCCGGACCGGCGAGAAGGTGCTGCACGCCTACAGCAAGCCCGGCGAGTACAAGGTCCGGCTCGGGGTCTCCGACGGCACCGGGCTCGCCTGCGGCCAGTCGTTTGCCGAGATCAAGGTCGACGCCCAGAGCCGCGATCAGACGGAGGAGAGCAGTACCCAGAAGACCACGGCGAAGCAGGCGCAGAAGTAGGGGCGGAGACCCGGGTAGCGGCGGCATGCGGCTCAACCTTCGCACCAAGCTCCTGCTGTTCGCGATCGTGATCGCGATCGTGCCGCTGCTGGTTGCCGGCCGGACCATGATCCGGATCGCTCAGGACGAGCTCAAGAGCTCGGCCAACGACCAGCTGATCAACACCGCCCAGCAGCTGGGCGCCGAGATCGACGACCTGTACGAGCGGACCTGGCTCGCGCCCTTGGTCCTGATCCGCAACGCGGTCGACGACGAGCGCCTGGGCGTGCAGGAGAAGATCGCGCTGCTGACGCTCGGGATCGCCGACATCCCGGACATCGTGGCCCTGCAGCTCACGGTCGAGGGTGCGGCCTTGCCGCTGGTCGTGTCCAAGGATGACTTCTCGGCCCACCTCAAGGCCGCCGGGCTCGACCCGCTCGAGGTCCTGCGCGTCCCGGCCAGCCTGATCGGGGCGCTGCGCGAGAGCGACGACGGCACGGTGCGCGAGGTCCGGCACATCGCCCAGACCGACGATTGGCTCGCGACCGTGGTGCTGCCGTTGAAGACCGACTTCGGCGGCGGCCGGGCGTCGCTCTCGGCGCGCATCGACCTCGAGCGGCTGCGCCAGTTCATCCAGAACCACCCGTTCAACCGGACCGGCTTCGTGACCATCGTCGACGCCGAGGGGCACAAGGTGTTCGACCCGCAACGGACCGACCTCACGAGCTACGATATCGTGGCGGAAGCGACCCGGATGCTGGCCGCGGGCACCCCGATCATCAGCGTCGAGCCCTACAAGCGGCCGGACGGCGAGGTCATGCTCGGGGCGTTCGTGTTCCCGCGGCCGTTCCACTGGGCGATCCTGGTCGAGAAACGCCAGCGCGACGCCTATCTCGCGGTCGAGAAGATGCTCAAGAGTCTGGGCTTCTGGTCGCTGATCGGCCTCGCCGTGGCAGGGTTGGGCGCGATTCTGCTGGCGCTGCGGATCAGCCGCCCGATCCTCAAGATCGAGCGGGTCGCCGCCGAGGTCGCCCGCGGCAACTTCGAGGCCCGGGTGCAGGGCGTGCGCACGCGCGACGAGGTCGGCGATCTCGCCCAGCGCATGAACGAGATGGTGGTCGGCCTGAACGAGCGCTTCCACCTCGCCAAGTTCGTCTCCGGCGGCACCATGGCCGCGATCAAGATCGCCGATCACCAGGGCGTCCGCCTGGGCGGCGAGAAGCGCCTCGCGACCATGCTGTTCTGCGACATCCGGGGCTACACCTCATTCGCCGAACGCCACGACCCCGAGACCGTGGTCGAGGTCCTCAACCTCTACTTCCAGCACCAGGCCGACTTCGTCACTCAGCACCAGGGCGACGTCGACAAGTTCGTGGGCGACCAGCTGGTCGCGGTCTTCCAGGGTCAGGACATGGTGCGCAATGCGGTCGGCTGCGCGCTCGAGATCCAGGCCAAGACCGACCAGCTGGGGCGCGAGCACCCGGACTGGGACCTCGACGTCGGCATCGGCATCAACACCGGCGAGGTGATCGTCGGCGCCATGGGCAGCAAGGACCGGATGGACTACACGGTGCTCGGCGACCACGTGAACCTCGCCGCCCGCCTGTGCTCCCACGCCGCGCCGGGGCAGACGCTGGTGGCCGCGAGTGCCTATGAGGCGATCGCCGACTGCCCCGAGTTCATGACCGAGCCGCTGACCCCGATCATGGTCAAGGGCAAGCGCGAGCCCGTGCCGGTCTACCAGGTCCGTCCGGCGCCAGCGGTCCTGCCGGAGCCCCGCTTGCAGACCGGGACCGGCTGACCCGCACCCGCCGCCCCCCGATGGCCGGCCGGCGACAAGCCCCTCGTCAACAGGCCGCCAAAGGTTTACCAGGAAACACGATCGTCAGCAGGGGGGCAGTCATGAAAATCATCCGACAAATCTGTCTCGCGACGGCAGTGATCGCGCTCGGCGCGACCCAGGCGGGCGCGCAGGAGATGAAGGCCGAGGTGATCCACTGGTGGACCTCGGGCGGCGAGTCGGCGGCGGTCAAGGTGTTCGCCGACAAGTTCTCCGAGGCCGGCGGCACCTGGGTCGACACCGCGATCGCCGGCGGCGAGAACGCGCGCACCGCCGGCATCAACCGGATCGTCGGCGGCAACCCGCCGACCGCGATGCAGTTCAACACCGGCAAGCAGTTCGACGAGCTGGTCGCGGGCGGCCTGTTGCGCGACCTCGACGATCTCGCGGCGCAAGAGCATTGGCAAAAGGTGCTGCCCGAGGCGATCCTCAAGGCGATCACCCATGACGGCAAGGTCTACGCGGTGCCGGTCAACATCCACGGCCAGAACTGGCTCTGGTACAACACCAAGATCTTCAAGGACGCCGGCCTCGAGCCGCCCAAGACCTTCGCCGATCTGATCGCCGCCGGGCCCAAGCTCAAGGCCGCCGGCGTGATCCCGCTGGCCCAGGGCGGCCAACCCTGGCAGGAGCGACTTTTGTTCAACGCGGTCCTTTTGGAAGACGCCGGGGTCGACGTCTATCGCAAGGTGCTGACCGGCGAGGATCCCGAGGCGGTCAAGAGCGACGGCTTCCGCAAGGCGGCCGAGACGTTCGGCCAGCTGCGTGGCCTCGTCGACGAGGGCAGCCCGGGCCGCAACTGGAACGATGCGACCAACCTCGTGATCACCGGCAAGGCCGCGGTCCAGATGATGGGCGACTGGGCCAAGGGCGAGTTCATCGCCGCGGGGCAGACCCCGGGCAAGGAGTACGGCTGCACGGTGCTCCCCGGCGGCTACGTCATGGGCGGCGACATCTTTGTGTTCCCCAAAATTGACGATGAGGCGCAGAAGGCCGCCCAGGACAAGCTCGCGGAAGTGATGTTCGCGCCCGCGACCCAGATCGCGTTCAACATGAAGAAGGGCTCGGTGCCGGTCCGCCTCGACGTCGACGTCTCGGGGATGGACGTCTGCGCCCAGAAGGGCATGGCCGAGCTCAAGGATCCGGCGCTGCAGATCCCGAGCGACAACTTCCTCTCGACGCCGGATCTGGTGGGCGCGGTGCAGGATGCGATCACCCAGTACTGGCACAATCCGTCGATGAAGGTCGACACCTTCGTCGACAGCTACGCCTCCGCGGTCGAGACCGCCGGCTGACAGCGGCCGGCCGGCGGGCGGCGTCCCGCGGGCCTGCTTCCCGGGGTCGGCCCATGGCGATCGCCATCCAGCTGCCGTTACGCCGCCGGCGCGCGCGCGCCGGGCGCTGGCCGGCCAGGCTGGCGCTGCTGCCGGCGGCGCTGGTGGTGATCGTGGTCTATCTCGGCTGCATGCTCTGGACGGTCCGGCTCTCGTTCAGCAGCTCCAAGCTGCTGCCGACCTTCGACTTCGTGGGCTTCGACCAGTACCAGCGCCTGCTGACCAACACGCGCTTTTTGATCTCGGCCGAGAACGTGGTCGTGTTCGGCGTGCTGTTCCTCGCGGGCTGCCTCGTGCTCGGCTTTTTGCTCGCCGTGTTCATCGACCAGCGGGTCCGCGCCGAGGGCCTGTTTCGCACCGTCTTCCTCTATCCGCACGCCATGTCGTTCATCGTCACCGGCCTGGTCTGGCAGTGGTTCCTCAATCCGACGCTCGGCTTGCAGAAGCTCGTCCAGGACGCCGGCTTTCCGGGTTTCACCTTCGACTGGCTGGTCAACCGCGAGATGGTCGTCTACACGCTGGTGATCGCCGCGATCTGGCAGTCCTCGGGGCTGGTGATGGCGATCCTCCTGGCCGGCCTGCGCGGCGTCGACCAGGACATCTGGAAGGCGACCCGGGTCGACGGCATCCCGACCTGGCGGGTCTACCTCTCGATCGTGCTGCCGCTGCTCCGGCCCATGCTGATCACCGCGACCGTCCTGCTCGCGATCGCGGTCGTCAAGGTCTATGACCTCGTGGTCGCGATGACCGGCGGCGGCCCGGGCATCGCATCCGAGATGCCGGCCAAGTTCGTCATGGACCACCTGTTCCAGCGCGGCAACGTCGGGCTCGCGACCGCCTGCGCCACGGTCATGCTGGTGACCGTGATCGCGGTGCTCGCCCCCTGGCTCTACGCCCAGTACGGGCCCGCCGGCCGGCGGCGGCCGGCATGAGCTCTGCCCGGCCCGCGGGCCGCCGGCCGCGGCACCTCACCTGGGGGCGCATCGGCGTCTACGCCTTCCTGGTCGTCTCGGCGCTGTTCTTCCTGCTGCCGCTCTGGATCATGCTGCTGACGTCCGTGAAGACCATGGACGAGATCCGGCTTGGCAACATCCTCGCCTGGCCGGCCCACTTCACGCTGCAACCCTGGCTCGCGGCCTGGGCCGAGGCCTGCACCGGGCTGCAGTGCGACGGCATCAGCGTCGGCTTCTGGAATTCTGTCCGGATCCTGATCCCATCGGTGATCCTCTCGATCCTGGCCGGCGCGCTCAACGGCTATGCGCTCGCCTTTTGGCGGGTGCGCGGCGCCGACCTCCTGTTCGCGATCCTCCTGGTCGGCGCCTTCATCCCCTACCAGGTTTTTCTCTATCCTTTGGTGCGTCTGTTCTCGGTGCTCGGCGTCTACAACTCGCTGGCCGGGATCGTGATCGTCCACATCGTGTTCGGCCTGCCGATCATGACGCTCCTGTTCCGCAACTACTATTCCTCGCTGCCGCAGGAGCTGTTCAACGCCGCCCGGATCGACGGCGGCGGCTTCATCGCGATCTTCCTGCGCGTCATGCTGCCGATGTCGACGCCTATTCTGATCGTCGCCACGATCCTGCAGGTGACCGGCATCTGGAACGACTTCATCCTGGGCCTGACCTTCGCCGGCCGCGCCAATCTGCCGATGACCGTGCAGCTCAACAACATCGTCAACTCGACCCAGGGCGAGCGCGCCTACAACGTCGACATGGCGGCAACCGTGCTCACCGGGCTCGTGCCGCTGGTGGTCTATTTCGTGTCCGGGCGCTGGTTCGTGCGCGGCATCGCCGCCGGCGCGATCAAGGGCTGAGGCTCATGGCGCGGGTCTCGGTGCGCGAGGTCAGCATCGCCTTCGGCCCGATCCGCGTCTTCGACCGCCTCAGCCTGGAGGTCGAGCCCGGCGAGTTTCTGGTCCTGCTCGGGCCGTCCGGCTGCGGCAAGTCGACCCTGCTGAACGCGATCGCGGGCCTGCTCGAGGTCGATCGCGGCGAAATCTGGATCGGCGAGCGCAACGTCACCTGGGAGGAGCCCAAGGATCGCGGCATCGCCATGGTGTTCCAGTCCTACGCCCTCTATCCACGCATGAACGTGCGCCAGAACCTGTCCTTCGGGCTGAAGATGGCGAAGACCCCCAAGCCCGAGATCGAGCGCCGGGTCGGCGAGGCCGCGGCGATGCTGCAGATCGAGCCCTTGCTCGAGCGCCGGCCCGAGCAGCTCTCGGGCGGCCAGCGGCAGCGGGTCGCGATCGGCCGCGCTCTGGTCCGGGATGCGGCGGTCTTCCTGTTCGACGAGCCGCTCTCTAACCTCGACGCCCAGCTGCGCAACGAGCTCCGGGTCGAGATCAAGCGCCTGCACCAGCGGCTCGGCTCGACCACCATGATCTACGTCACCCACGACCAGATCGAGGCCTTGACCCTTGCCGATCGGATCGCGGTCATGCAGAAGCTCGAGATCCAGCAGCTCGGCAGCCCGGCCGAGATCTACAACCGGCCGGCCAACCGGTTCGTCGCGGGCTTCGTCGGCTCGCCCCGGATGAACTTCATCGAGGGCAGGCTCGAGCCCGCGGGCGGCGGCTTTGCCTTCGTCATCGGCGACCGCCGGCTGGCGCTCGACGGCTACGACTTCAAGGGCCGGCCGGAGACCGGGGCGCCGGTCACCCTCGGGGTCCGGCCCGAGCACCTGGTCCCCGAGGGCGACGGGCCCTGCCGCCTGGACGGGCTCGCCGTCGAGCTGGTCGAGCCGATGGGCGCCGACAGCCTGGTCTGGTGCGGCGACGGCCGGCTGTCGCTCGGCGTGCGCATGCCCGGCGAGCGACCGGTGGCGCTCGGCACAGCCCTCCAGCTCGGCCTGTCGCCGCAGCAGCTGTCGCTGTTCGCGGACCAGACCGGCGCCCGCCTCTGATCTTCAAGGGAAAAACGGATGAACATCGCCGACGAGCTCTCGATCCAGCTGTACTCGATGCGCAACTATGGCGATCTCGACCGCCAGCTGGCGGCGCTGGCCGGGCTCGGCTTCCGCCGCGTCGAGACGGTTGCCGGACACATCGCCGACGCCCGCACGACACGCGCCAGGCTCGATGCCCACGGCCTCGCGGCGCCCACGGGTCACGTGCCGCTGCCCGATCTGCGCACGCGCCTCGACTGGGTCGCCGACCAGGCGCAGATGCTTGGCATCGTGCAGCTGCTGATGCCGGCGGTGCCGGTCGAGGAACGCGACCGGCCGGCGGCGCATTGGCGATCGATCGGCGCGGAGCTCGCCGACATGGCCGAGCGCCTTGCCGCCAAGGGCCTCGGGCTCGGCTACCACAACCATCACTGGGAGCTGAAGGCCTACCCGGACGGCAGCCGGCCGCTCGACCATCTGTTCCAGGCGGCCGCCGGCTCGAAGCTCGGCTGGCAGGCCGACGTCGCCTGGCTGGTGCGCGGCGAGGTCGAGCCGGTGGCCTGGCTCGAGCGCTATCGCGACCGGCTGGTTTCGGCCCATGTCAAAGATATAGCGCCAAAAGGTAAGAACTTGGACGAGGATGGCTGGGCGGACGTCGGCCAGGGCGTCCTCGACTGGCCGACCCTCTGGCGGGCGGCGCTGGCGCGCGGCGCCCGCTGGATGGTGCTCGAGCACGACAAGCCCAGCGATCCGGTCCGGTTCGCCAGGGCGAGCCGCGCTTTCCTGCTCGCGCACTGCGCCTGAACCGCAACCCGCACGGATGGAGTCCTCATGCCGCCCGTCAAGCTCGGCATCCTCGGCTGTGGCGTCATCAGCGACGCCTATCTCCAGGGTGCGAGCCGCTCCCAGCTGATCGCGGTCAAAGCCTGCGCCGACCTCCTACCGGCAGCCGCGGAAGCCAAGGCTGCCGCCTATGGCATCGCGGCGACCAGCATCGAAGAGCTGCTCGCCGACCCCGAGATCGAGATCGTCATCAACCTGACCGTGCCGCTCGCCCACGCCGAGGTCAGTCTGCGCGCGGTCGAGATGGGCAAGCACGTCTACTCGGAAAAACCGATCGCCACGACGCTGGCCGAGGGGCAGGCGTTGACCGCGGCCGCGCGCGCCAAGGGCGTCCGCCTCGGCGCGGCGCCCGACACCTTCCTCGGCGCCAGCCACCAGGCGGCCCGCCGGGCGGTCGACGCCGGCCGGATCGGCCGGGTGGTCGCCGGGAGCGCGTGCTTTGCCTCCCACGGCATGGAGACCTGGCACCCCAACCCGTTCTTCTTCTACCAGCGGGGCGGCGGGCCGATCCTCGACCTCGGCCCTTATCCGGTGACCCAGCTGGTCAACCTCTTAGGGCCCGTCGAGAGCGTGAGCGCCCAGACCTCGCGCGGCTTCGCGACCCGGACCGTGACCAGCGAGCCCAGGCGCGGCGAGGTCATCGAGGTCGAGGTGCCGACCACGGTCAACGGCGCGCTCGCCTTTGCCAACGGCGCCAATGTCGGGCTCACGGTCAGCTGGGACGTCTGGAAGCACGCGCGCGTGCCGATCGAGCTCTATGGCACCGAAGGCACGCTGCTCAACCCGGACCCGAACTTCTTCGGCGGCACGCCGCGCGTCTCGGAGCGGAACGGCGACTGGCAGGACCTGGCGATCGAGGCGCAGCCGTTCGGTACGCCCAACCGCGAGCTGCGGACCGGGGCCATGGTCGCCGACTACCGGATCGTCGGCGTCCTCGACATGGCGCAGGCGATCGCCGAGGGCCGGCCGCACCGGGCGAACGGCGATCTGGCACTCCACGTGCTCGAGGTGCTGGCGGCGCTGGAACGCTCCTCGATCGAGGGCCAGAGGATCCGGATCGAGACCATCTGCGAACGCCCGGAGCCGGTGCCACCCGGTGTCGACGAGGCGGTGTTCGTCACTTCGGGGCGCGCCTGATCGCCGCTCGTCAGCCCGAGGCGACGATTCTGTGCCAATCCCATAGCCGCCGCGGACGACGCTGCGGATCAGCTGGTCGGCACGGGCTCGAGCCAGCCCTGGACCAGGTTGTCGAGCAGCCCGCGGGCGCGCGCATTCCAGCCCGAGGCCTCGGCATCGGCCATCCCGTCCGGCCGGGCGAGCGCATCGTAGGCGGCGCGCGCGCCGAGGTCCGAGACCATGGTCACGAACACCGCCGGGCGGTCGCTGGCCGGCAGCAGATAGCCGGCGAGCGCGCCGCCGTAGTTGACCGCGCCGGTCTTGGCCCAGACCCGGAGCGCCGCGGCCGGATCGTCGAAACGATCGGTCAGCGTTCCCGACCAGCCACCGGCCGGCAGCAGGGCCGGCAGGGCGTCGGCACGCCAACCGTAGCGGACGATCGCCGCCAGCTGGCGGGGGGTCAACCGGGCGCGGCCATCGAGGCCGGAACTGTTGGGCAGGAAGGCGCCCCGCCAGTCGACCTCGGGCATCAGGCGGGCGAGCTGACGGACCAGCGGCGCTCCGGCAGGATCGGGGCCATAGGCGTGGTCGAGCCGCTGCGCCGCCGACAGACCGATGGTCTCGGCCATCATGTTGTTGCTGTAGAGCAGCATGTCGTGCACGAGCTGGCGCAAGGGCGCACTCTCGTGGACGGCGATCAGGGTGGACTCGGGCGGCGCCGTGCCGCGCGACGGCAGGCCGAGCACGACGTCCAGGGCCAGCGCCAGGCGGCGAAAGACCTGCCCGGCGTGCAGCCCCGGGTCCTTGACCGGGAGATCGGTCGCCTGACGCCGACGGCCGCGATCGGCGACCCGCCAGACGACCGTATCGCCGTGCCGGCTCTCGAACTCGACGCCGCCCGGCGGCAGATTGTCGGGCGAAGCCGCCTCGAAGCGCGCCTCGTCGAGCGGCGGCAGGGTGAAGGCGTCGACCGCGTTGCCACCGCCGCGCCAGGCGACATGCACACGGTTGAACGCCACCGACAGCGCGCCGATGCCGGGGTTGTAAGCGGCCTCCGGCGGCTGGTCCGGCGCGATCTCCGACGAGCGCGGCAGCGCCGTGTCGTCGATCAGGAAGTGGCCGTCGACCTGGTGGATGCCGCTGGTCGACAGGTGCACGGCCAGCTCGAGCAGATCGGCCACGTCGAGTTCCGGGTCGCCGCCGCCTTTGAGAATCAGATCGCCCTCGAGCACGCCGTTCCGGACCGGGCCGCCCGCGCGCAGCTCGGTGCGGTAGCGATGCTCCGGGCCGAGCACGTCCAGGGCCACGATCGCGGTCGCGAGCTTGGTGGTCGAGGCCGGGATCAGCGCGACATCCGGGTGGAGCGAGGCGAGTTCGCGGCCGCTCGCCAGATCGAGCAGCAGATAGCCGATCTGGGTGCCCCTGCGAGGTGCTACGATGTCGGCGGTGGTGCCGGGTTCGGCCGCGATGCTCTCGAGCTTGCCATCGACCTGTCCGCCCTGGACGCCGGGCAGCGGGTCGTCGAGCTGGGTCCGGGCCGGGCTGGTCTCGATCGCGGCCGCCGCGACGCCGGCCGCGGGCGCGATGACGGCGGGATCGCCGTCGGCCGCGATCGCGGCGATCGGCGCGGGCGCCGGTGCCGGCATCGCCGGCGGCGGCGGGTTGCTCGCGCAGGCGCACAGGAACACCAGGATACCGAGCGTTGCCCGGCTGAGGCCCGAAAGATCGCGCATCGTTGCCAACCCTGGTTCCCCGGCCAATGACGTCACCTCCATCTCATTAGCAGAAAATGCCCGGCGACCGCCATCGTTGCTGGGCCACACCCGGGGCCCGGACGCTCCCAGGCGTACTGCAGGGAGCCTAACCGGTACGCGCATCGGCGCCCGCCTCGAGCAGGGCGAGCAGACCCGCGAGCAGATCCGCGGGCCGCGGCGGGCAACCGCGGATGTGCAGGTCGACCGGCACGACTTCGGCGACCCCGCCGGTCACCGCGTAGCTGCCGGCGAACGGGCCGCCGCCCGCGGCGCAGTCGCCGACCGCCACGACCCACTTGGGATCGGGCGTCGCCTGCCAGGTCCGCCGGAGGGCTTCGGCCATGTTCCGGGTCACCGGCCCGGTCACCAGCAGCACATCCGCGTGGCGCGGCGAGGCGACGAAGCGCAGGCCGAAGCGCTCGAGGTCGTAAAAGGCGTTGCCCAACGCGTGGATCTCCAGCTCGCAGCCGTTGCACGAGCCGGCATCGACCTCGCGGATCGCAAGCGAGCGGCCGAGGCGGCGGCGCGCGACACCGTTGACCCTGGCGGCGAGCTCGGCCAGCGCGGCGGCGCCGGGTGCCGGCGCGCGCTCGGTCAAGGGCGGCCGGAACAGACTCTGAAGCAAAGTGCGGCGCATGACTAGCGATCCTGGTCCGGGCAGGAGCAGCAGGGCCTCGTGCCCGCGCACCAGACCCAGGCGTCGAAGGCGGTCGCTGAACGCCAGGACGGGCTCGCTCTCATCGCCTCAGATCTCGAGACCAGCCGCTCGGGCCCATTCGACCAGCACCACGCCGATCCCGCCGCCGAGCGTGTTGAGCACCAGGTCGGTGGTCGAGGGATGGCGGACGGGAATGCCGAACTGCAGCATCTCGAGGCTCGCGCTCACCGCAGCAACCGCCAGCAGCAGCGTCACGGGGCGCCGCCAGCCGCGTCCTGGCCCTCCCCATAGCCACCCCCATAGGCCGAACAGGAGACCGAGCGGCACGTAACCCATCACGTTGACGACGGCGTCGTGCAGGTTGAAGTCGCGAAACGGTACAAGCGTGAAATATTGGGGGGCGTACCAGAACCGCGCGGGCGAAGCCTCCAGCGTGTCGCGGGCGCCCGCCGCGGCGTAGTCGATGGCGCTGCCGTCGGTGCGCACGAGCGCCTCCTGGATCTCCCCGAGCCACAATCGCTCGTTGGTCAACTCGCCGCCCAGGGCCAGCCGATAGGAGGGGTCCCAGTCGCGGAACGGCTGCGCCGGGAGCGCCGTCTCGAGCCCGATCGGGTGATCGCCCGCCGGGGCCGCGGCCGAGAACCGCAGCCGGCCGGGCTCGATCGCGAGGTGGATCTCGACCCAGGCGGCAGGCGTCCGGAAGACGCCCGGCAGCTCGGCAAAGGGCCCATCGTCGGCGCGGGTGCCGTTGAGGCCGGTTTCGGGCGTGCGCAGTCGAAGGATCAGGTTCTCGCCCTCCTGTCCGATCGTGAGGTTGCGGCGATAGGGGTCGGCGGACAGGGTGAAGATGCGCGCCGGCCCGGTCTGATCCGAGCTGAAGGACCGCACCCGCAGTATGAGCTCCAGGCGCTGCGAGCGCATCGCGGCGGCGACCCAGTCCGGAGGGCTGACCGAGCGCACGATCCCGGGCGTCGGAAACCGGATTCCGCCCTGCGCGGGCAATTCGGCACCGTTGACAACCCTGGTCGGGAATCCCCAGCGCAGCGGATGGAACGGCGACAGCGAGGCGATCGGGTACGCGGCCAGGATCGCGGTCGCCAGGAGGACGCGGAGAACCCGGTTCGGCATGAGGGTCCGGGCGCCGGGGATCGTCAGGGTCACGTCGATCGGCTCCAGTCCTGCCAGGCAAGGGTCGCGGCGGCCGGCGCGGTCGCCTCCGGCGCTTCCAGCCACGCGGGCGCACGGCCAGGGATCTGCGGGTCGACCGGCAGGACCTCCGACACCCCGCCGGCCACGGCGCAGCTGCCGGCGCGCAGGCCGAGGCGGCGGCGCGCTGCGCGGTCGACCTCGACGGCGAGGTCGCCCGGCCCGGCATCGCCAGGCGCCAGAGCGCGCTCGGTCAGGGGCGGACGGAACAGGATCTGGGGCAGGGTGCGGCGCATGATTAGAGGTCGTGGCCCGAGTAGGAGCAGTTGAAGGATTTGTTGCAGAGCGGGAAGTCGGCCACGATGTTGCCCTCGATCGCGGCCTCGAGCAACGGCCATTGGAACCAGGAGGCGTCGCGCAGATGGCAGCGCTGGACGCGGCCGTCAGCACCGAGCCGGAGCCAGACCAGCAGGTCGCCGCGGAATGCCTCGATCAGCGCCACGCCTTCGCCCGCGCCGAGCGGGACCTGCGAACGGATCGCGCCATCGGGCAGACGCGCGAGGATCTGCTCGATCAGCGCCAGGCTCTGCAGCACCTCGCGGATGCGCACCCAGACGCGGGCGTTGACGTCGCTCTCCTCGAGCACCGGGACCTCGAAGTCGAGCTGGTCGTAGGGTGGATAGCCGGGCGTGCGGCGGGCATCGAAGGCACGGCCGGCGGCGCGCCCGACATAGCCGCCGGCGCCGAACCTTCGGACCAGCTCGGGTGCCACCCGACCCGTGGCGACCGTCCGGTCCTGGAGCGAGGCGGTATTGTCGTAAAGCTCGATCAGCGCCGGAAAGCGGCGCCGGATCTCGGCAATCAGCGCGCGCAGCTCCGCCGCGCCGTCCGGCGCGAGGTCCGCCGCCACACCGGCCGGCCGGATCCGATCCATCATCAGCCGGTGCCCGAAGCCGGCATCGGCCGCGCGCAGCACGCGCTCGCGCAGCACACCGCAATGGGCGTGCATGAGCGCGAAGGCGGCATCGTTGCAGATCGCGCCGATGTCGCCCAGGTGATTGGCGACCCGCTCCAGCTCAGCCATCAGCGCCCGGAGCCACACGGCCCGCGCCGGCGGCTCGATGCCGAGCGCCGCCTCGATGGCGCGCGCGAAGCCGAGCGCATAGGCGACCGTGCTGTCGCCGGAGGTGCGCCCCGCGAGCCTGGCGGCGCGCTCCAGATCGGCGCCCGCGATCAGCCCCTCGATCCCCTTGTGCACGTAACCCAGGCGCTGCTCGAGGCGAACCACGGTCTCGCCACTGGCGGTGAAGCGGAAATGCCCCGGCTCGATGATCCCGGCGTGCACCGGACCGACCGGAATCTGATGCAGACTCTCGCCTTCGGCCGTGAGGAAAATGTAAGGCTCGCCGCCCGTGGCCTCGGCCGGACTGGCGGCGAGCGGGTGCCGCACGCCCCAGACCCCGTGATCGAGCCAGCGGCGCGGATCGGGCGCATCGTCCGCGACCAGGCCGAACAGGTCGGTGATCGTCCGCTCGAGCCGGATCGCCGGCGGATGCAAGGCCGCAACCGACGGGAAGTGACCGTCCGGGCAGGCGAGGCTAAGCACGCCGATAGCACCTGCCGGCTCGTCGAGCAGCACCATGTGGACGGCGTCGGCCTCGCCGAACAGGCCGAGCAGGGCGAGCCTGCCCTCGGCAAGCTCGCCGGCGGCGGCGCTCCAGGTCGCGGCCGATACGGCGACCCGCGGCCAGGGCCGGTGCCCTGCTACCGGGTCGCCCTCGGCGACCAGCACGGCCAGCGGGCCCGGGTCCGGCATCTGCCTCAACCCAGCCGCATCGCGACGTTCTGGAACCAGGCGACCAGCGGCCCCGGCAGATAGATGCCGGCCAGCAGCACCAGTCCCAGATGCGCGAACATCGGCAGGTAGGAGGCCTGGACCGGCTGGCTGCCCGCGACCGGCGCGCCGAACACCAGGCCCTGCAGGCGCAGCATCAGCGCGCCAAAGCCGATCAGCAGGCCCGCGACCAGCGGCAGTGCCAGCATGGGCTGCCTGGCAATGGTCGAGCTGACCACCAAAAACTCGCTCATGAAGATGCCGAGCGGTGGCATGCCGGCGATCGCGACCACGCCCATGACGAGCCCCCAGCCGAGCTTGGGATGGCTCTCGGTCAGGCCCCGGATGTCGGCGATCCTTTGGGTCCCGGTCGCCTGGGCGATGTGGCCGACGCCGAAGAAGATCGCGGACTTGGTCAGACTGTGCATGGTCATGTGCAAGAGACCGGCGAAGTTCGCGAGCGGGCCGCCCATGCCGAAGGCGAAGGTGATGATCCCCATGTGCTCGATCGAGGAATAGGCGAACATCCTTTTGATGTCGCGCCGCCGGTAGAGCATGAAGGCGGCGAAGATCAGCGAGACCAGACCCATGGTCACCATCAGCGGGCCGGGGGCGAGCGCGCCGGCGTTGGCTGCGAGCAGCAGCTTGAAGCGCAGCAGCGCGAACAGCGCGACGTTGAGCAGCAGCCCCGAGAGCACGGCTGAGATCGGCGTCGGTCCCTCGGCATGCGCATCCGGCAGCCAGGCGTGCAAAGGTGCGAGCCCCACCTTGGTGCCGTAGCCAAGCAGCAAAAACACGAAGGCAAGGTTAAGCAGGCCCGGGTCGAAGGTGGACGCCCGGCTCGCAAGCACGTTCCAGGCCATGGCGTCCATACCCTCGCCGACCACCGCGCGCGCCGCGAGATAGACCAGGATGGTGCCGAACAGCGCCAGCGCGATGCCAACGCTGCCCAGGATGAAATATTTCCAGGCCGCCTCGAGCGCCGCCTCGGTGCGGTAGATGCCGACCATCAGCACGGTGGTCAGCGTCGCGACCTCGATCGCGACCCACATCAGGCCGATGTTGTTCGACACCAGCGCGAGGTTCATCGCGAACATCAGCACCTGGTACATGGCGTGGTAGAAACGGAGGTAAGTGGGCGTCAGCCGGCCGATCTCGAGCTCGTGGCCGATGTAGCTGGCGCTGAAGACGCTGGTGGTGAAGGCGACGAAGGTGTTGAGCGCGATGAACACGACGTTCAGGTCGTCGACCAGCAGCAGCTGGCCCACGGCCGGGCGCGCGACGAACAGGGTCAGCGCCGCGAGGAAGGTGATCAGCGCGGCGCCGATGTTGAGGCGCGCGCTCAAGCGATAGTCCGGCAGCAGCGCCAGGACCGCGGCAGCCGTCGCCGGCACCACCAGGACCGCCGCGACCGCGATCGTGCCGAGCCCACTCGTCACGGCTGCTCGCCCCGGAACGCGTCGAGCGCGTGCACGTCCACCGTGTCGAAGCGCTCACGGATCCGGAACAGGAAAATGCCGATCACGATGAACGCGATCAGGATCGAGAAGGCGACGCTGATCTCGACCACCAGCGGCATGCCCTTGGCCCCGGTCGCGGCCAGAACCAGGCCGTTCTCGAGCGACATGAAGCCCACCACCTGGCCGACCGCATTGCGCCGGCTGACCATCATCAGGAGCCCGAGCAGGACCACCGAGAGGGCAAACGCGAGATCCTCCCGGGCGAGCGGGTCGGCATTGGCGGACGCCGGCAGCATGACCATGATCGCTAGCGCCACGAGGCCAATGCCGGCGAGCATGGTGAGGCCGACCCCGACCACGGTCTCGATCGTGCGATGAATCCCGAGCCGGACCACGATCCGGTGCAGCGCCATCGGAATCGCGATGCCCTTGAACAGGAGCGCGATCGCGGCGGTGACGTAGAGATGCGGCGCGCCCTGAATGTACGCCTGCCAGGCGACCGAGAGCGCCAGCACGCAGGCGTGCATGGCAAACGTGTTGAGCAGGCCGAACATCCGGTCCTGGTAGAGCAGCATGAAGCTGAGCAGGACCAGGCCGCCTGCCAGCAGATGCGCGACATCGAACTCGAAGCCGGTCGCCATCAGAGACCGCGCGAGACGAACAGGAGCAACGTGCCGAGCAGGCCGAGCATCAAGGCGGCGCCCAGGAACTGGGGCACGCGAAAGACCCGCATCTTGGCGATCGCGGTCTCGAACACGGCGAGCAGGAAGCCGCCGACCGCGAGTTTTCCGACATAGGCGACGATACCGGCGCCGTAGGCGGCCAGGCCGCCGTCGGCGGCCGCCATGCCCCACGGGAGAAAAACGCAGCCGAGCAGCGAGACGTAGAGCAGCAGCTTCAGCGCCGCCGCCAGCTCGATCATGGCCAGATGGCGACCCGAATATTCGAGCACCATCGCTTCGTGGACCATGGTGAGCTCGAGGTGGGTCGCCGGGTTGTCGACCGGGATGCGGGCGTTCTCGGCGATCGCGACCATGATCAGCGCGACCAGGGCGAGGCCGAGCGAGACCCTGAGGCTCACGTTGGTCTCGAGCATGAAGCCCGCGATCTGGGACAGCTCGGTCGTGCCGGCGATCAGCGCGAGCGTGAAGATGATCATGATCATCGCGGGCTCGGCGAGCGAGGCGATCATGACCTCGCGGCTCGAGCCGATGCCGCCGAAGCTCGTGCCGACGTCGAGCCCGGCCAGCGCCAGGAAGAAGCGGGCGCTGCCGAGGAGTGCTGTGATCGCGATCAGATCGGCCGACCAGCTGAACATGAGGCCCGCGGCGAAAGTCGGAATCAGGGCGGCCGCGACCCAGATCGCGGCGAAGATCAGATAGGGGGCGGCCCGGAACAGCCAGGACGCACCCTCCGCGAGCACGACCTCCTTGCGCAGGAGGCGCAAGAGATCGCGATAGGGCTGGACCAGCGGCGGCCCTTGCCGGCGCAGCAGGCGCGCCTTGAGCTTGCGCACGAAGCCCACCAGCAGCGGCGCCAGCAGCAGGACCAGCGCCATCTGCGCGCCCTGGACCAGGAGCCCCCCGATCAACGCCATATCGCGAGCACCAGCAAGAGCGTGATCAGGGCCAGGAACACGAGCGTCAGATAGCGGCGGATGGTCAGGAACTGGAGGTGGTTCAGCCGGTCGGCGGCGAGCCCGACGGCGCCCGCGATCGGGGCGTAGATGCCATCCCAGGCAAGGTCCTGCAGGCGGACGTGGAATTGCGCCGGCCGCAGATCGCCGGGGGCCGGCATGTCGACCGTCTCCTCTGCCCGAAAGACGAGCGTGCCGAACACCCGGCGGATCGGCTGGGCGAAGCTGCCGGCGGTGTACTGGGTGATTGGGCTCGGGTCCGGGAAGCCGCAGTCCCAGGCCGGGCCGCGCCGGACTGCCTTCGAGGCGAAGCGGTGGATCGTCCAGGTGGCGAGGCTTGCCGAGACCGCGATGAACAGAAGGACGAGCAGGCCATTGTAAGAGCTCCGGCTCTCGTTGACCGGCACCACGGTGAGCCAGGCGATGGTGGTCTGCACGGGCATGCGGGCGCCGTCGGCGAGCGCCATGACCACCGGCGCGAGCGCATCGATGATCAGGCCCGGGAACACGCCCGCGAGCACGCAGAGCGCGGCGAAGACGAACATTGCGGCGAGCGAACAGCGGTCGACCTCATGGGCCCGCTCGGCCGCGGGGCTGCGCGCCCGGCCGAGAAAGGTGACCCCGAACGCCTTGACGAAGCAGGCGGCAGCCAGCGCCGCCGACAGCGCGAGGCCGGCGCCGACCGCAGGCACCAGGAACTTGAGGCTCCACTGCGGCACATCGGGGCTCAGGAGGATCGCCTGGAAGGTCAGCCACTCGGAGACGAAGCCGTTCAAGGGCGGCAGCGCTGAGATCGCCGCCGAGCCGACCAGGAAGACGAAGGCCGTGAGCGGCATGCGGTGGATCAGGCCGCCCAGATGCTCCATGTCGCGCTCGCCGGTGGCACTCAGCACGGCGCCCGCGCCGAAGAACAGCAGGCTCTTGAACAGCGAGTGGTTGAGGACGTGGAACAAGGCCGCGGTCAGCGCGAGTGCCGCCGCGAAGCCCATGGCGTTGGCCTCGAAGGCGAGGGCGAGGCCGAGGCCGATGAAGATGATGCCGATGTTCTCGACCGTGTGGTAGGCGAGCAGGCGCTTCAGGTCGTGCTGCATGAGGGCGTAGAGCACGCCTAGCACCGCCGTGATGCCCCCCAGCGCCAGCACGACCACGCTCCACCACCAGGCGGGCGGGCCCAAGAGATCGAAGACGATGCGCACGAAGGCGTAGACCGCAACCTTGGTCATGACCCCGCTCATCAGGGCCGAGACGTGGCTGGGGGCGGCCGGATGGGCGAGCGGCAGCCACACGTGGAGCGGCACGAGGCCGGCCTTGGAGCCGGCGCCGAGCAGCGCCAGGGCCAGCACCAGCGCGGACAGGCCGGGCGGCAGATAGGCGCTCCGGATCGCCTCGAAGGCGTAGCCGCCGCTCGGGCCCGCGAGCAGGCCGAACGCCAGCAGCAGGGCGAGCGTGCCGAAGCTCGCCATCACCAGGTAGACGTAGCCCGCGTGCGCGTTGTCCCGCTCCCGGTGGTGCGCCATGACCAGCGCCCAGGACGTCAGCGACATGAACTCCCAGGCGAGCAGGAAGGTGAAGGCGTCGTCGGCCAGGACCACGAGGTTCATGCCGGCAAGGAACGCCGGAAAAAACGGCAGGACACGCGCCGGCGCCGGCTCGTGCCGACCGTAGCCGAGGCCATAGACCGCGGCCGCGGCACCGCCGAGGTTGACCACCACGAGGAAGAACGCGGCCAGCGCATCGAGCCGGAGATGGGCGCCGATCCAGGGCAGGCCGAGCGGCAGGACGAGGGCCGTGACTGCGGTCCCGCCCGCGAGCAGTCGCCCGAGCGCGAGGAGCAGAATGATGCCCGTGAGCACGGCGCTGGCGCCATAGACCAAGCGGGTGGCATCCCGGCGAAACGCCACAGCGCCGATGCCGGTTGCGAGCAGCAGCACGAGGCAGACGAGCGTCAGCGCGAGCGGCATGCTTTGCCCCACGCCTGCGAGCGGACCGGCGGCATCGTCACGCCTTCAGGCGCACGCCGCGCCCGCCGCCCTGGCTGACCGCACCCTCTCCGATCAGCTCGAGCCCGGCGGCGTCCAGGGCGCCGATCAGCTTCATCAGCGAATCGACGTTGCCGCGGATCACGCCCTCGCTCGCCTCCATGCGCTGGATGGTCGGCACCGACAGGCCCGCGGCCTCGGCGAGCGCCCGCTGATCCATCCCGAGCAACGCCCGCGCCGCCCGGATCTGCCCTGCGGTGATCACGTCTGAGCCATCACCTCTGCGGTTCAGGAGATCGGTTGTGCGCGTTTAGCATGGATTCGTGATTGGTTCAACCAGCGATTTTTTGGGCTGACGCCGCAGGATGCGCGGCGGCGGTTCGCCCGCGGCCGGGCGGTCGGGCGACTGGCCGAGTGATCAAGACTGAGGACGGCTTTGTCCAGGACCATGGCCAGCTGCGGGCTATGCCGCGCATTAGATCGTCGTCGCCCGCGAGCTTAAGTGACAGCCGGTTTTGCTTGGCATTCGCTTCCTTAATGGTAGCATATTCGAAGCTAGATCGGGGAAAGAACGGGCTAAGCCGACCTATGCAGTGTCCGAAATGCCAGGCGAGCAACGCGGACGGCCGGCTGTTTTGTCGCCGGTGCGGGCTTTCGCTTGGATATCGCTGCCCGATCTGCGACTTCGTGAACGAGCCTGGAGATCTCTACTGTGGCGGGTGCGGCAAGGAGCTTGCGCCGCTGGCGCCGAGCGGTACAGCAGGTGAGGTCTCAGACATGCGTGGTGAGGTCTGGCGGCCGGCCGAAGCCGAACGCCGCCAGATCACCGTCATGTTCTGCGATCTCGTCGGGTCGACCGCGCTGTCAGAGCAGCTCGATCCCGAGGACATGCGCGACCTCTTGCGGGCGTACCGCGAAGCCTGCAGTGGGGTCGTTGAGCGCTACGAAGGCTGGATCGCCCAGTTCAGGGGCGACGGCATCTTGATCTACTTCGGCTATCCGGAGGCGCACGAAGACGACGCCGCGCGGGCCGTCCGAGCCGCCCTCGAAATCATCCTGGCGGTGCGCGGGGTCCATAACCGCTGGTACGCTGAGGGTGACCTAGACCTGAATGTACGGATCGGAATCGACACGGGTCTGGTCGTGATCGGCGACCTGCCGAGCGGCGCCGTCGACGAGTACATGGCCGCCGTAGGGGATTCCCCGAACGTGGCGGCCAGGGTCCAGGGCTACGCAGAGCCCGGGGCCGTGCTGATCACCCGCAACACCATGCGGCTGGTCGACGGTCTGTTCATCGCCGACGATCTCGGCCGCCACGTGCTCCGCGGCGTCAAGGAGCCCGTGCAGCTGTACCATGTCCGGCAGGTGAGCGAGAGCATCACGCGCTTCGAGGCAACCTCCAGTCTCACCGAGTTCGTGAACCGCGGGCCTGAGCTCGCCCTGATCCTTGATCGCTGGACGCGGACGCGTGCCGGCGACGGGCAGGTCGTCCTGGTTTCCGGCGAGCCGGGCATCGGGAAATCCCGCTTGCTCCAGGTGGTGCAGGAACAGACCGCCGACCAGCCGCACAGCTGGGTCCGCTGCCAGTGCTCGCCCTATTTCGGGCAGAGCGCCCTCTATCCGGTGATCGTCGGGTTGCGCCGTATCGCAAGGTTGCTCCCAGCGGATAGAACAGAAGAAAAGTTGACCAAGCTCGAGACGTTTCTGCGAGATAGCGGCGGTGCGACCGAGGAAATCGTACCGCTGCTCGCCGCGCTGCTCGATATCCCGATCAGCGATCGATATGGGCCGCTCGCTTTGACACCGGAGCGTCAGAAGGAACTGACGCTCCTGGCCATTATGCAGCTCTTCAAGCTCATGGCCGCGCAACGGCCGCTCGTCCTCTTAATCGAGGATGCGCATTGGATCGACCCGACGTCGTCGGAGCTTATTCAACGGCTAATCACGCGCGTGTCAGGCACATGCATCCTTCTGGTCGTGACTTTTCGCCCGGAGTACACGCCGCCCGGGCCTGAGGCTGCCAACCTTGTGCACCTGGCTCTTGGACGTCTTGAACAAAGCAACAGCGCGGTTTTGATCGGCCGGGTGACCGGTGGCAAGCCGCTGCCGGCCGATCTGCAGGCTCAATTGGTTGCCAGAAGCGAAGGCATCCCTCTATTCGTCGAGGAACTCACCAAGGCGGTCCTGGAGTCTGGGTTTGTCAGCGAGCAGAGCGATCGCTTCCTGCTCAGCGGTCCGCTGCCCCCCTCGAGCATCCCCGCCACCCTCCAGGATTCTCTGCTCGCTCGGCTCGATCGCCTCGCCCCGATCAAGGAGGTCGCTCAATTCGCTGCGGCCATCGGGCGGGATTTTTCTTACGAGTTGCTCGCTGCGATTACGCCACTCACGCGTGCGGAGCTTCAGGCAGCTCTCGACCGCTTGACCACCGCCGGCCTGATCTCCCGGTTCCCGGAGCCATCGCCGCACACCTACTCGTTCAAGCACGCCTTAGTGCGAGATGCAGCCTACGACAGTATGCTGCGCAGCCGTCGCCACCAGCTACACGGCCGGATCGCCGATGCATTGCGCACTCACTTTGCGTCTGCGGTCGAGCAAAATCCCGAACTGCTCGCTCTACATCTCACTGAAGCAGGTCTGTACGATCAGGCGATCGACGCTTGGCTGGGCGCAGGGCTGCGCGCGATCGACCGGTCGGCCACCCTGGAGGCGGTCTCCCACCTGGAGACCGGGTTAGAGCTCGTCGCGAAATTGCCGGCTGTTCAAGAGAGGACGAAGCAGGAGGTGCGGCTGCAAACCGCTCTGGGAGCGGCGCTGAGGGCGACGCAAGGGTTCGCCGCGCCGGCCGTGGTTCAGGCGTTCGAGCGCGCCAAGATTCTCTGCGCGGAGCTCGAGGATCAGCAGTTGCTGCTCGATGTCCTCCCCGGCCTGCAATCCTATTACCACGTGCACGGCCATCTGCGCACGGCACGGGCGCTCGGTGAACAGCTCGTGGCCCTGACCCACGCCCGCCCGCAGGAAGCCTACCGGCTCCTCGATGCCCGGCGACGTCTGGGCTGGTCTCTGTGCTGGCTGGGGGAACTGGCCAAAGCTGGCGAATATCTGGAAGGCGCGCTCGCGCTTTACGATCCGAAGGACCACCAACTCCACATCCGGCTGTACGGTGATCACCCGGGGGTGTTCTCGCACTGCAATCTCGCCTGGGTGCGGTGGGCCCAGGGTCAGACCGGCGAGGCCGATCGCCACTCGAGCGCTGCGCTGAGGTTGGCCGAAGAGATGGATCACGTTCTTAGCTTGACCTACAGCACATGCGTGATCGGAGCGCTGTACGCTGCTCGTTGGGACCCGACCGCCGCCAAAGAACTCGCCGCCCGAGCCATCCCGTTCGCCGAGGATAAGGGCTATCCCTACTGGACGGCCTGGGCCCACATCGTGCACGGCTGGGCGCTGACACAATTGGGCAAGCCGGAACAGGGAATCCCGGAGCTCAGCCGGGGGATCGACGCCTATGCGGCGACGGGGGGCGAGCTGGTTCGACCCTACGCACTCGGCCTCCTTGCCGAAGCCCTCTCCCTGGTGGGGGAGCACCAGCCGGCCATCGTGGCCCTCGACGAGGCCCTGCAACGAACCCGAGACAAGGACATCCATTTCTCCGAACCCGAGCTCCTTCGACTGAAAGGCTGCGCGCTGCTCGCGGCCGGCGCTCGTCTGCCGGAGGGCGAGACCTGCCTTCGTCAGGCAGCCGAGAGCGCGGCCCGTCAGGGCGCCTATTTCTTTGAGCTGCGCGCCGTGACCGCGCTCGCCCGCACGTACTTCAACGCCGGCCGACCCTCCGAAGCGCCACAGCTGCTCGCCGAAGTTCGATCTCGCTGCCCCGATCCGCAGATCACGCCGGAGCTGCAAGCAGCGGACCAGCTCTTAGCGGAACTCGGACACAGCTGAGCCCGTCCAGGGCGCCAAGTCCCGTGCCGTCGACGCTATTCGAACCCGTGCTCGACAAAATCCTTGACGATATCGTCGGCCCGAAGAGTGCTCTTGAGATCGATCGCACTGATTCCTTGGCTCGCGGGGCCATGGCCTTGAGCCTCGAATTCTGCGCTCACAAGGGTCGGCAGAGCTTTCGCCACTTTGGTAAAGCTGAGCCCAGCAGGACCCGCTGGCTGTTCCCAGAGGTAGTCAGGATTCGCCCACAGGCGCGCCAGCGATCTCGCGATGATGTCGTGAGCCTCAGCCAGCGCGATCGGCGGATCGACCGGCGTCGCGGTCGCCGACAACGTTCTTCGCGCTTCGTAGACCCTGATCAGACTGTCGAAGATCGCTCCGGTCAGCGACATCGAGTATTCATGGGGTCCGATCTTCTTGAATCCATCCTTTCTTAAATATTTAACCGAATTCAGGGCACTCCGGATTGGCAGGAACCCCGGCTTGTCCAAGTTCTGCAGTTCGCCGACACCCGCAGCAACGCTGATTCCGTCTTTGCGAGCCAAAACGAACTCCCGAGCCTCCTTGATGTCAAGAAGCGACAGGATTGCGGAGAGATCCGCCATCAACTCGTGGAATGCCAGAAACTCCGGATCGGGAATGTCGAACCACTTGCGCTCTCCGGTCGCGGCCGCAGGAAAGCCGATTCGCTGGAACAGGATCGCGTGGCCCATCTCATGGGCGATCACGTCGAAATTCTGCCACATGGCGCCGCTCTGGTAAGTGAGGCGCTCCGGTCCGTCCTTGCGCGGGCGATAGCGATGGCCGGGATTGTCCCTCCCCACCTCGACATAGCCGTAACCCGCTCGCGAGCCCGCCGATGCACAGCGCGGTATCAATTGAAGGCGGTTGGCAAACCGCTCCTCTTCACCTTCATCTATCAGATCTTTGGCTCTATGGCGCCACCTGTCGATACTAATCAACTTGTCGATCCCACGCGATCCGGTCGCGACGAAGATGCGATTCCAGAAGTTGAGGACATGCCGAGCGGTCGCGTAGATCGAAGCGGCCGGAAACGCTGGATCGTCCGGCGCCAGATGGTCGAAGTGACCGTCGTAGTTCGGGCGCGCGACGGAACCATTGACGTTGCCCTTCCATGGCCGGCCGCGGAAAGCTTGATACTCGTGCGGCGCCTCGGCGCGGTAGCTAGGCTTGTTCTCAGCATCGACAACATAGAGAAGCCGGTCTGCGGGTCCCGCTTCGATCTCGTCCTCGGTTTCGATCGCGACGGTCACCGGTTGCTCGAAGCCCGGGACATAAGGCGGCTGCAGAAAAATGCGGAATCTGGTCGTGCTACTCATCGCCCTTCCTCCGACCTTGGTCGTAGCTTGGCATTGTTGCCAGTGGTCACCGGCTTGTTACGAGTTGATAGAGCTGGCTACCCCGGACGGATGCTGAGCTCGTGTCCTGAAAGGAAATGAATTCCTTGAGCAGTTTGATGAATTCGTCTTCATCAGAGGCTGAGTACTTTTCCTGCGTGCCACGCAGGAGATGCAGGGTGCCAGCCAAATCAGCATGCTGCCAAAGGGTGCGATACCGCCCATCGGGCGACTGCCCGTTCGGACCGAACAGCGCCTCGAACGTACCGAGATAGCGAAAATGCTCCGGACAGAGGGTCCGGAGCCGGTCCTCGTAGATCGTCAGCCAATCGCGGAAGGCATTGACGGTCTCGACGCGCACGTTGTACTGCCACTCGAACAGGTAGGGTCCAAACGACGGGGCGTTTGGATCCAAAGTGGTCAGTGGACTGAGCTGGCGCCGGTTGCCCTGGTCCGGCTGGGTGATGGGGACGATGTCGATCGGGGTCCGGACTTCCGGCTCCATGCTGATGGCGCGCGGCCAGGTCGGTCGGCCCTCGCGCTTGGCGATGCGGGCGATCAGGCGTCGATCGATGTCCTTGGTCATCACGGTCCTCCTCATTGAGCGCTGTGCGCAGGCCGATGATCATGGTGGGGAACTTGTTCGATGATGCGCTTGGTCTGGAGATCGCTGAGGCCCTGGAGGGTGTCGACGGCGGCCTCCTCGGGCATGACGCCGGCGGCAGCGACCTGCGAGACGTAGCTCTCGATCACTTCGCCCCGGGTTCTGCCCAGGCAGGCGCGCAGGATCAGCCATGCCTCGTCCTTCAAAGCATAAAGGGCGGGGATCGCGGGCGTGTACACCATGCAGACGTCCCGCTCCGGGACTTCTCGGACCCGCGTGCCCGGAACCAGGCGATAGGTGCCCGGGTGCGCGTCCGCGGGCCCGCGCCCGAGCCCGTCCGCTGGTCCGATGCGTCCTCGTTCCGCCGATCGCTGTCCGGATTCTCGGGGTGCAGCGCCGTTCCGCGCCGCTGCTGCCGGGAGATCGACGAGCCAGTCGGGCAAGACCCGCAGGTCGACGCCCCGGTTCATGTCGGGACAGAAGGGATCGGGCGCATCCCAGCGCCTGGCAAAGGCGAAGGCGGTTGCCCGACAGCCGCCGCGCGTGCCCTCGCGAGCCTGACAGGCGCTGCAGCCAGTCGCAACCTGGCCGGACCGCAACTGACGGTACAGCGGGTCGCTGCGCCAGCTCTCGAGTAACGGCGTCTCCAGAACGTTGCCGTAGTTCACGAACTCGCGGAGATAGGGGCACCCGATCGAATCGCCGTAAGCGTTGACGGTCACCGAATTCCAGCAGCAGTTCTTGTCGTGGGGATGCCACGAATTCGCCACGCGAACCCCGGGCGGAGGCCTGAGGCCGTCGAGCGCAGCCATCTGCTCGTCGAGCGACAGGGCCAGTTCGGCCCAGCGTCGCTTCGCCCGCCCGATCGGGTACAGCCGCAGTACGCTGACCTGCGCGACATCGAGGTCGCGCGCAAGCTTGAGGATGTCGTTCAGTTCCGGCGCCGTGCGACGGGTCAAAATCACAACCATCCGGGTGTCGATTTCCGCCTCGCGAAGGTGCCGGACGCCCCGGCAGGTCGCCTCGAAGCTGCCCGCAACGCCGGTGGAGAGTTCGTGCGTCACTCGGGTGGCGCCCATCAGCTCGACGAAGGCACCACCGAGACCGGCCCGCTTCAGGCGCTGCGCGAGGCTACCGTCGATCAATGTGGCGTGAGTGCGCAGCCAGGTCATCATCGACCGACTGCTTGCCCCTAAGACCTCAAGAAAGTCGGGTCGGTGAAGCGGTTCTCCGCCTTCGAAATAGGCAGCTATGAAATTATTTTGAACTAAGTAATCGATGAATTTCAACCATTGATCTACACGCAGTTCGTTCTTTGAACGCCGATATCGGCAATCCGAGTAACAGTGAACGCAACGTAGATTGCACGTATTGGTAAAGGAGATGGTGATTGTGGATGGATCCTTCAGAAACGGATGCGTGGAGACAACGCTGGTCACGTTAGCCTTCCTCCATGATGGTTGCCACTGCGACGTGGCCGCCGTCAGCGCCTGCGCGATCTCAGCAACATCGGAGAGACCAAACTCCTCCTCGAGGACACATGAGATTACGCATGACCCAGCCGCCCTGGGTTTCCATGTATGGCTCAGCGGAGCCGTTAGGCTTCCTGTAGCGGCGGATCTGGCCCAGCAGGTGTGAAACGGATCACAGGTTGCCAAATTTTTTTGGCGAATTGGGGAGTGGTGCGAATGTAGAGGGAAGGAGAGCCAGCGTGATCCCGGGTCGCAGCCCGCGGCCCGCCGTGCCCGCATCCCTACTGATCGCGGGCCGGGAGCGGGCCTCGCTGGCTTGCAGTCCCGCATCCTTACCAATAAATGGTCGTGGTTCAGTTGCCTCGGAGAAATCCGCAGGAAGAGAGTTCGACCAGGGGCGAGGCGCCACATCACGCAGATCTGCGCACTTCTGTGCCCGAAGTCGGCGGTTTTGCCCCCGAAATCACCAGGTTCGTGCCCGAAATCAGCGGTTTGGGACTGAAATCAGCGATCAAGTCGCCAGTGCGTCGAAAAACGATGTTGCAGCAAAGACTTATCCAGAGCGCACATCTGTCGCATGATGCTACAAAAGCGTCGCGTCGGTGTGCACTCGCGGGCCGCGCGGAAATTCGCGGCCGCCTTTGGAAAACCGCAGGAAATTTCCGAATCTCCTGCCAACCCGCCCTGCGACGCGTCTGCGAACGCCAGCTTTGGCGATCGATCCGGAGAATACCGGCCGCCCTGGGAAGCGGCCGCGGGATGGGCCTTCCGGTGAGCCAGCACCGAATAAGTAACGAATTGAGCCCCTCATTAAAGATCTTCTGCGCCCCGTGCGGACCGACGTCGGTGGTCTTGCCGTTTCGGGCCGACCACCCTTGCCGGGCTCCCAGGATCGACCACCGGCGGTCGATCCGCAGCGGGAAGCGGCCCCGGGAGCCAGGCAGGCCTGAGAACCAGGGAAGGGTGGCCCGTGCGGAGCGCAGGAGAGCTGCGCATACGGGTTCGGCGTCCTCCCAATCCCAGGTTACTTGCATATTTTCCCATAATCTGGTATCAGCTTAGGAGCGGAAAGCTCCCACTCCCACGCTTCGCGGTGTGCCAGGTTGGCGGCCGCGCAGCCGATCCTCGAGCGGGAGACCATGACCACCGACCGTCCGTCGAGCGCACGAATGCGCGCCCGCGGACAGAATGGTGCGCGCTCGCCAGCCCCGCCCGGCCGCGGCAGCCCGGCTGGCAGCCGAAAACCAAACGAACCCGAGAAGCGCACAAAAACAGGGGTTCTGTGGACATCACAGCGATCGCCGCCGAGCGGTCCAGACCGTGACCTCGCGGACGGCGGCGCGATCACCCCTCGCCTGAACCAGACAAACCCGAGAAGGATCGCCCAAACAATGGCTTGGCTTGCGGCTGCGCCACCCGTCCCGGTCCACGCTCGGCTCCCAACACCGCCTCATGAGAGCCCGCGCCGGCGAGTCGTTCGCGGAACGCGGTGCCGTGGTCGAACGCCGGCAGCCGAGGGCCGTCAGGACGCCCGCCCGTTCGGGGCGAGCACGACCTTCATCGCCGCGTCGGTCTGCGCCAGCTCGACCGCCTCCTGCGCCCGCTCGAGCGGCAGCCGATGGGTGACGATCCGATCGAGCGGCAGCTTGTCGAGGTGCGCCGCCATGGCCTCCATCGCCGGCACGTAGGCGGTCGCGGTCTCGCCGCCGATGCCGAGCACGCAGACGTTCGGCGCGCAGATGTCGGCGTTGGGGTTGACCGGCACCGGCCCGAGGTCGACGAACGCGCCGGCCACGATCACCGTCCCGCCCCAGCGCACGAGCCGGAGCGCGTCGACGAACGTCTCGGCGACCCCCGAGCAGTCGACCACGACGTCGGCGCCGCGCCCGCCGGTCCGCCCGCGCACCGCCTCGATGCGCTCCTCGTGGCTGGTCCGGTCGACGTCGAGCGTGAGCGTCGCCCCGAACGCCGCCGCGAGCTCGAGGCGCGAGGGAAAGCGGTCGAGTGCCATCAGCTCGCCGCAGCCGAGCATCCGCGCCTTGATCGCGTGACAGAGGCCGAGCGGCCCGACGCCGATCACGACCACCGAGCCCTCCGGCTCGAGCCGATGCGGCAACGGCAGTTGCGTCGCGTTGTCGAGCCCGTGGGTGACCGCCATCACCTCGGTCAGGACCGCGACCTCGTCGGGCAGCGCGTCGGGGACGCGGAACAGCCGCGTGCCCGGCAAGAGGTACATGAGCTCGGCCCAGCCGCCGAACAGGTGCGGCGGCCGCTTCGCGTTCAGGCTGTTGCCGTAGTCCTCCAGCCGCTCGCAGGCATAGTAGGGAAAATCCCGGCGGCAGAACCAGCACTTCCCGCACGCGACGTTGGCGCCGGGTACGACCCGGTCGCCCGGCCGCAGCGGGCGGCCGGCGCTGTCGTGCACGGGGCCCCCGGTCTCGACCACCACGCCGACGTTCTCGTGGCCGCAGATCAGCGGGTACTCGAGCGCCCGCTCATGCGGCGTGCCCGCGTACTGCCTGGTCTCGCCACGGAAGGTGTGCTTGTCGGTGCCGCAGATCCCCGAGTAGACGATCTGCAGCAGCACCGCGCCCGGCTCGACCGAGGGTCTCGGGAACTCCTCGATCTCGATCCGCCCCGGACCGGTCATCACCGCCGCCCGCACGCCGCTCACGGCGCTCTCCCTATCCTGGCTGAGATGGGATCGATCATGAAACCCATCAGGCTGAAGGTCCGGTGAGGTGGTACCCGGTGCCGCTCAGCGTGCGCGCCATGTGCTGGGCGTACCACTGTGGCCAGTCGGGATCAGGCCTGCCGAGCTCCTTCTCGTGAACGCCGTGCGCGGCGGCGGCACTCTTGAGCGCCGCCAGCAGGATGTCGGTCATGGTACCGTCGAGCGGCTCGTGCGTCGTCCTTCCAGGCAGCCGCTCCCTGATCTCCTGCAGCAGCCAGACGTTGCCGTCGGGATCGCTGAACGAGGCATAGGAGGCGTAGGAACGGCCTTGCGGATCCGGACCCGGAGCGCGCCCCTCGGTGCCCGCGCGAAAGCCGCCGGCGAGGCCACCGCCGGCGTCGTGGAACACCTCGCTCACCTCGACGCCGTGCGCTCCGAGCTCGCCGCGGGCCGCGTCGATGTCGTACACCGCCAGGACCAGCCGGTCGATCGAGCCCGGCTGCGCGGTCGTGATCCCCTTGCCGAAGATGATCGACGCCCCCGAACCCGCCGGCGTGCACTGGATCAGCCGGTAGTCCTCGCTGGCCACGTAGTCGATATCCAGGCGAAACCCCAGTTTCTCGTAGAACGCTTTGGCGCGATCGACGTCGGAAACCGGTACGACCAAGACTTCCAGTTTCATGTCCATGACTACCGCTCCCCACTGTGTCCTTGCTCTGACATTTTTGTAGTGGTTCTGTTTTCCCCGACCTAGCGAGAAGAGAGCAATTCGACGATCTCAGTTGTGGTCACAATGGCACTGGCGTAGATAGGGATATTCACGTCGAGAGCGGCGTGCATCTCTAGGTCCGAGTAATCCGCGGTCGCGTCTTTTATCATCGTGACGTCGTAGCCGAGCTCGGCGACAAAGCGAACGGTCGCTTCGACGCAGGTATGTGCGATCAGGCCGACGACGATGAGCTGGTGAATGCCATGCCTCTTGAGCTGTAAATCCAGATCGGTGTTGGCAAAGCCGCTGGAACACCAGTGCTCCGTCGCGACGATCTCGCCCGGCTTGGGCTCGAACTCGGAACGGATCGCGCCACCCCACGTGCCGTATTCGAAGCTCTTGCGCGCCCAGGCTGCCTTCTGTATGGGCGCAACATACTTCCAGGTCTCGTAGTCGCCGGGACGGTATCGCCGATGCAGCGCATGGAAAATGCGAAACCCCGCCGCGCACGCCGCAGTCAGGACTCGCAACATATTAGGAACACAGTGGTTCGCTTCGGCCACGCCCTTGATGCGATCCCAGATCTTGCCGCCCTCGGAAATGAAGTCGTTGTAGGGATCGATCATCAGAAGTGCGGTGATCTCCTTGTCATACGTGTGCCCCGTCATGGTGTTTTCTCCACCGTGAAGCTCGGATCAACAATGTGATTGGCACTGATGACGCGGCTTCCGCATGGCTCGCGGCCGTCAAGGTGCATAACGGTTGAAGACATAGTCGCGAGCTTTGACGGTCGCGTGGCAGGGAAAGCAGGTGTTGTGCACCGCCGCGCTGGCGGGCTTGCCGTCGTCAAACTGAGCGAACCCCCAGCCGCCGGTCGAGGCGTATTTCCTTGAGTCCTTGACCATGAACTGAACCCCGTTCTTGGGCGGGCCGGCCACGAAAGATTGGGGACGGCCAAAGGCTTTGTTGTTTTCCTCCGACGGGTCGTAACTCCAGGCGAGCCGGGCAATGATGGTGCCGTCCGGGTACGGAAGCTTCCCTGCCCGCGCGGCCTCGATCGCGACGTCGTTGCCCAGAATGGCGCGCAAATCGTTGAGGTTGCCTTCTTCGTGGGCCACGGAGATCAACCTCCAGTCGCGGTATCCGGAGGGGATTTTGACGCCGAAGATCGGGGCGGCCTCGCCATCGGCCTGTCCAGACGCGGGGGCCCTGTCGGCAACTATGCCGGCCAGCGCTCCGACTGCAGCCAGCACGACAACGATCCGTCTCATGCGGCGCCCGCTTCAAAGATGCGCACCGTCACGCGCTCTCTGGGCGGACGCCACCGTCGCGCCCATGGTTGACGCAGGCCCGGTGTCATGAGGCCTGGACGATCAGCGGTGTTCGCGCCAGCTTATGCGCCGAGCGCCTCGTTGAACGCGTCGATGTACGCCTGCTCGTTCGACGACGGCCCCTTCAGCACCATGCCGAGCGGCCGCTCCGGCTCGTTGTAGAAGAAGCGGTCGGCGCGCTCCTGGTTGCCCTGCTTGACCAGCAGCTTGTACGCCGCCTCGTTGAACAGCGGGCGGCCGTAGGTCATGAAGTTCTTGGCGATCCACTCCGCCTGCTCCATCGTGTCGATGAACTTCTCGAAGGAGTCCTGGTGCGCGGACTCCTTCAGGAGCATCTCCGCGTCCATCCAGCCGAACAGGCCCTCCTTGGGCGTCGCGATGTCGATCTGCGGGCCGCCCGCGTCCTTGACGCGCGCGTCGGTGCCGATGTTCTCGCACGTCAGCCAAGCCAACTCGTCGGTGAGCGCGCGGATCGCCTCGGGATTCTGCGACACGAGCTTGAGCACGTTGGGCTTGAGCTGGACGAGGAAGTCCTTGGCCTGCGAGATCTCGTCCGTGGTCATGTCGTAAGGCTTCTTGGCGCCCGTGGCGATGCCGGCCATGGCCATGAGGTCGGTCGGCTGGTTCTCGAGCACGATCCTCTTCGCGTACTGCTTGTCGAGCAGCGCATGCCAGGAGTCCGGCTTGGTCTTCACGTATTTGGGGTTGTAGTAGATCTGGACGCTCGACCAGCCGAACGGGTAGCCCATCTGGTTCGAGCCGGCCTTCCAGAACGGGACGTCGAGGGCAGCGGAGTAGAGTTGCTTCGCGACCGGGAACGACTTGATGTCGAACGCCTCGATCAGGCCCTCGTTGTAGAACTTCGGGACCCAGAGCGCGTCCTCCGACGACATGTCCCAACCGCCGCCGCCGGCCTTGACCTTGATGTAGGCGTCTGCGTCGTCGCTGAACAGCTGCGGGCGCGCCCCGATGCCGGTCGTCTTCTCGACCTCTTGCAGTTGTTCCGGGAAGTAGTGGTCGGACCACGTGAGCCAGTTGAGCGTGACCGCGGTGTCGGCTGCCGCCCGCCTGGCGAGCCCGAACGCGCCTGCGGCGTACAGGCCGACCGCCCCCGCCGCTCCGCGCCGGAGAAGCCTTCTCCTCGACAACGACCGTTCGAGCTGATCCATCGGTGCCTCCTGGCTTCGTTGACTGGCCGCCACTTGTGTCCATGCCCGTCGCCGGCGACGGGCGACTGAAGCGGCCATACCTTTTACGTTCTCCCGGCAGGCTTGCAGCACCGCGGCGCGCCGGAACGATCGACACCCGGGCAAAGGGAGCGCTGCTTGCTCAAGCCACGGGGCGACTGTACAAACCCGCGGACTGGCTGTCCAGAACGCGGAACGGTCGCAACGAGCGGGAGCAGGAACGGGGTGAGCGAGGACGGGCGGATCCGGATCGGCGTCGTGGGGTGCGGGATGGTCGCCCAGGCGATGCACCTCCCCTACCTGTCCGAACTGCGGGACCGGTTCGAGCTGGCGGCGCTCGCCGATCCGAGCCGCGTGGTGCGCGAGGCGCTCGCCGCGCGCTACGGCGTGCCGGGCGTGCACGCCGATTACCGCGCTCTGCTCGATGCGGGCGGCCTGGATGCCGTGCTGATCGCCTCGCCGCACGCGACCCATATCGACGTCGTGCTCGCAGCACTGGACGCCGGGCTGCACGTGTTCGTCGAGAAGCCGCTCTGCATCTCGCTCGCCGACGCCGACCGGATCATCGACGCGCGCGCTCGCCAAGGCAGGGTCGTGCAGGTCGGCTTCATGAAGCGCCACGACCCCGCCTTCGAGCGCATGCTGGCCGAACTGCCGGAAGGCGCCCGGACACTGCGCTACGTGCGCGTGCTCTGCCACGACCCCGAATGGGTGCCGTTCTTTGCCGCCGGCGACATCGTCAAGGGCACCGACGTCCCGGCAACGGTGATCGAAGCGACGAGGCGGGCCGAGTCGCAGCAGGTCGAGCAGGCGGTCGGCGACGGCTCGCCCAAAGCCGCGTTCGCCTTCTCCGAAGCCTACCTCGGCAGCATGGGGCACGATGTGAACCTCGTGCACGGTCTCTTGGAGCGGCTCGGCGAGCCGCTGCCGGGCCGGGTCGCGGACGCCGCCTGCTGGGCCGAGGGGCGTGCGATCACGGGCTCGGTCGTGCTTGCCAACGGCGCGCGCTGGGACAGCGCCTGGATCCAGCTGCTCGATACCCGCGAGTACGTCGAGACGGTTTCCTTCTACTTCGCGGACTCGGTGCGCCAGCTCGTGTTCCCCTCGCCGTGGCTGAAGCAGACGCCGACCCGCTACGAGCGCAGCGAGGCGGACGGGCTCGACCGGGCGGTGCGCGTCCTCGCGTCGCATCGCGAGCCCTTCCGCCAGGAGCTCGTGCACTTCCACGACTGCGTCCGCGACGGGGCCCTCTGCAAGACGCCGCCGGAGCAGGCACGGGTCGACATGGAACTCCTGACCGCGATGTTCCTCGCGGCGTCCAGGTAGCGCTTCAGAGCGTCACCGCCCGAGCCGTACCGCCCGCTGCCCGAGGCGGAGCAGCTGCGGCAGCGCGAAGGCAAGCGCCAGGATCGCAAGCGAGGCGGCGAGCAGCATCGCCGCGACCGCGTTGACCTCGGGCGTGATCCCGAACTTGACCTGCGTGTAGATGTAGATCGGCAGCGTGTTCTGGCCGCCGATCAGGAAGTAGGTGATGATGAACTCATCCAGCGAGAGCGTGAACGCGAACAGCGCGCCGGCGACGATCGCCGGCAGCAGCAGCGGCAGGACGATGAAGCGCAGGCGCTGGAAGGCGTTGGCGCCGAGGTCGCTGGCGGCGCGCTCGAGGTCGCGGTCGAACGCCTGCAGCCTGGCCGCGACCAAGAGGATCACGAACGGCGTCGTGTAGACGCTCTGGCCGATGACCGCGGTCTGCGCCGAGAGCTTCATGTGCAGCGTGCCGGTGAACAGGACCAGCAGGCTGACGCCGATCAGGAGGCCGGGGATCATGATCGGGAGCACGAAGGCGATCCGGATGCCGTCGCGGAACATCAGGCGCGAGCGCACCAGCGGGAAGGCGGCGGCGGTGCCGACGAAGGTGCTGATCGCGGTCACCTCGGCAGCCACGCGCAGCGTGGTCGCGAGCGCGTCGTGGATCTGGTAGTCGCCGAGGGCTGTGCGGTACCACTCGAGCGTCCAGGCGGTGATCGGGAACGTGGCGTATTGGTTGGCGTTGAAGCTGAACAGCACGAGCAGCACGATCGGTCCGAACAGGAAGACGTAGATCAGGGCGCCGTAGAGTCCGAGCGCGACCCGCGCCGCGCGCGCCCCCGCCGAGACGAGCTCGAGGTCACGCGCCATAAGCCTCCGGCGCCGACAGCGAGCGGCGGAAGACCGCCAGCAGCAGGATGATGAAGGCCGCGATCAGCAGCGAGACCGCGGCGCCGCGCGTGTACTGGGCGGCCTGGAAGAAGTTGACGACCAGGTTGCCGATCATCACGCCGCCGGTGCCGCCGACGATCTGCGGCGTCAGGTACTCGCCCAGGATCGGGATGAAGACGAAGATCACCGCGGTCACGATCCCGGGCCTCACCTGCGGGACCAGGATCAGGCGGATCGCAGTCAAGGGCGGGGCGCCCAGGTCCATCGCCGCCCGCAGCTGGTCCCAGTCGAAGCGCTCGATCGAGGAGTAGAGCGTCAGCGCCGCGAACGGGAAGTAGAGGTAGACGAGCACGAGGATCACCGCCGGCCGGTCGTAGACGAACAGGCGGATCGGATGATCCGCAAGCCCGGTCCAGAGCAGGAAGCGATTGAGAAGCCCGTTCTCGCCGAGAATGGTCAGCCACGAGTACACGCGCAACAGATAGCTGGTCCAGAACGGCACGACGACCAGCACGAGCAGGAAGGGCCGCAGGCGGCGCGGCACGTGGCGCGACAGCCAGTAGGCGAACGGGAACGCCAGAGCGATCGAGATGGTGGTCGCGAGGACCGAGACCCAGACCGTCGCCCAGGTCGTCCGGACGTAGGTCCCGACGCTGAAGAAGTAGCGGTAGTTGTCCAGCGTCCAGTGGTGCACGACGTTGTAGTCGATCACCTTCCAGAAGCTGTAGCAGAGGATGATGCCGAGCGGGACGAAGAAGAAGCCGCCGAGCAGGAGCGCGGCCGGCAGGAAGCCGGCGTAGGACGCGGCGGCGGCGCGGAGCCACCCTGAGCGCGTCGCTTCGAGGCGGCCTTCCGGCACCTCCACGCTCATTGGGCAACCCCGCCTGGAGCAACCTCGCCGGCCGGTTCCAGCAGGAGCCCGTCGCCCGCATCCCAGCACACGGCCGCGTCGGCGTCCGGCCTCGGCAGGGCGGCCGCGTCCTGCCCCTGCAGCGCGACCACGAGCTGGGCCTCGAAGCCACCGCAGGCGACGGTGACCCGCACGTGATTGCCGAGGAACGACGACTGCAGCGCACGTCCGACGATCGCGCCGGCCGGCGCCGCGGTCGGGTCGGCAAGGCGCAGCGCCTCGGGGCGCAGCATGAGGGTCGCCGCGCCGTTCGGACGCCCCCCGGCGCAGGGCACGCGCGTACCATCGGGCAGCACGGCGACGTCGCCCTCGACCGTGACGTCGAGGAAGTTGGCATGGCCGATGAAGTCGGCGACGAAGCGCGAGGCCGGCCGGCGGTAGATCTCGGGCGGCGTGCCGAGCTGCTCCAGGCGCCCCTCGTTGAGGACGGCGATGCGGTCGGCCAGCGACATCGCCTCCTCCTGGTCGTGGGTGACGTAGACGAAGGTGGTCCCGACCTCGCGGTGGATCTGCGCCAGCTCGACCTGGAGGCGCTGCCGCAGCTTGAGGTCGAGCGCGCCCAGCGGCTCGTCGAGCAGCAGCACCGCCGGCCGCTTGACCAGCGCGCGCGCCACCGCCACCCGCTGCCGCTGGCCGCCGGAGAGCTGCGCCGGCGAGCGCTCGCCGAACGCCTCGAGCCCGACCAGGGCGAGCGCCTCGTCGACCCGCCTTCGCGCCTCGGTCTTGGCGACCCGATCCATGCGCAGCCCGAAGCCGACGTTGTCGCGCACGCTCATGTGCGGGAAGAGCGCGTAGGACTGGAAGACCGTGTTGACCGGGCGCTTGTGCGGCGGCAGCCGGTCGATCTGCCGGCCGTGCAGCCAGATCGTGCCCTCGGTCGGGGCCACGAAGCCGCCGATCAGGTTCAGGGTCGTCGTCTTGCCGCAGCCGGAGGGCCCAAGCAGGCAGAAGAACTCGCCGTCCTCGATCGCCAGATCGAGATCGCTGAGCGCGACGTGCCGGCCGTAGCGTTTGACCACGCTGCGCAGCTCGATCCCCGCTGCGGGCGGCCTCGAGCGCGCGGTGGCGGACGCCGCGTCTGTCACCGTCATCCTCGTCACCGTTCCCGTGCCTGGGAGAATGTCCGAGACCCCTCCTGCGTCGTTACCATTGTGCGGACGACCCGTCCAGCGGGTGGGGCGGGCGGGTTGGTAGGCGGGCGACGTCTAGGAGCGGCACCGGAAGTAGGAGGATGCTCCCACGCCGAGTCGCGAAGTTCGGACGGCCGCGAAGGTCGCGCGTGGCCCTGGACTCACGCTGGTCGGGCGGGCACAACATCGGCCATGAGGGAGGCGCTCTTCTACATTCTGTCCGGCTTTTGGACCGGCGCGGTGCATGCCGCGACGCCGGGGCACGGCAAGACCATCGCGGCCGCCTACATCGTCGGCGCCCGCGGCAAGCCGGTCGACGCCCTGATCCTCGGCGTGTTCGTGACCCTCTCGCACACCAGCGGCATCGTCCTGGTCGGCGCGCTCGCCTCGCTCGGCGAGGCCTGGCTGGTGCCGCAGCGGGTCGAGGCCTGGCTGGCGCTCGCCATGGGCCTCCTGGTGATCGGGCTCGGCGCCTGGATGCTCTGGATGCAGCGCGACCTGCTGGCACTGGCGATGGGCGGCCCGGCGGGTGACGGCCAGGGTCACGCGCTGGCGCCGGCGCCTGCCGATGCGCATGGTCATGCCCCTGCGCACCTCGACGACCACGACCACGATCATCACCACCACGGTCACGACCACCATCACCACGGTCACGACCACCACCACCACGATCACGACCCTCACCACCACCACGGCCACGACCATCATCACCACGACCATCCTCACGCCCGCGATGAGGGCTCAGGCTGGCACAGCCATGGCTGGGGCACCTACCATTCGCACCGGCTCGACCTGGTGACCGACGCCAGGCCCAAGCTCGCGGTGCTGCTGGCGCTCGGCATCGCCGGCGGCATCCTGCCCGACCCGGCGGCGTTGGCGCTGCTCCTGGGCGCGCTCTCGAGCGGCAAGGTCATGCTCGGCGTGATCACGGTGCTGGTGTTCAGTCTCGGCTTTGCCTCGACCCTGGTCGTGGTCGGCGTGATCGCCGCCAAGGTCGGTCAGAAGATCCTGGAGTGGCTGAGCAGCATCTGGGCCGTCCGCCTGCAGGTCGCGACCACGTTCCTGATCCTCGGCATGGGCGTGGTGCTGACGGTCGCGGCGAGCTGGCGGCTCGCGGTTCTGTTGCGCTGATACCGCAGCGCCGTCGAATCGCGTCGGGCGCAAGAAGCCGCGCTCACTGATCCCGATCGTGGTCGTGGCCGGCGGCGGTCAGCTCGCCCGGCAGCAGGTGGAGATGGCCGTGGCGCACGCCGGTGCTGGCGCAGAGCGCATCGGCGAAGCGGCGGAGCTCCTGGGTCGGCCCGCGCAGGACCACCAATTCCAGGCAGTTGTGGTGGTCGACGTGGACGTGCAGGGTCGAGAGCGCCAGGTGATGATGCTCATGCTGGGCATGCGTGAGGCGGCTGGCGAGCGCGCGTTCCTGATGGTCGTAGACATAGGTCAGGACGCCGAACGACGTGGTGTCGTCGTCGTGCTGCTGGCGTTCCTGCTCGAGGGCCTCGCGCACCAGATCGCGCACCGCCTCCGAGCGGCTGCCATAGCCCCGGCGGGCGACCAGGGCATCGAAGCGCAGGGCGAGCTCGTCGTCGATCGAGATCGTGATCCGTTCCATGGCCGGCTCCATAGCCCCCCGTCCGATCGCCGTTGACGCCGCCGGCGAGCCGACCTAGGGTGAGCTTCATACAAATTCGACAAAGATCCTACGCGCCTGCCGTGCCAGGCAGAAGCGCGTGAGGCTCGGGCCAAAGGCCACGAGGGGCGCGGACGCCGACCATAGCGATCCGGCGACCGCGAAGCGACAACCGTGGAGGGACGGACCGGTGCACATCCCCGACGGCTACCTCAGCCCGAGCACCTGCGTGGCCGCCTACGCCGCGGCCGGTCCCTTCTGGTACGTCGCCCTGCAGCGTGTGAAGCGGTTGCTGCACACGGCCATGGTGCCGCTGCTCGCCGTCTGCTCGGCGTTCTCCTTCGTGATCATGATGTTCAACCTGCCGCTGCCCGGCGGCACGACCGGGCACGCCGTCGGCATGGGCATCACCGCGATCGTGCTCGGCCCCTGGGCATCGATCATCGCGATCTCGATCGCGCTCCTCATCCAGGCCGTGTTCTTCGGCGATGGCGGCATCACGACTTACGGCGCCAACTGCCTGAACATGGCGATCGTCGGCTCGCTGGTCGCCTACGGGATCTACCGTGGCCTCGCCGGGCGCGCGCCGCTCGAGGCGCCCCGCCGGGTGATCGCCGCCGCCGCCGCCGGCTACATCGCGATCAACGTCTCGGCCCTGTTCGCAGCGTTCGAATTCGGCATCCAGCCGGCCCTGTTCCATGATGCGATCGGCGCCCCTCTCTATGCGCCCTACCCGCTCTCGGTCGCGGTCCCGGCCATGCTGCTCGGGCACATGACGTTCGCCGGGCTCGCCGAGCTGATCATCTCGGGCGGCCTCGTCGCCTATCTGCAGCGCGCCCATCCCGAGCTGCTCGCGCGCTCGGCGCCGCACGCCCGGCCGGCCGGCGCCGCCGACGAGGCCAGGGCGGTCGGCGGCTGGCAGACCACCCGGCCCTTCTGGCTCGGGCTCGCGGTCCTGATGCTCCTGAGCCCGCTCGGCCTGCTCGCCGCCGGCATCGCCTGGGGCGAATGGGGCCCCTCGGATTTCCAGGATCCGGCCGTGCGCCAGCAGATCGTGACCGCGTCGGGCAACGTCGCGCCGCCAGCGACCGTGCCCGCGGGGCTCGAGCGCCTGTCCAGCATCTGGACCGCGCCGATCCCCGACTACGCGCCGACCTTCATGCACAGCGAGAGCTTCGGCTACATCCTCTCGGCGATGGTCGGCACCGGCCTGATCCTGCTCGTGTTCCTGCTGATCGGCCGCCTCGCGCAAAGCCTCGGCACCTCGGCATCCGGTCGCACCTGACGTGTCGCCGCCGCTCAGGCCCAGAGCACGGCCGCCCGCCGCATGAGCGAGCAGTCCTTCGTCCAGGGGCACCGGCACCGCGGCCAGAGCTTTCTCGAGAGCCTGGCGCACGGCCTCGCCGCGACCATGGAGCATGCCCTCGACGCCGAGGCCGTCGCGGCGCGCAGGGGCTTCCTGCAGGGGCTCGATCCGCGCGCCAAGCTCGTGGCGCTCGGCGCCCTGATCGCCGCGGCCACCATGGTCGGAACGCTTTCCGGCCTCGCCGCCCTGTTCCTGCTGGCCATCGCCCTCGCTGCGGGCTCCGGCATCACGCTCGCCCGGCTCGGCAAGCAGGTC
This sequence comes from uncultured Alphaproteobacteria bacterium, assembly GCA_963753685.1. GTDB lineage: Bacteria > Pseudomonadota > Alphaproteobacteria > Geminicoccales > Geminicoccaceae > DATAOG01. The sequence continues at coordinate 229,170 of CAVWDE010000004.1, forward strand.
TGGCTCGGCGTCCTCTTGTTCACCGGCGCGATCGCTCTGCCGGCCCTCGTGATCGTGCCGGGCGAGCCTCTGCTCCCGCTGCCGGTCGTGGGCTGGACGGTCACCCTCCAGGGGCTGCGCAGCGCCGCCTTCCTGGTCGGGCGCGCCGAGACCGCGGCGACCTTCGCGCTGCTGCTGATCCTGACCACGCCCTGGCCGCATGTGCTGAAGGCATTGCGCGCGGTCGGGGTGCCGGTGACCCTGGTCGCGGTGCTCGGCATGACCCATCGCTACATCTTCGTCCTGCTGCAGACCGCGCTGCAGATGTTCGAGGCGCGCCGCAGCCGGATCGTCGGGCCGATGAGCGCGGCCGAGCGTCGGCGCCTGGTCGTCGCCGGCGTGGGCGTGCTGCTCGGCAAGACCCTGCAGCTCAGCACCGAGGTCCATCTGGCGATGATCGCGCGCGGCTATCGCGGCGAGGTGCGCCTGCTCGACGACTTCCGGACCCGGCCGCGGGACTGGGCCGTGCTGCTCCTGGCGCTTGCGGTCCCGGCCCTGATCCTCTGGCTGCAGCGATGAGCGCGCCCGCATTCGAGCTCGAAGGCGTCGGCTATGCCTATCAGAAGGTGGTCGCCCTCGATGGCCTGAGCCTCGCCATCGAACGCGGCCGGCGGGTCGTGCTGCTGGGCGCCAACGGCTCGGGCAAGTCGACCCTCCTGCGCCTCCTGGACGGGCTCTACTTTCCCGACCGGGGCGTGCTCAAGGCGTTCGGCGAGCCGCTCTCGGAAGCGCGGCTGCAGGACGAGCAGGTCAATTTCGCGTTCCGGCGCAGGGTCGGGCTGGTGTTCCAGAACCCGGACGTGCAGCTGTTCAACCCGACCGTGCAGGACGAACTGGCCTTTGGCCCGCTCCAGCTCGGCTGGCCGCAGGCGCAGATCCGCGCGCGCATCGAGGCGATGCTCGCCCGCTTCGCGATCGGCCATCTCAAGGACCGGGCGCCGCACCGGCTTTCGGGCGGCGAGAAGAAGCGCGTGGCGCTCGCCTCGGTGCTGATCCTCGAGCCGGACGTGCTCCTGCTCGACGAGCCGACCGCAGCACTCGACCCCGAAAGCCAGAGCGAGGTCATCCGCTTCCTGATCGAGGGCCGCGGCAGCGGGCGGACGGTCGTCACCGCGACCCATGACCTCGACATCGTCGGCGACATCGCCGACCACGTGATCGTGCTCGCGGCCGGCCGGGTTGCCGCCCAGGGCCCGCCCGCGGCGATCCTGAGCGATGTCGACCTGCTGCGCCGGACCCATCTGACCCACAGCCACTGGCACGTCCATCCGGGCGGCCCGGCGCATGCGCATCACCATCTGCATACCTTAAAGCCTGGCGCGCTTTGACGGTCCCTCACGACCCCGAGAAAGCTCGCCGAAACAATGCTCTAGCGTGCGGCTATGGCGTCGATCTGCGCCCGCTGACGCGGTCGAAGGACCGCGCGGGCGGAAGATGCTCGCGAACCTCCTGTCCTAGTCGGATCGGCCGCGCGCTCGCCCGGCCCGCTCGAGGAAGCCGAGGATGGTGAGTACGAACAGCGCCAGGAGCGTGACCACCACCGCCTGAAGGTAGAAGCCGAAGCCACAGGCCATGCCGATCGCGCCGACCACCCAGATGCCCGCGCCTGTGGTCGCCCCGAGCACCCGGGCGCGGTCCTGGATGATGGCCCCCGCGCCGAGGAAGCCGATCCCGCCGATGATCCCCTCGAGCACCCGGCCGGCATCGATCGGCCGGGCGTTGGGGCCCGGCGCGGTCATGTGCAGCAGATCGACCATGAGCACGCAAAAGCTCGCCGCGCCGAGCGCCACCAGCATGTTGGTGCGCAGCCCGAGCGGCTTGTCCTTGAGCTCGCGATCGAGCCCGATCAGGCAGCTCAACGCGATCGCCGCCCCCAGCCGCAGCGCCGTCTCGCCCGGCCCGAGCCAGGCGCCCGCGCCGAGCCACGCCGCCCAGTCACCGGTCATGGTCATGGCATTCCTCCGCCGCGTTCAGCCCCACCTCGGGAACCCCACTCGATCGAGCAACGTTCCCAGGACGTGGCCCGGAGCAGGCATCCGGGCGCGCGACCAACCTGGCCGAGGAAAGGCAGCCCGACATGACGCAGGCGACGGTGATCCGCGAGGTGGTGGCGGTGTTCGACAGCCGGGAGGCGCTCGAGGACGCGATCGAGGATCTGCAGAGCCACGGCTTCGATCGCTCGCAGCTCAGCCTGCTGGCGAGCCACACGACCGTCGAGGACCAGCTGCAGCATGCGCTCCGCGACACGCGCCAGCTGCAGGCTGACCCCGATGCGCCGCGCAGCGAGCCGCTCGAGCGCACCGACGTGGGCAATGTCGCGGGCGTCACGGTCGGTGCGCCGGCCGCGTTCGCGGCCCTGTCGGCGGCCGGGGTGGCGGCGGCGCTGACCGGCGGCGTGGCCGGGATCGCGATCGCAGCCCTCGCCGCGGGCGGTGGCGTGGGCGCGTTGGGCGCCTTCCTGGCGAAGCGCTACGACGACCAGGTGGCCGCCGATCTGCAGGCGCAGGTCGAGCACGGTGGCATTCTGCTGTGGGTGTCGCTGCGCTCGCCGGCGCAGGAGGCCGAGGCCCGCAGCCTGCTGGCGCGGCACACCCAAGGCGAGGTCCGCGCCCACGACATCGCGCCCTGAGGGCCGCGCGCTCAGTTTGGCGGCGGCGCGTTCTCGAGGGTTGCCAGCGCCGCGCTCACCCGCTCGAGCATCGACGGCTCGCCGCCGCCCATGCCCTCCTCCTCGGCGACCGAGAGCTCGCGGGCATCGTCGCTCCAGCGGCGCAGCAGATCCAGCTTTTCGGGCCGGCTGAGATCGGGGCGCGCCAGAAGCTCTTCGGGCGAGGCGAACACGGTGGCCGGATTGGCCGTGGCCTTCTCATAGTCGTTGCGGTTCACGAGGCTGCACTCCGGATTGGCAGGTCGCGGGCTCAGGCGGGCACGGCGGCGATCGCGGGGTCGTACTCCGGGCTGGCCTCGACCTCGCGCCGGGTCAGATCGAGCAGGATCCGGCGTTCGCCCCAGTCGACCAAACGCAGCCGGTCTGGACCGATCAGCACCTTCCTGCCGGGCAGCCAGTTGCGCGTGTCGATAACCAGATGGCGGATCGTCCAGTTGGCGTCATCGATCAAAAGATCCTCGACATGGCCGATGTCGCCGTCGCTCGCCGCGACGTAGTTGCCAACCACCTCGCGCGCGCTGCGCAGCACCGGATCTCCGCTCTCGCGCACGGCGGCGGCGAGCTCGCGTTCGATCGGGTCGTCGTGCGCCGGCGCCGGCGGCAGCCCGAGCAGGCCCCATTGGGGTGCCAGGCCGGCGGCGGTCGTGCCTTGCCAGTAGGGCGCCCAGTCGTAGTGGCGATGCAGCAGCTCCTCGTGCTCGCGCGAGAGCATCTGCTGGCCGTCGAGGGGCGGGCTGTCCTTGACCTGGCGCACGGTCAAGGCGGTCGCGATCGCGCGCCGCTGCGGCTCGACCGACCCTACCGCCGCCGGCGCCAGCAGCACCTCCCGGCCGGACAGCCAGCCGCCGGCCTCGACCACCAGATAGCGGATCGCCGAAGCGGCGTCCTCGAACAGCAGGTCGCGCAGCGCGCCGATGTCGCCGTCGACGGCGTGGATGCCATAGCCGCGGATGTCCTCGAAGCTGACCAGCATGCTCGCCTCTCCTCGCGAACCCGCCCACGACCCGACGGCCGGGGTCGGTCAAAGAAACGGCGCGGCGGGGCGAAGGGTTCCGCCCGGAACCCGGCCCGAGCCGGGCGCGTTCGACTGAGGATCGGCGAGCGTCGAGGTTCGAGCCCGCGAGCGATCGCGGGCCGATCGGCAGCAGACAGGAGTGGGCCATGGACGAGGACGCACGGCCACGAGTTCGAGGATCGGATGGTGCGCACCGTGGAGGTCGCCCACATCCACGAGACGCTGGCGGCGGCGGCCGACCGCATGGCGGTGGCCGGCGTCGGCGCCTTGCCGGTGGTCGACGGCGACGAGCTGCTCGGCATGATCAGCGATCACGACATCGCCCGCCACGAGTACGATGATCACATGGACCTCGGGGCGGTGGTGATCGCAGACGTCATGGGCCCGGGCGTGGCCCACTGCCGCGCGGAGCAGGACGCCGCCGAGGCGGCGGCAGCGATGGCGGCGCTCAGGGTGGAGTATCTCCCTGTGCTCGATGCCGACCACAAACTGATCGGCATCGTCGCCAGGGACGATCTGCCGCCTCCGGAGGGCACTGCAAGGGCGGGCTTCGGCAAGGCGTCCGGCGGCGTGACGCCCGCCGAGCCGCACCCCGGGCTCAAGGTCTATTCCGAGCGACCGAGGCTCAAGGACTGACCCACCGGAAGACCGCTCAGTCCGGGAGCGCGGCGAGGCGCTTGACCGCCGGCTCGAGCGGGCGGGCGTGCTGGCCGATCGCGGCCCAGGGATCGGCCTTCCGGCCAAGACGGCGGAACAGGTTCGCGATCGTGAAGCGCCGCGGGCCAAGGGTGGCGTCGTCGAGCTCTGCCCAGTCCAGGGGCGTGGCGACCGATGCTTCCGGCCGCGCGCGCACGCTGTAGGGGGCGACCGCGGTCTGACCATAGGCGTTGCGGCCGACGTCCAGGAAGACCCGAGCGCCGCGCGCGGCCTTGCGTTGCGCGGTCGTGAGCTCGTCCGGCGCGCGCGCGGCCAGCCGCTCGGCGAGATCGCCGGCAAAGGCGCGCACCTGGTCGAAGTTGGCCCCGCGCTCGAGCGGCACCCAGACGTGCAGACCGCGCGAGCCCGTGATCTGGACGAACGGGACCAGGCCCACCGCCTCGAGCAGCTCGCGGGCCGCCCTGGCGGCGCGCCTGACCTTGGCAAAGTCGTCGTCCGAGGGATCGAGGTCGATCACCAGCCGGTCGGGGTGGTCGATCCGGTCGGTGCGCGCGAGGCCGATGTGCAGGGTCAGGGCCGCCTGGTTGGCGAGATAGACCAGGGTCGCGGCATCGCCGGCCAGGACGTAGTCGACCGCACCGCCCTCCTTGGCCAGATGCGCACGCCGGATCCAGGGCGGGAAATAGGCCGATGCGTTCTTTTGCATGAAGCCTTCGGCCTCGATGCCGTCGGGATAGCGCTGGAAGGAGAGCGGCCGGCCCTCGATGTGCGGCAGCATGACCGGCGCGACCCGATGGTAGTAGTCGATCAGATCGCCCTTGGTCAGGCCGGCCTTTGGGAACAGGACCTTGCCAGTGTTCGAGAGCTCGATCCTGTGGCCGTCGACCTCGAGCGCTTCACTCGCTTTGGGGCTCGCCATCAGGGCTCGGTCCGCTCGCGGCCGACCTCCTCGGGCGGCTTGTCGCGCCGCAGGCCGAGAAAGCGGGGATGGCGCAGCCGCCCGTCCTCGGTCCACTCGGTGAAGCCGATCTCGGCCACGAGCTTGGGCTGCACGAAGGTGACCGCCGCCTCGCCGACGTCTTCTGCGAACGGCGAGCGGGCGCGCGTCAGCCGGTCGAGCCGCCGGCGCAGATCGACCAGGGTCCGCTCGTCGAACCCGGTGCCGACCTTGCCCGCGTAGTGGAAGCCCGCGCCGTCGTAGTAGCCGAGCAGGAGCGCGCCAAAGCCGAGGCGGCTGCCGCGCGCCGCGCTGAACCCGCCGATCACCAGCTCCTGGCCATGGCTGCACTTGAACTTCAGCCAGTCGGCCGTGCGGCCGGCCTGGTAGGACGCACTCGCGCGCTTGGCGATCAGACCCTCCCAGCCCTTCGAACAGGCCTCCCCGAACAGCGCCTCGCCGGCGGCGTTGCGATGCGGCGTGAACCGGAGCGGGTCGTCGAACGCGAGCGCCTCGCGCAGCATAGCCTTGCGCCGCCGGAGCGGCAGCTGCCGGAGATCATGCGCCTCGAGGTGGATCAGGTCGAACAGATAGTAATGGACCCGGACGCCGCTCGCTCGCGCCCGCTCCGGATCGTCGATCTGCATCCGGCGCTGCAGGCGGGCAAAGCTGGTGCGCGGCCCCTCGAAGGCGACGACCTCGCCATCGACCACGAAATCGGCGCAGGGCTGGCCGGCAAACGCGTCGACCAGCTCCGGGTAGCTGCCTTCGAGCGCCACGCGGTTGCGACTGAGGAGCCGCACCCGGTCGCCATTGCGAAAGGCCAGGACCCGCTCGCCGTCGAACTTGCGCTCGAACAGCCAGTCCGGATCCGAAAACCGCCGGTCGGTGAGCCTGGCCAGCATCGGCGGGTACCAGTCGGGTTGGGGCGTGGCCACGATCCGGTCGCGGTCCTCAGCATCGAGCTGGTCGAGCCGATCAGCCATCGGCGTCCCCGGTGGCTGCGGTCTTGGCGAGCTGCGCGACCGTCCGGCCGCTCGCGACCGATCGGCGCTGGCTCGTGGTCGGCCGGCGCCGCGCGTCGGCGGCCTGATCCTTGAGCTTGATCAGAAGCCACTTGGGGTCGTCGGCGGAGCCGAAGCGCTGGAGCGCATAGCCGCCCTTCAGCTTCTGCCCATGCAGCTCGATCAGAAGATGACCGTCCTCGAGTGCCTCCGCCACCGACTTTGGCCGGCCGTCAACCTCGGTCAGATTGTCGTAGGTGCCGCGATCCCAAACGATCACGGCGCCCGCGCCGTACTGGCCCTCGGGGATCACGCCCTCGAAATCGGCGTAGTCGAGCGGATGGTCCTCGACCGCCATCGCCAGTCGCTTCGCGCGCGGATCGGTGGATGGCCCCTTGGGCACCGCCCAGGATTTGAGCACGCCCTCGACCTCGAGCCGGAAATCGAAGTGGTGGCTGCGCGCCTTGTGTTCCTGGATGACGAAGCGGGGGCGCTTGCCGGGCCGCGCGCGCCCCGCCCGGGGCTCGGGCGTTTGCCCGGGATCGCGCCGCTTGCGATAGGCCTCGAGGCGGTGGTCAGCCATGGCCGTATTTCTGGACGATTTTCGCCATGACGAGATCAACGCCCGCACCCGCCCGGAGTTCCCTCCCTGGATTGCGATCGTCGGGCGATCGGCTAGTCTGGGTGCGAGTGCCGATCATGTCCCAGGCCGTATCAAACCAGGATCGCCCGAGGGTCCCCGCATGGCATTGCCCCCCAACGAGCTGACGGCGTGCGCGGCGCTCGAGGAGATCGCGGCCGGGCGCCTCACGGCCGAGGCGCTGACGCGCTCGTGCCTCGAGCGCATCGCGGCGCGCGAGCCGGTCGTGCACGCGTTCGCTCATCTCGACCCGGAGCTGGCGCTCACCGAGGCGCGAAGACGGGATGCCAGCAGCGCGCGTGGCCTGCTGCACGGCCTGCCGCTCGGGGTCAAGGACATCATCGACACTTGCGACCTGCCGACCGCCTATGGCTCGAGGGTCTATCCCGGCAACCGGCCGGCCCAGGATGCCGCCTGCGTCGCGCTCGCTCGCGCGGCCGGGGCGGTGATCCTCGGCAAGACCGTGACCACCGAGTTCGCGTTCCGGGCGCCCGGTCCAACCACCAATCCGCACGATCCCGCGCACACGCCGGGCGGCTCGTCGAGCGGTTCGGCCGCCGCGGTCGCGGACTGCATGCTGCCGGTCGCGTTCGGAACCCAGACCGGCGGTTCGGTCATCCGCCCGGCCGCGTTCTGCGGCGTGATCGGCTACAAGCCGAGCTTCGGCACGATCAACCGGGCAGGCGTCAAGCCGCTGGCCGAGAGCTACGACACCGTCGGCTTGCTCGCGCGCAGCGTCGCGGACGTCGCCCTGGTGACGGCGGTGCTTGCCGGCGACGAGCCCGCGCAGCATGGGGTCGACCCGGTCAAGCCCGCCCGGGTCGGCCTCTGCCGCACGCCGTCCTGGCCGGAGGCCGGGCCAGCTACGCAAAGCGTCCTCGAGGCGAGCGCCGATCGTCTCACCCAGGCCGGCGTCCGGGTCGAGGAGGTGGCGCTGCCGGCCGCGTTCGCAGACTTCAATCAGCTCCACTCGATCGTGCTGCTGTTCGAGGCATATCGCGCGGTCGCCTACGAGCGCACGGTCCACCCCGACCGGCTCGCCCCGGACACTCTCGAGGAGCTCGAGGCGGGCAGCCGGATCCGAAGGCGCGACTATCTCGCGGCCAAGGTCCGGATCGCCGAGTGCCGACGGCTGATTGACCAAGCGTTCGAAGCAGCGGACCTGCTGCTGGCGCCGAGCGCGCCGGGCGAGGCGCCGCGCGGCCTCGAGAGCACCGGTGCTGCGACCTTCAACCGCCTCTGGACCGGGCTGCTCATGCCCTGCCTCAATCTCCCGGCCGGCACCGGTCCGAGCGGGCTGCCGATCGGCGTGCAGACGGTCGGTGGCCGCAACGACGACGCGCGCCTGCTCGCCTGGTCGGCCTGGATCGAGGCGCGCCTCGCTGCCTGAGCCCGGCACCGGACCGTGTCACGCCCCTGTATCAGGCGGCGATGCCGTCGTTCGCCGGGGCGGGCCAGGGATAGGCTTTGATCGCGCGCACGAAGGCGGCTACCGCGGGTGAGTAACGGCGGCCGGCGACCGTCACCAGGGAGACATCGCGGGTCACCTCCGGATTGATCACCCGTCGGGTCTGCAAACCCGCGAGCACCGGCGAGAACTCCGGGATGAAGCAGATGCCCATGCCGGCCATGACCATGACCTGGATCCAGTCCTCGCGCTCGCTGCGATAGCCGACCCGCATCCGTATTTCGCGCTCGCGCAGGAGGCTGGAGATATGGTCCTGGTATTCGCAATTGATCCGCAGCAGGTAGGTCTCGCCCGCAACATCGGTGATCTCGATCGCATTCTGAGCCTCGAAACGGTGGCCGGTCGGGAAGGCGAGCAGGAAGTTCTCTTGATACAGCGGCTGCACGACGAAACGCTCGTCGAGGGACTCCGGCTGGGCCATGACCGCGAGATCGAGCTCGCCGTCGTGGAGCAGGCTGCACAGCCGGCTCGGCACGCCCTCGAGCAGGGTCACCTCGACGCCCGGGTGATTGCGTTGGAAGTCGTTGAGGAAGCCGATGCCGCGCAACGGCCCGATCGTGCACATGAGGCCGACGTTGAGCGCCGCGTTGTCGAGCTTGAGGAAGCTCTTGGCGGTGGTCTTGGCGGCCTCGGTCTGCTTCCAGACCTGTTCGAGCTGGGGGCGCATCAGCCGCCCGAGGTCGGTCAAATGGCTGAGATGACGCTCGCGCCGGAACAGGAGGCCGCCCAGTTCCTCCTCGAGCTTCTGGACCGCGCGCGTCAGGGCCGGCTGGGTGACGTTGCACTGCTCGGCCGCGCGGGTGAAGTTCAACGTCTCGCAAACCGCAAGAAAGTAGCGAATCTGATGCATTTCCAAAGGCGCTCTCCTCCCAAAGGCGCGCGCCGCGCCATGCTGCCCGATTTCGCCGCCCAGGCAGCATCAATTCGAGGTGAAGCCGAGTCAGCGTATTGAGATAAGAAGAATGGTCTGGACAGGCACGCGCGATCCATCGGCAGCAGAGGCCGTCCAGACCGCCCCAGGCTGCTTTCGGGAGCCGGGTGGATTGCCGGCGCGCTCACCGAGCCGCAAGATGGTCATGAGTGGCAGGCATCAAGTCAATACGGAATCGGCATTTCCTCGTGGCGACCCGATTGGCGATGGTGTCGGTGCCTCCCTCCCTTCATGGCCGGCCTCGCGCCGGCCACTTTGTCTCCGGGGAGACAGGGCAAACGGGCGACCGCTGCCGGTCGGGATCGGCTTGAACCATCCGCGCGGGAAGGGACGAAGACGATGACCACGCGATACGATGCCATCATCATCGGCACCGGACAGTCGGGGCCGACGCTGGCCGGGCACCTGGTCCGGGAGGGCCGGAAGGTCGCGATCGTCGAGCGCAAGCGCTTCGGCGGCACCTGCGTCAACAATGGCTGCATCCCGACCAAGACCCTGATCGCGAGCGCGCGGGCGGCGTACGTCGCTCGCCGGGCGGCCGAGTTCGGGGTGATGATCGAGGGCCCGATCCGGGTCGACATGAAGGCGGTCAAGGCGAGGAAGGACGCGATCGTCCGGGTCTCCAACGAGGGCGTCGAGGAGAGCCTGCGCGAGAATCCGGGCATCACGGTCTACGTCGGCCATGCGCGCTTCATCGGCCCAAAGCAGGTTCAGGTCGGTGCCGACCAGCTCGAGGCCGAGCAGATCTTCATCAACGTCGGCGGCCGCGCCGACGTGCCGAGGGTCCCGGGCATCGAGACCGTGCCCTACTATACCAATTCCTCGATCATGGCGGTCGACTTCCTGCCCGAGCATCTGGTGATCCTGGGCGGCAGCTACATCGGTCTCGAGTTCGGCCAGATGTACCGCCGCTTCGGCAGCGAGGTGACGATCATCCAGCGCAACGATCAGGTCATCCCGCGCGAGGATGAGGACGTCTGCGCCGCGATTCGCGAGATCCTCGAAGACGAAGGCATCAGGATCCTGACCGATGCCGACGCTACAGGCGTCGAGTCGCGAGCGGACGGGATCGCGGTCGCGCTCACCGCCGGCGGCGAGGCCACGAGCGTCGTCGGCTCGCACCTCCTGATCGCGACCGGCAGGCGGCCCAACACCGACGACCTCGGCCTCGACCGGGCGGGCGTCGCGACCGACGAGCGCGGCTACATCAAGGTCGACGGCGCGCTCCAGACCAACGTCCCCGGCATCTTTGCCATGGGCGACTGCAACGGCCGCGGCGCCTTCACCCATACCTCCTACAACGACTACGAGATCGTGGCCGCCAACCTGTTCGAGGGCGATCCGCGCCGGGTCGAGGACCGCATTCTGACCTACGGCCTGTTCATCGACCCGCCGCTCGGCCGCTGTGGCATGACCGAGCGCGAGGTGCGGCGCAGGGGCATCAAGGCGCTGATCACGAAGATGCCGATGGAGGACGTGGGGCGCGCCTATGAGCGCAGCGAGACCAAGGGCTTCATCAAGATCATCGTCGACGCGGAGACCAAGCAGATCCTGGGGGCGGCTCTGCTCGGCATCGAGGGCGACGAGATCGTCCAGGGCCTGCTCGATCTGATGTACGCCAAGGCGCCCTACACCGTGATCCAGCGGGCGATGCACATCCACCCGACGGTCTACGAGATGATCCCCGGCATGTTCGAGGAGCTGCAGCCCCTCGCGTAGAGGCAGATTCCCGCGCGAGTACGCAGAAGCCTGCTTCGAGGAAGCTGCAGCCGCCGGCCTCCAGGCAGACCCGCAGCCGCGAATATGCAAAAGCTCTGCGCGCCCAGACAGACGGCGGGGGCGCACCCGCGGATGGTGATCGCCCGACGCCACCGCTCGATGATGCCGTTAACTATTCGTCAACTCTTTGGCGCCAGATGTGCTCATGCGGAGTGGTCCATGTGATCCTGGGAGTCCCTGCCCCCCGTTCAGCCTGGGCACGGATTCCCACGGTCCCATGGACCCTCCGAAGGAAGGGTTACCACGGCAAAGGTTAACGTTCGGTTAAGGCGAGGTGCGCCATGCCTGAGGGCCACGGTCCGCGCGTGCCCGCGGACAACCCAGTCGGCGGGGCCGGTCGCTGGAACGACACCCGACCAGGCGATCACCTTGCGGGCGATTCTAGTCACTCCAGGGGCCGTACAGCCCGGGGCTCCGGCCGCGGTGCGGAGCCTGGTAACTGGTTGAAGGACAAGGGGACATGCGTACTCGAGCGATGGCTGATGACCCGCCAGCCCAGGCGGTGCGACGCGCCCGCCTTGGCGTCGCGGCCGTGTTCTTCGCCAACGGCTGCGGGCTCGGCAGCTGGGTCCCGCACATCCCGGACGTCAAGCTCTGGCACGGGCTGTCCGACGCGGTGCTCGGGCTGGCGCTCCTGGCGCTTGCGGCCGGCGCGGTCGCGGCGCTGCCGGTCGCGGGCGCGCTGGTCGCGCGCTTCGGCAGCCGGCCGGTGACGCGGGCCGCGGCGCTGCTGTTCTGCGCCGCCCTGCCGCTGCCGCTGCTCGCCCCGGATTTCCCGGCATTGCTGGCCGCCCTGGCCTTGCTCGGCGTCGGCACCGGCAGCGTCGATGTCGCCATGAACGCCCATGCGGTGCTGGTCGAGGCGCGCTACGGGCGGCCGATCATGTCGTCGTTCCATGGCATGTTCAGCCTCGGCGGGCTCGCGGGCGCAGCGCTTGCCGGCGGCGCCATGCAGGCGGGCCTGCCGCCGACCGCGCATCTGGTCCTGGCGGCCGCGATCCTCGGCATGGCGGTGCTCACGGCCTGGCCGGCGCTGCTGCCGACCGCGCCGGCGGCCTCGGACGGCCCCCTGTTCGCGCTGCCGCGCGGCCGGTTGATCGGGCTCGGCGCGGTCGCCGTGATCGGCCTGATGGCGGAGGGCGCGATGGGCGACTGGTCAGCGGTCTACCTCCGGATGGACCTAGGTGCCACCGCCGGCACCGCAGCGTTGGGCTTTGCCGCCTTCTCGCTCGCGATGGCGCTCGGCCGTCTGACCGGCGATCGCGTGGTCGGCCGCTTCGGCCCGAGCGGCGTGCTCGTCTCCGGCGCGCTGATCGGCGGCGGCACCCTCGCTGTCGCCCTGCTCGCCGGCCATCCGGCGGTGGCGGTCCTGGGCTTTGCCGGCATGGGCATCGGGCTCGCCAACGTCATCCCGATCGTGTTCAGCGCTGCCGGCCGCCTTCCGGGCCTGGCCCCCGGGATCGGCATCGCCGGGGTTTCGACCGCGGGCTATTTCGGCTTCCTCGCCGGGCCGCCGCTGATCGGCCTGGTGGCCGAGGCGAGCGGTCTCGCGGTCGCCCTCGGTCTGGTCGCCGCGGTGGTCGGCCTGATGGCGCTCTGCGCCGGCGCGTTGGCGAGCCCGGCGCGCCGGGCGGCGGCAGCCGCGGCCTGATCAGGCGCGCCGCGCGAGCGCCGTCAGCGCCCCGGCTGCGATCAAGAGGCTGCCGCCGGTCCGGTTGATCAGCCGCAGCATCCGGGGCGTGCGCAGGCGCGCGCGCAGCTGGCCCGCGAGCAGCGCCCAAAGCGCGGCGTTGAGCGCTGCCAGCAGCACGAACGTCGCCTCCAGGATCAGGAACTGCGGCAGCGGCGGCCGCCCCGCGGCGACGAACTGCGGCACGAAGGCGATGAAGAAGACGATGCTCTTGGGGTTGAGCGCCGTGACCGCATAGGCGCGCCAGAACATGGCACCCTGGCCGGCCGGTTGCGCCTGGCCCGCGCACGCCTCGGCGGCCGGATCGGCCCGCCACAGCCGCACCCCGAGCCACACCAGATAGAGGGCGCCGACCAGCTTCAGCGCCGTGAACAGCGCCGCCGAGGCCGCCAGCACGGCGCCCGCACCGAGCAGCGAGATGGTCATGGCGGTGAGGTCGCCGAGCGCCACGCCCGGCACGGTCGCAAGGCCGGTGCGGCGGCCGCCGGCGAGCGCATGGCTGACCACCAGCGTCACGGTCGGGCCTGGGATCGTCAGCAGAATCGTGCTCGCGAGCACGAAGGCAAGCCACAGCTCGAGCGGCATCGGTGGACCTCCTCCTGATCGGGCAGGAGCCAGCCCTGGCCGCCCGAGCGCTGTCAAGAGCGTTCAGAGCGCCGGCCGCCGCCGACCGATCACGCCCGATTATCGAAACCATAGGAAGACGGCATTTCAGCCCTTGCGGCGGCTCTGCCAAGTTCCCGGCATCGGCAGTCGAGCCGGTCGCCGGCCAGCCCCGCGGCCCCACGACTGCCAGGCCCCCCTGCAATCGCGGACCGCGAAGCTGCCATGCCTCGCGGCCGCCGAACGAGGAAAGCTCCGATGATCGCTGAACGCGCAACCCCGCTGCAGTCCTTCGGCGTCCGGCCGGAAGCCGCCGCCGCCACCGGCGCCAGGCTCGAGGCGCTCGGCCTCAACGTCGCCCGCTACGCGCTGGTCCTGGTCCTGGTCTGGATCGGGCTGATGAAGTTCACCGCCTACGAGGCCGGCGCGATCCAGCCGCTGGTCGCCAACAGCCCGTTGATGTTCTGGCTGTACGGCCTGTTCAGCGTCCAGGCGACCTCGAACCTGATCGGCGCCGCCGAGATCGTGGCCGGCGTCCTGATCGCGATCCGGCCCTGGTCGGCCCCGGCCGGGGTGGTCGGCAGCCTGATGGCGGTTGCCACCTTCGTCATCACGCTTACCTTCCTGGTCTCGACCCCCGGCTGGGAGCCGAGCCTCGGCGGCTTTCCGGCGCTCTCGGTGGCGCCCGGTCAGTTCATCCTGAAGGACGCCGTGCTGCTCGGCGCCGCCATCTGGTCGCTGGGCGAGTCCCTCCGCCACGTCGGTGCCGGCGAGTAACCGTTCTTGGATCGCGGCCGGCGCGCCGGGCCAAGGCCCGGCCGCTGGCGGCTCCGAAAGGTCAGCAACCATGTCGACCTCTCTGCGTGATCTCCAGTCCCTGCCCCAGGCCGCCTCGAGCTCGCGTTCGTCGTCGCCCTCGACCTCGATCCGGGACTCCATGCCTCGGGTGGTGATCGTCGGCGCCGGCTTCGGCGGGCTCGCGGCCACGACCGCGCTGCGCAAGGCGGCCGTGCAGATCACGGTGATCGACCGGCGCAACTATCACCTGTTCCAGCCGCTGCTCTACCAGGTGGCGACCGCGGCGCTCTCGCCCGCCGACATCGCCCAGCCGATCCGCGCGATCCTGCGCCATCAACGCAACGCGAGCGTGATCCTCGGCCGGGTCACCGGCATCGATACCGGCGCGCGCGAGGTGCTGATCGTCGGGCATGACCCGGGCAGCGAGCGGCGCGTCGCCTATGATCAGCTGATCATCGCGACCGGCGCCCGGCACGCGTATTTCGGCCATGACGAGTGGGAAGAGATCGCGCCCGGGCTCAAGAAGATCGAGGATGCGACCGACATCCGCCGCCGCCTGCTGCTGGCCTTCGAGCGGGCGGAGGCGGCGCGCGACCCGGACGAGCGCGCGGCCCTCCTGACCTTTGTCGTGGTCGGCGGCGGGCCGACCGGGGTCGAGCTCGCGGGCGCCATCGCCGAGCTCGCGCGCATGGCGCTGGCCGCCGACTTCCGCCACATCGATCCGCGCCAGACGCGGGTGATTCTGGTCGAGGCGGGCCCGCGCCTGCTGCCGGCGTTCCCCGAGCGGCTGTCGGCGGTCGCCAGGCGCTCGCTCGAGCGGCTCGGGGTCGAGGTCCGCCTCGGCCAGGCGCTCACTGCCTGCGACGCCGAAGGTGCGATGCTCGGCGACGAGCGCATCGCCGCGCGCACGATCCTCTGGGCGGCAGGCGTCGCCGCGTCGCCCGCGGCCGGCTGGCTCGATGCCGAGAAGGACCGCGCCGGCCGGGTCAAGGTCAAGCCCGACCTCACTTTGCCGGGCCATCCCGAGATCTTCGTGATCGGCGATACAGCACTCGCGACCGATGCCGAAGGCAAGCCTTTGCCCGGGATCGCGCCGGCCGCCAAGCAGGCCGGGCAGTACGTCGCGCGCGTGATCCGCGCCCGCATCGCCGGCCGCGCCGCCCCGCCGCCGTTCCACTACCGCCACCTCGGCAACCTCGCCACCATCGGCCGCAAGGCGGCGGTCGCCGACTTCGGCTGGCTGCGCCTGTCGGGCCGCCTGGCCTGGCTGCTGTGGGGTGCTGTCCACATCTTCTTCCTGATCGGCTTTCGCAACCGGCTCGCGGTCCTGCTCGACTGGCTCTGGTCGTATCTGACCTTCCAACGCGGCGCGCGCCTGATCACCGGTCCGACCCCGTAGTCGGCGGGGCCCATAAGGCGAGGCCCCGATCCTCGCGGACCGCGTCCGGCCGGCGTCGCTCGAGCCGGGCGGCATCGAGCGCCCGCGGTTGGATCTCGACGACGCCGATTGTGACCCGGATCGAGGCTGCCTGGCAGGCCAAGGCTTTGTTCGGAGGCGCTTTTTCGGGTCTGTTTGAATCCCGGAGGCCACGGCTCGCCGCCCGCCCGCCCGGCCGCGGACCGGCCCTGCGCCTCGGCCTGGAGCCGCTTCAGCGCTGCCTGCGAACGCGCCCGCCTCCCCTTCGCGCTCCCCGCCGACACCACGTCGGCGCCGGGAACCAGCGAAGCGACCACCACTTCCCGCTTCGGACCGACCACCGGAGGTCTTCCCGCTCCGGGCCGACCACCGAGGTCGGCCCTGGGAGCCAAGGAAGCCTGGAAGCCAGGGAAGGGCTCGGAGCGGCGCGCCTGGCTCTCAGAGCCGACCACCAAGGTCGCCTCGGAGCGGCGCGCCTGGCTCTCGGAGCCGACCACCAAGGTCGGTTCGGAGCGGCGCGTTCTGGCGGTCGGCGGAGGGAGATCGGCCATGGTTTTGTCCTCGAAAATGCGGTGAAACGAGGGGATGCAGGCTCGGACCCGGCGGCGCCATCGGCCGCCTCGCGGTCCGCCATGATGCCAGTTGATAGGAACAAATGCAAGGAGCGAGGCGACAGAAGTGATGCATGCCCGCACGCCCGGCGGGGATTGGCCGGTGCAACCGCCGCCGCGGAAAATTCTTGTCAATAGGAAATAATACCGTTTATAGTTGCGCCCGGGTTCCACGCCAGGGGGAAGTGCGATGGCTTTTCGGCGCTGCGATCTGCAGGAGGTATTTTTCGTGCCCGGGACGTACGCGTTCCGGGTGCTGGGCTACGGCACCGCCGACCCGCTCGAGGTCGTGCTGGCGCCGGGCTACTTCGCGACCGCGGGCAGCCTCTTGCGCCCGGGGGAGCTGATCTACGTCCGCATGCTGGCCGCGGAGGGCGACCAGCCGTCGGTGGCCGCGGCCGGCCCGGCGCATATGGCTCTTTTGATGGTGTGCGACGGTGCGTCTCGCTCGGGAAGCCGACCAGGGCTCGCCGCTTCGGGCTCGACCGGCCGCCGCGGCGGCGCCGAGGTTCGCCTGGTGCAGGACTTCGGCCGCTCCGACGCGCCGGCCGCGGACCGGGCCGATGCGCCCGCCGACCCCGCGCCGCCGCCTCGTCGTCGCGGCACCGGCACCACCCCCCAAACGCGGCCGCGGCCGCCCACCCGGCAGCCGGAGCAGGAAAAATGGCGCGCTGGCAGCGACGCAGCTGAATTGACGCGAATTTCCGTTCCCGCGGCAGCTCCCAAGGGCGAACCTGGTGGTCGCCCCGGAGCGCCGCGCCGCCTTTTCCCCGAATTTCCGGAATTTCCGCCAATTTTCCCGCCCCCAAAACGAATTTCCGCGCGCCCGGCGAGTGCACACCAGGCGACACTTGTGTAGCCTCAGGCGACAGGGTGTGCCCTATGCGTAAGCCTTTGTGGTGACATGGTTTTTCGCGACGCCGGCGACTTGACCGCTGAGTCCGGCCGCAAAACCGCTGCAAAACCGCTGATTTCGGCCGCAAAAGCGACGCTTTCGGGCGCACAGATGAGACACTTCTGTGCCATGGGGCGCGTCTGCGGGTTTCGCCAATTTCCGGAGGTTCTTCAGATTTTCCTGCGAATTTCCGGGCGGTGCCGATGCGCGAGTTAAGGATCATGCCACAGGGTCGGCGGCATGTGTAAACCTTTGGCGCGAAGCTCATTTTTTCGTCATTGTTGTCATTTGGCCGCAAAATCGCTGATTTCGGCCGCAAAAGTGACGCATAGATGCGTCGCGGCGCATCCACCGGCAGGCGGCCATTTTATCATCATGCAAGGCGGCTGTCGCCGGACGTGTACGCCAATTCCACGCAATGCAACGTGCTTTAGCTCGGGTTGTGAGCGACGATGACCGGCCCCGGCCGGGGTGGACGGCGGCCGGGCGGGGCGGGAGGCGTGCCGCGAGCGACGTCCCCGCGCCCACCTCCTTGCAAGAAGCCCTGATAAACCCGAACGTCCTCCGCACTCGGCCATGCGCGGGAATGCTGGGCTTCAGGAAACCTCTCCCTGAAATCCGCCTTGACCTTGCGCCAAATATCCGCCCGTCGCTGCGCCCGCGGGTCGCTGTCTGCTTTCCGGTCGAGCCAGTCGAGGACCTCTTCGGCGCTCTGATCGAACGCCCGCGGTGCAAAAGTCTCGATCGCACCCAGCAGAATAGCGCCGGCTCGCTGATCGCCGTTCGAAGCGTGTCCTCAAACCACGCATCGGGCACGATGCTTCGCCTCAATCGGGCGCCGAGCCAGTGGAGGAATGAATCGATGGCGTCCGGCTCGTAGTCCTGCGGACGCAGACGTTCGGCAAGATAGCGCATCCGGTTCTGGTAGCGCTTGATCGCGCGAGGCGTCGGATTCACTTCCTCCAAGAGCGGGCGGACAGCAGCCAGCGCCTTCATGAAATCCGGCGAATCGTCGACCACCCGCCGTTCACGGTGCATGAACGCGCCGACGCCCCACAGGGCTGCGACAAGCAGGACTAAGTACGGTCGGCGACCACCAGACCCAGCGCCGCCCGGTGGGGATATCGCTGACGGAACTGACTTCCGGCTCAGGGATTCGGGCGAGGTTTGATGCCAGTTGAGGGCCAGAGGCAATCGCCGGGTTTTGCGGCAGCTCGTCGAAGACTTCGCGCTGGGTTCTCCGGGCGAAGAAGCAGCTGGAGACGGCTTGACTTCCTTAGCCGGCCATTCGCGCACGTCTTCAGCGCCCCATACGACCAGCCAGCCGAGAACGAAGGCGAGCACACCGACCCGCGCGAACTGCGCTGCGGTAGACACGCCAAATTTGAACCCGTAGAGCCAGCTTGGCGGCTCTGTCGTCGGTGCCCTCGTTTCGTTTGTTTCTTTTCCGACCCCCGCTGGGCGGTCGACCCGCCCCCACAGCAACGCCACCAGATGCCGCCACCAGCCGACGTGGTCCTCGCCTGGCGTGTCTCGGCGCTCTGGTTCGGATGGGACGAGCATCGCATTGAGCTGTTGCTCGGTCAGCTCGGGCACTGGCACCTCGACGTTGACGAGCTTCTCGAGATAATGCCGGGCAAAGGCGCGCTGCTTAGCGACTTTTTGGACACGGCCATCGCTGTCCTGGAGCAGCTCGTCCTCATAGACCAGCTCGTCGTCCGGCAGTCCCTCGACGAGCTTCTCAAAACCGAGACCAACGCAATACTCGACCTGGCGCCGATCCATGCCGAGGATGACAATGCAGGGGCCCGCGCTGACGAAGTAATTCACCGCCTCGAGGATCTTCAAGGTATCCTCCGGCTGGCAGCGATCGAGGTCGTCAATGAGGATCACCACGCCTGGCGACGTGCGTGTCCGCAGCGCCTGGCACACCTCGCTGAACTGCTCGCCGAATCGGTCACGAAAGCTGAGCTTGTCGCTAAAGTCGCCGATACTGGCGCGCCGCGCCACGGCGGCGACGAGCTTGGCGGGGTTCGCCGGCAGCGCGACCATTTTGCCGCGCAACCACAGGCCAGCGAGGGCAGAGCCCGCCCGAGCTCAGAATCGCCCCGCCGTAGCTGCGGACGAAATTGGACAGCTCGCCATCGTTGTCGAGCCAGGCTGTCACGCGCCTTAGCAGATCCTCCGCCTGCGGCACGCCCAGCCATGGCAGCGACAAGTGCACGGTGATCACAGCGATTGCCGGCAAACAGCAGCAGATAGAACAGCGTTGGCGAAGGCTGTCCGGCTGCGCAGCCAGAGCAGCCGCAGGCGGAAAGCGAGGCCGCGATCGAGCCACCAGCCGGGCGGTCCATGACGCCGCACGGCTGCGAACAGAGCCGCCAGGAGGTGCTCCTCCTCCCGGTGATGCCACGCATTGAACCAGACCGGGCGCGCGCCGAATTGCTTGAGGTCCTCCTGCAGCAGATTCATCAGCGAGCTCTTCCCGCTTCCCCACCGTCCGGTGATGGCGATGGTGAGCGGCGGCTCGGTGTTGACGTTGCGCAGAAAGCGCGAGAGCCCGCGAGCAAGTGGCCGCAGAACGCGCGCATCCGGATCGCGCCAGGTCAGCGGCCGGTCGGAAGTGCCAGCTCCAGTGATCGAAGCCTCGGGCGGCGGCGGCTCCAGCCGCCATGCCCAGACGTTGAAGAAGCCCGCCAGGATGAAACCCGGCACCCCGAGGAAGAACCACCAGGGAGCGACGTAGTGCGGCAGCTCTCGCCAGCTCTGAGCGTCGGAGGGGTTGTCGGATGCGAGCACGACCCGGTGCCCGTCAGACGTCTCGCCGACCGCCCAGCCGAGTTCACGGCCCTGGACATAGACGTCCGTCAACTGGTAGCCGCCGCCCTTGTGCAGCACCTTCCAAGGTTCGCGCCGCACCGTCCTCAGTGTAGAGCAAGAGCCCGTCGTCGCCGGCGACCCAGCCATGCTTCTCGTCGTCGAAGAACACGGCGCGCAGGGCCGCTCGTCGGCTTCCTGAATTCGGAAGACTATGGGCAATGGCAGGCTGCGGCAGCGCCTGCTGCTGCGTCTGTTGTTGCGGGCCTGCTCGGTTGCGGCCCGTCACGGCCGCGCCTCCCGGTCTGCGCGCTCTTGAACTCGGACGACAGGCCCGCTCGCCCCAACCGCCACGGCGCGACCGTCGCTCAGCAATGCGACCGCGAATAAATCATCCTCGATATTAGAGTCTACGCGCTGCAAACCGCTAGCGTCTCCGACTGCCGCGTAACCGTGTCGTCCGACGACCCAGAGTGCCCGTGAGGCATCGGATGCGACATCCGTGACTATCGGCGCCATCGCATCGATGAACCATACTCGCGCGGTTCCATCCTCGGACCAGGTCAGGATGCGGCTCTCGTCGCGGCTAAAGATGGCGCCCAGCACGCGGCCTTTGTGGCGCAGCGCCAGAACCTCCCGCCCGGTCGCCGCGTCCCACAGTCGCGCGGTTCCGTCCTCGGACCAGGTCAGGATGCGACTCTCGTCGCGGCTGAAGATGGCGCCCAGCACGCGGCCTTCGTGGCGCAACGGCGCCAGAACCTCCTTCCCGGTCGCCGCGTCCCACAGTCGCGCGGTTCCATCCTCGGACCAGGTCAGGATGCGACTCTCGTCGCGGCTGAAGATGCCGCCCAGCACGCGGCCTTCGTGGCGCAACGGCGCCAGAACCTCCTTCCCGGTCGCCGCGTCCCACAGTCGCGCGGTTCCATCCTCGGACCAGGTCAGGATGCGGCTCTCGTCCAAGCTGAAGGTGGCGCCCAACACGCGGCCTTCATGGCGCAGCGCCAGAACCTCCCGCCCGGTCGCCGCGTCCCACAGTCGCGCGGTTCCGTCCTCGGACCAGGTCAGGATGTGGCTCTCGTCCAAGCTGAAGGTGGCGCCCAACACGCGGCCTTCGTGGCGCAACGGCGCCAGAACCTCCCGCCCGGTCGCCGCGTCCCACAGTCGCGCGGTTCCGTCCTCGGACCAGGTCAGGATGCGACTCTCGTCCGGCTGAAGATGGCGCCCAGCACGCGGCCTTCGTGGCGCAACGGCGCCAGAACCTCCTTCCCGGTGGCCGCGTCCCACAGTCGCGCGGTTCCATCCTCGGACCAGGTCAGGATGCGGCTCTCGTCCAAGCTGAAGGTGGCGCCCAACACGCGGCCTTCGTGGCGCAACGGCGCCAGAAGCTCCTTCCCGGTGGCCGCATCCCACAGTCGCGCGGTGTGATCATCGAACGCCGTGACCACCCGACTGCCGTCTGGGCTGAACTCCGCTGAGTTGACCGCGCCCGCGTGGCCTCCCATGGTCGCGAGTGCCTTGCCCGAGGTCGCGTCCCACAGTCGGGCCGTGCCATCTTGGGATGCCGTCAGAACTCGCATGCCATCGGGCGAGAAGCCAGCGGCCAAGACTGGCCCCTCATGGCCGCGTAGCAAGGGGTTGTTGCTCTTGCCCGTGACCAGCTGGATGTTTACCTGCGGTCTGACCAGGAACTGATTCTCCTTCAGGCGCTCCTCGACCTGGATCTCTAGTTCACGCGTGGTCAGGCCGCCGGCTTTGACCTCGCCGAGCGGCGGCAGCGCCAGGTAGCCCTCGCCGTCGATCACGAACACGCCCGACATGTCCGGCTGCCGGTAGATGGTCACCTCGAGGCTATCGGCCGGACCAAGCCGGTGTTCGCTCCGACCGCCGCCGGCTCCAAGCCTGGGCAGGTCGGCGCGATGCCATGTCGGGGGATCGCTCTGGGTCAACTGCCAGAGCCGCCAGTGGCGCTCACCGCAAATGCGTACCCAGTTGTCCGTGTGTAGTGGACCCGGGCCAGGGCCTCTGATCTTCGCTCAAGCCGCAGCAGCGCTCGCCCGTCGTTCGCGATCTTGAGGCCACCGCAGGCGGCATCGGCTGTGGCGCACAGGCCCCGCGGCACCAAACCGCCGAGACTACCGGCCGGCACGACGGGCATCGTGCCATGGCCGGGATGCGGCATCTTCTCCAGGAACCAGGCCCGCAGATCAGGCGCGTAAAACGGATAGCGTCTTGCATCCTCCTCGAACGCGCCCCAATAGAGCACCGCCAGGACACAAATCAGCACGACCGCGGCCGCGGCGCGCCAGAGCCACCGTCGGCTGAGAGGGCTGCCTCCCCCCTGCTTTATGCCTCCTTCTGTACCGCTTCGAAATTGCTCTTCCATCGCAGCGCCGCACGACTATCCATTACCAGACTGCTCGACCCAGAGTTATGCGTCAAGCGGAATGCGTGCGCGCGGGCTATCGCCCTCCCGCCGTCGCAGCTGACCCGGCGTGCCCTTGACTGATCGCCGCTCGGACGAGTCCGCCGCGAGGCAGGTCGGCGGCAGGAGCTTGCCTCGGCCTCTTGCTCAGCAAGGTCGGTAATCGACTGCGCCGGGGCGCCACAAGCGGTGCCCGCGGATCGGGTTTGCTTGCGCGGTTTGTCCACGCCGCAAGCCCTCCCGGCGCCACGCAGCTCCGCGGCGGACGCCTTCGCGGCCCTCCTGGCAACCACGGGATGTGAAGCTAGGTGTCGTTACCACGAACGCTGTTCAGGGTATAGATGCAGGGTGAAGGGACAGAGGAAGCGCCGGCTGGTGACCCACGACAACCGGTTCCGTTGGAAAGAGACCCCGCGGCAGGCAGTCAGCCGACTGGTCGGGGATATGGCCTCGCCGTCGGACATCGGCTGGCGCTCGGCTCACAGCTCGCCCTTGAAGGCCCGATCGAGGATCGAGGGCAGAAGCGCGTCGAACTCGGCCCGGGTCTGCGTCTGAAGCGCCTTCAGCCGGTCGATCTTGGCCCGCAGGCCGTCCAGGTAGGTGACGATGCGGCACTGGTCGGAAAGCGGGGGAACGGGAATTGGCAACTCCCGGATTGCACGAAGCGGAATGGTAGGTTGAGCCGAACCGGTGCTCGAAGCCCAAGCCTTCGCGAAGACCGTGCTTGCTTGGAGCATGTGCCAGGCAAAGCGAGTAGTCACCTTGCTATGATCCGGCTTCACGATCGCGACGTGACGCTGAAAACAGAAAGGTTCATCCGTTTCCACGGCCGCGGGAACGCCCAACGTAGCCCCAACGGCGCTGTAGAGGATGTCGCCCCGCCTCGGCACTCGCTGAGGGCTAAGCCTCGTAAAGTAAACATCGCTGACTCTTTTCGAATTTTCGAAATGAAGTCGACCACTAGAAACGTTCCCAACAAATATGAAGCGTACCCCCTGGTCGGTGAAAGCAGGTGTCAGATGGTCACCATCAGTGATGGTTTCAGAGACATCAGCCAATGTTTGACACCCCATCGTTGATTGAAGTTGACGGAATACTGATTCGGAGCCGGCGCGCCGAAGTGCGACTGTCTCGGTCTGGCCTCGCTGGCGTAACCTCCGCGCCTCATCGATCTTGGCGGCGAACCGCTCGATCTTGGCCACGATCCGCCGCTGCTCCACCAGCGGCGGCAGCGGGATTTGGATCTGCGCAAATTTTTCTGGACGGATGCGGTTTTTGCCACTCGTCCCTTGCGACTGAGCATCGCAGCTATGCCAGAACCAAGGAGTTTTCGTAATCCAATAGAACCAATTCAAGTTGAGCCGATTGGGCCGAGGTCGGAAGAGAGGGAATTCTCCTGAACAATAGCAATCTTGAAGCTCATCATCGAGCACGACACTGACGCTGCCATTTCGTGCCCAAATCTTATTCACTATAATATCCCCAAGTTCAACACGATTGAGTAGCTTGTATTTCGTAATGCCACCGTCGATCGGCTCGCGCTCGTATGCACCTTTTCCCCAAAGGCGAACGCCAATCTGTCGATATAGCGCGCCGGGAATCGGTTCCTCGAGTTGCTCAATCGTATCGGCAGCTACACCAA